>JAXDGO010000248.1:0-3005 GCA_034665005.1 Solirubrobacteraceae bacterium | reverse complement strand
CCAGGCGTCACAGAAAGCCGGGGGCATGCCGTTCTGCCCGCCTCGTAGCGGCAACACCTGGACGCCGTGACGGAATTCGCTGGGAGGCGGGCACAAAGGTAGCCGCCTGTTGCCTCATGTCAATATGCCCGCGGCGCTATTCGTTGCCTCAAATGCCGGATGCCCGCGTGAGCTGGTTCGTCGCGTCGTTTGCTGATGCCTGCTTGGGTGGGGCTTTGCGCTTGGGTCCGGCCTTGGTGACGGTCAAGGTGACTAGCTCGTTGATGAGGGCCTGAATGTGGCGTTGCAAGGCGGCGGGATTTATGTCGAGGTACGTGCGCGTCAGGTCCGCTTTAGCGGTCGTCGGAAGGTTCGGATGTGCCTGTGCACGCTGCTGCGGGGTGGCTGCGGTGTCGTACTTCTTGATGACTTTCGCGCCGTCGCGGGCTTTGTAGACAAGCTTTTGCTGGGGGTAGAAGTAGTTGCTCAGTACGGATTGCCGTGCCCAGAGCTTGTTGAGTAGCAACAGTTCTGCGGGTGTGTCGTAGCGGTGGTAGCCGACGAGGGTGCGCACAGTGGTCCAGTTTTTCTGCTCGACGTGGCAGCCGTCGTTCTTGTTGCCGACACGCGAGCGAGTGAAGGTGATCTGGTGCTTGTCACACCAGTCGAGCAGGTGGAAGTTGATGAACTCCGAACCGTTATCGGAGTCGATGCCGCGGACCGGGAAGGGCATCACCGCGGTGATGTCGTCGAGGGCGGCCATGACCCATTTACGGGCCTTGTTGGGCACGCTGCGGTTCTCGGTCCAGCCCGTGGCGATGTCGGTGACCGTCAGCGTCCAGACATGCTCGCCCACCGCGTGGCCACCGTCATGGCTGACCAGGTCGATCTCGACGAAACCCGGTACCGCGTCGTCCCAGTCGGCCCACGTCCGCACTGGGATCTGGCTCTTGAGCAGCGTGCCCGGCTTCGTACGTGAGCGTCCCCTGGCAAGATACTTCCTGCGCTCCGGGGCCAAACGGCGATCGATGGTGGCCGCAGACATATCGGCCAGCAGCGTGGCGGTTTCCTCGTCTATGTCCAACTCGCCGTACCGACGCAGCACCGACACCACCTCACCCAGAATCGGCGCCAGCCTCTTACCTGCCGGCATCCCCAACACCGACCAGCACAACACCAGCGCGGCAACCGCTTTCGGCCCATATTTCGGTGGACGCGGCCGCCGCGTACTCACCAGCTGCGGGCGCCGCGCGAGCCGCAACGCCTTACGCGCATGATCACGATGCCACCCCGTTGTCGCACACAACTCGTCAAGAATTCGTGCCTTCTCGGCCTTGCCTGCCCGCCGGTAGCGGACCGCAATCACCCTCGCCACGGCACTGCGCTGCGCCAACGTCAACTCCATCATTCGGCGGTAGCTCAGCCCAACCCCAACCGACTACAACGACATGCCCTACGCGGGCACTTTCAAATGAGGCAACGAAGGGACTAGACGGGCATCTTTAGCGAGTCAACGCGGACCCGGCTGTCCAGCGACGCGTGTGGCGAATGTGATTCGTCGCCACTCAGTTGCGCGGCAGGCCCAGTATCCGCTGAGCGATGATGTTTCGCTGGATTTCGGACGTGCCACCGGCGATGGTCGCGGCGAAGCTACGGAAGTAGCGATCGAACCAGCTGCCGTAGTGGGAATCCAAGTTCAACGGCGCATACGGGCCGGTGACGGCGGGGTGCATCAGCCCGTCGACACTCGCGGCGCCCAGCACGTGTTCGGTCGCGGTCTGCACCGCTTCGGACCCGAGCAACTTGAGCTGGCTCGGCACATCTTCATCACCACGGGCGGCACGCGCCAGCGCCACCGAACCGAGCAATCGCAGCGCCTCGCAATCCATCACCAGCGTGGCGTAACGATCACGTTCTAAATCATCGGAAGGCCGGAAATCCTCAGTCATTTCCTGCAATTGGTCAGCGTAGCCCATCCAGAGCATGGTGCGCTCGTGGCCCAGGGACCCGGTGGCGACCCGCCACCCTCGGTTGATCTCTCCGACCAGATTTTCGGCCGGCACGCGCACATCGGTGAAGAACACCTCGTTGAAATCTTGGTCGTCGAGACCAGACGCCGATGCAAAAGGGCGGCGCGCGACGCCGGGACTGTCGGTCGGGATCAGCAGCACGCTGATCCCCTGGTGTTTAGGAGCGTCGGGATCGGTGCGCACAAATGTCAGCAACACGTCGGCGTCATGGGCGCCTGAGGTCCACACTTTTTGCCCGCTGACCACGAACTAATTGCCGTCGAGTACCGCGCGCGTGCGCAGCGATGCCAGATCCGAACCGGCACCCGGTTCGCTCATTCCCAGCGACGCGGTGATCTCGGCCCGCAAAATCGGCACCGCCCAGCGCCGCTTCTGTTCCGGCGTCCCGAACGACAGGAGCGACGCGGCGACGATCCCGACGCCCTGCGGGTTGAAGCTCTGGTAGATACGTCGGCGGGACAACTCCTCGGCGTGCACGTACTGCTGCAGCACCGTAGCGCTGCGGCCGCCGAACTCGGGCGGATTGCCGGGCACCAGCCAGCCATGATCGAACAGCACTCGCTGCCACTGCCGCGCCCATGGCCGGACATCGGACGACGAGTGTGAGCGCTGCACTGCGTCGGCTTCGTCCGGCAGATGCTCGTCGAGAAAATCCACGAATTCGGCGCGGAACGCCTCGACATCGGCATCGAAGGTCAATTGCATAAGCCCTCCCGCACCGCCGGTAATTCGGGTTCTGCTTCCATGGAGAGCAGTGAGAGAATACTATTCTCGTGCAGGGAAAGTTACAATCTCAAACACGTCGTCCCGCGAGGGGGCTAGCACACCAATGACGCGGCGTTCTCCGGTACAGTCCAACCATGTTCTCCCCTCGCGGCAATCAACTGAGCCGCCCGTGACCAGCCCGAGCGAAGAGCCGGCCTGGAAGCAACGCGCCGTTGAGCGGTCGATCAAGACGGCAAAGCTGCGGGCCGCGCAACGCGTCCAACGCTTCCT
>JAXDGO010000247.1:0-4128 GCA_034665005.1 Solirubrobacteraceae bacterium | reverse complement strand
GCGTCCGTGGCGGTAGTAGTGGCCATTATGTGCCGGGCGAGCAGGTTTGCTGATAGAATTGTATGGCATATGGCAGCGAGAGCAAAGCTGCATCATAATATTAACTGATCCATCAAGCCCCTTCGTCTTAACATCGCTGACCGGGGCCAAGTCTAACATATACGGCTACAAAAGCATATCCTTGCTCCTCACCGTTGCGATTCCCCCACATGCCGAACCCCACGAGGCCCCAGCTGTCTCGGGACAGACACATTGCGCAGACAGGTTTCGAGGCTTATCGCAGGCGGTGAAGCTGGCGATGCTTGGCGCGGCCAGGGTACCTAGCTTATCATACAAACTTTTTACAAGGCGCATTCGGTAATAAGTTACCGATTCCAGGGTCTGCATCACCTGCTGCATCCTCGAAATCCTTCCTGTTGTTATTGAAGGTGGTGATGACAAATCGATATGGCGGTAAGCCTTTGGGCATTGATGTTGCAAACAAGAACAAAACACTGCTTCCAGCACATCATGCATATCCTCTGTATGCCCTAGACCCTGGGTATGACCTAAGTTCTTCCCACTGTAGAATAATGATTTCTATATTAAGAATATCAAGAGTTGCGATACCCGCATCAGTTGCAAGAATTGAGGCCTCTCTCCTCATGCATCGCCTACATAATCTCGCACTCTATTTCTATAACTTATTAGGCATTCCATATAGTAAACTCCTCCGAATGCATCGTCGCAGTGCTGACATCTGTTTCGACCTCGTTATACTCTTTCTACAACCATTATGGCTGGCCCAAGCATCACTCCGGAGCTAGCTAAACAAATCGACGAAGCTATTGAAGCTATCCCCATCTCTCACCGCGAAGCTCCTGTTCAAAACGAGATCGTTGTGAACCCTGGCGTTGCTTTTCAACGTCTCCAAGACTGGGCCTTCACTCAAGGATACGCGTTTGTTATAGCTTCAAAGGTTGCAACTCGAGTTCGATTCGATTGTATTCATCACAAAAATGCGACTCGCAATACTCGAAAGACAGAGGAGGTTGATCGAAAACGCGTCGAGACACACGTGCGAGGAACTGGCTGTCAATATGGTGTTTATATAAGTATTCAGCAGAGACTTGGAGGACAATGGGTTTTCGGATACACAAAACACACTCAACATAATCATCCGCCTTCTCCAGACCCTTTCCAATTACTACCTCATCGTCACCGCCGCCCTGGCTTTAAACAAGCTCTTCAAATAGCTTCAACACATCGAGGAACGATCGGTTTCGCAGCTTCGAGTGATATACTGTCGAAGATGGGACTTGAGTTGAATCGAAAGGCGTTTTATAATCTGCAGAGAAAAGAAGCTGAAGGTCAGATATCTTCTCAAGAGGAGGCGCTATTGATTCTGTCTTATCTAGAGGGTGAAAACTTTCATGTTGAGATCAACGAAGAGTATATTCTTGACGTCGACGGAAAGAGATTAAATCGAGTAATCAAAGATATAATATGGTTCTCAAACGAGCAGATTCGAATGGCACAACGTTTTGTATCAGAGTTTCTTCTTGAAGGGGATGCAACCTTCAGTACTAACGAGAGGAATATGCTGTTGCAGAACCTTATCGGTATTGATAACACAGGAACAACTTTTGGAGTGTTGCAAGCTTTTATCACCTCTGAATCGAAGAGTTTCTGGAAGTTCCTCAACAAAGTTCTGGCACTGTACTTCTTCTTCAAATGTCCTGGTTATCGAGTGATCTGTGCAGACTTCTCTGCAGGAATTACTGCGTGGGTTGCTGAGCAAGCGGCAGAGGAGGCTGCTGTCGCCAGAAGAGCTGAAGAAGAAGCTACAGCACAATCTACAGCATCAGTTTCATTGTCTAAAGGCAAAGAGAAAGAATGCACAGAGCACTTGCCTTTGCTATTAGCTGATCCATTGCCTTCAGCATCTGAAGTTGACTCTCAAACCATTGTTGTCGACTGGGTTGCGAACACTGAAACCACTGTTTTAGCACCGGACGGAGGGCAGGTGATGCTACAGAGATGTCAATGGCACGCCGCTGAGGCCATCAAAAGGAGATTAATCAGGAAAGGTTACAAAAAAGAGAAACGGGACGAATTGGTTACCTTAATGTGGGCTTGGCTCAAAGCACCTGATCTTGAAGCCTTGAATATAGCTCGAGATAAATTCGTCTTGGCTCTTCGCAATGATGAGAAGGAGTATCTAATTGGTTATTATCAGCCAAAAGAACCTTCCTTTTGCTCAGCTTATACGCGTGTTTACCCAAATCTTGGCGTTGAATCGACTCAGCGCAACGAAGGTTTCCATTCTATTGCCTCTCGAGGTTTAAGCAAAAATTTGCCTTTATATCGAGCTGTTGAAGTGATTTCTCAACGAGTTACCAAGATGCCAAAGGAGTACGACATACGAATCAATGCTGAACGTATCAGTCTTCCACGACTTATCGATCGAAGTTTCTTTCAGTTGGTAATGAGGAAACTTACTCACTACTGCCTTCGGAAAGCAATGCTAGAGCTAGTGTGTGCTAAACAGCTATTGGATGAGCTTGAAAAGAAGGGTAAAGACTTTGAATTCGATGTCGAGTTAGGTTGTCAGGACTTTTGTGAGCTTCCACTGCGTTTTGGAATACCTTGCAAGTGTTGGATGGCTCACTTTTATTATTGTGGAGAGCCTATCCTTCTCTCTCTCTTTCATCCTCGGTGGCTATTTGATGGTCCTCCTGCTCTTTCTGAGCCTTGGAAGATAAGACTCAATAATTTTGAATATGATCAATCGACTATTCTTGAAGACCGATACAAAGGCGATCGATTTGCTGGCAGAGGCAATCAACTTATTATTGATACAGCTCTTTTGATGGCTGAAAAACACGCGAATCTACCTCCAGGAGAAGCTGCAAAGTTCGCTATTGCTTTCAAAGATATAAACGATACTCTTGCGAATCGTCAAGACAAGAAGCTCAAAGGCAAAGAGGTCTTACCATCGCGACTTCCAGACAAGATCATTGGACCTAAGCTCATATTTGGTCCGGGAAGAAAGAGAGCTTTAACAGGTCGTGAGATTGCAGATCAACAAGAAGCTGATGCAGCTAGAGCTCGTCGAAAAGCTGAACGATTAGCTAAAAACCAAAACGATATCGAAGATACAATGGTTGCAGCAGCAGTGATTCAATCTCAGCTTCAAGATGACATCACCGCCTCCTACCTCTCTCAACACAATGAACCAGCCAATGGTGATGAAGATACAAAGTCTGATAGCAGCGAATGGGTTGATATCGACAACTTTGAGCAAAAGTCGCAGATTCCTCTCGAATTCGGTGGTTATATCGACTCAAAGAATGATGAAGATGTGCCAGCAAAGAAGCCTCTAAAAGAGCAGTATCTTCTGAACAACACTGTCGAATCTGACGGTAAGAGTCTCTCTGATCTACTGTTTTCTTTAAGCGGAGAACATGGTAACAATGAGGTTTTACAGCAAGAAATTGCTTGTGAATCGGGCTCTTCTGATGACGATCTCCCACTTCTTGAGGAGGTGCTTTCTCAACCAGCTGCACCTTCTGCTAGTCATCCTCAGCGTACTCGAAAACCAACGAAAAAACAAGCTTCACAAAACCGTCGTGCAAACGAAGCTATTCGCATCAAAGAATCCAAGCTGAAAAAGAAGCCAAAGACGACAGAGACAACTCAACTTGATGATATTGAACTGCCTTTTCGGAGCTCTCAATAGGTATGCAATTCAACGGTATTTTGGGACTATGCTGACATCTCTTTGACTACAGATACCGGTCCCTTTTTGCTTCTTCTGCCGTCTTTTCCTCCTGCCCTCTTTATACGATTTTACATACAAAATGGGGTGATCAGCAACAGTGATAGCAGGCTCGATCGATTCAACACGTTTGGGCAAGAGCAGGAGGTCATAGAGGCGTCTTTATATAGTTTAATTTACTCTTAGTCACTCAAAATTCCTTTGGGCTACACAAATATCACAACCAGGCGCAATAATGAGGGTATAACAGTATAACAGGAATAAATGCGCGGACATCTTTTGGTGGGGCTTACGGCTTATCGCGATGCGCACGTACCGGTACCGGCAGAATTCTCGAAACCTGTCTGCGCAATGTGTCTGTCCCGAGA
>JAXDGO010000246.1:0-3331 GCA_034665005.1 Solirubrobacteraceae bacterium | reverse complement strand
ATTGTCCCAGTATTGGCCGACGTAGTGGACTACAGCACCGGCATCGATGCCTTGCATCCACGAACCGGACGGACCGTCGTAGAAGAAGCTGGAGTACCAGCGATTGTGCGTGAAGGAACCGCCGCCGTTAGGACCTTGGAAGCCGCCACCGAACTTGCCAACCGCCGTTAGCCGTTTGCCGTTTGGCACAGCCTGGACGTCAACGTCAGCCATGTAGGTTTCGTTCCAAGTTGCAGTGAACGTTCCCCAGTCCCCGTGGCCAAGCCGGGTCGTGTCGAATATCTCGACCGCTTCGAAGTCCCAGGCACTCAGAATTTCCCGGCCGAGATTTTGTTCCGGCGTTACCAACAGGGTAATTGCACCGTTAGGTCCCTCGCGGAAAATGGTCGAATCACCCAGGTGTTGTGTGCCATTCGCATCCTGTGGGCCGGCGTGGTCGATCAAGAACTGCGGATCGATGGTGGTAGTGAATCCACGGATGTCGATGTGGATAAAATCTGCCGACAGGGTCAGGCCCTGTAACGGACTCCACCATTTGCCCGGAGTAAGCACGCCACCGTAGGTGTACTCATAGGCAATTTCCGGCTTCAGATTCGGGTTACCTAGCAGATGCTGTTCGACCTGCGGTTCCACCGTGAAGGGATCTTTGATCGCTGGGAAGGATTGGACGGTTCCGGCGAACAATTCGCCCAATGTCGGCGCGTGGAAGGCTTCGATATAAGCCGCGCGCAGGGTCAATGATTGGTCAATCGGCTGCCACCGAACGTCGAACTTGGGACGTTCGGTCGAACCGAAGTCGCTATAGTTCTCGTACCGCTCGGCATAGCCGAATTCCAAACTGTAGGCACCCGGGAAATTCCACGTCGGTCCAGTCACTGGAACACGGGCCTCCCAGAACGCTGACCAGGAATCACGACTGCCGCGCGTTGGCTCGGTATTAGTCGAGCCGGTAGTTTGACCGGCTACGGTCAAAGCATCCGGCTGATCTTTGAAGGTATTGCCCAGATGCTGGCCGCCGATCGCGAAACGGACCGCGCCTCCCGGGAGATTAAACAAATCGCCACGCAGCGTGAAGTCTTCGGTAAGGAGCACCGCGTCCGTGAGGTCGTGGGCGGTAATGAAAACCTCGTTCTTCACCTGCCGCGTATTCTGGCTTAGGCCAAAGGGGTTGAAGGCAGTGGCCGGATCGGTGTCGAGCAAGCGATTACGCAACGCGTAGTTGTTCACGAGTCCGCCCGTCCGCGCCGTCCGGTAGTCTTCGTTGTAGCGGACCGCGGCTTCCCACTCCCAGGTCTTCAGCTGGTCCCAGGCGTTGGCAAACTCGCCCAAATTTCCCTTGAGGCCGCCGGTGAACAGGTAATTATCGGTTGTAATTTTAAGTGTGCGCAAACCTGCTTCCAACGAACGATAACGAACACCGGTAGTGAACTCCGTCCCCGCAGGAGCGGCGCTCTGCTGCGCGAACCTCGGGAAGCTCGAGCTGAATCCGCCATTTGAAGTATAGTCGGCGGTTGTAAACGGATTGAACGCGTTTTGTGTCGGCACACTGATACCAACGGAGCTGATACCGAATGGGTGCGCACCAAAGGTCTGAGCTCCAGAATTGCCGCCCAAATCCGTCCAGACATCTGGCGTGAATGGAGTCGGCGCCAAACCGCCATCCCAGAATTGGCGGAAGTACTCAAAGTCAGCAAACACGGTCAGGTATTTGTCGCAAATATCGCGGTCGAACGATCCGTAGAGATATTCGCGGTCACTGGCCGCGATTGATGGAGTTAGATCGGCGAAATTGAAGAACGCGCGCTCGCTGCCCGGTGCTGGTGCAGAGCCTCCGCCTAGTCCAGTAATACCAGTCGTGTATTGGCTATCGGTGAACTGGTTCGCAGCGCTATGCGGCGTGGGTGACTTTAAACCAAAAAGCGGGGCCTTGACGGACGGGACGCCAAGTCCCTTGAAATAGCGGCTGGTGATGCGCCCTGCCAAGTTGCCGCTGCGGGCGTCGAACCCGCCGAAACGATTGTAGTCCGCATCGTGCGAAATTTGGGAATCGCGCGAGTAAATGGCGGCAGAGTTGTAAATCCCGGCGTAAACCACGATGTTTGTCTTGTCGTCACCAGTACCTGCGAGCAGGTAGCCGGTTTCTTCGCCTCGATCGTTGGCGAAACCAAGGTTCGTATTGCCGTAGCTGCCGTAAATTTCCAAACCACGGAAGCGGTGAATCAAGAACACGTTAACTACGCCAGCCACAGCCTCAGTGCCGTAAATTGGGGAAGCGCCATCCTTCAGGATGTCGATGTGATCGATCAAACCAAGTGGGAAACGGTTGAAATCAACTGATTGCGCTCCCCCAGGTCCCGATCCCCCGTTGACAAGTCGTCGTCCGTCCTGCAAAACCAGGGTTTCCTTCGGATCGATACCGCGCAAGCTGATACGCGTGCTGCCGTCACCACCGTTGGTGTTGTTTTCAGTGGTGTTCGATCCAGTCGCCGCCGGAATTCGCAGAATCAGGTCGGTCGGAGTGCGCACACCCAACCGAGTGATGTCATCACGGCGATAGGTGTCGACCGGGTTTGGGCCAACTTCTTCCGCAGTCGGAATGTTCGAACCGGTTACAACAACGCGCTCGGCGGTGGCTTCAGTTGCGGCTGGAGCACCGGAGGGTGCGAGATTTGTTCCAGTCGGCGGCGGCGTTGGCGCTGGCTCTTGAGCGCGCGCGCTCATCGCGATGATTAATGGAAATGCGACGGCGGCTACAAGAGCGACGCGAATTAAAGGTTTAGTGATTTTCTTGCTCATTGGTTTCTCCATGGTTTGAATCTTGTTTGCTGTAGCTGGTGTATGGGTTTCGGAACGGAGACTAACCAGACGGCGAAACCGGGCGTGAGGACATAAATCCGACGATTGCGGACGCACGATGATTCCGCGATTTCGCGGGCTTTAATTTCGTAAACGCCACGACAGTGGTTTACGGATCGGAGAGAGGACTACGCTGCGAATAAACGCGAGCGGTAGATCTTATTGTTCTCGGTTCGAAGGTTTCTCTTGTAGCCGAGTGGGCTAATACCGTAACGCCTTTCAAAGGCGCGCCGAAAGGAATCGGCGCTTTGATAGCCGACATCGCGGGCCACGTCTTCGATGCTGTTGCGAGGAACTCTCAAACGACGCCGTGCTTCATCGAGCCGTAGTTGCTCGACAAAAACCGCCGGTGAAGCGTGAAAGAAGCGTTTGAAGAGGCGACTAAAATGGCGCGGACATACACACACTCTCGCGGCCAGCGTCTCTACGGAAAGGTTGTCGCTTAAATGCGATGCTATCCACGCCGGTAAATCAG
>JAXDGO010000245.1:0-3202 GCA_034665005.1 Solirubrobacteraceae bacterium | reverse complement strand
GGCTCTAATCTAGTCCTATATGTATACTAGGGTCTTATAGTCCTTCCAAATTTTACTCGACAGTGTGCCTTATTGTTAGGGCCTGTTTGGTAACCGTTTTATTAATAAAACAGCCTATTTTATTGTACTATTTCTTTGAACATTTTTTTTCATTTTATCGAGATCCTGAAAAAATGGATTACTAAGCACTGTATCATGTGATTATAAGCTTACTAATAATTATTAAGCTCAAGCTTATCGCGCTTCACGTGAACACGTCCTTTTCCTAACACCTCTTATTGTTTTTAAGGTTATATATTAACACAACACTTTCCCTCTTATTTCTACCTTTAAATGGCCCGCAGGAAAATCAAGAAAGCTATCGAGGCCCAGGAGACCGCTACGGACGAGAGCTTAAGATGGACAGAGGAAATGGAGGTCGCCCTTTTTGAAACGTTCCGCCAGCAAATGAACGCTGGAAAGAAGGGTGATAATGGCTGGAAGCCTGAGGTCTGGCCTCTAGTAATAGAAGCAGTTCAAGATGTTTACTCAGGGACTGTTGCTATTACCAAGAAGCACTGCCAGGGGAAGGAACAGACCTTCAAGGGTCACTATAAGGACCATGTCTGGCTTAGCAAGCAGTCTGGATTTGAGTATAGTCTTGATACAGGCATGTGGGAAGGGTCAGACAACGCTTGGAGAGATCTTATCAAGGTGCTATTAGTTCTTCTTTTATTTACAAGGCTAATTTATTACAATAGACTCGCTCATCGGTAGAATGGAATCGACGAAATCGACTCAAACACATTCAGGCTCTTGAAGAGCTATATTACGAGAGCATGGCGACTGGGGATAATGCAATTACGCTCTCTTATATCCCTGACGGCTTTGATTTATCTGATATAGAGGAAGGAGATACAATTAACGTTGATCTTATTGATCCTACGTTGCGATTATTCGACTCGTCTTCACACTCTCTTTCTGCCAGCACAAGCGAATACTCTCAATCGACTACAGCTACGCAACCTTCTCAAGTTACACAAGCTACGCAGAGCTCTATAGCGACTATTTCCTTAGAAGACAAGCATAGAATTATACAACGGAAGCGGGCCAGAGGCAGAGAAGGTACAGAAACACCAAACAAGCGCAACAAGAGCTTAGGGGCGGCTAGTGAGGAATCTTCTGGACTCATGGCACTTGCTGAAGCTATACGTGCAGTAGCAAAAGCTCGTGTAACAGCTCAGGAGGAGACCCCAGAGTCTGTCAGACAAGCTATTACGCTGTTTATAAGAGAGTTTAAGAAACCTCCTCGTCGCTTAAATAAAGAGCAGATCCAAATGGGCATTGAGCTTCTAGAGAACCCTAAGAAAGCTACGATGTTTCTAACTCTTAGTGAGCTTGAGGATGCAGAGGGCGATCGTGACCGCTGGATTTATAGAGAAGCTAGGCTTCATTTGGCTGCAGATATTGAAGGAGAGGTTTCTTAGAGCTCTGATTTTCCTAGAAAGTAATTGTAGGGTAAGCAGGATAAATTTCAGGATAATTTTGACGAGGCTAATTCTCCTTTTCTTCTATTATATATACACCTAGTTACACCTAATTTATATGAATCCTATGTCACTCTAATAACTCTATTAACTCCCTCAACTTCCTTTCCTTAACTCAAGGGCTCTCTTCCTCTAGTGCTCTCTTATATCGACAATAATCATCCCACATAATCTCTGCGATCTCGTCTCTCATTTTAGCCATCTCTCCTCGCTCTATAAAGTCTTCCATAACAGGTTCTGTAGCGTTTTGAGCATAGGGATCTCCGTTACGTGCTTCCTGAAGCTCTTGATCAACTGCATCTATATCTTCCTTGGTAATCTCTTTATAAAGAGTAAGAAAGTTGGCTAGCCCTGTAAGGGCTATGACGAGATGAATTTGAGTCTCAATAGAGTACTCCCCTGCTTTCCCTAGGATCTTGAACTTGCGCTTTGTGACTCCAAATATACGTTCAATAACGTTACGTAAAGCTGCGTGCCGTAGGTTAAATAGCTCCTTTGCATTCTGCGGCGTATTACCTTGAGCTCTGTGCTCCTTTAGATGATATCTTACGCCTCTATATGGGGAAAGGATAAATTCAGAGCACCCATACCCCGCATCTCCAAGCCAGTACTTCCCTTTTGGAGTTCTGAAGCCTCCTCTAGCTATAGCGTCTTGTATAACCCTGCCGTCATGGGCAGACCCTTCCCAGCCTGCCAATATATATGTAAACCTCATATCAAAGTCGCAGGCCGCTAGCACGTTCTGAGACAAGAACCCTTTTCGGCAGCGATATCTTGGAGCCTCAGCTGCAGGAACATGAATTGGAACGTGTGTTCCATCAAGGGCTCCAATACAGTGCTCAAAAAAAGGGTAGTATTTATTGTCGTCCAATATTCGTGTGCTGAGAGGGGTACGTCGGGTAGGAAGAGAGACAAAGTGTTGGTGAAGGATAAGGAGTGCATCTAGAACCTCATGAAATACCCTAATAAATCTCAGTTAAAATTATATAAATATTATATAACTTATTAATAATAAGTAAATAGCTTTCTTACCGACTAACTGTCTCTCCAGAATGAGAAAATCTTTCCTGGGTGTCTCTATTTGAGGCAGGGCGACTCGTAATATGTAAAAAGATAGCTAGCTTTTCTTCCACAGTCATATCTCCTTTCCGTAGCTCTGTATGATTAACAAGCCAGTCTCTGAGGGCAAAAAATGTCGGCTTCGTCATACGTAACACTTGTTTAATACGCTCTTGGTTGTCAGAATCAATGAGCTCTTGAATATAGACCCCTCCAGGCAGCCCAGTTCGCATAGGTCGTGGTACTCTGCGCCGGCTCTGCAGATGCTGAATAGTAGTCTGGATGATTATATCATCAAGTAGATCGTCTTCCAATTGAGTTAGGATGTTGTTATCCATGATTGAGTGCAGGTGAAGGTAAATATTGGCCAAATAGAGGGGTTCGGAGGGGGTCAAAAAAATGGACAAGGGTCAAAAAAGAAGATTCAACCTTCTTTTTTGAAAAAATAGAAAATGTACGGAGAAAGTAGAAAAGTGGGGCATTTTATGGTTTCATTTTATTTTCCATTTTATTAATAAAAAGGCTGTTTGGCGACCATTTTATTGTCCATTTTATTTGCGATAAAATGGTCATTTTATCGTCAAAAAAAACGAAAAAACGTTTATCAAACAGGCCCT
>JAXDGO010000244.1:0-4126 GCA_034665005.1 Solirubrobacteraceae bacterium | reverse complement strand
GGGCCAGCGCCCGCACGGAATCCACGGTCAGGCGCGCTAACCGCTCCGCTGGGTTCGGGGTGCTGCCGCCAGTGATCACCGGGGCTGGTGCTGCGGTCCGTAGATGTTGCTCAACAGCAGGTTCCATTCATATCTGAGGCTGCCCACGAGGGCGTGCCAGTCGGTGCCGTCGGCGCCGTGAAACATCGGGTCGCCGGGGTAGTTCTTGTCGGGGAGTGCGCCCAGCGCCAGTTGGGCGACATTGGCCACGGCGTGGATGTCGGGCCCGCTGGTCATCTTGGCCAGGGCGGCGGTGACGCGGATCCAGGTGTTCATGGGGAGGTAGGGGTCGGTGGCCGAGACATTCAGCGCCGCCGAGAGGGTATTGAGGTCGGCGATTAGGCTGCGGGTGTCGGTGCCGCGCATCGACGGAAACCGGTTGAGCTGGTTGGTGATTCGCGCGACGCCGTCGGTCAGGTCGGCGAGCTGGGTGGTGTTGTCGTTGATCACGGTCATCGCCGGGACAGCGGCGGTGATGACCTCGTCGAGTGTCTGCTGGCGTGCCGCCACGGTGGCCGCCAGATCGGCGGTGTTGCGCAGGGCGGTGTCGATCTGACCCGATCGGGCGTTGAGCCGGGCGATCAACGCGTTGGATTCATCCAGCAGTGCAGCGACTTTCGCGCCTTTGCCGCCGACGGCCTTACCTGCGCCGTTGACGATCCTCACCAGGTTGCGGATGGCGCCGCCGTTGACCAGCAGCGCCGCCGAGCCAAGGACGTCTTCGACGGTGGCCGCTGAGGTGGTGGAGGCCAAGGCGATGGTGTCGCCGTCATGCAGGCGTGGTGCGTCGGGGGTTTGTTCGGGGTCGGGCCGGATGGCGACGAAGATGTCACCGAGCGGAGTGGCCGAGCGTAGTTCGGCGGTGGCGCCGGTGGACAGCGGGACGTCGGCGTTGATGCGCATGGTGACGTAAGCGGTGAAGTCGCGCGCGCGGATCGATTCGACTTCACCGATGTCGGCACCGTTGAGTTTGACCTTGGCCTTTTGCGGCAGATTCATCGCGTTGGCGAAGGCGGCGGTCACCGTGATGGCGTTACCGCCCAGTTGCCCGGGTGCGGGCAGGGGCAGATTTTCCAGGCCTGTCGCGCAGCCCGCCAGCACCGTGGTGAGGGAGGCGGCCGCGATTCTCAGGCAGGCTCGGCGGGAGACGGCGGCGGCTGGTCTCATCGTGGTCCTCCCGCTCCGGCCATGTTCTCCAGTAGTCCAGTCATGCTGTCGATGAAGAAGTTCGCACCGAACCCCGGCGCGTAATCGCTGATGGTGCCGGTGTTGCAGCCCAGGTCCTTGATTCCGGCGAGGTTGCAGACTTCCTTGGTCATCTGCCCGTTGAGGAACAGTTTGTCCACCAGCGCGTGGGCGCGCAGGGCGCCAGCGTTCTGGTCGACGGCGTTGTAGATGTTGGTGCCCAGCATCGGCAAGACGTCGATGTCTTCGGCGATTTCGCGGCGATAGTCGGTGACGGCTTGCATGAGCTTCTGAAAATCGGTGACGGTGGTTTTCAGCCCGTTGCGGTTCTTGTCCAGCAGTGACGCTGCTTGCGCCAGTATCTGGTTGAGCTGGGCGCCGGCGTTGCCGGTGCCCAGGTTCTCGTCGGCCACGATGCCGGTCAGTTGGCGGATGTTGGAGCCGAACTCGCGGATGACGGTGTCGTTGTCGGTGGCCGCTTGGGTCAGATCGGCCAGACTGTTGGCGATCGCCTGAATGTCTTCCTTTGTGGCGGCGCCGTTGTCGGTACTGAGCCGCAGCGCCGCAGACAGCTGATCCAGGGCCGCCTTGATGTCTTGGCCGCTGCCAGAGGCGATCTGGGTGCCGATGCCGACCAGGTCGGCCAGTGGACCCTGCCCTTGACCGTTACCGCCCAGAGCGCGAGACAGTTTGTCGGCCATCGCCAAAGTGCGGTCGAACTCCACCGGTGTGCGGGTGCGGGGCAGGCTCAACACATCCCCGTCTTGCAGGGTGGGCCCGGAGCGGTAGGCCGGGGTGAGCTCGACGTGGCGGTCGGTCAGAATGGATGTCGAGACGGTGACGGCCTGCACGTCAGCCGGGATGGTGACACCGCGGTTGATTTCGAGCTTGACCTCGACGTAGCCGTCCTTGGGTACCACGCTGGTGACCTTGCCGACCTGCATGCCCAGCACCGAGACCGCGTTGCCGGCGTACAGGCCGACGGCGTCCTCAAACTGGGCTGTCACCGTCAGCGGCCGCCTGTCCTTACCCGGAATCGCCACGACGACAAGGCAGATCGCGGCGATCGCCGCCAAAACCATGGCCAGGGTCAGGATGACCGGCCTGCTCAGGGTTCGCCGCTTGTTTTGGCTTCCTCGCGTCGGATTGTTTCGTCTCATCCCGGCAACCTCGCTGGGTCGGGCGGTGGCCACCCCGGGAATGGATCCGGTGCCGGGCTGCAGTTGGTGAAATACTGGGCGAGGTTGAACTGCTTGCCGCGCTGGCTGATTGCGCACATCCAGGAATCGACCAGCACCCCCGCCGGCAGGTTGACGTCCAATGCGGTTCCACTGCCGCTGGCGTTGGCCATGTTGCGGAAGGCCATCGGGGTGGATTGCAGGAACGCGCGCAGCAGCGAGTCGTTCTTGGCGACCATGCCGGAGAATTTCTGCAGGTTGGCCAGCATCGCGTTGATGGAGGGTTCGTCGTTGAGGATGCTTTTGATCGTGGTGATCAACGCCGTGGCACTGTCGAGCAGCCGGTGCACCGCGGCGCTGCGGGTGGTGATCTCGCTCAACAGGTCTCGTCCCTGAATCACCAATGCGCCCAGGTTGGCTTTCTGGTCTCGGATCATCGCGGTGATGGTGTCGACATTTTTGAGCAGCGAACCGATCTGATCGCGGCGTGCGGCGACGATGTCGGCCAGCGCTTTGACGTTGGCCAGCGCTTGGGGCAGCGCGTCGGGAACCCCGGCCAACCCCTGGCTCAGCGTGCTCATCGATTGCGCGATACGGTCGGCGTCGACTTGTTCGAAAGTGGTGGTCGCATCGGCCAGCGCGTCTTGCAGGTTGTAGGGAACTGCGGTGTTCTTCAAGGCGATGGTGCGGTGGTCGAGCTCGCCACCCCCGGCCGGCGACAACTCCAGGTAGCGGCGCCCGAGCAGCGTGGTCAACTTGATCGCCGCGCGTGTTTGTGCGCCCAGGTGCACGTCGTTGCGCACTTTGAAGGCGACGGCGACATGGTCACTGGCCAAGGCGACCCCGTCGACTTCGCCGACGTTGATTCCGGCCACGGTGACCGGGTCGCCCGCGCTGATCTGGGCGGCCTGGGCGAACTCGCCCCGGTATCCGGTCTGGCCCAACGACAGGTGACCGATGCCCATGACCGCGCCGACGATCACCGCGATCACGGCCAGCGAGACGGTGCCCAGCCAGATCTTGTTGTATTCCTCGACGGGACGCTTCAGTCGTTGGAACATCATCGCCTTCACTTACTGCAGATCGGTGAGTGCTCGACGATGTTGCCCGGTGAGGCCAGCTTGACGATGCCGGGAATCACTCGGCCCAGGCTGGCAAAGATCGTCGAGTTGACGTCGCACAGATACCCGTCGATGTAGGCCCCGCTCTGCGTCATCCTGGCCAGCCCCTTCCACACCAGGATCAGGTTCGCGGCCGTCATCGAGAAACGGTCTTGACCCTCACCGGTCAGATGCGCGACGAATCCGGGATCACGGACGATGAGCTGCTGAAGGTCGAGATGGATGGCGGTGACGATCTGCGCCAGCCGCCCCACCGCACTGTTGACCGAACCCACCGAAGCCACCAACTCGTCGCGCCGCCCGGCGAGGGTGACCATGACGTCACGGGATTGGCCGATCAGGGTCTGCAGATTCGTGTTCTGCTTGGCCAGGATGGCAGTCACCTCGTTGAGGTTGTTGATCACATCACCGAGGACCGCATCAGGACCGGCCAGTGTCTGTGCCAGCGCCGAGGTTTGGGTGACCAGGGTCAGCACGGAGCCGGAATCTCCTTGCAGCGCTTGGATGATTCCGTTGGTGAGGTTGTCGACCTGCTGCGGGTCCAGCAGCGCGAACAGCGGCTCGAATCCGTTGAGCAGATTGGAGATGTCAAACGAGGGTCTG
>JAXDGO010000243.1:0-5489 GCA_034665005.1 Solirubrobacteraceae bacterium | reverse complement strand
AAACCGACATGATCGCTCTGGCTGAGAAGATCCTGGCGTGTGCCCGATGAACGGCGGTAAGGGCACGAGTCTGCCTCGCTAGATCCCCGGCCGGCTGCTGGTTGAGCCTTGGCCCCCGACGTGGGCTCCTGGCGGCCGGCCGGTTCCATCACGGACGCGGGTCTGACCAGCGATTTAGTGCAGTAGAAGCCGCCACGCCGCATAGTCCGCGACTGGTCCATTGTGGATCAAGGCGATCCGGGTGCGCGTCATCACGACGACATCGCCAACTAGCCTGCCTCGTTTCGCCAACTAGCCTGCAAAGTCACAGAGCCGCTGGCTGACCGACCACAGCTGTCACCATCATCGTGTTCACCTCGCACGCATCCTTGTCCGGGTCCAAGGGCCGGACGCCGGTCTAGTCTGGGCGTTTACGAGGAGTGTCGATGTTGGGGCGGGGTGAGGGGATGGTCCCTGATGGATGCTGATGCTGCGCAGTCAATTGGTGCGCGCGCTCGGATGATTCGGCGTCGCCGCGGTTTGAGCTTGGAAGTGGTGGCTGGGCTGGCTCGCATCGGTGCGTCCTATCTGTCGATGCTGGAGCGTGGTCAGCGCGGATTCAACCGGCGGGGTCTGGTGGAGGATTTGGCTCACGCGTTGGGTTGTTCGGTGGCGGATCTGACTGGGCAGCCCTACGGGCTGCTGGATCGGCGCAGCGTGGAAGTCGCTGCGGGGGTGGCGGAGATTAGTTCGGCGCTGCATGACACCACGTTGGATGACGTACCTGATGTGTCAGTTCGGCCACTGCGTGAGCTGACCGAGGGCAGCGCGCTCGCTCATGCTTGTGCTGATGATGCAAGTTATGGCCTGGCGGGGCGGGGTCTGGGTGCGCTGCTGGTGGAGCTGCAAGTCCACGCTATGGCCAGCGGACATCAGGTGGACCGTTCCGCGGCGCTGACGGCGTTGGTGGAAGCGTGCAAGGTGGCCTACATCCTGGCTAAGAGGACCGGGCGTATCGAGTTAGCGGGGATCGCCGCCCAGCGTGGCGTGGAGGCCGCCGAGTTGGTCGAGCGACCAGACTTGATCGCGTTGATGCAGATGAACCGCACTAGCGCCCTGCTCGGTGTCGGCGCCCAGCGACGGGGCCACCTTGCCTGCGCCCAAGCACTGCGTGACATCTCCGCGTTGCCCGGTCCGACAAAGGACAACACAGCTACCGCCGAAGCCTGCGGGATGCTGCACCTGACCACGGCATTGATCGCGGCCCGCGATGGCCGCAGCGGGGATGTGGCCACCCATCTTGGCGAGGCCCGGTCATTGGCTGAGCACACCGGAGAGCGCAATCACATGCGTTACCACTTCGGCCCCACCAACGTGGCCGCCTGGGAGCTGGGTTTGGCGGTAGAGACTGGAACCGGACCGGATGTGGCCAAACGCCTGGATGCAGCGCCGCTGGACCTGTCGGTATTTGCCTCCAAAGGACGGGTGGCCTATGTGCATTTTGATTTTGCCCGAGCGTGGGCGCAGGCCGATGGTCCTCATGACGGCAAGGCATTGCGGGCGTTGGATGCCGCCGATCGTCTGGCACCGGTGCGCCTGCGCAACGATCCCATCGCCCGTGATCTAGTACTGACCCTGCACCGGCGCGCCCGCCGGCAGGTGTGGGAGCTAGACAGCCTGCGCAACCGCTTCGGCATCGGCATCGGCATCGGCAAAGCAGGTTCACAGAGATCATCGGATCGGTAAGCCGATTCGATGATCTCTGGTGGTCAGACCAAGGTCGGCGGTGGCTGCTGCTACACCGGCACCGAGATCGCCGAACCTTCCCGCGAGTGGTAGGCGATGCGGGCTGGGCGACACCGCGGAGGTGGCGTCAGCGGACGTGTGGTGTCGGCTTGGTTAGCGACGCACCCTCTGGTGCGAAGGGT
Organism: Solirubrobacteraceae bacterium; assembly: GCA_034665005.1. GTDB lineage: Bacteria > Actinomycetota > Thermoleophilia > Solirubrobacterales > Solirubrobacteraceae > Palsa-744. The sequence continues at coordinate 3,582 of JAXDGO010000243.1, read as the reverse complement.
CGCATCGTGGTAGAGCCAGGGTGGACGGTGGTGGCCATCGAAGGGGGATGCGGTGAGTCGGGACGACAAGCCGAGCAAGCATGACGGGGACCGGGATGGCCAGGGTGTCTATCAGCCAAACAAGACCGAGACGCCCAAAGACTACGAGCGCGGTAAGCACGAAGAGGACGACCCGCCGAAGGACGATTAGGGGGAATCGTGGTGAAAACCCGCACGGATTGGCGTGAGTTGATCGCGGCGGTGCCCCGTGATCCGTTTATTCCCGAGACTATCTGGGTTGATATCGGTGCTGCTCACTCTCGGTCTGGGTTCATCGCCCTGTCCAAACAGGACGATCTGCGACGGTGGCGGGAGTTGGTGGCGGGCAATGAGCCTGTGATCACTCAGGTCGATGAGGGTCGCACCGCAGCCGGTGACACGGGTTGGTCGCCGTCGAGCTCGTGTAGTAAGCCCTCGGTCGTGGCTGACATGCTCGATGCGCTGGATGTGCGTCCTGGGCAGTCGGTGTTGGAGATCGGTACCGGCACCGGGTGGAACGCTGCATTGTTGTGCCGACGCGTCGGGCCGCGAGGGCGTGTGGTCAGCATCGAAGTCGATCCGGTGATCGCCGAGGGTGCGCGAGCAGCGCTGGATGCCGCCGGGTACGCACCGCTGGTGATCACTGCTGATGGGGCGGAAGGTTACCTGGATGGGGCGCCTTATGACCGGGTGATGGCCACCGCTGCGGTCAGCGAGATCGTGCCGCACGCTTGGCTGGCACAAACCCGCGCTGGTGGTCTCATCGTCACACCGTGGGGTACTGACTATTGCAACGGCGTCATGCTGACCTTGCACGTAGCTGCCGAGGGTAGCGCCACGGGTCGCTTCAGCGGGGATCTGGCGTTTATGCGGCTGCGCGCTCACCGGCGCCGGTTTTATGAACCTGATCAGTTTCAGATCCAGTGTGCGGAGGTGAGCACCACCGATGTGCATGGATGGGATTTTTACCGCATGATCAACAGTGATCAGGCTGCATTCTCTATCGGACTTCAAGTACCCCGTTGTGCCCTGACTGTCGAACTTAACAAGTTCGGTGAAGACCATCACGTGCTGGAACTAGATGACATCACCACACGATCCTGGGCACGGCTGGATGCCAACCTCACCTCACCGGACAAGCTCGTGGTCCACCAATGTGGCCCACGTCGGTTGTGGGAGGAAGCCGAGGCTGCCTACGACTGGTGGTATGAGCACGGCAAACCCGACCTTGCCCGGTTCGGCATGACGGTGACCCGCGACATTCAGACGGTGTGGCTGGATGACCCCAGCGGCGTTGTGCGTGCGTTGCCGGTCATGGGTCAACCGCCGTACCCGGTTGAGCAGCGTCAGGCAGAACGTCAGGAGAGGGTTGGCTGAGGAGGAGCTGGCTGAGCTGCTGGCCGCCGATGTGCTCGCGCTTCGAGGGCGGGTCGATGCTGTTGATCGTCGCCTGGAGGACGTTGAGGGTGTCGTCGGCGAGCTGGGTGAGCTGCTGGAGACCACACGGCCGGATTTTATGCTGTCGCCGTGGTGGTGGCCGGCGATGCGCCGCGGGGAGGCCGACGCTGCGTGGAAGGTTCTCACCGGCTGGGTTGATGATGTGTTGATCGGACGCTACGACGCCAATGCTCACCGTTCGGTGGGGGGTCTTGCGGAAGGGGGCAGCATCAAGCCCTGTTGGTTTGCGCATCCCGATGTGGTGGACAAGCTCTCTGCCTTGCATTGGGCGTGGCGTCGTAGTTACTCCCGCAGTGCTACGGCGGGGGGACCGCTGGACTGGCAGTCATCCTTGGTCCCCACAACGTTGGGGCAGATCAAATCGCAGCTCACCAACTGTATGGGTGCAGGTGGTTGTAGCGGACTCGGTGAGGGTGATCATCGTCGGAAGGCGGCCCAGCTGACACCGAAGGATAGGGCACTGTTCATTGGCAGGGATCTGGCAGCACGTGAGGTGGCAGATCCCAGCTAGCGCCAGGGGATGGGGTGGACGAGGTGGGCGTAGCTGCTGGCGGGGCCGGTGCGCAGCCAGCGCAGCGCCCGGTAAGCGCCGAGAAGATAGTCCGGGGTGAAGCCTTTGCCGCGTAGCTCTTCATACAGTTCTGCGGCGTGGGTGGGGTTGTCTTCTTCGATGACGCGGTAGACGAAACGTAATTCGTCGTCGAAGGTTTTGTCGCTGACGTGCTGGTAGCCGAAGATCGGTGAGGGTGCTTCGCCGAGTATCCATTCCCATGTTTGTTGGGCGGCCCGGTGATAATCCAGCGCAGCGGGACCGAGGCCGTGGTTGAGTTCGTCTTCATCGGCAAGGCGGTCAAGTTCGTTACGTATCTCTTCGGCGGTGCATCTCACTGCGTCGATCATGTTCGTTTACTTTCTGGGTACGTTAGGGCGGCACCGTGTCCCACCAGCTCACAGGCTGTAGCCGTGTTCAGTGTTGAGGTCATGTTGTCGGTGGTGTTGGTGTTCTTCGGCCCGTTGCTGTTCCTGGTCTTGCTGGAGATGGCGCTGAGCGTCTAAGTCTCGTGTGACCTGACGAGCTCGGTGCAGCGCATCCTTGGTCGTAATGACCCTGCGGTGTTGGGTGTGGTCTGCTTGTTTTTCTTCGATTTTTGCGGTGGGGTGCCGGCGGGTGTACTCCAGGTGAGCGATGTTGGCCTTGTGGCGTTGTTCGGTGGTGTCCGCCTCGGCGCGATGCCGGACTGAGTGGATCTCTTCCAGGATCTCGGCCCGTTGGCTGAGGCGAGCGGCGATGCGTTCTTCACGCTCGGCGGTGTCGATCTCACCGCGAGCCCTATCCAGGGCAGCGTGGGTTTCATACTCCCGTGCTAGGGCCGAGGTGGTCGCCAAACGATCAGACACATCGGGGGGCATCCCTAACTGGATGCGTCGGTACAAGTCGATGGCCAGCAGCAGCTCACCGTCTGAGAGTCGGGCGACGTCTTCGTGGGCCGCGGGCCTGCCGAGGGCGACGTAGGACTCTTCCCACGCGGCCCGTTGCTCGACCGCCGATCGTCCCGGGGCCTCCCCGATCGCATCATCGGCGCTGGTTACAGCGTATTGCTCGCGGTAGGCAGCCACCCGACCGGCGCGATCTGACCAGGTGAGGCGCTGGAGGGGGTCATCGGGGATGTCACCGAGGTAGCGCAGCGCCCACGGTTCGGGGTGGTGGATTTGCCGGACGCCGAGTTCATCAACGCGCTGGTCCATCACCTCAGCCAGCCGACGAAGGTAGTCGTGCTCGGCGGTGTCGCCGGCGGGGACCTCATCGATGTAGCGGGTGCGGGTGAAGGTGATGTCCTTGGGTGGAGGAGGGCCTACTTTTTCGGTGATGCGGTAGTGCAACACCACAGCTATTGAGTCTGCCGAATCCAGTTCTCGTTGCGCGATGGCATCACGCACCACCTGCTCAACGTCGTGGCCCTCGCGCTTCAGGGCACCGACGAGCCGGTAGAGCGCGGGGGTGGCAGGGTCACCGGCGAGGGTTTGCCCCTGGTGGGCAGGTAGCAGACGCTCAAAGAGCGCTTGACGCTCAGCGTGTTTGTGGGTGAGCAGTTCGTTCTCATAGAT
>JAXDGO010000242.1:0-2500 GCA_034665005.1 Solirubrobacteraceae bacterium | reverse complement strand
CCGGTCACGGCCATCTGAACTTCAGTGTCGGCTACCAGTTTTAATCCAATATTGGCACTTGCGGTATAGACGGTTTCCGACGACTTATTTAGCCCTTCTTATGAAAAAATTGCTTTGTTTGACGCTGGTTTCCTTGCTCGTCCTGCCAATCGCGGTGCGGGCGCAAGGAACCTTGAAAATCGGAACGGTCGATATGAACCGCACCTTCCGGGAATACAATAAGACCAAGGACGCTGAGGCGAAGATTAACGACGCCAAGAATCAGGCGAAAAAAGAATACGACGAACGCGCCGACGCCTACAAGAAAGCGCTCGACGATATCAACAATCTCAACAAGCAGCTCGAAGCCCCGGCCTTGAGCGCGGACGCCAAGGCGGCGAAAGCCAAGGAGCGCGACGACAAGATTTCAAACATCAAGAACATGGAGCGCGAGATCACCGAGTTCCGGCAGACGCGCGAACGCCAGCTCCAGGAGCAGGCGTTGCGCATGCGCGAGGGCATCGTCAAAGAAATTAGCGAAGTCGTCACCGAAAAGGTCAAAGCGGGCAACCTCGACCTGGTGTTCGATAAATCCGGCAACAGTCTTAATGGCGTTCCGGTGCTGATGTATTCTCGCGACAGTGTTGATTTCACCAACGACGTGATCACAGTCTTGAACAAGCCCGGCCGGGTCAGCTCGGTAACGACCGCAACCAGTCCGACCAGTTCAGCGCCGAGCGCTTCCGCGACCCCGAAGAAGCCTTAACGTCAATTCGCAATTTAAAAACACACGCGGGAACGAACTCGCGTGTGTTTTTTGCGTACAGCTTGAGATTTCGCAATTACGTTTCGGTTGAATTCGGAGCGAACGTGAATTCAAACGAATACGGGCGAAGTCGACCTGGGAGATGGAGAGCCCGGTTTGTCTGCTTGGCCGCTCTCCTTCCGCTAGCGCTCGCTGGAATCGGACAAGCCGCCCCGAGTTGGGAATCCACTCTGACCAAAGATCCGCCAGGCAATTTTCCCGAGCTGCGACCGGTCCGCACGACCTATTACTTCGGCTGGTCTGGATTTACCGCCGGCGTCGGAGACATGCACTTTACCAGCACGGGTGATAAACGCTTTCAGCTTGAGGCGACTGGTCGAACCAGTGGTCTGGTTCGAGCATGGTGGAAATTGGATGCGAGCTACCGCGGATTGGCCAATGCCGAAACGCTTCGCCCGATCGAAAGCAAGCAGACCGAAATCTATCGAAGGAAAAAACTCGTGACCGATCTCACTTTCACCGATTCCGGCGTGGCGCGCGCGCGAACGGAAGGGAGCGGCGTCAAGACAACCAAACCCTTCAATTTCCCCGAGTTGTTCGATCTGCATAGCGGCATCCTTTATCTCCGCAGCCAACCCTTGAGCGACCACAGCGTTTATCGAATTGTCGTTTATCCCGCCACTTCGGCTTATCTGACAACGGTCACCGTTCTCGGCCGCGAGCGCGTGTCCGTCCGTGCCGGCACATACAATGCGATCAAAGTCGATCTTCAGCTGAAGCGGCTCGGTAAGAGCCTTGAGTTGGAGCCGCATCGGAAATTCCGGCGCGCGACAATATGGATTTCTGACGATGCCAATCGCATTCCGCTCCGGATCGAAGCGCAGATTTTTGTCGGCACTGTCTTCGCCGAATTACAGGCGATGCGCTTCGATCAGGACAAGACTTGAACTCGCGGGGCTCGATCCGCGCTGCTGAACAATCATCAGCGCTCGGGAATCCATTCGCCGCGCACGGGCGCGTCGCGCAATGGTCGACGGCGCGGGATATACATCGGCGCCTTGGCACCCGGTAAGAGCTCGAGAGCAGCCAAAGTTTCCAAGTCGAGTCGTCCCGTGACCGGAAGTCCGGACCGCGCCTGATAGGCGCGCAACGAAAATTCCAGATCAGGGCTGATGTTTCCGTCGTACGCCCCACGATAAAGTCCGCGCCGCGCCAAAATATTTTGTGCTGAAATAATCACGTCGCGCTGAGCTTGCGGCGGCGCTGATTCGTAGGGCGTGCCGGCAAAATTCTCCGCCGGCCGCGCTGGGACGATGTCGTAATCCGGTCGGACCGGCGCTTGTTCGCCGCGGCGATTTTGCTGCGGTTCCGGAAACGGTTGACCAGTCAAAGGGTTTGTCGGAGCCGAACTTTGTCGCGGTTCGGCGCGCAAATCCGCCGTCTCCGGCGCAGCCGGCGCTGGAGTTGGCGACGCTTTTACGATCGCGCGAGCGCCGGAAGAATCGGCGCCAAGAGATTTGAGCGTTTCATCATTGAGATCGCCGCTGATTTGAAGCCCATTGCGAATTTGGTAGCGCCGAATTGCCGCCGTCGTGTCCGCATCTTTTTCGCCGGTAACTTCCCCGTAATAAAAACCCTGGTCCTTCAGCGCTTGCTGCACATTTTGGACGGCTTGATCTGCCCTGACCGATGCCGCGAGTGCGGCCAGCAGAATTACCACTGCGATCCGAAGTTTCATGTCGATGCTGCTTTGAC
>JAXDGO010000241.1:0-2939 GCA_034665005.1 Solirubrobacteraceae bacterium | reverse complement strand
GCTCACCTTCTGCGCGACAAATCATGGGGAAGTTCAAACTGGTCCCTTTCGCGTGGGAACCCATGTGGTCTGGCCGGGGTTGCATTGCATTGGGACAGCCGGTGACCGAGTTGATCCGATGCTGAAGGACGGGACCGACAAGACGCTCCCGGCTCTCCGGCATGGTCTGGATGGCGCATAACGGCGAGACCGAATAACAGGACCGACTTGATGGCTTCGCCGGCGAAGCGGGAAGACAAACTGCCTCTGGAGCGCGCTCTTCGCGCTCTTGAGGATCTGCACAAATCCCTCAAGGAGTTCTCGAAAACGGACTCCGTTGTGGGAAATGTCGAACTCAACGCAGAGGCCGAGAACGTTCGCGATAAGGCCAAGAAGCTGCGCAGACGCAGCGAAGCGCTGGCGGCGCTGTGGGAGCGTACTTTCAAGGATAAGGTCTAGTGGGCGGTGGGTGCCCTATCCTGACACACGAAGAACGACTCACGTAAGCCTTGAAGGAGGCGGTTTTTGAGAATGCATATCATGAAGCGCTTTCTGCTACGCTCTGGGACCGGCGCTCCGCATTCGCGAAAGCTGCAATAATGGCTTTTAATGAGCGCAGCAAAGTAGCGTCGCGCTTCGATGTCGAATGCTCGGTAGCCTCGGCTTCATTCAACAGGCAAATCACAATGCGGGCGGAAGGCGCTTTTCGCGACAGCTTTCTAACGGCATAATCGATCCTGGCTTTGGAAACATTTTCCAGATAGCAAATACAAATTGACGCGGCCTCGCCGTCCTCGACTGCCGTCGTCGCGCCAGCTACCCGGGCGTGAACGCCTGCGCGCTTGAGCGCGTCGGCGACGATGAGTACCGCGCAGTCGTCTAATCGGCCCAGCCCGGGAATGCAGAAGACGGGCTTAGCGAAATCGCCACCCGTCAAGGCGACGATCTTACCGCCAGCTAGGGCACGATCCCGCAACTTTTCTTCCGGTGACACCTCGCCGCTGCCGTGTTCGGCCAAGTCCTCTACGATTTCCGATACCGTCTTAAAAATGTTTTCAAGCCTGGTATCGTCCAGTCGGCCCAACTCGGCGTCGGCCTGTGCCAACCGTAACGCGCCCAGCAATATCTTTTCGTAGTAGTCCGCAACCGTACCGTCCTTCAGGAAGGCGCGGGCCTGCTCGACAGCTTCCATCGGATCACCAGTCAGCATGCGCTGGTAGGCGGCCTGCTGCGGTGTCAGCGCCGGCTGGTCGCCCAACATGACGTCAATGAACTGCAACCGGTCGACGTGGCGCGCGAGCACGACTAGGCACAAGGTGAGGGGTGTGGACAGCAGCAAGCCCAATGGCCCCCAAAGCCAAGTCCAGAAAGAGGCGGCAACCACGATGGCAACCGGCGAGAGGCCTGCACTTCGACCGCACACCAGGGGTTCGACCACCTGGCCGGTCAACGGCTCGACCACGCCGAACAGCGCGACCGTCCATAGCGTCATGGTCCAGCCGTCTCCGACCGCCGCCGCAAGTGTTATAGGAAGCGCCGCGGCCAGCATGGCGCCGATATACGGTACGAACCGCAGGATCATCGCCAAGAGGCCCCAGAGCGGCGCGCTGGGCACTCCTATGACGGTGAGGCCCAACCCGATGACGGCACCGAAAATGGCATTCAGGACCAGCTGGGTCGCGAACAGACGTCCGAGCCTACGACCGGCATCGTCTAGCGCCGCGGTCGTTCGCTCGAGATCGCCGCTGCCGGCCAGCCTGATGAAACGGTCACGGAGGTCTTCGCGCTGAAAAAGAAAGAAGGTGAGAAAGATCACCACGATTCCGGTTGTCGTGAATGGCGCCGCGAGCGGCTTCAGCAACGCAACCAAAGCTTCAGAGGCGCCTGGGTCGGGCTGATGCACTTCGACAGGGATTGGAGAGGTCTTGCTGCGGTCCTGCGAAGGCGCTTCTCGCGGAGCAGGCGCAGGTCTGTCCTCCTGCGTGCTCAATTCCCTGTCGAGGTTCTTGAGCATGCTGGAGGCGTTTCTGAGCAAGCCGGCGCTGCCCACCGCATCCCGGAGATTGTGCACCTTTGTTGCCAATGTCGCCTGATAGCGCGGCAGGTCGCTGACCAGCTGATTCACCTCGATCATCACCATGGTTGCCAGACTCAACGCGATCGCCAGAGCGCCGGCGACGGTGCACATCACGGCCAACCACCGTGGCAGCCGCCAGCGCTGCAACAGCCTGACCAGCGGCGCAAGCAGGACGCTCAGTAAGACAGCTAGTGCGATGGGTACGAGAATGTCGCGGGTAAAATAGAGGGCCGCGACGACGATCGCCAGAATAACGAAATTCGTAAAGGCGAGACCTGCCGGAACGACCAAGTTCGGTCACCCAATGATTCTGATTGGCCCACTCGGCCAGCAGCTTCCTAATCGGTAGTGACGGCGAATGTTCCATTTGCAGCTACATCTTTGGGCACAAGCCAAGCGTCAGCCTACACTCAAGCAGGCATGCTGATTGCGGAGTCCGGCGCAGTCAGGTGGTCGAAGCGTCGCTGAGTTCCTGCATAATGCTCGGAATCTCACCCGGGATTTCCCGCGCCAGCAAGCCCAGCGTGCCGTTCCGCCTCGCCAGACGGCGTCCGGCCTCGCCGTGCATATAGACCGCCCAGATGGTCGCGAGCGCCGGGTGCGTTCCTCTGGCAAGGAGGCCTGCGAGAATGCCTGCCAACGCATCGCCCGATCCCGAGGTCGCCAGACCGATCGAACCGTTCTGAGATAACCATGCCTCGCCGTTCGGAGAAACGACATGGGTGCTCGCGCCTTTCATGGCGATTACCGCCTGCAGCGCCGCCGCGGCCTGCCGGGCGGCGCGCAACGGCGCCTCATCGACCTCCTCGCGGGGAAGCTGCAGAAACTTCGCCATTTCGCCGGAATGCGGGGTCGCAACTATCTTGCCTGCGTGCCCTCCGCG
>JAXDGO010000240.1:0-2588 GCA_034665005.1 Solirubrobacteraceae bacterium | reverse complement strand
ACCACTCCACCCTTTCCATCTGGTTGCCACGAGCCAAGTTGGCTGGAAAAGAAGTATGTCGGCCCTCCTTGGTCGGCGGCCACCACGGACATGGTGTGATCCGCGTGCAGCGTAAGTACCGTGCGAGTGGTAAAGGCTCCAGTCGAATCTGTAACGGTAGTGAGATAGGTTGCGCTGTTGGAGGACACTGCGGATTGGGCAGAGGCGTGTGAAGGACTCAGTAAGGCGACGGATCCCAGAGCCACGATAGCGCTGAGGAAAGCGGGAAGACGTAGTTGTTGCATGTTTTTTTGCCTTTCTGTTAGTTGAGAGCGGAATTTCTAGGAGTTTGCCTCTTCGGGAATTTATGTCTCGACTAAGCTACCCAGTGTTGTCGCGTGCAAACGGGCGCGTTATGCGTTTTTGGGAAAAGACCTGATAGGCCGCTCCTAGGCATGGATTTGTGTTGAGAAGTTGCTTCGAGTCACACACCCCTGCAATGGCAATCAGGTCGCCAAATCCAAGTTGCTGGAAACAAATGGAGCAACGGATTGCTTGGTTACGAGGTCTCGTAAATTTGCGAAACCTCGTAAGTCTAGAAGGGCTCGTTGCGCGGCACTAAATGCGGGCGGGGCCTAAACGCGGATCGTACTTAAATGCGGGAGGTCGAGTGATCTACAGTCTTGAAGAGGGCCTTGTTGATGTTCAGGACTTGATCTTCGATTCCAGCGTCGATCCTGGCATGCGAAGTTTCGTCGCCGCGCCTGACGGTCCGGACACACGTCCTCCACTTTCACGGAGGGCAGCCTCAATCATCTGCTTCTCTTGGGCAGCAAGCGTTTGAGAGAGCTCAAGCTGGCTTGTCGGTCCACTTGCAAGAGGCTTCCGGGAAAGCCAACTCTCATCGACTGAGAAATTGTCGGTATCACAGACGATGACAGATCGTTCAATCACATTCTGCAATTCCCGAATATTACCCGGCCAGGGGTACGACTGAAGCAGATCAAAGCTCCTTTTGTTCACCGTTTGAAAGCTCTTCCCGGCTTTCCTCGCGTAACGATCAATGAAGTACTCGACCAGCAAGGGAATGTCTTCTCCTCGTTCACGCAAAGAGGGCATCTCAATCGGAAACACGTTGAGCCGGTAAAACAGGTCGCTCCGGAACATTCCCGCAGCGATGGCGGCCTCCAAATCGCGGTTGGTGGCAGCAATTACCCGAACATCAATTTGGATCGATCCCATTCCACCCACCCGCTCAAACTCGCGCTCCTGCAGAACACGCAACAGAGCGATTTGGGTCTCTGCAGGAAGTTCTCCGACCTCATCGAGGAAGATCGTGCCTCCTTCGGCGAGCTCAAAGCGCCCAATACGCCGCTGAGTTGCTCCCGTAAAGGAGCCTTTCTCATGGCCGAATAATTCTGACGCGATCAGGTCGCGCGGAATGGCTGCGCAGTTCACACTCACAAAGGCGCGTGAGGCGCGCCGGGAGCGCCGGTGAATAGCGCGGGCAACTAGTTCCTTGCCCGTGCCGGTCTCGCCGGTGATCAGAACGCTGGAGTCGGTGGGAGCGACCTTGGATACGCGGGAAAGGACTGCCTGTAAGCGCGGCGAACGTCCAACGATCTCCTCGAACATCGATGCCTTATCGATTTCTTCACGCAACGCAACGTTCTCGTTCTGAAGCCGCTGCTCTGCCTGCTTGCGATCCTCGATATCGGTGGCGGCGGCATACCAGCGCGTCACGCGTCCTTGTTCATCCAGCAACGGGTTATGGCGGAAAAGAAACCAGCGATACTGCCCGTCCCTTCTCCTTAGCCTCGCTTCAAATTCGAAGGCGGATCCGCTGCGGAATTTGTCTGGAGTTTCTCTGGTCACGCGTTCCACATCCTGTGGATGAAGCAGCCGATGCGAATCAGTGCGCTGCCACTCCTCAAGCGTAAGGCCTAGATAATCGAGCGCGGCCTGGTTGACATATAGGAGGCTGCGATCGGGCCCAAGCTCGACGATGTGTTGAGGCGAGAGGTCAAGGACCTGCCGGAGCTCCCGTTCGCTTTGCTGGATTTTGTCTTCCGCCTGCTTGCGCTCGGTGATGTCCGCCGAGCTGCCCACGAATTCCGTCACATCCCCGCATGCGTTCAAAACGGGATGGCCGACGGTGTAGATGTGTTTGCCCGTGCCGTCCGGAAGCAGGATTCGGAACTCCACTTCGTAGTCCGACTTTTCACCTATTGCACGATCGATTGTCTCTTGCCACTTGACTCGATCCTCCGGATGAACGCGCTGCCGCCGCTCGCTCCAACTCGGCGCGCCCGCGTGTGGATCGAAGCCATATATGCGATACCATTCCTCGGAAAGATACACAGCATCTCTTCCCGCTACCCGCCAAACCCAACTCCCCATATGGGCGAGTCTCTGTGCTTCCGCCAGATATCGCTCGCTCCGCCGCAATGCCTCCTCAGTCCTCTTGCGCTCGGTAATGTCTGTTACGGTACCCACAAATCCGCGCTTGCCCGACGAAGTCTTCACCACGCGAGCTAACGCGTGGACATGCTTGATCGAACCGTCCGGCATCAGCAATCGATGCTCAAAATCAAAATCTATCTCTGTCG
>JAXDGO010000239.1:0-2790 GCA_034665005.1 Solirubrobacteraceae bacterium | reverse complement strand
AAATACGTCAGCCCCACCTCCTACGACGTTTGGGTAAAGGTCCGCAATCGCCTTGAATGGATCTGCGAGAACTGGCACCTTCCCGACGCCGGTATTTGGGAGATGCGCAATCGGCAGGCACATTTCGTCTACTCAAAGGTCATGAACTGGGTTGCCCTGGATCGCGGCATCCGTCTGGCCGAAAAGCGTGCGCTTCCAGCCGATCGCACGAAATGGGCGCGAGAGAGGGACCGTATTTACGAAGAAGTAATGACCCAAGGCTGGAACGAGAAGCGCAAAGCGTTTACACAGTTTTACGGCAGTGGGGACCTGGATGCCGCGCTCCTTATCATGCCACTTGTTTTCTTCATGGCGCCCACTGATCCACGGATGATCAGCACAATAAACGCCATCCTCAAGAATCCGAGAGATGGAGGTCTCGTCAGCGATAGCCTTGTCTATCGCTATCCGCCGCAACCCCGGATTGATGGACTTCCGGGAGAGGAAGGCACTTTCAACATGTGCTCTTTTTGGCTGGTGGAAGCGTTGACTCGCGCCGGTCTGGCGGATGCCGAAAAGTTGGATCAAGCCAGGCTTCTGTTTGAGCGTGTATTGGGTTATGCCAACCATCTCGGCCTTTATTCAGAACAAACAGGGCCGCAAGGCGAGGCGCTAGGTAATTTCCCGCAGGCCTTTACACATCTCGCTTTGATTAGTGCCGCATTCAATTTGGACCGAATGTTGGGGAGCCAGGTTTGAACATCGCGAGTCTTTCCATAACGCACTAGGAGGAGTTCATGCCGGATCTCAGACAAGGATGCACGACAGGTAAGCCCTCGGAGGACACCGCCCCAGCCGATGCCTTGGTTCTATTTGGAGCAATGGGAGACTTAGCCCATAAGAAGATCTTCCCCGCGCTTTATCATATGGTGCGACATGGTCATCTTGACGTACCCGTGATTGGCGTTGCCAGGGCCGCGCGGACGGACGAACATCTCAAAGAGCGAGTGCGCGATAGCATCCAGCAGCAAGGCGGCGACATCGATCAAGAGGCCCTGGCCAAGCTTCTGAAGTTGCTTCGCTACATCGGCGGCGATTATGAGAAACCTGGGACCTTCGACCTCTTGCAGAAAACGCTCGGCTCAACCAGTCGCCCTGCGCATTATCTGGCGATTCCGCCAAGTCTTTTTACAAATGTTGTCGAGTCTCTCGCCAAATCGAACTGCATGAAAAATGCGCGAGTCATTGTCGAGAAGCCCTTTGGGCGCGATCTTGCCTCGGCGCAGCAGTTGAATGCCGCTCTTCATGCCGTGCTTCCCGAATCGAGAATCTTTCGTATCGACCACTACCTCGGTAAAGAGGCGGTTCTCAATCTTCTGTTCTTTCGCTTCGCCAATAGCTTTCTGGAGCCGATCTGGAACCGGAATTACATCGAGAGTGTGCAGATTACAATGGCAGAAAAGTTCGGGATCGAGGGGCGGGGGAAGTTCTACGACGACACCGGGGCGATCCGCGACGTGGTCGAAAACCACATGCTCCAGGTGGTAGCTTTTCTAGCCATGGAGGCCCCGACGGGCATATATTGCGACGCTATCCGCGATGAGCAGGTCAAGGTATTCCGGGCGATTCCCCCGCTGGACCCAAAGCATCTGGTTCGAGGGCAGTTCAAGGGCTACAAAACCGAAAAGGGAGTCAAACCTGATTCCGACGTGGAGACGTTCGCTGCTGTGCGTCTGGAGGTTCAGTCATGGCGGTGGTCGGGTGTGCCATTCCTGATTCGCGCCGGAAAATGCCTCCCGGTTACCACTACCGAAGTGCTGGTCAAACTTAGAAAACCTCCGCTCGACAATTTGGCTGGTGAATCAAGCAATCATTTCCGCTTCCGTCTCGGCCCAGGTGAGATTTCGCTCAGCCTAAGCGCCCGAGTGAAACGTCCGGGCGAAGAACTCATCTCCATGCCCGCACAACTTTCGGCAGTCGAGGAACACATCGCGGACGAGGTTGATGCCTATGAGCGTCTTCTTGGAGATGCCATGCATGGAGATGCCATGTTGTTCGTTCGGGAAGACGCGGTGGAAGCGGCCTGGGCTATTGTCGACCCCATCCTGGCGAGTGCCACAAATTTGCATCCGTACGAGCCAGGCTCGTGGGGACCTCGTGAGGCGGATCGTTTAGCTACGGATGTGGACGGCTGGCACAATCCCGAAGAACATAAAGAGAGCACAGTCCATGTCCCGAACTCTATGTAGTAACAATTCGGAGTTTCGAAAAGAGCAAATCGGTCTGAACACCTCAGTGGAACGTCCCGCATTCAGTAACCCACCATTGAACGAGGCTGCGGTCATGGCCCGCGCCCCCTCCCGCCAAATCCCGACCTGTTCACAGCTACTGCCGTCGATCGACCCACTTCAACATCGCGTCCAGCGCCGGACACCGCGCTTGACCCCACGCCGTGAGACTGTATTCCACCTTGGGCGGTACTTCCGGATAGGCCTTACGCACGACGATGCCGTCAGCCTCCCAGCATCAATCGCTCGGCTATCCGCACGACCTGAATACCTCGTCCGAGCAGCGCGAGGTGATGACCGGGGGTCGTTTTGACCAAATCGACTATCTGACTCATGTCGTCGCCTGACGCGACGCAGGGAAAGAATGTTCAACAGAAACAAGAAAAATCAAAAAATGAATGGTTGTTGCAGGATCACTCCCGAGTGGTCGGCAAACAAGAAGTAATGGTGCGGTAGGGTTACCGGGATAACTTCCTAGCCCATCATTCACCCGCCATCCCCCGCGGGCGATGGCGAACTTCGC
>JAXDGO010000238.1:0-2616 GCA_034665005.1 Solirubrobacteraceae bacterium | reverse complement strand
ATCAAGAGAACAAGGGCACACGGTGGATGCCTTGGCACCAGGAGCCGATGAAGGACGTGGATGGCTGCGATAAGCCTCGGGGAGCTGCTGAACGAGCGTTGATCCGGGGATTTCCGAATGGGGAAACCCACCTGCGCGAAACCGCAGGTACCCTGCGCTGAATCCATAGGCGCAGTGGAGGTAAGCAGGCGAACTGAAACATCTTAGTAGCCTGAGGAAGAGAAAGAAAAATCGATTCCCTGAGTAGTGGCGAGCGAAACGGGAACAGCCCAAACCGTGCCGGAGCGATAGTCTGTGGACGTTGCCGGTGCGGGGTTGTAGGACGACTCATGGTCATGCCACAGCATGGTCGGGGAGTTACAAAGGCATGGGGTAGCGGAAGCGAGTGGAGACTCGCGCCGAAGAGGGTAAAGGCCCCGTACGCGAAACTTCATGCCCTCCCTCGAGTCGCACCTGAGTACGGCCGTGCACGTGAAACGCGGTCGGAATCTGCGGGGCCCACCCCGCAAGGCTAAATACTTCCTGGTGACCGATAGTGAACTAGTACCGTGAGGGAAAGGTGAAAAGCACCCCGCGAGGGGAGTGAAATAGTACCTGAAACCGTGTGCCTACAAGCGGTCGGAGCGGACTTGTTCCGTGACGGCGTACTTTTTGCATAATGGGCCAGCGAGTTAGTCGTCTGTGGCAAGGTTAAGGAAACGGAGCCGTAGCGAAAGCGAGTCCGAATAGGGCGATCTGAAGTCGCAGGCGCTAGACCCGAAACTGAGTGATCTATCCATGGCCAGGCTGAAGCGGGGGTAAGACCCCGTGAAGGGCCGAACCCACGTCGGTTGAAAACGGCGGGGATGAGCTGTGGATCGGAGTGAAAGGCTAATCAAACTCAGAAATATCTGGTTCTCCCCGAAATATATTTAGGTATAGCCTCGTGCGTTCAGCACCGGTTGTAGAGCACTGCTTGGTCTAGGGGCCCTACCAGGTTACCGAAATCAGGCAAACTCCGAATGCCGGTGCTCCAGAGCACGGGAGTCAGACTGTGGGGGATAAGCTCCATGGTCGAGAGGGAAACAGCCCAGACCGCCAGCTAAGGTCCCTAAGTTCTGTCTAAGTGGGAAACGATGTGCGGATGCACAGACAACCAGGAGGTTGGCTTAGAAGCAGCCACCCTTGAAAGAGTGCGTAATAGCTCACTGGTCAAGTGTTCGTGCGCGGACGATGTAACGGGGCTCAAGACAGGCACCGAAGCTGCGGACTTCGACCTCCGGGTCGGAGTGGTAGGGGAGCGTTCCCATGCCGACTGAAGCGGCCGCGGCAAGCGAGCCGTGGAGGCATGGGAAGTGAGAATGCTGGCATGAGTAACGAAAGACATGTGAGAAACATGTCCGCCGAATACCTAAGGTTTCCTGAGTAAAGCTAATCTTCTCAGGGTTAGTCGGGACCTAAGCTGAGGCCGAAAGGCGTAGGCGATGGACAACAGGTTGATATTCCTGTACCGCGTAGAGCCGTTTGACCAATGGGATGACGGGGTAGGTAACGAGAACCCAGGCGCTGGTAGTCCTGGGGTAACCGCGTAGGCTGGTCGATAGTCAAATGCGTTGACCATTAAGGCTGAGACGGGATGCCGTGAGCGCAAGCTCGGAAGTCTCTGGAACCATGCCTCCAAGAAAAGTCTCTAGGGAGGTTTCGCGCGCCCGTACCAAAACCGACACAGGTGGGTAGGTAGAGAATACCAAGGCGATCGGAAGAACCTTCGTTAAGGAACTCGGCAAAATGGCCCCGTAACTTCGGGATAAGGGGCGCCTCGGTAGGGTGAACTCTGTACAGAGGAAGCCCGATGAGGCCGCAGTGACTAGGCTCAAGCGACTGTTTACCAAAAACACAGGTCTCTGCTAAGTCGTAAGACGACGTATAGGGGCTGACGCCTGCCCGGTGCTGGAAGGTCACGAGGAGAGGTTAGCCTTCGGGCGAAGCTTTGAATCCAAGCCCCAGTAAACGGCGGCGGTAACTATAACCGTCCTAAGGTAGCGAAATTCCTTGTCGGGTAAGTTCCGACCTGCACGAATGGCGTAACGACTTGAGCGCTGTCTCAACGAAGGATCCGGTGAAATTGTAGTCTCGGTGAAGATGCCGAGTACCCGCGGAAAGACGGAAAGACCCCGTGAACCTTTACTGCAGCTTGATATTGGAGTTTGGGACATTCTGTCCAGGATAGGTGGGAGGCTGTGAAGCGAGGACGCCAGTCCTTGTGGAGCCATCCTTGGGATACCACCCTGGGTGTTCTGGACTTCTAACCCCATTCCGTGATCCGGGTGGGGAACCGTGTCAGGTGGGCAGTTTGACTGGGGCGGTCGCCTCCTAAAACGTAACGGAGGCGCTCAAAGGTTCCCTCAGCACGGTTGGAAATCGTGCGTAGAGCGCAAAGGTATAAGGGAGCTTGACTGCGAGACCTACAAGTCGAGCAGGTACGAAAGTAGGGCTTAGTGATCCGGCGGTAGAGAGTGGAATTGCCGTCGCTCAACGGATAAAAGGTACTCCGGGGATAACAGGCTTATAGTCTCCAAGAGTCCACATCGACGAGACTGTTTGGCACCTCGATGTCGGCTCAGCGCATCCTGGGGC
>JAXDGO010000237.1:0-2514 GCA_034665005.1 Solirubrobacteraceae bacterium | reverse complement strand
GCGTGTCGATCAGCGACCTGGAACGTCACCAGCTCACACTGCTACGCGCCGAACTGGGACTCGACCCACCCCCAGCCAACACCGACAACCGCAAGACCAACCGACGCAAGCACATCGCCGCATGATCCACAGGCCACCCATTTACAAGACGCTCAGGACTTGACCAACACCACGGATCATGAGGCCCAGGCCCATTCAGACCCAGGCTAAAGATCGTGTCCTACAGCGGCGCACCACGCACAGAGACGAAGAGCCAGAAAAGCTCAACGGGCTCAGCAGACAAAGAAGTACCAGGGCCCGGATTAATATTTCGAAGCGATTATCTCCGGAGCCCTAGGCTTGAGACGGGCTCCGAGGATTGCTCCCGTCCATTGACGATTACAATTTGTATCCGAAGGCTGACAGTGAGTGCATGATACGCGCCACCACAGGAGACACTACACGCGAAGCGTGCCACCGAAGGTGCTCATCCGACCACAGATGTTGGTCCTCAAGACTGAACTTTAACCCACATGGGTAGATTTCTTGGAACGAGCTAAAGGTTACCTAACATTGCGGCGGTTGATCGCGAACAGAGAGGTGATGGGACGAGGTCACGAGACCGTGCCTGGCCCGAAATAGAGACGGTGACGGCGCGATGACAGTAACAGCGCACGATGTGGATCTACGGCAGGAGCTGCTGGGACGGATCCGGACGCACCAAGCGAGCATCACCACGTACGTACACAAAATGCAAGGTCGTCGTGACCTGGTGGCTAATATCAGTATTGTCAGCAGTGCTATCGCAGCAGCTCTGATGGTTGGACCCACCACCGGTGGCCCAAACTTCACAGAAACCGTGCAAAAAGGCCTGGGCTTGGCCGATGATTCGACTGTATGGAAATCGCTGTGCCTGACCGCCTTGATCGTGAACGTCGTAGCGGCGATTTCCGCCCAACTGGGCAAGAGCAAGGATCCGACGCAACGTATCGCCACAGCGGAGGCTTGCAACGCAGCACTGGAAGAGCTGGGCACCGATGTCGAGTTCGGCAAGAATTTGGTCAAACTCGCCGCCGCTGAATATGGAAAAATATCCGCCAAGATGCTTTTCGTCGCGGCAGATACGGCCGATGATGCCGATGCGCATTTCAACAATGGGGCAACTGCGCCGACGCCTTCCCGGGTCATTGACCGGTACCGGCGCAGTCTGGAAGTCATCATGCCCGGCATGGCCATCGTGTTTCGCTGCATCATCCTGGCATCACGGTGATTGGCCTCGCCCTGGGGCACGGAGTCGCCGCGGCTGAGCCGCAGTCCAGTTTGGTGCTGTCAACCTCCTCAGTGAAGGATGGCGATACCTACTCAGCCACCGCAAAGGGATTCTTGACCGGGGAGGTCGTGAAGTTCTCCTGGGACGGCGGCCCGATGGCCGACGCTCCCCCCGCCGACTCGGGTGGCAGCACGACACTCCCCCAAATCGTGGAGGCGGCCCCTCCGGGGAAATACACCCTCACCGCCAGAGGGCAAACATCAGGACGTACCGCTACCGCCGAACAAGTTGTCCACAGCAACTGAAGTCGCACATCGACAAAGGCTGAAATGTCCGACGCTCCGCGACAAGGTTATCCGGTTCTACGCAACGAAGCTGGGACGGCGGGTTCTGATCCGTGTCAGTGTGTGGTCTTCGTGGATGCGGCTGTGGTTGAGCAAGTGTCGTAGTCGATAGTGTTGGAAATTGCGGTAGCCGCTGGCGATTCGCTTGGTGGTTTTATCTTAAGGGTGAGGTTCTCGGTGGTCCGTTGGACACCTTGGGATGGTCAAAATGGGCGAGCAGCTCGTTCGCCGAGGAGTGCAGGGTGCGTCCCAGCTTGCGATCTCGGGGATCGGGCAGCTCCGCGAGGTTTGTGATCAGTTCATTGGCACGAGTGCGGGCCTGGTCGGAGTCGGTGAGTTGGTAGACGCCCATCAGGTCCAGGGCGACGGTCCGTCCAGGGTGGTTTCGCCGGTCGGGTCGCCAGCGATCAGGCCGGTTACGAGCCGGGCCCGGGCCTCGACCGACCGTCGGTCGCGGCGCCGACGCGGCACCCGGCAGATGCCATACAGCGGTCGCCGATGCGACCGGGGTGTGGCCGATGGTGTCCCGCTGGACGCGGCGGCGAACGTCATCGAGGCAGCTCAGGCCTAATTTGACAACGTGGAGGGGTCGAGCACTCGGGTGGCGTGGGGTAGCTGGATGGCCAGCGCGGTGGCATAACCTCGAAATGGATCCAGCGACGGTGGCAATCCGCGCCCGCCAGTCGGGTTCTCGGGCGGCCAGCCAGTCGGCCAGCACCGTGTCCGAACACTATCGATCAACGGATGCCGAGGTTGACGTGGCTCGAAGCCCCTTCGATGGTCGGCGGCTCTTCGCTGCGGCGTAGTGTCCGCCGCTTGTGTCGCCGCCGGGTCGGCGGTGACGCTGTCGGGGTGAGCGAGTCGCCGATCGAGCTGTCCGTGCAGGCCTCCCCGACCGACCAGCGTTCCTGGGTCGGGCTG
>JAXDGO010000236.1:0-2526 GCA_034665005.1 Solirubrobacteraceae bacterium | reverse complement strand
GCCGCGCTGCTTCCTTGGCTGCCTCTGCCTGGGTGAGCGCCAGCCGGGCATGGTCGAGAAAGGCGCGACCGGCGGCGGTCAATTCGATGCCGTGCACGCTGCGGCTCATCAACTGGATCCCAACCTCGTATTCGAGATCGCGGATTTGGCGGCTGAGGGAAGGCTGCGCCGTGTGCAGCCTTTTCTCAGCCGCGAGCGTCAGGCTGCCCTCCTCGGCAACGGCGATGAAATAACGAAGATGCCTCAGCTCCATAGCCTCTTCCATATCTCCAGGGCATGCCCACCAGCTTACAAAGTCTTTTTCCGGGGCGCCAGAGGAGCCTACATGGCTTTCAGCGAAAGTACTTGAGAATGGTCTCGGTCTTTAGAAATCCGCAGCCATGGGTCCGCTTCCATGCTCTGCCAGCAGGGCAGCAAATTGCGAGGATCACAAATGAGTAACCCAGTTGTATTGATCACGGGAGCCTTGACCGGCATCGGTCGCGCCGCCGCCGTCGCCTTCGCCAGGAAGGGCGCCAAGGTGGTCGTTGCCGGCCGGCGTGATGAGGCCGGCCAGGCGCTCGTCAAGGAGCTGCGCTCGTTCGGTTCGGAGGCCGAGTTCATCAACACCGACGTCCGCAAGGAGGATGACGTCCGCGCTATGGTCGACAAGACCGTCGCGCGGTTTGGCCGTCTCGATGTCGCTCATTCGGGCAGCCCCGCTTTCCGGAGTCCCTCCGTCAGCAGCGTCGCGTTTGATTGCCCGCCCCGGGCGATCCACGAAGAGATTGTAAAGGCGGGATCAACCTCAAGGAGACACGCCGCCGCCTCACGCGCCTCGGCGTCACGTCCGAGATGGGCGAAAGCGGACGCGAGACAGCGGTATGGTTCCGGATAGACGGGGTTCTGACGTTGGGCTTTCTTCCCTGCGACGATAGCCTCGTCAAAGCGGAAAAGCTCGATGAAGGCATACCCCATCCCGACAAACGAATGGTGTAGCGCCGGGTCTACTGGGCTCATGCGAATGGCACGTTCAAAGCTCCGGACCGCTTCATCGGGCAGCCCCGCATTTCTAAAGACCCAGCCTCTTCCGTTCCATGCCCGAAATGAATTTGGGTTAAGCGCGACGGCCCGGTCAACCATTTCGATCTCAGTTTCACAATCGCCGACCATGAACGCCGAGATCAAGCTAGCCCATGTCAACGTGTCTGGATCATCATCGTCGACGCCCAATGCCAAGCGCAGAAGCCGAACTGCTTCCTTGCGGTCGAATTGAGCATTAACAGCGTAGCCCCAAAGGACGTTGTTCATGTGACAGATACCTGCCAGAGCGGCGACTAACCCGAACCGAGGGTCCAGCTCCAAAGCGCGGCGAGCTAGCCGGATCGCCTCGGCCAAACCTTCGCGGGTCGATATGTAATACTGCTGCATAGCACGGAGATAGAAATCATAGGCGGTGAGGTTCTCTGGTCGTCGCCGCGTCGCCATTGCAGTTTCTGTTTGAAGCAACTTTGGCTGAATAGCCGAAACAACGGCGGCCGTGACTTCATCCTGGAGAGCAAAAATGTCCGTCAGGTCTCGTTCGAACCTGTCCGCCCAGATATGCGCGCCGGTCACGGCATCAATCAACTGCCCTGTGATGCGAACTTTCCTCGACGCCTTGCGCACAGACCCCTCAAGGACATAGCGCACGCCAAGCTGGCGTCCGACCTCCTTGATATCGACGGCTCTGCCCTTGAAAGTGAAACTCGAATTGCGAGCGGTCACGAACAACGATTTAAACCGCGAAAGCGCTACGGTGATCTCCTCAACCATTCCGTCCGCAAAATACTCCTGCTCGGGATCGCCGCTCAGGTTCTCGAACGGCAATACGGCGATCGAGGGCTTGTCCGGGAGCGCGAGCGCGGGCGTTGACGATTCAAAGCGGCTGTCTGGAACGGACTCGGTACCGGAAGGCCGATTCGTTTCATGCACCGCGCCAACAAAACGAAAGCCCTTGCGTGGCAGTGTTTTGATAAGACGTTGTTCTTCGCCGGAATCGCCGATCACGCTTCGGGCAGCGTTTAGACGGGTCGTCAACGCCGAATCAGATACGATACGTCCCTTCCATATTGCGCTCACGAGGTCGTCTTTGCTGACGACGCGCTCCCTGTTGCGGATCAAGTAATCGAGCAGATCGAAAACCTGTGGCGTTGTCGGGACCACGCCGGTCCCGCGTTGTAGTTCGCGCCGGTCGGTGTCGAGAGCGTAATTCTCGAAGAAATAGCGCACGGTACCGCCCCTAGGGTTGGCCGCAGATCGCCTGAGGGCACTCCTGCACGGAAAAAGTAAGCCGCCTGCAAGGAAAATGTAAGCCGGATGTAAAGCAAGCCTTCCGATGTTTTGGCATCTTTATGCAGAGGAACAGACAGTCGGGAGGTGCCCAATGGTGCTTTCGATGAGTAGCCAAGACGATCTTCGGCCGAGGTATCCAATGAGTCGACGTGCATTTGTGAGCATGGTGACTGCGGGAGCGGCAAGCACTCTTATCCAGGGTACCGCCGCCGC
>JAXDGO010000235.1:0-3017 GCA_034665005.1 Solirubrobacteraceae bacterium | reverse complement strand
TCCCCTTTCTAGTGTGACGAGAGGATTTGCGCTTCATAAGCCAATTAACGGTTTTGACTAAGGGCCTGTTTCCCAAACCATTATGGTCAGACTATTCCATAATAATTATGGTGGCTCCATAATGATTATATGGCTTAGTCATACCAAAACAAAATGGTGGCTCCATTTTTTCAAATGGAATCTGCTTATTAGTCATCAAATTTGAGACCATTTGTAAAAACTAAAGTAACTACAGTACAATAGTTATTATACCGCAATGCCTCGTGCTACCACTCGTACTAGAAGGCCGCCAAATCGAGAGCCAGCTTCGCTAGCAGCTATTCCTGCCGCTAGTGAAAATGAAGCTATTGATACAGTTGAAATCCTTACACCTGATGCAAATATCGACCCTGCCCTCCAAACCTACGATATCGATCATCCTCCTCCTACCTACGAAATCGAACCTCTTATTCCTCCCTCTCAGTTCCTCAATAGTCTAGACCCTGATTATGATGATTCTCACCTTCATAACGACTACCAATACCCTCCAGCCTCTCCTACCTTATCCGAAAGCCGAGAGGTTACTTGGTCGCCTTCTCCACCACCACTAGCTTTACCTAGCGATATACAACCTCAAGGAGGATCCCTTCAGTGGACGTTTAAAATGGAAGAGATACTATTCTGTACTTTACTTGAGGAGGTTAATAGTGGAAAAAGGGCAGATAGTGGGTTTAAATCTGAGGCTTGGGCGGCTTGTTGTAAGGCAATTACAAATAGCAAAGCTACAAAGCAACTTGTTACTGTTGAAAAGTGCAAAAGTAAGGTAGAAGCAATGAAGGCTTTATGGAGAGAGTTAAATTGGTTAAAAGATCAGTCTGGATTTGGGTGGGATGAAGCTACAGGGCTAGTACAGGCTGATGATCAAGTTTGGAAGGAGGTAATAAAAGTAGGCAATTTATAACACTATTAATAATTCAGATTCCGAGCTAACGTAATAGGTAAAACCGAAGCTCAAATGGCACCGTAGAAACAAGGTACATCACTACGACGAACTTACGGCTTTGTTTTCAATATCATCTGCAACAGGTGAATTTGTAAGGTCTTCAAATCCAATACTATTGGCAACTTCAAGTTCTCAGCTACCATCAACACCCTCAATTTCCCGGCCATCTTCAACGCCCTCAATTCAAGGCAGAACTTTTCGCCAAGTGCCTCACCGTACACGGACCCGTGGAGTTCCATTACAAGAGGATTCTGCAGTACTAGAGCCAGCAAGGAAGCGTGTTAGGACAAATAGGTCAGCGACTGATGAAGCTATTGATTTACTTGTATCAGTATTAAAGGATCAACAAGGTGGAAGTTCAACAACGCCTCTTAACAAAGTGGAACTCGCAATTCTGTTAGTTCAGAGAGAGTACGAAACACGCCTTTCTGAAGGTCACTTACTTGAGGCAATTTCTTTTCTGACAACAGAGGCACAAGCCTCGGTTTTCATTAACTTGAATAGTAGGATCAGAGATATGTGGTTATGCAAATACGCACATGTTACGCTAATCTAGTTTAACTACTATTTTGTATATAAAATTGATAGTCCTTCCACATTGCAGCTGCAATAGCATCACGCTTTTGATTCATCCAAGTATTGCCTGTTCCACCGACTCCCTCTGCCTCTTCCTCTTCTCTACTGCCTTCAATATCAATAGCTTCCTCTTCAAATAGAGCTTCACCACATTGCTTTCCGAAATTGTATAATCCAACAAGAGCACAAAAGAGATCAATTTGAGTTTCAATTGAATACTCACAACCCTTGCCACCTAATATTTGCCACTGACGCTTTAAAACCCCAAATATACGCTCAATAACGTTTCTTAACGAAGAATGCCGCAGGTTAAATAACTCCTTTGCGTTTTCAGGCTTCTGATCAGCTTGCCTTACCTCTTTAAGGTGGTATCGAACTCCACGGTATGGTGACAGTACAAACTCGCTATTTCCATATCCTGCATCACCAAGCCAGTATTTACCTTTTGGTGTTAAAAAGCCTTGAGCAGCTTGAGCGTCAGCTAAAACTCTTGCGTCATGAGCTGAACCTTCCCAGCCAGCCAAAATATATACAAATTGCATGTCAAAATTACAGACAGCGAGGATATTCTGAGAAAGAGTGCCTTTTCGATTCCTGTAACGAGGTTGTAGTTCAGTAGGAATATGCATTTCCACATGAGTTCCATCTAAGGCACCAAGGCAATCATCAAAATAAGGGCTATACTTGAAGCTGTTGGATATTCGAGTTGCTAGTAAGGCGTCACCTGACGGAAGGTTGCAATTTGATCGATATAAAATAAGAAGAGCATCAATAACTTCATGGAAAGCCCTAATATAATATAAGCCTACCAAATTCCAAAATAAGAAGCAGTGACTACTAACGAAGAGACCGATCTAGCACCACGATTAAATCGTTCTTGCGCTACCCGATTTGACGCACCATTACTTGTAATATATATAAAAATTACAAGCTTTACTTCAACTGAGGTGCCTCGAGAGCTTCGTAGCTTTGTATTCGTTACTAGCCAGTCTCGTAATTGAAAGAAGGTCTCGAGTTGCATCCGTAATTGGTTGTGAATACGGGTAGAATTGCCACAATTGAGGAGGTCATCAACGACTTCCTGACAAGTCCACCGTCGATTTGAGGGCGTAGGAGGGTGTCGATTACGTTGTTGAAGCAGTAAAAGAAGTATAGCAGACAGAACAATAGTCTGATTCAGGCCTACACTGTTGTTACCGTTGTAGTGATCCATTACGTTGATATTATGTGAATAGCCTCATAAATTCGTGGAATTGACTAGCGTAAAAAAAAGTTATGGTGGTCAAGACCACCATAACTGTTTTGCTAACAAAATACCCCTGTAACAATGGACGCTCCATTTTTTCAAGGGTGAGTTGATTACGTGAGATTATGGAATTAACCCTGCTGTTTCCGAAAAAGTATTATGGCCCGGCCATAAAAAAAATGGCCGGGCCATAATGGTTGGGAAACAGGCCCT
>JAXDGO010000234.1:0-2965 GCA_034665005.1 Solirubrobacteraceae bacterium | reverse complement strand
GTGGTGGCGTCTTGGAAGACGACCGGATGGTAATCGAGATGAATGCAGACGCACCAACGGCGCGATCTCCCAGGCGGCTCAGTGTTTGGACGGTGGGTCGGGCGCGAGGCTGCCGTCAGGGGCAATGTGGGCGAAGATCTGCTGAATCAAGGTGAGCACGTGGGGGTCTTCGGCAGGGTAGATGTGATGGCGGCCTTCTTGGCGTGCGCTGATCAGGCCGGCCAGGCGGAGTTTGCCTAGGTGCTGGCTCATAGTGGCCACGCCGACGCCGGTGCGTTCTGCCAGGGTGGTGACGTCATGGACGTCTTGGGCGGCAAGCCATAGCACGTGTAGCCGAGTCGGGTTGCTCAGCAGTGCGAACGTGGCGGCTGCCGAAACCAGTTGCGGCCGAGTCGGTTCGGCGCGCGGGACCGCGTTTGCGGTTTCGGGTCGCCGTACTTTTTGGTTTGCCATGGCGGCATCCATTCTTACGCGCGGGTGAGGACGATGTTCGCCTCGCGAAACATTTTAACACTTGCGAATATGACGAAATGACCGCATGGTGAGGGGCGAACCGAACAGTTAGTTCCAATGCTCCCCATCTGGGAGCGGACGAGGAAG
This sequence comes from Solirubrobacteraceae bacterium, assembly GCA_034665005.1. GTDB lineage: Bacteria > Actinomycetota > Thermoleophilia > Solirubrobacterales > Solirubrobacteraceae > Palsa-744. Next base: position 2,365 of record JAXDGO010000234.1, on the reverse strand, counting down.
GGGTGAGACAGCAATGACTTCCCTATTCACTGAGGTGCCCGCGGCGGGCGCCACCCCCCAAGTGCGTTCGACCAGTCCTCTGCGATCACTCATTGCCGGCCTTGTCCTGGCGGTCGCGCCTCTTAGCGTTTTAGGAGTAGCGGCCCCGACCGCACACGCCGACTCCGCGGTCGACGGCAGCAACTTCGTTGGCGCGATCTCTTCCAGGGGCATCACCTTCGCGTCCAGGCAAGCGGCGACCGCCGCCGGTCATGAGGTTTGCGATGAACTTGATCAAGGTCAGCAGGCGAGTGACGTCGCGAACACCGTGATGACACACAGACCAATCTGGACGGCTATCACGCCGGGTTTTTTGTCGGAGTCAGCATTGCCGCCTTCTGCCCACGGCACAGCCAGTAGAACCAAATACCGCCGAGTATTGACTCTCAAGAGAGGACATTGTTGATCACCAAATTCGTGTTCACTGCAGCGATCGCGCTCGGTGCTGCTACGGCACTAGCAGCACCGGCCGGCGCTGACCCCAGCTTATTCGGGGCACTCAGCTGTAGCTGCACGCAGCCAGTCGAGGTCCCGCATGGCAAGCCCGCGGTCATCGACCAGTTGCGTCAGGGAATCCAGAGTGGCCTTGGTTCCCTGCACCGCGATCCGCCGAGCCCTGCCGGCTTCTGAGTTGGCCCGCGGGATCGGTTAGCCCGCTGGCGCGGGCACGCCTGCCGAAGGCTGCCACGACCTGGACACCACGGGCGTCTGTCTTCTGAATGGCTGCCCGCCGTTTACCTTTTGGGCGCAGCTGCTTGCAGCGCCGCGGCATATGCTGTGCGGCCGAGCCGGTCACACGGCGGACGCCGCACCCGCTCATGGCATCGTGAGGCATGGTTCTCGCGCTGTCTGCTCGCGGAGTCGAAAGCGCACCGTCGGGGAAGGAAGAGCCTAGTGAGCACATCAGGAACGGCGGCTGAGCATAGCGGCGGGCAGCCACTCATCCATTTCTCACAGCTACTGCGTGCGCCGGTGCTGGCCCGCTCTGGCGAAGTTGTGAGCCGGGTGGAGGACGTGATCGTGCGGCTGCGCGGCATCGATGAGTATCCGCTGGTGACCGGGATTGTGGCCGGCGTCGGTGGACGGCGGGTCTTCATTGGCAGCGAATCGATTCACCAGTTCGCTGCGAACCGAGTTGTGTTGGCCAAGAACAAGGTTGACCTTCGCGGTTTTGAGCGCCGGGACGGTGAGGTGTTGCTGCGCGCCGATCTGCTAGGGCACCGGTTGATCGATGTGGCCGCCGTGGAGCTGGTGCGCGCCTACGATGTCGAGCTGGAAGATACTGGCGCCGGATGGGTGCTTGCGCGGCTGGACACCCGCCGCCCAGCAAGGTTTTTCGGGCTGATCAAGGCCTCCGGGGTGCATGCGCCCCGCGATTGGAAAGCGTTCGAACCGCTAATCGGCCACGCCCACTCCGACGCCTTGCGCCGTCCCTGGGGCCGGGTCGGGGGGTTCAAACCCGCCGAGATCGCCGATCTCATCGAGGACGCCGATAAGGCCGAGGGCGGCGAGATCCTAGATCGGGTTCGCAGCGACCCGGAGTTGGAAGCCGATGTCTTCGAAGAACTAGACCCCGAGAAGGCCAGCCGGCTGCTGAATGACATGCCCGATGACGCAGTCGCCGCGCTGCTTGGCCGGATGCGCGCCGACGACGCCGCTGACGCAATCGCCGACCTGCGTCAGTCGCGGCGCCGCCGCGTGCTGGATCTGATGCCTCCCCCGCAGCGGACCAAGGTGATCACCCTGATGGGGTTCAACCCGCAAAGCGCCGGCGGTCTGATGAACGTCGACTTCGTCTCCTGCGCCGCCACCGCAACCGCCGCCCAGGCGCTGGCGCTGGTAGCCGCCGCGCGCGGCTTACAGCCGGAGGCACTGCTCAAACTTCATGTTCTCGATCAGGACAAACGCCTCACCGGTGTGGTGTCAGTGATCGCACTGTTGCAGGCCGAACCCGGTGAAAGTGTTGGCAATCTAATGGATTCCGACCCGGTGCGGGTCAGTGCCGACGCCGATCTGACCGACATCGCACTGTTGATGGCCGACTACAACCTCTACGCCATCCCCGTCGTCGACGAGCAGGACCGCGTGCTCGGGGTGGTCACCGTCGACGACGTCCTGGAGGCGACCATCCCGGAGGACTGGCGTCGCCGCGAACCCGCCCCCCGCCCCGTCCGCGAAACCACCCAGCCCGGCGATGACCGCAACGCGCCTGTGCCAGGCGGTGCTGCACCGTGAGCTCGACGGACGACGACATCACCCAGCTTGTTGCGCCATCGGCCGCGACTACGCGGTCCGCGGTGCTCGACTCGGCGCACGTGGGTGATAT
>JAXDGO010000233.1:0-3895 GCA_034665005.1 Solirubrobacteraceae bacterium | reverse complement strand
TCTCGACGGCCGTCGACGGCGCAGAGGCGTTGCGCAGCGCCACGGAGACCCGGCCCGACGCGATCGTGCTCGACATCATCATGCCCGTGCTCGCCGGTGTCAGCGTGGTGACCGCGCTGCGTGCGATGGACAACGACGTCCCGGTCTGCGTGTTGTCGGCCCGCAGCTCCGTCGACGACCGGGTCGCCGGCCTCGAGGCCGGCGCCGATGACTACCTGGTCAAGCCGTTCGTGCTGGCCGAACTCGTGGCGCGGGTGAAAGCGCTGCTGCGCAGGCGCGGTGCGACGGCGACGTTCTCGTCGGAGACCATCACGGTCGGCCCGCTGGAGGTCGATATCCCCGGCCGCCGTGCCCGCGTCAACGGCGCCGACGTCGATCTGACCAAGCGGGAGTTCGACCTGCTCGCCGTGCTCGCCGAGCACAAAACCGCGGTGCTGTCCCGCGCCCAGCTGCTCGAGCTGGTGTGGGGCTACGACTTCGCCGCCGACACCAACGTTGTCGACGTCTTCATCGGATACCTGCGTCGCAAGCTGGAGGCCAACGGCGGCCCCCGGCTGTTGCACACCGTCCGGGGCGTCGGGTTCGTGCTCCGAATGCAATGACCGCGGTGGGTGCCCAGTGGCGGCGATGAACATCCTGTCCCGGATCTTCGCCCGAACGCCGTCGCTTCGGACCCGAGTGGTGGTTGCGACGGTCATCGGCGCCGCAATTCCTGTGCTCATTGTGGGCGCCGTGGTGTGGGTGGGCATCACCAAGGACCGCAAGGAACGGCTGGACCGCCGGCTGGATGAGGCCGCGGGTTTCGCGATCCCGTTCGTGCCGCGCGGCCTCGATGAGATCCCGCGATCCCCCAACGATCAAGACGCTCTCATCACGGTCCGTCGGGGCAACGTGGTCAAGTCGAACACCGACGTCGCGCTGCCCAGGCTGCATGCCGACTACGCCGACACCTTTATCCACGGGGTTCGCTACCGCGTGCGCACGGTGGAGATCCCAGGGCCGGAACCAACGTCGGTGGCCGTCGGCGCAACGTATGACGCGACGTACGCCGAGACCAACAACCTGCATCGCCGAGTCCTGCTGATCTGTGGCTTCGCTATCAGCGCGGCGGCAGTGTTTGCCTGGCTGTTGGCCGCATTCGCGGTGCGACCTTTCAAACAGCTCGCCGAACAGACCCGGTCCATCGACGCGGGCGACGAGGCGCCGCAGGTCGACGTGCATGGCGCCAGCGAAGCCGTCGAGATCGCCGAGGCGATGAGAGGGATGCTGCAGCGCATCTGGAACGAGCAGAATCGGACGCAGGAGGCACTGGCCTCGGCTCGCGACTTTGCGGCCGTCTCCTCCCACGAGTTGCGCACTCCGCTTACCGCGATGCGAACCAACCTCGAGGTGTTGGCCACCCTGGATCTGCCCGACGACCAGCGCAAAGAAGTGCTCAACGACGTGATTCGCACCCAGTCGCGAATCGAGGCCACCCTGAGCGCGCTGGAGCGGTTGGCTCAGGGGGAATTGTCCACCTCCGATGACCATGTTCCCGTCGACATCACCGATCTGCTCGACCGCGCTGCCCACGACGCCACCCGCATCTACCCCGACCTCGATGTGGCTCTGGTGCCATCACCGACCTGCATCATCGTCGGGATGCCGGCCGGGTTGCGGCTGACCGTCGACAACGCCATCGCCAATGCCGTCAAGCATGGTGGCGCCACCCAGGTTCAGCTGTCGGCCGTCAGCTCGCGAGCGGGTGTGGAAATCACGATCGATGACAACGGCACGGGAGTGCCCGAAGCCGAACGCCAAGTGGTATTCGAGCGGTTCTCACGAGGTTCGACAGCATCGCATTCGGGCTCTGGTCTGGGACTGGCATTGGTTGCCCAGCAGGCCCATCTGCATGGCGGGACCGCATCGCTGGAAAACAGCCCGTTGGGCGGCGCGCGCCTGGTCCTGCGCCTCCCGGGCCCAAGCTGATCGTCACAAGCGGCTAAGTTTTTCGTACCCTCTTGCTCCACGGCGTGAAAAACGCTCGCGCAGCGAACTCTTCGTTTTCGAACCAGACCTGGGCCTCGGTTTCGTCGTACTCCGGATCGTCGGGTGTGCAGAAAAGCCGGGAATCCGTGCGTCCCTTCACCGTCCATCCCTCTGGCCCGCTGCCATCAAGGTTGGCCCGCATGGAACCCGGACCGTAGGGCGCGTACGGCATCAGAGGTATGACGGCCGTCGGCGCATCGCTGTCCGAAATCTTCTCCGTCGCAGATTCTTTCGCGGTTCGAATCCGCTTGGTCGGGGCGCCCGTGGGCCTCGGCCTCGCCCTTTTCGCAGCACCAGCCTTCTTCGCAGCAGGAACCTTCTTGGCGCCAGGAACCCCCTTCGCGCCAGGCACCTTCTTCGCACCAGCCTTCTTCGACGCAGACGCCTTCTTCGCCGGCGCTTTCCTCGCGGCCGGAATGCTCTCCGTCAGAGCGTCTTTAGCGACCGGAATCCTTTCCGTCATCGCATCTCTGACGACCGGAATCTTCTCGGTCATCGGGTCTCTGGCGACGCGAATTTTCTCTGTCTCGGGGTCTCCAGCGATCGGAAGTATCTCTGTCACAGCATCGTTGGTGACGGGCTTGCGCCTCCCCGGCTGCACTGCGGACACACCGCTCGCCTTATCTAGCCTTAAGCTGGAGGGGAGTATCTTCTTCGGCGGCGCCTCGGCGGTCGTAGCTTTCATCATCGGCGGCTTGCGGGTTTCCCCCAGTCCCGGGGACGGTTCCGATATGGCCCAGGCCGGCATTTTGGTGTTGGCGGGCCGAACCAACAGCGTGAACGTCAGCGCCATCCCCAGCGCGAAGGACAGGGCGGCTAACCACCAGTGCACGTGGTCAATCACCGATTTACTCCGATCCCAGGCCACTGAGCCGGAGACCCAGGCCACTGAGGCCGCGAGAACTCTGCCTCCGTTTGTGAATCAGAATCCTCGGGAGCCGACTCGGAAACTTCACGTTCGAGTCGCGGTTCTGCCATCTTGGGCTCCGGCTCAGCCGGCGCTGCCTCCGGTTCAACCGTCTCGGGCTCCGGTTCAACCGTCTCGGCCGCTTCGACCCTCTCGAGAAGCGGGTGAGCCGACGCTCGTGCGGACCCGGCCGACACAGGCTCATCCCCAGGCCACCGCGCCGGAGGCCCGGGCCAATGAAGTTGCGGCTCAGGCCACTGAGCCTGCGGCAACTCGGTCTCAGACCCAGCCTCGTAGGCGAGTGATTCAACAACCTCGGGAACCGGCTCGGAAAACTCAGGTCCGAGTCGAGGCTCAACCGTCTCGGGCTCTGACTCGAGCGTCTCCGGGACCGGCGCAGTCGACGAGGGCGCGGGCACGGCCGACCCAAACTCGTCCCCAGGCCACCGAGCCGGAGGCCCAGGCCACTGAGCCGAAGGCCCTGGCCACTGAGGCCGCGCCAACTCGGATTCAGGAACCGCAGAAGCCGGCTCATAACCCTCGGGTTCGACTCGGGGCTTTTCCGTCGCCGGCTCAACCGTCTCGAGGACCGGCTCAGCCGATGAGGGCACCGCTGACCCAAACTCGTCCCCAGGCCACTGAGCCGGAGGCCCTGGCCACCGCCGCCCCAACTCGGATTCAGAAACCGCAGAAGACTGGGGTTCGAGTGGAGGCTTCGCCGCCCTAGGCTCCGGCTCAACCGACCCCGGCCCGACGCCCTCGAAGACCACCTCAGCCTGGGCTGCCGCCGCCTCCAACGGCTCGGACTCCGGCTTAACCGGCTCCGGCTGCACCTCGTCGAGAACCTGCTCATCCGACGATGCGCTCCGACTCAACCGCCTCCGGTGCCGGCTCCACCCCCTCGAGAACCGGCTCCGCCGCCGCGCCTCCGGCTCGACCGACGCTGGCTCCGGCTCAGCC
>JAXDGO010000232.1:0-3741 GCA_034665005.1 Solirubrobacteraceae bacterium | reverse complement strand
GTGCGGCGCGCCACCAGGTCAGGATCACCGGCGTCATACCACTCACCGTTGAGCATGTGCTGGCGCTGAGTCCGCATGCCGACCGATAATACGTTGCTCCTGCGATGCCCACGGCCCAGCTGCTACGGCGAAAGTGTTGTGCCGGTCTCCTTTTCGGCGAATTGAACAAATTGCGCCGCAGCAGCGTAGTCACAGGCGACTGGCGAACGGCCGATCAGCACCGGGCCGCCACGCAGACCAAGCCGACCACTGACGCCGACATAGCTGCCCGGTGGGATCGGCTCGCTGATGCAGTACAGCGTGGGCGCGGCGCCTTCGTCGATGCCATTGGCCAACCGGCCGGCCACGGTTTTGACCGCCCGGTGAGCAAGCGACATCAACGGGGCGTCGGACACCTGCGACAGGTTTGACGCCACCCATCCGGGATGGGTGAGCTGGGCGGTGACGGGGCAGCCGGCGGCCCGCAGCCTGCGGTCGAGTTCGAGCCCCCACAGCATCACCGCCAGTTTCGAGCGGGTGTAAGCGCCCATCACCGTCCACTTGTGCTGACGCAGATGCATGTCGTCGAGTCGCAAGGTCGCTGAGCGGTGGGCATCGGAGCCCACGTTGATGATCTTCGAACGCACCCGCGGCAGCAGCAGATTGGTCAAAGCGAAGGGGCCCAGCACATTGGTGCCCAGCGTGGTTTCAAAGCCGTCGACCGTGTCGCTCCGGTGCTGGGTCAGCATGCCGGCGTTGTTGATCAGGATGTCTATGTCACCGTCGATGAGCTCTGGGAACGCGCGCACCGAGGACAAATCGGCCAGGTCCAGCTTCACCACCTTGGTTGCGCCACCGATCTCCGCGGCGCGTTGCCGGCCGAGGTCGGTGTTGCGTACCGCCAGGATCACCTCGGCGCCGGCCCTGGCGAGGGCATGCGCGGTGCCCAGCCCGACCCCGCTGGTCGCACCGGTCACGATGATTGTCATCCCCGTCAAGTTGCCGAGCCGGCTCGGCGACCACGTTGGCGTCACGGCGGAAAGAGTAGCCGGACGTTTCGCGCTGTCCGGCGTTAACCGCGTACTGGTCTCAGCGCGCTGCCTCGATTGCACGATAGATCCGCTGCTCGCTGACCGGACGTGGTGTGCCGAGCTGCTGGGCCCAGAGACTAACCCGCAGTTCTTCGATCTGCCAGGCGATGTCACGCGCTTCGGCGCCTGTCCCCTGCCTCGCCGACAGATCGTGCAGCAGTTCGTGGTAGGCGTTCTGCACAGCGTGCACGCGCTGCATCCGTTCCTGGTCTGCCTCGATGGCGTGAGGCAGCCGGTCCAGGCGCCGACGCACCGCGAACAGATAGCGGGTCAAATCGGGCAGGCGCGTCCACCCGGCGGCGGTGATGAATCCGCGAGGCAGCAGCCGGTCCAGCTGAGCCCGCACGTCGGCGACAGCCTCGGCTTGCCCCGGCGGTGGCTGAACCGGCAGCGCCAAGTGCACAGCCTGCACGGCAGACAGCACCTGCTCGACGCGGCTCACGATGTCGAGCGTCGTCGCCGGCAACCCGGCGGCCACGACAACGCGCAGCGCGGCGAAATCGGCGCGCGTCCAGACCGGCTCGGCCACCAGTGCGTCGATCGCGGCGTCCACACAGTCGTCGAGCAACGCAGCCCAGGAACCGTCGGGGTTGGCGCTCAGAGCCAGGCGGGTCCGGCGATCAATTTGACGCTCAACACTTTTGACCGGAGATGCGATCAACAGTCGCAGCAACCGGCGAATGCCCGGCCGCATCGCACAGTCCTGCTCGGCCGGCGTGGCGAATACACGCAGATCGACGGCGACACCGTTGTCGACGAAGGCCGGGAAGCCCCGTACCGGCCGGTCCGCCACCGTGCGCTCGACGACAGGTGGCAGCTCGTCCAGATCGTCTGGCCAGCCGCGCAGATCTGTCCGCTCCAATTCACCGGCCACCGCGTCGGCGACAGCGTCGCGGGCCGGTGCCGCCAACTGCGCCTGCAGCGCGTTCAAGTCCTTGCCGCGGGCGACCTCGCGGCCGTCGCCGGCGTGCACAGCGAAACTCACCCGCAGATGCGGCGGTAGTTTATCCAGGTCGAAAGCGTCGGTCGGCACCACGACGCCGGTGCGACGGCGTAACTCGCGCTGCAGCGCCCCCAACAGCGGCTCCCCGGCGGGTTCGATTGACGCCAACACCGCGCGTGCGGTGTCGGGCACGGGCACTAAGTTGCGGCGCAATTGTTTTGGCAGCGAGCGGATCAGTGCGGTGATCAGCTCCTCGCGTAGAGCAGGTATTTGCCAGGCGAACTCGTCTGCACCGAGCCGGGTCAGCACGTCGATCGGCACGTGCACCGTCACCCCGTCGTCGGTGGCGCCGGGCTCGAACCGGTATGTCAGGGGTAGCGCAACGTCCCCCGCTTGCCAGCTGTCCGGGCGATCGGCTGACCCGCCGACGTCGGTGCACAGCAGATCGTCGCGGCGGAGGTTCAACAGGTCCGGTGTCTGGTGCCGCTGCCTCTTCCACCATCCATCGAAGTGCCGCGCCGAAACCGCCTCGGCCGGGATACGGGCGTCGTAGAACGAGTGCACTTCGTCGTCTCCGACCAACAGGTCATGCCGACGGGCGCGGTCCTCGAGCTCTTTCAGTTCGGCCCGAAGGCGGGCGTTCTCCCCCAGAAAGCGGTGACGGGTCTGCCACTCCCCTTGCACAAGTGCGTGCCGGATGAACATTTCCAGTGCGGTGGCCGGCTCGACGCGGCCGTAACCGACGCGGCGGCGAGCCGCCAGTGGCAGGCCGTAGAGCGTCACCCGCTCGTAGGCCATCACCTCGGCGCGGTTGGCGTCCCAGTGCGGTTCGCTGTAGCTGCGCTGTACCAGATCACCGGCCACCCGCTCGACGGTCTCCGGCTGGATACGCGCTGCGGTTCGGCCGTAGAGCCGGCTGGTCTCCACCAACTCTGCCACCATCACCCACCGCGGCGGCCGCTTGCTGAGCACCGAACCGGGCGCCAGGACGAACCGGGAGTTGCGTGCGCCCAGGTACTCGCGTTGGCGGTCTCCTGCATTTTCACGGCGCATACCTACATGCGACAACAACCCGGCCAGCAGCGCCGCTTGCACCTTCACCGGCTCGGTAAACTCCTCGGATTCGTCCCGCGTATCGGCGATGCCGAGGTCGCGGGCGATGCTGCGCAGCTGACCCACCAAGTCCTGCCACTCTCGGATCCGCAGGTAATGCAGGAATTCATCTCGGCATAGGCGACGGAACGCGTTGCCCGACAACGACTGTCGTTGCTCACCGAGGTAACGCCAGAGGTTCAGGTAGGACATGAAGTCGGAATGTTCGTCGGCAAAGCGAGCATGTTTCTGCCTGGCGGCGTCTTCGGCGTCGGCGGGACGCTCACGAGGGTCGGGAATTGTCAGCGCTGCCGCCAATACCAGGACCTCGCGCACACACCCTTCGCTGTCCGCCTGCAAGATCATCCGGCCCAGCCGCGGATCGACGGGCAGCCGCGCAAGCCTTCGACCAAGCTCGGTGATGGCGGCGTGCTGGTCGAATGCGGCGAGTTCCTGCAACAGCTGGACCCCGTCCCGGATGCTGCGCCGGTCCGGCGGGTCGAGGAAGGGGAAGTCCGCCACCTCACCGAGCCGCAACGCGGCCATCTGCAACAGCACCGAGGCGAGGTTCGTTCGCAAGATCTCGGGATCGGTATAGCGCGGCCGGGCGGCGAAGTCCGCCTCGGAGTACAGGCG
>JAXDGO010000231.1:0-2563 GCA_034665005.1 Solirubrobacteraceae bacterium | reverse complement strand
GCGCGGAAGCCGTCACCGGATTCCGTGCGCTGGCGGCGGGGCAACCCGCGCCGGGCGTGGTGAGTCCGCAGACCGGCCGGCGCGCCGCGGGCACCGTCTTCGTCTACTCCGGTCAGGGCTCGCAATGGGCCGGCATGGGCAGGCAACTGCTGGCCGACGAGCCGGCGTTCGCCGCCGCGGTCGCCGAGCTGGAGCCGGTGTTCGTCCAGCGGGTCGGTTTCTCGCTGCGTCAGGTGCTGGAATCCGGCGAGCCGGTGGTCGGCATCGACCGCATCCAACCGGTGCTGGTCGGCGTGCAGCTGGCGCTGACCGAACTGTGGCGCGCGCACGGCGTCGAACCCGACGCCGTGATCGGGCATTCGATGGGGGAGGTCACTGCGGCGGTCGTCGCCGGGGCGCTGACTCCGGCGGACGGTTTGCGGGTGATCGCCACCCGATCCCGGCTGATGGCCCGGCTTTCCGGGCAGGGCGCGATGGCACTGCTGGAGCTCAACGCCACCGCCACCGAGAAGCTGATCGCTGACTATCCCGACATCACCCTGGCGGTGTACGCGTCGCCGCATCAGTCGGTGATCGCCGGTCCGCCGGAGCAGGTCGACGCTGTGGTCGCGATCGTGGACGGCCAGGGCAAGCTGGCGCGGCGGGTCGAGGTGGACGTCGCTTCGCACCACCCCACCGTCGACCCGATCCTGTCCGACTTGCGCAGCGCGCTGTCGGATCTGATGCCCACCTCGCCGAAGATCTCGCTGATCAGCACCACCGGGCACACCGGCGGAGAGCCGACGTTCGACGCCGGCTACTGGGTGGCCAATCTGCGCAACCCGGTGCGGTTCAGCCAGGCGGTGGCAGCCGCCGGCGCCGAGCACGGCACGTTCGTCGAAGTGAGTCCGCACCCGCTGCTCACGCACGCCATCACCGAAAGCCTGGAGTCGGCGAAGCCGCGCGGTGACGTCCATGTCGGCGCGACGCTGTACCGGGACAATCCGGACACCTTGACCTTCTACACGCAGCTGGCCGCGGCGCGACCGCCGGTGGCGGACATGCCGCCGGTATCGGCCCGGGAGGGGCGGCTTGCCGACATCCCGCCGACACCGTGGCTGCGGTCCCACTATTGGGTGGCCGACCGATCCGCGAGTCGCGGGCCTGCCGGCGCGCACCCGCTGCTCGGGGTGCACGTGGAGATGCCGTCGACCGGCGACCACGTGTGGCAGAGCGACGTTGGCACCGATGCCCTGCCCTGGCTGGCCGATCACAAGGTGCACGGACAACCCGTGCTCCCGGCGGCGGCGTTCGCCGAGATCGCGTTGGCGGCCGGCAGCGAAGCACTCGGCCGGCCGGTACAGGCGGTGGAGGTCAATCGGCTCGAAGTCGAGCAGATGCTGCCGCTGGACGCCGCGACCCAGGTGACGACCCAACTGAGCCGGGGCGCCGACAACAGCGTTCGCGTCGAGGTGCACTCCCGCTCGGCCGGCGGCAACTGGACGCGGCACGCCGTCGCCCGCGTCGACACCACCGAGGGCGAAGCCCCCGCCGAGCGGCCGGCGTCGCTGGCCGGCAGCGGCTCAGCGTTGTCCCCGGCCGACTTCTACAGCGCGCTGCGACGCACCGGCGCCCACCACGGTCAGGCGTTCGCCGCCCTGACCCGCATCGTGCGCAGCTCCGCTGGCGCTGCGGAGGCGGAGATCGCGCTACCCGACGAAGCGTCCCCGGATCGCAACTACCGGATTCACCCGGTGCTGCTCGACGCGGCGCTGCAGACGCTGGCCGCGGCCATGCCCGGCGAATCGCTGAAGGATTCCGCGGAAGTCACCTATCTGCCGGTGTCGCTGGAGTCGATTCGGCTGTTCGGCGACGTCGGCCGGCGTGCCCGCTGCCGGGCGGACGTCACCAGCGTCGACGACGGCGGGGCCGGCGCGACCGGCCGGGTCACCCTGATGGACCAGACCGGCGCCGTCACCGCGCAGGTCAACGGCATCTTCTTGCGCCGCATCCAACGCCGCACAGTGCCGTTGCCGCTGTCGCAGAAGGTGTTCGACACCGTGTGGCTGGAGAGCCCCGGTGCGGCAACGGATGCGCCGGCACCGACCGGCAGCTGGTTGGTGCTGGCCGGCGACAGCGATGCGGCCGCGCTGGCCCGGGACTTCACGGCGGGATTCGGCGCGCCGACCCGCCGGGTGATCAGCGGAGATCTCACCGACGAGTCCGCGGTCCTGGAAGCCTTCGCGCAGGCCGCCGCAGACCCCGACCTTCCGCCTGCCGGTGTGATTCTGTTCCTCGGGGGAGCGTCCTTCGACGGCACCGACACCGGCGGCGCGCTGACGCACGCCCGCGATTCGATCTGGGCGATCTCGACTGTGGCCCGCGCGATCGTCAGCGGCTGGCACGGCAAATCACCGCGGCTGTGGCTGGTCAGCCGGAACGGTCTGGCGGTCAACAGGCCGCAGCACGGTCCCGAACACGGCAACCCGGCCGTCGGGGCCGTGAAAGGCCTCATTCGGGTGCTGGCCTACGAACATCCCGACCTGCACGCCACGCTGATCGACCTGGACAAGGCGGAGGACAC
>JAXDGO010000230.1:0-3078 GCA_034665005.1 Solirubrobacteraceae bacterium | reverse complement strand
ATGCTGGTGCCGGTGACGAAGCCCGTCGGCAGCATCCAATCCTGCACCGCCGAGCAACCCGCGACTAACAGGACTACCCCGAATAGCGTTGCGAGACGGCGGACCACGCTGTCAGTCGCCGGTTCGTTCGCGCAGGAACGCGATGTCGTCCTTGCGCCCCTCCTCGGCGGTTTCGCAGATCACTGGCGCATCCGCGGCAGTCACGACGGCGACGAGCAGGTCGGGGTCGATCTGACCGGTGCCGAAGTTGGCGTGCCGGTCGGCACCCGAACCAGCAGCGTCCCGAGAATCGTTGCAGTGCACCAGGTCGATGCGCCCGGTCAAGGCCTTGATCCGCTCGACTGCGTCGATCAGTCCCTCCCCCGCGGCCCACGCATGGCAGGTGTCCAGACAGAATCCGATCCCGCTGTCGCCGATGTGATCCCAGAGCCGGCCGATGGTGTCGAAGTAGCGGGCCATCGCATGATCACCACCCGCGGTGTTTTCCAGGTAGATCTGGACATCGGTTTCCAGGTAGGCCAGCGCCTTGACCCAGCGCTCGAAGCCGGCATCCATGTCGTTGTCGTCCGCGTGGCCGCCATGCACGATCACGGCCGTCGCGTTGATTTCCGCGGCGGCGTCACAGGTGTCCTGCAGAATCTTGCGCGACGGGATCCTGATGCGGTTGTTGGCCGATGCCACGTTGATCAGGTACGGCGCGTGGATGTACAGCGGCACGCTGGACGCCTTCAACATTTCGGCGTCCTCACGCGGCTTGGGTTTCTTCCAACTCTGCGGGTTGCCCAGGAAGAACTGGACTACGTCGGCGCCGTCTGCGGCAGCCGCGGCCAGCGGATCTTCTTGATGGACATGTGAACCAATAAGCACTTGGCCAGTCTAATGAAGACTGCCAGTTCACATGCGGGCCCGCCGCATAGGGTATGCGTCTTAAGGAACGGGTGGGAGGACGAGCCAATGCTTTCTGTGGGCCTTTGCGTGGGGCTTTCGGTAGGACTTTCGGTGGGAAGAGGCCTCGCCGATATCACCGGTGAAGCGACCGAATGCGGCATGCTCGGCTACGGCAAGATCGAGCAACGCACCGCGGGAATCCACCTCCGGCTACGGTCACGCGCTTTCGTTTTCCAAGCCGGCCCCCAGGACGCGAACTCGCGTCTGCTGCTGGTGGTCGCCGAGCTGCCGCTGCCCATGCAGAACGTGACCGACGAAGTGCTGCGCCGGCTGGCGAATTCTTATGGCGACACCTACTCGGCACAAAACACCGTGATCACGACGACCCACACCCACTCGGCCCCCGGCGGTTACTGCGGACACCTGCTGTACAACCTGTCGACGAGCGGATTTCGGCCCGCGACATTCGGGGCGATCGTCGACGGGATCGTCGAGTCGATCCGGTACGCCCACGAGGACGTGGCGCCCGCCGAAGTGACGCTGTCGCACGGCGAGTTGCACGACGCGAACATCAATCGGTCGCCCTCGTCTTTCGATCGTAACCCGTTGGCGGACAAGGATTTTTTCCCTGGCCGCATCGACCGGCTCACCACGCTGGTGCGCATCGATCGCGGTGACCGCACGGTGGGTGCAATTCATTTTTTCCCCACTCATGGCACCAGCATGACCAATCGCAACCTGCTGATCTCCGGAGATAACAAGGGCTACGCGGCCTACCACTGGGAACGCACCGTCGGCGGCGCGGACTATCTCGCCGGTCAGCCCGACTTCATCGCCGCGTTCGCCCAGACCAATCCGGGCGACATGAGCCCGCACGTCGACGGACCTATCGCCCGCGGGCCGTCTGCTTCGCAGGACGAGCTGGAGAACACCCGACGGATCGGCTTGTCCCAATTCAGCGATGCTGTCGCACAATTGGACACCGGCACACCGATCGGCACCGGCGTCGACTCCCGGTTTACCTACGTCGATCTCGGTGCCGTGCAGGTCCGTGGCGAATACACGCCGGACGGACAAGAACACCGCACGGGACGCGCGCTGATCGCCGCAGCGACCATGGCGGGTACCGATGAGGGGGAAGGCTTTCGTGGCTTCCGTCAGGGCCGAAACCCATTCTGGGACAAGCTGTCCGGTGCGATTTACCGCTTCGCTGCTTCGTTGCGGGCAGCGCAGGCCCCGAAGGGCATCGTGGTGCCCGCCCACCTGCTGAACCGGCTGCAGCCCTTTGTCCAGGAGATCGTGCCCGTCCACCTGGTGCGGATCGGGCGGCTCTACCTGATTGGCATCCCAGGCGAACCGACGATCGTCTCGGGACTCCGACTGCGGCGCACGGTGGCCTCGATCGTCGGCGCTGAGCTGAATGACGTGCTCTGCGTGGGCTATTGCAATGCCTACATCCACTACGTCACCACGCCCGAGGAATATCAGGAACAGCGGTACGAGGGTGGCAGCACCTTGTTCGGCCGCTGGGAACTCCCTGCACTCATGCAGACCGTGGCCGGACTCGCCGAGGCGATGCGCGACGGCCGCCCGGTGATACCCGGGCCCGCCCCGCCGCCCAACAAACCGCGCAGCTGGCTGCGTGGCGTTGGAGCCGACAGCGGGTCGGTCGGGGCGATCCTTGCCCAGCCGACCGGTACCTGTCGGCGCGGCACAGCGGTCGAAGCCGTTTTCGTAGGCGCACACCCCAATAACGATCTGCAGCGCAACCGGACCTACCTCGAGGTGATCCGTCTGCACGGTGACGAGTGGGTGCGAGTCGCCGACGACGGTGACTGGTCGACAACCTTCCGCTGGCAGCGTGACAGGCGGGGCGGCTCATGCGTGAGCATCCGGTGGGAAATCCCCGGCGATGCAGCGACGGGCCAGTACCGCATCGTCCACCACGGGACGAGCCGCGACAGCCACGGCAGGCTCACGCCGTTCCGCTCAATGACTCATGAGTTCACGGTTGCCTGACTTCTACTCAGTGTGCGGCTCCACCGTCAAGCCAGCTTCACGTTCGGCAGCGAGCGTGAAGCTGCCGTCACGCTCGCTGCACGAAAAAAGCCCCGAGTAAACCCGGGGCTTTTTCTCGTCGAACTACATCCGATTGTCCGACTCCTCAGCGGCTCGTACCTCGCCGCATCG
>JAXDGO010000229.1:0-2984 GCA_034665005.1 Solirubrobacteraceae bacterium | reverse complement strand
AGGATCCCCGTTGATACATTCGAGATACTTATATGGAACTGAGCACCAATCTGTTGATTGTTGTCTCTTCTCTTCCCAAGCCATAATAGCTTCTTCGTAAGGATCTAGTTCCATGTCAACGTCTTGATCTTGCTCTTCTTCAACTAGATCTTCACCGTTATCAGTCAAATGGGGAGATCTAGGTGAAGGAGAGAGTATAGAATCAGAATTAGAGTCGTCTTCAGGTTCTTCTTCTTGTGGTTCTTCTTCTAGCTCATTATCAGATTCAGAAGAACTCTCAATCACGATAGCCTTTGATTTTGACCTCGAGGGTCGCCGTGAACTCGAGGATTCTGGCTGAGAGGACTCTTTTGAGGCCTTCTTCTTTTGTTCGTCAGCCTTCTTCTTTTGTTTGTCAGCCTTCTTCTTCGGTTTATTAAGCCACTCTTGATGCTTTGAATGAGATGGACAGCTGTGTTGCGACTTCCTGTGGCCCCAAGAACTAGTGTAGTTTGAGGGAGCGCAGGCTGAACACTGTACAAGGGATACTCCTGCTTCTTTTGCCTCCTTTTGTGCCTGTTCCCGAGCGCTCTTCTCAAACCCACTCTCCATTCGAGTTGTTCTCTTGTTCTTAGCACCCGTAGGTCTTCCTGCAAGTCTGCGATTGTCTAACTTGCGAGGTGGGAGGATCGGGATTCGCTCTTCTTCCCTAAATGTACGTAGACACCAGGCAGAGTGAAAGTCTTCAAGACGTAATGGACGAGGAGGCGCAGCTTGTAGTCTCTGAGCGATTGTACACTTGCAAGGCAACCCCATTGTCTTTGTATATCTACCTGTGCAGTTAGTGTAGTCGAAAGGCTCATTATTAGGCCCAGTCTGGCGTGCCATGTTGAATTGGGCGTATGTAAGGTCGAGGGCTTTGTAGGAGACGTACTTTCGTACATTGTCGAAGATCTTGAATTGGTAGTGTGCCTTCCTTCCTGACTTTTGCTCTCCCTGGTTATCATTAAGATTATCTAGCTGTCGGCGTGCTACCTTATCAATCACATCCCAGGCGTATAAGAGGTCGCACTTCTTACTTCCCAGATCCTGCTTAACAATGAAGTGGATGCCCTCAACTCGAGAAGTTGTTGTATTTCCAAGATGAAGGTGATCGTTTGTGTATGCCCTCATGATTTTGTCTCGATTATTAGGGATAAGCCAGTTGTTCTCAATGTACGTTATGTCTGCCAGATGTGTAGGGGACCACTTTATCTTGAACTTGTGGACAGCTTCCTTGTAGAGCTCGATTGTAGGTGCGGTTGCAATACCATTCCAGCCTCCTATAAACTCCTTGAATTCCTTGTCTGTAAAGTGGGATTTGCAGTGTTGATTGATCGACTTATTAGCATGCCAGGTGCAAAGGAGGGCGGTCCACTCAGGAAACACTTCCATGAAGTTAGTAGACGATAGAACGTAGAGGAAGATTCACGTACCAATTGCAATAGCATTGCGAATAGCATCAGCTTTGTCAGATAACATGACTCCTCCCTTACAAGAGACTTCTTCTCCAAGCATCTCTCTAAGGTTTCGGAGGCTTTGAATACAGTCTTCCTCGTCCTCTGCCTCTGTAAACTCGAATGTGGTACACACTGATCTGCCAGTCGCATCTATTGCAATAGCTTCAAAAAGAGGCATATCACTGCTATTTGTACTGTAGGTAAAGTCTAAGATAAAGACGCTACAATACAATCTAGCATACTCAAGAAGTGGTATGTAGCAGAATTGCATGGAATGAAGTCGATTTGGCTCATCCTCACGGTACGTAGGCCTTGAAATCCAATCCTCCTTACCCTCGAGCTCCTCTACAAGCGTTTGAGTTGTATTACGCCCTGCCTTTCTCTCTCTTCTCTCTTTATGGATCGCGTTTCGTATGTCCTGAAGCTTCGCAAGATCTGATTCTTCGTCTTTTTTATTGTACTTGTCCTTTAGAAAGTCCTTGATATTACGTGTCTTTTGACCTGAGTTCATTTGATTGACAATAGCCTCCTCTCTCTCTCCCTTTCGCTGTAATCTTCGAAGAACTGGATGCTCTGTTCCTGTACCAGAAGTTGCCTCGTGAGAATGTATGCAGAAGTTTGTTTCGACTCCATCTGAATTCTTCCAAGGTTCACGATAACGTAGTTCCCATGTACCGTCCTTCTTCTCCTTACAAATAATAGAGTACTTGCATTCCTCTCCTTTGCTCGGCTTGTTGCGACCCTGCCCTTTCTCTTTTGGAGGCCCCTCTACTGGCTTTGGGCCATTCTTGTCACAAAGGAAGATAGCTTTGCGCAATCCATGCTTCTTTTTTGACCCTCCATTTGTGAATGCACAGCCTTTAGGCTTTGCCCACTTATTGACGTCTTCGAAGGCTTTGGCGCGCGATGTATAGATCTTGATAGGAGGGAGTTCGTAGATCGAGAAATCGTAGGATAGTACCGCATCTTCGTCCTGATCAGGTTCCTGCGACGCCATAGTGATCGCTGCACTTAATAGACGTGTAGCTAATTCGCTAAGTGTTGCGCAATGTGTTTAGGAGTGTTGCGCAGCGTGTTTAGGTAGTCAATTAAAGAAGTTGGAGGAAAATTTGCGATGTTAGAGAATCCGATTTGTGCTGTAAACAGAATGTCGCGATGCTATTGGCTCGATACGGGTGGTCGCCTGCGGCCGAATCACGTGAAACGCACGGACCTAGGTCGCGAACCTCTATTTTTAACTAAGTCAAAAGGGGGGTCGAGAATAATTACGAGGGGGGTCGAGAATAATAAAAAGGGGGGTCGAAAATAACATTGGCCTATTATATTGTAAAATAAAATTCGGGACCGAGAATTTAAGGATTATCCTTATATGAAAATAATCCTTATTCCTCACCTTAAAAATACGGGACCCGGAGGTACATCCTTAGAAGAGAGGTATCCTTATGGAAGGGGATCCTTATAAAGAGGTTTGACTGTATATGAAAATAATCCTTATTCCTCACCTTA
>JAXDGO010000228.1:0-4412 GCA_034665005.1 Solirubrobacteraceae bacterium | reverse complement strand
TCATGAGCGCTCGCTTCAGTCTCGGTATTGACCTCGGCACCAGCAACAGCGCAATCGCGATCGCCGATCTCGAGAGTGGTGAGACCAGGATTATCGAAATCGCGCAGACCCTAGGACCAAATCAGATCGGCGAGATGCCGACACTGCCGTCCGCCATTTATATTCCGCACTCCGAGGAGTTCCCGGAGAGTTCGTTTCCTCTGCCCTGGAACGATGCCGGGGAGCGCGCGATCATTGGCCAGTTCGCGCGCGAGCGGGGGGCGCTCGTGCCTGATCGCCTCGCGACCTCCGCCAAATCCTGGCTGTCCAACCCGCATATCGACCCGAAGCAGCGGATCCTGCCCTGGCGATCCGACATCGCGGAAGAGAAGCTCTCGCCATTCGAATGCTCACGCCTTTACCTCCAACATCTCAGGGACGCATTCCTGCATACCGAACGGGCGCAGGGGCGGGATTGGGACCTCTCGGAAGGCGAGATCGTTGTAACCGTTCCTGCCTCGTTCGATGAGGTCGCAAGAAGCCTCACCGCCGAGGCCGCCAAGGCTGCGGGGCTTGAGGACGTCACACTGCTCGAGGAGCCGCAGGCTGCGTTCTACGCCTGGATGGCGCAGACGCGCAAAGAATGGCGAAACCTGATTGCTGATGGCGATATCGTGCTGGTCTGCGATGTCGGTGGCGGGACAGCCGATTTCAGCATGATCGCGGTCACAGATGTCGAAGGCCGCCTGGAACTTGAGCGTGTCAGCGTCGGCGAGCACATTCTGCTAGGTGGCGACAATATGGATTTGGCGCTCGCATATGCGCTGCGCGCCAAGCTTGAGGCCGCGGGCAAAGGGCTGGACTCCTGGCAGTTCCTGGCGCTCGTGCATGCCGCCTCCAAAGCCAAGATCGTCCTGTTTGATGATGGCGGGCTGGCGCAGGCGCCAATCGCGGTCCCCTCGCGCGGCTCCAGCCTGCTTGCCAAAACTGTCTCAACGACTCTCGATCGCGAGACGCTGGAGCAAGTTGTTGTCGACGGTTTTTTCGCCAGAACCAGCGTTGACGACCTGCCGCGCGAGAGCCGTATGGCAGGGCTGCAGGAATTCGGTCTGCCCTATGCTTCCGATCCGGTCGTCAGCAAGCATATCGCCCGGTTTCTCGCTCAGAGCCTGCAGAACGTGAAGGCAACCGAAAAGCTCGCCGCTCTGGTGGGAGCATCGGCTGGCACGCAGGTGCTGATGCCGACCGCGGTCTTGTTTAATGGGGGCGTTTTCAAGGCCGCGCCAATCCGTGCCCGGGTGCTTGATCTGCTGGCGTCTTGGAATGGGGGCCAGCCAGTCCGCGAATTGCAGGGTTTCGAACCAGACCTCGCCGTCGCACGCGGCGGCGCGATCTACGGACGTCACCGCGCCACTGGCAAGGGGATGCGCATCAAGGCCGGCGCGGCGCGCTCCTATTACATCGGCCTGGAAACGTCGATGCCCGCCATTCCGGGCTACAAGCCGCCGCTGAAGGCATTGTGTGTTGTCCCGCAGGGGATGCAGGAAGGCACGGAACTGCTGATCGAAGGACGCGAGTTCGGCCTTGTCACCGGCCGCACGGCGGAGTTTCGGTTTTTCTCCTCCTCGGTACGAAGCGGCGATACGCCGGGACAGATACTCCCCGACGCCGAGCGTGACCTTGATGACGCTGGCCTGCTCGAAGTCGCGATCCCGGCACTGGACGTCCCGGTGGGGCAGGTGGTGCCGGTCCGCGTCAGCCCCGTCGTCACCGAACTTGGCATCCTTGAGCTTTGGATGAGGCACACGAACTCCGATCGCCGATGGAAGGTTGAGTTCCAGGTCCGCACGGAATAGGGGCCGGACCGCCTCTGGAGGTAATTCTTGACGAAAGACCGCGCCCGCTTCGCCATTGGTATTGATCTCGGCACGACCAACTCCGCACTCGCATTCGCGCCACTGGTCGGCGAGGGGGCGCCAGAGGTCCTTCTCGTCCCGCAATGGGAAGGCCTGGCGCGTCTGACCGAGAAGCCAACGCTACCTTCTTTCCTGTACCTGCCAGAGGAAGCGGTCGCAGCACACTTGCGCGGTGAGGAGGTCGGAGCCGGGCAATGGATCGTCGGCCTTTTTGCACGCATGAAGGCAAGCGAAGCGCCCGGACGGGTCGTCCATTCCGCGAAGTCGTGGCTTTGCCATCACGCCGCCGACCGGTCGGCACCCTTTCTGCCATGGGGATCGACGGTTCTGGCACGTGAGCAGAAAATCTCACCGGTACGCGCCTCGGCACTGATTCTGAACTATCTGCGGGGGATCTGGAACAGCCGGTTTGCCCAGGCCGGGTTTGCGTTCGATGATCAGGACATCACGGTTACCGTCCCGGCTTCCTTCGATGCGGCGGCGCAGCGGCTGACGATTACCTCCGCCGAGGAAGCGGGCTTCCCCGGCGATGTGCGACTGCTCGAAGAGCCGCAGGCTGCGTTCTATTGCTGGCTGGAAAGCCACGACCCAGCGCGCGAATTATGGCAGCGGCCCGACAACGGCGATGCCGGGCTGCGACACGTGTTGGTCATCGATATCGGCGGCGGCACCTCGGATTTCAGCATTTTTGAAGTTCGCCTGAACGAGCAAACGCCGGACCCTGACATCAGGCGTGTCGCGGTGAGCGAGCATACGCTGCTCGGCGGCGACAATATCGACCTTGCCGTCGCCCATCTCCTTGAGCCGCGGCTTGCCGGGGCAGGCGGCCGGCTCTCCGGCCCGCAATGGGATCAACTCGTCGCCGCCTGCCGTCATCTGAAAGAGCACGCGCTGGCCGCTACGGGGCCGCCGGATGAGCGGTTCGTTGTTGCACTGGCCGGTCGCGGGTCGGGGATGGTCGGCGGCTCGCAGACGGCGACGGTAATGCGGGCGGAAATCGAGAGCCTTTTGCTGGACGGATTTTTTCCCTTCTGCGACGCGGCGGCGCGGCCGTACCGGACGCACGCGGCACTGAGGGAATGGGGGCTTCCTTATCCTCCCGACAGCGCGATAACCCGACACCTTGCCGAATTCCTCAACGATCGCCCGCGCATTGATGCCGTCCTGTTCAACGGCGGATCCGTCCGACCGTCGCTCCTGCGCCAAAGACTCCGCGAGCAGATCGGAGGCTGGCAGGACGGCTTCGTACCGCAGGTTCTGGAGAACGAGGAGCCGGATCTGGCGGTGGCGCGCGGAGCCGCGCGATTTGGTGCCCTTCTCCACCACCGTTCGGGTCGCATCGCCGCTGGGGCCGCCGCTGCGATCTTTCTCGAAGTGGAGGGGATACAGGCAACGGATCGCCAGACTGTGCGTCCGCCCCTCGTATGCGTTCTTCCTCAGGGTGCAGCGCCGTCGCAGCTTTTTGAGATCGCTGATCTTGGGCTTAAGCTCCGCACCGATCAGCTGGTGCGCTTCCAGGCTTATTCCTCAACCCGGAAGAGCATCAGCCGGGCCGGAGACATCGTTTCCTGGTCCGAAGGCGAATTTCACCCGTTGCCCCCGCTCCAGACCATCGTCAGGACGGCTGAGCTATCCGGTCCGGAAGCGGGCGGGATGTTGCCCGTCGGTCTAACGGCGCGGATGAACGCACTGGGGCAGCTCCACATCTCGTGCGTCAGCGCCGACCCCGCCGTCCAGCAGTCCTGGCCGCTGGAATTCAACATGCGCGAGCACGTCCAAGGCGTCGCGGGCGCGCCCGGTGCGGGGCGGGCGCGGGAAGCAAACGCTCCGATTGAACCGAACGCTTCAGCGGACGCGCTGGAAACGGCACGCAGGCAGATCGGGATCGTGTTCACCCAGCCTGCCAATAACAGCAAGAAGAACAAGATTACTGCTGCCACGATCCTCAAGGGTGTGGAGCGCATCCTCGCCTCTGCCAGAAGTGAATGGAACGGGCCCCTGCTGCGCGCCCTTTGGCCTGCGCTCGAGGAGCGGCGGGACGACAGACGACGTTCGGCGGACCACGAAGAGGCATGGCTCATCATGGCTGGATTCCTGCTGCGCCCAGGCTTCGGCGTTGTCCGGGACGACCTTCGTATCGATGCCCTGTGGCGGGTGCACGATGGCGGCCCGTGTTTTCCCGGTCGGCGCATCAAGAGCCAGGAATACATCCTCTTGCGTCGGGTGGCGGGCGGGCTCACGCGCGAACGCCAGACCAGGCTTATGGCCGGAGAGATCGACAGGATCCGCAGCGGCAGGGCGCCCGACGAACTCGTGCGCCTGGCTGGATCCCTGGAACTGATCCACCACGACACCAAGGCGGAACTGGTGCGTTGCTTCTGCGACACCGCGGTGACGCTTGCACGGGCCAAGCGGCACTGCGCTCCTTATCTTGCGGCGCTTGGGCTCCTGCTCAACCGAACTCCGCTCTACGCAGGGCCGGAGACTGTCGTCTCGCCCGATCTCGTCGAGCACGCG
>JAXDGO010000227.1:0-4367 GCA_034665005.1 Solirubrobacteraceae bacterium | reverse complement strand
TAAGTAGCAACAGCAAAGATAGGAGGACGTACGGGTAAAATTAAGGGCCTGTTTCCCAAACAATATGGACCCTCCATATTTTATATGGACCCTCCATATTACTTTTAGGGAAACAGCAAGGATAATCTCATAATCTCACGTAATCAACCCACCCTTGCAAATATGGAACCTCCATATTTACAAGGGTAGTTTGTTAGTGGGGAAAAAAAGCTGGTCCCGACCAGCTTTTTTTCCAACGCGCTAGCAAAGGTCACTATAATTCGGTATATTCTACACAATATCAATGTAATGGATCCCCACGACGGTGATAGCGATAACCAGGCTATTATTCTATCTGCATTACTCCTTCTGCTACTTCAACGAGGTCATCGCCGCTCAATTACGCCTTCAAATCGACGCTGGACTTGTCAGGAAGTTGTTAAGGACCTACTCAATTGTGGGAATCCAACCCGTATTCACAACCAATTACGGATGCAATTAGAAACATTCTTTCACTTGCGAGACTGGCTAGTGATAAATACAGGGCTAAAGAGTTCTCGTGATACCTCTGTTGAAGAAAAGCTGGTGATCTTTATATATGTTGCAAGTACTAGTGCATCAAATCGGGCAGTGCAAGAACGATTTAACCGTGGGGCAAGATCAGTCTCTTTGTATGTAATAACTGCTTACTATTTTACAACCTAATTGGCTTATTATATTCTACCAGGATCTTCCATGAAGTTATCGACGCCCTCCTTATTTTATACAAATCAAATTGTATCCTTCCGTCAGAGGACACCCCCCTTGCAACACGAATATCCAACAGCTTTAAATATAGCCCATATTTTGATGATTGTCTTGGTGCCTTAGATGGGACGCATGTTGAAATGCATATTCCTACCGAATTACAGCCCCGTTACAGGAACCGAAAAGGCACTCTTTCTCAGAATATTCTCGCTGTCTGTAACTTTGATATGCAATTTGTGTATATTTTAGCTGGCTGGGAAGGTTCAGCTCACGATTCACGAGTTCTATCTGACGCTCAAGCTTCTCAAGGCTTTTTAACTCCAAAGGGCAAATACTGGCTTGGTGATGCAGGATATGGAAATAGCGAATTCGTAATGGCACCATACCGTGGAGTTCGATACCATCTAAAAGAGGTAAGGCAAGCTGATCAAAGGCCTGGAAACGCAAAGGAGTTGTTTAATCTACGGCACTCTTCGTTAAGAAACGTCATTGAGCGTATATTTGGAGTTTTAAAACGTCAGTGGCAGATATTAGGTGGTAAAGGTTGTGAGTATTCAATTGAGAGTCAAATTGATCTCTTTTGTGCACTCATTGGGCTATACAACTTTGGAAAGCAAAATGGAGAAGATCTATTTGAAGATGAAGCTATTGATGTTCAAGGCAGTGGTAAAGGAGAGATAGAGGAAGTAGCTGGAACTGGCAATATTTGGATGAATCAAAAGCGTGATAGTATTGCAGCTTTGATGTGGAAGGACTATCAAGCTTATATATAAAATAGTAAGTAAACTAGATTAGCGAAACATCTGTGTTCTTACATAGCCACATATCTCTAATACTACTATTTAATGTGATAAAAACAGAGGCTTTTGCCTCTGCTGTAAGGAAATCAACTACAGTAAGGAAATGACCTTTAGAAAGGCGTGTTTCATACTCATTTTGAAGTAACTGAATTGCAAGTTCTACTGTGTTAAAACGAACCCTTCCACCACCTTGTTGATCCTTTAATACTGATACAAGCAGATTAATAGCTTCATCAGACCCTGCTGTTGTTTTGATTCGCTTCCTTACTTGCTCGGAATCACTCTGTAATGGAACCCCACGGGTCCGTATACGGTGAGTTACTGGAATTAGAGTCCCTTGAATTGATGGTGTTGATAGCTGGGAAGTTGTATTTGAATTTGAAGACCGTACATTAGCGCCTGTTGCAGATGATACTGTAAATAAGGCAGTTAGTTTATCGTAGTGTTGCACCTTATTTGTACGATGCCACCGTAACTTAGGTTTTACCTAGAACGTTAGCTAGGAATCTAATAAATCATCAATAGCATCACTTACCTTTATTACGTCCTTCCAAGCTTGATCACCAGCTTGTACAAGTCCTGTATTTTCATCCCACCCAAATCCAGATTGGTCTTTTAACCAGTTTAGCTCTCTCCACGATGCCTTCATTGCTTCCACCTTGTTTTTGCACTTTCCAACAGTAACTAATTGCCCTGTAGCATTCTTAATTTCATTGCAACAGGATATCCAAGCCTCCTTTTTAAACCCGCTATCTGCACGCTTCCCAATATCGACTTGCTCAAGTAGAGTAAGGAACAATATCTCTTCCATCTCGAAGGTCCACCGTATAGGTAATTGAGGCTGTATATCGCTAGTAAGAGGAAGAGGTGATGGTGAAGCTGATTGGGATTGTAGTTGCGTAAAGGGTGGAGATGGTGTAAGAGGCCAAGAAGCCTCTTGGCCTTGACTTTCATCAGGTAACGCAGGAGAAGGTGAATGGTATTCGAAGTCGGTTAGAGGGTCTAGACTGTCAAGTGATTGAGGAGGAGGATGATCGATATCGTAGGTCGCAAGCGCAGGATCGATATTTGCATTAGGTACAAGGACTTCGATGCTATCAATAGCTTCATTTTCACCTAAAGTAGCAGCAGCAGCAGCAGCTCCTGCTAGTGATGCTGGCTTTCGTTCCAGGGGTCTTCTAGTACGAGTAGGACGAGGCATTTCATCTATGATAGCTATTATATTATCGTCAATTCAAGAAATTACGGAAGGATTCAAATATGATTACTAACCAAGTGACCCCTGTAAAATGGAGGCACCATTTTTTGGGGTATTACTAAGCCATAAAACCAATATGGAGGGTCCATATTTAAAACGGTATGGGCCCTCCATATTAGTTTGGGAAACAGGCCCTAAATCTTACATTTGAATATAGGTTCAAAATATATATTCGTAACCCGCATTTAATCAACTTATTTTCTGAAATTGATTTTGCCCAATTATCAACCAAATATAATAAAAATAGGCTTTAAAAGATAGTCCTACTTCTTCTACGCGTAAGTATATACGTGATTACATTTTAAATTGTATTTTCCATCAAGTTATTCTTAATCGCCCACTTTTTTGGTTTTACAACGCGTTCCGAAAAACACGCGAATTCTGAATCACCGGCCCCCCTGTCTAAGGTTGATTCTCGACCACTGATTCTTGAATTGTATCTATATAAGAGCCACTACCCTTAGCACTAGTAAAGCCAACTCATCTCATCTCACTTAATGCGATCGCATTTTGTGCGATCGCTTACCAGGTGGTTTTTAGTTGCCACACTAACTTAGTCCTGCCGTTATACCTTAGCAAATATTACTGTTCAGTCGCTATAACCAACTCTATAGTGATACTATAGAGACAATTAAATATCGTGAGTCATGGGAGCAAAATGCAAAATACACAAAATATACAGCTTGATAGTAGTGCTGATGTTGAATTATGGTTGGATCAGATGACTAGTTAGCGAGTTAGGAGGTGCAACCGTATACGTCGTAATACCATCGTATTACGGTTTATTGTAAAGTATGAGATCTGGGACTTTTTACATTGTACGCTTTTATGGTAGTGGTAATTTTGGGCTGAAATACGGCCGTAATTACGGAAGTATTACTATTGGATACACTGACTAGGAGGGGTCATTTTTCTTTTGATATTACTGAGGGGGGCTATTCAAGTTTTATAATTACTGAGGGGGGTTACAAAAAGATGAAGCTATTCACAGCCCTCGCTGCCGCTGACTGCGCCTTAATGGCAATGCAATCGGACTCTCTGCTATGATACCACTCTCTGCCTCATCACTGCTGACTTCTGATGGTGCTGATATTTCAGCATCATCGCCAAAATCCCTATCAATTGCTATGCCTTCCTTCTGAGTAGTAGTGCACTTTCTCTTGTTATGCCCAAGTTGCCGGCACCATGGATTAGAACACCTAATCTGCTTGCTCTGCTTTTGTACTCTCTTTCTAAGACGCTGTTTTTGTGGTCTACCACGCTTTTGAATAACAAGAGGTGGTAGTATATCATCCATCTTAAGTCCTTGACTCAAGAGTGGTGGTATCTCGGCTTGGTAAGTTAATCTATAACAGAATATAGTGTACTGATGCCTAAACAGGGAATAAGGATCTATATGAAGATACCGTGCAGCAACAATAGCATGAGTACATGGAGAATCATATTCCACATATCTTCCACAGGAAAAGGAACGACCTCTATCTATAAGATCAATTAATCACCTCTACTTTAAGGCCATTACAAGATAAGATCCTCCAGCGCCTTGATATAGCATAGCGTACATCAAAACCCTTCTTTGCACT
>JAXDGO010000226.1:0-3710 GCA_034665005.1 Solirubrobacteraceae bacterium | reverse complement strand
CGACGCTCCAGCCGCAACCCACTAACTTCCCGCAGCCGAAAACCGACAGCAGTTCGTCTTCGTCGCCACTTAGTCCTCAGGCAGAAGGCCGCATGGTTTCGTCCGGGCCGGCTCGCGATCCGCGACCACCAAAGCCCATGGGAGCCGCGAGAAAACCGCGTCACGTACTTCGGTTCAGCCTGCTATCTAACGAATTCTTCTGCAAGTGGCCAACGTGTGCTGTAACACCTCATGTAACACGGGTGAAACATGCAGGAAAGACGCCGGAAACACGGCATCCTGAAGTGCCGTATCCCCTGGGTAACTAGCCCGAGGCGCGTGCGATCTTTAGCGTTGCGACCGTTCTTGAAGAGGCCTGTAGCACTGGAAATTCCGAGGTGAACAAGATGCGTAAAACTTTGCGGGACAGGGCAATCGATCTGATCGGATCGGCAGTGTGGCTGAGTGTTCTCTGCGTCCTTGGGATGGCGCCGGGAGTACTTGCGCAGGGCGTCAGCGGACGCATCGTAGGGTCGGCAACCGACTCGAGCGGAGCCGCGGTCGCCAACGCTCATGTGACGGTCACCAATCAGGACACGGGCGTTAGCATCTCGGCGGTCACGGACGCCCGCGGCGAATACCGGGCGAACAATCTGCCGCCCGGCAACTACCAGGTCCAGGTCGAGGCCCCCGGGATGCAGACAGTCGTCTCCAAGGGCAATGTGGTCAGCGTGGACAATGCCACCGTAGTGCAGCTCACGCTGCAGGTCGGCTCTGCCTCCCAGCAGGTCACTGTGACCGCGGCAGCCCCGCTCGTCGACACCACCAGTTCCTCGCTGGGTGAGGTGCTCGACGCACGCGATGTCACCAACCTTCCTCTCAACGGCCGCGTCTTTTCCCAGTTGGTACAGACGGTTCCCGGCTCGGTCGCAACCGGCTTCGGCAGTGCGCCGGAGGCTGCAGCGGGCGCCGGATCTTCCGGCTCCATCACCGCGAGCGTGAACGGCATGCCCTGGGGCGGCACCACTTACACGCTGGACGGCGTCAACAACATGGAACTGCTGAACGCCTTCATCAACGTCACGCCGCCGCTCGATTCCATCCAGGAGTTGAAGATCTCCACCAACAACGCCGACATCACGGTCGGTACCTATGGCGGCGCGCAAGTGAACGCCTTCATCAAGTCCGGCACCAACTCCCTCCATGGGTCGGCTTACGAGTTCTATCGCGGCGATGCGCTGAACGCCTATCAGTGGCGCGCGACCAGCAAGGCTCCCTTCCGCGCGAATCAATTTGGCGGATCGCTCGGCGGACCCATCACCAAGAACAAGGCGTTCTTCTTCGTGGACTATCAAGGGCTGCTGCTGCGCAATGGCATCAGCTACATCCTCACCGTACCGACAGCTCTGATGACGCAGGGCAGCTTCCTGAAAAGCCAGTTCCCTGACCCCATCTACGATCCTGCGACCAAGGCGCCGTTCCCCACGGTCACCACGCCGCAGGGTGACGCGTGGCAAATTCCAGCCAACCGCTTCGATCCCGTCTCGGCCCAGATGGTCGCTGGGAACCGCATCTGGCCGGCTGCCAGCAATCAATCCAGCATCAGCAACAACTACAACGCCAACACCGTCGAGCCGGATAACAACCACCAGTTCGACATCAAGGCCGACTATCAGTTCAGCAATGGCGACCGCTTCTTCGGGCGCGAATCCTACCAGCGCCGCGATCTCTCCGCGCCCTCACCGGGCACCCAGTTCATACAGATCAATGACGTGAACGCGCAGACGCGCGATCACAACGCGGCCCTCGGTTACAACCACACCTTCTCGCCGACCATGGTGAATGAGCTGCGCTTCGGCTTCAATCGCTTCTACACGAAAGATTTCGGCAATGACCTAGGTACCAACGAAAATACCGCTCTCGGTATTCCAAACGGCAACGACGCTGCCTTCAATGCCACTGGAATGGGTCACTTCACCATCGGCAACATTGCACAAACCGGCTCGCAGCCATGGACCAACTCGCACCGCATCAGCAACTCCTACCAGATCACCGATAACCTGACGAAAGTCTGGGGCAAGCATACCTTCACGTTCGGCGAGGATTATCGACGGCTGGAAGCGTCGCTCACTAACTCCGATGCGAACAAAAACGGCGACTTCACCTACATCTCCGACTACACCAGCAGTTGCACGCTGGACCCCTCGTGCACCAACACCGTCGGCGGCAATCAGTTCGCCAGCTTTCTGCTCGGCCTGCCGTCCAACCTCGATCGCGGCTTTGTGGCAACCGATCCTGCGACGCGCGCCATTCTGCTGGGCGTCTACACACAGGACCAGTACCGGGTTACCCGCCGCCTCACCCTGAACCTGGCACTCCGCTGGGACCTCATCACCGCGGCCATCGACAAGTTCAACCGGCAGTCGAACTTTAACCTCGCCACCGGCGTGCTCGACTTCGCGACCGATGGCAACCGCGGACCGAACGTGGACAACTACTATGGCGGTTACTCTCCGCGCGTGGGTTTCGCGTATGCGCCCGGCAACGGGAATACGACCCTTAGCGGCGCCTTCGGCGTCACGCATTTTCCTGCCAACTTTGGCGCCATGGGTGGCTTTCTGGAGCGCAACTTCCCTTTCTTTGAGGTCTTCACCAGCCCCGCGCAGCAGCGCAATATACCGCTCTCGCCGCTCAGCGCGGTGGGGCTGCCGCAGTACATTCCCACGCCCATAACCGCACCCGTTGCGCCTCCGCCCGGTGTCTCAGTCAGTCTGATGGCGAAGAATAATCAGCCGGATGCTGCCTACGCCTGGAACCTTGGATTGCAGCAGAAGATCACCGACACCGTGGCCTTCAGCATCACCTACGTCGGCACGCGCGGAGTTCACCTCTTCCGCCGCTACGACATCAACACGCCGCCGCCGGGCGACACACCCTTCAACTCCCGGCTTCCCTACCAGTACTTCACACCAGGGGGAGACCAGTACGCCACGAACATCGGCTACGGGGGCGCCGGCGGCTCGTCCATGTACCACGGTCTGCAGATGGAGCTGAAGATGAATTTCACCCATTCCCTGACCGGCCGCGTGAACTACACCTGGTCGAAGGAGATCGATGATATGAACGTTTGGTGGCCGCTCGACGACCGCGTGAACCGCGGCGAAGGCACCAGCCAGGCGCCGAACATACCGCAAAACTTCATCGCCAGTCTGGTATACCAGTTGCCTGTCGGCCGCGGCCAGCGCTGGCTCTCCGCCGCGAACCGCCCCACGACTCTGCTGCTCGGGGGCTGGCAGCTGAGCACCATCACCAAGCTACAGTCCGGCAACCCCCTCACATTCAATGCGGCCTTCGACAACCTGGGTAGCGGTGTGACGAATCGTGCCGACGTGACCTGCGGCTCGGTGCGCACCCTCGGCTCCGTCTCGGAATGGTTCGACACCAGTTGCTTCACCACGCCCGGGCCATTGCAGCTAGGCAACTCGGGCTCCGGTAAGGTGCACGGCCCCGGCTACTACAATGCCGACGTCTCGCTGTCGAAGTCCGAGGCTATCCGCGAGGGGATGACGGTGAGCGTGCAGCTCGACGCCTTCAACGTCTCGAATACGCCGCACTATTCGAACCCGGACACGAACCTCGCCGATTCAAACTTTGGCCAGATCGGCGGCACGAATGGCACGCCGAGACAACTGCAGATTGGTGCTCACTTTAACTTTTAGCTGTCTTTCCCG
>JAXDGO010000225.1:0-3239 GCA_034665005.1 Solirubrobacteraceae bacterium | reverse complement strand
GCCCACTAAATGGCAACTTACCCGAGGCCCGACATTCGGCGAAGAAAGCGACAGTTTGTCAGCCCATCTACCAGGCATAGAAACTAATAAATAAGCAGCAGTTATCGGGGGGTCGCTTAGTATGGGTAATGTCTGGTAACCGCGCGCAAACCGTTACCCCACTGCGAATAAGTGCTACCGACCACCATAATACATATATCTCAACGGCCACCGGTCGCATTTGTGATTCGAAGAGTGCAATTACTACGCAGAGGCATAGCGGTCAATTTAAGACTAGACCAGGCTCTGTAGGCCCTGAATTGACTAAGCTATTGAAGATTAAGTCTATTGCCGCTACTGCATTCACGAGTGCCTTGATTATCAGGCCACCAGTCAAGCCGCTGGCCTGGGGAGGCCATATAGATTCTAAACATGAGGGCCATCTAAGATTAGTATACGGTATAAGATTAAGATATAGACTAGTTAGTATATAAGATTAAGATATAGACATAGATAGATATTGTCTAAACTACGATCATGACACTACTACTTCTTTCCTCATATCCTTAAGCGTGTGATATAGCTTCATCAAGCTCCCTTTACCCCGTAGGGCTTCCACCTGCGCTACTGCGTCCGTAGTAGCCAGGCCGGTTGCTATACGCCTCTCAATCTCATCCCAGATCACCTTCCTACGGCAGAACGCCGTCCTCTGCTTCGGTAGGGGCCGCCAGCGTGTGCCCCACTCGCGCTCAAGGACCTCAACAGCCGGGTGGCCGCCAGTCCCTTCTTTCCACTCCCGCCACGCGTCTGCAACTGTACGGAGGTCGAGCAGCGAGTAGGCTGGCGGCAAGTTCTCGTCCGGCGCTTGTGCCGGCCGCTGGCCCACTGCCACAGTAGCAAGCATGTCGCCAGCAAGCTGGAGGTCGGGCGAGCTACCAAAGTGGCCGACGCCCTGGATGGTCAAGGGGATGGCGCCTGTGAGGAGGCTATTGATGCTTGTATTAAGCTGGTCTAGCCGCCTCTGGACCTCATAATTGTGCTGCTGTCCCTGCTGAAGGAGCGCCTCGCGGGCAGTGTATAGCACATTTGTCAATACAGGCACCGCGCGCTGCAGGAGCTCGCTCCGGGCCTCGTCAGTCGCTATGGCGGGCCCGCCTCGTACAACACCAGCCCATGAGCGCCACTCTGGCTGCGCAAAGAGCGGGTGCACAAAGAGTGGCAGCGACGGGACCTCTAGCAGTAATCAGTCTATCAGTAAATAGTCATACGGCTTCTTACAGAGAACGAGACCTACGCGGCTGTAGTACAGCAAGGTCCTGAAGGAGGACCTCCCGTAGCTGCTTCATGAGCTGGAGGAAACCTGCGCCAGCGAGGTCCTCATCGTCAAGGCCGCCCTCCTTCCACCGCCGTTTCTCTGCCCGCGCGGCAAACCGGCGGTCCCACTCCTCAATCCACGGCCACACCTGCAAGAGGAGGCCCGCTGGCGGCTGGTGGCCGGCTCGTGCGATGTGATAGCTGCCCTCTGACGCAGTAAAGCCGGCCATCTTTCTCAGGAACTTGAGCGGCAGGCCAGTGAGGTACGCCGACGTCATAGAGGAGCGGCTCCAGAGCCCGGCGCGGTTGATCTGTTGCTCAGAGACACCGTGGAGCTCAGCAGCGCGGGCGCCCGCTCCTCTCATCACGTGCGTCTTCTGGACAGAGTTGATCCCTGCCGCGGCAAAGGCCTTCCAGGTCTCTGTGTACTGCGTATTGTACGCAATCTCAGTATCCTTATCATCGCCGACGAGGAGCTTGGTATTGTACCAGTCCTTCCGCCGCTTAAAAGAGGGCTGCAGCTCTCCACTAATATGCCAGCGCCAAAAGAGATACTGCGCCAGCGCTCCCATAGTACAGAGGTACGGGTCCTTGTGCCTCATGGCGCCCATATAGTTCTTCTTACCATTGCGGTTAGTCTTGCCGTTGGTGGTTTGCAAGACTACAGCATGGCACGGCGTAGGGCCTTCCGTTCGAGGATATGTGATGATGCTCAAGTCACACAGCTCTGCCATACGACGGGCCTGGCCACGGAGCACAAGGTAGTGGCCAAACAGGGCATCGACCCTCGTGCGGAGGCTCTGCGGCCGCTGGGCTGCTTGTACTAGCAGGAGCTTGTTCATCTGTAAGAACTCGGCGTCTGTGTAGCCCGAATTTAAGCCGCCAGCGCCACGGTCAGCGTAGTCCTGCCGTGCCTGTTGGTCGGACTGAGACCGGCGCTTATCCAGCTCCTGATTAAGGGCAGGGCCGCGCAGCAGGGCATGGCTATGCAAGCCCATTGACAGCTGCACGCTCCAGAGCTCGGCGACGGCGGCGACGTAGACCTCAATAGTACTGAACTTGAGCAGGCTGCCTCCTTGTCCCCCTCCATCCTCATCCTCAGAGCTCTGCTCATCGCCGCTAGCGCCACGGTCATCTGCTACCATAGCAGGAAGGTCGTCAAGTGCGATCTCTAGCTGTGCTGCTAGGGCCAGCTCTGCCGAGCCGATCTCTGCCTTCGCGGCCGCCGGCGTCCCCGCCCTCTTTCTCTTGCCCAGCCTCGACCGTGGCTTCTTGCTCGGGACGGCGACGCGGCGCTTAAAGAGGTCCTCCTGGAGCCACATGACAACCTTGGCCTCGCTGACGAGGATGCCGTCCTCAAACTGATGCCGGGCACAGAATTCCTGCCAGCGCACAGTCAGCCCTCCCTGCCCTAGTTAATTAATTAAGTGAAAGGGTAGAAAGGGGCGGGGCTTGAGGCTCGTACAGACCTTCCAGTCGCGCTGCGGCTTCCGGTAGGTCTTCTGCGTGTTGGCTGGCTGCGACTCGAAGCGTGCGTGCAGCGCGCTCTGCTGCGCCGCGTGTAGCGCATTGCTATTGCGGGCACGGATCTCGTGGAGCGACAGCGAGGCCATAGTGACGTCGAATAGTACTACTACAGGGCACTGGCTAGTATGTATGGTGGTAGGGGGCTTGAAGGAAGGAGGAGCAGATATCATTATTGTATTGATAAGTGGTGCGCGTAGCGCGTCGCATGGGATATAAGCTGCTGAAATAAGCAGACCCCATACAAATGGGCGTCGGCTGGCCTGTTACCAAAAGTAATTATCGGCCCGCTGCTTGCGCGATATAAGCCGCGCGCACGGGCCCCCGACCGTGTCACCAGCGTTACGCAGCGTTACGGCCGCCTTCATAGAAACTAATAAATAAGCAGCAGATATTTAACGAATGCGTCATATCTCTTTATT
>JAXDGO010000224.1:0-3216 GCA_034665005.1 Solirubrobacteraceae bacterium | reverse complement strand
CGAACAGTTGTGCCGGTTGAAAGCCGGATACCCATAAAATACTTCCTCGCAAGTTGCCTCCTGAGTTAAGCGAGATATTTTACCTCGGCAATTGCCTTATTTAGCATAGCGCTTTCCACTTGGCTTCTGGTTGGCTGGAGAGAAAGATGACTGGATCGGGCCGTGTTGTATCCGATGTCCGATCTGAAGCTGGTCTCAATATTGGAAGGAGGTTATCATCTGTTCCGGCTCAGTCGTGAATCGCCCTAATTCATGAATGGGCTAGCTGATTCATGAGTGAGCTACATTTCTCAATGAGCCAGCTCATTCGCCATTCGGCTAGTTTATACGTCAATATTAAGCTGTTTTAGCTGATTCATGAATTAGCTAGCTCATTGGCCAATGAGGGGTATTGGTCCATAGGCTAGCCCATTGATGAATCTATATATTTACAAGTCCTCACCTGCCGTATTGGCACGAGCTCTCTTCCTAGCCTTCCTTAATCCCTCTCTTTTACCTTCATCCCCCCTATCCTTAGCGACTAAAGCTGCCTCTGTTCTTAATGCTAGACTGGCTAAGTAGCCGCAATCATGCTCTGTATCGTCATGGCAGTGAACAGAGCACTTGACCTGATTTTTGAAGCAATTACAACGCTTATTATAGCACTTGCCTTTGCACTTGCAAGAGATGATCACGCGCTCACTTGTTGAAGCTTGTTTTGCAACTGCGCTCAAAGCAATCTTGGTCTTTGGTCCCTGAACATCAATCCCACTAGCTAGAAGGGTAGCAACCCGTTGAAGCTCTCTTGTCGGTAGGAGACGATTGATTACTCCATACTGAGTTTGAATCTCATATCTATCTTGCTGAGGTACGCCAAGAACTCTACCAAAGAGCCTCTTATGGTCGGCAGGGGTGCGAGTGCCACGTGGTAGTTTGAAGGTAACAATATCAGAGACCTCAAAGCGATCAATCTCATGATTCTTTGAGTATTTGGCCACCATCTTCTCACGTGAACTATCAGTTCGACGACGAGCTTCAACGTAGCGATTGTCCTCGAGCTCCATTCTTTCAGGCTCTTCCTCGTCATCTTTAGGGGGTTCAGATAGCTGAGAGGAGTGTGATCTGTCCTCCTGCTCAAGCACTAACTTCTCAACACCCTGTACCTGGGGAGCTAGATCTGCTTCAAAATCAGGGGGAATAGTGCTCTCCTTAAAGACAGATACAAGCTTCAGAGGCCAGTGAAAGAGTGTGCCTTTTATAAGCTGTCCAATATTGTAATTCCCATCATCATCCCTATAGCCAAGCTCCCCTCCTAGAACTGGTGTCATGGTCTCGTGATCATCTAGCTCTTCAAAGAATAGGAGAATATGGTCTTTTAGGAGGCCTCCAAAGTGCCAGGAAATTGTGGGAGGAGGCTTTATAGCTTTGGCAATCTTTCTGCCAGCTGAGAAGCCAAAGAGAGATGTCTCTTTTGATACAATTGAGAGAATTGTATTAGCTGGACTTGCGTACACGTGATCTTCGGGTAACGGTTTAGGAGGCCTTGCTAGAGATGGAAAGATCTTGTCCTTGGTGGCTTGACTAAATATGGAACCTTTGTCTTTGGTGGACTCTCTAGGCGTATTCTTGCTAGCAGTCTGGCGGGGTCGATCTAGGATTGAAATAGCGTCATTTTGGTGTGTTTTTAATGTAGGAATACCAAACTGGGCTTTTGGCTCTGATGGTGTAGGAATGTCTGGAGTAGATGGAGATCCTAGGGTCACTCCTAAGGCAGTTCCTCCTACTTCAGCCTCAATATCAGCTTCTGTTATAACACCTCCTTCCTCTGTTGGTACCCCTAGCTCTGCTTTGCGCTCATCATCTGTCAATTGCTTTAAGGGACGAAGCTTTTGCCTAAATACTAGTTCATAAGGGGCACAGCCTATGCTCTCAACACACTGCCTATTCATAGCCCATGCTATTTCAGTGAGAGCTGGCTCCCATTTTGAGGTCCCGTGATCAGCTTGCCAAGCTCCAATCTTGCGCTCTATAGTGCCATTTGCTTGCTCAACAAGGCCTTGAACATGCGGAGTACGGGGAGCTCCATGTACAATTTTAATGCCATATTGACGGAGGAGAATAAGCAAAGCACCCTTGAACTCCTTCCCATTATCACACTGTAAGATCTCCATAGGAAAGAAGGCCTGAATAAAGATGGCAATACACTTTGCAATAGGCTCTGCGTGCTTGCTATGGAGAGCAAAAAGCATACAGAACTTAGAGAAGTGGTCTTTGATGTGTAGTATCCAAGCATAGTTGTCTGACGGGGAGTGTCTAAAATCGATTAAGTCGATCTGTACTCGTTCAAAAACGCGGTTGGCGACAATAGGAGTGAGAGGTGCTCTCACAGACGCAGGTCTGTTTTGACTACAGTTCCTGCAGTGGCGTACTACCCACTCAACTTCCTTACTAGCAATCCCGTGATACTTCTTTTGGATCTCTTTGAAAGTCTTGTCTCGGCCAGGGTGTATAAGAATCATGTGTTCTCGTACAATGATATCAAAGACCTCATTCCTTGGTATTGAATAACGCGACTCGTAATTCCCCTCAGGTTTGCGGTAAAGCTTGTTGTTAATGATCTCATAGCTCTTTGCTTGTTGCTTGATATTGGCATCCTTAGGACAAGTTGTCTCGGTATTTGGGAAGGCAAGAAAGACTTGAATACGACTCCATTTGTGAGGTTGGAGGCGCTCTTTACAGACGTACTTGTCGTCTTGAATCATATCCATAAAACCATCATAAACCTCTTGAGGAAAGCATTCTTCACGGGTCATGTACTTGTAAGGTCTTTCAGGCTTTGAAAGAGACATATTGGAGGTTGGTGAAAAGGGAATTGAGGAGGTAAGATAAAAAGAAGTAATGGAAGGAGAGCTGGCAGGTACATTCTCATAAAAATGGGGGTTGGTGATGCTCACCGCTCATTGGCCAATGAGCCAGCTAATTCATGAATCAGCTGAAAACTCAATATATTGACGACTGAGCTAGCTCAATGGCCAATGAGCTAGCTGATACAGAAATCCAGCTGATATACCAATATTGGCGCATGAGCTAGCCCATTCATGAATTAGGGCGATTCACGACTGAGCCGGAACAAATGCTATACATTCTAATGGCTTTGTAAATCCGTCTATAACTATTTTAGTTATAAGGATATACTTGATTTATAGCTTTCCTTATTTAACTAAATCTCGTATATAG
>JAXDGO010000223.1:0-2563 GCA_034665005.1 Solirubrobacteraceae bacterium | reverse complement strand
CCGGCACCCGAGCGGCCGCCGCCCGACCGAGGACCACCTCGGCGACGGGGACGAGCGGGCTCGGGCATCCGGTAGGCCCGGCCTCAGCTGGACGGCACGAAACGGGGGAACGCGACATCGCCGGCGTAGCGGGCGGCGTCGCCGAGGGTCTCCTCGATGCGCAGCAGCTGATTGTACTTGGCGACCCGCTCGCTGCGCGCAGGCGCACCGGTCTTGATCTGGCCGCTGCCGACCGCGACAGCGAGGTCGGCGATCGTGGTGTCCTCCGTCTCGCCGCTGCGGTGACTCATCATCGTGCGGTAGCCGCTCGAGTGTGCGAGCGCCACCGCGTCCAGCGTTTCGGTGAGCGTGCCGATCTGGTTGACCTTCACCAACAGCGCGTTGGCCGCGCCCTTTTCGATGCCCTCCTCGAGACGCTCCGGGTTGGTGACGAACAGGTCGTCGCCGACGATCTGGACGCGGTCGCCGATCGCCGTCGTCAGCGCCACCCAGCCGTCCCAGTCGTCCTCCGAGAGCGGGTCTTCGATCGACACCAACGGGTACGAGTCGATCAGGCCTGCATAGAAGTCGGACATCTGCCCGGCGGTGCGCGTCTCCTTCTCGAAGCTGTAACCCGTTCCGTCGGTGAAGAATTCGGTCGCCGCAACATCAAGCGCGAGCGTCACATCGGACCCCGGCTTCAAGCCCGTCAACTCGATGGCGCTCAGAATCAGATCCAGCGCGGCCTTGGTGCCCGCCACATCGGGTGCGAACCCGCCCTCGTCGCCGAGACCGGTGGCCAGCCCCTGCTTCTTCAGCACCCCCTTCAGCGCGTGGTACACCTCGGCACCCCAGCGCAGAGCCTCTTTGAAGCTGGGCGCACCGATCGGCGCGACCATGAACTCCTGGACGTCGACACCGGTGTCGGCGTGTGCGCCACCGTTGAGGATGTTCATCATCGGCACCGGCAGGATGTGCGCGTTGGGCCCGCCGATGTAGCGGAACAGCGGCAGCCCCGCGGAGTCGGCCGCGGCCTTGGCCACCGCCAGCGACACCCCAAGCATGGCGTTGGCGCCCAG
This sequence comes from Solirubrobacteraceae bacterium, assembly GCA_034665005.1. GTDB lineage: Bacteria > Actinomycetota > Thermoleophilia > Solirubrobacterales > Solirubrobacteraceae > Palsa-744. The sequence goes on along the minus strand of JAXDGO010000223.1, from coordinate 1,505 downwards.
CCGCGACTTGTCCGGCGTGCCGTCGAGGTCGACCAACGCCTGGTCCACCAGCCTCTGGTCGTCGGCACTCAGGCCGATGACCGCGGGCGCGATCTCGTCGAGCACGGCTTCCACCGCCTTCTCGACGCCCTTACCGCCGTAGCGGGCAGCGCCGTCGCGCAGTTCCACCGCCTCGTGCTCACCGGTCGAGGCGCCCGACGGCACCGCGGCACGGGCGAACGTGCCGTCCAGCAGGGCCACTTCGACCTCGACCGTCGGGTTGCCGCGGGAGTCGAGGATCTCGCGGGCGCCGACCTGCTCGATGATGGGCACTTGCGCTCCTTGGGTCTTGGTTTAAACGGGCCTGGACGGTTTTGAGCCTAGAGCGTGCAGCGGCGAACAGTGCACCTACAGCGGGTGTCCATTCGCGTATGCCGTCGCCCAGTCCCGCACTGTGCGCGCGTACTGGTCGGAATGGTTGTAGGCCCGCAGCGCGTCCATCCAGCCGCGAGGGCTGGCCATGTCCTTTCCGCGCCAGCACAGATAGCCTGCCGCCGATAGCGCCGCGTCGTCGAAATTGTCCGGGCTGACGATGCCGTCGTTGTTGGCGTCGACTCCGTAGAGCTTCCACGTCTCGGGGATGAACTGCATCGGTCCCATGGCCCTGGCGTACTGCGCATCGCCGTCCATGCCACCGCCGTCGTTGTCGACGATCTCCAGGTTGCCGTTGGTGCCGTCGAGGCGGACGCCCCTGATCGGTGGCGTGACGTCGCCGTTCGGCGCGATGACCGCGCCGCGGTAGGTGCCGTGGTGGCTTTCCACCTGCCCGATTCCGGCCAGTGTGGTCCACGCGATATGGCAGTCGGGGTTCTCGACCTCGGCGACACGCGCTGCGTACGCGTAGGCCTCTAGCGCGGTGACCGGCATGCCCATCGCAGGCGCGTGTTTGGCTGCCCATTCGTGCAGCTGGTCGGCCGGCCTGCCCTTGGCGTGGGTGTCGATCTTGGGCACGGGATCGCCCGCGGGCGGCGGCACACCGTCGGGTATCGGCGTGCCCAGTTGCCACGAGCAGCTGGAAGCCATCAGCAGCGCTGTCGCGCCAATCACCGCGACAGCCCGCAGCCAACGCACTGCCGACACCGGACTCCCTCAAACCCGCTCTGGTAGTTGCCCATGGTCCCACGTGCTCGGACCAGATCCGCAACCGTCACCGGGCGTGTACCCTCCCACCTCGAGACTTGATAAGGTGAGCCACACCTTGCTTTGGCAAGCCAAAGTAAAGTACGCGGATTGGCGTAGCGAGGACACGATGACTGCTGGTACGGACCTTGGCGTCAGTATTCACGCCGCCGCGCCCAACATCACATCGCAGCTGTTCGGAAGCGGTTTGATCGGTCTGCGCGAGGGTCTTGAGGCCGCGATCGTTGTCACGATTCTGGTGGCGTTCCTGGTGAAGTCGGACCGCCGCGACGCCCTGAAATGGGTGTGGCTTGGCGTCGCCGCAGCAATCGCGATGACCGTCGCAG
>JAXDGO010000222.1:0-3179 GCA_034665005.1 Solirubrobacteraceae bacterium | reverse complement strand
GCGCTCGACGAAAAGAAACGCATCAAAGTGGACAAGCATTTCCACACGAAAGTCGAAGGTATTTATGCCATCGGCGATGTGATCGCCGGACCGATGCTGGCGCACAAAGCTGAAGACGAAGGGATCGCTTGCGCGGAAATCATTGCGGGCAAAGCCGGTCACGTAAACTACGAAGCCATTGCCAGTATCATTTACACCAATCCCGAGCTAGCGGGCGTTGGTCTCACGGAAGATCAAGCCAGGGAGCAGGGGATCGAGGTGCGCATCGGCAAATTCCCGTTCCGCGCCAACAGCCGCGCGATTAGCAGCGATGACGTCGAAGGAATGGTCAAATTCGTCGCCGACGCCAAAACCGATCGCATTCTCGGCGGGCACATTTTGCATCATGCCGCTTCAGAGTTAATTGCTGAAGCTGTTTCAGTGATCGAATTCGGCGGCAGCTCCGAAGATATCGGCCGCACCACTCATTCTCACCCCACCTTAAGCGAAGCCGTCAGAGAAGCCGCGCTCAACGTCGAGAAACGCGCGTTGCACATCATTAACCGCTGAACGCACCTGCTCGCGCTTGTCGGCCCGACGCGAGCCATCTCCATGGAGCCGACGCGCCCTCGCGTCGTATTTCCGGTACAAATCATCCGGCGTTCTGCGCCTCTCGTCGCCGAATCACACACAACGTCACTAGAGCCGACGCGGCGCAAATGACTGCGCCGAATGCGAGCGCCCAAGGTGTGCCTGCGAAATGCGCAACGGCTCCGGCTTCCAGGCTGCCAAGCGGAATCATGGCGCCGAACACCACCGACCACACGCCCATGACGCGTCCCCGCATTTCGTCCGGCACGATGGTTTGCAGCACAGTGTTGGAAGTTGAAAAAAACAGCAGCATTCCAAATCCAGCGGCAAACAGGAATACGAGCGCAACCGGAAAACTTTTGGTGAACGAAAGCGCCAGCATCGCCGCGGAAAATAACCAGACGCCGCCGAGTGCGATTTTACGCGGCGTAAAAACATGTCCAAACGTTGCGACCAGCAGGGCACCGACGAACGCGCCGGTTCCGCTCGCCGACATAAGAATCCCGTAACCATTTGCGCCGCGTCCGAGCACATCGCGTGCAAACGCAGGCATGAGCACCGCATACGACCAGCCGAAAACGCCGACCGCTAGAAAGAGCAGCAAAATCGTGCGCACACGCGGATGTTTTATCGAATACAAGATTCCCTCCCACGCGTGCTCGCCCGCTGAAACGATCTCGATTTTCCGCTCGAAAAGCGGCAGACGCATCATCAATAAACCCGCGATCACGGCGATAAAGCTGAGGCCGTTCAGGAAAAAGCACATCGCCACGCCGACGGCGCCAATCATCAAGCCAGCGATGGATGGGCCGATGACGCGCGCTCCATTCACGATCGAGCTGTTGAGTGAGATCGCGTTCAGCAAATCTTCGCGACTGGCCATTTCGACCGTAAACGCCTGGCGCGCGGGCATGTCGAACCCCATCGAAATTCCGTTCAGCGCGGCGACGATGATGATGAATGGAGTCGTCGCGAATCCAAGCCACACGCCTGCGGCGAGCAAAAACGCACAAATCATTTGGGCCGCCTGCGTCGCAACGAGGATCGAACGTTTCGGATACAGGTCAGCCAGCGCGCCGCCCCAGATGGCGGAAAGCATCATCGGCGCAGATCCGACCGCCGACACAACACCGAGCAGAAGTTTTGAGTTTGTGAGTTGGTATACGTACCAGCTCATCGCAGTCTGTTGCATCCAGGTGCCGATGAGTGAGACGAGCTGGCCCCAGAAGAACAGCCGATAATTGCGATGCCGTAGTGCACGAAATGTATGCCGCCATGTGATTCCGCCCACGGGCATACGCCGCTGCCGACCGCTGAGGTCTTCCGGCACGCGTGCGGTTTCTGTAGCTCTCGCCGGCATCACTCATCATGGCTGGCAGGGAAGAGAATTGCAAAAATCGCACCTTTTCGTGTGCTACGTTTCGTCACTGAATGGAAAGCACAGAGGCAATCCTTCTCCGCAAACGAAAATTTAGCGACACGAGTTTGATTGTATCGTGGTGCACGGAGCTAATTGGGTGCGTTCAAACGATTGCCAAAGGCGCGCGACGTCCGAAAAGTCCGTTTGCCGGAAAACTCGATCTATTTTTTGAGGCTGAAATTTCGATCGTGCGGAGTCGCAAAACCGATCTCCATACGCTCGCGGAAGTCGTCCTGAAAAATCCGTTCGTCGGAATTCGCAGCAATTATCTGCGCACGCAGACTGCCGCCTATTTTGTTGAGTTGATTGAGATTTGCACCGAGCGCGATCATCGCGAGCCGGAATTGTTCGGGCTGTTGCGCAGGGCTTTCGGTTATCTCGATGCAAACGACTCGACGGCGCGCGCGGTCGCGCATTTCGAGACTGAGCTGGCGCGTCTCGCCGGTGTGCACGATCAACGACGACTCAAGGCTGATCCGGCGTTTGCACTGGGGAATTTGTTCGGGCGATTGCCTCTTTCACGCACGCCGCTCTTGAAAACACTCGCGACGGAGGCGAGAAGCATCTCGAAATGAGAATTGGAAATATTATCGCAGTGTTCGTGATTGGGGGCCTCGGCGCCGCCGCATCAGCGGCCGAGAGCTACAAGTTCGATCCGTCGGGTTCCATGATCGGGTTTAGTGTGCATCAATTCCTCGGCACGACTCTCGGCAAGTTCACGAGCTTCAGCGGCAGGATCGAAGTCGATCGGGAACATCCGGAGAATTCCTCGGTCACTGCGCAGATCGACATGCAGAGCATCGATACGCGCATCAAAAAACGCGACGATCATCTGCGCAGCGCGGAATTTTTTAATGTCGAGAAATTCCCCCAGATGACGTTTAAGAGCCGGATCGTAAAACGCACCGGGCCGCAAAGTGGCGATATTCTCGGCGACTTAACAATGCACGGCGTGACAAAGCCAATCACGCTTCACGTTAAACTGCTGACCCCGATTAGTGAAACTGGACGGACGCGTTGGTCTGTGACGACCGATCCAATCACGCGGCGTGACTTCAATTTGATGTTTACTCCAGGGGCTGAATCGGTCTCCGGCATCAGCCAGACGGTGGCGATCAACATTGAAATCGAAGCGAAGCGGGCACAGTGATATGATCCCGTTTCTGCTTAGCTGGCTTGGTATTGGTTG
>JAXDGO010000221.1:0-3216 GCA_034665005.1 Solirubrobacteraceae bacterium | reverse complement strand
TTGCGCAGCAGCCGGTTGGTTTTTCCGCTGGCCAACAGGGTCGATCGCGACAGGCATAACCACTCCCATCTCCGCTGACACCTAACAGTTCACACTTCATATGACTATCGGCCACAATGCCGGAAAGCGCCACCGGAGGCGTTGGCATAAAGTACCAACTGCGGTGCGCCGCAAGCGGAGTCACCTGCTGCTGATGAAAGCGCAACAGACTCGACCCCGGCTTGTCACGCAGACGAAATAGTCAGGCGGTATGCGGTTGAGTCATCAGTGGGTCACCGGACAGGTACCGGTGTAGTCGACCTGCCAATGCTTGATCCCGTTGAGCCAGCCCGACCGCAATCGCTCCGGAGTGGCCAACGAGGTGAGGTCGGGCATGACGTCAGCGATTCCGTCGAACATCACCCCGACCGTCATTCTGGCAAGGTTGGCCCCCAGGCAGTAGTGGGCGCCGGTGCCGCCGAAGCTCAAGTGCGGATTGGGATCCCGCAGCACATTGAATGAATAGGGATCCTCGAACACGTCCTCGTCGAAGTTGGCCGAGCGATAGAACAGCGCAAGCCGCTGGCCCTGCTTGATCGGGACGTCGCCGAGCTCGATATCGCGCAGCGCGGTGCGCTGAAATGCCGTGATCGGTGTCGCCCAGCGAATGATCTCGTCGGCGGCGGTCACCGGACGTTGCGCCTTGAATGTCTCCCACTGTTCGGGATTGTCGAGGAACGCCATCATCCCTTGAGTGATCGAGTTGCGGGTTGTTTCGTTGCCGGCGACCGTCAACGTCACCATGAACAGCCCGAACTCCTCATCGGAGAGTTTATGGCCGTCAACGTCGGCCGTAATCAGATGGGTGACGATGTCATCGCCGGGATGGTCCGCCTTCTCAGCGGCGAGTTGCATGCCGTAGAACATCAATTCGCCGGCTGATTCGAGTGCCTTGGACCCGGCGAACTCGGGGTCCTCGTCGCCCACCATCTGGTTGGTCCAGTGAAAAAGCTTTGATCGATCTTCGAACGGAACCCCGAGCAGACCGGCGATCAATTGCAGTGGCAGCTCGCTGGCCACCTGCGCCACGAAGTCTCCGGTTTTGGCCGTGGCTGCCTCCGCCACAATCTGACGAGCTCGTTGTGTCAGGTCCGCACGCAGACGATCTACCGCGCGCGGTGTGAAACCCCGCGACACGATCTTGCGCATCCGGGTGTGCTGTGGAGCGTCCATGTTGATCATCGAGAATCGCCCGGCCTCGATCTGCCCGCGGGCGGTCTCCTCGTCGACGTACCGCGGCACGATGCAGTTCTGAGCGCTGGAGAAGACATCGCTGCGCCGCGACACCTCGCGGACATCGCGGTGCCTGCTCACCACCCAGTAGCCGCCGTCGGTGAAACCTCCGACGCCCATGGGCTGTTCGTTCCACCAGACAGCCGCTGTCTGTCGCAACTGACGTAATTCCTCGGTCGGGAGGCGGGCGGCGTACACATCGGGATCGGTGAAGTCAAACCCCTGCGGCAGTTGCGGTTTCATCATGGCACGTTGCAGTGAGGATCATACCGGCCGGCGAATCGACAACTGGAGTCCGTTGTCGCGCATGATAGTTCGGCACTGCTCGGGGGTGTAGTCGAAGTTCTCCAGGTCCTTGATGTAGGACGCGGGATCGGCGAGACCTTCGACGTGGGGGAAGTCCGAGCCCATGATGATTTGGGTGTCCCCCAGTAGTTTCAGCAGGCTGGCCAGCTCGTCTTCGTAGAACGGCGATACCCAGACGTGGCGCTTGAATGTCTCCCGCGGATCCTCCTGATAGATCTGCGGGATCTGCCCATAGGACTTGGTCAGCTTTTCGAAGAGATGGAACACCCAATCCGAGCCGCTCTCAATAGAAGCCATCCGTAGATTGGGGAAGCGCAGGAACAGACCGTTGTGGAGGTGGTTGGCGAACGTGTCCTGCAAGGCGTTGCCGGAGAACAGGCTCCGGAAGCCAAGGAGTGCCTGAAAGGACATCATGGAGTCCGATTCGCCCCACGCCGGCATGAATTTCGAGTAGTACGTCTCACCGGAGTGGTAACACAGCGTGATGCCGGAATCATTTACCAATCGCCAGAAATCGTCGAACATCGGGTCACCTGGTGGGCGCATTCCGACGGCGGTCGTGATGGGGCCCGGGATCATCACGATGAATCGTGCATCGCGTTCCAGCGCCCACTCGAGCTCGCGGACAGCGTCGTCCGGCTTGCATAAGGTGATGTAGGGCGCAGCGAAAATTCTTTCCTGGTAGGCGAATCCCCAGTCGTCATCCATCCAGCGATTGAACGCTCGGAACGTCGCAACGGTGGCGTCCAGATCCGGCAAGAGAGCCTGCTCCATCCCCACGCCAAGAGTAGGCAACAGGATGCAGCCGGCCATGCCCTGTTCGTCCATCAAAGCCAGTCGCGCGTCGCGGTCCCGGTACGCCGGCGGGATTGGCTCCAAGTCGCCGAAAAGCGCATTCAGATCAGCGCCCCTGGGGTTGCGGCCACGGAAGTACTCGTCGAGCGCGCCGGGCTTGCCCACCGGATCGAAAGTCGGATTCGGAATGAACCTGTTGACCCTGCCGCCGACGAGGAGACGTTGCTTGCCGTCCAGTTGGGCCCACTGGATCGCCCGCTTCTTGTAGGGCGACTCGATGTGGCGGGTGAACGCGTCGAGGGATTCGTAATAGTGGTTGTCACAGTCGAAAAACTGGAAGGGAAGCTGTGTCGTCATCGCGAGTGCCCTTTCTGTAGCGATGATTAGTTGCGCGGTAGGCCGAGGACCATCGATGCGATGACCGTCAGCTGGATCTCGGGGGTTCCGCCGCCGATCAGTTCGGCGGGTGCGTCGAAATACGGTTGGATGACTGCCGGTTCGGACTTCTCCAACATCGCGATGCGGCCGGTCAGGCCGAGAGTGGCAGTCCACGCGCGCCGCAACAACGTGACCATCGCGTACTTCGCGATGCTCGAGGTCGGGCCGGGCCCCTGGCCTTCCACTAGTCGAAGGGTTTCGCGCAGCACCACGGCTTTGATTGCGGTGCTATAGGACTCGATCTCGCCCAGCGCCCGCAACGCGGCATCCTGCTCCGAGCCGGCTATCTCGGCCACCCTGCGAAGCGCATCTGCCCGGTCGATGCTGACGTAGTTCCCGATAGCCGTTCGTTCGACGGCCATGGTCGATACCGCCAGGCTCCATCCGTCGTCAGGCTTACCGACG
>JAXDGO010000220.1:0-3357 GCA_034665005.1 Solirubrobacteraceae bacterium | reverse complement strand
TCGCTCGGCGGTTTCGTCTCTCAGGTCATCGCGCAACAACAACCTGGTCTGGTGCGCAAAATCATTCTCGCGGGCACCGGCCCGGCGGGCGGCGACGGCATCGTGAATGTCGGTGCCGTTCTACAGGATGCATTTGGCAAGGCAGGCGCCACCAACAAGCATCCGAAGCATTTTCTGTTCTTTACACAGACGAGCAACGGCCAGACAGCAGCCGACGACTTCCTGCAGCGCCTGAAAGAACGCACCCAGGACCTTGACGCGCCCGTAAGCAACGAAACCGTTCAGGCTCAGGTTGCGGCGATCCAAGCCTGGGGACAGGGTGATGCCGCCACGCTCGGGTCGGTCCAGCATCCTGTCCTGGTCGTCAACGGCGATGACGACGTGATGGTGCCGTCGTTCAACTCATTCGAGCTCGCGCGTAGGCTGCCGAAAGCACAATTGAGCATTTTCCCCGACGCCGGGCACGGCGGCATCTTCCAGCACCATGCCGCCTTCGTTCAGCAGGCACGCGCTTTCCTCCAGCAGTAAGCAGAGCTGGCCTGATTTCGTCGCTTCGCGTTGGGGCGGAGCACCACAAAATAGGCGGTGGTTCAAAGGAGACTATGATGAATCGACGGACATTGATCGGGGCCGCTGCCGCTGTGGCCGCTTTTCCCGCGCTTGATCGAGTTGCCAGCGCCCAGACAGCGCCGAAGACGAAGAATGTCGTCTTCGTACACGGGCTGTTCGCGGACGGTTCCTGCTGGTCGAATGTCATCGCCCGCCTGCAGCAGAAGGGCATCAACTGCACCAGCGCGCAGAACCCCTTGACGTCGCTAAGCGAGGCGTCGGAAGCCGCGCGGCGGGTGATCGCGGCGCAGCCGGGGCCGACGGTGCTCGTCGGGCATTCCTTCTCCGGAATGATCGTCTCGGAAGTTGGGGTGGACCCAAAGGTCACCGCCCTCGTCTACGTCGCCGCGCGGGCACCGGATGCGGGCGAGGATTATACGGCGCTGGCGAAGAATTATCCGACGCCCCCGGCCACCGCCGGCATTGTCTTCAACGACGATTGGGGCCGATTGTCGGAGGAGGCTTTCCTGCGCGACTTCGCTGGCGATCTGCCGCCGGTACGGGCGCGCGTTCTCTACGCGGTTCAACAGCCATTCAAGAGGTCGCTGACGACCGAAAAGACGACCAATGCCGCCTGGCGTACCAGGCCGTCCTTCTATGCCGTGTCCACCCAGGACCGGACGATCAATCCCGACCTGGAGCGCTTCATGGCCGAACGAATGGGTGCGAAGACGATCGAGATAAATGCGAGCCACCTGGCGCTGATCTCACAACCTGATGCGATCACAAACCTGATTATGGAGGCCCTCGCCGTCTGAGGCACTCGCCCACCCAGACCCGACCAGGGGTACACCATGACGCATGACATCGTTCAAACCTCCGCTGCGGACACGTTGCCGCCCTTCGACCCTGCGACGTTCTGGACGCAGTTCCACCACGATACCGTCGTTATCAAGGGCGTGCGGCTGCATTTCGTCGAAGGCGGCAGCGGCACGCCGATCCTGCTGCTGCCCGGCTGGCCGCAGAGCTGGTACGCATGGCGTTGTGTGATGCCGCTGCTCGCAAAGGCCGGCCGGCGCGTGATCGCGCTCGACCCGCGCGGCATGGGCGACTCCGATCGGCCCGCCTCTGGCTACGAGATGCGCACCGTGGCCGCCGAGCTTCATGATTTCGTCGAGGCGCTGAAACTGACGGCGAACGGGCCTGTCGACATCGTCGGTCACGATATGGGCGTCTGGATCGGCTATGCCTATGCGGCCGAATGGCCGGACGACGTGAAGCGGCTCGCGGTGTTCGACGCGGCGCTGCCCGGCATTACCCCGCCGCCTCCGGCCGGCATTCCCTCGGCGGAGGCGAATGTGAAGACCTGGCACTTGGCCTTCAACCGGCTCGATGACCTGCCGGAGATCCTGCTGCAGGGACGCGAGCGGGAGTTGCTGACTTGGTTGTTCAGGAACAAATCCACTCGTCCCTGGACGATCACGCCGGCGGATCTCGGTGAATATGTGCGCGTCAACGCCGCCCCCGGCGCGACGCGGGCGGCGCTTTCCTACCAACGACACAATCTCGGGCCCGAAGGAATCGCCCACACTCGGGCGCGCGCCGAGCGCAAGCTCGCCATGCCGGTACTCGCTGTCGGCGCGGAGAGCGGAGGCGGAGCAATGCTGCTCGACACGATGCGCTTAGTCGCGGCGGATGTGCGGGGTAGTGTGTTTGCTGGCTGTGGGCACTATATGCCCGAAGAAGCCCCCCGCGCCGTCGCCGAGCAAATCATCAGGTTCATGGGTAAATGAGCGCGGCCGCAAGCCCGCCGCGAGAGGGAATAGAGAGCCATAGCGCGTTTCAGGTAGCTATGGCGCAGACGTAGTTCCCATCTTCATTGTTCTCGGCCCGCCCGCTTCGCCGATCGGGACGCCGCGAGGATTGGCAGCTTTGGGTCAAAAGGCGAAATACTCCGGAAGAGCAGATGTTTTCTGCTTTACCCCTGGAAGCGGACATCCGGCGTGCGGGCTGGGATGTCCGTTCGGTGCCAAAGAGCGACATCGGCTCGATCACGATCCGTCCGCTCAGGTGGCAGGGATCGTAAACTGAAAGAGGGCACCCTGCGGTTCGCACGGGATCGCCCATAGCCGTCCGCCGTGGGCTTCGATGATCGAGCGGCAGATAGATAGGCCCATGCCCATGCCCTCCGGCTTGGTCGTGTAGAATGGCTCGAACAGACGCGAGAGGCTCTCCGGGCTCAGCCCATGGCCGGTGTCCCGCACCCCGACGCGCACGCTACCTTCGGACGGGACGGCGTCGATGCTGATCTGCAATTCGCGCGGGCCTTCCCTAATTGCACTCATGGCCTGAATGGCGTTAACGACCAAGTTCAAGATCACTTGTTGCAGTTGGACCCGATCGCCTTGGACACGCGGCAAGCCCTCCGCAAATTGCGTCCGCATCGACACGCTATTGTTTGCGGCCTCCGCACGGGTGAGAGCAATAACCTCAAGGATGGCATCGTCGATCGCTACGGTGTCCTTTCGTGCGGGCACCTTCTTAACGAGCGCACGAACGCGCTCGACGACCTCGCCTGCGCGATTCCCCTCCTTCACAATCTTAGAGAGCGCGTCATCCACCTCGCGAAAATTCGGTGGCTCCGCGCTCAGGAAACGCCGAGCGGCCGACGCGTATGTGACTGCCGCTGTGATCGGCTGGTTCACTTCATGGGTGATCGAGGCCGTCAACTGACCCATCGTCGCGACGCGGTTGGCATGCGCCAGCGCCATCTGGGCCTCGCGATATGCCTCTTCGGCCCGCATGCGT
>JAXDGO010000219.1:0-2604 GCA_034665005.1 Solirubrobacteraceae bacterium | reverse complement strand
CGGTTGTTGTCCTCATCGAGGAAGTATCAGAGTTAGTGCGAGAGGCCATGGCCGATTGGACCATGACCGCCCGACTCTGTCTGATCATCATCGTGGTAGCCGCCACGACGTGCATCACTGGATTGCTACTCCTCTGAGCAGTGGCCACCTTAGGGCGTTCGCGACCTGATCGTCCACTGCCCAGGTGGCCGCGGGCCGCCGGAGTCCGTGGTGGCCAGTTCGACCGCTGACCGCGCAACGAGGACGGCCCCACCCGCGATAGTGCTGGTGGGGCCGTTGCGTGTCCGCTGCTGGAAGGTCAGGTGCAAATGTCTAGTGAGGGAAAACATGAGTCTCACGACGAGTCGTCATCGAGACCGTGGGTGCTCAGAAAAATATTTGACGAATCCTGGTGGTTTCCGATCGCGTGTGTCATAGTTTCTGTGCTATGGCAAGCGTTCTTCTTGTTTCTTTTCTTTATTCATACGCGGTCGATTAATGCACCGTTGATCATCATCACCACTACTGGCGCTTTCGGGATATCGACTTATGCCATGTTCGCTGCGGGTTCAATGGCGAGAAAACGCGATCAGGAGGACGTTTTCTATAATTGCGGCGTCGCCTTCCTGGTGGCGAACACCTTCCTGCTGATCACGGTGGAGTTTGCTACGCTCTACTGGTCCATCGGGACGACGGCGAACTTCAACGTCGAGCTATCGCGTATAGACGCAATTTATTTCGCGTTGGGGACACTGACCACGGCCGGTACTGGCACCATAGCTCCCACCAGCGACCTTGCTAGGGCGATTGTTGGTGGTCAGATGATCCTGGACCTGGTGTTCGTCGCTTATGTCTTGACGGTTACTGTCACGAGATGGAGTAAGAGATCGAGCTAGGTGTGCTGGAGGACTAGCCACCGCAGCAGACGGTCCCACCTGCAAGAGCTGCGGGGTCAGACGTTGCCCATGATGACGAGCACGATCGCGATCAACACCCCGGCGTAGCCGAACAGCAGCCCGAACAGAGCGGCGTCCCGGCCACGGAGCTGGTCGTTGCGGCGAATGTTGCGCAGCGCGAGGTGCCCGCAGGCGATAGCGCCGAGGGAGGCTATGCCGCCCACCCAAAGCACGCTGAGGACCGCTGCGGCGATGGAGCCCTCGGCGAAGGGTTGGCGGACGATGTGGACGGGGGTCGGTGGGGGCGCGTCTTCCTGCATTGGTCCTCCTGCCGGTTCCCCGCCCGGGTATCGGCCCCTGCAGCGAGTCGTTACCAGCAAGTTCACAGCGGCCACCCCGGCGCCCTCACCGCCGGAGTCTGAGGCGGTGAGCTAGCCACCGGCGAACTGCCTCACCTGTGCTTAGGGCCACTTTTTCCAGCTTCGCCTCGGGAGATGGCCGGACAATCCGGAGTGGTTCACCAAGGCCTGTGCGCCGCCATCGCAATCCGGCGGCGTCCGTGAACATGATCGTCACGCTGTCCGGATCCTCTTGGCCGTGGTATCGCACGCGGTACGTCGTATTGCGGGGAAGCACCTCGGAATAGTCGCTGTCGTTCAAAGGGTCTTGGTAAGGGCTAACCTCACCTGGGGCAGCCCACCACGAACGGGGATCGCCCATCGACTCGATCCGAGGCCGACGCACCGGTAGCTGGCTATGGTTGGTGATCTCCAATACAGTTGAAGACCACGCCACCGTCACAGTCACGCACCGGGCTTGCCCCGCATCTCGGTCTTGCCGCTCAGCCCTAGCATTCCGCTGCTCCCGCAGAGCGATTCCTAGGGCGACGATCGCGGCCAGGATCGTGCCACCCGCGCTGACCCAGGTTGCTAGCGAGTCCGCATGTTCCTGCACCGCTACCGTCGACCCGGAGGCTGATGCCGCTTATGGCAGCGTCGGTTGATGCACTCCCACCTCCCGGTGAGGAAATATTTCAGCTCTCCGCCAGCCAGGTCCGGTGTGGGATTGCCGATAGCAGCGGCAGAACCTCCACATACTGGGCAGGCCAGCAAGCCTTCCAGGGCTCGCAACTGGTGAGCTGTGAAGCGGCTGAATCGATCAGGTCCGATGAGGTCCCAGTCGTCGGCAATCCGTAAGCGCGGCTCTTCCGCCATGGAGAGACTCCTTCTGTCTGGTTGAGTGGCGGTGATCCTGCCTCGTGCCGCTCGGATTTCGTGACTCCACCACACGACACGCCGTAATGTAACTGAGTGCGTTCGGATGGCGACTTTCTGTATGCAGAGAACCATGATCAATGCACCATTTGTCCAACCGGGTGTAGCGGCCGTTTATTTATTGGGTGAAACGGAGCCGTACCGACTCTCGTTAAGGGTTGTAGGGCCAGCGATAGCCGGTTCTTTCCTCGGCCGCAACCAGTTGTGGTAGGAGGTACCTCATGGAACCGCCTGACGGCAGGTGGCGAGTCGTCCGGTCCGCCCTGCAAAGCTGGTCCCGGACGACCCGCCTCTGCGTGATCATCCTGATCGCCGGCGTTCCTATGGATGCCCTGACCTGGACAATCCTTCGCTGAGGTATTCGCTACCCCGGGTGTGGCCGTTTGAGAGTACCGCTCCAGCGGCCACACCTGACCAACGAATCCGCTACTGGGCAGGTTCCGCATTATTATTGT
>JAXDGO010000218.1:0-4010 GCA_034665005.1 Solirubrobacteraceae bacterium | reverse complement strand
CCGAGCCGGGTTTCGAGCTCGCCGAGCTCGCTGAGAGTGTCGGCACGCCCGGTCTCCAACTCTTCCCGTTGGTGCATCAGCCGGCGCCACTCCTCGTCGGCGGCGCGGGCGTCCTGACCCAGTCGGCCGAGCTGCTCGTAGATCGCCGAGATGGCCGCGTCGGACTCGTTGAGCGCAGCCAAAGCCTGCTCGGCGGAGTCCTGGCGGGCGGCCTGCTCGCTCATCGCCCCGGACAACGCCGCGACGAGCTCGCTGGTTTGCGTCTCGGCTGCGGCGAGTTCGGCACGCGCCTTGGCGATTTCGGAGGTGATCTCCAGCGTGGAGGGTTTCCGGTCCGAACCGCCGCTGACCCAACCGGCCCCCACCAGATCGCCGTCGCGGGTGACGGCGCGCAAACGTGGCTGCGCCGCAACGAGATTCATCGCCTCACTCAGACCGCCGACCACAGCGACGCCGGAAAGCATGGCCACCAGCGCGCCGCGCAACCGGGTCGGCGCCTCGACGAGGTCCAGCGCCCAGCGCGCGCCGTCGGGCAGCGCGCCCGCCGGCGCCGGATCGTGTGCGGGCCAGTCGCTCAGCACGATGGCCGCTCGGCCCCCGTCGGCCTGTTTCAGCGCGGTCACCGCATCTGCCGCCGCGGTGAAGCTGTCGGCGGCCAGCGCGTCGGCGGCTGCGCCGAGCACCGCGGCCAGCGCCGCCTCATAGCCCGACTGCACTTTGACGAGCTTGGCAACCGAGCCGAAAATACCCGCGCTGCTTCGGTTTTGAGTGAGCCAGGCGGCGCCGTCTTTACGCTCCAGGCCCACCGACAAGGCGTCGATGCGGGCCTGCAGGGAAGCCACTTGTCGTTCGGCGCTGCGCTCAGCGGATTGCAGTTCGGCGACCCGCTCGTCGGCCAGCCGCAACGCGGCGATCGTCCTGTCGTGATGCTCGTCGAGTCCGACCTCGCCTTGGTCGAGCTCACCGACCCGGCCCTGCACGGTTTCGAACTCGGCCTTGGCCTGCTGGGCACGCGCGGCGGCTTCCTCGATGCGCTCCGACAGCTTGGCCACGCCGTCGTCGATCGAGTCCACCCGTGCCCGCATGGTCTCCACTTGGCCGGTCAGTCGCGCCAAGCCCTCGCGCCGGTCGGCCTCGGCCTGCACCGCCGTCAAGTGGGCCTGCTCGGCTTCGGTGGCGGCTCGTTCGCGGTCGGCCAGCTCTGCACGTGCGGCGTCAAGCCGGGTACGGGTAGCGGCCAGCTCGCCGAGCAGCTGCTGCTCGGCGGCGGCCACCTCGGCGGCCTCGGCCTCTAATTCGTCGGGGTCGGCGCCACCGGCCGACGTGGTCTCGACATCCAGATGCTGCGCACGCTCGCTCGCGATACGCACGGTCGCTCCGACGCGTTCGGCCAAGGCGGACAACCGAAACCAGGTCTGCTGGGCGGATTCCGTGCGCTCGGACAGTGCCGTCAACGCCGTCTCGTGAGCGGCCAGTTCCTCGGACGCCACCGTCATCCGCGCCGACGCTTCGTCGTGCTCGCGACGCAGCATCGCCTCGGCCTGGTTGGTGTTGTTGAGCTCGCCTTGGCGAGTGACCACGTCGTCGGCCGCCAGCCGCAGCCTGGCATCACGCAGATCGGCCTGGATGGTTTGGGCCCGCCGGGCCACTTCAGCTTGGCGGCCAAGGGGTTTGAGCTGGCGGCGCAGCTCGGTGGTCAGGTCGGTCAACCGAGCCAGGTTCGCCGACATCGATTCGAGTTTGCGGACGGCTTTTTCTTTGCGCTTGCGGTGTTTGAGCACACCGGCAGCTTCCTCGATGAACGCCCGACGATCTTCGGGCCGGGATTCCAGGATTTCGCTGAGCTTGCCCTGCCCTACGATCACATGCATTTCGCGGCCGATGCCGGAGTCGCTCAGTAGCTCCTGGACATCCATCAAACGGCAAGTGCTGCCGTTGATTTCGTACTCGCTGGCTCCGTCGCGGAACATGCGCCGGGTAATCGACACCTCGGAGTATTCGATCGGCAACGCGTTGTCGGAGTTGTCGATGGTGACGGTGACTTCGGCGCGCCCCAGCGGAGCACGAGACGAGGTGCCTGCGAAGATGACGTCCTCCATCTTGCCGCCGCGCAGCGTCTTGGCGCCCTGCTCCCCCATCACCCAGGCCAGCGCGTCGACCACGTTGGACTTGCCCGACCCGTTGGGACCGACCACTGCGGTGATGCCGGGCTCAAACCGCAGAGTCGTCGGCGAGGCGAAGGACTTGAAGCCCTTCAGCGTCAGGCTCTTGAGGTACACGGCGAGCCAGACTACCGCTCGGTGAAGCCGCTGATGGCTTCGCCGCGCGGCGACCAGTCGACCACAACTGAGTCGACGTGGCCTGGAGTTTTTCCGCCCTGCAACTCCAGTAACAGCCGTTCACAGGCGTCACGCGGACCCTGCGCGACGACCAGTACCCGGCCGTCGGGACGGTTGGCGGCGTAGCCGGTCAGGCCCAACTCCAGCGCACGCGAGCGGGTCCACCATCGGAACCCGACGCCTTGTACCCGGCCATGCACCCATGCGGTGAGCCGGACGTCAACGTCCGACATCGACGACCTGGAAGTTGACTTTGGTTCCCGATTTCAGCGTTCGCCCTACCGTGCACACCTGGTCGATGGCGCGCTGGGCGACGGTCAGGACGCGCGCCTTCTCGGCCTCATCCAAACCCGACAGGTCGACTTCGAGCACCTCCTCAAGCAGCGGGTAGACCTCCTGGTCACGGTCGGCGTCCCCGGACACCCGGACGGTCGCCCGGTAGTCGTCGCCGAGCCTGCGGGCCAACGGCGAGTCGCTGGACATCCCGCTGCAGGCGCCGAGCGCGATCTTCATCAGCTCGCCCGGCGTGAACACCCCATCGACGTCTTCGGAGCCAACGAGCACCTCCGCGCCGCGCGAGCTATGGCCGGTGTAGCGGCGCACTCCGGTGCGCTCAACCCACAGTTCCGTCATGGCTTCTTTCTACCGTGCATGACCGGCGCCGGTTGCGGCGCGCGGTCCCTGTCGGTCGCGCAGCGTGCGTCCTGGGCGGATACGGGCCCGGCGGCGTTAGCGGATACTCAAAGGGCGGGTTGTTCTGCCTCGGTCATGAGCCTGATGATGACGCAAATGCGCAGGTCAGTCTGGCGGTCGCTAGACTTTGCCGCTCGAACGCCTCAACTCCGCAGGTCAGCTCCGCGTCCGCGGCTGACAGCGGGGGCAATAAAACGACGAGCGGTTCATGAACTTCTCCCGACGGATGACCGCGCCGCAGCGCTTGCACGGCTTCCCTTCGCGGCCATAGACATTCAGCGATCGGTCGAAGTACCCGGACTGGCCGTTGACGTTGACATACAGCGAGTCGAACGACGTGCCACCCTGCGCCAGCGCGTCGCGCATCACCTCTGCGGCGGATTCCAGCACCGTCGTCAGCTGCTTGCGGGTCAGCGCCTCGGCCAGCCGTGCGCCGTTGACCTTCGCCCGCCACAGCGCCTCATCGGCATAGATGTTGCCGATTCCCGACACCACGGTCTGGTCGAGCAGCTGGCGTTTGATCTCAGAGTGCTTGCGCCGCAACACCTTCACCGCCGCGTCGATGTCGAAGCGCGGGTCCAGCGGATCGCGTGCCACGTGGGCGACAGGCACCGGAACCACGCTGCCGTCGACGGAGACCAGGTCGGCCAACAGCCAGCCGCCGAATGTCCGCTGGTCGACGAAGCTCAGCGCGGTGCCGTCGTCGAGGAGCGCGGCGATGCGCAGATGACCGGCGTTGGGGACCTCTCCGAGTAGCATCTGTCCGCTCATGCCGAGGTGCACGACGAGCGCTTGGTCGACGCCGCTCGGCGCGTCCAGGGTGAGCCACAGATATTTGCCGCGTCGGTCGCTGCCGGTGATCCGGGCGTCCAGCAGTCGCGCGGTCAGGTCGGCAGGGCCGGCCTCGTGGCGGCGGACGGCGCGGGGGTGGTGCACTCGCACGGCGGTGATGGTCTTGCCCACCACGTGGGCCTGCAA
>JAXDGO010000217.1:0-4871 GCA_034665005.1 Solirubrobacteraceae bacterium | reverse complement strand
GGTAGCCCGCGCCGCGGCGATCGCTTCGTCCTTACGGGATCTCGGCACCAGCATGCGCGACGGTGCGTTACAGCTCTGACCCGAGTTCGGCATCATCGCGGCCACGCCGGCCGCGACGTTCGTGGCGAAAGCGTCGTCGTCGAGGACGATGTTCGGGCTCTTGCCGCCAAGCTCCTGGGTCACACGTTTCTCCGTCGGCGCGGCGTTGCGCGCGACGTCGATGCCTGCGCGGGTCGAACCGGTGAAGGAAACCATGTCGATATCGGCATGGCTCGACAGCGCGACGCCCACTCCTGGACCGTCGCCGTAGACGAGGTTGTACACGCCCGCCGGAACACCCGCTGCGTCCATGACCTCGGTGAAGATCTGAGCGGAGTACGGCGCGACCTCGGACGGCTTCAACACCATGGTGCAGCCGGTCGCCAGCGCCGGAAACACCTTGCAGGCGATCTGGTTGATCGGCCAGTTCCACGGCGTGATCAGGCCGCACACGCCGATCGGCTCCTTGATCACCAGCGCCGCACCGCGCGGCTCCTCGAAGGAATAGTTCTTCAGCGCGTCGATGGCACTGTTCAGCTGACCAAGGCCGAGGTAGACCTGAACCCCCGAGCCCAGCGAAGGCGGCGCCCCCATCTCCTCGGACACCGCCTCGCCCAGGTCGCCGGACCGCTTCTGATATTCGGCCTGGATCGTCTGCAACAGGTCCAGTCGCTCTTCGCGACTGCTCAATGACCAAGTCGCGAAGGCCTTCCTGGCCGCCTTGACTGCCCGGTCGACGTCGGCCGCCGAGCCGATCGCGATCTTGCCGGACACCTGCTCGGTCGTCGGGTTGTCGACGTCCAGGGTTTTCGGCTCGACCGGATCGACCCACTCGCCGTCGATGTAGAACTTCAGATATTCGCGCATGTCTCTCATCCTCACTTACTGGGTGCCTTCTGCGTACCAAGTTCTGAATTCGTCGTACTTCGGCATCTCTTCCGAGTTGGCCTTCGGGTCGATGCAGACATGCACAACGGCGGTCTTGCCGCTGGCGTATGCCCGCTCGATGGCAGGCCCGATCTCCTCTTCCTTCTCGACATACTCGCCGTGGCATCCGAATCCCTCGGCGATCTTGTCGAACCGCACGTCCTTGCTCCAGTGCACGCCGGGCTGCGGCGACGGCTGCTCGAACGTGCGCTTGTAGACGCCGACCTCGAGTCCCCACTGATGGTCGACGCCGACCACACACACCAGCGGCAGGTTCTGCCGCGCGGCGGTCTCCAGTTCGGCGATATGAAACAGGAACGCGGAGTCGCTGGTCAGCAGCATGACCGGACGCTTCCCGCCCTCGGCGACGGACGCGCCGACAGCGTAGGGCAGGCCGGTGCCGAGGTGACCGAAGTTCTGGTTCCAGATCACGTCACGCGGCTTGGCTTGCGAGTACGTCCACTGGAAGATGACGGTGGCCCCACCGTCGCGTACCAGGATGCCGTCGTCCGGGAATGCCTTGGTTGCCTCGACGACATAGCGGGCCGGGTGCACCGGTGTCCGGCCGGTCGGCGCGTTCTCCGCGAGTTGGGCCAGTTCCGCGGCGTCCTCCTTGATCCAGCGGTCGAGGTCAACGGAGGCCTGTCTCGGAGTGTCTCGGAGTGCGTCGACGAGCTGGGGGACGACACCGCGCAGGTCTCCGACCAACGGCACGTCGATCGGACGGTTGACACCGATGGCGACCGGATCCTGCTCAACCAGTACCCATTTGCGGTTGGCGTCGTTCTCCGCCCAGTGCCGAGACTTGCCGTAGTGGCTCGGCTCGCCGCGCTCGGTGCCGCGCGCCACGCACAGGTCGGACTTGACCACCGCCTCGACGGCTGCCGGCGAAAACCCGTAGGCGTAGGTGCGGTCCTCCAGCCCGGCGATGAAGGAGGTGCCGCCGGAGGTCTGAATCACCGGGCAGGCCATCAGGTCGGCGAGTTCCTTGACCGCGGCTCCGGTGCGGGAGGTGTGCACGCCGTGGCCGACGAGCAAGATCGGGCTCTTGGCGTCCCGGATCAGCCTGGCGGCCGCCGTGACCTCACCTGCCCCCGCGCTCTGGTTGACAA
This sequence comes from Solirubrobacteraceae bacterium, assembly GCA_034665005.1. Classification (GTDB taxonomy): domain Bacteria; phylum Actinomycetota; class Thermoleophilia; order Solirubrobacterales; family Solirubrobacteraceae; genus Palsa-744. The sequence goes on along the minus strand of JAXDGO010000217.1, from coordinate 2,793 downwards.
GGCGATACCTGCTGGGCGGCAACGGATCCGGGACGTCGAGCTCTTCGAGGATGACATGCGACGGGAACTCGACATAGGACGGTCCCGGCGTGCCGGACATCGCGCGGCGAATCGCCTCGCGGACGATCTCGTCGGTCTGGTCGGCGTACTCGATCGAGCTGCTGTACTTCACCGATGGGGTGAAAAGCCCCTCCTGCTGCACAAATTGGATTCGGCCGCGACGCACCCGCCGTTCGGTAATCCGCGCCCGCTGACCACCGAGGAAGATCACCGGCGAGTTCTCCACGTAGGCGCACATCATCGCCCCTGCGATGTTGGCGACACCTGGGCCCAGGGTGCCGATGCACAGCCCGGGCTTCCCCGTCATCCGCGACGCTGCCTCGGCCATGAACCCGGCGCTCAACTCGTGATGGGGCGAAACCACCGACCAGCCGCGCCTATCCGCCTCGAGGAACATGTGCACGAAGTTCGGGTCCGGGATGCCGAACAACGTATTCACACCCTCAGCCTCGAACAGGTCGAGAATGCGCTTGTAGACCGGTACGCCCATCCTTACAACTCCTTCACTTCGCGAGCAGACGCAAAATCGCGCTCTGGCAGGATATTTCGGGTGGTATTGCTGGGGGTACCGCCCGCTTGCGGGGGACTGCTCATGCCAATTTCGTCGAGGACCGCTGCGGTGTCGGCGCCGAGCTCGGGCGCCGGCCCCGCGACGCGACCCGGTGTGCGAGAGAACCAGGTGGGCACGCCCGGGAAGCGGACCGGCCCGTGCGGGGTGTCCACGGTCTCGAACATGCCGACGGCGTTGAGGTGCGGGTCGTCGAACAGCGCACCGGGAGTGTTCAGTGGCGCGGCCGGAATCTCGAGTTCGCGCAACAACTCCAGCCACTCTTGGGTCGAACGCTGTTTCATCGTCTCGGCCACCAGCCCGTACACGGTGTCGATCTGGCGGGCCCGCTGTTCCAGAGTCGAATACAGCTCACTGGCCCACGGCGGGCGTACGGCGTTCATGAACGCGTTCCAGTGCTTGTCGTTGTAGATCAGCGCGGCGATGTATCCGTCGCTGGTGCGGTACGGCCGACGGTTGGGCGCCACGGTTCGCGGATACACCGCCGGCCCCAGGGGCGGGTCGAACAGGGCGCCGTTGGCATGTTCGACAAGCATGAACGAGGCCATGGTTTCGAACATGGCCACCTCGACTTCCTGCCCCTCCCCGGTGCGCGCCCGGTGAAACAGTGCCATGGTGGTGGCATACAGCGCGGTGAGCCCGGCGACCTTGTCGGCCAAGATGGTGCCGACGTAGTCGGCCTCGCCGGTCAGATGCTGATGTACGGCCGGCAGGCCGCATACGGCCTGGATGGTGTCGTCGTAGGCGGGCCGGTCCCGATCGGGTCCGCGGCGGCCGTATCCGTAGCAATTGGTGTAGACGATCGCGGGGTTGATCGCGGCGACGTCGTCGTAGCTGAAACCGAGCTTGTCAATCGCTTTGGCGCGCATCGAATGGATGAAGACGTCTGCGGTCTCCACCAGGCCCCGCAGCGCGCGTGTTCCGGCCTCGGTTTGCAGGTCGAGTACGACGCTGCGCTTGCCCCGGTTGACGTTGACGAACACACCGCTCATTCCCGGCGCGGGTCCAACCGAGATGTAGCGGGTGTTATCACCTTGTGGCGGTTCGACTTTGATCACATCAGCACCCATGTCGGCCATGATCTGCGTGCAATACGGCCCCATCACCATCGCGGTGAGGTCGATTACCCGCACACCGACCATCGGGCCGGTGTGGTTAGCCATGGTGTGCACCCCGATCGTTTGAGCGCTGCGCCAGTTCGAAGCTGTAGCGGATGTGCTGGTCATGTCCGTCGGGCAGGACAGGAAAGATCAACGGTGCCTCGATGTTTCGGATCGAATCGAGATGCTGGCCGACGTCCTCGACCGTCCACGACTGCCGGCACACTCCGGGGCTTTCGGCGATGACGGCCCGCGCCACCCGGCCCGCCAGCGCGATGAACACCTCCCCGCTCACCGAACAGGATTCGTGCGTCAGCCAGCCCACGACGGGCGCAACGAGTTCCGCACCCATCGGCGGATAGGCCGAGGTGTCGATGCCGGCGGCCATCCTGGTCACCGCGGCCGGCACGATCACGTTGCAGGTCACTCCGTCCGCCGCGCCTTCGAGCGCCGCGACATTGGACAGCCCGATCACGCCGGCCTTGGCGGCCGCGTAGTTGGCCACATTGTGGTTTCCGTACAAGCCGCCGATCGACGACGTGAGCACGATGCGCCCGTAACCCGCCTCGCACATGACCGGAAATGCTTGTCGCACAACGTTGAACGCGCCGCGCAAGTGCACGTCCAGCACCGCGTCGAAGTCCTCGTAAGTCATCTCCTTCAGCGAGGCGCGGCGCACGTTGCCGGCGTTGTGAATCAGAATGTCGATGCCGCCGTATTCGTCGAGCGCGGTCGCGATGATCGCGTCGGCACCGTCGCGGGTCGCGACCGACGCAGTAGATGTGACGGCTTCTCCCCCAGCCGCCCTGATCGCATCGGCCACCTGCTCGGCCGGACCGGCGTCGGGTCTGTCGCCGGCGAGGCTGCCGCCGTGGTCGTTGATGACGACCTTCGCTCCGCGCTCGGCGAGCAGTCGCGCGTACGCACTTCCCAACCCGCGGCCGGCGCCGGTCACGACGGCAACGCGGTCGTCAAATCTCGCGACCGTCATGCGTCCAAGACCAGACCTTCCAGGTCTCCCTTGTCGCGCCACAGCCGCAGCAGGTCCTCGAAAGCGTAGAAGCC
>JAXDGO010000216.1:0-2595 GCA_034665005.1 Solirubrobacteraceae bacterium | reverse complement strand
GACAACTGGGAATGGCACACGTTCGACACCGTTAAGGGTGGCGACTACCTCGCTGACCAGGACGCGGTCGAGATCATGTGCAGGGAGGCCATCGACGCGGTCCTCGACCTCGAGAAGATGGGCATGCCGTTCAACCGGACACCGGAGGGCCGCATCGACCAGCGCCGCTTCGGCGGGCACACCCGCGACCACGGCAAGGCGCCGGTTCGCCGCGCCTGCTACGCGGCCGACCGCACCGGCCACATGATCCTGCAGACGCTGTACCAGAACTGTGTTAAGCACGACGTCGAGTTCTTCAACGAGTTCTACGTGCTCGACCTCGTGCTGACGGAAACGCCCGGTGGTCCGGTGGCCACCGGGGTCGTTGCGTACGAGCTCGCCAGCGGCGATATTCACGTGTTCCACGCGAAGGCGATCGTGATCGCCACCGGCGGGTCGGGCCGGATGTACAAGACCACGTCCAATGCGCACACACTGACCGGTGACGGCATCGGCATCGTGTTCCGTAAAGGACTTCCGTTGGAGGACATGGAGTTTCACCAGTTCCATCCGACCGGCCTGGCCGGCCTGGGCATCTTGATCTCCGAAGCGGTGCGCGGCGAGGGCGGTCGGCTGCTCAACGGCGAAGGCGAGCGCTTCATGGAGCGCTACGCACCGACGATCGTCGATCTGGCTCCCCGCGACATCGTCGCCCGCTCGATGGTGCGCGAGGTGCTCGAGGGCCGCGGGGCCGGTCCACACAAGGACTACGTCTACATCGACGTCCGTCATCTCGGTGCGGATGTGCTGGCCGCGAAGCTGCCCGACATCACCGAGTTCGCCCGCACCTATCTGGGTGTGGACCCGGTCAAGGAACTGGTTCCGGTCTACCCGACCTGTCACTACGTGATGGGCGGCATCCCGACCACGATCACCGGTCAGGTGCTGCGGGACAACACCAACACCGTGCCGGGTCTGTACGCGGCCGGCGAATGCGCATGCGTATCGGTGCACGGCGCCAACCGGCTCGGCACCAATTCGCTGTTGGACATCAACGTCTTTGGTCGGCGCGCCGGCATCGCCGCGGCTGCCTACGCGAAGGGTCACGACTTCGTCGACATGCCATCGGACCCGGCGGCGATGGTGGTCGGCTGGGTCGGCGACATCCTCTCCGAACACGGCAACGAACGGGTGGCCGACATCAGGGGCGCTCTGCAACAGTCGATGGACAACAACGCCGCGGTGTTCCGCACCGAGGAGACGCTGAAGCAGGCGCTCACCGACATCCACGCGCTCAAGGAGCGCTACGCCCGAATCACGGTGCACGACAAGGGTAAGCGCTACAACAGCGACCTGCTCGAGGCGATCGAACTCGGCTTCTTGTTGGAGTTGGCCGAGGTGACGGTCGTCGGGGCGCTGAACCGCAAGGAGTCCCGCGGCGGCCATGCCCGCGAGGACTACCCCAACCGCGACGACACCAACTACATGCGCCACACCATGGCCTACAAGGAGGGCGCCGACCTGCTGTCCGATATCAGGTTGGACTACAAGCCGGTGGTGCAGACGCGATACGAGCCGATGGAACGGAAGTACTGACATGAGCGCACCCACCGTCGACGCCCCGGAAGCCGGCGATCCGCCATTGCCACCCGTGCCAGAGGGCGCGGTGATGGTGACGCTGAAGATCGCCCGCTTCAATCCCGAGGACGCCGACGCTCACGCCGATTCGGGGGGCTGGCAGAGCTTCCGCGTCCCATGCCTGCCCAGCGACCGACTGCTCAACCTGCTGCACTACGTCAAGTGGTACCTGGATGGCACGCTGACGTTTCGGCGGTCCTGTGCGCACGGGGTATGCGGCTCCGACGCGATGCGCATCAACGGCGTCAACCGGCTGGCCTGCAAGGTGCTGATGCGCGATCTGCTCCCGAAAAAACCGGGCAAGCAGCTCACCATCACGATCGAGCCGATCCGCGGGCTGCCCGTGGAAAAGGACCTCGTCGTCGACATGGAGCCGTTCTTCGACGCCTACCGCGCGATCAAGCCGTTCCTGATGACCAGCGGCAATCCGCCAACGCGGGAACGCATTTAGAGCCAGACCGACCGGGCCCGCTACGACGACACGACCAAGTGCATCCTGTGCGCGTGCTGCACGACGAGCTGCCCGGTGTACTGGAGCGAGGGCAGCTATTTCGGGCCTGCCGCAATCGTCAACGCGCACCGGTTCATCTTCGACAGCCGCGACGAGGGCGCCGCAGAGCGGTTGGACATCCTCAATGAGGTCGACGGTGTCTGGCGCTGCAGGACCACGTTCAACTGCACCGAGGCCTGCCCCCGCGGCATCGAGATCACCAAGGCCATCGCCGAGGTCAAGCGCGCGCTGCTGTTCCGCCGCGTCTGATCGCGACGGTTCGTCGCGACCGACTAGACGCCGAACAGCGCCAGGACGAACACGGCGGTCGAGACGGCGCCGAAGAGCGCCATGGCACGGATCCACCAGTCGCGGCTGCGCTTCGACGCCAGCCAGCCGGTCACACCCGTGTGCCTCGTCGTCCGCGCGAACGGCCGCTGATCGAACGGCGCGTGCGCTTCGTACATCCGGTGGCGCCGTTCGATCGC
>JAXDGO010000215.1:0-3103 GCA_034665005.1 Solirubrobacteraceae bacterium | reverse complement strand
TAGGGCGGCCGGCCTATGCGATCGAGTATGGACCTGCGAAGGGCTGCGTGGTGGTTTAGAACAGGCGTGTCGCCATGGTGTAGTGCGATTGTGACTATTGTTATCAAAATGTAATCTTCGGGCGGGGCGATGCCCGACGCGAAGATCACCCGAAATGGCGTTCCGGCCGTTAAACGAACGACTCGCCGCATTCTCAAGCCTGGCTGCGATTACACGAAACAGATTGCTACAGTGAATATTTCGTGAGTTCGCCGAATTTTCTCGTCGACACACTGGCTTCCAACAGCCGTTATCGCCAGCTGGCCGGTAAGTCGATTATGTGATTGGGGCAGAAGTCCTGCGCCCCCTGAGACATGACGTTTCGCGCGTCCGCGGCCGACATTTTGCCGCGCAACACCATGAAGGCGTATTCGGCGGGCTGATAGCCCAAATCATGTCCCGCTGGATCGTCCATCAGCTGACACGCTTCCTTTTCCTGGCTGGTGTCGGCGTGGGCGGTGCCGCCGCCGAATAACGACGCCAACCACATCAGCGCGCCGGCGGCGATTGTGGCGACGACCCTCATTGGCTTCTTGGGGTCATCAGGCGTTCGACGTATTTCGCAATCACGTCGACTTCGAGGTTCACCTGGGTGCCGACCGGAGCATGACCCAGGGTGGTCAATTCGCGGGTCGTCGGAATCAGTGACACCTCGAACCAGTCCCGCGGTTCGGCGCCGAGACAGGAAACCGTCAGCGAAATCCCGTCGACGGTGATCGAGCCCTTCTCCACCACATAGCGGGCGACCGCCGCGGGGATCTCGATGCGCACGACTTCCCAGTGTTCCGAGGGGGTGCGGGCCACCACCTCGCCAGTGCCGTCGACATGCCCCTGCACGATGTGCCCGCCGAGCCGGCTGTTGACGGCCGCGGCACGCTCCAGATTGACCCGCTTACCGACCTCCAAGCCGCCCAGGTTGGACCGGTCCAGAGTCTCGGCCATGACGTCGGCGGTGAATTGGCCGTCGGCCAGCAGCTCGACCACGGTCAGACACACGCCGTTGACGGCGATCGAATCTCCGTGGCCGGCGTCGGCGGTGACAACGGGTCCGCGGATGGTCAGGCGGGCCGCATCGGCGAGGACATCCCGGCCGATTACCTCTCCGAGTTCCTCGACAATTCCGGTGAACATTCCATCAGGCTAATTCGCCGGCGCTTTGCCTGGTGAGTGACCACGGCGGACACCACAACCGCCCTCATCGGGCGGCGAAGAGGGCCCCACGTTCCGGAGCCCGGTCATCCGGACCCTCTACGATGCACGGTATGCAGACACGCCGCCGGCTCACGGCCGTCCTCGTCTCCCTGACCCTCGCCACCGCTGCGATCGCCGGCTGCTCGTCGGGTTCGAAGAACAGTGGCGGCCCCTTGCCCGACGCCACGACTCTGGTCAAACAATCCGCCGACGTCACCAAGGGCCTCAAGAGCGTGCACCTGGTGCTGTCGACCCAGGGCAAGATTCCCGGGCTGCCGATCAAGCAGCTGACCGGCGACCTCACCACCGTCCCGAGCACCGCGGCGTCGGGCAATGCGCAGTTGTCCATGGCGGGTTCCGACATCGACGCCAACTTCGTGGTCTACGACTCGGTGCTGTACGCCACGCTCACCCCGAACAAGTGGAGCGATTTCGGTAAGGCCTCCGACGTCTACGACGTCTCGGTGCTGCTGAGCCCGGACGCCGGCCTGGGCAATGTGCTGGCGAACTTCACCAACGCCAAGGCCGAGGGCCGCGAAACGATCAACGGCCAGCCCACGATCAAGATCAGCGGAAACGTCACAGCGGATGCCGTGAACAAGATCATCCCGAGCATGAACGCGACGCAGCCCGTGCCGGCCACCGTATGGATTCAGGAGAGTGGCGATCACCAGCTGGTCCAGGCCAACCTGCAGAAGAGCGAAGGCAATTCCGTCCAGATCACCTTGTCGGACTGGGGCAAGCCGGTCACCGTCACCAAGCCCCCGGTGAGCTGAAGCCGATGAGTATCCGAGCAGGACGCGGAATCGCGATCAGCGCCGGCAGCCTCGCCGTACTGCTGGGCGCCCTGGACGCCTATGTCGTCGTCACGATCATGCGCGACATCATGAGCGACGTTCATATCCCGATCAACCAGCTGCAGCGCATCACCTGGATCATCACGATGTACCTGCTGGGCTACATCGCCGCCATGCCGCTACTGGGGCGGGCTTCTGACCGGTTCGGCCGCAAGCTGGTGCTGCAGGTCAGCCTGGCGCTGTTCATCGTCGGCTCGGTGGTCACCGCGTTGGCGGGCCACTGGGGCGATTTCCACATGCTGATCGCCGGCCGCACCATCCAGGGCATTGCCAGTGGCGCGCTGTTGCCGGTCACGCTGGCGCTGGGCGCTGATTTGTGGGCGGAACGCAACCGCGCCAGCGTGCTGGGCGGGATCGGCGCCGCGCAGGAGCTCGGCAGTGTGCTCGGCCCGCTCTACGGGATCTTCATCGTCTGGATGTTCCACGACTGGCGTTACGTGTTCTGGATCAACGTGCCGCTGACCTTGATCGCGATGGTGATGATCCAGTTCAGCCTGCCGTCGCACCAACGCGCGGACGAGCCCGAAAAAGTCGACGTCGTCGGTGGTGTGCTGCTGGCGGTCGCGCTGGGCCTGGCGGTCATCGGGCTGTACAACCCCCAGCCGGACGGCAAAACGATCCTGCCCAGCTACGGATTGCCGCTGGTGATCGGTGCGGTGGTGGTCGGCGTGTTGTTCGTGCTCTGGGAGCGTTTCTCCCGCACCCGGCTCATCGAACCCACCGGGGTGCACTTCCGGCCGTTCCTGGCCGCGCTGGGCGCCTCGGTGGCCGCGGGTGCAGCGCTGATGGTGACCCTGGTCAACGTGGAGCTGTTCGGCCAGGGCGTGCTGCAAATGGACCAGGCACAGGCCGCGGGGTTGCTGCTGTGGTTCCTGATCGCGCTGCCGGTCGGGGCGGTGTTGGGCGGTTTCATCGCGACCCGGATCGGCGACCGTGCGATGACCTTCATCGGGCTGTTGATTGCGGCATACGGTTACTGGCTGATTCATTTCTGGCGGCTAGACGTGATGACCCAG
>JAXDGO010000214.1:0-2553 GCA_034665005.1 Solirubrobacteraceae bacterium | reverse complement strand
ACGACTTCGGCTACTTCTCGCTGGTGGTGCCCGCCGGCTCGGCGATCACCGGTTTCGACCGTCTTGCGGAGGGCCAGCGCATCGGTGTCGTGCAAGGGACGGTCGAGGAGGCTTACGTCATCGAGAGCCTGCATCTGCAGCCGGTGAAATTTCCCGATTTCATCACCCTCTACGCCAGCCTGAAGAACCGCCAGGTCGACGCCTGGGTGGCACCGGCGATGGAAGCGCTGAACGCCGTCCACATCGGTGACCCCGCCGCGATCGTCGCGCACACCTTCGGGCTGGGAAACTACGTGGCCTATGCCGTCGCCAAGAACAACCGGCCGCTGCTTGCGGCTCTCAACGCGGGACTGGACGCCGTCATCGCCGACGGCACCTGGTCACAGCTGTACACCGATTGGGTCCCCCGACCGCTGCCGCGCGGCTGGAAACCCGGCTCCAAGGCCGCGCCGCAACCACACCTGCCGCCCTTCGACGCCATCGCGGCGCGCCACAACCGTACGGTCGACGAGCCGCCGACGCCGAAGTCCACGCTCGACCAGCTGGCGGACTCCTTCCTCGACTGGCATCTGTACAAAACCGCCATCCCCGTCCTGCTGAAGACGGGGCTGCCCAACACGTTGACGCTGACGATCAGCGCCAGCATCATCGGGCTGACGCTGGGCATGGTGCTGGCCGTCGCCGGTATCGCACGATCCCGCTGGCTGCGCTGGCCGGCACGGGTCTACACCGACATCTTCCGCGGGCTCCCCGAGGTCGTCGTCATCTTGATCATCGGCCTGGGCGTCGGGCCGCTGGTGGGCGAGATCACCCACAACAACCCCTACCCCTTGGGAATCGCCGCCTTGGGGCTGATGGCGGCGGCGTATATCGGCGAGATATTTCGCGCCGGAATCCAAAGCGTCGAGCCCGGTCAGCTCGAAGCCGCCCGCGCGCTCGGTTTCAGCTACGCCGCCGCCATGCGCCTGGTGGTGATGCCGCAAGGAATCCGCCGGGTGCTGCCGGCGCTGGTCAACCAGTTCATCGCGTTGCTCAAAGGCTCGGCCCTGGTCTACTTCCTCGGGCTGATCGCCGGGCAACGCGAACTCTTCCAGGTCGGCCGCGATCTCAATGCGCAGACCGGCAGCCTTTCGCCGCTGGTGGCCGCCGGACTCTTCTATCTGATGCTGACCATCCCGTTGACGCACCTGGTCAACCTGATCGACGCCCGGCTGCGCCGGGGCCGGCCGTCGGCGGAGCAGGACAACGCCTTCGAACTGGTCACGACCACGTCCGGTCAGGAGATGACATGACGGCCGGGACCCAGCAGCGCCAGCCGGTCTCGTTGGTCAGTAAGGACATTCACCTCACGCTGGGCCACTCGGCGGTGCTGCGCGGCATCGACATCGAAGTGCCGGCAGGCAACACCCTGGCGGTGATCGGACCGTCGGGTTCGGGTAAGTCGACGTTGCTGCGCGCACTGAACCGGCTGTACGAGCCTGACCGCGGCGACATCCTGCTGGACGGCCGGTCGGTGCTCAACGACAACCCCGATGAGCTGCGTCAGCGCATCGGCATGGTGTTCCAGCACTTCAACCTGTTCCCGCACCGCACAGTCATGGACAACGTCATGCTGGCGCCGCACAAGCTGAAGAAGCTGTCGGCAGAGGCCGCCCGCGAGTTGGCGCTGGCTCAGTTGGACCGCGTCGGGCTCAAGCACAAAGCCGGCACCAGGCCGGCCACTCTCTCGGGCGGCCAGCAGCAACGCGTGGCGATCGCCCGCGCCCTGGCGATGGCGCCACAGGTGATGTTCTTCGACGAAGCGACCTCAGCGCTGGACCCCGAGATGGTCAAAGACATCCTGGCGCTCATCGCCGACCTCGGCGCCGGCGGCATGACCATGGTGGTCGTGACCCACGAAATGGGTTTCGCCCGCTCGGCGTCGGACGCCGTCGCGTTCCTCGATCGCGGCAGAGTCGTCGAGTCGGGTCCGCCGGACAAGATTTTTGACGCCGCCGAAACCGAACGACTGCAGCGGTTTCTGTCTCAGGTGCTTTGACGCCTGCAGAAATCATTCCCCGGTCCGCCACGGGCTTAGCAGTTAGACTGGCGAATTATGACGGAAAGCGGAACCGTTGCGCCTGAGGTGACGGACCTGGCGGAGGGATTGCACCGGACGCTGTCCAAGCTGTTCACGATTTTGCGCCGCGGCGATCCCAACGGAGTTGTGGCCGGCGACCTCACGCTGGCGCAGCTGTCCATTCTGGTCACATTGCTCGACCAGGGCCCGATCCGGATGACCGACCTGGCCGCTCACGAGCGGGTGCGTACGCCGACCACCACTGTGGCGATTCGCCGTTTGGAAAAGATCGGGTTGGTCAAACGGTCGCGTGACCCGTCAGACTTGCGGGCAGTACTCGTCGACATCACGCCACGCGGGCTGGCAGTCCACCGGGAGTCGCTGGCTAACCGGCACGCCTCGCTCGCGGCGATGCTGAGTCAGCTCACCGAGTCCGACCTCGATACGCTCACCAAGGCGCTGGCGCCGCTGGAACGGCTGGCCACCTCCGAGCC
>JAXDGO010000213.1:0-2922 GCA_034665005.1 Solirubrobacteraceae bacterium | reverse complement strand
CTGGGATTCCTGGATACGTTTGGAACTTTATGCATCGCGCCGCCAAAAGAAATTCACGCGATATTTGAATTAGTTAAGCCGGTAAAGCGTGCGGTTTCCCGTGGCCGCGGTTGCGCAGTTTTTACTCTCTAAGCCCATAATTTTCGCAGCGGGTGCCCAAATCCTGGCAGCCGCTGATCCAACATTTTGTGCGCCCCGGGACAAGCCTGACTTGGGCCAGTGACCGTAGGCTCCATTCGAACTTGGAACATGGCATCGCCATGACAGCGTCGAAGGAGAGATCAAATGCACATCTGGTTTTCCACCGAAGCCCGGACGCGGCGGTCATCATCCGTCACGATTGCCGGATTGCGTAATGTCGTGCTGGGCGCCTTCTGGCTCGCCGGCGTGTTCGCGCCCATCTCGGGCCATGCTGCGCCGGCAGGATGCGCGGCGCTGCAGGCCAAATACCCCGATCTCAAGGGCAAGCAGCTCGTCAATGCCATCAACCCCCACACGCCGGGCTATGAGGCGATCGATCCGAAGGACCCGAACAAATATGTCGGCTTCGACATCGATCTCGGCGAACAGATCGGCGAATGTCTCGGCTTCACGCTGACCTACAAGGCCGTGACGTTCGCAGCGCTCTTGACGACATTGTCGAGCGGACAGGCCGACATCGTCATTTCCGACATTTATGCAACGGAAGAGCGGGCCAAGGCGGCCGACTTCATCACCTATTCGAAGGTGTTCGATGGCGTTCTGGTCGCCAAGGGCAACCCGAAGAAGATCACGGGTATCAATCTCTCGATGTGCGGCGCCGCTGCGGCGGAAAACACGGGCTTCGTCGAAGTCCCGCTGGTCCAGGCGCTTATTCCGGAATGCAAGGCGGCGGGCAAGCCCGAGCCTACCCTGCAGCTCTATGACAACAACGCCAATTGCATCCAGGCGATTCTCGCAGGCCGCGCCGACACCTACGTCAACGACGTCAACACCGTCGATCAGGCGGTGAAGGCCAATCCCGACAAGCTGGAGAAGGCGATCGCTGTGACCATACCCTATTCGGTCGGCATCGCCGTTCCAAAGAACAAGCCTGAATTCCGTGACGCCGTGATGGCCGCGCTGATCGAAGTTCAGAAGGCCGGCATTCACATGGATCTGCTCAAGAAGTGGAATCTCGATGTCAATAACTTCAAGGAGCCGGACATTCTTTCGGTCAAGTAATGTCGCTGTTCGCGCACTATCTCAGTCTGCCGTATTTGCTCGAGGGCATCTGGTTCACCGTCGTGGTGACTGCCCTCGGGCTGGCCGGCGGGTTGATACTGGGTCTTCTGCTCGCGGCGATGCAGCTCAGTCGCTTTTGGGTTCTGGCTGCATTCGCCCGGGGCTACACGGTGATTTTTCGCGGCACGCCACTGATCCTCCAGATGGTGTTCGTCTATGACGCCCTGCCCCAGATTGGCCTCAAGCTCAGCGCGATTGGCGCCGCAGGCCTTGCGTTAGCTGCCAATGAGGCACCGTTCATTGCCGAGATGCTTCGCGCCGGCGTGCTCGGCGTCGACAGCGGACAGGTTTTGGCCGGCCAGGCGCTCGGCATGACTCCTTCACTGCTGATGCGGCGCATCATCGCGCCTCAGGCCATTCGCACGATGATTCCCGCCTTCGGCAATGAAACCGTCAGCGCCCTGAAAAACTCGTCGTTGGCAAGCGTCATTTCTGTGCAGGAGCTGACACTGAGAAGCACGCAGCTCGCGTCTTCGACATTCGATTTTTTTTCGATCTTCTTCGCATCCGGCCTGATCTATCTGGTGCTCACCACGGGGGTCAGCGTGGTCCAGTTATTCGTGGAGCGGGCGCTCGATCTCGACCGGCCTGCGACGCCAAATCGCCTCATCCGCTTGATGCCTTGGTATCGTTCGCCCCTTGTGCTGGAGCCGATCGTGGCCGCACCACTTTCTCCCCCCGAAGCACGATCCGCCGAAGTGATCCAGTACCCGACGCCTGACGTCAAAGCATCGAGGTCGGACCGGACAAGACGATCGGCGACTCTCACGCGCAACAACGTCGCCGTCGACGTCAATGGCTTGTTCAAAGCCTACGACCGCCAGGTCGTTCTCGCCGGGGTCAACATGACGGTACGCCTCGGCGAAGTGGTTGCATTGCTGGGTCCAAGCGGGTCGGGCAAGAGCACGCTGTTGCGATGTATCAATCATCTGGAGGGCTGGGACGCCGGTACCGTGAAGATCGGCGGCCGTCGGATCGGCTTTCGGGAAGACGGCAAACCACTTTCGCCGCGTGACATGGCAAACGAGCGAGCCAGCGTCGGCGTCGGCATGGTGTTCCAGCAATTCAATCTGTTCGGTCATCTGACTGCGCTGGAGAATGTCGCTGGCCCGCTGCGCTGGGTTCATGGCGTTTCGCGGATCGACGCAGATCGACGCGCGCTGCAGCTTCTCGAACGCGTCGGCCTTAGTCATCGCGCTGACGCGCTGCCGAGACATTTGTCCGGCGGCCAGCAGCAGCGCGTTGCGATCGCGCGCGCGATTGCCCCGAACCCGAGCGTGCTGCTGCTCGATGAGCCGACCTCGGCGCTCGATCCGGAACTGGTCAATGAAGTGCTGGAGGTGATCCGGCGCCTCACGGTCGAGGATGGCCTGACCATGATCATCTCGACCCACCAGCTGCGGTTCGCCGACGAAGTCGCCGACCGCGTGGTCTTTCTCAGCGGCGGTTCGATTGTCGAAGAGGGACCTGCGCACGAGGTTCTTACCAGCCCGCGCAATCCGGTCACGGCGCGATTTCTCAGCATCATGGAGGCTGACAGACCAACCGCGGCGCCCGCATGAAGCGGCCTTGCGCCGCCGTCTCAACCCAGGGTGCCATCCTTCAACTCAAAACCAACTTGCGTCCGCAAGCGTTCTTTCGAGGCCACCGCATGAAACA
>JAXDGO010000212.1:0-9346 GCA_034665005.1 Solirubrobacteraceae bacterium | reverse complement strand
TAGCTACATAGTACAGAATATAACTCCTTTTCAACCCTTTGAATCAGGTCTTATTGATCCTGTTATTGCTCCAATTGGAATCCCTGCGCTGTTGATTAATAAGCTTTCACGCTAATAATCTAACAGGTTATGAGCCCGGAAAGGCCTATTAGGAGCCGTTATACTTCGAATCCAGGGCAATATCCCCATATACAGGATATTGGGAGTCGATTCGAACCTCAACTGAGGATATACTTGGCACGAGTACGCTCAGAATCCTACACCAAAGAGGATTCAATGCCCCCGAATTCGAGCACTCGCATGCCGAGGCTTTTGGCACTGATCGTCTCTTGCTGACCACCACCAAGACGATTGCCCCTCTTATCACGGAAGCCCTCGACGACGACGGCATCTTCTCCGTGACCAATTAGCACTAAATATCCAGTGCCGAGGGATTGGTTATCCCCTCATTTTCGGAGCAATGGAGCTTTAGGAGACCTCGGTGGTGATATTGAGCCATTATTCGGCCTATAATCACCCCTCTACGGTCCGAATTTCCCATATCGAGCCACTGAACGGCTTGAGTCCACCTCCCATAGAGTCTGTAAGACTCGTCATCGTCGTTTTACCCTTCTGACGATCTATTCGACCCCTCTTTTGGTCGAATATTCGGGCATGTGAAGCCCCTATTCGAGGTTAACCGAGGAGGCTTCTACGTCTATATAAGCTGGACCTTCGACCTCCTACCTCCTTCTTTCTTACTCAATAAGACTGACCACTTCGTTGAAAAGACCAGCTTCAATCGCACACAATAACAGTGTGTCTGGAACCCATCGATATTGATCCTCTTTAAGCATATATCACTGTTTTATCCGTCATTATGGCATCTGAGTCAAGCCAAGGTGGTGAACGTAGTGGTGGCAACAATAACCCCACTGACAACGATAACACTACTGGCAACGACAATATCGTCAGCAATGACAATACTACTACTGTTACCTTTAAGGAACGTAGTAATCTGACTGTCCCTCGAATCGATAAGTTGGACGACAAGAACTACCGCCGTTGGAGCACCCTTGTTCAGGACGCTTTTGAGGCACTAGGTATAGCATATACCATCCAGGACGAGGCCGGTGGTAGTGGTATTGTCAAATCAACTGAGTCGTTAACCTTAATCGATTCAAAGCCCCATATCACCCACTTGACTAAATTAGACGCCGAAATCAAGGCTGATAATGCCGCGGCGCTCTACATGATTAAGTCTCTGTGCAGTGCGTCTAACTTCGACCTAATCGCCGACGCCAGATCAGCTTATGGGGCATGGAAGCTTCTTCAGACAGTCCATAAAGGCAAGGGGAAGGCCCATTTAATGAGCCTTATCCGCCAGTTTTATAGTCGAAAGTGGAACCAGGGCGACACTATTGATGGACTATCTGCCGAATTAAACACTCTTCAACAGCAAATAGCGGATATTTCCTTCCCAGACAAGCCTACAGAGCTTCACAAGACTTTCAGACTGCTCGAACTGTTCCGTGGGGATAAGGATTTGGTCACCCAGATCGACATATTCATGTCTAATGAGGTGACACCACCCTACGAATCGGTGCTGAACCGACTACGTGAGCAGAAACAGTTCCATGCCGCTGGCAACAGGCCCGAAAAGGGCAATGCGGCACGATCAAGTGGATCTGGTGTATCCCAGAGATCCGGTTCTAATTCTAATTCGAACTCGAAAAAATCGGCCCGCTGGGACAGGAATCAGCCCTGCAAGCACTGCAACAAAAAGGGCCACAGAGACACTATGTGCTACATATGGTTAGCCACTGAAGAGGGTAGAGCTCACCTCCAAAAGAGGTCTAAAGAGCTCAAAGAGGCATCCTCAGGATCCTCAGATACGACCGAAAAGGTCACTGAAAAGGCCAACGTGGCCAGAAAATCCACCGGCATCGAAACAGCCTGGTGGGTAGCCAACCAACCAACCACCCAAGACACATGGCATATCGATTCCTGTGCGTCGTCCCATATGACCTATAATAAGGCCCTTTTCGAGTACATTAACTACTCGGATCGAAGGGATGTTGAGGTTGGGAATGGCACTCTTCTTGCCTCGATGGGTATCGGCACAGTCGTTATTACCCTTCAGGATGGCAAATCCGTCCAACTCCAGGACGTTTTATACGTACCCGCTCTCAAGTGCCACCTGATATCAGTTGGAAAGCTGATTCAGAAGGGCTATATATGCCAGTTTAGAGCAGGGGGCGTCGATATCCTTCAACGTGGCCGAATCATGGCTCACGGGGTTCTAATCGACGATGTCTTCGAATTAAGAGACGTCGTTAGAACTCGGATAAAAGCTTTTGCGGCTCGACTACGGCCTCAATATAAAAAGGGGGAAGCCGAATTGAGCTCCACCGAGTACAGTCAATTAATCCACCGGCGTCTAGGGCACTTAGGGGGACCTAGAATGGGTCAATTGGGTACCCATGCCGATGGTATTAGACACAATCTGCAGCCAATATCACAGTCCAGGCCCTGCCATACCTGTGCCAGGAGCAAATTGATCCGAATTATCAATAAGAAGCCTGGATATCAGGTTACGGCAAAACTACATCGAATCCACTGTGATACATGGGGGCCTTATTATATCCCAACCTACGACGGGTACCGTTACTTCTTCACTATCACTGACGAGTTTACCCGCATGAGCTGGGTTTTCTTGATGGTCAACAGGGATGACGTTTATAAGATCTTCAAACAGTGGAAGGCATATATTGAACTACAGGCCGACGACAATATCAAGACAATTCGGCTTGATAATGCCTTAGAGTTCAAGGCCCTAGGCAAGACTCTAACTGACGATTTCAAGATCCACTGCGAATTCACGGTTCCATATACTCCAGAGCAAAATGGAATTGCTGAACGTCTAAACCGAACACTGGTAACTATGGCCCGATCGATGTTGCTAGATGCCGATTTGCCTCAGCAAATGTGGGGAGAAGCTATTTTGGCTGCAAATCACACAAAAAATCACTTGCCAACTCATGGCAATTCACCTACCGACACCAGCCCGCACGAACGGTGGTTTGGTAAGAAGCCGAATTTGGCTAAATTCAGGGTCTGGGGATGTCTTTACTACACCTATGTACCTAAAGAAACGCGTCATAAGTTGGACGCCGTAGGAGAACCCCGAATATTCGTCGGCTACGAGTCGGCGTTACATCAATATCGTCTTTTTAATCCCGAAACAGGGAAAATTGAACGATCAATTAACGTTGACTTCTTCGAGAACGAGACGTGGGGACCAATTGACAGTGGTCAATTCGCCCTAAGGATCCCAGAAGGTGAGGATGAACTGGAAGATAACCAGGTCGTCGAGTTAAGCGTTGAAATCGCTCCTGAATCACCTATTATGCCAATTTCGGCAATTGAGTCTGATCACAACATCGACTCAAACACGGTTGCTGCTACGCGCAGCGCCGGCGAGGTTTTTACCACCCAAAATGACCCTATTTTAGGGGATTCGGCTGCTCCGATCAGCCAAAATGAAGGTGAAAATCACACCTCCAGCAGACTCGTCGAAATCGACGAAAATCAACTACCTAGCGATGCCCCAGATGCTCAGCTAGGGGGGGTTAATCAAGCCGACCCTGACGAATCAGACGTTGACCCTGAAGATGACGATACAATCGTCGTTGACGTCGGCTCTAGGAACCCTGGTTTTCCCCCAGTTAGACCCGTTTCAAGGGATCCATTTGTACGACGAAGTTCAAGGCCACGAAAAGGCGCCCCTGAACGATACGATCCACCTCTACGTGAGAAGAAGGATCAGGCTCGATTTGCTGAAGAACAACCTGAGCACCTGTTGCAACCACCGATACCTCCAATCGTTGAACCTAAGACCTATAAACAGGCCATAATGGACAAACGATATGGTAGGGAATGGAAGGAAGCCATTAAAGCCGAAGTGCTAGCCCTGTTAGCTAGAGGCACCTGGGACTACGTTGATATCCCAGGAGGCACCAACCTGGTGGATAATAAGTGGGTGTTTAAGGTAAAATATACTTCAGACGGGCGAATTGATCGATTCAAGGCACGACTAGTTGCTAGAGGCTTTACTCAAATAAGAGGCCAAGACTTTGACGAGACATTCTCACCGACCATGCGAAAAGAGTCTTTTAGACTAATACTTGCCGTCGCCGCCCGTTTTGACTGGGCACTTGAACACATGGATGTGGACAACGCATTCCTTGAATCTGTGATATCAGAAGATATCTATATGACTATCCCTGAGGGGGTTGATGGCCAGGACGGAAAGTGTTGCCATATCCGCAAAGGCCTATATGGGCTGAAACAGTCCGCGAGGAACTGGTATCTAGTACTAGTCTCTCAATTCAGGAAGCTGGGTTTTCGACCTACTAAGGATCCTGGGCTTTTCAAGCACCCAAAAACACATGTGGTGATTGGATTCCACGTCGACGACCTAATCATCGGCGGCATCGATAAGGAGGCTGTGAAGGCCACAAAACAGGCCCTGTCTCAGCGATTCAAGATGAAGGATCTAGGGGAGCTTAACTTCTTTCTAGGGATGAGAATCACTAGGGATCGAACCACTGGTGATATCACTCTTAGTCAATCTCAGTACGCCAGGGAGGTATTGAGCCGATTCGGCATGCTAGATGCAGTGTCAATATCGTCACCGTCGGATAACTATAACCACATGCAAAAGGCCGAACCTCCCGATCAGAGGTGTGATCAACGCCTATATCAAGAGGCAGTGGGATCACTTCAGTACTTAGCAGGTCTAACTAGACCAGACTTTCAATTCGAAGTCAACAAATATGCCCAGTTTTTAGTGGACCCATCCGTTTCTAACTGGAATGGGATCTGCAGGGTGTTTCGATACCTAGCCGGCACGATCGACTACGGCATCACCTTCAAGGGCCCTAATAAGGGACCCGAACCTGAATCCGACCTAGACCTAGGTCAATTGATCGGATATTCAGACTCTGACTATGCGGCATCCACTGAGGATCGCCGGTGCCATTTTGGGTACGTCTTTATATTGAACGGAGGAGCCGTTTCCTGGGCCAGTATCAAACAGACGTCAAACGTCAACGCCACCACTGAAGCCGAGTATATTGCGGCCTGTGAAGGTGGAAAGGAAGCCGTCTTTTTGCACGAAATCCTCTATATTCTCTGGCCTAAGGATCACCTTCCAATCACTCTTCGAGGGGATAATGAAGGGTCTATTGCTCTAGCCAGGAACCCTGAATTCCACAAAAGATCGAAGCATATTGACACCCGGTACCACTATATTCGTCAGCTTTTAGCTGACAACTTAATCAGTATTCAGCACGTTCCTACGAAGGATATGGTCGCTGATATACTAACTAAACCATTGAAACCATCTGTTTTTGGTCCACTACTCAAGAAAATGGGTGTTGGACCTATATAGTCTGAATTGACAGACTAAACCACTGAGGGGCTCGATAACCTCGTCCGCTCCTTAACTCTCTTCTTATATTCAACGTTAAAGGCACGCTCTTTTGAACCTCATTCAAGCCCTAAACAGCGGCCCTAAGTGCCAGGGGGAGTGTTAAAACCATGACAGGGGTAGTGGCCCTTATGGCCGAAATTAGTCACCACACGTGACTCTGCATATGGATATGGCTATATAACCACTTATCGATGGCTCGGGTAACGCGGGTAACGTTACCCACGGCCGAGCGCGCTTTATCACCGGCGAAAATTACGCACGATAAGGGGTTCGGGTAAGCGCCGCCCGCCATAGTAATTTACTTATCAATCACTTATCATCTGAACTACTACTATATTCAACGACCTCGATGCGTCCAGAGTGAGTCTGCCCCATCTTTCTAG
The DNA here is from genome assembly GCA_034665005.1 of Solirubrobacteraceae bacterium. Classification (GTDB taxonomy): domain Bacteria; phylum Actinomycetota; class Thermoleophilia; order Solirubrobacterales; family Solirubrobacteraceae; genus Palsa-744. The sequence continues at coordinate 3,487 of JAXDGO010000212.1, read as the reverse complement.
CTATCTAGACTGACCTCCACCATGCCTACTGCCACTCGAGCTATCGCCGACGCGCTCGGCTATACCAACTTGACGTCGCTGTCGTCAGATTACACGTACGCCCCCTGCGCAGACCGCGTTCAGGGCCACCATCATCGCTACCACTGCCCAATCAGACCGCGATGCCTCTGCATAGGATCTTCGGAGGTGGTCCTGCAAGGAAGGGCCCTACTGAGGCTGAGCTGCTCATGCTTGAGCGCTCACAGAGTAATCGTGCTGCGCTCTCGGCCGCTGTTAACAATGCCATCACTGCTAGCATTGCTAACCAGCCAGCCAACACGGCTCGGTCTTATGCCAAGGCACAGAAGCTCTGGCGAGAGTTCTGTACTGATCGCCAGTTCGACGATGGCGTCCTTGTCTCAGAGGAGAAGCTAGTACTATGGCTACAGGAGGTTGTCCTTCAGCTCCGGGTCCCTGAAAAGCCGACCCGGAAGAGGAAGGGAGATGCAGTCAACCCTGCAGTGCTCCGGCAGAAGAGGAGGAAGGGAAATGGCAAGGGGCTTGCTCTTGACCCACAGGTCAGGCAGCTGGCCGAGGGGTTAGAGATGCCTGTAGAGGAGCTCCTTGAGGAGCTCCCAGCTATGCTGGCTGACGACAGGGCCGTGGAGGCTGGGAAAGGAGGAGATGATGAGGAGACCACTACTGCTACTACTGACAGATTCTTGAAAGCAGGGACTGTTGACTCGTATATTGCAGCTGTGCTGCAATTATACAAGGTCCAGCAAGCGCTAGGCCATAATACTCTCCGGCATCCTCGTGGTGGTGTCCTTAGAGATATTGTTAGGCAGACTAAGGAGGCACAGGATACACGGGATCGAGAGGCCTTTATAGACCGCGGGGCAGGTGGCATCAATGCTGGCTATAGTGATAAGGAGTTCCTCTCACTACAGCGGCATCTGCTTAAGAGTGCCTGCCAGCAGTCGCACACTTATCCTCACTTCCTTCGCACACGCCTCGATGTCCTTATGGGCCATTTCTATGTCTTAAGGGGCGAGAATCGCCGCGAGGGGGAGTTGGCAGACCTTGCCCTGCTCACCTACCCTCCTATAGAGGGGCCGACCCCATGCCAGGCTGTTGTCTTCACTATTTCAAGAGGGAAGACTAACAAGTCTGGCAAGAAGCAGTTTATGGGTGCCCTGCGCCACAAAGACCCACTCTTATGCTCGCATAGTGCTATGGCACAGTACTTCTTTGCACGGTGGTCTCTTAGAGGAGAGGCACCACCCAATTTCAGAAGCAGGAGGTCCTGGTACCGGACCAAGCTGCTAGTGGCACGCCCTGGAAAGGAGAAGGAGCAGCTCTCCTACCCTGCACAATACGAGGCTGTGTGGAGGGCCTTTGCTGCAGCTGGCATCCATTCAGTCAAGAAGACCCATGCTATGCGTGGGTGTGGGGTCCGATCAGGGGAGCTGCATGGAGTTGACGAGGAGCAGGCAAGTCCTTCTTTAAAGTTCTTTTTATTTTACGCTTCTAGAGCAAGCAACTAATACATCTTCCTACAGTTACGACGAGCTGGCCGCTGGGCATCAGAGACAATGGTCGATGCCTACCTCTCCCACCTGCCTAAGAAGTTCATGCGGCGTGTTGCTGGGTTTACTAGTGAGGAGGGTGGCTACTTCCTCCCTCGAGCTCAGGTAGTGCCCCCGCCTGAGCTCCTCCAGAAGATCTGGCCATGGGTGGAGGAATGGGAGGAGCGCTTCCGCAAGCGCTCCTTACGGAAGACGTGGGAAGAGGGAGGCCTGGACGAGGATGATGTTGCTGGGCAGGGCTTTCTTGCCCTCCTGTGTCACCTGAGAGTTGTCTTGCTACAGGACCTAGCAGTCCTACAGCCTGATTATCCTGACCTACCATTCTTCCAGCATGAGGTATTTAGCATGCCTAGCTGGATACCCTACTTAGAGGTTGTTAGGGCTGCAGTGCTTGATCCTGAGTACTCACGGAGCCTGCTCCTTGAGCAGGTCCTCCCTGAGGTCAGTCATGCGGTGTACAATACCCGTGACTCTCTCCACCATCAGGCACAGCACCTGCATGCTGCACTGAATGTCCAGCTCTCTGCCCTAATACAGCAGATGAACAATGTAGCAGCCATTGCTACGTCGTTCAGCAACCTGACAAGTGGCGGTCAGCTGCCACTAACGATCCAATTCGGGCACCCCCCCTCTGGCCCTTTAACAGCTGCAGCTGCAGACACACGTGGAGCCTCATCTCAGCAGGAGGCTTCAAATATCATGCAGTCAGGGGTGGCAGTGACAGCAGCCTTCAGAGCCCCTACAGAGGGCCAGGACAAGGGTATTGGGCTGCCAACCTCGCGGCTGCCACCATCACCAGCACAGCCACCGTCGTTTCGACTGCCGGCACTGCATACAATAGGAGACCTGTGGAGGGCCTGGAAGGAGGGTATGGGGGGACAGCCAGCTGTAGAGGCCTTGGAGAAGGATTGGGGAAAGGACTGGAGAAGGGAAGGGAAGGTGGGGAGGTGGTTCTCTGCTCGTAGACCCCTCATTGAGAAGGTCTACGAGCGGATCTCTCAGGGCTGTTCTACTGAGGCAGCCGTAGAGCTTGTTGAGAGAGAGCGAGGATCTCGCTCCCTTGACAAGTTCTACAAGGACTACGTTCGTCAGAAGAACGGTGGAGTAGTCGTGCCTAGGAGAGGCAGGGCAGCAGCAGGAGATATTTAAGGATCCAATTCTTGTATATCTAATCTGTATAGAGCTAATCTGATTCCTTGCCTTGCCTCCCATCTCCTGTCTCCTTGTAGACCCCCCTTCTTTGTCGGTATTCTGTCTCTTATTGTTGCTAGCACGTGTATCAGACGCCGCTTCCAGTGTTGCCAGTAGTACAAAATTTTGGGCTTCGTACGTACTGTTTGATAAGTCAGCAGGATTTTCTTGTACTTTTACGGCAGTAATACTGCAGTATTTGTACCGTTTTGTACGGAATACACCAAAAATACCCCTGCTCAACCTCAGAATTCATACGGCTCGCTAAAATGTGGCCCGAGCTTTTGTACTGCAGTATTACTACTGGCAACACTGGAGAATAGGTATTTGGTGTTGGTACCATGTTTTTCGTCACCTTATGTGCTCAGTACTGCTGTGGCTGTAGCCGTCGTTGTTGTATTATATTGGATTCTCGACCCATAAAGAGCAAAAGAAACAGGTAGATAACCTTTTGTTTGGACTTTGATGATTTCTGAATAGGTTCAAATTGGTCCTGCAGCTGGTGCGTATGACGTCACCAATCTGTAGGAGTCCACAACGGACTGTAACAGAGCTGAAAAGAAACTAATAGCAAGTATAGGTTTCAAAGATCAAATAGAAGTATCTCGATCTAGCTAGCGATCGATTTTCAATGGCGCACAGGGTCGAAGTCAAGAGCCGTATAAAAGTTGTGGATTTCATTAAGTGCCCGGCTGGGAGATAATTCCCGAGGGCTTACTAATACTAGG
>JAXDGO010000211.1:0-3151 GCA_034665005.1 Solirubrobacteraceae bacterium | reverse complement strand
CGCGACAGCGCGGACCTCGGCGTATTGGAGCGCGCCGGACCGCGGCCAGATTGCGCCGGGAAGTCTGCCGGAAGCAACGATGGTACCGCGCTCGTCACGGACAGTGAAGGCACCGCCGTCGAGCTTGCAACCATTGGAGCACTTCATGCCGACATGGAATCTGAAGGCCTCGCCAGCCGTGATCGCCGACGGGAGGTCCCACGCATTGAGATGGACGTCGTGGGCTTTGACCGTGCAGCGGGCCCCAGCCTTGGCTCCTGCGTGGGCGACGCCGTCGTCGTCGGCGGGCATCAGCACAATGCTGTATCCGTATTCGCCGAGTTCGATCGGGGCGGTGACGGTGATCTCTGCGCCGAAATCGTTTCCCTCGAGGGCTGCGAGCGGCGCTCTGCCGACTTCGTGGCCGGTCGCGTCGAGGAACAAGACCGGATCACCCGAAAGATCGTATTGTTCGGGACATTCCGCCACGGCTTTGAGGGTCAGCGCAGTGCCGGCATCGGCTTCCTGGGGCGAAATCGACAGGCTCAGGGAGACAGGGAAAAGAACGGCTTCCTGACCATTCATGGATAGGTTCCTTATCCGGAAAATGCTTCGGCCCGGTTGCTTCCGAACGAGCCCACATAGCGCCTTCGCCGACGGTGGGGCGTGTCGGCGGGCCACCCGGCCCGCCGACACCACGCGCCGTTAGGTCAGGTGGCCGGTTCGGCAGCCGCGTACGTCCCCGCCATATAGCCATGGACACACGCGCGGCCGATGCCATGCGCCCGGCCGCCGCCGGAGGCCTCGCCGCCGGCAAAAAGACCCGGAATCGGCTTCCCATAGATGTCGATGACCTGGCAATGCCCGTCGATTTTCAGTCCGCCAATGGAATCGTTGACGGCAAACGGGATCAGCGCGGCATAGAAGGGCGCCTTGTCGATCCTGTGCATGGCCCGCTTCTCGAAGTCGGTGTCCTTGCCGGCGGCGACGAAGCCGTTGAACCTGGCGACGGTTTGCTCGAGATACTTGAGCGGCATGTGCTGGAACCGGTTGCCTACCACCAACCGGGCAAGTTCAGCGATCGTATCCGCCTTGAAGAAGGTCCCGTTCGGGGGATCGGCGATATAGGGGTGCCGAAGCTGCCAGCCATTGGCATCGACCGCTGCCTGGTCGAAGATTGCCCAGACCGGCCCCGAGGAGTAGTCCGGAGCGCGCGAGCCTTCGTTCATGGCCAGCGCCGCGTCCGAGCCCGATCCCCAGGCAAAAGCCGAGCGGACTTGGGCCACGCTGGCGTTCCGCCAATCGAGCGGGGTGAAGGGCTTTTTGGTCCCTGACGAGCCCGGGGGATATTGGGCCTCGGCACCGCGCTGGGCGCCGGTCGACACCTCGTCGTGGAAGCGCTTGCCGACCTGGTTGACGGCAATGATGTATTCCCAGCCTGTGGTGCCGATCGAGATGCCGTAGGAACGGATGAACTCGAACGCCGGGTGCCCCGGCATCACCCTGTCGTAAATGTCGGTGCAGGCCAGAACGTTCTGAAGGCGCAGGGCCGTGTTGGCGTGAAGGTTGGCCTGGTAAAGACCGCCGAGGCCCGCCCCGACCTTCATGCCAGCCAGGATGCCGCTCGCGTCCTCGTGGAGAGGACCCATCAGGCCGGTGCCGTACTGCATCGAAGGTTCGCTCATCCGCGGGTCGAAACTGGTGCGGAAGGGAACGTTGCCCATATAGCCACCGGTCCCCACGATCACTGCCCTGCGAGCGCGGATGTAGATGACCTGCTTGGTTTCGTCGATATTGCCGTTGCTCCAGTAGCTCTCCAGCCGTTTGCCAGTCTTGGGACTGAAGCGCGGCGTGTAGCTTGCCTTGACACCGATAACCCTGCCCGAATCGCGACCCTCGCGGATGATTTCGTCCAGGTGCCGATTGAGCATGAACCTGACGCCCGCCTTGCGGGCGCTGTATTCAACGGAGCGCGAGATGACGAAGCCGCCGCTTATGCAGTTAGGAGCACCAACGGCGTCGGCCCGCGCGCCGGGGCCACCGCAGGTGCTGGGGTTGAAGAGTGATTGTCTTTCCTCCTCCATGCTGCCGGCGTCTGCCGAGGTGATCGTCCCCGCCTCGATGTCCGTCTTGTTGCCGAGCTTCATGATCGAACGAGCGGCCCGCGCCTTGGTCATGCCGCCGCCCTGGTGGGTACCGCTAATGCGCGCCCAGCGAACGTGGTTGTCCATCAGGAACTGGCGGGTCGCGGCCGCGTTGTCGGCCCACCCGCGCTGGAGTGCGCGATCGTTGTAGCGATATTCGGCAACCGCGTGGTCGTTGACGACCGACCAGTCGGTCGTGTCGATGAACAGCGTCTCGGGGTCGTCGGTCAGATCCGCGGCCGGCGTCAGCGGGGCGGTCAGCCATTTGTCGGGGTCGGGAAGGCCGAGTCGGTCGCGCTCCTGGATGGGGTCGCCGCCGCCGAACGACGACTGTCCGCCGTTGTGCGACAATTTGCCACCGATATCGAAGTTCTGCTCCAGAACCAGCACATCGGCGCCCAGGTCATGTGCGCGTTTCGCCGCCACGATTCCGGTCCCACCGGAGCCGCACACGATCACATCCGCCTCGTAGTCCCAGCGAATGTCAGCGGGGGCCCGTTGTGCCTGTGCGTTGCCAGGGGCCGACAGGATGGCCGCGCCCAATCCGGCGGCAGCGCCCGCCTTGACGAAGTCGCGCCGGCTGGCGGCCGTCTGATCCCGAAGCTCGGCGACCTTTGTTTCGCGTTTTTTGACCATGATAAGTTTCCCCTTCGGTAAGCCAAGCAGTGGCCCGCGGATGACGACCACATTGGCAGCGAATTCACGACTCGGTGCCGTCGCGCTTTATGTTGGAATTCGATGTGGCGCAATCTCCAGCGACATAAAGTTATCGTTTCACGCGGCAAGGTCAATTGGCTGATCGATGGTCGTTGTGGCGAGCGTTTGCCAGCCATCGACCTTGCGCATGTTGATCTGGCCAGACGTGAGCAATGCCCAGAACAGCATGGCCGCGCGGCGTCGGCGACGGCAGCGCGTTGCGTTATGGCCAGCGCGAGTTTCGCGTCAACGGTTTCATCGCCGCGGGCCAGCGCAGGGCTTAGACAAGATTGTTTTGGCTGCAACGTTATCGCACAGCCTGCCGCGCCTTG
>JAXDGO010000210.1:0-2693 GCA_034665005.1 Solirubrobacteraceae bacterium | reverse complement strand
GACCAAGCAGATGCTCGCCGCCGCAACCCGAGTTTTCGTCCGCTCGGCCTCATTGCAACGCGCCGTGATCGAACTCGGCTGCGAGGAAAACAAGATCGATATCGTTCGGACCGGCATTCCGTTTGAGGAATTTCCATTTCGCGAGCGCGAGTTTCCAGCGAATGGCGAATGGCGTTTTCTCCACGCCAGCCGTCTCGTTCAAAAGAAAGGTCTGGCCACAACGCTGCACGCGTTCACTCAGTTTCTCGGTCATTATCCGCGAGCGACACTGACCATTGCCGGCACAGGTCCGATGCGGGAGGAGCTCCAGGAGCTGACGCGCAAGCTCAAGATTAACGATCGGGTGGCGCTTCCGGGCTTTCTGGCGTCGGATAAATTGCGCGAGATCTATTACGCATCGCACATTTTTCTGCATCCGAGCGAAACTGGCAGCGACGGAAACCAAGAAGGCATTCCCAATGCAATGCTGGAGGCGATGGCGACCGGCCTTCCGGTGTTCGCGACCGATCACGGCGGAATTCCGGACGCAATTGCAAACGGCGTCAGCGGAATTTTGGTCCCGGAGCGCGATTATGAGGCGCTCTCCCAGGCTTTACTGAAGGCAGTGCAAGATCGAGATCTTCTCGCAAGACTGGCTCGAAACGGCGCGAATGCGGTGGCGCAGAAATTCGATCAGCAAAATCAAGTCCGCCGGCTCGAAGAAATTTATCTGGGAATGATTGGCAAGGTCGGTTGAAGATCAACCCCGCCTTTCTCAATCCGATCGAAGAAAACCGCCAACTGTTTCTGGATCGCAGGAAACGAAATGCGCTCAGCCGCGCGCCATTGGGTTTCGACAATCGCGGTCGCACGGACGGCGGTGTTCTTGAGTAATTCCAAAGCGACAGTTTTGAGTTGGGCGGCGGTTCGTCCTTCTCCGCAGAAATTGGCAAATGCGAGCCGGTCAATCGCGCCGTCGCCACCGACGCAAATCGTGCGACAGAGGAGTGCGTCGCCCGCCACTTGTCCCGGCACGCGACTGCGATCGAGTTGGAGGACGATTTTGTGTTTTGCGACTTCGCGCAAATAATCGGCGTAGGGTTCGCGCTTGTCGTGGACTCGCAATTTTCCCGGCGGGAATTGCAACTCGGCTAAAAGTTTTCCGCCCTTTCGGCCATCGAGATTGAAAACGGTAACGGGTTCGCCGCTCGCCGCGCAAATTTCTCGCGCGAGGAGAAGCGCCGAGAGGTGGTTGCGCGACGGCACATCCCATTCACGCGTCCCAATAAAAATTCCCGATTGCCCATTAGGAGGAACGACAAAATTCCACTGCTTATCTTCAAGCGGATAAGGTGTCGGAATAAAAGCGACGGTGGTGGCATCGCGCTCGGGTCGGGCGCGGCGAAAAATCTCAGCGGCTTCCGGAGTTGTGGCGATGCATCCGTCTGCCTGCGCCACAATCCGCATGAATCGCGTGAGCCTGCCGGGATCGCGTAATTGTTCTGCAATTTGATGCAGTCCGGTTTCCTTTAATGCGACCGCGACGGTCCGTTTTTCCTTCTGGCACGCAACCAATGCGCGCTCGGTCGCCCGGAAATTGCCGCGAAGGATAAGAAGAATCGGCCGTTTTTCCTCGATCGCATTTTTTGTCGCCCGGTGAAACGAGCCACCCGTGCAGGCGGCGAAGGCGTGAAGATTGACCGGCGCATGCCCGGTGTCAGTCGGGCCGACCGGCTCGTCGAAATATTGCTCGAGATCGCGTCCGCCCGGATTGAGGACGCACAGCCGAAAATCAGTTGCGTCGGTCGACGCCATTCTATTCGTCGTCGGAACGGTTTGGCGAAGGAGCGGCGGATTTCAATAACGCTCCTTCTTCCACTTCATCCATCGGTCCAACCGGAACTGCGCGGCGGATCTCGACTGGCGTCTCCTTCGGTTGCGGTTGGACCGGGATTGCTTTCAAAATTGGTTTTCCGTCATCGTCGGTGTTCGGCTTGTTGGCCTTTTGATTTAGAACTTCGGCGCGAGTTACGCCCGTCGGTCGATTGTCGATCTTTTGGGCGATCGCCTTTTCAGAGACCGGTTCTTCGGGGGCTGCATCGATCTTCGCAACGGATCTCGTCGAGTTATAAGGATCGTTTTCCGCTAAAAGCGTCGGACTCTTGAGCACCACCGGTTTCACTTCACTTAAGTCAGCCGCGAGTTGGGCACGCGGAACTGAAGCGGCCGGTGCGTCCGCCACCACCGGCGCGCGTGGTTCACCGTGGATATTGCAGGTTTCGGTTGGCATTTGCGCCGGCGTCGCAATTTCGGTGTAAGTCGTGCGCTTTTGAACTGACTCTCCCGTCGCGCTTCTGACCGTGTCGTAACATTTGTCGGTCGCGAGCATTCCTGAACGCAAACAAATCTCGACATCTTTCAAACCGGGCGGGCGTTTGATCTCGCGCGGCGAATAACGCGCGGCCGCCGTGTTCATGATATCGACCCACACCGGCAATGCGAGTTCCCGGCCAAACGCGCCACGATAAATTTTTTGCGGCTTATCGAACCCGGCCCAGACCGCGCAAGTAAGAGTACTGTTGTAACCGGCAAAGAGCGCATCGGTAAAATCGTAAGCCGTGCCGGTTTTTCCCGCGGCCGGAAATTTTCTTAGACCAAATTGTGAGCGCGCCGCTTTTCCCGTTCCCGTCTCGAGCGCATCCACCAGGCACGAA
>JAXDGO010000209.1:0-3928 GCA_034665005.1 Solirubrobacteraceae bacterium | reverse complement strand
ATACCAATCCAAAGGTGCAATCTCGTCACGCTCAAGTTGCTAGATGTGCCACTGACCTTTCCTCCATGAGTGCTCTTTGGGAGCATGTTGCCTCAAATACTGTTCCAGAACACTGTCCCTACAATGCTTCCCGCTGAATTCGGGTATGTCCCCGCAACCTCCAGCGGTTTCTCCCCAACCGGCTCCGGACAGTCACAGTTCACCGTCAGATTTTGGGCGGTGAGCAGCCCCCGGCATGCCAAGATGCGGCTCTTCTTATCAAGTCTAGGTGTGGATTAGCGCAAAGCTCGATAAACCTCACCGCTGCCGAGTATCGTAGTTACTGAATAATACCATTCATGCGTCCATCGTGGACAATCAGGGCAAAGAGCCCTGACCAGGGCTGTTGCGCGACACCCTTCGCAGCATCTCCCACTGTAATTTCAATTGAAAACTCTTCTTTCCTGCATAGTCCGCTAGATCTCGCCATCGCACCTCGCCGTCGCCCTCCTAATCTCGACACGCTTCAGCCATGACTACCGTCACCCCAGCGCTCCATCGCCAGCTAGCTCAGGCTATTGAAGCTATTCCCACTGTCCATATCGAGGCTCCTGTCGCAGGAGAGGTCGTTGCCGACCCCGAGGCTTTCTATACTCGATTACAGGACTGGGCCTTTGTCAACTACTACGCCTTCGTCATCTCCTCCGCCAACGACCAACGAAAGCGATATAAGTGCTACCATCACCAGGTTACTACCCGTAATACCCGCGATATCGCGGAAGAGGATCGTCGTCGACCTGCTACGCACGTCCGGGAGGGGGGCTGTAAATATGAGGTCTATATTAGCCGTCTGAGGAGAGAAGGAGGACAGTGGGTCTTTAATTACTGCAAAAACACTACTCACAACCACCCTCCTGCCGTCGACCCTTTCCTACTCCACCCACACGAGTGGCGACGTCCTGGCCACTTCCAAGCTCTCGCCGCTGCCCAATATCTTCGTGGCAGTGTCGGATACGCAACGGCGTCAGAGGTATTGTCTAAGCAAGACCTCCAAATTGGGCGTAGGAAGTTCTATAACCTCCATCGTAAGGCGGAGTCAGGACAACTTACAGATCAGAGTGAAGCTCATTGGATCAAGAACTACGTCGAGTCCGCAAATTGTCTGTTCGACACGCTTGAAGTATATGAACCAAGGGACGACGGAGGGCAAGATCGTGTTATTAAAGCTATCGCTTGGTGGACTCCTGAACAGGTGAACCTTGGTCGACGCTTTGTATCTGGCTTTGCGGGTATCACCGACGCAACCTTTAACCTCAACGAGCGTTATATGCCTTTACAGATCGTATACGGCGTCGACAATACGCTTACGACTTTCCCACTTATCCAAGCCTTTATCTGTTCTGAATCCGCCGAGACCTTTCGCTTTGTGGATAGTATATTAGAGGAGCACTTCTTCTGGGACTGTCCTGGGATGGCTGTAATAGTGGGGGACTTTGCTAAAGGTTTGACTGCCGCCGTGGCCCAACTGGCAGCTGAACAAGCTAAGAAAGCGCGCAAGGCTAGTGCCGTATCCGCGGAAAGTGAAGATGAAGAGTTGCGTTCTCCTACGCCAGGGCCAGTGCCTTTGGATACTATTGTAGTAGACTGGGTAGCCAAAACCGAAGACTACTTGCTTGTTGGCGGCGGCGACGTCATAATCTTACAGCGCTGTGAGTGGCACGCTGTCGAGGCTATTAAAAAGAGGCTTATACGTAGTGGGTATCGTAAGGAGGCTCGTGATCATTTAGTCGATTTAATCTGGAAGTGGGTAAAGTCGATGGATCTTAAAGCTATTCAGAAGTCGCGTAATATGCTTTTAAAGGAGCTCGAGGAAGACGAACAAGCCTATTTGATCGACTATTATAAGCCAAAAGAAAGCTCCTTTGTCCGCTATTATACCTCTCAGTACCCTAATCTTGGTATGAACTCAAGCCAACGTGGAGAGCAAGGTCATCAAGCCTTCAAAAAGGGTCTGAGCAAGAGCGTACCGCTATACCGTTCCGTAGAGAAGATCACTGTTCGGCTCCAAGATCTAGGCCGACAAGTCGACGATCGTATTAATAGACAGAGAGAGAGCCTACCTCGACTCGTCGACAAGGAGGTCTTTGAGCTAGTTATTAAAAAGATCACACACGAAGCTCTAGACCTAGTGATGGGTGTGCTGATCGAGGCGAAGTCTCACTTAGATACTTTGGCTATAGAACAGCGCGACTATGACTTTAGTCCAGAGGCTGGTTGCCAGCTTTCCTGTCCACTTCCACTACGATACGGTCTTCCGTGTAAGTGCTGGCTTGCTCACTTTTATGATCACGGCGTCCCTGTACCCCTAGAGATCTTCCATCCACGCTGGCTATATGATGGACCGTCTGTATTAACAGAGAAGTGGGTCATGAGCCTTTCTAATACTGTTACTATACGCGAAATCTCACCGGAGAGAGCAGCCACGGAGAGGTACTCGGGCCACAAGTTTGCAAATCGTGGTCGTCAGGTCATCTTGGATACAGCATTTCAAATGGCTGAATTCCATCAGAAGCTTCCCGCCGGCGAGGCACACAAATTTGCTGCCGCGATCCAGTCAGTTAGTAATACGATTGCCCACCGCCAAGAAGACAAGTTGCTCGCCACTAAAGCAAATCCACCACGTCTACCAAAGCCTTTAGTGCCACCAAAGCTCACCTATCTTCCTGGCCGTAAAAGAGCCCTCACAGGCAGAGAGATCGCAGAGAGAGAAGAGATAGGGCAAATACATGCACGTAGGAAGGCTGAGAACGTAGCCAGGCTAGCTCAGAACGCCAACGACCAGATCCTTGCCACTAATTTGGTCGAAAGAACCGCTCAAGATCAAATAGCGGCTGCGTATTATGACCTTCCTATAAGTGAGGACGACATATCAGAGATAGAGAAGCAGGGGCAAGCAAGTGTAACCAGAGATGGCGATGACGATAAGGGTCAAGAGTCTGATGGATTCATTGATATCGACAATCATTTCACAGACGACGAGCCCCAAGATATATCTGGATACCAACACTCCTCCCAGCCAAAGTCGCAGATCGAACCTGAGCTCTTACTTTCAATTTCAATACCATCTGACAGTTCGAGCGGCGATGACGATGTTCTCGAGTCCTCCGACGACCTCCCTAAGGTAGACAACCTTCCCCCTCCTCCTCCGTGTGCTCGTCGTCTGGGAAAGCCATCTGCATCGTCGCCGCCGGTATCGAGCTCACGATCACGACGCCCTACTAAGAAGGTCGAGTCTCAGATATCGCAGGATCGTCACGCCGCCGAGGCAAAGGCAATAAAGGAGGCAAAGGCGCGAAAGCGATCAAAGGGTATACCCAGAGGCAAGGCGACGTCGCAGTTGCTAGACGGGTTAGACCTAGATGAGGTGGATAGGGAGCTAGAGTTGCCATTTCGCAGTTCACAGTGAGATATCTTTTGCTTCATTTTCTGACCTGGATCGAGTAGGAGCCTTTGTCCGTACGATTTCCACCTTTCCTACAATTCTACATACAAAAATGGGGAGACCAGCGACGGCTGCAGCGAGGTGGTAGAAGCAGATGTAATGGCAGGTGCGCTAGATGAGTATATAGTCGAATTCAATATATTATAATCATTTGAGCATTCAGAATTGATCGTAGCGTATTATAGGTGTCTAGCGTACCGTACCGTATTATTAGTGAGGGGTGGCGTAACAGCTGTTCCTATCATGGTTTGGTGCGATCCACACCTAATCTTGATGAGGAAAGCTGCTGGCAGAATCCGGATACGGTTAGAATCTGACGGTGAACTGTGACTGTCCGGAGCCGGTTGGGCCAACAGACCATGTTCGTTCCAGCAGCTGGAGAGGCTGGGAATGGGCACTTACGCTACGGTATGATCCATCTTCCCAGGTTATGTGGCCTTTACACCG
>JAXDGO010000208.1:0-2658 GCA_034665005.1 Solirubrobacteraceae bacterium | reverse complement strand
CGACCAGGTTCCAGCATTCTGCGATCTTGCTGGTGCCATCTGGAAGGTCCGCCAACACCACGCAGTCAAGTATTACAAGGCGGGGCGGCGGGCACCACGGGTCCGCGCTGCCACGCCCGCGCCAATGCCAGTTGCGGCAATTGCCATTTCCCAGATAACGCCGTAGCCCGGCAATCGACGGAGCTTGATGGCGCTTAATGCCATCGTTTCTCCCTTCGTCGGCGTAACAACATCGACGCTGGCTGCGGGAGGTTCGGCCGGGCTTTCGGTCACCTATGTATCAATTGTGTCACCGCTGAGCTGCGGCGATGTTGCCTATCGGTTAAAGATAAAACACTCTCGGCGCGGGAAAGCGCCACAGCAATAATGCTGATGTAATTTCAATTCAAGTCGCCCAACGTTGAACGATTCCCCCCGCCCCACAGGAGGAGGACGCCAATGTACAAACGTGAAACCGACAAATGCCGGAAGTGCCATGGGCTTGCCGACGCCCTCGTCTGGTACCAGTACTCCTCCAGAGGGGACACGGTCGGAAGAATTATCCACCGGATCCGCTGCCGGAGCGGCTGCACGGGTTTGGTGGTGGCCGGGCCCGGCGCACGCAGCTAGTCCGTTCGGTCGAACATAGTCGACCGGTCAGTTAATATTGATGGCATGCCACGGCCGCCGAACCCTGAGGTGCGCCGCCGCCTGCTTGCGGCGGGACTCGACCTCGTGCACGCCCGCGGCTTCGCGGCCAGTGGCGTCAAGGACATCACCGATGCGGCCGGTGTCCCGAAAGGTTCGTTCTACGCGTACTTCCCCAGTAAAGAGGCCTTCGCCGCGGCGATCCTCAACCACTACTGGTCCGACATCGAAATGCGGCTGCTACCAATCCTTGCCGCGGATGGATTGGCCCAGGAGCGAATCACCCGCTTCTTCCACGCGCTCGCCGACGAACACGAATCGGGCGAGTTCCTCCTCGGCTGCCTGGTCGGCAACCTGTCGCTCGAGCTCGGCGGTTCCAGCGAATCGGTACGCGCCGAACTCGTCCGCATCCTCGACCGCTGGGACGCTGCACTGACAGCGTGTGTGCGTACCGGGCAGGACGGTGCCGGCGGGATCCGAGCGGACCTCGATGCGGCCGAGCTCGCCTCCCTGCTGATCGAGTCCTGGGAGGGCGCAGCCGTTCGCGGGAAGGTGACCCGCAGCCGCGCCCCGTATGAACGGTTCGAAACCATCACCGTGCCGGCACTTCTGAGCTAATCCGTTGCGGTCAGAAAAGGTTTGTCGCCACCTCTTGATTTATAGACGACTGGTCATCTATGATTGGGCACTACGAGCGTAAGGATCACCCTGATGACAGACCTGACCACGTACGCCGAACCGCAGAACCCCGCATTGCCAAGCTCCGGCTTCGAGCTCGATCATCAGCATGCCGCACTCGTCATCACCGATCCTCAAGTCGATTTCCTTAGCCCCGAAGGGGTTTCGTGGCCGGTGTTCGGTGACAGCGTCCGCGACAACAACACCGTCGCTCACATCGACGAGCTCTTCTGTGCCGCGAAGCTGGCCGGAATCATGGTGGCGGTATCGCCGCATTACTTCTATCCAACCGACGGCCAATGGCTGTTCGGTGATCCGCTCGAGAAATTCATGAACGCCGTCGGCATGTTCGGGCGCCAGGGCGCGTACACGACCGCCGGGTTGGCCGGCTCCGGTGCCGATTTCCTGCCCGCCTACCAGCACCACATCCACGACGGGCAAACCGTGATCGCCTCTCCGCACAAGATCGTCGGCCCCGAGTCCAACGACCTCGTGCTCCAGTTGCGCAAGCGCGGCGTGAACCAGGTCGTGCTGGCCGGAATGGCCGCCAACCTGTGCGTCGAAGGCCACCTGCGCGAACTCATCGAGCAGGGCTTCGAGGTCGCCGTCGTCAAGGACGCCACCGCGGGTCCACGCCTGCCCGAGGGCGATGGCTACCTGGCCGCCCTGGTGAACTTCCGGTTCCTCGCCAGTGCCATCTGGACCACAGCCGAGGCAACCGCCCAGCTAACGAAATCGATTGACGCGGAACATCTTTCGCGCTAATCCTACCAGCAAGGAGGCCGAACAACATGGCAACAATTGACAAGCTGTATCAGCAGAAATTCGCGTTGAACAACGGCAGCGAGATTCCGGCGCTCGGATTCGGGACGTCGCTTTCCGACAACCGCAAGACGCGCGACGCCGTCAAGGCCGCGGTCGAGGTGGGTTTCCGCCACCTCGACGCCGCCGAGCGGTACCAGAACGAAGCGGAGGTCGGCGCGGCGCTCAAGGAACTGTTCTCCGCGGGAACGGTCCGCCGTGAGGACCTGTTTGTGACGACCAAGCTGTGGAACAACAACCATCGACCCGAACGGGTCCAGCCGGCGCTGCAGGCCAGCCTGAACAGACTGGGGCTCGACGCGGTCGACCTATATCTGGTGCACACGCCGTTCGCGTTCCAGCCCGGCGACGACCAAGATCCCCGCGACGCGCACGGAGCCGTCATCTACGACGACGGAGTCACGTTGGAGGAAACTTGGGCCGCGATGGAAAGCCTGGTGGATGAGGGGCTTTCCCGCTCGATTGGCCTGTCCGACATCGATGCCGACGGCGCCCGACGGATCATCGATACGGCCCGCATCAAGCCGGCGG
>JAXDGO010000207.1:0-2616 GCA_034665005.1 Solirubrobacteraceae bacterium | reverse complement strand
GGGGGGGCAGTGTGTCTGATGCCTCCTTAGAGAACACGTCCTCAAACTCCCTATAAGCATCAGGGACTTGTGGCTCCCTATCTTCCACTTCCTGTCGGGACTCAATGATCCGATCAATCTCATATAGAGAGGTGCTAAATAACTCATTCTCTGGGCGCATAAGATTGTAATGGAACCCTGCAGCGTTAATGGCACAGATGTCGATAAGGTAGGGGGTCCGCGGTGCCTGGAATGGCTTTTTCTTGTATGGCAGCACCGGCGGCTTCTCAACACCTTTAAGGTTGTCTTCCATCTTGCGCAGGTTCTCCTGTATATCCCTCAAATGGGTTGTCCCGAGCTTTGGGTTTAACCCCACTGCCGGGGGAAATCGCGGGTCCTTTGTCTTGGTGGCTGGCTGGGATAGTGGCAGTGTTGGGTCACTCTCATTGTCGGTATAATCGGTAGAACTGTCAGGGTCCAAATCCAGTTCAGTTCCTGAGTCCCCAGGGCTATCAGTATCGGAATCGGGGGGGTTGGCAGTGGCTGGAGCCGGCCCAGGGATTTGTGCAATAGTCGAAATCCCTAGGACCCTGTCCTCTTCCTCAAAAGCCTGATCCCTTGCATCAGCATCCTCTTGATAGTTCCGCAGAGTTCGCTGGGGTAGTAGGCCCTGTCGAGGAACTGTGATTTCCCTGACAACTGAGTGGGATGGTTGGAGGTGAGATGGCCAGTGGAGACAGTGGTTGTGGCAATCCACTAGGATCTTGAATCTAGCCAGCCACTCGCGGCCAAGGATCAGGTCGTGGGACCCTAGGTCCAGGATTAAGAGGGGAGTATTGTAAAAACGGCGGCCGTCCACTGTAAGGTGTAATAGTAGGAAATGTGTAATTGCGTTTTCAGACTTGCCATCATACCCCTTCACAGCGGCAGGCTGTGGTAGGCGTCGAGTCTTGAGACCAAGGTACTGGGCAATATCCGCTGCACAGAGAGTATCGATGAAAATAAAACCATTTGCTCCACTGTCAATAAGGGCTTTTGTTGAGACACTGTATCCATTCTTTGATAGTGTACATGTCGTAACTAAGTGCTTTCCACCCATTAACTGACTTAGGTCAATCCCAGAGAGATCAACCCCAAGCTTGCCTAGGAAGGAGTCTTCTCCTAGGCATCCTCTTTTCCCTGGTCCTCCAAATCGATATCCTCCTGCACATCCGCATACTCGTCTCCTTCGATATCATTGACTGTGGCACGCTTTGGCTTTGGACAGTCGCGTGACAAATGACCCGGTTCAAAGCAGTTATAGCACTTAAGCTCTGGTAGCTTGGCCACCTGGGTCTGGGTCTGGGCTCTGTTAGGTGGAGCAGAGGAGGGGCGTTGCAGAAGGGAAAACCCAGCACTAGCAGGCTTCTGCACAGCATTGTCCAGTCGAGATTGAGGGTAGCGGTTCTCAGGTCGGGATACTGGGGTCTTTGACAAACGCTCTTCCCGTTCCCTACACTCCTAGGTGCGGCGTACATTCAGACGTTTGAGCTCAGAGTCTGCACCAATAGCCATAGTGCATAACATGTTGAAATCTCCGTTCAACAGCTGTCTGTGGATCAGGAGTTTGTCCTGGAGGGCAGTCGTCATCTTGTCGTAGATATCATCGAATCGGTCAATCTCTGGGATACGTCCTGCATTTGCTAGATGGAGGAACTGGGTCTGGAAGTCCTGGAATGTTTGACGGTTTGTCATCTTGAGCTCTCGGTACGCGCTCCTGGAGTCGCGTTCCTCGAAAGCATTCAGGTAGATGGAGTCAAGAGTGTCCAGCATATCCTCATAAGATGTGAAGGGGTTCTGGTTCCTCTTGTCCCGGGTGTATCGTGGATACAGGTGCTTCTGGGCATCCCCCTTTGTGCAATTGAAAAGGTATGACATGTAGGATCGAGCAGAAGTAAACTGGGGTGCATCTTCCTCAAATTTGTCTAGGATCTGCTCCTTCCAGGCTTTATATTGAACCTCACCATCGTTGTTGTCAAAATGGGGGGGGTCTTTCTTCCTAGGCTTGTAGTTATCGTTGCTTTGGGACAAGCAAGAAGGAGCGACAGAGGGCCTCTCACTAGCTCTAAGTGGAGCAGTAGTAGTTGGGCCAGTGCGCGGGTTATCGATTGGCTGGGAGAACTCTCGAGAAGGGAGTACCGTTTCTGAAGGGCCAGGAGCTCCAGGAGCTGGTGGCGTTTGCAAAAGGGTCATGATACCAGTGAGGGTCTTCTGGATATCAGAGAGTTGTTTGTCCTGTTGCTGGGTCTTGATTTGGGTCATAACTTGAGCCTGTTGGAGGGCAAGGAGGTTGGACTGAAGGTCTTGAGCGCCCGTTTGCTGCTCGCCTCCTAGGCTCGACTGTAAGTCTCCAAAGTCATCGTCTGCAGGGAGGGATCTAGGAGGAGCTGGACCTCTGCCTTTAGAGGGGGTTCGAGTGGTTGGGGCCATGATTTTCGAATATAGCAGTGAGGTTGCTGGCCTATGATTGTTGGTTAGTTGGTTGGAAATTTTCGGTCATCCGTTTGCTTTCGAGAGTAGCAGTATCGTTGCTGGCGTATGAGTAGTATCAGTTAACCTCAGACACAATGAGGGCAAGAGTAAAGAAGAGCTTAGTAT
>JAXDGO010000206.1:0-2794 GCA_034665005.1 Solirubrobacteraceae bacterium | reverse complement strand
CTTTTCGCTCTCGCTGTCAACATCGTCGCGGTGGTGTGGCTGTTGTGGAGCAAACGGCTGTTCGGGCTGAACGGCGGAGCCAAGGCGTACCGGGAAGAGCACGAAGCGGAAAGCCTGCTCAGCGTCGAGAGCGCAGGGCTGAGCGGAACCGCTGCCGGCGCAACGGCATAGCTACGACTTCGCCTGCAGGGCGGCCTGGTGTTGCAGCGCGTAGGCAACCGCGTGGGTGCGGTTCTGTACGCCCAGCTTGGTCAAGATCGCCTCGACGTGGTGGCCAACCGTTTTGGGGCTGATGTGCAGTTCGGCGGCGATCTCTGGGTTGCTGAGCCCGGCGGCAAGCAGGTCGAAGACCTGGCGTTGGCGCCCGGTCAACGCGTGGGGATCTGAATCCTTGTCCGCCCGCCGCGTGCGCGGGGCCCGCTCGCGCAGCACGGCCAGCCGCTGCTGGGCGCGGCGGGCCGCCGCTTTGGCGCCAAGCTTGCGGAAAGTGGCCAGCGCCTCTTTCACCGCGGAGACGTCGCCGCCGAGTTGCGCCAGTGCCGCATCGTAGGGGCAGCCGCGACCCATCCACGCTTCGGCGGCGCGCTGCCATTGCCCGCTGATCTCCAAGTCGAATGGGATGAGCGGATCGTGTCCGATGACCTCGATTGTGCTGCCAGCCACGCGAACCCAGCGTTGCAGCTGGCCCGTCTGCCATGGATCGGCGTGTTCGGGGGAGCACGCCAGCCCGGCCAGCGCTTCGGCGAGGGCCACCTCGTCATCGCCGGCCAACCAGGCCACCTCAGCGCGGGCCGCCCACACCGCGCCGAGGTGGACCAGGTTGCCGGGTTGAGTGTCGGCCGCGGCCTCACCCACCAGTGCAGCAGTCGGCGGCTGGCCACGCCGCGCTCGGAGCAGAGTAAGCGTCACCAGCGGCAGGATTCGGTGCTGTGGGCTGAGTTCGGGCCGGGTGACAATCTGCTCGGCGATGACGGCCGCGCGATCCCAATCTCCGCTATGTAACGCCGCCAGCGTAGACGCAGCGGTCAGCAGCGAGCTGAACATGCCGAGGTCGCGCTCATCGCAGAACCGGGATGCCTCGGCCAGATAGCCTTCGGCACGGCCTAACTCGCAGCGCAGCACCGCATACCAGTAGATGAGGACGCCCAGAACCCCGGCGTGTTCTTCCAGCCCCTCGGTCGACAGCGCCTCACGCCACACCGTCACCAATTCGTCCCAGCCGGTGCCGGTGCTGAATACGGTGGTCAGGGCCGTGTAGCCGCGGGCGCGGATATCTACTGCAGGGTCGCGTAACTCGCGAGCGAGGGCGTGCGCGCGAGCCGCGTAATCGGCGCAGACCGGATCCAACGCCAGGGCGTTGATATGCGCCATATTGATCAGCGACCAGGCCAGCTGTGGCGACGGGCCGAGATTTTCCAGCAATCGCAAGGATGCGTGCGCGGCATCGATGGCTTCGTCTGCGCGCCCCAGCGGCTGCAGCAGACGCGACAGCCACCGCAGTCCGTCGCCCTCTTCGAGCTGATCACCGAGCTTGCGCCGCAACGCGATCGCCTCGCGCAAGGATACGACCGCCGGTTCGGCCTGCCCGCTCAGATAGCAGGCGAACGCGTGTCGCTCCAGCCAGACAACTCGGCGTTCATCGGCAGCCGTGCCGGTACAGCGCAACGCGAGCGCATACAAACTCGCGGCTTCCCGATTGGCACCCAGCGATGCCGCCCGTTCGGCCCCGGCGATGCCATAGCGGATCGTTGCTTCGACCTCACCGGCCTGGTCGGCATGAAATGCCAATGCCGCCAGCGTGTTCGGATCGTTGGGCGGCTGCGCGAGGGCGGTCAGCGCGCGCCGGTGCAGGTCGATTCGATCGAAGTCGGGGATCTGCGCCAGAGTGGCCCGACGGGCGAGTTCATGACGAAAGCCAACCAGTTCCCCTTCGGCGGTCAACACCCCGGCGTCAAGGCATTCGTGCAACGCAGTCCGGGCCTCGGGGCACATTTTCTCCAACAAAGAGACATCGGCTCGCGGGCCGCACACCGCAACCGCATGCACCGTTTCGCGCCCTTTGGCCGACAGCCGCCCAAGCCGGCCATGCACTGCCTCGGAGATGCTGCGCGGCAATTCTTTCCGGGTCAGCGCGTCCGGCCCGCTGGCCAGCACCTCGGTGACGAAGAACGGGTTGCCGCCGGTGACGTGATGTAACCGCTCGGCGTTGACTCCGCTGCCGGCGGCTAATATCGACACCGCGGGCAAACTCAACGCCGCCAAAGCAATTCGGCTCACTTCGGCGTAGTTCGCCAGGTATCCCAACGTGACAGCCAACGGATGGGTCGCGGCCAGTTCGTCGTCGCGGAAGGAGATCACCAGCAGTAACCGCAGCGTTGCGATACGTCGCGCCAGGAACCGCACCAGATCCAAGGTGGCCCCGTCGGCCCAATGCGCGTCCTCGATCACCCACACCCATCGGTCGCGGTCGCCCAACGCCGCCAACAGCTGTCGATGAGTCCGTGCGGTATCCCCCGAGTCGACGGCCGCGGCCAGCCCGGCACCCGCGGCGGCGTCCAGCCCGGCCAGGGCGTCAGTCAGCGGGCCGAGCGGGCGCGGCGAACCGAGCGGGTCGCACCAGCCACGTAACACCCGTGGTCCGGATTCGAGTTGACCGACGAACTTGGCGAGCATTGCGGTTTTGCCAACGCCGGCCTCCCCGCGCAACAAGACCACTTCGCCGGGGCCGCCGCGGGCTACCCGGCGCACCAGCCCCCCCAGTTGAGCCAGCGGCGCATCGCGTTCCAGCAAGCCA
>JAXDGO010000205.1:0-3839 GCA_034665005.1 Solirubrobacteraceae bacterium | reverse complement strand
TATAGCTTACTACCTATAAAAAGGTCTTATCCTCTTAGCAATTACGCGTCTCTAGGCCCTTAATATTAATAACTACGGCAAATGACTAAAATGGCACCCAAATTAATTTTATTGTCTGAAATGGCACCCAACTTTTTCATTTCGGACTGAAATGGCACTCATACTAGATACATCGATTTTGAGTGCGTCTCTCACCAAAAATAAATTAATTGATTATATGTAAGTGCTTGTTTATAATAAAACAGCTTGATGTACTTTCTAACTTAGTCCTAATTTATTAAATAATGGCAAAGGAGAGACGTCATGGCAAAAGCTATCAGCCACTCAGTGTCAGCACCAAGGTCTCGCTTAGCGGTCACCTAGCAACAAACATCACTGTAAAATTAGTGGGCTACAGGCTCGTTCCCCCTAATTTTACAGCGCTTACGGCCCTATGTATACGCTGTGGCCCTCTGTATCTTGATATTAAAATTATGTATGATTGCCACCGTCACGGACTACTATAAAGATTACTAGAATTTGCTTAGCGTTATCACGTCCTCCAGATCAGTTACCTACTGTTCTTACATATAACCTAGGTAAGTTAGTTTAGCTGTGGATTAGTCAGACACGCGGTAGACCCAGGATATCTGAACGCGTCGCGGTCTTTTCTTTTTCTCTCTCCTCGAGCAACATCTCAGTCAATCAATAACACTCTCTGTACCCGGTTCTGCCCTGTCTCACCAGCTGGCCATTCGTAACAGCCACCAAAATCGCGTGTTCAGATACTTCGATCATAAAAATAGGCCCAAAATTATTGCTTCTGTTTCTTCGTTACACGTCACCATGGCATTTTCGTTGCAAAGGTCCACACTAGTGCCTTCCCAAAGATCTACGAGTAGTAAGTCTTCTCGACGACGTACTGCCGACTCAGACAATGATTTCGAATACGGAACAAGCCTCGTTATCGAGCTCGAAGTCGGACATATATGGGATAATCTTACCACGGCCAAAGAGGATGTCAAAGCTTGGATTCTGGATCGAGGCGAATCGTATAAGGTATACAGGTCAAACAAGTCACGGATGATTCTAGAATGCCCAAAAAAGGAGATCTGCAACTTTTATGTACGCATCTCTATGTCAAAAAAACTTAGCGGCAAATACTCTCTGGTCACCTATGTTCCTCATGCCTGCCCACCTATTACCCATCAAAACTTCTCTGAAAGGAACTCAAAGTGGTATATTGCTAGAAATCACGGTCGTTCAATTATGCGAAACCGTCGAATTAAGACAAAAGATGTCACTGACAATGAAGCTGTGTAGAGGAATAATAGTATCTCATACAGACAAGCACACCGTGCCATCCAATACCAGCTGGAGAAGATTGATGGGCTTGAAGAGGACTCCTTTGCCCTCTTTCCTGACTATAGTAACGAGCTCATCAGACTTGATCCTCAGACCTATACACGTGTTAAACTTCATGAAACGACCAACGCTTTTCAGGCTATGTTCATTGCCCTAGGACCCTTACGAAAAGCAGTGCCTTATCTACGCCACTTATTTGCAATTGACGGCACACATACTCGGTCTAAATACCGTATGATTCTTGCAGTTACAGTTGCCTTAGACGCCAATGATGAGGTTCTCCCAATCTGCTGGGGTTTAATTCCAAGAGAGAACGAGTTTTGGTGGAGCTGGTATTGTGGTCAAATGAGTCAAGCATTTGAGAGTTTTCAGCAACTACAGGCTACCAGTGACAAATGGGTGGCGATCAGTGATAGAGAGAAAGGGTTAGTGACTGGCATTGAAAACACACTTCCTCGAATCGAGCATTTACACTGCTGTCAACATATCGCGGATAATATCAACGCTCGATACGGTAAAGACTGTAGGAAGCTTTGGTGGCCAATTGCTAGAGCAAGAGACCCCTATCAAAGAGAAGCTGCCATGGACCAGCTCAAGGAAAAGGATCTAAAGGCGTGGCAATATGTACAAGGCCTTAATGTAGAGACCTTCTCGTTCTATCATGTCAATACAACTGGCTACTCTCGTTTCGGCCACGATACCTCTAATATCGTCGAATGTATTAACTCTATTTGGGGAGAATATCGTGATATGCCACCATTGATGATGCTTGATCATATCTATACTTGGACGATGAAGAGATTCGCTAAACGGCAGTCCTCAAAGGCCACAAGTCGAACGCTAGCAAACTATCCATATAAGAAGTACAAAGAACGAATGGTTGAGGCAAGAAAGTGTGTTGTTACCCCTGCTGGAAATCAGATCTTTCAAGTAGATACTCCTCGACGGCACCGTCGTAGAGTTGACCTCAACAAGTGTGTGTGTTCTTGCCTCAACTTCAAAGAGTATCAAGCTCCTTGCTCACATGCAATTGCTTGTTATCTCTATAATGATGACGACCCTTTAGAGCCTTTTCATCACGGATATACTCTTCAAGCATATCGGGATACATATCGTCATACCATTCAACCAGTCACTAGGATCCATAATCTTCAGCCAGATTTCGATGTTAAACCTCCACAGATTTTTAAGCTTCGTGGACGGCCACGTACAAAACGGATCCGAAAACATCAATCGAAAGTTGCGCTTTATAAGTGTAGGGCTTGTCACCAAATTGGGCACAACCAACGTACGTGCAGAAACCAACCAGTTGTGAATGGACGAGCTCAGCGTAGTCGAGAGCAGCAACTTGATTCTGACAATGACAGCGACAGTGACCTTAGTTCTGACTTTACAGACGATAATGATTGGCTTAAACCTTGCCTCCAAAGCCTTACCTCTGAACAACGACATCGAATTACCACGAATCGTCGAAATCGCATTCGTTATAATGGCTTGGCTGAAGAGGCAGACCTTACCGATAATGAACGTACAATTGAGAGTACAGAAAAGGAAACAGAAGGGTTGTTTCTCACGGATACACTATCCCCACCTCAAAGACAACAGCAGGAGCTCGAGGATGAGGATGAGGAAGCGTACGAACGACGAATACAACAAGAGATTGAGGAGGAAAGGTTGGAGGAGATTGAGCAAGAGAGATTAAGGCGTAAACATGAGGGTGACACCGAGTCTATTAGCAGTCAAGTCACCGACGACTCTATCTATCGGTATGAGCTTTGGCGCAACGAGGTTACTCAATATCGATGTGTCAATACAAGGCTTTTGGAGATCGACGATACAGGCAAGCCACTACTACCAGAAGAGTTAAATTCAGCGGGACGACGGTCAATACCTCAAGGATTTATAGCTCAGAGTGACGAAGGTATATTGTATCGTACGAACGTTCCCCCACGAGGACGTCGTATAATCGATACAATATACGAGCTGCCTGAAGAGCCTCCTCAAGAGCCTCTGTTACAACTACGTTCTAAACTACTGCAACCTCATTCGCAGCCTTTAAAACGGAAGACTTCACCTGTTCAACAAGTTAGTAGATCAAAGAAGCGTAAAACGCCGCCTCCACCAGCTCGTCGAAGTATACGTACGAGAGCTCTAAGAATGAAGAATTAAGGGTTAGATCAATAAGGCTATAAATGGATTTAGTGTAACTTAAGGCGTTCGCATTAATTAATATTTATAAGTTATAATCAATTTATTTGTTTTTAGTGAGAGACGCACTCAAAATCGATGTATCTAGTATGAGTGCCATTTCAGTCCGAAATGAAAAAGTTGGGTGCCATTTCAGACAATAAAATTAATTTGGGTGCCATTTTAGTCATTTGCCGTAAAAGAAAAGATCTATCTGTCACCGCCACAAGGTGTTGATGTTCAAAAGGGACATGCACTGAGAGTGTTACGAAGTCTCTACGGACTAAAACAAGCGGCTAGGGACTGGA
>JAXDGO010000204.1:0-3480 GCA_034665005.1 Solirubrobacteraceae bacterium | reverse complement strand
CCGAAAAGCCACGAATACCACGTACAAATCGCTCATTCCGGAATCGATTGGAAATTTCGCATTCAATCTTGGCGGCATCTTGGAGGCGCCGATTACCATTTTGCTTCCGAACCCCGACCCAGACGAGAAGATCGCCTTAGCCGTCTTAATCGTGGGACAAGGTGTTCTGATGGTGACGTACGGTGTGTGCATGGTCGTCGCCGGTGACATCTATGACCACCCCGATCAGCATCATTAGCGAGGATTGAGCCGCGGAAGACTCGTAGCCGCGCTCTTACAACCCGTCCCTCCGCCTGCGCCCGGCGCCGCTTCGCGAAGCCCGGGTTTGCGCCGGTGATCATGATCGCGGTGTTAGCCAAACCGGCGCGGCTCACCAGCGAACAGCGTTGCGGCGTTGCCGGGATGCAGCCGCACGCAGCCGGTGCGACGCCGGTCCATCCGATACGACGTCGGTGGATTCATCCTGCCATCCCGACGCTGCGAAGTGGCGATGCAATTCAAGTTTTAGTGATGTGTTCGATTTAAGATTTCTCACAACCTTCGACATATTCACGCCCCGTGAATGTTCTCTCCTGATGACGAAATCCAGGAGAGACACACGATGCCTGCCGCTGCTCTCGTTTCGTTGGCGACATCGGTCCCTCCATACGTATTTTTGCAGAAGGATGTGCTGACCGCGGCATGGGACGTTTTCGGATCGCGCTTTCCTGACTTCGAACGGTTTTCCAGCATTTTTACCAATACCGGAATTATCAAGCGTCATGGCGTGAAACCATTCGATTGGTATCTCGAACCGCGGGGCTGGCCGGAACGCACGGAAGCCTTTCTCGAAGGCGCCGAGGCGCTGTTCGTCGACGTCGCCGGCAAAGCTCTGGCCGGCGCACACCTTGCCGGCGGCGATATCGATACCGTTGTCACCGTATGCTCCTCCGGAATCGCAACGCCGAGCCTGGAGGCGCGCGTTGCCCGCCGGATGAATTTCCGGTCCGACGTGACGCGCGTGCCGGTGTTCGGTCTCGGCTGCGCGGGCGGGGCCTCGGGTCTGTCGATCGCTTCGCGCCTTGCTCAAGCGCGACCGGGTACGAATGTGCTGCTGGTGACCATTGAACTCTGCTCGCTTGCGCTTCGCCACGACAAACTCACCAAGGCCAATATTGTTGCCATCAGCCTGTTCGGCGACGGTGCAGCCGCGATCGTGCTGCGGGCGGGCGATGGCGGCGCGACGCAGGTCGAGAATGCCGGCGAGCACCTTTGGCCCGATACGCTCGGTATCATGGGCTGGAGTGTCGATCCGGAAGGGTTTGGGGTTATCTTCCGCCGCACCATCCCGGACTTCGTGAAGGCGCACCTCAAGCCCGCCGTGGTTCAGATTCTCGCGCGCATGCAGCTTTCAATGTCTGATATCGACCGGTTCATCTGCCATCCCGGCGGCGCCAAGGTCGTCAGTGCGCTGGAAACCGCGCTTGCGCTCGACCAAGGTACGCTTGACCACGAACGGCAAGTTATCGCGGATTACGGCAATATGTCGTCCCCCACTATACTGTTCGTGCTCGAACAAGTCCGTGCGAAGGGGCTGCCGCCGCGCTCGCTGCTGACTGCGCTCGGACCCGGCTTCACCGCAAGCTGCGTCGCACTGCGGCACGCCGCGTGACATCGGCTGAATTCATTCTCGGCATTGTCACGCTGCAGCGCGCCGGGGAGCTCGTCGTTTCCAGCTATAACACAAGCAAGCTTGTGGCCCGCGGCGCGGTCGAGGTAGCACCCCGCCATTACCCGCTGATCGTCGCAGTGCACGCGGCGTGGCTGATATCACTATGGGTCTTCGGACGCGATCAAATTGTGAATATCCCCGCTCTGCTCGTCTATCTCGTGTTGCAGGGTTTTCGCTTCTGGGTGATGTGGACCCTCGGCTCGCGATGGACGACGCGGATCATTGTTCTGCCAGAGCACCCCCTGGTATCGGTTGGGCCTTATCGATTCCTGTCGCATCCCAACTATGCCGTGGTTGCTGGAGAGATCGCCATGCTTCCGCTGGTACTGGATCTCCCGCTGCTGGCCGCCATCTTCACGATTCTCAACGCCGCGGTATTGGCGATCCGCATACCAGCTGAAAACCGCGCCCTCGCCGCGTCCCGCGAGACGATTGCGCACCGCACCCGATGATCGAGCGGCCTGCCGAACCGGATGCCGGGTTCGCCACGTGGTCAGGCTTCGTCCTGATGTGCCTCGGCATGTTCATGGCGATCCTCGATATTCAGGTCGTCGCAACGTCGCTACCCACGATTCAGGACGCGCTGGCGATATCGCGGGATGCGATGAGCTGGATTCAAACGGCGTATCTGATCGCCGAGATCATCGCCATTCCGCTGACCGGGTGGTTTACGCGCGTGCTGACGTTGCGGTGGTTGTTCACGATCGCGATCAGCCTCTTTACCCTCGCCTCCATCGGCTGCGCATTCAGCGGCAATTTTTCGACGCTGGTCGGCTTTCGCGTGCTTCAGGGCTTCGCCGGGGGCGCGTTGATTCCCGCGGTGTTCTCCGCCGTCTTCCTGCTGTTTCCGATCCGTTTGCATCCCGTTGCCACCACGATGGCAGGCATTATGGCCGTGCTGGCGCCCACGGTCGGGCCGGTGGTCGGCGGCTGGATCACCGACACCTATTCCTGGCATTGGTTGTTTTTGATCAACGTCGTCCCGGGCGTCATCGCGGCAGCCACCACGCCATTCCTGTTACCGGGTGAGAGGCCTCGTTTCGCCGATCTGACAACCCTCGACGGCTATTCCGTTGGACTTTTGGCCATCTCGCTTACGAGCCTTGAGATCGGCCTGAAGGAGGCTCCGCATTATGGCTGGCTTTCTCCGCTCTATTCCGCCCTGTTCTTACTGAGTGCTGGCGCGGCAACCGTCTTTGCGGTGAGAACGCTCAAGGCCGAACATCCCGTGGTCGAGTTGTCGACGTTGAAGAATCGCTCTTTTGCGGTCGGTTGCGCATTAAGTTTCTGCCTTGGCGTCGGATTATTCGGTTCGGTCTATCTTATGCCGGTCTTCCTCGCCTACGTCAGACATCACGACGCATTTGAAATCGGCACCATCATGCTCGTCACCGGGGTGTCGCAACTGGTGACCGCGCCGATTGCCGGCACACTGGAGAGCAGGTTTGATCCCCGCTGGTTATCGGCCGCGGGGTTCGGTCTATTCGCGCTCGGACTGGGTTGCAGTGCATTGCAAAGCCGCGTCGCCGATTTCGACGAGATGTTCTGGCCGCAAGTCTTGCGCGGCGCAGCGATCATGTTCTGCCTGTTGCCGCCGACACGGCTGGCGCTGGGCGCGCTGACCGAAGCGCAGGTGCCCGACGCAAGCGGCCTGTTCAATCTGATGCGAAACCTTGGCGGTGCAATCGGCATCGCACTGATCGATACCATCCTCTATGGGCGCACCGGCGGACACGCCGAGGCCTTGCGCGACCGTCTGATCTCCGGCG
>JAXDGO010000203.1:0-3030 GCA_034665005.1 Solirubrobacteraceae bacterium | reverse complement strand
AGACGTACTCGATCTTCGCGTTCGGGCCCACGAACAGCTCGACCACCGCGTTCGTGTAGGCGCTCGTGTCGTCGGCCGTGGAGGCGAGATCCTCGATCAGCGTGAACCGCGCGCCCTCCTCCGCCTCGACGACCATGCGCCAGTAGAGCGAGCCGCCGCTCGAGGTCACCTGGACGTAGAGCGGCTGCTCGAGCTCGACGCCCTTCGGGACGCGGACGAGCAGGCCGTTCTGCCAGCGCGCGAGGTTCTCGAGCGCGAACTTGTCGTCGTCGGGGACGATCGACGCGGGGTAGTCCGCCGGGAGCGGCTCGAACGTGATCCCGTCGGGCGCCGAGACGATCTCGATGCCGTTCTCGGTGACGATCGCGCGACCGGAGACGTCGAGGTCGAGCGCCGGCTTGGTGTCTGACACCTTCAAGGTGTCTGACACCGCTTCGGGACTGAAGCCGCGCAGGTCGGTGAAGCGCCAGTGCTCGTCCGCGGTGGACGGCAGGGGCAGCTCTTCGAACCGCTTCGCGGCGTCGTCGCGGGTGATCGTCGCCATCAGGACTCGTGCGGCGCGTACCGGCGGTGCAGCATGAACGCGTTGCCGTCCGGATCGGTGAAGAACGCCATGTGGCACACACCGGTGTCCAGCACCTCGCCGCGAAACTCGACGCCCTTGCTCTCGAGCTCCTTGCGCGTCTCGGCGACATCCGGGACGCGCAGGGCGATCGAGCCCGTGTTCCCCGACGTGAACTCGCTGCCGACGGCCGTGGGATCGATCAGATAGAGAAACGCGTTGTCGCCGAGCTTGAACTCGGGGAAGCCGCCCTCGCTCGTCTGCGGCACACCGAGCGTGTCGCGGTACCAGGCGACCGCGCGCTCCATGTCGCGGACCGGAATCGAGAGGAAGTCGACGTGCTCGACCTCCACTAGCCGACCGACCCTTCCATCTGGAGCTGGATCAGCCGGTTCATCTCGACCGCGTACTCGAGCGGCAGCTCCTTGGTGATCGGCTCGACGAAGCCGCTGACGATCATCGCCGACGCCTCCGCTTCGGAGAGACCGCGCGACTGGAGGTAGAAGAGCTGCTCCTCGCCGATCTTCGAGACCGTCGCCTCGTGGCCGATGTCGACGTCGTTCTCGTCGATGCGGATGTACGGGTAGGTGTCGGAGCGCGACTCCTCGTCGAGGATCAGCGCGTCGCAGACGACCTTCGACTTCGAGCCGCTCGCGCCCTTCGCCACCTCGAGGAGGCCGCGGTAGCCCGCGCGCCCGCCGTTCTTCGAGATCGACTTCGACGTGATCACCGAGGTCGTGTTCTTGGCGGTGTGCACGCACTTGCCGCCCGCGTCCTGGTGCTGGCCCTTGCCGGCGAACGCGATCGAAAGCACCTCGCCGTGCGCGCCCTCGCCCGTCAGCCAGATCGCCGGGTACTTCATCGTCAGCTTCGACCCGAGGTTGCCGTCGACCCACTCCATCGTCGCGTTCGCCTCGGCGACCGCGCGCTTCGTGACGAGGTTGTAGACGTTGTTCGACCAGTTCTGGATCGTCGTGTAGCGGCAGCGCCCGCCCTTCTTGACGACGATCTCGACGACGGCGCTGTGCAGCGAGTCGGACGAGTAGATCGGCGCGGTGCAGCCTTCGACGTAGTGCACGTACGCGTCCTCGTCGACGATGATCAGCGTGCGCTCGAACTGGCCCATGTTCTCCGCGTTGATGCGGAAGTAGGCCTGGAGCGGCAGCTCGATGCGGACGCCCTTCGGCACGTAGATGAACGAGCCGCCCGACCACACCGCGCTGTTCAGCGCCGCGAACTTGTTGTCGTTCTGCGGGATGATCGTCCCGAAGTACTGCTTGAAGATGTCCTCGTGCTCGCGGAGCGCGGTGTCCGTGTCGAGGAAGATCACGCCTTGCGCCGTCAGGTGCTCCTGGAGCTTGTGGTAGACGACCTCGCTCTCGTACTGCGCACCGACGCCTGCGAGGTACTTCTTCTCCGCCTCCGGGATGCCGAGCTTGTCCCACGTGTCCTTGATGTCAGCCGGCAGGTCCTCCCAGGAGTTCGCCTGGTTCTCGGTCGGCTTGATGTAGTAGAAGATGTTGTCGAAGTCGATCTCGCCGAGGTTGCCGCCCCACTCGGGCATCGGGCGCGCGTAGAAGTAGTCCAGGCTCTTGTGCCGGAACTTGCGCATCCAGTCGGGCTCGTTCTTGTGCGACGAGATGGCGTCCACGAGCTCGTGCGAGACGCCGCGGCCGCTCTTTAAGAAGTAGTCCTCGTCGACGGAGAAGCCGTACTTGATCGCGTAGTCGCTGCCGATCCCCTGGACGACCTCTGTCTCGGTCTGCGCCATTACGCCTCAGCTCCTGCCGTAGCTGTTTCAGGAATGAAAGGGTCGTAGCCGTTCGCCTCGAGCTCCTTGGCGAGCTCGGCGCCGCCCGACTTGACGATCCGGCCGTCCACGAAGACGTGCACGTGGTCGGGTGTGATGTAGTCGAGGATCCGCTGGTAGTGCGTGATGACGAGCGCACCCATCTCCGGGCCGATCAGCGCCTTCACGCCGCCCGCAACGACACGCAGCGCGTCGATGTCGAGGCCGGAGTCGGTCTCGTCGAGCACTGCCATGCGCGGCTTCAGCATCGCCATCTGGAGGATCTCGACGCGCTTCTTCTCGCCACCGGAGAAGCCGTCGTTGAGGTAGCGCGAGGCGAGCTCGCGGCTGACCTTCAGGTGGTCCATCTGCGCCAGGAGCTCCTTGCGGAACTCCGGGATCGCGATCGGATTGTCGACTCCGCCGTTGCGTGCCTTGCGCACGGCGTTGATCGCAGCCCGCAGGAAGCTCGTCACGGTCACGCCGGGAATCGCGTGCGGATACTGGAAGGCGAGGAACAGGCCGCGCTGCGCGCGCTCGTCTGCTCCCATCTCCGTCACGTCGTCGCCGTCGAGAAGGATCCGGCCCTCGGTGACCACGTAGGCCGGGTGGCCCATGATCGCGTTCGAGAGCGTCGACTTCCCGGAGCCGTTCGGCCCCATGATCGCGTGCACCTCGT
>JAXDGO010000202.1:0-3463 GCA_034665005.1 Solirubrobacteraceae bacterium | reverse complement strand
GCCCCGAGTGTGCTTGGCGGCTGATCTCGGAGCGGTTGCTCTCACCACTGGAGGACACCATATCACCGGCACCTCCAGCGCACGGGCACGCGCGCGGCGTGTCCCGTCCGCTGTCCTCAGCAGAATTATCCGAACTCCTCAGAGACGTTGACGGCCGCTACCAGAGCCGCAGCGATGCCGTGGCCCCTGCCGCAGCCAACTCTTTCTGGTCCCTCGACCTGCTCCGGGAGGCCCTGCTCGACGAGCGCAACGAGGGGGCGGCTGGTTACGCATACGCCAAAGGTCCTGCTCGGGCACCCGCACCGAGCGGTCTGACGCGGCTCGGAGCTCCCGAACGTGTCCACAGACCGGCAATGGGCTGTTGTTCTTACACACGTTCGGAAACTGCGGGCCATCACGCGGCTACCGCGCGCTCTCGGCGACGCCGCGCAAGAGAACGCCGCACACCAGGGCATGAGCTTCAACGACTTGGGGGGCCTGCTACTCAGCCGCGAGGTCTCGGTGTCCCCTTCAGCGACCAGGAGGTTCTATCGCTTAGCGCATAAGGAAAACGCCTCGACTTCAAGTCGAGGCGTTTCCGTCCTAATACACCGCTGATCTCGAACGACCGGGTCGTCGCCTGCCAGCACCCTCCGGCCGAGGGAGTTTCAGCGCACCAAACACGCTGGAGTCACCATAACAGGGGAGCCCCGGCGCGGTCCCGCATGGCCCGACGACACGCGGGCGGGGACCCAGACGCCGCTCATACCACCTTCCGCTGCCGTGCCGTCGGCATGGTCGGCCAGCACGCTGTCCGCCGAACCGACGATTGCCGCCGGTAGGTCGCGGCCTGCCGAGCTGCACGCGACCCGACAACGGGCCGGCGAGGGCGTGGCGGCGTCGGCCGGGTCGGCGGGCGGCCTGTGTGTGACGTGTCAGGTGCGGGTGGGGCGGCCGCGGGCGACGGTGTTGCGGGCGGTGGTGTGTGGGCCGTGTTGGGCGGCGCATGGTGGGTCGCCGGATGCGGGGGAGATGGGGCCGGCGCCGACGGTCACGGTGCCCTCTGCGGATCCGCGGGATCAGCGGCATTGGCTGTCGGCGTTGCGGCGCCAGGACTGGGTGCGCGAGA
The DNA here is from genome assembly GCA_034665005.1 of Solirubrobacteraceae bacterium. Lineage (GTDB taxonomy): Bacteria > Actinomycetota > Thermoleophilia > Solirubrobacterales > Solirubrobacteraceae > Palsa-744. Next base: position 2,355 of record JAXDGO010000202.1, on the reverse strand, counting down.
TCCGCGCTGATGGTCGGGCGAATCTGCTGACGGTGGCACGCCTGGTGGCCTTGCATGCGGGGTGGGAGACGCTGGAGTCGAGGCCGACGTGGGAGCGCCTGGTGTCCCACTCTGGGGTCTGTGAGCGGACGGTGGCGCGGTGGTTGCAGGAGTTGCGGGTGCGGGGATGGTTGGCGCATCTGGAGCGGGGTTCGACTCCGGCGCATCGGCCGATGGTGTTGGCGCACATGGTGGGCAATCGGGCCGCGGTGTATGGGCTGCGGATTCCCCTCACTCCGGCCGAGGCCCTGAACCGCGCTCTGGAGCAGCTGGTGATGCGGCTGGCGGCCGACCTCGCCGACCAGGCCACCGCGACCGACGACACCTCGCCGATCCCTGACCGTCTTTCTGCCGTCCCGGCGCCAGCCACCCCCGCCAAGCCGCACCCGACCACTGCACCCCCCGTTGAGGCTGGTCTGGACGGCTCGGGCCCGGCTGAGCACAGCCCTCCGCTCGGACCAGCTGACCAGCAGCAATCTGGCGCGGCTGGGCAGCTAAATGGCAGCCCTACTGGGTTTAGTTCTAGTTTTAGAGATCGTTGGGTTGGTGGTTTTTCGCGCGCGAGCGCCGCTGTGGACAACCTGGGGAACATCCCAACCGATCCCACGAGATCACCCCATCGCTCAGCCGATCCCAGCAAGGGAAATAATCAAAGGACCGCCCTGCGGGCGGGCTCGGAGGCCAACAGCGGGCCGGATTGGGAGCTCACGGTCCCGACCAGCGGGTTTGCTGGCCTGATTGCGGCCGACTGGCTGCGTCGCAGACTGCCGGTGTTCGCTCGGTGCAGCCGAAAACTCACCCGGCACCTGTGCCAGCCGTACTGGTCAGCGGGCTGGTGCAATCGCGACATCGTCCACGCGATGGATCACCGACCCGGGGTGTTCGGCCAGGCCACCGGGGTGTTGATCTGTCCCGCGCGGATCGCCGCACCCCAGGCGTTCATCGCCTCGCGCCTGACCGCCTGGCGCAGCGCCGAGGGCGTGATCCTGCCCGGCCACTGGAGCTCCCTGCTCGCCGACGCCGCCGCCACCAAGACCGCCCGGCGACTCGTTGCTGCCCGCCACGGCCGGGCCGGCGCCGCGCTGCTGCGACCCGGGGAGCGCGCCCTGACCGCACAGCGGATCACCGAACACGGCCGGGCCTCCCGTCCCCCCGCCAGCACCACCACCCGCGCTGCCGCCCGAGCCGCCTTCACCGCCGCCCAGGCCCACCGCGCCCGCGCTGAAGCTGGTCCCCGTCGGCCAGAGTGCCCACGCCGGGCATCCGAGGGAAGTGGTGAGTGAGCTGCCACGTTTACGAAACCGCAGGTGCCAAGCGACACGAGAGTGGGCTCTGTCGCACTTTGCGTGAATGTCGTGGGTGTGTCAGCTGTGCGTGGGGTGGGTGGTGCTGGGGTGGCCGCAGCATTTCTTGTATTTGCGGCTGGTGCCGCACCAGCAGGGTGCGTTGCGCGCTGGTGGCCAAGCGATGAGCTCGGGCGAGGCGGTGCGGGCACGCTCGGCGGCGTAGCCTGCGCGCGCGGCGCTGGTGGCGGGGTCACGGCCGGTGCTGTGGCACCAGCGCTGGAACGCGTCGATCTGTATCGGGGCGATCCACAGGTCGGCCGGGCCGGCTGCGGTCATCTTGTGTAGCTGGCGTTCGAGTCGGTGGGTGTAGTCGCTGTAGCCGGTGCTGTCCCAGTCTGCGGACAGGTCAGGCCAGGTTCGCAGGGCCTGGTCGAACTGGTCGGCGGGAAACCAGCTGACCGCCAGCGCGACCCGAGGCCGTGCGCCAGTCGGTGATCCACCGGCGGGCGGCAAGGCCGCGGTCGGAGCCAGCGCCGAGCTTTCGCCGGCGAGACGGCGTTGTCGGCGCTGGGCGAGGAACGTTTCGGCGTGGGTGTCGAGTTCGTCGGGTTCGTAGCCGAGGTCACTGAGCTGTTCGCGGCGCAGCGCCCGTAGCTGGGCGACCAGGTTCTCAGGATCGCCGCTGTCGAGGGCGAGTCGCAGGCCTTCGGTGAACCAGTCCAGCGCCCGCTTGAGGTCACCGGCGGCGGCGTATTCGAGCCCGGCGCTGTTATAGGGGTAGCGCCGAGATACGGGTAATCGGGACCGTGAGCGTCGATAAGGGCTGGTCAGCGGTCGGTGGGGAGCAGGTTGAAAGCTTTGGCGCGGTCGTCGGCGGTGGGCCGCGTGTAGGTCCGGACGGTGTCTAGCCGGGCGTGGCCGAGGAGGTCGGCGACCACGACGAGGTCGGTGCCACCGCGGATGAGGGTGGTCGCAAAGGTGTGCCGGCCGATGTGGGCGGTGGTGTCTTCTTCCAGTCCGGCGTGTTCGG
>JAXDGO010000201.1:0-3742 GCA_034665005.1 Solirubrobacteraceae bacterium | reverse complement strand
CCGGCTGTGTCACCGGGGCACCTGGCGGCAGGCCTGCTACCACCTGATCGCGGGTCCGGCGGCCACCCTGGTCGGCGTGATCGCGGGCACCATGTGGGTCGGCGGGCTCATCTGCTTCGGCTGGCTGGGCGCGGCGATCGCCTTCGGCCCGAACTGGAAGGTGCTGTCCATGGCGACGTCCCTGGCGCTTTGGAGGGCGCTCGGGTGCCTGGTAGTGGTCTACCTCACGCCCTGGCTGGTCATGGCCTCGGTGCGCTGGGATCTGAAGTTCGCCACCGACCTGCTCGGCCCCAGCCGGGCGGAGCGGCTGGCCCACCGGGTGACCGACCTGACCGAGAGCCGGGCCGCGGTGGTGGACGCCGCCGACGCCGAGCGCCGCCGGATCGAGCGCGACCTGCACGACGGCGCCCAGCAGCGGCTGGTGTCCCTGGCGATGAACCTGGGCCTGGCCCGGGCGACGTGCAAGGACCTGCCCGAGGACGCCCGGACCGCGCTGGCCGAGGCGCACGAGGAGGCCAAGGAGGCCCTGGGCGAGCTGCGCAACCTCGTCCGCGGCCTGCACCCGGTGGTCCTCGAGGACCGCGGCCTGGACGCGGCGCTCTCCGGCATCGCGGCCCGCTCCCCGGTGCCGGTGCGGTTGGCGGTGGACGTGCCCCGGCGGGTCCCGCCGACGGTCGAGGCGGTGGCGTACTTCATGGTCTCGGAGGCCCTGGCCAACGTGGCCAAGCACGCCCAGGCGTCCGCGGCCCGGGTGGACGTGTGGCTGGACGGCGCGCTGCTGCGGCTGTCCGTCGCGGATGACGGGATCGGCGGCGCCGACGCCGCCCGCGGCTCCGGGCTGACCGGCCTGGCGCAGCGCGCGGCCTCGGTGGACGGCGGGTTCGAGATAGTCAGCCCGGTCGGTGGGCCGACCACGATAATGGTGGAGCTTCCGTGCGAACTGTGATCGCCGAGGACTCGGTGCTGCTGCGCACTGGGCTGACCAAGCTGCTGGAGACGACCGGCTTCGAGGTGGCCGCCGCGGTGGACGACGCCGCCGGGCTGCTGGCCGCGGTGGAGCGGCACCGCCCGGAACTGGTGATCGCGGACGTGCGGATGCCGCCGACCTTCACCGACGAGGGGATCCGCGCCGCCCTGGTGGTGCGGCGGCAGTGGCCCGAGGTGGCGATCATGGTGCTGTCCCAGTACGTCGAGGAGCGCTACGCCGCCGATCTGCTCTCCACGAGCACCACCGGCGTCGGCTACCTGCTCAAGGACCGGGTCGCGGACGTGGACGTCTTCCTGGAGTCGCTGCGCCGGGTGGCCGCGGGCGGCACCGCGCTGGACCCCGAGGTGGTGGCGCAGCTGCTGGTGCGGCGGCAGAACACCCCGCTGGACCGGCTCACCGGGCGGGAGCGGCAGGTGCTCGGGCTGATGGCCGAGGGGCGGTCCAACGCCGGGATCGCGGAGAAGCTCGTGGTCAGCGAGAGCGCCGTGGCCAAGCACATCAACAGCATCTTCACCAAGCTCGGTCTGCCCGCCTCGGAGGGCGATCACCGGCGAGTCCTGGCCGTGCTGCGATTCCTGGAGCGCGCGTCGCCGACCGTGTGAAGCGTGAGGCGCCCGGCCCCCGCGCCGCGGCGCGGGGGCCAGAACCGCAGGTGGATCCCCCACCTGCGGTTTTCTCGTTTCTCCGGCGTGCTGCGGGGATTCGCATGGTGCCTCGCGGCGCCTCGTGGTGCCGTGCGGCATCAACTGGTGCCATAACCGGGCGCTTGATGTCGTGCCGGTGTTGTCGCTCTTGGGGATGGTCAAACGCGACAATCGACCGGAGCGCCGATGTCAGCCGGCCAGGTCAGAGGACACTGTGACTTTCGCATGGTGATGTCCCATCTCCAGCCGAATTTTGGATTTCAGTAGCGCAAGGGTTCGGTGGGACGGAGGCAGGCATGGTCAAGGACGGTGCGGTTGGGGCGACAGGTGGTCTGACGGGTCGGGCGGCGGTTACCCGGCGTGTTAGAGGTGTCGGGGCGGACGCCGCCTACCAGGCGCCTACGGGCCCCGGATCTGCGGGAGCGGCAGCACCCGGCACGGGTCCCCGACTGTACGGGCATCGACGTAGTCAATCTTCTCACTCGGGGGGCCGGGCGGGGGCGGCACGCCCCGTCGGTCGCCGTGCCGGGTCCCGGTTGGGTGAGCCGGTCGGGGCTCTGTGGGCTCGGCTGACCGACCGTGACCGCCGCATCCTGGACCTGGTCTCGACTCACCAGGTGCTGACCACCGAGCAGCTGGCGGTGCTGGAGTTCGGCTCCCGCACCCGCGCGCAGCACCGGCTGCAGGAGCTCTACGGCCTGAACGTGTTGTGGCGGTTCCGCTTCCCTCGCGCTGCTGGCGGGTCGTATCCGTGGCACTACGCGCTTGGCTATACCGGCGCCCGGCTGATCGCCGCCCAGAAGGCCGTTCGCCCGCCGCGTCCGGCCGAGCACGCTCAGCATCTGGAGCGGCTGGTGGAGTCGCCGAAGCTGCGGCACCAGCTCGGTGTCAACGACTTCTTCGTCGCGCTGGCCGGGCACGCCCGCTCGCGAGGCTGGCCGCACCCCAACCAGTCCGGCGGCGAGGGCTTGGTGACCTGGTGGAGTGAAGCAGAGACCACCAGCCGCCATCAGTCCTCCGTGCGGCCCGACGGGTACGGCCGATGGGCCGAGAACGGCCGCCTGGTCGGGTTCTATCTGGAGTACGACACTGGCACCGAGACGCTGGCCACCGTGGCCCGGAAGCTGAACGGCTACGTCGGCTACTACCGCACGCCGCACCGCGACCTACAGGGCATGCTGCTGTTCAGTCTGGCCACGACCCGCCGCGAGACCGGTGTGCGGGCGGCACTGGCCCGCGCCCTGGCCAGCCTCGACGGCACCCTGGACATGGCGACCACGGCGCGGGACTACGGCCACCCCGACGGCCCTTCCGGACCCGTCTGGGCACTCGTCACCCAACAGCCAGATGCCATGCGGCGGCTACGGCTGCCCGACCTCTCGCAGCCCGCCGACGTTGCGCCGGTCACGACACCGATCACCCACGCCACCGGCGAGCCGCGTGACGGTTCCGCCGCCGCGCTGCCGCTACCGGACTGGCTCGACGACGAACCATCCGAGCAGATCGTCCTGCTCGACGCCGACGACGATCTAGACGACGTGTCGTGGCCGGCCTGATGCTCGACTGTCGCCACGGCGTCCCTGGCGTGTCGCTTTCTTGTCGCCCGGCGTGGTAGCGCCGTAGTAGCCGCGTAGTAGCACCCTGCCCCGTCTGGAGCACGCTGAACATGCCGAACAATCCCCGATCGTCCCGTCGCCCACGACCGCTGGCAGTCGTCGGTGACGACACGCTGCCCGACGTGCGTATCGACGGTGTCGGCACCGTGCCGATGAGCGACGAGCAGTACACCGCGGCCGTGCATTCCCTCGCCGTGTTGATCGACAGCTGGCGAGTGATCGCACACACCGGCGTGGTCGACACCGAGCCGAGTGATGCTGACCGGCCACTGTCCGCGTGAGGCAGCCAGAATGCCGCCGGTCGTTGCGCTTGTCGGCCGGTCGAGCAACCATCCGAACTAGCAGACCCGCACAATGCTTGGAGGCTCCGATGACAGCACGACGCACTCGCTCCAAGCCCACCGCTCGCGTAGGGCGTCCTGAGTCGTCGGAGTCGGTGCGGCGGGTCGCGGTCTACACCCGCCGCTCCACCGATGAGGAGCATCAGCCGTATT
>JAXDGO010000200.1:0-4270 GCA_034665005.1 Solirubrobacteraceae bacterium | reverse complement strand
TCGCAATGAACAATGATCGAATTCGCCCGTAAATGTTCGTAGAGAGCAGAGCTAAAGTGAGGTACCGTCAATACCTCGAGGTATAGAACTCAGCCAGGGAACATCTAGGCTACGGACGCGCCACGTCTAGGGACACACTGTGTGTGGACATGATGTGTCCCGAATTTCGGCGCTAATTAAGGCGGTGTGGAGGGCGGTCAGACGGTTCCTGGGTTCTTTCTTTGGGATGTAAAGGAACTCTTTGTTTATTATTACACCAAAATTAGCTGTAGAATAAAGTTTCTTTACATCAGCTTTACGTACCTATGCAGCCCTGTGCCCGACTTTCTACTATGATTACCGAAACGCTCGCATCAAAGATTCAACGTCACATCGACCTCATACCTTCTGAGCGCCGTGTGAAGCCTCTACGTACTGAATATATACCGGAGGACGACGCCTTGAATCGACTGAATGATTGGGCATTCTGCGAAGGCTATGGCTACGTCACTAGATCTTCGAACACTGGTTATTCAATCCAGGTTGTCTGTGCCCACTACCAGAAAGAGACTCGCAACACACGCGGCCTTACGGAAGAGACTCGGAAGAGGGCTGATACAGTAACTCGAAAGAAAGCATGTCCGCATCGCGTTCGAATTGGAGTACAGAAGAGGCTAGGAGGTCTCTTTGCATATGGCGAATTCAAGGGCGAGCACAATCATCCTCCTGCCACAGATCCATTTGAACTCATACCACATCGCGAGAGAGACAAGGACAAGGAAATGGCACGAGAGATCGCAGAGACTCATCGAGGTTCAATCACATACCAGCAGTCATCGGAGATTCTAGCGAAGGATGGCCTAGAGATTTCAAGGAAGGACTTTTACAATGTGAATTGGAAGGCCATGATGCAGAAAGAGGACAATAAAACCATCACTCCTGCAGAGGAACTAGAGCTTATATATACATACTTGGAAGATACGGATTTCCGGGTTGAAGTAAGGGAAGAGGTGACATACAGGGACGATGGCAAAACCATCATTAAACGCGTGATCAAGGACCTGTTTTTCATCCATCCTGATCAAATCCAAATGGCTATTAGGTTTATCTCCGATTTCATGTACCAGACGGACGCCACTTGGGATACGAGCGTTATTCGACTGCCACTTACGAATATCGTCGGAGTCGATAATACCATGAAAACCTTTGGTGCGGCCTCAATTTTCATTACGTCTGAATCAGCAGAATCCGGTCGTTTTGCCCAGGAACAGATGCAAAAACACGTCTTCTGGTGCTGCCGTCAGGCCTCTGTCGTCATCGGGGACTTCGCTGCAGGGCTTGCCAAAACCTTTGCAGATAAAGCTCTTCAAGATGCAAAAGAAGCTCAAAACGCAGGACGGCAACTTCCTCTACCTCCTCCACACGCTCGAATGACCTCACTAGAAGTGGCAGATTCAAACAACGATTCAGATTCAGATTCAGGTTCCGATATCCCTTCCGATACTATCGTCGTCGACCCTACCTTTACGGCGCCAGATATCTTCGTCACTCCAATTGGCGGTATCACTACATTACAACTGTGCGAGTGGCATGCAGGAAAGGCCATGAGAAAGCGGCTTGTAAAGGACAAGAAATACAGCAATCAAAAGGCAAAGGAGATCATGACACTGCTCTGGGCATGGATCAAATGCGAGGACTTAGACGAAGTGGACAGGGCCCGTAGGAAGCTTCTAGCAAAGTTAAGGGCTTCAGACAGGAAATACGTCCAAAGATACTACCAACCAAAGGAGTATCAGTTTGTACGAGCATACACGAACAGGCTGAAGAATCTCGGCTGCCATTCAACTCAGCGGAATGAAGCATTCCATCGGGTTGCAAAACAAGGCCTTCACGTGCATCTCCCTCTCCGAAAATCAGTCCAAGTTATCTGCAAAAAGATCCTTAGTCAGCGACGAGAATACGAAAGACGAATCAATTCACAGCGAGAAGGGGATCGGCGGCTTAATGATTCAGTAGGATTCCGAGAATGTGAAGGCAAAATTACTTGGGAATCTCTTGACTTAGCACGGCCTGAATGGACAGAGGCAAAGCGACTCTCTGACCGTGTGGACACAGGAGAGGATATCTTTGAATTCGACCCTGCTAAAGGATGTCAACATAACTGCACAATAATCATACAATTTGGGATCCCTTGTCGCCACTGGATGTGTTACTTTTTCCGTCGTGCACTTCCTCTTCCTGTCTCGATATTTCATCCTCGTTGGCTGTACGATTGGGACGAAAAGCCTCTAAAAGAGAGCTGGGTAATAGCATATGAGAAGGGTAGTGAAGATGGAGTTAATAGAGAGATCCCTGTTGCCAATAATTTAAGCACTTTAGCTACTCCAAATAACGACGACCTTGACGCTTTTTTTAACTTCGAATTCCTGTCAACACCTCAACCTGCTGCACCTTCTCAGATTCTATCACAAGTTCAATACAATCGGTTTGCAAATCGCGGTGCAAGCATGATTACTGACGCAGCGCACGCTGTGCTAGACAAGTTAAAGGACATCCCATACGAACAATCGTCTCAATTCGCCCTAACAGTTGAAGCTACATTAAAGGCTTTATTAGCAAAACAAGATAAGATCACAACTGCAAAACGAGCAACTCCAACTGAACTTCCAGCACCAATACTCGACAGTCCTTTCATCTATCGAAACAAGCAGGGAAAGGTTCTACTAGCAGAAGATCGAATACTAGCGATTCGTGAGGATGAGCAACGGGCAAAGAGGAAGGCAACACAACAGGCACAAGCTGTATATAACGAAGGTCAGAAGATACAAAAGGAGATGGCAGAAGAGCGACAGCAACAGCGAGCTCAACTTCAGAATCGACGTCAATCAAAGGACCCTTTTAGCGATAACTATGTTATACCGGATACTACACCTTCGTCCTTAATACCTCAACAAAACAAGCCGCATTCAGTTCAGCGTGGAGGCTACCATTTCGTTCAACTTCGCGCGATGCTATATGAACCTGATTACGACGATTCCTTTATCTGCGAAGCAACTCGATCTCAGATCACGAAGTTTCATAACAAGGCGATTCCTCCTGACAAGACCTTACTAGAGATGGGGAAGGTTACAGGAATCAATCTCCACCGTCCTGACGCTGCGTTTAATCTTGGATACTTTGATCCGTATGAAAATACTGATAAGTTATTTGATCTCTTTCGTTACACGCTATTCCTGTGGCCTACAAACCTCATTTCGGATGCCTGGCGAGAGACTGAATTTGATCCTGAATTTGACGGAAGAGATGAAACAGGACAGCTTTTAGTACCTTATAGCAGAGAATGGGAGACCTTTAGTCATCCAAATCCTCACAACGACGACGATATTATTAATATCGACGAAGACGAAGTTGACTTGATTCCTGAACCTCTTGATCCTATCCTCTCGACTTCACCTACAACTTCATTAAAACCTCCAACGCCAAAGCGCCCACGCCGTCGAATTGATTACACAAAGATAGCGCCATCGAATCTCAGTCTACGGAAGACACGGCAACCGTCAGCTTGGAAACAGGCACATGATAAAGAGGTTAAGGAAACAAGAAAGAAGAGGAAACCTAGGAAGGCAGAGGTGGAACAATTGCAGTTTGAGTTAGAAGATCAATTACGAAGTTCACAGTAACGACGGCACGACGATACGAAGGCACAACGACGAGATTGATCGATTAAACAAGTCGACTTATATAAGGCGTTATTTGAGGAGATATTTAAGTGGTTATTTTGACGTGTTAGATCAGGAGTTTATGTAGTCACTATACTGATCTTACAACTACTTGATGTCAACAATCTATTTTGCGCAGTTATTAGTATTCCCCTTCTCGTTTTCGGATTCGATGCAAAACCACCCAAAACCACACTGAAAGAGAAGCTTTTGGTGGGAATATTAAATACGGCAGAATCCCGAATTAGCGCCGAAATTCGGGACACATCATGTCCACACACAGTGTGTCCCTAGACGTAACTTTGACAGTTGTGTGATATTAATATTTTCTGATTCATTGACTTTCCCTAGATAGCTGTTGCACCACTGTTGTGGAGTTGACGACCCGATTTAACACTGCGATAGAGAAGCTAGTAATGGTAGTGCAAGTTACCGTAGAGCAGGTGTTGTATATCCCAAAGAGGAAAGGTGCAGGTACATGTTTCACGTGATAAAACTTAGTCATCCGCACTATGAAAACCTCGCTCGTTTGTTCCGCCGAAAAGCTTTTCTTCTTCTTTTCTCTCCATCAA
>JAXDGO010000199.1:0-2611 GCA_034665005.1 Solirubrobacteraceae bacterium | reverse complement strand
ACGCGTAGCAACGTCGCGAGTTAGCTAGTGGTCAACCATTCGCGCCACGCGCCGGGACAACGCCGGGATGGACGGCCCTTGCCTGGCCGACCTAACGGTCGAAATGGGCCCTGAACTGGCCTTTTACGGTGGGGCGGGCGGGGCTCGAACCCGCGACCAACGGATTATGAGTCCGCGGCTCTAACCAACTGAGCTACCGCCCCTGGATCCCTGACATTAGCGCCCGACTGATTCGCCCGTGACTGTGCCGTGCAAGTGCACACCGGGAGCGGTCGAGGTTAGCCCTTCATCCGAACAGCTCGCGGAACCTTTGGAACACGGGATGGGTTGCGGCCTTTCATCCGTTCTGGCGGTCAGGGGGCCACGGCAACATCCGCTCCCCGGTGATTAACCCAGTTTGGACGGTTGTCTTCGGCCGTTGGGCGCGATAACGGAAGGCTCATCATGAGAATTGTCGTTATCGGAGGACCTCGCCGTCGTTCGACGACGCCCCGTCAATGTTGGCCACGCTGTCCCTGTCAATACCAGGATCGCTTGGGTCAGGCTGACGTGTGGTCGCCGGGAATCGGCCGCTCCCGCAGCGCGCTGAAAGTGGTCGTGCCAATCGGTCGGCGAAAGCCAGACCGCCACAGAATATATGAAGGGAAAACATCCAATGGCCACCATCCACTTTCACCGGAATACCACTGCGACTCCTGAACAATTCGTCTCCGGCCTAACCGATTTCGGTCCGGACCGCTCAAAGATCTTCGCCTTCAGCAGCGATGCCTACCTGCAGGTCCATGCCAGCGGGCCGCATCGGGCTGACGTCACCGAGGGCTCGGGCGGCAGCTGGGAACGGCTGACCTACGACTGGTCGGATCCCAACCACGTCGTGCTGACAACTACCGATTCCAATCTGTACGGCGGCGCCTCGGGCTACACCTACACGCTGACACGGCGGAGTGACGCGACGACCGACATCGACGCAGTCATCGTCCGCGAGGGCAAGAACCTCAAGGGCAAGCTGCGCTGCGCCCTGCTGGCCACCTTCGGTCGGCCGGTCTTGAAGCGGGCTTTCGTCAACAGCGTTAAGGCGATCGAGACCCGCAGCGCTGCGGGCGCAGCGCAACGGACCTCACTGCGCGCCTACAAAGGATGGGATGATGTGCCCGTACATAGATTCGGCTGCTCGCGCCGTCAGGTGAACACCGTCTGACCGTCGACGTCGAGTAGATATTGCTCTGTCCCCTGTTCAACCCGGGGCGCATCGCCGCCCAGCGCCACTGCGACTTTGTTGCTGGCGTTGCGCATCACGTCGAGGGTCAGCTCGACAGCCTCAGCATCGGAGAAGTGCGCACGCACCCCGTCCGCGACACCGTCGCCGATGCGACCGGGCGACCAGATCAGCGCGTCCACATACCGCAGCGCCGACTTGTGACGCTCGGTCAGCTGGGCGGAAGCCTCGAACTTCTCGATGTCGCCGTACAGCGTTTCCGACCCGCCGGCGTTCAGCGCCGTCGTCTCACGCAGCGACTTGCACAGCCGGCAGTTGTGCTGCGTCGCGCCGCGTAACCGAACGACCTCCGCGGTCAGTGCATCGACCTCACGCTGCCGGGCCACCGTCGGCAGAAACTCGTTGAACACGATGTCGGACGGATCGGTGGCGTGGTCCCACGCGACTGGCCCTACAGTCCACCCGAGATACTCGCCACCGACACCAAGCGCCTGCAGCCCTGCTCGTACCCGGGGCACGAAGTCGGCGATATACATCTGCACGACGGTGCTGAACGTGCTGTCGCCCAGCACTTTCCACAGCTTCGAGCGTTGGTCGCCGCCGATCGTTGAGACGTCGATGCTGAACTGTTCGGCGAAGTCGGCGATAACGGCCTCGGCATCCGATCCCGGGCCACTCACCTCGACCTCGGCGGGAAACGCGGGTAGTCCGAGGGTCTGTGCGCAGACGCGCCGAATCAGCGCCGTCGTGCGACCGTCGCCGGGCGATAACGCCACCAGTCGGGTCAGCTCGTCGTGCAACACCACAAATGGATTATGTCGCCTGGCTCACCGATGACATGTGAAAGTCGGGAATCCGCAGCGACGGCATCGCCGCGCGAGTGACCCAGTCGCCCCATTCCCGCGGCAGCGTCGGCTCGCTGGCACCGGCCTGGCTGGCCCGCCGCAACAGATCCAGCGGGCTCTCGTTGAAGCGGAAGTTGTTGACCGCCGCGGTCACTTCACCGTCTTCGACGAGGTAGACGCCGTCGCGGGTCAGCCCGGTCAGCAGCAGCGTGGTGGGATCGACCTCGCGCATGTACCACAACGTGGTCAACAACAACCCACGCTCGGTCGCCGCGATCATGTCGGCGAGTTCGGTGCTGTCGCCGGTCATCAAGATGTTGCCGGCGGCAACGGCGACCGGGGCGTCGAACTCGGCAGCCGCGGCCCGTGGGTAGGCCAGCGCGTTGACCGCCCCGTCGCGGATCCAGTCCACCCGGCCGATGTTCATTCCGTTGTCGAAGATCGACAAAGTTTCCGACGAACTCGTGGCGGTCACGAACGGCGCGCAGCCCAGACCGGGCGCCGTGGGGTCGGAGTACAGCGTCAGCGGCAGGTCGGTCAGCTTCTCGCC
>JAXDGO010000198.1:0-3036 GCA_034665005.1 Solirubrobacteraceae bacterium | reverse complement strand
GTCTAGCCTTAAGAGCCAGGTCAGAATCAAGGGTAGGCTCTTCGTACGACTCTTGAGGAAGGTCGATTTCCATCTCTGAGATTAGATGAACAATATATGACTCTTCTTTGCTTGCACTACCTCCTACAGAGTTCAAATATGGAAGCAAGTATCTCATCTCTGTAATCTCATTTGTGACAAAAGCAGGGAAGCTTGTAATTGGTGGCTTAGTTGATCCTGAGGTCATTCCTAGGCCTGTACCGAAAAAAAGGAGCTCTGGATCCCGTACGAAAGCTTTGTATCGGCCTGCCTCGATTCGGGGAACCAGTTCCTGGTCAATGTATATTTGAATTGGATCAACTGTTTTAGTCACCAATAGTGGAAACTTTGGGGCCAAAGAAACGTTTGGTTGGTTCATTGTAACTGTTCCTATTTGATTATTAGTTATCGTACGATAAACATATATATATAAAAGAGTATATACCAATGTACTTGCGATCAATATGAGACCTCACATCATCTTCCTTATCCTCAAGAGAGTCATAGCTAAAACGTTCCTTGAGCAAGACAACGCTTATGTTCCAAGGTGGATTTGGATTCGTACGAGCAACCACTTGTGTACGAGTACTCATAGCTATTGAGCCAGCATGTGGACGAGCTAGTTGAGCATTTTTGATCCGAACATTTTGTACTTCGCGCTCAAGGTTGGCTATTCGGCCGGCAGGATTCGTCGTACGACTTGGTGGTGCCAGTGGCCGATGTATTAGAGGGGTATCTGTCAAGATAGGAGATGGTAAGGGTAGAGGAGCAGTAGGCGATGAATCTAAAGGGATTAATTCTGTAGCTTCAGCTGCCGTACGACCAACTCCACAATTAAGGCAGTATATAGTCTCAGGCAAGTGCTTTTTATGAAGGACAGCACAGAATGGCGTCCAAGGCAATCCAATTGGGATATCTTGGTCTTCAAAAGATGGTTCAGTCATCGTACGATAAATCAGCAGTAAAGAGCAATAAAGATATTAAATAAAAAGGGAGGAAATACAAAGATAATACCTTATTATTCCTCATTCATTCATTCCTTCCTCCATCCATAAAATTATCCACAGGGTCATCTTCCTCAAATAGTTGGTTCATCCTTTCTGACGCTAATTGATCTTCAATATCCTCACCGCGTCGTACGAACTGGGCGTTACTCTCAATGAGGTCTTGTAGGACGCCTCCGTGTGCTTTCACCGCCTCATATCCTCCCTCTGGCCGTGGGATTTCCGCAAGAAATGGCGGTGTGCTTGCATTGATATGCCGTCGTACGAGACTTCGAAGAAGCTCATAGGCTCGTATGTGCAACCGGACGCCACTATTTACCCCGCCTTCAACTGTACTATCGATATCTGCAGCAGACAACATATTGAGATCAATATCGTACGATGAAAGCTGCTCTTGACACCAGGATAAAGTATCTTCTGAGAGATAAGAATCCATGTCTGTATAAATTAGTCACACCGTTAAAGAAATCTAAAACTTGTAATAGCTTACCCCACTCTTCCATACTCTCCTCAATCTTTAGAGCAAATTCAGGGTCAATCGGCACCCCGTACGATTGAACCTCTTCTGGTGGGAAATCGTAAAGAACCTGGGGCTGTCCAGATACAGCATTTGGTCGATTTGGTTGACGCCGAATTCTGTGAATATTCCAGAGATCTTTATACCCCATGGCAGCCTCTCGTACGATTGGCATATAAACTGCTAGCATAGTAATTCTATCTGATAGTTGAGTCTTGTCAAATTGACCAGATTCTCTTAGTCTAAAGAAATAATTCTAAGAGATTATGTTAGCTTTGATCGTACGAATAAAGAAGACTATTTACCTACCGTCCATAAATACAGCTGAGATTTTTGCAATTGAGACCACCAAGACTCAATTCTCTGATTCCCGGTACTTGTACCATAAAACCAGCAATTCCCCATACTAAAATTGAGGTCGTTTTGCATCGTACGAGCAAATGCGTAGTGAACCTCGGCAGCAAGCTCTGTCTCTTTCCCACGATCTGACCGAACAATATACGGCTGATACCCCTTCTCTGCAACGACTTGTAGATATTGTCGGAGGACTGATTGTGCCGTACGATTCGAGGACCCAACATATATCCATAAAAGGCATCGTGAATATGCATCTATGCAGGCATAAATCTGAAAGCCATAAGGAGAAAGCTTATCATGCCCATCAATTGACCAAATGAAATCAGGCCCAGGGACAATATACTCCCCCTTTTTACGATTTAGATCTGCCGTACGACGAGCTAATCCTTCAGTATCAAAGCGTCTAACAATGGAAAACAATCCATCACTATAAAATAAAACATTAGAGTTACACTGTGCTAAAATTATTATATCGTACCACGTACCGGGTCGTTATATAGCCCTTCTTCCGAAACCACTTCTGCAACAGCTCTTTCCCATATCCTTCTATTAGCCCATTATCAAGCTCTTGTCGCACGAGCTCCTGGAGTTGCTCATCTGCTTGCGCTCGTTGCCAAACAGTCATCCTTCTCACACATCCCATTTTCTTTCTAATCCTAGCAACCTGCCTCTCTGAGACGATATGCCCTTCCTTCCCAAGCTGTCGTACGATATAATTATCAGCATATGATTGCTGAAACAGAATTGCAATACTTAATCGTAATTGAGTAGTCTCTACAATATTATTGCGTCGTTGAAAGCCCCATGTTTGAAGCTTACGTTTCATCGTACGAGTGGAAATAGTGGTATTTATTTCGATAAAAACACGATCAATAATAGTATCAATAGTTTCACAATCGGTCAAATACCATTGCTGGATCTGGTCTTTCATGAACTCGATATTAATAATCGGCGGAGCCATTGCTGTGGTACGGATATCGCAAAAAATAAATAAAGAAAGGGTAGGAATTGATTTTGAGATTTTAGATTTTCTGATGTGGCCCGAAGGTAGTTCTCGCCCACCGGATGCGGAGATGTTGGCGATCTTATTCCGACTTCGTATCACGGAACAACCTTTGCAGGTATTAATGAAATGGACTC
>JAXDGO010000197.1:0-3550 GCA_034665005.1 Solirubrobacteraceae bacterium | reverse complement strand
ACTTATCTGTTGGGAGTTCTAAATATTAGGCCCTTTTAATGCCGCTTGGGGACCATGCTGTGATACCCAGCCGCTTCATTCTGTAGATCAACCTCGTAAGCAGGCCGGGCAAATGTGCTGCTGTCCTCCCGCAGGAAAAGCTCTTTGAACGTTCAAACAGAGTTCGCGTCGGGGCTATGCGCGTTCGTTGCCCCACCCGATGTTCATGCCTCTTGCCGGTGCTCATAAGTTTCAATGGTGAAGCAAGAAGATAAGTACGCAAAGCAAAATGACACACAGTACCCACGTGGCGCCGAGTGCGATGTCACTCGTCCTGAGTCCTCTATCCGGATCAAGATGGCGGATGGCTTTCCAGATTTCTTCATCTGAATCGATCTCGCTATCGCTGGTTATTTTCTGCTTAGCATTCCGCGCCATACCTACCTACCCGTGCTCCTTCGATGTTGCAACTACGGCGCCCCGGATCCCGGTTTATGGATCGGACGATCGATCCTTTTTGTCGCTACTCGCCGGTCGTGGCTTGCTGCGTCGGGAGTGTGCGTCGTTGAATGAGTGACATGACCCCGCCAAGGACACCGACGAACAACGCAGCCATGCCCCAGAATCTGCCGCTCAGGTAATATCCGAGCAGCGCGTCGAGTGACAGCGAACCTGGGCCAGTGAACGCGAGAGTTAACGCGGCGATACCGAGCACGAGGTTGTACTCGTACCCGCCGTTCTGCACGAAGAAGCCCTTCTTGATGTGCACAGTTACGGCAGCCACAAGCATCACGCTGAATAGAAGCGCCGCCGCAACCGGTGTGAGCAACCCGAGCGCCAGAAGGAGACCACCTCCGGTCTCCGCCAGGCCGGCCCTCACCGCGTGACGACGGCCCGGTATGAACCCGATCATCTCAAAGAATTGACCAGTAGCATCGAGACCCGGTCCGCCGAACCAGCCGAATAACTTTTGTGTGCCGTGTGCGGCGAGGGTCAATCCGAGGGTCAACCGCAGAAGGAGTAGCCCGATATCCATATGTCACCTTTCGTCCTTTATCCAGTAGCGTGGCAGACCACTTCCTAGCCCGCAGCGCGTGCGAAAGCACCCATTCGCGACGACAATATCCAGGCGTCCGAATTTCTCCACGGCCCGCTCCTTTGTCAATTGCGCACCGACGGCTCCCCCAGAAAACGCGATCAGGCTGTCGTGAAGCCGCCGTCGACAGAGTGTGCGGTGCCTGTCGCATAGCTGGAATCATCGGACAGCAGATAGGACACAAGGCCGGCAACATCTTCAGGTGTGCCGTGCCGACCGAGTGGAACCGTCTCCGCAAACGTCTTTTTGCTACCGGCGAATACCTCTTCGGCGAGTTTGAAGGTCATTCGGCCGGCGATGGGGCCCGGACAGCAGGCATTGACCCTGACTCCACGCGGTCCTTGCTCCAGCGCGGCGGTCTTAGTCAAGCCGATGATGGCGTGTTTGGAGGCCACATACGCGCAGATTCCCGCGCCGCCCACCAGGCCCAAAGCGCTCGACATATTGACAACCGACCCGCCTTCGCGCATCCGCGGTAATACGTATTTCATGCCGAGGAACACACCCCGGATGTTGACCGCCATCACCCGATCGAAGTCCTTCTCGGGAAAGTCGACTATCGGGCGCACGGGGGTTTGAATTCCTGCATTGTTGACGAAGCCGTCGATTTGGCCCCACAGCGCGAAGGCGCGTGTGGCGTAGCCAAGCACCTGTTCGGCGTCGGAGACGTCTGCGACACTTGTTTCGAGCCTACCGGGGCCAGAGAAGGTAGCCAGACGCGATATCTCGCTTTGGTGCCCGGCTACGGCAAGGACGTTGGCGCCCTGCGAAATCAGGCGCTGGACGATGGCGACGCCTAGGTCGCCTGTGGCGCCGGTAACGATGATGTTCTTTCCGGAAAATAGCATGGGTGCACTCCTATTCCAGTTTGAATGGATGTCGCATTCAGATGCGGCGCGTTGCAGGGCTCGAGATCATCCTGAACCGGCGAAGATCGATGTTGCCGGCGACGAGATCGGGCGTTGCCTTTAGAAATGCCTGCAGGTGCTCAGCCAGCATGTGGGCTTCAAAACCTTCAGACGAACGCCAGTTCTCGTAAACAAACCAGACATCGGCAACATCAACGGACCGGTGCAGATCATAATTGAGGCATCCGGCTTCCAGTCGGGTGGGCTCGACTAGAGCGGCTAGAGCCGCGGCGAGCGCCTCACTCTGGCCACGCCGAGCGCGGAAGAACGCGAGATTTGTGACCTGTGACATGGAGTTTCCTCCCCGCTCACGCCGCTGATAGGCGAATGATGGGTTTGATTGTGCCGCCATTTTCACTGTCTTGCGCGGCTTGATTGATTTGGTCGAGGGTGTAAAACTTGACCAGTTTCTCGAACGGGAAGCGCCCCTGCGCGTTGAGTTCGATGAGTTGCGGGATAAAAATGTCGGGAACGCTCTCACCCTCAAGAATGCCGCGTATCCCCTTACCAGGTAGCATCAGGTTGTTCACGTCAAAGCTCACCTCTGTGCCTAGTGGCTCTGCTCCGACGATGCCGCACGTGCCAAGAGATCCGAGTGCTTCTATCGCCTGATGCAACGCTCTGGGGTCCCCGGAGGCCTCCAGCGAATAATCGACTCCGCCAGCAGTAATATCTCGGATCGCCTCAACTGGATTTGTCTGTTTACTGTTAATAGCGTGCGTCGCGCCCAGTTCCTTTGCCATTTCCAGACGCGAGGGCACGATGTCTATGGCGACGATGGTTGT
This sequence comes from Solirubrobacteraceae bacterium, assembly GCA_034665005.1. GTDB lineage: Bacteria > Actinomycetota > Thermoleophilia > Solirubrobacterales > Solirubrobacteraceae > Palsa-744. The sequence goes on along the minus strand of JAXDGO010000197.1, from coordinate 782 downwards.
TGCTCCAACAGCCCGTGCTGCCATGATCGCTGAGCATCCAACTGCGCCCGCGCCGAAGGAAGCGAAACTTGTCCCCGGTCTTACATTCAGCGCATTCATTACGGCCCCGGCTCCGGTCTGAATACCACAGCCGAGCGGACCGAGGCGTTCGAGCGGTACGTCACTGCTGACCTTGACGACGTTGCGTTCATTGGCGAGTGCGTGTGTCGCAAACGACGATTGCCCGAAAAAGTGGTCGTGAACTTTCCCGCCCTGGGCATCGAGTGTGGCGGTACTGCCGTCCAGCCGCGCTCCGCCGAAGGAGAGCGGGAAAGTCTTTTCGCAATGGGCAATCCTCCCCAAGCGACAAGGCTTACAACGTCCGCATGTCAAGAACGTGAGCACCACGGAATCGCCGGGCGCGACTTTGAGAACATCAGCACCTACGCTCTCAACGATTCCTGCGCCCTCGTGTCCGAGCACGATTGGCTGTGGCACGGGGTAGCCCTTGTCACGTGCAACCATATCTGTGTGGCACAAGCCGGTGGCCACGACCTTGACCAATACTTCGTCTCGGCGCGGGCCTTCCAAAGTTAGGGTTTCGACGTTAAAAGGCCCGCCTTTCTCGCGCACGACGGCGGCTTTAATTTGTGTTGTGTTCTTGCTCATCGAACTTTCCTCCTCGGTTGAGACTCTCTAGTAACGACCTACGCTACTTTTCACGCGATCGAGCGTAGCAAGCTCTCACTCCGGCCGAGATCAGGCGGGCGCGCCGCCGCTAAGCTGATGCCGCGCAGTTGCCG
>JAXDGO010000196.1:0-3153 GCA_034665005.1 Solirubrobacteraceae bacterium | reverse complement strand
GGCGTCCGGCAGGAGCCACGCCGCGGGGTGCGGCAGCATGGCACGTTCATCCTCACCTCCAGTACGCACGTGAGAGCAGCCAAGACCCAGGGCGATGATCGCCCGTCAGTGTTTACCGAGGCGGTGCTCACCGGGCTGCGGGGTGAGGCGACGCCGCCGAACGGCGAGGCCTGGATCAGTACGAATGAGCTGGCACGGTACGTGCAGGGGCAGCTGGCTCGCGATCCGCACCGGCGCCCGGTCGAGTCGAGCGAAGGCGTCACGGAGCCCATCAAGCTGGTGACGGTCGAGCCGTTGGGCGAGGCTGAGCCTCGCAAGACGCCGCGGCGCCAAGGCATCGACAGCGAGGTGAAGTTCGACGCGGACCAATGGAGGAGGCTGCTGCGCTACTACGTCTCCTGCATGGAGCGTGCGGCAGTGTTGGGCTCCTTCGTCGACGTCGGCGCGCGGCAGACGTGTCAGGCGATGCCGGCGGGGTCAGAGCGTGTGTTTGCCCGCGAGGAGGCGGACCGGGGCGGCGCTTCAGAGGTCGCCTTTGGCCATCGGGTTGCAGCTGCCGGTCACCAGCTGCGCTACGGGTACCCGGTGCTCGTCTTGCGCGGCAACCGACAGGGCTCAGGGCCCCGGCTCGCGCCGCTGCTCGTCTGCGACGTGACGCTCACATCGGAGGGACGGCTGCTCGCCACCCTGCCGCCCCAACCCAACCGGGCACTCGCCAAAGACCACGGGCTGAGCGACGTGGAAATCGACGACCTGGTCCAACAGGTCGAGGAAACCTTCGTCCCCGGCGAGGCCGGGGCGCTCGGCGAAACGGTCCGGCGCTTGATGACGGTGCTCGGTGTCGCGGCTGCCGTTCCCATCGATCCGGCCGCGCTCACCGGGACGGTGACCTCCGGGCCACTCAACCGTGTGCAGAACACAGCCGTGCTGTATAGCGTCGACCCAGGTCACGGCGCACAGAAGCGGTTGATCGAGGACCTGCGCGACTCGATCGCGGCTGATCCCGCAAAGATCGCCACGACCGCTCTCGACGCGCTCGCCGGAGAGATTGTGGTCGATGAGTCACCCGCCGTGCCTGTGATCATCGTGGCACCGGACCGGCTCAACGAGGCCCAGGAGCAGATCATCGAGTCTGCGATGTCTCGTCGGCTCACCGTCGCGCAGGGGCCGCCCGGTACAGGGAAAAGTCAGCTCGTCACTGCTCTCGTCGCCACTGCCACCGTGGCGGGGCAGAGCGTACTGGTCGGGTCCACTAACAACCGGGCCGTGGATGAGGTGGTCGACCGCATCGCCGAGGGTGTCGGCCCCGGTCTTGTGGTGCGGACCGGTAGCCGGGAGCAGCAGGGCAAGGAGCCGGAACTGCTCGCCGAGCTGCTTGACACCCATGCGGGCGGCCGGTCGGGCGACGAGCGAACCACCGAGGCAGAGCTGCGCCTCATTCAAGAGGAGATCGCGCAACTTCGCGCCGCGCTCGACGATCGACGTCTCATTGAGCGGGATCTTGCCGAACTCGCCACAGAGCAGTCGGCCGGTCACCGCGACGAGCTCACGTTGCCAGCGGACGAGGCGAAGCTTGTTACCCTGGTCGGCCTGGCGGATCGGGCGACGCGCGGTGGTTTTTTCGGCTTGTGGTGGCGCTGGCGTTTGCGCGCGTTCCGCCTGGCTGACCGCGTGGCGATTGAGGCATTCGCCCACCGGGTCACCGTCGAGCTGCGCTGGCTTACCGGCCAGCGCCGCCTCACCGAACTACCGGGCGATACCACCACCTGGTCGCGGCTGGTCGAGTTGGTCACCCTGGAGCGCCCAGAACATAGCCAACGGCTCTTGCGTGCCCAGCTTGCCCGCCGGGTACGTGAAGGCGCCGACCTACTGCGGTTCCGCATCGAGGAGATGTCGAAGGCGCAGCCAAAGACATGGCTGCGGTTCCGTGAGCTGCTCGGTCCGCTTCCCGCCTGGGCGACCACGACGATGTCGGCGCGTGTGCTGCCACCGCGCCCGGCGCTGTTCGACCTCGTCGTCATCGACGAGGCTGCACAGTGCGACATCCCGGCGATCCTGCCGATGCTCTACCGAGCCCGGCGCGCCCTGATCATCGGGGACCCGCGGCAGCTGGCACCGGTGATCACCTTGCCGGAACAGGAGGAGCCGCAGCACCAGGCCGAGGCGGGGCTGAGTAGTGAGTGGCTAGAGTCGCGGCGGCTGGTTTACACCCGGTATTCCGGCTATGACGCGTTCGCTGCCGTCGCCGGCCGGATCCACCTGCTGGACGAGCACTACCGGTGCCACCCCGACATTGTCGCGGGGCCGAACCGGCACGTGTACCAGGGACGCCTCACCGTCCTAACCGACCCAGCCCGGCTCACGGCGCTAGCCGAGCCGGCGGTGCGATGGCAGCATGTCGACGGCGCATTCATGCACGGTGCTAGAGGCTCCGGCGCCAACCAACCGGAGATCGACACGGTAGTGGCGGAAGTGCAGCGCCTGCGGGCGGCGTACCCAAGCGCATCGATTGGGGTGGTGACGCCCCTCGCCGCTCAGCAGCGCCAGCTCGCGGCAGCCCTCGCGGCGGCCGGACTTCCGGAAGCCGAGGTCGTGTGCGGGACTATCCACCGCTTCCAGGGCGGGGAGCGGGACATCATGGTGATTTCCCCGGTCGGCGCGCACGGCGTGCGGGAACGCACCCGAAACTGGCTGGTCCACCAGACCAACCTCTGGAACGTTGCCATCACCCGAGCTCGGTCACAGCTCATCGTGGTGGGCGACCAAGAGTGGTGGGCAAGCCAGCAGGGACTGTTGACGGGGCTGGCGCGCGGATCCGCCAACGGAAAGACCAACACGACCGTACCCCGTTCAGCGGCAGACCGGCTCCATGCCGCCCTACGCCGCAGCGGGCTGCACGTCGAACGTGACGTCATGATGGCGGGCCGCCGGTACGACATCAGAACGACCGGTCCGGCGGCCACGGTGGCCCTCGTGGTGGACGACCCCGAGGGTGATGCCGACGGGCAAAAACTACGCAAGGTCCTGGCGCGGATCGACGTAGCAGCCAACACAGTGACCGTGTGTCGAGTACCGGTATGGCGCTGCTACACAGAGCCCGACTTGGTTGTTGCCGAGCTCACCCACGAAGGTCCACTCGCCACCCAGCGCTCA
>JAXDGO010000195.1:0-6486 GCA_034665005.1 Solirubrobacteraceae bacterium | reverse complement strand
CTGTGGCCCGGATCGCCCCCATATGTTCCTGCCATGCTGAACGCTACACGGCTAAGGAGTTTCCGACTACCGCAGAGAGCACCCCGCCCACCAACTAGGGGTTTGAAGCATGTCTCTTGCCCTTCGTTAGTGCGCGGCCTAATAACGCATGCCCAGCCGGGTAGGCACAACGTGCGCCGTGACCTCTTCATCCGTAAGTGCCCGATAGATCGTGGCCCGCGAAACGCCAAACGTGGTCATCAGTTGCACTGGGGTGGCGACAGGGGCTCACCGAGCGCGAGTCGCAACCGCTCCACAGTCTTCGTCAGGCCGAGGGCTGCGACGCGCAGGAGGATCTCCTCAGCGCTCCCAGAAGGCAGCGCTTCGGCGATGTACTCATCTACAGCAGCCGTCAACTGTGCGACGAATAAGTCGGCCGCAGCGCCATCTGACGCCTCCATGCGCAGGGCCCGATCCAAGCTGATCATGGGGTTACTCCCTCAATTGATGGACTCGACTGACCCAGCACGCGATACACGGTCGACCGGGCCACGCCCAGCACATCGGCGATCGCGGTGATGGACTCGCCGTCTGCGTTCATCTGCCGCGCAGTGGCGACCTGGCGCTCAGTGAGCTTCGGTCGTCGTCCACCAGTCCGGCCCGCAGCCTTCGCTGCGGCGAGGCCCGCCATGGTGCGCTCGCGGATCAGCTCCCGCTCGAACTCTGCGAGTGAGCCGAAAATGTTGAACACCAGCCGCCCGGCCGGAGTAGTGGTGTCGATCCCGTCGGTCAGCGACCGGAAGTTGATGCCGCGCTCAGCGATGGACATGGCGACTTCGAGCAGGTGCGGCAGAGACCGCCCCAGACGGTCGAGCTTCCACACGGTAAGGGTGTCTCCTGGGCGCAGGTACTCCAGCAGGCGGCCAAGCTCGGGCCGGTCCCGTTGCGCACCGGACGCCGTCTCGGAGAAGATCTTCTCGCAGCCTGCGGCAGTCAGCGCGTCGATCTGGAGGGCGTGATCCTGGTCGGCGGTGCTGACTCGCGCGTAGCCGATGAGCGTCATGCCTCAAGTGTAGTACAAACGGTCGCGCATTGGGTTGTGCTACACAACGAAACAGCCACGAGTTTCGGACGTTTTCGACCTGGGATTCAGCTGCCCCTCAAGATCACTCCGAAGGCTGTCGAGATACGTTCGTTTGACGACGCCCACTCACCGCATCGAGAGCGACCACGATGCCCTCCAGGCGGTGGCGACTGGCCGGTGGGCACGTCAGCTCCCCCGCTGTGACAGCGCCCAGCAGCCGCCGCATCGACACCGCCACGTCAGCCACCGTCCGGTCGTCCACCGATCCGCCTTCACCAGCCATGGCCACGATGATCCCCCATCGGAAGTCAGGGATCTACGGTCACGGCTTCGGGCGCTCGGTAATCACGAGCGAACCATCGTCGCCCGGCACCTCGACCGTCATAAGCCGCACGCGGTCCCCAGCGGCCCGTATGCGCAGGCTGATGGTGTGTGCCCCCGGCGCACCATCGAGGCTCACCATGATCAGGCACTTGTCACCGGGCCGCAGGTCCCCGAGTTCGGCCAGTTTGTCGGTGATGACATTGCCCTGGCCGATGGCCTCAATGACGTGCTCACCGGATACCCAGGCTTCCGCGCCGACCAGCGGCTCGTTGCCGGCGTAGACCATGGGCAACACGACCACGGCGGTGCTGAGTCGGGCGCCCTGCACCTGAAACCAGTCGCCGCTCATCCCAACCACCCCACTAGGGCCTCGGACAGCACGCGGGCTGAGTCCTCACTCAGCAGGATCACACAGCAGCCGTCCACGTGGGGATCAAGCTCGATCTCCCCGTCGCGCTTGCTGGCGACGAGGTTGGCGAACCCGCGCGGACCGCCGTGCTGCGTGCACGTCACGGGGATGGCATGACGGTTGCTGACGCTGCGGACTTGATCGTCGGTCACGGGGCTACCGTCGCGCCAAACCGGAACAGGTGCCACCCTCTCAGTGTCGCCTCCTGTCGGGGCCGCGAACTAGGCGACAACGGGAGCATGGGATGAAACGGGCGGACTTCGCCGCCGAACTAGCGCGCCGACGCGCCGACGCCGGTCTGAGCCTGGCCGACCTCGCGGCGCGGGCACACCTTCACCGTGGATACGCCGGCAACGTCGAACACGGCAAGCGCTGGCCCACCGAGACTGTCGCCCGAGCCCTCGATGACGCCCTGCACGCCGACGGGGAGCTACTGGTCACCTGGACCGCCGCAGACCGGCTGCCGCGCGTACGCGACACCAACGGCCAGCCCACGGAACTGCTGGAGCTGGCCGCCCGCGCGCGAGCCAGCGACGTCTCCCCGACCACCCTGGATCTGCTGGACACCAGCGTCGACCAGATGGCGCGTGCCTACACGCGCCTGCCGCCTGCCGAACTACTGCGCGACGTGCGCACCAGCGCCCGGCAGATCAGCTCCCTACACGACGGTCGGGCCACCCTCGCCCAACGTCGCCGCCTGCTCGTCACCGCCGGATGGCTGGCGCTGCTCGCGGCCACCCTGCACGTCGACCTCGGCCAGCGGGGTCCGGCGGGCGCGGCGCGCAACGTCGCCGGGTCGCTGGGGCGCGAAGCCGATCACGACGAGATCGGCGCCTGGGTTGCCGAGATCGACACCTGGGCCGCGCTGGTCGACCAGGACTGGCCACGGGCCGCGACCCTGGCCGCAGCCGGGGAAGCTGTCGCACCGATAGGTAGCCCTGTTGCGGCCCAGTTGGCGATGCAATCAGCCCGCACGGCCGCCCGCCTCGGAGACAGCCAAGGAATGCGAGCAGCGCTGCACCGAAGCGCGACCGCAGCGGATCGGCAATCACGGGACCGCCCCCCTGACCACCACTTCCAATTCGACGCGAGCAAACGCGACCTCTACACGGGCACGTCCCTGGCGTGGCTAGGCGACCCCGCCGCTGAGGACTACACCCGGCATGCCACAACCCGGTTCAGCACGGGCAGCCAACCCCGCCGGCTCGCGACCGCTCACCTCGATCTGGGGCTAGTGCTGGCGCGGCTCGGGCGCCCCGACGAAGCCGCACACTGCGGGGTGCTCGCGCTAGAAGCGAACCACCTCGTGCCATCGAACGCCTGGCGGGCCGACGAACTGATCGCCGCCGTGGGCGGGTATCGCGGTGTGCCGGAAGTTGAGGCCCTGCGTGAGCTGAACGCCCAGCGCAAGAGGAGCTGACACGGCGACGGCCCCCAGGGCAATCCCAAGGGGGCCGGTCGCGTGACCGTCGTGTCCACACCGTCGGAGGCGTGCCGGTCACGGTCCAGGGTGGCACGAGGGTGCCCGGCCGTGGGCGGCGGCACGCCCAGTGCGGCTTAAACAGGACAAACAGAACAGGACGGATAAGACGGATAGGGGACGGGTAGGACCACGTAACCGTCCCTCACGTTCCCGCAGGTCAGCCCCGGTGCCTGGCCCGTCTAGGACGGATGGACAGATCAAATACCGAGATTAGTCCTTGATAGGACTTCCGCCCTCTAGGGGAGTAAGCACGGCGAACCATCCGTCCATCCGTCCTGGGCGCCCCCGGCACGTGCCCTGACCTGCATAAACGGGAAGGACGGGTGCACGTGCACCCGTCCTTCGATCCGTCCTCGATCCGTCCTGCGCGCCTACCGTGGCTCGACGAACTCCTCTGACGTCCGCAACCGCAGGCCCCGCCAGCCGCGCTGCTGGTCGACCTTGCAGGGCGTGAACCCTCGGTCGCGGAGCAGCAGCGTGAAGCTCTTGATTGAGCCCATCTGCTCTGGGGGGATGCGACCTCCCTCGCAGTAGTCGCGGTAGGCCGACCAGAGGTGCACGCTGGTCACGCTGTAGCTCTCGTCCGGCTCGGTGTTCCCTGCGAGCCAGCTGTCGGCGATCGTGAGGCTGTCTCGGAGCTTCATCGTTTCCTGCACGACGGCGTGTGGCTGCTCCAAGCCGAAGGCGCAGTAGAGGTCCCATCCGTGCAGAAGCCAGTCGAGCACGCCGTCGGCCTCCTGCGTGCGGATCTTCTCGCCCAGGTCGCCGTCTTCCTCGGTTTCGCTGATGGTCACCGGCCAGGGCACGGCGACCAGGCGGCGCCACGTGGCGGGGTCTGCTCCCAGGATGGCCGGGGGGTGGTTGCAGGACAGGATCGGCATGAACGCGGCCTGGCGTTCGACAGTGGCGTCCTTTTTGGCGTAGAGGTCCCGTGCCTGCACGCTGTCATTGCCGGTGAGGCGCTTGACTTCGTCAGCGTGGAGCTGCCATCGCTGGCTGGATTCGGAGGCGAAGACCAGCCGGCGGTCGATTGCCTTGAGGACGTCCGTGCGCGGTCCTTCGTCCATTTTCCCCCGGAACAGGGCGAGACTGAAGGGGCCGGCGTACTGCCCGAGCGCGTGCCGCACGGTCTCGGAGAACGTGCTCTTGCCTCCGCTGGTCGGTCCGATGAAGATCGGGAACAACCGGCGGGGGTTGCCGGCGATCAGGCCGTATCCCACGAGCTTCTGCACGTAGAGCCGCACTTCGGGGTCGGGCAGTGACCGTGCGAGGAACGCCTCCCACAGCGGCGCGGGTGCGCCGGTTCCAGGGCGACTTCCAGTGAGCTTCGTGAGGCGGTCGGCCCGCCTGGGCCCCCGAATAACGTGCCCGTCGGGCGTGAGTTCCACGGTGGCGTCGGGGCAGGCGAGCAGTCGAGGGTTGGCGTCCCACGCGTCAGAGCGGGTGAGCACGCCAGGCTCATCTCGGACGAGCTTGATCATGGCTCCGATGAGCTTGGCACACTGCGAGACGTGTGCCCAGCTCTTGATCTCGCTGGCTTCGCCCCGCAGCCTCCGCGCCTCTACCTCGCCCTCTTCTCCGTTGCCCGCGACGACTCGGGCTCGGTTGCGGAGGGCTTCGGCTTGCTTTTCGAGTAGCTGCGGTACGCGCTTGGACCACCGCTGCACGACAGTGCCGTCGGGATCGCCCTGCCAGGAGGAGCCGGTCCAGATGCGCCATCCGGCTGCGGGGTCGTGGGTGATTTCGCCGCCGGTGACCACGGCGAGCCGTCGCCCGTTCCCGGTGTCGGTGAGGGGGTCGAGTTCGCTGCTGCGGTTCCAGATGATCTTCGCGGTGGCACACATGCGCTTGCCGTCGGCGAGCGGGTGGGCGTGCAGCAGCGCGCAGGCACCTTCAACCGTGGCGTCGTTGTGCGTGTACCGGTAGAGCCGGACGAGCCACAGCAGCAGGTCGTTTTTTTCGGTGCCGGGCACGGCGGGGGCGGCCAGGGCGGCGGCGAGCCGGTCGTCGGCGAGCAGGGCGTCGATGTCGACCTGCTCGTGGGCGCAGCGGTGCAGGGGGGTTGGTGCGGTCATCGGTTCACCGCCAGGGTGATGTAGCGGCGCATGGTGCGCTGTTTGGCGGTCCGCATGTGCTGGTCGAACTCTGCCCAGTCGATGTCGTGGGTCGGGTCTCCGTCGGCCATCTCGGCTACGCCCTGGTGGATGTGGGTGAGGTGCCCGGCGGTCTGGGTGTAGCAACGGCTGAACTTGGCCAGCTCGGCGGCGACGGCCGCCGTGGTGGGCTGGTCGAGGGGCCGGTGCAGCAACCGCAGGACGTCGATGTTGGTGATGCGGCGGGCCGTGTGAGGGTCCAGCTGGATGGCGTCCAGGGCTTCGATCGTGAGCTGGGCGATCCGGGGTGAAGGGATCGGGTAGTTCACGGGGGGCTCGGCCGGGTCGGCGTTGGGGCACGCGTGGAGCGGCCAGGCGGCGCTGGTGCCTACCCACTTGCAGTCGACGCATCCGTGGAGGGAATCCGGCGAGTTGTACCGGGCGTGGCGCGGGGGCTCGTGACGGGCTTCGGCGTAATTTGGAGAGTTTTGCCCGTCAGTGGCATGCGATAGCATCAGAGGGCTCTGATTTCTGGCGCGAGTGGTGGGCACTACGCGTCTTGCCGTACCGGGCCCCTGCCGGAACAGCTGCTTCACTCAGCTGGGCGGGGGCTTTGGTGCATCTAGCTAGCGGTGCAGCTCTCGGTGGCGGGGCGTACCACCGGGGCGTTCATTCTCTGGCCATTCGTCGGCGCCAGTAGCGCGCAGAGTCGGGCTCGTCTTTCATCAGTCAGCGGCGGCGCTGCGGCGATGGCCTTGGCGACGGCTTCCTGGTAGGTCACGCGGCGCTGCCGACCCTGCGGGCGCGTCTTGCGGCGCCGGAGCGGCGGCCCATCTCGGCACGAAACTCTCGCCGTGCCTGCTCAGCGAGTTGGGTGCGCTCGTCTTCCGACAGCTCGCCGTTGGGGTCGACCTTGACCTTGAAACGGTCCAGGTCAGCGGCGCCTGGGTTCGGTGTCTTCGCCCACCGGTGAGCGACGAGTGCGCTCCCGGCGAGGGAGAGGGGTGAGCCGGTGGCTCCCATCTGGTCCTACCTTTCGTGTAGTCGACAGGTAGGACCAGAACACTTCGTACCGTTAGTACTCGGGTGGTCGTAGGTCAAGCCAAGACATGCT
>JAXDGO010000194.1:0-3970 GCA_034665005.1 Solirubrobacteraceae bacterium | reverse complement strand
GGTTTCTGTGCTTACCTTGGCTGCACCCCCTGGACGCCCGCAAGGTCGCGATCGAGGTGGTCACCCCGGGCTGGCACCACCTAGTGTTCCGGCCCGGGCGCCCGGAGGGCACGGTCGACCGCATCGCGTACGTGTTCTGCGTGCTGGATCAGTTCCATCAGCGGCTGCGCCGGCGCGACATCTTCGCCACTGCGTCCTCGCGGTGGGCCGACCCCCGGGCTCAGCTGCTGTCGGGCCCGGCGTGGGAATCGGCCCGGGAGTCATTAATGGATTCGCTGCAGCTTCCCGAAGATCCCACTGAGTTGCTCGCCGAGTGCGCCGCAGAACTGGACGCTATGTGGCGGCACATGGCCGCCCGCGCGGCGGCCGGGCAGATCACCGTCGACGGGCAGGGGCGGGTGCACGCTGCGGCGCTCAAAGCGGTGCCCGAGCCGCCGAGCCTGGTCGAGCTGCGTGATCGTTGCCAGGCGATGATGCCCCAGGTCGATATCGGGGAGTTGATCCTGGAAGTGATGGGCTGGCATCCGGAGTTCACCGCCTCCTACACCCACGTCTCCGGCGGCGGGACGCGGATCAGCGAGGATCTGGACATCACCCTGGCCGCAGTGCTCACCGCGCAATCACTCAACGTCGGCTGGGGCCCGGTCGTCACCCCGGGGGTGGAGGCGTTGACCCGCTCGCGGATCGGGCATGTGTATCAGAACTATGTGCGCGCGGAGAATCACGCCCGCGCCAACGCCGCGCTCATCACCGGCCAAGCCGGGATCGCCACAGCGCAGCTCTGGGGCGGGGGGCTGGTCGCCGCGGTGGACGGAACCCGGTTCGTGGTCCCCGTGCGCAGCATCGACGCCCGCCCGAACCCGAAGTACTTCGGCCGGCGCAAGGGCACCACCCTGCTGAACATGATCAACGATCAGGGGGTGGGTCTGGCCGGGATGGTACTGGCTGGCACGCCGCGCGTCTCACTGTACGCGGTCGATTTGATGTACCGCCGGGACGGTGGGATCCGGCCGGAGGTATTCATTTCCGACACCGGTGCCTACAGCGACATGGTGTTCGGCCTGCTCAAACTCCTGGGCGTGGCCTACCGGCCCGAGCTGGCCGATCTACCCGACCAGAAACTGTGGCGCATCGACCTCAACGCTGACTACGGACCGCTAGACCAGGCCGCCCGAGGCAAGATCGACCTGTCCCGGATCGAGCGGCACTGGCCCGATATCGTGCGGGTGGTCGCCTCAGTGCACAACGGCCAGATCCGCGCCTCGGACGCGATACGCATCCTGCAGCGCGGCGGCAACCCCACCCAACTCGGTCACGCCCTGACCCAGCTCGGAAGGATCTTCAAAACCCTGCATGTGCTGACCTACGTCGACCGCGAACCCTACCGGCGGGGCATCAAGCGGATGCGTAACCTGCAAGAAGAGCGTCAGGGCCTAGCCAAGCACGTCTTCCACGGCCGCAAAGGTGAGCTGCGCGAGGCCTACCACGCTGGGATGGAAGACCAGCTCGGCGCGCTGGGCCTGGTGGTCAACTGCATCACGCTGTGGAACACCGTCTACCTGGACATGATCCTCGATCAGTTGCGGACCTCCGGGTACCCGGTGCGCGAGGAGGACATCGCCCGGCTGCACCCCTACTGGTACAGCCACATCAACGTCGTGGGCCACTACAGCTTCCACCCCCCGGAGCTGTCCGGCACCGGCCGCCGCCCACTGCGCGACCCCGACCTGGCCGACAACGACGAATAACGGGGCAGGCCGGGCCGGCCGACAGCGGAATCTCTCGGGTGGGGAAACCGGGATGACCTGATCATCGCCCTCAGCGCCCGGCGGGGGGTATGCCAGGAGCGCCTGGCCTGAGAACTTCCAGTGCCGAGCCGTTGCCTACGGTGGGCGCCGTGACCGACACCGCGCCGGCTCCGCCGTTGATCTCGCCGAAGGCTGTCTCCGACGCGCTAGCCGCGCTGGGTGCATATGCCCAGCCACCGACAGATGTCCAGCTGGCAGCCGCCGAGCTCGCCGAAGGCAGGACCGCGCTGGTGACCCGGCTGTCCAATGCCTTGTATGGCTCGGCGCTGGCGCACATGATGACCGCCGAGCTCGCCGTAGCCCAGGCCGGATCCGACACCGGCTACCGGCATGAAGCGTGGCGCGCCGCGGGCGCCGACAGCGAGGGCATCATGATCTTGCTGCACTACACCGCGCTGCGACTGGCCGCCGAGCTGCGAATCATCGGTGAGCACCTGCCGATGGATCTGGGCGTGATGGGCGCCGCGACCGGCGCTGCGGAAGCGCTGAAGCTGCTGCTGGAAGTCTGCACAGTGCGCAGCCTGGACGATCCCCGCGCCGGCGCGGTGACCACGAACCTGTCCCGCGCCTCGGATCAACTGGCGGTCGCCGCCGAGCGGATCAACACCCTGTTCGCCGCCACCCGGGACATCGCCTCGATCATCTCCCCGCCACGCTCCTAGCCGTCTTACGAGACGTCCTGTTTGGTGAGGTGCCGGTGAACGGTGGACGCTGAGACCCCAAGGGCCCGGGCGATCTGGGGCAGGGATTCCCCGCGCGCCCGTCGGGCGCGGGCGGCAGCGAGGGTGTCGTCGGTGAGCTTGCGGGGACGTCCCCCGATGCGTCCCTGGCCGCGGGCCGCGGCCAGTCCGGCCAGGGTGCGCTCGTGGATGAGGTCACGTTCCAGCTCGGCGAAGGCGGCCATGATCGTGAAGAAGAACTTCCCAGAACCAGTCGCGCTATAGGTGCCTGCAAGGGTGCCGGTAAGAATGCGCAGCCCTACACCCCTGGCGTGGAGCTGCTCGGCGAGGCCGACGACTTCGGTGACCGAGCGGCCGAGCCGGTCAAGCTTCCACACCACCAAGGCGTCGCCGGGGTCCAGGCGATGCAGAGCGGCAGCCAGTCCGGGGCGGTCCTTGCTGCGGGAGCTGATCTTCTCCACGAACAACCGCCGGCATCCGTGAGCGGTCAGCGCGTCGATCTGGAGGCAGGGGTCCTGGTCGGCGGTCGAGACCCGGGCGTAGGCCAGGCACCTGGGGTCGCCCTCCGGGTTGATGATCTCTTCGTAAACGCCGTCCACCCGGTTCCTCCTTTGCAAAAACCTATCAAAACCCTAGGGGAAATCGCCAGGTTTCGCAAAGGGTTTCCGAAAGACTTGGGTGGCGCGTCGGCGCCTTCCGGTGATCTTTGCGAATACGGGGGTTTTTGCCAGAGTTCAACCCCACTGGAAGATCACCAACTACCACCACCGTCGTCTCAGGCGCGTGGGTCCTCAGGTAGCGGTGTTAGCTGGGTGAGCAGTGCTTGGACTCGGCGGTCGATTTCGTCGCGGATGGGGAGGATTTCGGCCAGGGTTTTGCTGGCGGCGTCAGGGAGGCTCCAATTGAGGTAGCGCTTGCCGGGGTAGACCGGGCAGGCATCGCCGCAGCCCATGGTGATGACCACATCAGCGGTGCGGGCCGCGTCGCTGGTGGGATGCGGGATGACGACGTGGGCCGCGGCGGTGTCCGTGTCGGGATATAAGAACAGGACCAGGCTGGCCCCGAGGGTTCCGCCGATCAGTTGGGCGCAGGAGCTGGACCTGCAACCGAACCGGATCGCACGCTAAGCCGGTTCGGTGAGATCACGATAGGTGTCTGGGAAGGAGTTGGGGCTAGGGCGTTCCCGCTCAGCACGTTCCCGCTCCAGGGCGGCCTTGCTGGGCCGCCCACGCGGACGCCTGCGCGGGATGACAGTGCCGTGCTCAAAGATCTCGCCACCCCACACGCCCCATGGCTCCTGCCGAGCCAACGCGCTGTCCAGGCAGGTAAGCCTGATCGGGCATTCACTGCACAGCTGCCTGGCCTGCTCTAGCTCAGCGGGTGACTCGGCGAACCATAGATCCGGGTTGTGGTGCGAGCGGCAAGGCAACGCCTCCGGCCCGGACGGTACGGGATCGAGCAGGTGGGCCAGCTCTGCCTCAG
>JAXDGO010000193.1:0-2728 GCA_034665005.1 Solirubrobacteraceae bacterium | reverse complement strand
TGTTCAACGGTGATGCATCGAGATCTATGTCGATCGCTGCACCGGCTGCCATCGCACCGTCGGCAGGGGCTATGGGCGGGTGTTCCCGCCGCTCGCCGGCAATCCCCTGCTGCAGACGACAGATCCGACATCCGCCATCAACATCGTCCTGTCCGGGAGTACGCTGCCGGCAACAAAGACTGCGCCTTCCGCCTTCACCATAGCGCCCTTTGACTGGCTCGTCAGCGATCAGTACGTCGCCGATGTCGTAAGCTTCATTCAGACCAGTTGGGCAATGTAGGTGCGGTAGCAGCCAGCAGCAAAGTCACTGCGCCGCGCAAGGCGCCGAAATAATCATCCATGTCTGCCGGGCCGCGAATCTGACCTCATCGTCCGTTCTCGTCGCCCTGACTTGACGACCGTCAAGGCGATTATGCTGCATTGATATATCGGGGCGGTTCACCCCCGATGAGCGGGTAGCCACTATCGCGGGTGCTATTCAACCAAAGGATCGAGTCATGAGCCTTCCGCAGCGACCCCTCGGCGCGAGCCGAGTCCTGATCACGAAAACCGGATTTGGCGCCTGGGCGATCGGCGGCGGCGGCTGGGCCTTCGGCTGGGGACCGCAGGACGACGCCGTTTCGCTCGCAACCATGCGCGACGCCCTGGAACTCGGGGTGAACTGGATCGATACGGCCGCAGTGTACGGACTTGGGCACTCCGAGGAAGTGGTCGGCCGCCTGCTGCGCGAACGGAAGCCGACCGAACGGCCAATGGTCTTCACCAAATGTGGATTGATCTGGGATCAGAACAATCCGATGGCTCCGCCGCGACGCGTTCTCAAGCCGGATTCGATTCAACGGGAATGCGACGCTTCGCTTCGGCGGTTGGGCGTCGACCACATCGATCTCTACCAATTTCATTGGCCCGATGAAACCGGCACGCCGGTCGAGGATTCATGGAACGAAATGGCCCGGCTGATCGAGATGGGCAAAGTGCGCCTCGGAGGCGTCAGCAATTTCGACGTGCCATTGCTCGAACGATGCGAAGCCATTCAGCATGTCGATTCGTTGCAGCCGCCATTCTCCCTGATCCGTCGCCAAGCCGCCACACGCGAGATTCCCTGGTGTGCCAGGCACAATACCGGAGTGATCTGCTACAGCCCCATGCAATCCGGTCTGTTGACCGACACGTTCAGCCGCGAACAGGTCGCGAGATTCGCCGAAGATGATTGGCGGCGGCGCTCGCCTGACTTCAATGAGCCGAACCTGAGCCGCAATCTGGCGCTGCGCGATGCGTTGCGTCCGATTGCACAGCGTCATGGCGCCACCGTGTCCGCTGTAGCGGTGGCTTGGGTACTGGCCTGGCCCGGCGTCACCGGAGCCATTGTCGGCGGCCGCTCGCCTCAACAGGTTGACGGCTGGATCGGTGCCGCGTCTCTGCAGCTGAGCGCAGCCGACTTGCAGGACATTTCCAACGCCATCGTGCGCACCGGCGCCGGAGAAGGACCGACGATGCCGCAATTGGAATATGCCGTCGCGCACTGAGGTGAACCGGCGATGCCACTCGAAGACTATCGCGATAAGAGAAAGTTCGCTGAAACGCCGGAGCCTAAAGGGCGACGGCGCCGAGGCAGCTCCAAAGACATCTTTGTCGTTCAAAAACACGCGGCCAGCCACCTGCACTATGACTTTCGTCTGGCGATCAGTGGAGCTTTGGTATCCTGGGCCGTGCCCAAGGGGCCTTCCATGAACCCCGCCGACAAACGTCTGGCGATACGGACCGAAGATCATCCGCTCGAATACGCGGAGTTCGAGGGCGTGATTCCCGAGGGCCAATATGGTGCCGGAACAGTGATGGTCTGGGACACCGGCCAATACCAGCCGCTCGACGGCGTGTCGGCGAGCGAGCAGCTGGCCCGGGGCAAAATCGACGTGATGCTTCACGGAACGAAGCTTCGTGGCGGCTTCACCCTGCTCCGGACAGGAATGGTCAGCCACAAGGAACGCTGGCTGCTCATCAAACAGCGCGACGAGTATGCTGTTTCGTCCTGGGACGTTGAGAGCTCCAGTCTCGATCGTTCTGCGCTCACCGCCCGCAGCATGAAAGAGATCGAGAATGGCCGCCTGAAGAGGGCGCGTCGTCTCGGTCAACCTCATGTCTGAATAGAGACTGCCCGCGAACTGCAGAAACCGCGAAAAATTGGGGAAGCTCGCCGCTGCCGGACGAATTTCCACCTTGCCCCGTGCGTGCGGTTCCGCATGTCTCGGAAATTGACGGACGTCAAGGCCGGCTTAGGCTCCTCAGCCGCAAATGTCTGAATGACGCGCCAGAGCGAAGCCGAAAGTGCCAGATATTGTCCGGGGTTCCGTGACGTCGAGCCGAAGAGGTGCCGATGATCCCGATCCGGAATGCTGTTCCGTCCCGTCACCCGCCGGTGGTCACCTGGATTCTGATCGCCACCAATTGCCTGATGTTTCTGTTCCAGGACAGCCTGAGCCCCGACGAGCTTGAGCTGTTCCTACGTCAATTTGCGCTGATTCCCGCGCGCTATTCGGAAGCCTTTGCATCCGGGGAGAGCGATCTGGCCGCAGTGGATTTCGTGCCCTTCTTCACCATGATGTTTCTGCACGGCGGATGGCTCGATCTCATCCTGAACACGTGGACGCTGTGGCTGTTCGGTCCGGCGATTGAGGATCGTCTGGGTCATCTCCGCTATCTGGCATTCTATCTCGCGTGTGGCCTCGCG
>JAXDGO010000192.1:0-2924 GCA_034665005.1 Solirubrobacteraceae bacterium | reverse complement strand
CTATTGCTATAGAATCTGGGAGTGAGAACTCTAAGACGAACCGTGTGCAGATTGGCTGTATCCGCCACTTTGACAAGACTCGGAATACTCGAAAGACAAAGGAGGAAGACCGAGAGCGCGCTGAGACTAATGTGCGGGCTATGGGATGTCCATTTAAGATGTACATGAGCAAAAAGAAGAAGAATGGTTACCAGTGGGCCATTGGTTGGACTCATAAAGAGCACACCTGCAATCCTCTCCCTGATCCTTTTGTGGTAAAAGAGCACAGAGATAAACGCCCTGGCCATGCACGTGCTGTCCAAATTGCAGCTACACATCGTGGTGTAATTGGATATAAGGATTCTGATGAAATTCTTGAAAGAGAAGGACTCAAACTTGGGAGGAAGGAGTACTATAACCTCGACCTTGATCGGAAAGCACGAACGACAAAACTCACGCCACAAGAAGAGCTTCAAGTGCTAATGGACAACCTTGAGTCACATGGCTACCATGCTCGAGTTCGAGAAGAGTATGAAATTAAGGGGCTTCAACGTCAGCGAATCGTTCGTGATATATTCTTTATATCTAATGAGCAAATTCGACAAGCTCGACGTTTTGTCAGTGGTTTTATGTACGAAACAGACGCCACATTCAATACCAATAGTCTTCGGATGCCTTTGTCTGTTATGGTTGGCATTAATAATATTGGAAAGACATTCCCAATGGCTTTTTGCTATATCACTTCAGAGTCAGCTATATCTTTTAAATGGGTGAGTGAACAGCTTACAGATCTTATATTTTACGACTGTCTATGGCCTATGGTGGTTTGTGGTGATTTTTCGAAGGGACTAGGCAAATGTGTGGCCGACAAGGCTGATGAAGATATAAGAAAAGACAGGGGGGCGGTGGAAAAGGCACGACAGGCAAAGGCCCTCCTTTTTGCTGATGACTCTATTTCATCAAGTGATGAAAATGAGGACAAGGATACAATCGTTGTGGACGTGGTAGTTAATTCAGAAGGAGAGCGCATGATCTTACAACTTTGTGAGTGGCATGCTATTGAGGCTATCAAAAAGAGACTTATACACTCTGGACGATATTGCAAAGAAAGAAGAGAAGAGCTCGTTTCCCTGGTTAATAACTGGGTTAAATCAGCATCCGAGGACTTAGATGAGAACAGAGATAAGCTTGAGAAGGAGCTCCACGAAGAAGAAAGGCAATATCTTCGATCTTTTTACCGACCAAAAGAGCCACAGTTCACTCGAGCATATACTCGATATTATAAGAACCTAGGCGTTTATTCCACACAAAGGAATGAATCATACCACGTTGTTGTAAAGCAAAAGCTTAACAAGCACCTTCCAATCCATAAGGCTATCGATACAATTGTTCAAAAGACGAATAAGCTTGCTACAGAGTATAATAGAGCTATTAACGAGCAGCGGAAGGCTCTTCCTCGATTATTAGACAACTCAGCTTTTGGGGAGTGTGGGAAACTTTTGACACATTATTGTCTTGACTTTGTATCACATGAGTGGCGTGTGATGAAGAATATGGCCGATGAGATTGAAGAAGGAAAGATTAACGAGTTTGTGTTAGATGAGGAAGAGGGCTGTCAATTTCAGTGTGAGCTTCCAATAAGATATGGCATTCCATGTAAGCATTGGCTATACCCGTCTTTTATAGAGAAAACTCAAGTTCCTGTGTCTCTTTTTCATCCTCGTTGGCTATTGGATGGGCCACTAGTTGTGAGAAGAGGAGACTGGAAAATGGGACGTGGAAATCAGGGAAATCAGCCACCTCTTATAGAGGATATAGTTGATAGGTACAAAGATCATGGTGAGCAGATGATCAAGGATGAGGCCGACGAAGCAATCCGACGTCTCCGGCGTCTTCCTGCAGGGCAAAAAGAAGGCTACGCTTCGACGACAGCAATGGCAATCGCTGCTGTAGCAGATCGACAAGACTTTATCACATTATCAAGGACTATACTCCCTGCCCGCCTACCTGATCCACTAGTCGAGCCACCATTGAAATTTAAAGGCTCCCGAAAGAGAGCATTAACAGGAAGAGAAGCGGCTGAGGACGAGGAAAGGGACAAAGCTCGTACAGTACGACGGAATGCACGGGAAGCTGAGCTTCGAAAGAAAGAGAAGGAGATAGATAAGAGAGATACTAAAGCCCAAGAACAGGTAGAGGAAGAGATAGAAGAAGTTGATATCACTCAGTCAACTTCAGAGGAAGATAACGAGGAAAAGGAAGAAGAGGACGATGATGAAGATGATGAAGATGATGATGATGATGAGGATGAGGATGGTCAAATAGTGGTGCCTTCGTCGCGTCCAAGCCGTACTCTATATCCGTCGTGGAAGGTAGCTAGGAATGAGTCTCAATTAGCAAAGAAGAACTCGAAGAAAGAATCAAGGAAGGCGACGACGAGTGAAAAGAGAGGGAAGAAGGCAGAGGCAGCAGCAAAAGTATCTCAATTAGATGACGTGCTAGTAGCGTTACCGTTCCGTAGTTCTCAATAGTTGAATCGAATAAAAACTCCTACGCGATAGCTAGTATCATCATTTTGGAAGTATATCCTCAATTCGGCGACGACAACAGCGAGGCCGAATCCTTATTATGAGTGTGCTGCGCCGGTACATCAATTGTCGCACAAAATTTGGTGGGAGCGGGTGTACCTCGGCAGTAAGCGATTGATAGTTAGGGACAGGTAGATTCTTAAAAAAAACTACCTGTCCGGAGACATCCTGCGGGTCTTGCAGCAGCTCGGCAGAGATGATGTGGAAGTAGCGCGAAGGCCTGAGCAGGATCATGCCGCCGTTGAGTCGTGAGCGGTCGTGGCAGTCCTGGAACTGGTCCGCGGCGCCAGCGATGGTGCTCTCGGTGGAGGCCTCGAGGAAGATTTTGTGCAGGTCGGTGAGGAGAATGGAGTCGGC
>JAXDGO010000191.1:0-3189 GCA_034665005.1 Solirubrobacteraceae bacterium | reverse complement strand
AATCCGTGATTCGCCTTCATCAGAGAAGTTCCACCCTTGGGATTCGCGGAAGACGTTCTCTGCAGTCCTATTGGGAAGGAGCCAATCCATTTCGATGAGCGTTCTGTGCCTGAAACCTCGAGTGTTGAGGAAGTGATCAAAATAAAGTTTTGCCTAAGGCCCTGCTTGGCTGGTGTAATCTGGCTAGATGACAACATTAATCTGAACTCAGATTACAACAGCCAAACGCCAACACAAATTTTTGTAATCTGAATACAAACCTCTGTAATCTGCCATACAAACAGTCTCATGTTGGTTTTTGGAGTTGACAAATTCCTGTAATCTGAACTGAGGATCAAAATCGATCTTTTATCCCATTTTTGAAACCCCTCATTTTACACCCTGATTCCCATCACTGCCCACCCTCACCACACCTCTTGATTTGATTTAATATGGATCTATCACAAGAATTTGATATTGAGGATTTAATTCCTGCAATTGTTATTGGAGCAGTAGAATCAGTTCAATCGCAAAGAACCCCTCAAATGACTGGTCAGGCTGGTCGCGAATATCTAGACCAGCTTCTCTCTAGCACCCCTTTGCGGATATATGAGGTGCTGCGCATGAAAAAAGAGAGCTTTCTAGATCTCTGCGAATGGCTAGAAACCAATACTGATCTACGATCGACGTGGCGTGTCTCAATTCAGGAACAAGTGGCCATGTTTTTATGGACCCTGAATTATAGTGCATCTAGTCGACAAGTTAAGGAGAGGTTCCAGCACTCTGCAGAGACAATCAGTCGGTAAAAATACTAGTAATCCTGTCTTATTAATATACTAATTCTATTAAACTAGTTACTTTCATAATGTTCTTGCATCAATGATTATATTGCACCAACATTTTATCAACCTTCCAACTGCCGATACACCTACTTCTTCTCGAATACTTGACAGTAATAAGTATAAGCACTACTTTACAGACTGTCTAGGAGCTTTAGATGGTACTCATATCGACGTTCATCTTCCTCCTGGAGATCAAGTTCGATATCGAAATCGAAAGGGGCATTTGACTCAAAATGTTCTAGCCGTCTGTAATTTTGAGATGCAGTTCAACTACGTATTAGCTGGGTGGGAAGGTTCTGCTCACGATAATACTGTTCTACGTGACGCAGTATATAATCACGGGTTCCAAACTCCTGCTAAGAAGTATTGGCTAGGAGATGCTGGGTACTCGAGTTCAGATATAGTTCTAGTGCCATATCGAGGTACTCGGTATCACTTGAAAGAACAACGATTAGCGAGTCAAAAGCCACAGAATTCTAAGGAGTTATTTAATCTACGGCATGCCTCCTTACGCAACGTGGTCGAACGAATATTTGGAGTGGTTAAAAGAAAATATCAAATCTTACGCACTCCTTCTGAATACTCAATTGAGACTCAAACACGAATTATCCTAGCCTGTATGGCACTTCACAATTACGTTCGATCTAAGGAAGGTCCAAATGCGGATATGTACTTAGAGCTAGAGAGTACAGCCACTCGAAGAGCAAGAGAACAGGTTCAGCCAGCTATAGTCTACCCTGAGGGAGTAGTAGGCTCTAAGAAAATGGATAAATTTAGAGATCAATTAGCAGAGAGGATGTGGGCGGATTATCAGCGCTATATTACTGCTCTTGAAGAGAGTGATTAGGACTAGTATAAAAATTAGTATAGAAATCATGTGGCCTCGTGTCACGTACGTGTTAAGGCCTATGTCCTAAACAAACCCTTTAAACTTGATCGCGTTTAAATACACCCTATATACCTTATAAAGACTTTAGTTCAATATTGAGTGCAATCTCTAGCCAACGATCACGCTTTTCAGCACTAGTAATGGCTAGAAATATCCCTGCATTTCCTTCATCCTTAAAGAAAGTGCATCCTTGAATAAACTCCAACTCCATTCTCTCTCCATACTTAACCTCTAGCAAGTGAACAGCTTGTTGAGAGACTGTTTTATAGCTTAATCTCTCTTCTCTAGACAGTTCCCACTGTCTTGAAAGAGCTTCTACTGCAGTGCCTATATCAACCTTCCTAGGCCCCTTCTTTTGTATACCTGACAGTTCTCCATCCTCATCATCAGAGTTCCCTTCCTTTAAACGCTTTTTGGAACGATTATAGGTTGTTTTCGGTCGAGGTTGAGGGGCTGGTGATGCCTTAGCTAAAGAGCGTGCGGTATCCGACTGATCGTAGTCTAGAAGTCGAGGATCGATGAAATGCTCGCCAATGGGCTCTCTTTCAGGTTCATTTCCAGACACTGCTCCTTTGCCTGTAGCCTGTGATTCGTGTAGGATTTCCGAGAGTAAATCACGGTGGAACATAACGTGAGTTTTGTGCCATGAAATCCGAGGGTACGTCTTGTTCAGGGAGGTCCAAACGTAGTCATTTGCCTCGAATCTCTCTAGCTCTTCATTCCACCCAAATCCTGATTGTTCTGACAATATAGTCCAGTGCTTCCACTTCTCTTTAATATCCGAATTCCACTTGTTTTTGCACTTCTCCCAAGGCATATATTTGCCATTAGAGACCTTGTTAACCTCGTTAGAACACTGCAACCAGAGCTCCTTTTTCATGCCATTATCAGAGAGCTTGCCATCCTTAAAAGAGTTGTAAATAAATTCAATTAGCGCTGTAGTCATTTCTATAGACCATATAAATCGATCAGGTTCGACAGATTCGGCGTTTGGGGTCGTAGAGGAAGAAGAAGGTAGGAGGCGCGAAGGCAGTGATTCGAGTGATAGAAGTGGATATTGAGACTGCGAATCGTCTAGTGATGGAGTAACTGGATCAGGGGAGGATTGAACAGTAATTGACTCCTCTAGTGAAGGTTGACGCCTTCTAGAACCGCGTTTCGGAGGCATATTAGAGTACACAAGTGAAGATATACTGATTCAAGGGTAGAAAAGGAGGGGCTGTTCCGAGGCAATGACGTTAAATTTTAGTGGATTTTAAACGCTTACTAATACAGATTGTATAATGATTAGGTAATCTGTCATCTGGTCGGATTACACCTCAGATGGCAAAATTAATCCAGTTGTAACCTGAGTGTAATCTGGCCTGTAATCTGACTTAGATTACGCCAGCCAAGCAGGGCCTAAGACAACAATACTGCTAACATGCACTTCTTCAATTAATTCCTCATTGCAACGGGGAATAAAAACAGTCAGCTATT
>JAXDGO010000190.1:0-2573 GCA_034665005.1 Solirubrobacteraceae bacterium | reverse complement strand
GTCGAAGCGACGCGGGGTCCGCTGACCGTAAAGCGATGGCCTAAGGCGCGCGTCGCCGCATTGATGGCGCGGCTCGGGCAGTAAAAAAGCGAATGCGCGGCCGGCATCTGCAAACCCTGATCGCACTCGTGCTGGCCGGGATTTGGGGCTTCGGCGTGTATTTCGCGCATGCGCATGGTCATTTGAGATTTCTCGATCGGGTCGAATCGACCATGACCGATCTTCGAACCTTGGTTCGCGGCACCAGAGTGCCGCCCGATCTGGTGACCATCGTCGCGATCGACGACACGCTGGTGAAAAAAGGCGGCAGTTATCCCGTCGCAAGGGCCGACCTCGCCCGAATCGTCGATGCAATCGCCAAACTGGCGCCGAAGGTCATCGCGATCGATCTCTTGCTTGTCGATCGCGGAACCGACGATGGCGATGACGCGCTGGCGAAAGCTCTGGCGGGCCGCCCTGCCGCGATAGCGGCGGCAGCGGTGTTCCCGGAAGCCCGCCAGTCGTTGCCTGCGGAGAACGGTGGACCGCTCGCCCGCCTGCCACGCGCGGAGAGGTTTCTGCTGCCGCTGAAGAAATTCGCCGACCATGCGGCGATCGGCATCGTCAATGTCGCAACTGACCGCAGCGGCACCCCTCAATCCGTTCCGATGCTGTTTCGAACCAGCGACAGGGTCGAACTATCGTTTCCGCTTCGTGTAGCTGCGCTTGCGCTCGGGGTAGAGCCCACCATCGAGCCGAACCGTCTGGTGCTCGGTGAACGATCCGTTGCCACCGACGTCGATCATGTTCTCCCGATATCGTTTTATGGTCAGCGCCGGACCATCCGGACGATCAGCGCCGTTTCGGCGCTATCGGGCGAGATTGCTCCGGATGCCATCCGGGATCGAATTGTCGTGGTCGGATCGACCGTCACCGGCGGCGGAGATTTCTTTCCGACGCCGTTCGATTCCCTGATGCCGGGCGTGGAAGTCATTTCGACGGCGATCACGCACCTGGTGACCGGTGACGGCATATTGCGGGACCCGGCCGTGCGTTTCGCGGACGGCACGATTGCCGTTGTGCTTCCCATGATCCTCGTCGGTTTGCTGGCATGGCGGCGCAGCGCAGTCGGCCTGATTGCGGCCGGCGCCGTCATCCTGATCTGGACGGCGGCGAATTTTGCCGCGTTCTCACGGGGAATCTGGCTCAGCGCGGCGGTGCCGATCGCAGCAGCCGCGCCGCCTGCGATTCTGTTCGCCGCCGTGCAGCTATGGTCGGGCCGGCGGCGGGCGCAGTATTTTGCCATGCGAAGCGAACTGCTCGAACAGTTTCAGGCGCCGGGCATCCAGCAATGGCTGACCAAAGATCCCAATTTCCTGCTCGAGCCTGTCCGCCAGAACGCGGCCATCGTCTTCATCGACCTGTCCGGATTCACCTCGCTCAGCGAGCGCCTCGGGCCGGATGCGATCCGCGAGTTGCTGAAGAACTTTCATGCCCTGGTCGACAAGGAAGCGGTCGCATGCGGTGGGACGATCACGAGTTTTCTGGGCGACGGTGCGATGATCCTGTTCGGCCTGCCGGAGGCTATGGTGGACGATGCCTTCAGGGCGGCCGAATGCTCGGTCGGCCTCTGCGTCAGCGCCGAGCAATGGCTCACATCGCTGCCCCCATCGATCGCCTCGCGACTGGGGTTCAAGGTCGGCGCGCATTCCGGGGAAATCGTCGCCTCCAGGCTCGGCGGCGGAAGCTATCACCACATCACGGCGACCGGTGACACCGTGAACGTGGCGAGCCGCCTGATGGAAGTCGCGGCCAATCATGGCGTCGAGCTCGCGGCGAGCAACGAACTGCTGCGCGCCGCGGGGCGCGATTGCGCGCTGTATAAATCGGGTGTCCTCACCGGGCCCAGGCAGACGCGGATTCGCGGCCGTTCGGCCGCGCTCGCGGTCTGGCTTTGGCGCAGCGATCTGGCGGCGCAGGGCGGCGAAGGACTATCGACCTGGTAGATTCATTCGACAGCGATGTGCGACACCTTGACGATCTCGTTAAGCCGTTCGTGATCGGCCTTCATCAGTTTTGCCAATTCGTCCAGCGGCATCGGCTGTCCCGGAATATCGGCATGCGAAAGGCGTTCGATGACTTGCGGAGACTGCAGCGCCGTGTTGATCGCCTCGTGAATCCGCTTCACCAGTTCATCGGGCGTTGCCGCCGGCAGGTAGATTCCATACCACGGCAGATAGGCGGCATCGGGATAGCCTGCTTCGGCAATCGTCGGCACGTCGGGCAACTCCTTCACCCGATCCTTGGTGAACACCGCGAGCGCCTTCAGCTTGCCGTCCTTGATGTGCGGTAGCGCCAATGCCAGCGAGGCGACGCTGATCTCAATCTCGTTGGTGATGAGGTCGATCAAGGCCTGCGGCTGACCCTTGTAGCCGATATTGGTGACGTTGATGCCTGCGATTCTGAACAGGTTCTTCGCGGTCAGATCGATCGAAGAGCCGATGCCGGGATTGCCGAAATTCAACTTGCCCGGCTTGCTCTTCGCCAGTTCAACAAAATCCTTCAGCGTCTTCACCGGCAGGTTGACCGGCACT
>JAXDGO010000189.1:0-3808 GCA_034665005.1 Solirubrobacteraceae bacterium | reverse complement strand
GTTGCTGCTGTACCCGTCGATGCCAACCCAGAACGCGGCAAGCTGCTCCGAGCGGCTGCTGCAGGTGGCCGACGGCTCGGTCCAGCTCGCGCTGACCTTGCTGAACGAGCTGCCGGTGTCGGCGTAGCCGGACCAGTTCGTGGACTGCACGTTGGTCAGGCCCTTGGGCTTGCCAGCTGGACTAGTGACGCCAACCTGGTGGTTAAGGGGGTGCTGGCCGACTGCGAGATTTTCGATCGCGGCCTTGGCCAAAGCCTCCGCCTCCGCGGCGGCCGATGGCCTAGCGGTGACGGCCGTGGCGGTCTGAGCGCTCGCGGTAGCCGCGGTGGCCGCGAGCATTCCGACAGCGGGGACGATGGCGGTAAGGCAATAGAGGAGGAATCTATGGCGATGGCGGGTCATGTGAGGACCTCTCTGAACTCGGCCCCTTATGGTGGCCTCTGATGCCAAGAATGATAACTTCGGTTGTTTTATCATTCAATAAGTTGACATGTGACCATTTCCATGATTCTTGTTGTTCGTTTGATAAGGCCGATGCAATCGCCGCTCGCCCTCGGCGAACGAGTTAAGCTGACCAAGGTGCCCAGGGATCCATGTTGCGAATGGCGGACCGCCGATCGTTCCTGGCAGTTCATGATGGTAGGAATTTTTTTCTGCACGGAAGATAGGTGTGCCTCCGCGGGAACGGGCTTCCTCACGCACGTTGCCCAGGCCGATCCTGCGAGCACAATGGACTACCTCAGGCGCAGCGTTCGCTGCCCCCGTGACCACGGCCTTGCGGTCTCGCGTCTCTTTTGACGGCTTAGCAGCCCTCCCTATCGCTGGCCAGCAGGATCGCCGCGTCAGAGCACGGATGCGCTGGGCCGAGCACGTCACCACGAAAGCGCGAGCAGCCCTACCCGCTCAGGCACGGACGCCGGTCCGTTATATGTCCGTGGACCCCGCAGCACAGCGCCCCACAGCCCTTCAAGGTGACATACGGCGGGACAAAGAAAAACGGCCCGTATAGCCCAGAATTCGCAGCTACCGGGCCGACCTGCGGAGACACCATTTCATGCGTTGTCCGCAGCGGACGTGGTCCGCTATATGTCCGTGCGCCAGGAGTTCGGGGCGGCGAGAGTTCACGGACGGGCACGGACCGCGCGGGTGGGAGCGGTATGTCGACCGTGCCGCGCCGATGGTTACACCGACCGTCCTACCGGCCCGAATCCCGTCCGCTATACGTCCGTGGATCCCCGGATACAGCGGCACCCGCCAGCACAAGGCGGCACGCCCCGGCACAGACACGAAACAGCCCCCGCTAGCCAAGAAAATCCAGCTAGCGGGCATAATCGCAGCGTGTGGCAGATGATGGGTTCGAACCATCGTAGGCATGTTGCAAGTTCCCATACGTGATGTTCCTTTCACGTCTCGGATGTCCCTTGTCTGGCCCATGAGGGACACAAGAGTGGGCCGAGCCAACGTGCGGTTCCTGGCCGGGTGCGGGCCTGGCCGGGTCAGGCGCCTGGGGTCTCCTCCATGCCCGGAAGGACCGCGTCGGGTGACGGGATTGGCGTCTGCGGGATGGTGCAGGTGCCGGTCTCGGGGTCGCAGGCCGCGTCGGTGTCGGCGGTCAGGATTGTGAGCTTGGGCGGGTTCACTGCGGGTCTCCTGTGGTGAGGGCTTGGGTGATCGCGTCGGCGTAGGCATTGGCTGTCGCGGCGCCCGGGATCGCCAGGCGTCCGCCGACGATGGCGAAGGGGACGGCGGTGACGCCTGCCTCCCGGGCGAGCTTCTCGTCCGCGCGGACGGCGTTGGCGTACTCGTCACCCGCCAGGACGGCCTCAGCCCGCGCGGCCGGCACCCCCGCCCTGGCGGCCGCGTCCGCGAGGTAGGCGGCCGTGTACACGTTGACGCCCTCGCCGAGCAGGTCGCGCTGGACGGCGTCCATGAACTCGCTGGCCGCGCCGTGCTCGGCGGCCAGGTGGAGCATCCGGTGGGCGTCGAAGGAGCTGGCGACCGGGTGGTGGATGGCGTAGGGCTGTCCCTGGGCGCGGGCGAGCGCGGCCATGTGCTCCTCGAGACGGGCGGCCTGGGCCTGGTCGCCGCCGAACTTGTGCAGGACGTGCTCGAAGGAGTCGAAAGGCTCGGGGCCGGCGTCGGGGAACAGCTCGAGGGAGCGGTAGGTGACGGTGATCGCGTCCGCGTGCCCGGAGGCGGCGATCGCCTGGTCGATGCGGGGCTTGGCCAGGTAGCAGGCGGGGCAGGCGAAGTCCGCCCAGATGTCGATGTGCAGCATCGCCGGGTCGCCTTACCCGGCCAGGGCGGCGGCGATCGCGTCCGCAACCGGTGTGGTGGGCCGGCCGGCCAGGCGGGACAGGTCCCCGGTGGTGAGGGCGAGCTCCCCGGCGGCGATGGAGGCGTCGATGCCGGCCATGACATGCGGGAACGGGTCGGGCAGCCCGGCGCCGGACAGCATCGCCGCGTACTCCTCGCCGGTGACGGCATGGTAGGGAACGTGCCGCCCGGACTGCTTGCTGACCTCGGCGGCGAACTCGGCGAAGCTCCACGCGGTGTCGCCGGACAGCTCGTAGACGGTGTCCTCGTGGCCGTCCCCGGCCAGGACGGCGGCGGCCGCTGCGGCGTAGTCGGCGCGTGATGCCGAGGCGAGCCGGCCGTCGCCTGCGGCGCGGACCAGCGCGCCGCGCTCCAGCGCGGCCGGGATGTTCATCGTGGCCATCTCGTGGTACAGGCCGTTGCGCAGCAGGCTGTACGGGATCCCGGAGGCGCGGATGGCGTCCTCGGTGGCGCGGTGGTCGTCGTTGACCGGGCCGCCCTGGAGGCCGAGGACGCTGGTGTAGGCGAACAGCGCGACGCCTGCCTTGACGGCGGCGCCGAGGACCGCCTTGTGCTGGGCGACCCGGTCCAGGTGCATCTCGCTGCCCGAGATCAGCAGCACCCGGTCGCCGGCCCTCAGCAGCCCGTCGAACGACTCCGGGGAGTTGTAGTCCGCGACGGCGACGGTGACTCCCCGGGCGGCGAGGTCGCCGGCCTTGGCGGGATCGCGGGCCACCGCGGTGACCTCGTAGGCCGGGACGGTGGCGAGCAGATGGTCGATGACCAGGCGGCCGAGCTGGCCGCTGGCGCCGGTGACAATGACGCTCACGCGGGAACTCCTAATTTGAGATACCATCAAGTTATCTGGACGGTGGCGAGCCTACCTTAAGTTGATGGCGTGTCAAGATAATGGGGTTGCCTGCATGAGCAGCGGAGAGGGACTGGCCGGGGAACGGCTCCTGCGCGCGGACGCGCGCCGTAACGTAGAGAAAGTGATGGAGGCCGCGGCGGAGGCCTTCGCCCGGGACGGGCTTGACGTTCCCCTGGAGGACATCGCCCGCAGCGCCGGCGTGCGCGCGGGCACCATCTACAACCGCTTCGGCGGCAGGGAGGGGCTGCTCGACGCGGTGGTCGCGGACGTCGCGGCCGGCTGGCTGCGAGCGGTCATCGACCGCGCCACCGGGCAGGGCACGGCATGGGGCCGGTTCACCGCCTTCGTGGAGGGGATGTGCGAGGAGCAGGCCGCGGACCCCGTCTTCAACGACGTCTTCTCCCGCCGCTACCCGGACGCGCCCGACCTGCGGGCGGTCTGCGACCAGTCACTGGCCTTCGGCGCCGAGCTCATCCGCGACGCCCAGTCCTGCGGCACGCTCCGGCCCGGCTTCTCCGCCGGCGACCTCGCGCGCATCTTCTCGGTCAACGCCTACCTCGTACGCGACCGCCCGGCAGGAGACGACGGCTGGCGCCGCACCCTCCAGTTCACTCTCGACGG
>JAXDGO010000188.1:0-3171 GCA_034665005.1 Solirubrobacteraceae bacterium | reverse complement strand
TGATCGAAATGCGGGGGTCGCTCATTTCAAAATCCTTGACCCGATCGGACCTCGCGCCCGAATTGACCGAGGGACCCCCGATCAATTGCGTTGTCTCCCGGTCGTCGTCGCAAGTCAAATCAGGCTCAACACGAATCGGCTGCCGACGATCAGCAGATAGCAGCCGAACGCGACTTCGAGCGTGCGCTTCGACAGCGCATGCGCGACCCGGACGCCGAGGCCCGCGGTGAGCAGACTGGTCGGCATCACCAGGATCGCGCCGATCAAAGAGACATAGCCGAGCGCGAATGGCAATTGCAGCGCCGTCACTTCAGGATAATGCGCGGCTGCGGGCCAGCCGGCATAGACATAACCGAGCGCGCCGGGAATCGAGATCAAAACCGCCAGCGCCGAGGAGGTCGCGACCGCCTGATGGATCGGTCGGCCGTAAAACGTCATCAGCAGATTGGCGAACAGCCCGCCGCCGATCCCCATCAGCGTCGAGAGCAGGCCGACGAAGAAGCCGAACGCCTTCATCAGTGGCCCCTTCGGCAGATCGTCGCCGAACTTCCAGTTTTCGCGCGCCAGCAACAGCCGCGCCGCGGCTGACCAGGCAACCAATACGAACACGATCTTGAACAGCCGTTCCGGCGCGTAGCGCGCCGTGATACTGCCCGCGATCACGCCGGCCAGCACGACCAGCCACCACGACCTGATGACTTCCATGTCAACCGCGCCACGGGCCAGATGGGCGCGGTAGGAGCGGATCGAGGTCGGGATGATGATCGCCAGCGAGGTGCCGATGCAGAGTTGCATGCGCACCGCCTCGGGCACGCCGAAGAGGCGAAACAGCTCGAACAACACCGGCACGATCACCGCGCCGCCGCCGATCCCGAACACGCCGGCCAGAAATCCCGAGAGCGCGCCGACGGCGATCAGCAGCAGCGCCAATTCGATCAGCTCGGTGACATCCAGTCCCGCGATCGTCATCCTCCGGTATACTCCGCCGCGTGGTTAAACGACGTTCTTGAACGTTGAACAAAGCGTTCCTGAATCGTGCTTCAGGTATACCAGCCATCAGCGCCAAGCATGCTTGTCAATGCCTGCTGCTGTAGGCCCTTGCGAAGCCAAATAGCGGCTCCGCCGAAGGCTCCTGCATAAGGATGAACATTGGTTCGATATTGGTGATTTTCATCGTTGCGCTGGCGGTTTTCAATTCGTAAATAGAATTGCTCTGTTGCGATCCCGCATCGGGCCCGCGCAGGCCCGCCAACCGTCAAAAAGCTGCCGATGACCGCCAGGATCGACCGCCCGCTTTCGCCATTCCTCACCTACCGCTGGACGCTGACGATGGCGCTGTCCATCATCCACCGCGTCACCGGCATTGCGCTCTATGTCGGCACGTTGCTGCTGGCATGGTGGCTGCTGGCCGCCGCCACCGGCCCGGGCGCCTATGCCTATGTGCAGGCGTTCACCACGAGCTTCATCGGCAGGCTGATCGTGTTCGGTTACACCTGGGCGCTGATGCATCATTTGCTAAGTGGTATCCGGCATCTGTTCTGGGACCTCGGCTACGGCTTCAAACCCAGTGAGCGCGAAGCGCTGAGCTGGGCCGCCGCGATCGGCGGCATCTCGCTGACGGTCCTGCTGTGGATCATTGCCTATATGGTTGGAGGTGGCCGATGAGCACGCCTTCTACTTCCGGCAAGTCCAATTCTTCGGTGTCGATGCGCACGCCTTTGGGGCGGGTGCGCAATCTCGGCGCTTCGCATTCCGGCACCTCGGATTTCTGGCGCCAGCGCCTCAGCGCGGTGGCGATGATCCTGCTGATGGTGCCGGCCATCGTCATCGTCATGGTGCTGCGCAACAGCAACCAGGCCGGCGCGCAGCAAATCCTCGGCTCACCGCTGGTCGCGATCATCATGCTGTTGTTCATCATCGCAAGCTGCTGGCACATGAAGATCGGCATGCAGGTGGTGATCGAGGATTACATCCATGGCGAAAAGGTAAAGCTCGCTTCGATCATGGCGAACAATTTCTTCTGCATCGCGGTGGCGCTGGCCTCGATCTACGCGATCCTCAAAATGTCATCGGGAGTTTAATCCATGGCCGCCGAGGGCAACGGAAAAGCCGGAAATGGCAGCGCTTCTGCCGGTAACGGAAAATCCTATCCGATCGAAGATCACACCTATGACGTCGTCGTGGTCGGCGCCGGCGGCGCGGGCTTGCGCGCCGTGGTCGGCTGCGGCGAAGCCGGCCTGCGCACCGCCTGCATCACCAAGGTGTTTCCGACCCGCTCGCACACGGTCGCCGCACAAGGCGGCATCTCCGCCTCGCTCGGCAACATGCATCCGGACGACTGGCGCTGGCACATGTACGACACCGTCAAGGGGTCGGACTGGCTCGGCGATCAGGACTCGATCGAATATATGGTGCGCAACGCGCCCGACGCGGTCTACGAGCTGGAGCATTGGGGCGTGCCGTTCTCGCGCACCGAGGACGGCAAGATCTATCAGCGGCCGTTCGGCGGCATGACGCTGGACTACGGCAAGGGCCAGGCGCAGCGCACCTGCGCCGCCGCCGACCGCACCGGCCACGCCATGCTGCATACGATGTACGGCCAGGCGCTGCGCCACGCCGCGGAATTCTACATCGAGTTCTTCGCCATCGACCTGATCATGGACGACCAGGGCACCTGCCGCGGCGTGATCGCGTTGAAGCTCGACGACGGCACGCTGCACCGCTTCCGCGCCCAGACCACCATTCTCGCGACCGGCGGCTATGGCCGCGCCTATGCCTCCTGCACCTCGGCGCATACCTGCACCGGCGACGGCGGCGCGATGGCGCTGCGCGCCGGCCTGCCGCTGCAGGACATGGAATTCATCCAGTTCCACCCGACCGGCATCTACGGCTCGGGCTGCCTCGTCACCGAAGGCGCGCGCGGCGAAGGCGGCTATCTGGTCAATTCCGAAGGCGAGCGCTTCATGGAGCGCTATGCCCCCTCCGCCAAGGACCTCGCCTCGCGCGACGTGGTGTCGCGCGCGATGACCATCGAAATGCGCGAAGGCCGCGGCGTCGGCAAGAAAAAGGATCACATCTTCCTGCACCTTGATCATCTCGATCCCAAGGTGCTGGCCGAACGGCTGCCGGGCATTTCCGAATCGGCAAAAATCTTCGCCAATGTCGACGTCA
>JAXDGO010000187.1:0-2739 GCA_034665005.1 Solirubrobacteraceae bacterium | reverse complement strand
CGATCCGGCTGCGGCCGTCAGCGCTGAACAGATGCAGTTTTGCACGCGGCGTTACGGCACGGATGCGCTGGCCGATATTCTGGTGGTGATGAATGGCGGCCAGGTCGAACAACTCGGCAATCCGCTCGATATCTACCAGAAGCCCGCCACGACGTTCGTCGCCTCCTTTATCGGCGCGCCGCCGATGAATCTGATGCCGCTACGTGACGCGGGTGGCTTTCAGGCCGCAAGCGGCGACGGCATTCTCGGAGTTCGCCCGGAAGATCTGATCCTATCGAAAGATGCGCCGGCCGGCGGTCTCGCGCTCGACCTCCGTGTCGAGGCGATCGAGCATGTCGGCGCCGAAACCTACGTCTATGGCATCCGTTCGCTTGCCGCCGACGCCCCGACCGTGAGCGCCAAACCGGGCGAACTGCCGCCGGGCGAGGTGATCGTGCGAGTTCCCGGTACCAGCGCCCCCGGTATCGGCCAGCGCATCCGTGCCGTAACGCCGCGTGCAAAACTGCATCTGTTCAGCGCTGACGGCCGCAGCCGGATCGAGCTCTGATTAGCTTCGAACTGGCGCATCAATTTTGCCGTCAACTGCCGCTTGACCTTGATGAGCATATACTCATATTCAGGCTAATGGAAAGGTTGCCACGTTCCTCTCGACCGCTCAGGTGGGTTGGCTCCAGCCGAAAAGACTTTCGAGATTTTCCACCGAAGGTGCAGGACAGTTTCGGATTCGAACTATTCCTGGCGCAGACGGGCCAGCATCCGCCCTCGGCGAAGTTGCTCAAGGGATTGGGCGGCGGCACAGTGGAATTAATCGATGACTTCGACGGAGACACCTATCGGGCCGTTTACACGGTGCGTTTGGAGTCCGCCGTCTATGTTCTGCACGCTTTCAAGAAGAAATCGAAGCAGGGCAGCAAGACACCGCAAAGCGACATCGACCTGATTAAGCGGCGCCTGAAGTATGCCGAGGCCGACCACAACGGACGAACGAAGCAGGAGAGCAATAAATGACTGCCAAGATCGAAGTGCATGAAGGCAGCGGCAATATTTTCGCCGACTTAGGCCTGCCTGCTGCCGACAGCCACTTTTTGAAGGCGCAAATCGTGGCCGAGCTTTATCGGTTGACCAATGCGCGCAAGCTCACCCAAGACAAGGCGGGAGAGGTTATGGGCATTTCGCAGCCGGAGGTGTCTCGACTGTTCAAAGGTAATTTTCGCGAATATTCGATCGAGCGCCTGATGGCTTTTCTTATGGCGTTCGACCTGGATGTGGAGATAATTTCCCGGCCACGGCCGAAGCGGGCCAAAAAATCCGATCGCGGGCAGATTATCTTCAAGCCCGTCGCGGCTTGACGGGTTACTTTCCGCGGGTTTCCGCCCGCTTGAACGCCTCCGAAATCATGCCCATATTGGCTGTTGACCGGACGGCAAACCGCCGGACGGCCAAAAATGGGGTGCCGCAAGGGCCCCTCAAAGTCGCTTCGAGAGGACTTTGTGATGTCTCGTGTTCCTTCGTTATCCAGTCCGTTCCTGTTGGGATTCGACGAAATCGAGCGTGCGCTCGATCGCGTCGTCAAGGGTGCCGACGGCTACCCGCCCTACAATATCGAGCGCTGCGACCGTAACAACGGCCAGCCTGAACGGCTCCGGATCACGCTGGCGGTGGCGGGTTTTACCCGCGACCAACTCGATGTAACCATTGAGGAAAACCAGCTCGTTATCCGCGGCCGGCAGCAGGACGACAAGGCCCGGCAATACATCCACCGCGGCATCGCCGCGCGCCACTTCCAGCGCACCTTTGTGCTGGCGGAGGGGATGCAGGTGCTGGGCGCGGACCTGAAAAACGGGCTGCTGTCGATCGACCTTGCCAGGCCGGAACCTGAAAAGGTCGTTAAGACAATTGCTATCAATGAGCACGAATAATGCATGATCCGGAAAAGTGGGGAACCGGTTTTCCGATCGAGATCATGCATCTGAGATGGAACTAGTAGCGGACTCGACCGCTTGGTCTAATGAAGGAGTCGAGACCATGAGTGAAGCTAATGTTGCGTACGAAGGAAATAACGTCTCCCCCGAGGCGTTGGCGAGCTTGGGCGAGGGCCACATCGCCTATGTGAAACAGATCCGTTCCGAGGACGTGCCGGGGCTTTTCCCCCAGGCGCCGCATCTTGCTCCGGGCCTAAAACTGTTCGCGCTGCACACCGCGAGCGGCCAGCCGATCATGCTGACGGATTCGCGCGAAGCCGCGATCGCGAACGCATGGAGCAACGAATTGCAGGCCGTCAGCGTTCACTGAGCGCGACCGCACGGAATTAGGGAATTCGCGATACGCGGGCGCGCGTCTTCGATTTGATCGGGGACGCGGCCCGCGTATTTTATTTGGGCGGCGCCGTTGCGTTGGACGGTGTTTGCCTCATATTCGAACCATGATGACTAAAAAATCGAAATCCAACGCAGCGGCGCCTGATAGAAGCAACGTCAGTTCTGGCGCCGCTAGAATTGATCGGATTCAACGTCCGATGATGGGTCGTGATATTGTCGAGGCCCTGGCGTCATCCCCTTTGGCAGATGTGCCCTTCGATCGTCTCAGCGTGAAATCGAAAGTCAGGGATATAAGCTTGTGCTCAACACGCGGGCGTCATACGCGGGCTTGACCCGCGTATCCATCCATCTTCGGGAGAAGCATTTTTCGAAGATGATGGATTGCCGGGTCAAGCCCGGCAATGACGAATCCGGATGGCTT
>JAXDGO010000186.1:0-2856 GCA_034665005.1 Solirubrobacteraceae bacterium | reverse complement strand
GAGCTCGTCGCCGAGGCCTGCGCGCTCGTTCCCGGCGAGCGCGTCTCCGCGAGCGGTGACGGCGCGCGCGTCGAGGTCGACCGCGCGCGCTTGGCCGCGGGGCTCGCCTGGCTCGCCGAGGCGACCGAGCACGCGATCCCGGGCGACGGCCCGCTACGGCTCGACGCGCGCGCCGACGGCTCGATCGCGGTCGGGCCGCTTCCGGGGTCGATGGACGACCGGCTCGTCGACGGCACCGGCGATCTGCGCGCGCGAGGCGCGCTCGCGGTCGCGCAGGCGCACGGCGGCGCGCTCGCGCGCGAGGGCGAGTGGATCGTCGTGCGGCTCGCCGCTACTTGAGCAGCCGCGAGCGACGCCGGTCCGCGTAGACCTTGCCGCCCGTCTGGCAGGCAGGGCAGTACACGACCTCGTGCTCGGCGAAGTCGACGCGCTGGAGCGGCTCGCGACAGCGCGGGCACGGCTCGCCGGCGCGTCGGTGGACGTGGTAGATCCCTGTCGCCTTCTTGTCCTGCGCCATCCGGGCGCCGAACTGGCGGAACGCCTCGAGCCCCTCGCTCAGCTCGATGCGGATCGCCGTGTGCAGCCGCTGTACCTCCTCGTCGTCGAGCCGGTCGGCCGCGGCGAACGGCGAGAGGCGCGCAGCGTGCAAGATCTCGTTGGCGTAGGCGCGGCCGATCCCCGCGATCGCGCGCTGGTCGCGCAGGAAGCTGTGCAGCTGCCCGCCGCGCGCGAGCTGGAGCTTCAGCGCAGCGACGTCGAAGCTCGGGTCGAGCGGCTCGGGCCCGAGCCCGGCGAGCTCCGCCTCGAGCGCCTCGGCCGTGTACAGGCCGACCCGTACCGAGCGCCGTGTCGCGCGCTCGAAGACCACGAGCTCCGATCCGTCGGTGAACGCGATCGACAGCACGGCGTTCCCGGGCTTCTTCTCGCCCGGCTGGACGAACGCGAGCCGCCCCGCGGTCATCAGGTGGACGACGAGCGTCGAGCCGTCGTCGACCTCGAACAGCATGCGCTTGGCGCGCCGGCCGGCATGCACGAAGCGGTGCCCGGCGAGGCCTGCGAACGGTGGATCGTGCGTCTTCCCGACCGCGAAGTGGACGAACGGGGGCGCGGCGATCTCGGCGCGTCCGACCAGCGGGTCCAGCGCCTGTGCGAGCGCCTCCAGTTCGGGCAGCTCCGGCATCGCCCGGAAGTATCGCGGCACACGTGACGCGTGCTTGGCGAGGCGCATTTTGCGGGCGGCACCTCCTGCGAAGTTCCAGCACTTTTCGGTGCTGCGGAACACCTTTCAGTGTGTTCGACAGCCCATTTCGTGCCAGATGCAAGCGACTTTTGTCTCAGCTTGCATTTTTTCCTTGACCAGGGTTCGACCCTGGGTACAATCGCCCCCCACTGGAACGGCGCAGATGTCACGAGTGAGGGACCCCGAGGTAGGGGCAAGCGGGGTTCGGCGAGGGCAACCAGGGCAATGTGGGGCGTGGCCGCTGCATGCGTGCGCGGCCGTGAAAGGGGACGGCGTGGAGGCTCGCGAATGCTGACAGTCGATGTCGCGCTTCCTGATGTCGAGGAGATCCGCACGTTGGCGGAGCTTGGAGTCGAGCGTGGGTACCTGACGCTCGACGAGGTGAGCGCGGTACTCGAAGAGGTCGAGCTCGGCAAGGAGCAGGTGGAGGACTTCCACAACTACCTGCTCGAGCACGCGGTCGAGCTGATCGACAGCGACGTGCGCGCGATCGACCAGCCGGAGGTCCCGGCTGCAGCACTGGATCTGACGGTCGAGCCATCGCTCGACTCGCTCCGCCTGTACCTGCGCGAGATCGGCAAGGTCTCGCTCTTGACGGCCGAGCAGGAGGTGCAGCTCGCGAAGCGCATCGAGCGCGGGGACATGATCGCCAAGCGAGCGATGATCGAGGCCAACCTGCGTCTCGTGGTATCGATCGCGAAGGGGTACCTGGGGCGCGGCCTGAGCTTCCTCGACCTGATCCAGGAGGGCTCGCTCGGCCTGATCCGCGCGGTCGAGAAGTTCGACTACCGCAAGGGCTACAAGTTCTCGACGTACGCGACCTGGTGGATCCGCCAGGCCGTGACCCGGGCGATCGCCGACAAGGCGCGGACGATCCGCATCCCGGTGCACATGGTCGAGAAGCTGAACAAGGTCGTGCACGTCGAGCGCCAGCTCGTGCAGAAGCTCGGCCGCGAGCCGCGGCCCGAGGAGATCGCACGCGATCTCGCCTGCACGCCGGCCGAGGTGCGCGAGATCCTGCGCATGGCGCAGATGCCGGTCTCGCTCGAGAAGCCGATCGGCGAGGAGGACGAGTCGTCGCTCGGCGACTTCGTGAGCGACGAGAACTCGGCGTCGCCCTTCGACACGGCCTCGGTCAACCTACGCTGCGAGGACATCCAACGGGCGCTCGACTCGCTGCCCGAACGCGAGCGGCGCGTGATCGAGCTTCGCTACGGCCTGACGGGCGAGCCCCCTCGAACGCTC
Organism: Solirubrobacteraceae bacterium; assembly: GCA_034665005.1. Lineage (GTDB taxonomy): Bacteria > Actinomycetota > Thermoleophilia > Solirubrobacterales > Solirubrobacteraceae > Palsa-744. Next base: position 371 of record JAXDGO010000186.1, on the reverse strand, counting down.
GAGGAGGTGGGTCGCGCCTTCGGTGTCACGCGCGAGCGGATCCGGCAGATCGAGAACAACACCCTCAAGAAGCTGGAGCTGCTCCCCGAGGCTCAGGGCCTGCGAGACGCGGTCGCGTAGCCGCTGCCAAAAAGGCTGCGCTAGCATGAGAACGGCCGCCGAGATGGCGGCCGTTCGTGCGCAGGGAGTGTGCCCGAGTGGCTAAAGGGGACGGGCTGTAAACCCGTTGGCTATGCCTACGTTGGTTCGAATCCAACCGCTCCCATAAGTTCGCAAATGCGGGGAGTTTCCAGGGAACTGGGGGCTCCCCGTTCTCGTTTCTGGGACGCAGGGAGGCGCTCAGGGACGCATGCGAAGGCCAGAAAAAGCCG
>JAXDGO010000185.1:0-3432 GCA_034665005.1 Solirubrobacteraceae bacterium | reverse complement strand
AGAACGCCTTGCCCACACCGGTAGTCACGACCGCGCGCACGTCGTCGTCGGCGTCGAGAACCCGCCAGATCGTGGCGAACGCGTGGTGCACCTCCTCGGTGACGGCGTTGAGCGCTTCTGGGCGGTTGATGCTCACGACGTGGACGTTGCCACGCTTCTCGACCAGCAGCCAGGGCGCGAACTCTTCGTAACCGGACAGGGTGGCGATTTCGGAAGTCGTCATGTGATGGTCTCGTCAGTTCTTCTCGTTGGAAAGAATGGTGACCGCGGAGACCGCGGTCGGGCCGCCGATGTTGTGCGCCAACGCTACTCGCGCACCGTCGACCTGATTCTCGGCTTCACCGCGAAGCTGGTTGAACAGTTCGTAGCACGGCGCCACGCCGGTGGCGCCCGGAGGGTGGCCTTTTGCCTTCAGCCCGCCGCTCGGATTGATCGGAATCGATCCGCCGACATAGTGTTCGCGGCCCTCGACAAGTTTGTAGGCCTCGAAGCGGTTGGCGAAGCCGAGATCCTCGTAGCTGATCAGCTCGACGCCGGTGAAGCAGTCGTGAACCTCGGCGACGTCGATGTCGCGCGGCGTCATCCCGGCCATCGTCATCGCCGCCTTGGCGGCGCGTACCGTCGGCGGGAACGTCGTCATGTCCGCCTTGTGCTGGTGCATCACCCGGTCCATGCCCAGGCCGACGCCCCGAACCCAGACCGGGCGGTCGGTGTAGCGGTCGACAACCTCTTCGGCGGCCAAAATCACCGCGGCGGCGCCGTCGCTCTGCGGGGTGCAGTCGTAGAGCCCGAAGGGTTCGACGACGATCGGCGCGGCGAGCGCCTTTTCGACGGTGATCTCATAGCGCAGTTGAGCTTTCGGGTTGTTCACCGCGTGGTGGTGGTTTTTGACCGCCACCATCGCCATGTGCTCCTTGGTCGCCGGCGACTCGTGCAGATATCGCATCACGTGCAGCGCGAAGTTGGCCGGCGCGACCAGTCCTAACGGATAGTCCCAGGCGTTGTCGCGGGTCATCGCCGCCCAATCCCAGAACGTGGTGTTCGACGAGGTCTCTCGGACCTTGTCGGCTCCGACGACAAGCACCACGTCATACAGGCCAGAGGCGATGGCTAACATTCCGTTTCGGATCGCGTCGTTGCCGGTGGCGCAGGCGTTTTCGATGCGTGTCACCGGAATGTCGGTCAGGTCGAGGGTGTCGGCCAAAATCCCGGACGGGAACCCGTCAGTGGTCGACAACTCGCCGAACCATGCGGCTTCGATCTCAGACTTCTGAATGCCCTTGTCAACGTTGGCGACCGCTTCGGCGTAGGCCATCGGCACCAGATCCTTGATGCCCAGTTCGAAATGTTCAGCGAAGGGCGTCATCCCTGCGCCCACGATGGCGACGTTTCTCATGTAGCGGCTCCTTCCAGCGTGCGTCCCGGCCAGAATGCATAGCCGTAGTCGGGGATGCCGGCCCGAACGGCGATCCTGCGCAGCACCACTGAGCCCGGCTGTCCGATCGTCGCCTCGCCCGCGGGCACACCGGTGACCTTCAGCAGCACCCGCACCGGGCTGTCGTCGAGCTGAACGACGGCCAATGAGTACGGGCTGGGCAGGTCGGGCACCGGGATCCGCACCGTGGTGTGGGTGTAGACCGTGCCGGTACGCGGCAGCGGTTCGAGCCGGTATTCGGTGGCCAATCTTCCGGCGTTGTCGACCCGCAGCCGAGGCGGGAACTGGGGCGCCGCATCGATGCCCGGGCTCTCCTCGAAAACCGCTGCTTCCCAGCGGATCTTCGGCTCGAACGCGCGCGCGTAGGCGGGCATCGAGATCGGAATGCCGACGCCGTCGGCGACGCGCGCCTTCGGTAATTCCTGAGCCGCATACTCGTCGCGGGCGATCCGGGGCGCGGCGCCTCCGAACGCGAGATCGGCCGTGCTGATGCTGGACTGCTCGACCGCGAGCAGCATGCCCTGCGTACCCGCCTCGATTGCATCGGCCAGCAACCGGATGATCCCCGAGGCGGAGACAGTCGGGTCGCCGACGGCGTGCGATGTGTCGAAGTCGCCACCGATTTGCGCCAGCGGGACGCCTGTTGCCGCGGCCAGCGCCGGGGTCCCGGTTAGGCCCAGTCGCGTGAGCGTGGAGCGGACCCCGACTTCGCGTTGCAGTCGGGGGTCGACGTAGGCGTGCCGGGCGCCGTCCTCAGCTCGGGCCGTCAAGGGCAGACTTCGCGTCTGACGCGCCGACGGGGTCACGGTGGCGCCGCCGTTGCCGGTGAGCAACGCGCTGGCCCCCGCCACGAGGTCGTTGTCATCGGCGGCGATCACCAGGGTGGCGTCGCCGGCGCTACCGATCTGGTCCAACACGGCGGGCGCACCACCGAGCACCTCGGTCACGGGGGTGTCTGCCGGTAACGACAACGCGGCCAACAACACCGCACCGTTGCCACCCTCCAGCAGCGGAAAGTCGCGGGACACCAGGACCACTCGTTGCGCGGTGGCGTCGGGATCCGCGGCGCGGCCGGCGGCCACGGCCATGGTCAGTGCGTCCTCGTCGGGCCCCTTGACCCGCCGGTCGCGCACAGTCCACGGTGGCAGGTAGGTGCCGATCGAGAGAATCTGAGTCATGGAGCCCCGTTTGGTGGATGGCCGCGCGTTACATTGCCCAACTAATGATCTATATAGTTATATCATTCGACCTCACAGCCTAGCGACAGACGGAAGGGCCAACTAACTGTGGGTATTGCCCATCCTCGCACCCTGGAGGGTCGCAGCGTGGTGGTGACCGGCGCCGGCCGAGGTATCGGGGCGCGGCTGTGGTGAATTCGTTCGACGCGTTGAGTGCTCGCGAGCCAGAGTTGGTCAAGCTGCGGTTGGCCGTGCGGGACTTCTTGCGGTCCGACCGTACTGAATTCGGCTGGCAGCCCGGCGTCGATTCGTGGCTGGCCGGATGGGATGAAGACTTTTCCGCGCGGCTGGGCACGGCTGGTTTCATCGGCCTGACCATCCCGCAGCAGTACGGCGGCCACGGGCTCGGGCACCTGCACCGCTATGTGGTGACCGAAGAGTTGATCGCTGCGGGTGCGCCCGTCGCGGCGCACTGGACCGCCGATCGCCAGGTCGCACCGAGCCTCTTGACCTACGGCTCGCAGGAGCAGCGCGAACGGCTGTTGCCCAAGATCGTTGCGGGCCAACTCTATTCATCGATCGGGATGAGTGAGCACGGCGCCGGGTCCGATCTTGCTGCTGTGCAGACCAAGGCCGTTCGCGCCGACGGCGGCTGGTTGCTCTCCGGTAGCAAGGTGTGGACCAGCGGGGCCCACCTCGCGCACCAGGTCGTCGTGCTGGCCCGCTCCAGCCCGCCGGATCCCGAGCACCGGCATGCGGGTTTCAGCCAGTTCCTGGTGCCGTGCAATGCCGAAGGCGTCCGCATCGAGCCCATCGTGT
>JAXDGO010000184.1:0-4670 GCA_034665005.1 Solirubrobacteraceae bacterium | reverse complement strand
GGTTTTCTTCACCCGCTCGACGATGGCGCCGGGCCGTTTACCCGACGGGCCCAACGCCGAGCGCAGCTGGTCGTTGACCGCGTCGGAAAGCACGGGGCCGTAAGGCTTGTAGGTGCGCGCCAGCTTGGTGACCTGTGCCCGCAGGCCGGCCAGGTCGGCCTCGGCGGCGCCGTCGATCGCACCGAGGTTCAGCTCGGAGCCGAGGTCGACCAGCAACTGGTTGCGTCGCGACGACGCGCCGTCGGTGATCGACTCGATGGAGTCGAGTTCCTCGATCTGGTCGATGCGCATCTTGGCCGACAGCGCGATCAGCGCCAGTGTGGCGTCGGCGGCGTCGAACGCGATGTCGTCCGGTCGCGGACCACCCGACGGAGCTGCGGCGGGAGCACTCTGCGACGCAACGGTTTCCGCGGCGGACGCGGCAGCGTCGGAATCGGCAGCCTCGTCCATGAGGTCGGGCTCGGGGTCGGTGTCGGTGGCGAAAAGCACCGCGGCGTCGCGCTCGGCGTTGAGCACTTCAATCGTGCTATGGGCGTATTCGGGAAGCTTCAGCGTGTTGGTGGCCAATCCGGCGACGGTCGGCGAACTCTTGACGCCGATCTCGACGAATCGTTCCACGCCCATGCCGCCGGCCGCCACTTCGGTGAAGAGCAGATCTTGGGTCTCGATCCAGCGCACCGGGCTGGCGAACTGCCAGGCCAGCAGCTCGATGAACAGGGTGCGGGTCAGCTCTCGCGGGCGTTCCCGTCGCCACGTGTCGTAGTCGGCGAGGATCTCATCGAGCGGCTCGGCGGGCACCAGGTCGCGGATCTCCTGGATGAAGTCGCGGTCCAGGGTGAACGGGCGAGGCACCAGGTTGGGGATGTAGCGCCCGACGATGAGGTCGGGGTCCGCGTCGTGCGGCATGACCCGCTCCAGCGAGCGGCGGAACTCTGCCACACCCACCCGCAGCACGGTGGAGTGGAACGGCACGTCGATGCCGGGCACCAGGATGAACGAGCGGCGCCCACCGGCGAGTTCTCGACGTTTCTCCACCTCTGCTTCCAGCGCTTCGAGGCCGCGCACGGTGCCGGCGATCGCGTACTGGGAGCCGCGCAGGTTGAAATTCACGATCTCTAAAAACTCACCGGTGCGTTCGGCGATGTCGCGCACGAACTCCGGCACTTCGGCGTCGGGCAGGTCGATCTGCGACGGCCGGATCGCGGCCAGCCGGTAATTCGACCGGCCCAGCTCGTCGCGCGGGACGATGTCGTGCATCTTCGACCCGCGGTGAAACACCATTTCCAGCAGCGCTTCGAGTTCGTAGACCCCGGTCACGCAGGCCAGCGCGGTGTACTCGCCGACCGAGTGCCCGCACGCGATGGCGTCCTCCACGAACGCGCCCTCCTCGCGCATCTCGGCAACCTGCGCCGCGGCTACGGTCGCCATCGCGACCTGGGTGAACTGCGTCAGGTACAGCACGCCGTCGAGATGGTGGTAGTGCACCCCGCTGGCGATGATGCTGGTCGGGTTGTCGCGCACCACGTGCAGCACCGAGAAACCGAGGGCATCGCGGGTGTACTTGTCTGCTTTGTCCCAGACCTTTCGCGCGGCCTTGGACCGGGCGCGCACTTCCATGCCCATGCCTTTGTACTGAATGCCCTGCCCGGGGAACGCGTAGACGGTTCTGGGCGCGGCCAGCCGCGCCGTCGCCGACATCACCAGATCCGACGCTGAGCCTGCCCCTCGAGTCGCTTCGCTACTGCCCCGCCGGATCCGCGCACTGACCTCTACGACCTCGGCGCCCTGGTCGATGCCCACCCGGTCGACCCGGAAGTCGACGTCGTCGCCGGGGCGCACCATGCCCAGGAAACGCGCTGTCCAGCCGATCAGCCGGGCCGGCGGACGCGCCTGCCCGTCGGTGGCGGTCACCACGTGCTGAGCCGCGGCCGACAGCCACATGCCGTGCACAATTGGCGATTCCAGGCCTGCCAGCAGCGCGGCCGACCGGTCGGTGTGAATGGGGTTGTGGTCGCCGGACACCACCGCGAACGGTCGCATGTCGACCGGCGCGGCGACGGTGACGTCGCGCCGACGACGCCGCGGGGTGTCGGTGGCGTTGCCGGACACCGCGCCGCCGGCCCGGACGGGGTCGGTGAGCTGAAGAGCACCGGTGCGGCCGCGGATTGCGAAGCGCTCGTAGAGGGTCGCCAGCACCGGGCCGTCCTTCGACGCCACCGTGACCGAGAACGGCACCACCCGCCCGACTTCGGTGTCGACGGCCATCGAAGCGCTTGCGGTGACGGTCAGTTCGGCCGGCGTCGTGGGCAGCGGCCGGAGCAGGTGCGCGGCGTGGTCGAGGTGGACCAGGCTGAGCAGGCCCTCCACCACCGGCACGCCGGTCTCGGTGACCGCGGAGCCGATGGCCGCGAACACCGCCGGCCAGCAGCGGCCGACCAGTGCGTCGGGCACGGTGGTCAAACCGGGTGCGAGCGGCTCACCGAAGGTGGCGGTCACGCCGGTGTGGTCAGCGACCCGCTCCGGGTGCCACTTCACTGTCACGGTCGTTGTCCCGGCATGCACCCGCGGCAGCGCCTCGGGCCCGTCGACACCGGCGGCGATGGCGAGTACCGCGCGCATGGCAGCGGTGGCATCTTTGGTGCGCACCAGCGGCGCACCGCCGTCAACGGTGTTGGCGGGCAATGTGAACCGGATGTCGATCCAGGTGCCCGAGATCGGCACGCTCAAGACGACCTGTTGCTCGGCGCTGACCTGCAGGCGGGCTCCGGTCGTCGAATGGGTGGCGCGCGGAATCTCGGATCCGTCGTGCACCTGCCAATCCCGGGGATCGGCGATGCGGTGTACGGGATTGGTCGCGATACGGCCCGCCCACACCACGTCCGGAGCGTCGAGCACGGTAGCCAGTGGCCCGGTCACGTCGGCGCGGCCCTGCCGGCGCGACGTTACGGAGTGCGGTTGCACTCCGGAGCTCAGCACCTCGTCGATGGCGGCCTGCTCGAAGCGGTCCAGCAGTTCGCCCACGGGTTCGTCGATGCGGGTGATGCCGGCCACTGCCGCGGTACCCGGGATGATGCAGACCTGGTCGGCGTCGTACCGGGCGTCGTGCGCCTGCCACAGCGAGTCGCTGCGCCACCAGCGGCGCACGTCTTTGTCGATGACCGGGACGAAGTTGACCGGCTTGCCCGCCATTTTGCACAGCGTCACGAAAAACGACACGTCAGCGGGGTGCAGTTGGACGGTGGCGGCGTCGGGATAGCGCTCCGCGAGCGCGGCGATGGCCTCGTGCGGGTTTTCCAGCAGTCGGGCGGCGTTGTCGTCGGCGCCGAACAGGGTCTCGATCGGGCCGAACTCCTGAGAGTGCAGCCGCGCCTCGGCGCGTTGCAACATGTTCTCGAAGCGGTCCCGCCAGGTGTCGGCCAGCCACGGGCTGCCCGGAGTGGCGGTGTCGGCGGTGCTGTCGCCGTCCCCGATGGACAGTTCGACATAGCGCTGCAGCCACTGCTGATACGTCATGTCGCCGACATCGCCGAAATACGGCTTGGCCGTGCGGGCCATCGCTTCGACCAACTCGTCGCGGCGTTTGGCCACCGCCTCGGCGTCACCGGCCACCTCGTCGAGCAACCGGCCGCAACGTGAGGCGGCGTTGTCGATCTCGTGAATGTCGGCACCGAGCTGGCTGCGACTCGAAGCCATGCCGCCCTGGGCTTTGCCGGCGCTGATCCACTGATCGGTGCCTTGGGTGTCGACCAGCATCTGTTTGACCGACGGCGAGGTGGTGGCTTCCTTGGCCGCCATCGCGGCGGTGCCGACCAGGATGCCGTCGATCGGCATGGCGGGAAAGCCGTAGGCTTCCGACCAACGGCCGCAGAGGTATTCGGCTGCGCGCTGCGGGGTGCCGATACCACCGCCGACGCAGACGGTGATGTTGGCGCGTGACCTCAGTTCTGAGTAGGTGGCGAGCAGGAGGTCGTCGAGGTCCTCCCAGGAGTGGTGGCCGCCCGCGCGGCCGCCCTCGATGTGCATGATGACCGATCTGGTGGGCACCTCGGTCGCGATCCGGATGACCGATCGGATCTGCTCGACGGTGCCGGGCTTGAAGACGACGTGACTGATGCCGATGTCGTTGAGCTCGTCGATCAGCTCGACGGCATCCTCCAACTCGGGAATTCCGGCGCTGACCACCAGTCCGTCGATGGGCGCACCGGACTGTCGGGCCTTCTGCACCAACCGTTTCCCGCCGACTTGCAGCTTCCACAGATAAGGGTCGAGGAACAACGCGTTGAATTGAACGGTGCGACCGGGTTCGAGCAGTCCGGTGAGTTCGTTGATGCGGCTGTCGAAGATCTCTTCGGTGACCTGCCCGCCGCCGGCCAATTCGGCCCAGTGCCCGGCGTTGGCCGCGGCGGCGACGATCTTCGCATCGACCGTTGTCGGGGTCATGCCCGCCAGCAGGATCGGTGAACGTCCGGTCAGCCGGGTGAACTTGGTGGACAGCTTGACTCTGCCGTCGGGCAGTTCGACGACCGACGGCGCGTAACTCGACCAGGCCCGGCCGACCTCGGGGACGGCCCCGATGGTGAACAGGTTGCGCTGGCCCCCACGGGTGGCCGCCGGCACGATGCCGACGCCGAGCCCGCGGATCACCGGCGCGGTCAGCCGGGTCAGGATGT
>JAXDGO010000183.1:0-3999 GCA_034665005.1 Solirubrobacteraceae bacterium | reverse complement strand
TATTCACCACCGGTGACGACGTCCAGGACAGTGGCGAGTACCAGGGCCAGCGTGGTGAGCACCGTGGCCCCGTGCGGTCGGTTTGACCAGAGGTAGCGGCGGCACAGTGACGCGCTGACCACACCGGCCAGGAAAGCCGTCAGCACGATCGCCGCTGACACCGCTCGCCACTCCTCGTCAAGGAAGTAGCCCAGCACCGCCCGCTGGGTGTTGCCCGTCATGTAGGTCACCAGGTAACCCGACGAGAGGGCGAACGCCGTCGCGCCCAGCAGCCCGGCCAGCGCGGCCAGCACCCAGGACAGTTTTTCCTCGCTGTCGAACTTCGAGCGGATCACGCAGACCGATGTTTCCAGATCCCGACTCGTTCAGGCGCGGCGAGCGGCCGGCTTCAGGCCAAATTCAAGTCGAGTGCCGACCCGGTTCAAACTGGGTGCGGCTTGCCGGTCACGCCGTGGTGAGCCGCTTGATCGCCCGCAACGGGATGGGCACCCAGCCGGGCCGGTGCCGCGACTCGTAGCCGGCTTCATACACCGCCTTGTCCAGTTCGTAGGCGCCCAGCACCAAAGCCGAGTCACGCGGATCGCTGCCCGACGCCGCGGCGTAACCGTCACAGAACGCAGCCTGGTTGCGCTCCACCCATTCGCGGGCACGCGCAGCGAGCTGCTTGTCGGCCGACTGGTCGACCAGCGGCCCGTAGGCGGCGTACTCGTAGGAGCGCAGCACGCCCGCCACATCACGCAGCGGGGAATCCGGTGCCCGCCGCTCTTCGAGCGGCTGCCCGGGCTCGCCCTCGAAATCGATCAACAGCCAGGTCTCCGGTGTCCGCAGCACCTGCCCCAGGTGCAGGTCGCCGTGCACCCGCTGGACGGTGATCGTCTCGCCGGTCAGCTTGCGGAACCGCTCCGCTATCGTCGTGACGTACTCCTCGAGCTCGGGCACCGAGCCGGCCGTCGACGCCAGTCGTTCCAGCATGGTGTCGACCGGGAACGTGGCCTCCGACGCGCCCAGCTGGTCGGCCAGGGTGGCGTGCACCGAGGCCACCGCCTCCCCAAGCCGGTAGGACTCGCCAGCGAAATCCCCGCCGACCTCGTACGCGTAAAGGTCACCCTCGGCGAACAGGTCGCGCACGCTCGCGGTGGCGGTCGCCCAGCCTTCAGCGGCGTTCGCAGCAAACGCGGTCACCATGCCCAGCGGGATCGTCTCGCCGTCGGCGGCCTCCAGCTCGTAAGAGCCGAGCAGCCGGGCCACATGCGGATTGCCGGCCCGGCCGAGGACGCGGTTCAGCTCGATGTCCGGGTTGATGCCGCTGCTGACCCGGCGGAACATCTTGAAAACCGCATTTTGCTCGAAGATCACGCTGGAGTTGCTCTGCTCGGCCTCCGACACGTATGGCTCCGCCTCGAGCGGCAACGAGACACCGGGTTCCTTGGTGAACTTCACGTCGCCGACCACCGCTGACGAGTCGAGCAGCGACAGCAAAAACTGGGTGGCCGCCGGGTCATACAGAGCGTCGTAGGCTGTGCGGTCGCCGTCCGAGCCGATCGTCGCCACCGTGCTGTACTCGCTAACCGGCCCGGAATCCCACCTGACGAGGACTTGATAGCGCTCCGCTGAACCGTCGGTATAGGCTGCGTCGACCAACACCAGATCCAGGTCGTCGCGCAGCGGAACGGTCAGTCCGGCCTCGGCGGCCGACATTTGCCGGCTGCGGCCGGCATACCACCGTTGCTGCGGAAGCCATTCCGAGAACGGCAATCTCATTGCGTCTCCTCAGACTCGCATAGCTGAAACCAGTAGAAACCGTGGCCTGGCAACGTCAACAGGTAGGGCAGATGGCCGATGCGTGGGAATGCGACCCGCCCGGTCAATTCGACCGGTGTGTAGCTGTTCCAGTGCTGCAGGTTCAGCTCGATCGGCTGAGGAAAGCGGGACAGGTTGTTCACGCAGAGCACGACGTCCTCGTCGGATTCGCGGGCGTAGGCCAGCACCGACGGGTTGGATCCACCCAGCTCGCGGAAAGTTCCGGTGGCGAAGGCATCGTGCCGACGTCGCACCCCCAACATCGTGCGCGTCCAGTTCAGCAGCGACGTCGAGGTGTCACGTTGAGCCTCCACGTTCACGGTCTGATACCCGTAGACCGGATCCTGGCTGGGCGGCACGTACAGCCGACCGGGATTGGCGGTGGAGAAGCCGGCGTTACGGTCCGGGGTCCACTGCATCGGTGTGCGGACCCCGTCGCGATCGCCGAGCCAGATGACGTCGCCCATACCGATCTCGTCGCCGTAATACATCACCGGGGAGCCCGGCAGCGACAGCAATAACGCGGTGAACAACTCGATCTGGTTGCGGTCCTTTTCCAATAGTGGGGCCAGCCGCCGCCGAATACCGACATTGGCCTTCATCCGCGGATCTTTCGCGTACTCGGAGTACATATAGTCGCGTTCCTCGTCGGTGACCATTTCCAGGGTCAGCTCGTCGTGGTTACGCAAGAAGATGCCCCACTGCGCCATCTTCGGGATGGGCGGAGTCTGCGCCATGATCTCCGAGATCGGGAAGCGCGATTCGCGTCGCACGGCCATGAAGATGCGCGGCATCAGCGGGAAATGGAAGGCCATGTGACATTCATCGCCGCCGGTGTCGGGATCGCCGAAATACTCGACGACGTCGCTGGGCCACTGATTGGCCTCGGCCAGCAGCACCCGACCCGGAAACTCATCGTCGACGACCCGGCGGACACGCTTGAGGAAGGCGTGCGTCTCGGGCAGGTTTTCGCAATTGGTGCCCTCGCGCTCGAACAGGTAGGGCACGGCGTCCAGCCGGAATCCGTCGATGCCCAGGTCGAGCCAGAACCGGATGACGTCGAGCATCGCGTCCTGGACAGCCGGATTGTCGTAGTTCAGATCCGGCTGGTGCGAGAAGAACCGGTGCCAGTAGAACTGGCGGCGGACCGGGTCGTACGTCCAATTGGACTCTTCGGTGTCGACGAAGATGATCCGGGCGTCGGGGTATTTTTCGCTGGTCTCGCTCCACACGTAGTAGTCACCGTAGGGCCCGTCCGGGTCGCGGCGGGACTCCTGAAACCACGGATGCGAGTCAGATGTGTGGTTCATCACCAGGTCGGTGATCACCCGGATACCGCGGCGGTGAGCGGCGTCGAGGAGTTCGACGAAGTCGTCGACGGTGCCGAACTCCGGCAGCACCTTGTAGAAGTCGCGGATGTCGTAGCCGCCGTCGCGCAGCGGTGAATCGTAGAACGGCGGCAGCCAGATGCAGTCGATGCCCAGCCATCGCAGGTAGTCGATCCGCTCCGTCAGGCCGCGCAGGTCACCGAATCCGTCACCGTTCGAGTCGTAGAACGCCCGGACCAGCACTTCATAGAAGACTGCGCGCTTGAACCAGGTCGGGTCGGCCGGTATCTCACGGGCGTCGGCGAAGTCGTCGGCGGTGGGGTGCTCGACTACGCCGGCCTGGACGTGACTGCCTTCTGCGGGATCGTGTTCGACGTTGTCGTTGCTGTTCCTGGTCAAGTCCACGAGCTTACAGGTACCCGAGAGCACGCACCGAAAACACTATGCGTGCCAAACGAATTGAGAGCGACAACTTTGTCGGCGTCCGCACTGGCTATCAGCCGGGCGGTCCGGGCGCCAAGGTCACCGGGACAGAACGCGGCCCGCCCGGGCCTTCGAGCACACCGAGGGTGACCGTGTCGCCCGGGTGGTAGCGATCGAGCAGGTTGGTCAGGGCGGTGGCCGAGTAGACCGGGCTGCCGTTAACGGACGAGATCACCGATCCCTGCGCGAGGCCGGCGCCGGCGGCCGGACCATCCGGGATCACCTGCGCGATCGCAGCCCCTCCGCCGTTGGCGTCATTGACGCCGACGCCGAGAAATCCGGTGGGACCGACGTGCACAGTGCCCGAGCCGGCGCCGGAGCGGATCTGGCCGGCGATTGCCATGGCGCGGTTGATCGGGATCGCGAAACCTTCCCCGTGACCCAGCCT
>JAXDGO010000182.1:0-3409 GCA_034665005.1 Solirubrobacteraceae bacterium | reverse complement strand
GCGCCGACTGCTGCAAGTGCTCAACAACCCGACCACATCGCCGTTCGGCAACCCCATCCCCGGTTTGTTGGACCTCGGCGTGGGACCCGGTTTCGGCGACGAGGACGCGGTTCTTGTGCGGTTGACCGAACTACCCGCCGGGTCTCCGGTCGCCGTTGTCGTCCGGCAGATCACCGAACACGTCCAGGGCGACATCGACCTGATCACCCGATTCAAAGATGCGGGCGTCGTCCCCAACGCACGGGTGACCGTGCAGACCAACCCCAGTGGTGGCGTGACGATCTTGATCCCGGGCCACGAGCATGTGACGTTGCCGCACGAGATGGCGCACGCGGTCAAGGTCGAAAAGGTCTGATTCAGCCCGCACGCCGGCCCCACGCCCGTCGCGGCGGCAGCTGCACCCCCAGCCGCTCCGCCAGTCGGTATCCCGTCGCCGCCAGCTCGCGGATGTGTTCGGGCCGCAGTCCGGACTGGAGCGCCGTGTCCAGCATTCCCGCCATCCGGTGACCGGGTGCGCAGCGCAGCGCCGCCTCCAGCGATACTCCGGCCAGCGGGCCGTCACCACGGGCGTAAGCGCTGAACGCCAGCAGGACCAGCGCCTCCACCCGCCAGGGCGCCGGCAGGCTGCGGGCCAGCAGGGCCCACAGCGACTCGGCCTCGCCGGCGTTCTCGCCTACCGCCAAGGCGTACAGCGTGTCACGGACCTGCACATCGGTGAGGGCACAGCCCAGCTTCGCCAGCTCGGCCTCAGTGACGTGCCGTCCGTCGGCGAGGCGGCCCGCAGCGGCCATCATGTCCTGGACATCACGGCGGCCACACCCGTCGGGGTCGGCGCGGTGGGCCACCGCCCGCGACGCCTCGCAGTCAGCGAGAATGACGGCCAGGTCAGCACTCCGGTCAGGTTCTTCGACCGCGACCACAGCCTGCAGGTCGGCACGCCGGGCGTAAAGGCGCCGCCCGTCGAGCACTGCTGCCGCCGCCACCGGTGACGCCGACGGATCGTCGATCACGCCGCCCGCACCGCAGCCGTCGACGCAGTGCCACCGCCCGCCGGTGGCGACCCGGTCCACCACATGCACGGCCCACAGGTCGATGGCGTTCTGCGAGAGCGCGTCTCTCAGCGCTTCGCACAGCTCGCGGTAGTCCTCGTTGCACACCGGGCAGCCGGCCCCGTCGGCGTCGACGATCACGGCGATGGCGGCCTCCGGACTGGCGGCGGCGGCCACTTCGGCGAGGTGCACCGCCTGCTGCGGGAGTCCGTCGGACAGGTCGACCCGCATGACGGCTCCCATCTCGCCGTCGCCCACTGACACCAGCACGAGCGATTTCTCCGGCACGAAGCCCAGAACCGCCGGCAGCGCGGCGATCAGCGTACCCGGACGGTGAAGTTCGAAGTCAGCTTGATGCGTCATGCTCCGACGCTCGCAACCGGCACTGTCAGCCGAAGCCGGCGCAGGGCCGGAAACCGGTTGGCTGTGGGGGAAGTCACGACTGTGGATACTGCTGGTACGGCTGTTTACCGGTTCAACGGCACTTTCGTCATGTGCCCGTAAACGAACCGGCGTATGTGTCTACTCATGGCATCAATTCGCGAATACGACCTGGTCGTAATCGGTTCCGGTCCCGGTGGGCAGAAGGCCGCGATCGCCGCGGCCAAGCTCGGCAAATCGGTCGCCATCGTCGAGCGAGGCCGGACGCTCGGCGGAGTGTGCGTCAACACCGGCACCATCCCCTCCAAGACGTTGCGTGAGGCGGTCGTCTACCTCACCGGGCTGAACCAGCGCGAGCTGTACGGCGCCAGCTACCGGGTCAAGGACAAGATCACGCCCGCCGACCTGTTGGACCGAACTGCACACGTGATCACCAAGCAGGTCGAGGTGGTGCGCAGCCAGTTACTGCGCAACCGGGTCGACGTGTTCCTCGGTACCGGTCGATTCGTCGATCCGCACACCGTCTTCGTCGACGACGAGGTCCGCGGCGAGCGAACCACCGTCAGCGGTGACTACGTCGTCATCGCCACCGGCACCACGCCGGCCCGGCCCAGCGGCGTCACCTTCGACGAAGAACGCGTGCTCGACTCCGACGGAATCCTCGACCTGAAGTTCATCCCGTCGTCGATGGTGGTCGTCGGCGCCGGGGTGATCGGCGTCGAATATGCGTCGATGTTCGCTGCGCTGGGCACCAAGGTGACCGTCGTGGAGAAGCGCGAAACCATGCTGGACTTCTGCGATCCCGAAATCGTCGAGGCGCTGCGGTTCCATCTGCGCGACCTGGCGGTGACGTTCCGGTTCGGCGAGGAGGTGACGGCCGTCGACGTCGGGCACGCCGGCACGGTCACCACGCTGGCAAGCGGTAAGCAGATACCCGCTGAGACGGTCATGTACTCGGCGGGACGACAGGGCCGGACCGACGACCTCGACCTGGCCAACGCCGGCCTGGAAGCCGACAGCCGGGGCCGCATCTTCGTCGACGACAACTACCTGACCAAAGTCGACCACATCTACGCCGTCGGTGATGTCATCGGCTTTCCCGCCCTGGCCGCAACCTCGATGGACCAGGGCCGGCTCGCCGCCTACCACGCCTTCGGCGAGGAGACCGATCCGATGATCGAACTCCAGCCGATCGGGATCTATTCGATTCCCGAGGTGTCTTACGTCGGCGCCACCGAGGTGGAGCTGACCAAGAACTCCATCCCGTACGAGGTCGGGCTGGCCCGCTATCGCGAACTGGCGCGTGGCCAGATCGCCGGCGACTCCTACGGCATGCTCAAGCTGCTGGTGTCCACCGAGGATCTCAAGCTGCTCGGGGTGCACATCTTCGGCACCAACGCCACCGAGATGGTCCATATCGGACAGGCCGTAATGGGTTGCGGCGGAACCGTCGATTACTTGGTCGACGCGGTGTTCAACTACCCCACCTTCTCGGAGGCCTACAAGATCGCGGCGCTCGACGTCCGCAACAAGGTACGGGCCCTGAAGCAGTTCCGCAGCTAGCGGCATCCGCCTAGAGACAAAGGCGGCTCACGCCTTTTCACGTTCCGCGAAACGGTGAAAGCGGCGGAACAGGGCTTCCACGTGCCACGTTCCGAATACGTACGCGCGGGTGGGTCGGCAGAGCCGGCTTGAGTCCAGCTGCCATGAGGTCACGCGTCGACTTGAGGGACACTGAGGTAACGCGGTGCGACACAGCACCGCGGCGAGGAGGCACACCGATGGGCCGACATCAGCAGCCAGAGCCTGAGCACCATCAACAACCCGACCAGAACGGGATGTATGAGCTCGAGTTTCCGGCGCCGCAGTTGTCGTCACCGGACGGCCGCGGACCGGTACTGGTGCACGCGTTGGAGGGCTTCTCCGACGCCGGGCATGCCATCCGGCTGGCGGCCGCTCACCTCAAGGACTCGCTGGAC
>JAXDGO010000181.1:0-11451 GCA_034665005.1 Solirubrobacteraceae bacterium | reverse complement strand
GGCTTCCCTACGTGCGCTCGCTCTGCTCGGCACGTCCCGCCGTAAAGTTGGCTCCCGCCAACGCTGCGAGATTGGTGGCGAGGAACGTTATAGGCGGGAGAGAGCTTTTTCGGCAAGCGCCTTAGATCTTTTGATTTTGATTTCTTCGGTGTCCGGTCCGCCGACGCTGACACGGATGAAGACATCGTTTTTTAAAACGTAAAGCGCTCCGCCCATTCGATTGGCTGACCAATAAGCGGATTCGCCGATGCCATCTATTTTTTTCGGCGCTTTTCCTTTCTCTTCATCTTGCTCGTGCAAACTTTCCCTCTTTTCGTCGTCACCTTTTTCCTCTTTCACTTCACCGTCATAGCGACCGAATGTTTCCTTCCAAAAATCCTTCGGGCTGCGCGCGTTGGCCGCTGCCGGATCGCTTTGTGTGACCGCGAGGCTGACCGACTTGTTGAAGGTTTCCGCGTTATAGAAACACTGCGCGACTCGAAAAGTGCCATCGGATTGCTCACTGCCTTTCACATCCTTGATTGGCGAACCCTGAATGGCTTGGACTTCTTGGTTCGTAATTAATCCGCAAGCATCGATCTTCGGGCCCTTTGAAGGAGCAATGGTGGTTTTGGATTTCTGGCAGCTCACCAAAGTTGCGAGCAGACCGATTGAGAAAACGAGCATCATTTGGCGACTCTTCGATGTAACGAGTGCGTTGATCATAGAAATCAGTTCTTTTGTGTTTCGGTCACCGGCCGGGCGACAACTAAACCGGTCAGCAAAAAAACCAGCGCTGCCGAAAATAAACAATACCGGCAGAACGCGTGAAGACGGAAAGCCTGGACGAAAAGCAGCCAGAGCGTCGTGCAGAACATAGCGATTACATTCCAGGCAAAAAATTGCCGGGCACGGGCATAACCAAAGGCGGCAAAAGTGGCGAAGGTGAAGGCCCCGAAATAAGCAAGCGCGCCCAGGCCGCTCACCGGAACGGCACCGATCTTTGCGTAACTGCTGCCCAACACTTGAAAACAGTCGGCCGATCCGCCGCAAACCGCGGTTTCGCCCGATAAGAAAATAACAGTGAGATAAGTAGCTTCAGCCAGGCCGAGCATCGAAATCAAGGCAGCCGCGCTGTAGAAAATGGTTTGGGCGCGCGAGCCGCTCATTGCCGCTCTTGCGGATTTTTCACTGCGGGATTTCATGAAGAAGGTTTGGCTTTTTTGGCCGCAGCCTCGACCAAGGCGGTCAGGTCATCCGGATTCGACTTGGTCCCTTCAACGGCTTCGTTATTAATAAAAATTGTCGGCGTATTTTTTACTCCGATCGCTGCGCCGCGTCGCTGATCGAGCTCGACCTGCTGTTGAACTTCGCTGCTGTCCAGGTCCTTTTTGAATCGACCCAAGTCGAGCTGGAGCATTCCGGCGTAAGCATTGAATAGGGCCCGCGCGTCCGTCGATTTACTCCAAACGGCCTGTTCGCGATAAAGCAGGTCGTGCATCTGCCAAAAGCGTCCCTGGCGGGCGGCGGCTTCGGCGGCGAAGGCCGCTTCCTTCGCGTTCGCGTGAATGGGTAATGGAAACTCGCGATAGATCACGCGCAGATTGTACCGCTTTTGCAATTGGTTGATTGGTTCGGAGAGCTTGCCACAGGGCGGGCATTGGAAATCCCCGAACTCCTCGAGGGTGACGGCCGCGTCGGCCGGTCCGAGAACATGGACGATCTCACCGGGTTTCTCAGTTTCAGTCGCCGAAATTTTCGGCGCGGGATTGGCGGAACGCTTGGCTCGGTAGAGAAACGCGCCGCCGCCGACAGCGAGCAGTGCGACCAAAGCTACAATGATGAACGGAAGATATCGCCTCATGAAAAAGGTCGGAAGATATAGCTCACGTCTTCACTCAACGCGAATCCACACTTTGCTCTTCTTTCTATTAGGGCAGGGCCGTGCCGGAGAAGGATTGCACCAATGAGATATCGGAACTGTTGATCAAACCATTTACCGTGACGTCCTCACGGTAGTTGCTCAAACCTACCGGCTGACCAGATTGCGATTGAGTTTGCGAAATGTCGCTCGAGTTGACTCGGCCGTTGGCGGTCGTGTCTCCCGCCAGCACGCTCATCGGAATCGATACATTGCCCATGTGGGTGCCGTCGCTTACTCCGAGCAGGTTAACAGTGAGCGTTTGCGCATTGCTCACGTTGGTCAGGTTAACCGTGACCACGCTTCCATTGATTGAAACCGCACCCGCAACCGAGCCGGTGCCGCCCGCTCCCGGAGTTACCGTCGCGCTCGTAACCGTGACGGGCGCCGCAAACGTTGCCCGGACCGTATGATTCCCCGACGGCCCGCCGGTTCGACACTCGATGCCCGGTGCGCCGTTGAGCGGTAAATCGACATCGAAAGTTCCGGCAGAGCCATGGATCTTACGTGAAACAGCGCTGACTGGCACGATGGTACCCGAAGAGCAAGTCGTATTGCCCACCAAAGTATAAGTCGCTGCCGGATAAGCATTGTCTGCTTGGCCTTTGATAAATGTATGATCTACGAACGACGTCGAGCGCTCGAAAGTAACAGTGGCTGGCGTGTCGCCCGTCATGGTCTTGCCGCCGATAGCTCCGAGCAGATCTCCAGTCTGAGGACTTCCTACTGCCGATTTCGCTACTGACATCGTAATCGTGCCATTGGTGCTGAAACTGCCGGTGGGAACCCCGGTCTTTGTTTCCCCCAAGACGAGAAGGGCTGGAACGCCGGCGTCGGCCAGTGTGCCGTACTCAAACGTAACCGCGCTGTTCTGATCGGTGTTCATTCCGATGTAGTACATCTGGTCGGGCTTCGTAGGATCGGCCGTGGGATGATACCAATCCCACGCGATTCGCCACCGGCTGTTGGGCGGTAGGGTGCCGGAGAGATCGCCTACTTTTATCGTGAATGTGAGATTATTTGTTGCCGGCGGTTCCGAGACCGCGACGTAGTCGATCAGGAGGGACGGAAGCGGCGGTGGCTGACCTGCGCCGCCACCTGTGCTTTCAGGATGAGTGGGATCATTCTTGTGGATGATGATTCCGGTACAAGTATCGCCGACATAGGGCGCAGCGATTTCGTTGTTACCGCACGATGAACCGATGCTGTTATTCGCTATTACCTTGTAGTAATATGTCTTCGTTAGGTCGGTGGCGGTATTGTCGGTGTAGCTCCCGCCAGTTTGCGTTCCGGCTACGGTTGTCAAAGGCGTCTCCGTCCCCGACGAGGTACTCCTAAGGATCTGGTAGTTATTGATCATCGAATTGCCGCTGTCGCTTTCATTCCAGGCAAGGCGAACTGTGTTACCAATCCGCCGCTCGGTTACGAATGGTATGCCCGGTACGGATGTCGAGGACGCTGGATCGTTAGCTGCGAGCATGCGCCGGCCACTGGATTGTCTGGCGATTGTCGCCGACGCACTGTAAGCGTTCCCTTTTACGCTTGATGTCCCGTCGGCCGCGATCGGCGCCTGAGCGCAGTTGCCGCCCGAGCATCCGTTTACGTAACCGACCTGGACGCGACCATCCCTGTCGATGGTCATGTCATAAAAGTCGAGCAAGTTGCGCCAGATATCGGCGCTACCACCGCGCAAAATACCGCTGCGCTGCATCGGCAAGGTTGGTGTCGCATCGGTTGTGGTCCAACTCTTTCCGCCATCGAAAGTATGCGCGACGTAAAGATGCCAGACGCCGTTAAAGGTCCCCGTAGTGGAAGTGATTCCCGGGCTTTCCGGAGTTACCGATCCGTAGAACGAAATAGCCGCGCGGTTACCGTCGCCCGCAGTTGCGGCCGGAAAACAAACGTTCTTGAGTCCATAAATCGCTCCAACGTCGAACATGTTTTTCCAAGTACTACCCAAGTCGTCGGATATCGCGACGCCGGCGCCAGCGCCAGGGCCGCCGCCAAAGTTAGAAAACGCGAAATAGACGCGACCGTTTCCATCGATCGAAACAGCCGGGTCATCGCCTCCTCCTATCATAGAGGGCGCCGCGGTGTTCACGCCTGTGTCCACCGCATGCACTGTCCAGGTAGCCCCGTTGTCCTGCGATACAACGACCGATTGTGCTCCGTTGCAGCTTCGGTTCGGAACGTAAACGGTGCCATCGACTGGAGAAACTTTGACGTGGCCATGCAAGCCGCCGCAACTCGCCAAACTGTAAATCGCAATGGATGGACCGTAGGTCGAGCCACCGTCATCGCTTCGCGAGCACAAGGCCGCGGCGATATCTTGTGAACAGTAATAGACCGCGTTCGGATAGGGAGTCGGAAGTGACGGTATTGGCGCGTGATATCGGCCGCCACCGATTGTCTCGTGGTCAACAGCTGACGCGATTCCACCGCTCTGGTCCGGCACCCAAGTGACGCCATCGTCGTCCGAATGTGAAATCTTGACCGTATCCGGGCTGAGTAAGGTCAACTCGCCTGCAAATACCCGGTTCGGAACGTTTGCAGGTAATGTGTGATCGGTAAATCCAATCGGATCGGAATCGATCGCGACTGAAGTAGGCGCGCGGCGATTGACCCAGGTTGCTTTCGGAATCGTTGGCGAACAGGATTGATCCCAAGAAATAAACAGTGTTTCCAAGTCCGACTGGAAGTTAGTCATGCCGCCGACTGAGCCGGACGTGGAATTCCAGTTTACGCCGATAGACGGTTCGCCCGCGCCCCGACCCAGGTACTCAACCGTAGCGCCACCCGAACTTGTCACGATTACCGGGGTGAGAACACCCGGTGCCTCAAAATTTTCGTAACCAACCTTTGGCCCAGAGTCTTGCGGGGCCGCCGGAAGTGCTCCGAAATGGGGCGCATTGCCGCCGGGTGCAGTGTTGTCGTAAGTGAAAGTCCCGTTGTAGGTGAAGGGCGCCATTGACGGAGCGGCCGGCGCGGAGCTTTCACAAATCTGTACTTGATATTCTCCCGCTGGCACGCCGCCTGGCGGCTGATAATTATAAGCTTCGGTGCCCACGCCGGTATCTTCGGTGTGTAGAGGCACCGGATTCGGGTCCGATCCGTACAGAAGCGTCATTTCCAGATCGTTCGTTTGAAGAGTTGCCACAACGTTTACCACAATTCGCACCTGGCCTGCCGGCACCATGAAATGATGTCGCGGCGTTGAACATGGGAAAACCGAAGTCGCGTCATAAGTGCCGCTAAACGGGGCCGGGACCGCTAAGCTGGGCGAAATGACTGCACGTTGACCGTTGGCTCTGGCGTTGCGCTTGGCCCCGTAGGTCGTCGACAAGCCGAGCAGGATGAGCCCCGCGAACAAGAATGGTATTCCGGCGAGGACGCGAGCTTTAATGGAGGAAGAATTCTTTTTCATGGTGAAGTTTCGTTAAGGGCGTAGGAAAGGTTTCCGCTCTACCGAGCATAGAACATTGCGAAAATCTTGTAATCTATAATAATTTTAGGGCGGAAAGTGGTTCCTACACACTAATCGGAGAAACCCCATCCGTTGGCCGCATTGCCAGTTGTTTATGCCGCGGACCGTTCCCACTAACTCGGGGCAGCGCCCTACATTATTACCGTGTTCTTTGTATCCGGATGATCCAACTCATGGCAGCGCGGTGCCCGAACGCGATTGCACGACCGAGATATCCGAACTGTTGATCAAACCGTTAACGGTAACGTCTTCCCGGAAGTTACTCGCGGTGACCTGCTGGCCGGATTGCGATTGAGTCTGTGAAATGTCGCTCGAGTTGACCGCACGATTGGCGGTGGTGTCGCCTTCCAGTACGCCCATCGGGATTGAAACATTTCCGATGTTCGTGCCGTCACTGACACCAGTCAGTGTGATTGCAATGTTCTGTGCGTTTGGAACGCCCGTGCAATTGACTGTGACCACGCTTCCGTTCACGTTTGTAGTTGCCGGTTGTCCGCCGCAGGTTGCTCCCCCGACGCTCGCAATCGGTCCCGGGAAGGTGGCGACAATGGTGTGGTCGCCATTCGTGCCGCCAGTGCGGCATTCAATTCCTTCCGGCCCAGTCAATGGAAGATCGACATCGAAGGTTCCTGCTGTTCCGTGCGTCTTCCGCGAGACCGCGAGGATCGGAGTGACCCCGGTCGCGCCGCAGAAATTGTTGCCGGAAATCATGTAAGTCGCGGCAGGACGTCCATTGTCGCGCTGCGCTTTAACGAAAGTGTGATCCATCAGCGCGTTCGAGCGCTCGAGATTTGCCGTTGCCGGCGTATCGCCAGTAAAGGTGCGGCCATTCACCGCGCCTAACAAATCGCCGATCTGCGGATTTCCAATCGCCGCTTTCGGAACAGTAATTGTGATTAAACCGTCAGGCGTGGCCGTGCCGACGGCGGTGCCTTCCATTGTTTCGGTCGGCACGCCGAGCACCAATCCGACAACCGCGGTGGCGACGTGTCCGTAATCGAACGTTTCGTTGGAACTGCTATCCGTGCGCATTCCGACGTAATACTGCTGTCCATTCGCGCCTTCCCAATTCCAGACGATGCGCCAGCGACTGTTCGCGGGCACACTCGACAGATCGGTCACTTTCATTTTGAACTGGAGATCGCTTGTTCCCGCCGGCTCAGCGACGGCGATATAGTCAATCGCCAGAGAAGGCGGTGTCTGACCCTGGGTGGTTTGTTCCGGATGGTTCGGCGGATTCTTTTGCACGACGATGCCGTTGCAAGTGTCGCCGACCCACTGCACCGCGAGCTCGTTGTTCGGACAAGATTCGCCCGCGCTGTTCACCGCGACCACTTTGTAATAGTAGGTTTGCGCGTCGTTGCTCGCGAGGGTGTCATCATAACTTCCGCCGGTTTGCGCTCCGGCCAATGTCGTGAGCAACGTTTCATTTCCCGGCGCGGTGCCGCGAAGAATTTTGTAGCTGTTGATCATCAGGCCGCCTGAATCCGCGAGCGACCACGAGAGATGGATTACCCCGTTCACGCGACGAGCGGTGATCAATGGCATTCCCGGCATGGCCGTCAAAGGTTGCGGATCATATTGCGCGACCAAACGTTTGCCGCTCGATTGGCGGGCAATGACGCCGCGCGCGGTGTAGCCATTCCCGCTAAAGTGCGTTCCGCTCGAAGTGGCCTGCGAACAGGAGCCATCCGCGCAACCATCGACATACGCAACTTCGACGCGACCGAATTTATCCACGCTCGCGCCAATGAAATCGAGCAGGTTCCGGCAAATGTTCGCGCCGCCTTTATTCCAAATGCAACCGCGCTGCATCGGATCGTTCGGCGTCACGTCGGTCGTGCTCCAGTGCGCGCCGCCGTCAAAAGTGCTGGCCACGTAAACGTGCCAGATTCCTTTAAAACCATTCGCCGACTCGTCCCCCGCCGTTGTCGTTCCGTAAAACGCGACCGCCGCGCGATTCGCATTCGCCGCGATGGCGTAAGGAAATTCGACGTTCTGCAATCCGAAGATTGCGCCGACGTCGTAAATGTTCGACCAGGTCGTGCCGTTATCGGTCGAGGTGGCCGTTATCATTTGAGTCGCCGCCAGGTATGCTCCGGGCACGTTCGCCATCGCGAAATACAATTTTCCGGCGTCGTCGTATGACACTTGAGCATCAATGATGTTTGAATGGGTGTTGCTGGTGTCGGTCAAATCCAGCGTCGATTTGGTTCCAGGCACGTGACGAATCGTCCAGGTGATTCCGTTGTCTTGCGAAACAATGACCGATCCCTGCTGATTGCAGTTCGTTGTTGGCACGATCACGGTCCCGTCCACTGGATTAACTTTGACGTGGCCGTGAATGCCCGCACAGTTCGCATCGGCCGGAGGATCGATTTCGATTGCCGGCCCGAATGTGACACCGCCGTCGTCGCTGCGGGCGCATGCTGCGGCCGGCAATTGCGAGCAATAATAAACCGCGTGCGGGTAAGGCGTCGGCAGACTCGGCACCGGCGCGTGATAAATTCCTCCGCCGAGCGTTTGATGGTCGATGCCCGATCCGATTCCGAATCCGGCCGTCGGGACCCAGGTCGCACCGTCGTCGTCGGTGTAGGAAGTTTTGCACGTCGGCGATGTTAAAGTTAGTTGCGCCGAAAACGTTCGGCCGGTGATGCGATCCGTGAATCCGATCGGGTCCTGGTCGGCCGCTTCTGCGGTGGGCGCTTGCGATTCGCGAAAATTCGCTTTCGGCCCGGAGAGATTGCAACTGTCATTGAAGGTGATGAATCCGGTTTGGAAATCTGATTGGAAGGCCGCCACGTTCGTGTTCCAGTTCACACCGATTGACGGTTCGCCCGCGTCGTTCAGCATATATTCAACCGTGTGGGGAGTTGATCCCTGACTGCTCGAGAAAACCTGCACCAGCGAAGCTGGCGGTTCGAAATTTTCAAACCCGATGTAATCCGGAGTTGCCGGTTGGGGAGCGGGCGGAATGGTCGCGACGGACGTCACCGCTGGCGCAATGGCCTGTCGGTTTTTGCTCCCACGTCTTTGGGCGGAATGCGAGTCCGTCGGCAAAATTGCGACGAGGGCGAAGACAAAACCAATGACAGTGAACAACGCGCCGAGAGTGGCGCGCCCTCTGGCGGATGCGGGGTTGTTTTTCATAGGTCGAATAGTGGATGTGGCTTTTTCACATACGAATCGAGCGATCGCACCCAAGTGGACGCCTTATCCGGGAATTAAGTCGTGCGGGGAAAGAGCAGTGCGCGGCCATCTGGCGCAAATTGCGCAGATAGCGACGATCTTATCTTTCTTCGTCCGGGAGACTTTTCTTTTTTCGACGTTGATGCTTCTACGGTAACGCCGTGCCCGACTGCGCCTGTACGAATGCGATATCGGAGCTATTAATGAAGCCATTCACGGTGACGTCCTCACGGAAATTACTCAAAGTGACAGACTGACCTGATTGCGATTGAGTTTGAGAGATGTCGCTAGAGTTGACCCGGCCGTTGGCGGTCGTGTCTCCCGCCAGCACACTCATCGGAATCGAGACGTTGCCGCTGTTCGAACCGCCTGTAACTCCTATCAAGTTAATGCTTAGCGTTTGTGCGTTGCTCACGTTAGTCAGGTGCACCGTCACCTGGCTGTTGCTAACTGAGAATCCACTTGCTGAGCCGGTGCCTCCCGCACCCGGAGTGACTGTTACATTGGTCACGCTTACTGGCACCGCGAACGTTATAACGGCAGTGTGATTGCCCGATGGGCCGCCGGTTCGGCATTCGATGCCGGGTTGACCGGTTAGCGGAAGATCGACGTCGAAAGTCCCGGCGCTTCCATGAGTTTTGCGAGAAACTGCGCTGACTGGCTCGATACTGCTCGACGAACAAATGGTGTTGCCTACGACTGTGTAAGTAGCTGTTGGATAACTGTTGTCGGTGTTTCCTTTGACGAAGGTGTGGTCGATGAGAAGATTTGAGCGCTCCAGCGTCATGGGTGGCGTGTCGCCGCTATTGAACGTGCGACCGTTGACCGCTCCCAACAAATCTCCGGGTTGGGGACTACCAACTTTCGACTTGTCGATGAAGATCGTAATCGTGCCGTCTGCGTTAAAGTTACTGCCGGCAATGAAAGCATCATCATGTCCGATCGGATTTTCGGTCGGAACACCGAGGACGACGAGTGAGGCCGTGGCAACAGTTCCGTATTCAAACGAAACGTTCGGAGTTGGGGTGGTGTTATCCGTTGTCATTCCCACGAAGAACTGCTCATCGGGAGTCGCAACCGAGTTCCAAACCATCCGCCAACGACTATTAGGTGGAAGGGTGAGTAGATTACCCACCTTCATCTTGAACATGAGTTGGTTCGTCGATGGTGGCTCGCCGACGGCAATGTAATCGATCAAATATTGCGGAAGGGGTGGCTGACTCGCGGTTCCGCCGGTGCTCTCCGGATGGCTCGGAAGATTTCTATGAATGATTATGCCTGAGCAGGTGTCGCCGACATAAGGAGCGGCTATCTCATTGTTAGCACATGAAGATCCGACGCTGTTTGTTGCTACTACTTTATAGTAATAGGTCTGACTGGGATCAGTAGCAGTTGTATCGGTGTACGTTCCACCAGTCTGCGTTCCGGCTACTGTGGTTAATGGTACTTCCGCTCCCGGTGAAGTGCTTCTAAGGATTTGATAGAAGTTGATCATGGAATTGCCACTATCGGCCTCATTCCACGCCAGCTTCACGATATTCCCAATTCGTGTTTCGGTGACAAACGGAATTCCAGGAACGGCAGTCGCGCTCGTTGGATCTTTGGAGGCAATCATCCGGCGACCACTCGACTGTCGCGCAATGCTCGCCGTAGCTGTGTAGGCATTGCCCGTAACCGAGGTCGAACCATCGGCATTGACCGGCGCTTGCGAGCATGGCCCGCCGGAACAGCCATTCACATAACCCACTTGAACTCGACCGTCGCGATCAATCGTTATATCGAAAAAGTCGAGAAGGTTGCGATCCATCGGGCCGCCGCCGCCGCGCAACAGTCCCATCCTCTGCATCGGAAGGAACGGCGTCGCATCCGTGGTCGTCCAATGGGCGCCGCCATCGAACGTGTGAGCGACGTAAAGATGCCAGACCCCGGTAAAGCCATCGGCGTTTGAGTCGCCGGTTCCGCCACTCGCCCCGTAAAACGCTACTGCGGCACGCCCGGTATCTCCCGCGACGGCGGCCGGGAACGCAATGTTCTTGAGACCATAAACAGCGCCGACGTTGAAAATATGTGTCCATGTTTGTCCCTGGTCACTCGAGGTCGCGACCACGGCCGAAGTGCCGTTCATCGCTCCGAGATAATAGACAGTCCCGTTGTTGTCGATGCCCACAGCAGGGTCATCCGAAGTCGCGGTGTTTGTAACAGAGCCGTTCTGGACCTGCCGAATCGACCAAGTCATCCCATTATCAGTGGACACAACCACGGCCGCATTTGTGCCGCAGCCTCTGTTGGGCACATAGACAGTACCGTCCGGTGCAACTTTAACGTGTCCGTGTAAGCCGCCGCACGCGGTTAGATTGTAAATTGGAATCGACCCACCAAAAGTTGCGCCACCATCATCACTTCTGGAGCAGGACGCGAATGCGATATCTTGCGAACAGTAGTAAACCGCGTGCGGGTAGACAGGCGAGGGGGGATTGAGATTGAGCGGTGCGTGATAAGGTCCGCCCCCGATCGTTTCGTGATCAACTGCGGAGGCAAGTCCGCTGCCTTGACTAGGTACCCATGTCGTGCCGTCGTTATCGGTATAAGAGGTCTTGCACGTCGGAGAAAGTAGCGTCAACTCAGCGGCGAATACGCGACCTGTCTGTCTGTCGGTAAAACCAATCGGATCCGAGTCGATAAACATCGAAGTCGGTGCACGCCGATCGGACCATGTCGCTTTCGGAACTGTTGCCGAGCACGATTCGTCCCATGAGACAAACAGGGTTTCGAGGTCGGACTGGAAGTTGGTCATCCCGCCGACGGAATTCGACGTCGACAGCCAGTTCACACCGATTGACGGTTCACCGGCGCCGCGACCCTGGTATTCAACCGTGAC
>JAXDGO010000180.1:0-2660 GCA_034665005.1 Solirubrobacteraceae bacterium | reverse complement strand
GCCTGCTGCTCTTGACCTTCACTCCGACGAAGTGGGCGATTCAGTTCGGTGCATTCGCGGGGCTGGCCGGCGCACTCGGGGCGGTCACCGCTTTCGCGCTGGCCCGCATCGGTCTACACAACCGCCGCAACCTCACGCTGTACGTGACGGCGCTGCTGTTCGTGCTGGCGGTGGCGACGTCGGGCGTCAACGGTTGGTTCTACGTCGGCAACTACGGCGTGCCGTGGTGGGACATCCAGCCGGTGATAGCCAGCCACCCGGTGACGTCGATCTTTTTGACGCTGTCGATCATCACCGGACTGCTGGCCGCCTGGCAGCACTTCCGGATGGACTACGCCGGCCACACCGAAGTGACGGACAACCGGCGCAACCGGGTGCTGGCGTCGACTCCACTGCTCGTGGTCGCGACGATCATGGTCGTCGGTGAGGTCGCATCGCTGGCCAAGGGCGCGGTGTTCCGCTATCCGCTCTACACCACCGGCAAGGCCAATCTCGCCGCGATCAGTTCGGCGCTCTCGCCCACCAGTTGCGCCATGGGCGACGACGTGCTGACCGAGCCCGACCCCAATGTTGGCCTGCTGCAACCGGTTCCGGGACAGACGTTCGGGCCCGACGGTCCGCTCGGGGGCGTCAACCCGGTGGGCTTCAAACCCGACGGGGTGGGTGATGACCTGAGGTCGTACCCGGTGGTGACCAAACCAGGGGTGGTGAATTCCGACGCGTCACCGAACAAGCCCAACGCCGCCATGAGTGACTCTGCAGGCACGGCCGGTGGGAAAGGCCCGGTTGGGGTGAACGAGTCGAACGTGGCACTACCGTTCGGCTTCGACCCGGCCCGCACGCCGGTGATGGGCAGCTACGGCGAGAACACCTTGGCCGCCACTGCCACCTCTGCCTGGTACCAGTTGCCGCCACGGACCGCCGACCGGCCGATCGTGGTGGTATCGGCGGCCGGGGCCATCTGGTCGTACAAGGAGGACGGCACCTTCACCTACGGACAGTCGCTGAAATTGCAGTGGGGCATCTCTCGGCCCGACGGAACCACCCAGCCGCTCGGGGAGGTGCAGCCCATCGACATCGGACCCGAACCGGCCTGGCGCAATCTGCGCTTTCCGCTGACCTGGGCACCACCGGAGGCCAACGTGGCACGCATCGTCGCCTACGACCCGAACCTCAGCCAAGATCAGTGGTTCGCGTTCACGCCGCCTCGGGTGCCGGTGCTGGAAACGCTGCAACAACTGATCGGATCGCAGAAACCCGTGCTGATGGACATCGCGACCGCGGCCAACTTCCCGTGTCAGCGGCCGTTCTCCGAACACCTTGGGGTGGCCGAGCTTCCGGATTACCGCATCCTGCCCGACCACAAACAGACAGCGTCGTCGTCGAACGGTTGGGAGGCCAGCGGGACCGGCGGCCCGTTCCTGTTCACCCAGGTGCTGCTGCGGACCTCGACGATCTCGACCTACCTGCGCGGCGACTGGTATCGCGATTGGGGATCGGTCGAGCAGTACTACCCGCTGGTGCCGAGCGATCAGGCGCCAAATGCCGTCATCGAACAGGGTGTGATGATCGTGAACGGCTGGAGCCGCCAAGGTCCGATTCGGGCACTGCCATGAGCCAGGTCATCGAAAAACAAGCAGACGTCGCCGCCGCCCGCGACGTCCGGACGACGCGGTGGGTCGCCACGATCGCCGGACTGATCGGCTTCGTGCTGTCGGTGGCCACACCGTTGCTACCGGTCGTGCAGACGACGGCGATGCTCAATTGGCCGCAGCAAGGTCAACTGAATAGCGTTACAGCACCGTTGATTTCGCTATCTCCGGTCGACGTCACGGCCACCGTGCCGTGCGCCGTGGTGCGCGGCCTGCCGGCCGACGGCGGTGTCGTGTTGAGCACGGCGCCGAAGAAGGGCAAGGATGCGGCGCTCAATGCGCTGTTCGTCGTGGTCAACGGCAAGCGCGTCGACGTCACCGACCGCAACGTGGTCATTGCCAGCGTCTCGCGCGAGCAAGCGGAGTCCGCACAGTGCCGGCGGATCGAGATAACCTCAACGCGCGCCGGAACTTTCGCCACCTTTGTCGGGCTGACCGATGCCGCGGGCAAGCCCCAGTCCGGAGGTTTCGCCGACCCCAACCTGCGTCCGCAAATCGTCGGGGTGTTCACCGACCTGACCGGTCCCGCGCCACCCGGGTTGAAGTTCTCCGCGACCATCGACACCAGGTTCTCCACCACCCCAACAACGTTGAAGCTGCTGGCGATGGTGGGCGCCATCCTGTCCACCATCGTCTCGCTAGTCGCCCTGTGGCGACTGGACCAGCTCGACGGTCACCGGATGCGCCGGCTCATTCCGGCGAACTGGCGCAAGTTCACCCTGGCCGACGCCACGGTGACGTTCGGCTTCCTGCTGTGGCATGTGATCGGGGCGAACTCCTCCGACGACGGCTACATCCTGGGCATGGCGCGGGTCGCCGACCGCGCCGGTTACATGTCCAACTACTTCCGCTGGTTCGGCAGCCCGGAGGACCCGTTCGGTTGGTACTACAACTTGCTGGCGCTGATGACCCACGTCAGCGACGCCAGCCTGTGGATGCGGCTGCCGGATCTGATCGCGGGGCTGGTGTGCTGGCTGCTGCTGTCACGTGAGGTGCTGCCCCGGTTGG
>JAXDGO010000179.1:0-2612 GCA_034665005.1 Solirubrobacteraceae bacterium | reverse complement strand
CCCACGGGCGATCAGGCGCTCGCGTAGCCGCTCGACGAACGGTTCGTCGTCGTTCCGGGCGTAGCTGATGAAACAGCTGGGCACGGACACCCCTCCTCGGGAGATCTGTCGCCGGGATACAGATGTCGGGCCACGGGGGGGGGCACTCCGCAGTGAACTCCTCGGTGAACGCCCCAAGCTCCAGGCGAGCAGGGCCTGCTGCTGCAGCAGTGCCGCGATGAGCGCAGCCACCGTTCCGGGTCGCCGTCGCCGGGGCGGCTCTGCGTGGCCGCGAGCAGGTTCTCAATCGCCCCGATCCTGGTCTGCCACTCACCGACGCTGCGGCGCAGGTCGAGGATACCTGTGCCAGCGTGTCGCACGGACCTGGCGCCGCTCGCGGGCCCCCGCGGCGTGACCGGCTTGTCGGGGACAACGATGTCCATGGCCCGCCCTTCGTCCCGGTCGTCGGCCGGCGCGCGTTACCCCTGGCT
Organism: Solirubrobacteraceae bacterium; assembly: GCA_034665005.1. Taxonomy (GTDB): domain Bacteria; phylum Actinomycetota; class Thermoleophilia; order Solirubrobacterales; family Solirubrobacteraceae; genus Palsa-744. The sequence continues at coordinate 2,142 of JAXDGO010000179.1, read as the reverse complement.
GCGGCACTCTTGCATTGAGGCGAAGGGCGCCCTCGCCATGCGCGAAGAGAGAGAAGAGACCCCTCAGAGATCTCCGAAAACCGATACAAACCGGACAGTTGAAGGCCTACCAGTTCGCTTCTGGGCGTACGATAGGAGGAGCTCGGGTGGCCCGATCGCGCAATGCAACAGCGCCATGTGTAGTCCCTCCGAGACAACCGCGCTGAGAGGGTCGTGATGCGGGTGTCGGTGCTCCCCGCCGATGGATGAATGAGCGCGCCAGGGGACCGCGGACGGCAGTCAGGACTTCCTATCCGGGGGTTACTAGCAGCACCGGTCGCCGACGGGCTACGGGCAGAATCGGCGCAGCCCCGCAACAGCTGAGCCTGTTCGCGCTAGTGCTGTCCTGGACGCCCATCGACGGCATCGTCTTGGTCCGGCGACGGCTATCGCCCTGATGCAGTTCCCCATCGAGCTCTACGGGCCTGGGTGAGGACGTAAGGCCCAAGGACTTGAGTTGGATCGTGCTCGAAGACGGAGCTGAGTGGTTAAAGGGAGTTCTGCGGAAGACCTGAGCGCAGGCTGAGGATTACCATCAGAGGACCATCTGTGAGAGGTCGTCGAAGTATCCCGCGGTGGCCGCCCTACACCGATCACGCCACGGCTATCGCCGGCCCGGGCTCACACCACCTTAGGCTGGCACCCCAGCGTCAGTGGTTGACCTTACTCACCAGGATGTGAAGCATTGCGGCAGTCGTTCCACCGGCCACTAGCAGTGCGGCGATCCCGGTGATGAGTCCAACAGCCACGCCCACGGCAGTACCACCCACTGGGGCGACTTGGATGCCGACGGGAATGCCAGCACTTACCCCGCCCAGCATACCGACCATCCCTGACAACACGATGATCAACAAGGTACGGGTCGACAAGAGCGACGTTTGATCGTCGTCACCACGACTTCTTACATGATCCCGTTCCGGTTCAGCGTCGGAACCCCCTGTAGTCGACATCCACGTCCCCTCCTTCTACCCGTTGGTTCGGACGAGGCGGCTCCCGTTCGCAGCGGAAGCCGCCTGCTATCTGCGGCGGCTAGCCGCTCATCCTGCGGTCAGAGTCCCATCTAACACCAGATTCGTCAATATCGAGACTTGATTCTCTATTTTAGATAATTTGCTAGGATCTCCAGCATGGAACACCGCGTGGACGCCCTTGGACCCACAGGGGCGGGAGTCGCGCAACGGGTCAACGAGCTTCGCCATGCACGTAAGCTCACTCTCCGTGACCTCGCTGGCAAACTCAGAGAGCTGGGGCGTCCGATCCAGCTCTCGGCCCTCTCGAAGATCGAGAAGGGACAGCGTCGTGTAGACACGGACGATCTGGTTGCGCTTGCTCTCGCCCTTGGCGTATCTCCGGACTCGATCCTTCTTGCCAACGAGGCCAACACGGGCGTCATGATCGAATTAGCTTCGACGAGCGTCGCGCGGCGTGACTATGTGGCGCGGATGCGAGCGCACTACGGGCAGGTAGATCTGGAAGTCCTGACCCCGCTAACCGAGCAGGGCGAGCACCCGCCAATGAGACTCCGTGAGGTGTTCGTCGCCCAAGCGGTACGGGCAGACCCACCACCGATGGAGCTACCCCGAGAGCTAATGCGGCGCCTGATCGAGGCTGGCGAGCTGGGCAGGGACGATCTACCTGAGGGCGTGGACCGAGACGTGCTAGCCAAGATCCGGCAAGCCTACCAGCAAGTACCTGCACGACCGGTCCTGCAGGTACTTGCGGAGCCAGACCAGCATCGGTTGGTGCTGCTGGGCGATCCCGGGGCGGGAAAGTCGACGCTGGCCCGCTACCTGGCGCTGACCCTGACCGACACGTCCGTGGAGGGACCGTTGGCGGCGTTGGCCGGCTGGCTGCCGCTGCTGGTGGAACTGCGCACCTATGCCGACGCCCGCTGGCACGACTGCACCTTCCTTGACTTGATCGACCATCTGCACACCACCGAAGGCTTAGGCCTGCCCAAGTCCCTGCTGGACACCTTCCTGCGCCAGGACGGACGCGCTGTGGTGATCTTCGACGGGCTGGATGAGTTATTCGACCCGCAGCGTCGCGAAACAGTCGCCCGCCAGATCGCTGGGTTTGCCGCCCGCTACCCGAGGGCGCGGA
>JAXDGO010000178.1:0-6341 GCA_034665005.1 Solirubrobacteraceae bacterium | reverse complement strand
CCCATGACCCGCGTTCCACCAGCGAAGATAGCGTCGCCTTGAGCCCCGGTAGGTTCTGGATCGACCGCCTGCTCGACCAGACCGACAACGCCACCGCGTCGAGCATGCTCTGCGAGCCGGGCCCGCATGCCACTCCCGGGAGACCGATGCATCCTTACCCTGCGTAGTGCCCCGACCATCTCAGGCTAACGTCATCCACGGCTCGACGCGGTTGCCTCACAGCACCCTACGACGCCGAAGAAGCCGGGACAGGGTGCTCAAGCTCACTCCAACACCTGCCCCGCCGCATCCTCGCGTTGCCGATCCAACCCGACCAGATGATCCTCACGCGCCGGCTGCGCCGCGGCCAGCCCGACCGACAGCTGCCCCGCCCAGTGCGCGCGAGCCCGCTGCTTCATCGGACCCCCCGCGGCATCCAATGCCCCGACCACGTCCAGCTGCTCACACAACTCGGTGATCGTGGCCATTCCCGACACCCCGTCAGCGACGAATCCGGCACACCGACCCGCACCCATGACCCCCGCTTCCCGACCCGTAGTCTGCCCACCGGATAGGTGTCCTTTCGCCCGAGACGATCATTGCTTTGCGACATTATCGTCCCAGGTCACAGGGCCCCTTATCCCGTGATCGCTACTCGCGGATCCGGGTCTGAAGGCCTGCGCGGCTTGGGGTTGGCGCGGGGAACGGAGGTCACAACGAGATGGCTGGTGCGAATGGCCAGATGCCCGACGTAGGCGGCACCGTCCGCGAGCTGCCCGGCTACCGACTCGAGCGGCAGCTCGGGTGGGGCAGCACGGGTGTGGTCTATCTGGCTGAGGATCTGCAGCTTCGCCGTAAGGTCGCGCTGAAGATCCTGGCCCCGACGCTAGCCGACGATGAGCTGTTCCGCGGGCGCTTCGATCGTGAATCGCAGAGCGCGGCCAATCTCGACCATCCGAACATCGTCCCGGTCTACGCCGCCGGTGAGGCCGCAGGGTCGTTGTACATCGCCATGCGTTACGTAGGCGGGGGAGATTTACGGACGCGGCTGGAGGCCAACGGCGCGCTGAGCCTGGAGCAGGCGACTTCGATCATCGCGTCGGTGGCTGATGCGCTCGACGCCGCCCATGCCCAGGGCATGATCCATCGAGACGTCAAACCGGCGAACATCCTCATCGACGACCGCAACGGCCAAGACCACTACTATCTCAGCGACTTCGGCATCACCAAGATCGTCTCTTCGGACCGGGACCTGACCTCAACCGGCCAGATCGTCGGCACCATCGACTACATCGCCCCCGAGCAGATTCAGGGCAAGCCGATGGACGGCCGGGCTGATCTCTACGCGCTGGGTTGTGTGCTGTATCAGTGCCTGACAGGGGTGGTCCCCTTCACCCCCGAGGAGACCGCCGCGCTCATGTGGGCACACGTGAACGATGAGCCGCCATCAGTGACTGCCCAACGCCCCGATCTCCCACCGCAGATCGATAACATTGTGGCCAAGGCCATGGCGAAGCAGCCCGAGGACCGCTACGCCACCTGCCGGGAACTGGCGCTCGCCCTGCGCGCTGTGGCCGCCGATCCGGCGGCCTCTCTCGGGAGCGGGGAGATTTTTCCCGCAAGGCCCGTCAACACTCCGTCGCCCGTTCCCGCCGGTATGACCAGCACCTACACTCCGCCAACCCCTGCGCGGGTTCGAGCACCCGTGACCGCCTCACCGTCACAGCGGAACTGGTTGTACCTAATTCTGGGTGGGGTGTTGGCGCTCGCCTTGGTCGCAGGCTCGACTGTCGCCGTCCTGAAATACCTCAGTTCACGTTTTCCCAACACAGCGGAACACGCGCTTCTCGATCAAGTGCCGCTTGCCCTGACCATGAAGAACAGCTGTACACGTGACGTCGACGTTGACCAAGACGCCGCAAACGTGCAAGCCTCTGTGATCTGCACATCCGAGGGAGACGTGAACAGGGTCGTGTTCACCCAGTTCACCTCTGCCGAGATCCTCGATGCCCACTACCGAGCTGCCGTGGCCACTGCCCCAATCGGCCAGAGCCCGGGCGACTGTCGCAGCGCCGAACGAGCCGCAGGCGAGTACACGAGCGAGTCAGGCGATGCAAGCGGGCGAGTTCTTTGCTATCAACGGCGGGGCTCTTCGTTCATCGAATGGACCGACGAGGGGCACAAGACGTTGGGTGTGGCAACGCGGGCAGATCCAGACTACACAAAGCTCCGTGGCTGGTGGGCTGGTGTGGTGGGCGAAAAACTCCCCACCCCGGAGCCCAGCCAAGCGCCCCCTCCGCCGGCCCCGGTTTCTTCCGCTGCGCCGGGAGCGGACACGGGCGGACTTGGCGCGGCGGCCGAGGAACCCAGAAGGCAGGCGGACCCGCCGCAGGCCCAGCCACCAGCGCCCCCTCCACCTCCAGCAGCCCAGCCACCAGCGCCCTCGCCACCCCCAGCGACCCAGCCACCCTCAGCCCAGCCACAACCACCACCCAGCCCGCCAACCCCAACGCACTGGCAAGAGCCGAGCACCCTGGACTCCACGTATCACTGCGGCGCCTACACCAAGAAGCCCACCGTATGGTTCCAGGAGTGTGTGAAAGTGTTCCCCACCCCGAGCGGGGCCTATGTGCAAAGTCTCCTGACCGTGTCCAATCCGAGTTCCTCGGCGCGCCCGGTGGACGGCGAGACTAGAGCATTCCTTGGCCAGGCCGAACTCAGTAAAGCTATTTGCGGGCACGCCATCGTCGCTGCCCATGGGCGCCTGTGGTGCTTCTCGTCGACAAAGTTAGTCGTCGGTCACGGCAGAGATGTACTGGGGCGGGGATTGTTTTCCGCCAATAAACCGCAGTTGAATGTCGTCTCACCAATCGTGAAGACCTGATCAAACACGCGCCATCAGTACGAGAGGGCGGGCGGCGCCCTTCTCAGCGTCAGCGCCGCTGTGGCCAGCCTTGTCAGCATAATTACAGGAGCGTTGCTACTCGCGGGCGCCCCAGTGCGATTGCTCTTATCGGCGTTGTCGTCGTCGCACGCCGCCAGTCCCGCCCTGCGCCCAGTGCGACGTCAGGGACGCAGCATCCTAGAGCTGGCCGCTCCCTCCGAATGGTTTTGGTCATGGCCACGGTTTTCGCCTGCTGCTCGACGGCTACGTGCACTCCACCGTTTATGATGGCGCCCAACTAAGGCGCACGCCTGCTCCGGTTAATCGCCGCAATCGGTCGCCGTCGCCGGGCCAGATCGAGCCCGCGCGAGCACCGATGAGATGTACGCAGCACTCGTGCCCGCTGTGACGACCACGAGGAATCTGCTGGCTATCGTGGCCTACGTTGAACGAACATGGCACTGTGGGGGTGCTAGGGCGACCTGCGCGGGTCTGGGGCCATCGGCGCGGCAACGGGGGTCGAAACGAGATGGCTGGTGCGAGTGACCAGTTGCCCGACGCGGGCAGCATTGCGCACGAGCTGCCCGGCTACCACATCGAGCGGCAGCTCGGGCGGGGCAGTATGGGTGTGGTCTACCTGGCTGAGGACGTGCAGCTTCGCCGTAAGGTCGCGCTGAAGATCCTGGCCCCGACGCTGGCCGACGATGACCTGTTCCGCAAGCGTTTCGACCGTGAATCGCAGAGCGCGGCCAACCTCGACCATCCCAACATCGTCCCTGTCTACGCTGCCGGGGAAGCGGGCGGGCTGCTCTACATCGCCATGCGCTACGTGGGCGGCGGCGACTTACGGACTCTACTCGAAGCCAACGGCCAGCTCAGCCTCACGCAGGCGACTTCGATCGTCACCGCCGTGGCTCACGCCCTCGACGCCGCCCATGCCCAGGGCATGATCCATCGAGACGTCAAACCGGCGAACATCCTCATCGACAGCCGCAACGGCCAAGACCACTACTACCTCAGCGACTTCGGCATCACCAAGATGCTCTCCGCAGGTCGCACTCTCACGTCGGCCGGCCAGATCATCGGCACCATCGACTACATCGCTCCCGAACAGATCCAGGGCAAGCCGGTGGACGCCCGGGCCGATCTCTACGCGCTGGGCTGTGTCCTCTATCAATGCCTGACAGGGACTGTCCCCTTCCCCCGCGAGGAGACGGCCGCACTCATGTGGGCACACCTGCATGATGGGCCGCCACCGGTGACCGCGTTACGCCCCGACCTTCCACCACAGATCGATAACGTCGTGGCCAAGGCCTTGGCCAAGCAGCCTGAGGACCGCTACGCCACCTGCCGAGAGCTGGCACTCGCCCTCCGGGCGGTCGTCGCCGATCCGGCAGATTTCGATGAAAGCGCGAAGGCCTTCCCTACAAATCCCATCGAGAGCCCGTCGCCGGTCGTCCCCTCGGGCATGACCAGCACCTACACGCCGCCACGACCTGCGCACGCTCGGGTCTCTGCGCCCACTTCGTCGCCCCAGCGCAGATGGGGGTTGATAGCTGCATGTGGCGCATTGGCGCTCGCCGTGATCATCGGCTCAACCGTCGCTGCATTGAATTACTTCAACTCACGGTGGCCCAACCCGGCGGAGCAGGCGCTTCTCGGTGAGGTCCCGCTTGCACTGACCATGAAAGACAGCTGTAAGCGCAACGCCGATGCCGAACGAGACACCGCCAACGTGCAAGCCTCCGTGACCTGCACATCCGACGCGGACGCGAACAAGGTCGTATTCACGAAATTCACGTCTTCCAAAGCCCTCGACAGCCAGTACCAAGCCGCCGTGGCTGCCGCCAGTGTCGGCCAAAGCTCGGGCGACTGCAGGAACGCCGACCGAGCCGAAGGCGGCTACGCGGGCGAGACAGGTCGAACGAGTGGGCGAGCTCTGTGCTATCAACAGAACGGCTCGTCGTTCGTCGAATGGACCGACGACGGATCTCATATCCTGGGCGTGGCCACGCGAGTCGATCCGGACTACGCAAAGCTCCGGGGTTGGTGGGCTGGTGTGGTGGGCCTGAAGCTTCCCACTCCCGAGTCCTCACAAGCGCCTCCGCCATCGGCTCCAGAGGTCCCCGTCGTCCCCCCGGAGCAGGCCGCGCCGCCGCGTCCTGCTCCGGATGCGAACTCGGCCGGGTCTGCGCCCAGAGCCGAGGATCCCGGAAAGCATGCCGAGGACTCCCAACAACGGTCTGGGGACTCGGGAAGGCAGTCCGGGGACTCCCAAGGACAGGGGACCCATCAGACCGAGCCCCCGAGCACCCCTCCCAGCTCAACCAACCCGCCATCCTCGAGCACGCCTCCGCCTCCCGTGACTTCACCGGTCACGCTGGAAGGAGCCGCTCCCGCCGCCCCCGGAGCGCAGCAGAGCGGAACACCTGTGTCCGGTAAGGGCGGCTGTACCGACTTCCCTTCCAGCAGCAAGTATTACGACTGCACCGTCACCAAGGAGGCACCCATGTACCTCCCCGGAACGAAAGAGCCCGGCGGCGCCCTGCCCGCCGGGCAATCCCCGTTCCTGTGCCAATCACATGGGTCGAAGTACACGGTCGGGAACCGCGCTAACCACTGGTGGGCATGGATGAGCTACCAGAACCTCGGCGTCTGGGTCCCGGCCGCATTCCTGGCCGGTGGGGCCCACGATGCAGCTGAGCCGGGGCTGCCGGTTTGTGGCAGCGCGCCAACGCCCACCACTACGGCGTCCCCCACATCGTCAGCTCCTAGCCCCCCAACGACCACCGAGACACGCCCCACAGCGTCCCCCGGCACCACCACCCACCACAGCACCACCAGCCCACACCCAACGCGGACCCCACACCATGATCGATAGGAGCCGCCGTCACTGAGGTTAAAACCCCTGCTTGCCGCCTGCCTGCGCCAGGCACTCGCGCCACCCTTTGTGGTTCTTCACAGTGAGCATCCGATCGAATACTCTCTGTAATATGCTTAGGAGATCCGCCTACTTTCAGAGCCCGAAGCGGCGTACCGCCGCCATCATCAGCACTCTCGCTGGCATGGTGATGCTCGCCCTCGCCGCACCCGCCGAGGCCACCGCCGCCACGGGTGAACCAGGATTCTTGTGCGGCGTGACCGGCGGGACGAGTACCCTGCGAGCAACCACTCCCCGCCGGGACAGCGACGCGATTTGCGCCGTCGTCTTCTTGCCAGACCTCCTCGGACGCCGCGCTTCATCTTCGTGACCTTCGGCTCACCGATCCCCGGCGCGAGATAATCTGCGGCTCGTCCAGCATGTGTTGATCCTGCGATGGGAAGGTAGCGACCGTGTCCAAGGAGTCGAGGTTGATGCCGCAAGCTCGACTGTGCGGAATCGCGCTCGGGGCCGGGCGGGTCGCCATCGGCGTCGTGGCGCTGGTGCGACCGGATCTGATGGCTCGGGCGTGGGTGGGCGCGGTCCAGGCCGCCGGGC
>JAXDGO010000177.1:0-4432 GCA_034665005.1 Solirubrobacteraceae bacterium | reverse complement strand
ACCAAACCTAAATACACCAAGCCCACCTCTGAACTCCGATAAGCCTCAACAGGCGGGCAAGCGAGGCCGGCCCCGACCGCGCACAAAAGCAGTCTCGCGAGCAGCACCACGCCAACGGTAAAGGCGGTCCGGAAGGTCAGTGGATCGCGGCGGAGCAGGCGACAGGAATCGAACCCGCATAGCCAGCTTGGAAGGCTGCGCCCACTGCGCAGTCAGGGGCCGCGATCCGTGATCAAGCCCGGTCACAGGTACCCGCCATTGACCGTGGTTGACCGCTGTTAATGGCACGCTAATGGCACACGCGGGGTGTGAGCCCGCCGCAAGACAGGGTACGGAAGCGGGTATCCCGTCGCGTCGCGAGCTTGCTCGAAGCAGGCCTGGGGTAGGGGTCCAGCTGGAGCACCCGACGCGCTGAACGAGCTGGATCCCTACCCCAGGCCTGCTACGTTTCGGCGCCGACGCGATGGAATACCCGCGCCCCGGGTGACCCACGACTCTCGTGCCCAGCCCTGAGGCCATCCCGGAGCAAGGCCCGCCGGAGGCCCGCGACTGCCTGATCTTGGTCGAGCTGATCACCTGCTTGGCCGTAGGGTCGGAGGTGATTCCCAGATTGGGTCCACGGTGGCTGTTGGTGTAGCGGTGGATGTACGACATGTGTCCTGCTGCAGTCGACTGGTGGGGTGGGAGCAAGGTAGCTTCACAAGTTAAGTTAGGCTACCTTGCTCCTGTTGGGTCTGGGTCTTGTGCGCGGGAGGATGCACAGTGGGTGACGGGGGACAGAGGTGGACCCGGTGGGACAGTCGCCGTGCAACCGTTGACCAGCCCGCGGGAATAGCGGCGGGAGATGTTCATTGGCTTGTTGCTCACTTACGGGGGGTAGTCGCTGCGAGTCCCCCTGCGGTGTGGGCGGGTCAGGGGATGACGCTGTTGCAACTCACCGCGATGCATTTCATCAGCGCGTTGACGCCGGTGAGTCTCATCGATTTGGGTCAGGCTCTCAGTACCAGGCCGCCGGCTACCTCCGCGATGGTCGATCGGCTGGTCCACGCCGGGTTGGTGAGCCGCAGGCCGGATCCACACGACCGTCGACGGGTCGAGCTGACGCTGACCGCTGACGCTCAAGTGATGATCGGCGATACCAGTCCGGCGACTGCCCGACGCCTGCATGCGGTACTCAACAGTATGAGTCCGCAGCTCTCCCGTCACGTGATCGACGTACTCAGAGACACCGTAGGACGGTCCACTGTGTAGATCATCCCATTGCCCTGCGTGCTGATCGGTCGAGCAGGAAACGAATCCGCGTCGAGAGCTTGGGAACCCTATAGTGCTGCCCTCGTCTAGGCCTTGACCGGCGGCCGGCCGTGGTCACGGGTGACCCCGGTTGACCGTTGTTGGCCCCTTCTTGTGGCACGCGTGTGGCACGACGCGCTGTATCCGGTGCCCCCGTTGTATCACGTCGGTGCTGGTGCACCCGGTCGGTAGGTCCACAGCACCCGTAGCATTCGGTCGGGCCGCAACAGCCCTTCGGGGCGGTCCACCATGCCCAGCACTCGGACAAATGCCCGCCCCAGAGCGACGTCGGCGGTGGCGGCGGCGTGCAGTTTCGGCAAATAGCTGTTGACCATCCGGATCTTCGCGGTGCGTGTCCCCGGCACCTGGGGAAAGGCCAGGTCCGCCCCAACCGCGATATCCCATGGCGTATTGATGGTACGAGCGATCGCCCGGAAGTAACGGCCTGCCTGCGGAACCTCGCCCCGAGCCAGCAGCCGCTGTAGCGCGCCGGCCTGCACTGCGGCCGCGGTCATTCCCTGCCCGTAAATCGGGTTGAACGAGCACACCGCGTCACCAAGAATCAGCAGACCGATCGGGAAGCGCCGCAGCCGCTCGTAGCGGTGGCGCACGCTGGCCGGAAAGCGGAACGAGACCGGGTCGGTCAACGGCTCGGCATCGCGAATCGCCTCGGTAATGTCTGGGAACAGCAGGCTGGCCGTGAACGCGTCGAAACCGGCCGGATCGGTCGGCGGGTGGTCGCCAAGGATCCCGAAGATCGTCAGGATGTGGCGCCCACCCTCGATCGCGGCGATCGCGCCGCCGCGTGGGTTCTGCGGCGTTCCCGCGGTCAGGATCGCCACATCGGTACCGAGAGCCCCTGGCCGCAGTCGGTAGATGCGGGTGGCGTAACCGAGCCCGATATCTACTCGATCCACCGCAGCTGGTTCATAGCCCAGTTCGGAAAGCCACAACGGCGCTCGGGAGCCCCGGCCGGTGGTGTCAATGACCAGATCGGCCGGCACTGCTCGCTCGCCGCCGCCGGCGGTGCCGTGCACCCGCACCCCGGTGACTCGGCCGCGGTCGGTTGTCGCGGTCACTGCGACCACATCGGTGCGCTCAACCAGTGTCACGTTCGGCAGATCGCTCACCTGGGCACGAACGTGGCCCTCCAGAAACGGCCGACTGGCCCACAGACCGGGCAGTCTGATGTTTGCCTGGCAAAATTGATGTCCGGACAGCTGCCACCGGATGTTGCCCAGCACATCTCCGGTAGCGGCCCCCTGCCCGATGAGCCGGGCGGTCAGACCGGGGGAAAGCTCCTCGAGTGCCTGCCTGCCGCGAGGGTGCAGGAAGTGCAGGTGCCTGTCCTGCGGCACCCCTCGCCGATGGACGCCGATCTCGGACATCGCGTCGCGGTCGAATACCGTCACGCGGTCGTATGACTTGGCCAGCACCCAGGCGGTCAACAGTCCCGCCATGCTGGCGCCCAGCACCACAGCATGATCGCCGATACTCGTGTTCATAGTGTCTCCTGGTCGGTAGCCAGCACGCCATCACACGTATGCACGACACAGCAGCCAGGGTCAGTAGCGCAGGATAAACAAACACCCCTCACCTCCATGGTGGCACAAAGCACAATCCAGCTCCCGCCACGCCGGGCCAGACACACCAAAGCCGCAGCCCGTTCCGGAGCAGCGCACCCCGACCCAACGCCAAGCTGACGGGCCATGAGCCCACCACCACCGCTATGGTCACGTCATCGGACAAGTCCCGACCCGCACAGCAGCAATGACCAACCCAGACGGCACTCTCGCCACGACGCTGACGGATCTCGGTCACATCAGCGCCGCTGAGCGTGAAGAACCGATCCAGAAACCTCGTCATCGAGCTCCACAGGAAACCCGACAACTACTCACACTGCGCGACTATTGCGTAGGTTTTTAGTCCACTAATGCTGCTATCTGAAAGAGAAGACAAATGATGCCCGATGACAACGACACCGCCGCGTATGTGTCCACAAAAGTCGAGCTCGGCGAGATGGTGTTCAACGTCATCGACGTCGGCGAAGGCTCCCCGGTTCTCCTGCTGCACGGTTTCCCGGACCGAGCGACCATGTGGCGCCACCAGATCCACGCTCTCCTTAAGACCGGGCACCGGGTCATCGCTCCCGATCTGCGGGGCTTCGGCGACAGCAGCAAACCAGACCGCGTCGAGGACTACGCGCTCCCCCTCGTCCTCCACGACATCATCGGTCTGCTCGACTCCCTCGGCATCGACAGCGTCTCCGTCGCCGGCCACGACTGGGGCGCGCTGCTGAGCTGGCTCCTGGCTGGCACCGCGCCCAAGAGGGTGAACAGGCTGGCCGCGCTGTCGGTCGGACATCCCGACGCTGTCTTCGGAGCTGGGTTCACACAAAAGCAGCTGTCCTGGTACGTGCTGTGGTTCCAGTTTCCCGGCATCGCCGAGAAACAGATGCCAGCCAACGACTGGAGCTGGTACCGGCAATGGATCCATGACGGCCGCCTCCGTGACGACGACATTGACCTCGATCGGCAGCTCACCGACCTGGCGCGGCCCGGCGCCCTCACCGCGGGCCTGAGCTGGTACCGCGCGAACCTCTCCCCAGAGATCTTCGCCCTCAATCAGGTCAACTTCGGAATGTCCACGATCACCTGCCCGGTACTGGGCATCTGGAGCGATGGCGATCCCGCGCTCGGCGAGCAACAGATGACCGACTCCGAGAAGTACCTCAGCGGCCCATGGCGCTACGAGAAGCTCACCGGCGTCGACCACTGGATCCCCACCCACGCCGCCACCCGCACGAACGAACTCCTCGCAGAATTTTTCACCTAACCGCTCCACCCTCACCCTTGACCAAGTGGGCGCAGTGGAGACCAAGGGACTTCAACCCTCGACCCCCGCCTTGCAAGGTCCGGACTGCCACGTGGTGTGAGCAGGGGAGTGTTCCCGTGCGCGGTCAGTGAGCGTCTGTCCGCCAGAGCCGGTGATTCCCCGTGAGTCCCCGTGGGAACTGGCACGCGAGGGGCATGAACCAAGATCACCAGGCGCAACGAGGTGTGCCGCTGTCGCAGGACATGAGGGAGTGGGTATCCCGTCGCGTCGGCGGCCTTGCTTGGAGCGGGCCAGGGGCAGGGGTCCA
>JAXDGO010000176.1:0-3944 GCA_034665005.1 Solirubrobacteraceae bacterium | reverse complement strand
GCCTGCGCCACCACACCACCTACGACGAAGCCACCGCCTGGCCCTCCCAACACGATCAACACCAAGCCGCTTGACTCGGACCGCCAGGGGCCCAAGCGGGTATCCCGTCACGTCGGCGGCTTATCCCTAGCAGGTCAGGGGCAGGTGTCTAGGTGGAGCACCCAACGGCTGAACGACCTAGACACCTGCCCCTGACCTGCTACGCCGTCAACGCCGGCGGGACGGGATACCCACGCCACCTCGTGACCCACAACCCCTGTCTCCCCCGGCTGGGGACATCCCGGAACCGAGGCCCGCCGGAGGCACTGATTGTTGCCCTAGAGCGCCTCGCCCATACACGGTTCCACCGAGCCCTAGCCGGACTCACCGGCCCGCCCACCCCGACCTGACCCCGCAGCACAAAAGATCAACAAAGAGCCGCTTGACAACCTACAACCGTGGGATGTCTGGACCCCCACCCCAGGCCGGCTACGCCTCCGGCGTCGACGCGACGGGATACCCGCGCCCCTGGTGATTCCCCACTGTCCGGGTCCGGTCGTGAGGCCATCCCGGAGCCGAGGCCCGCCGGAGGCATGAGTTGGTGTGAATGCGGATCGGCTGTGCATCGGCTTGCCTAGGAGTGTCACTGCGTGCCGCTGACCTAGGGCTCCGTCCCGACGAGCACTGACCCGTGCGGACTGGTCATACTGCTTCGCTGACGGCTTGCTGACGATCATCACAGCGGTCGGCGCAAAGTTCTGTACGACCGGGTGTGAGCATGTCCGCATGCTGCCTATTTAGGGAATGAGGAGTGCGGGGCGTCGGTTGGCCGGCTCTGATGCTTGTTGACCGTCAGCTGTCCGATTAAATCCTGTTCCATCCCCTTACCTGGTCGTAGGCGACGTCGCTGGCCGTAGCGGTGGGTGGGATGCTGCGCGTCATGTCACGGCCACGGCGCGTGTTTCTAAGTCACACATCGGAGTTGGCGCGGCTGCCGGTCGGGGGGTCGTTTTTGGCGGCGGCGGAGCGGGCGGTGGCCAGGGCCGGGGATGCGGTCTGTGACATGGCGTATTTCAGCGCGCGAGATGCGCAGCCGGCGCAGGTGTGCCGAGAGGCTGTTCTCGACGCCGATGTGTATGTGGCGGTGGTGGGATTTCGGTATGGCTCGCCAGTAGCCGATCGCCCGGAGCTGTCGTACACGGAGTTGGAGTTCGAGGTGGCCAGCCGGGCAGGTTTGCCGCGGTTGGTGTTCCTGCTGGGTGAGGAGGCGCAGGGCCCAAAGGATCTGTTTGTTGATGTGCGGTATGGCGCCCGGCAGGAGGCATACCGTGTGCGGCTGACCGACAGCGGACTGAGCATGGCAACGTTTACTACGCCGGAGGGGCTGAGCGAGGCGCTGTTTGCGGCGTTACGGGATCTGCCGCGGGCTCGTTTGGAGGCGATGTCAGGCGGGCGGGTGTGGAATGTCCCGGCGCGCAGCCCGGCGTTCACAGGCCGTGATGAACTGATGGCTGGGCTGCATGAGTCTTTGCGGTCGGGTGGAGCCGTGGTGGTAAGGGCCCTGCACGGGATGGGCGGGATCGGCAAGACCGCCCTCGCTATCGAGTACGCCCACCGCCACGGGAGCGAGTACGACGTGGTGTGGTGGGTCCCAGCGGAGGAACCAGCGTTGGTGGCCGACCGGCTCGCGGAGCTGGCCCACTCCTTGGGTTTGGCGACCGTCACCGATCCCGTGACGGTGGTGGTGGCCCGGTTGCTGGGGGAGCTGCGAGAGCAGAGCCGGTGGCTGCTGATTTTTGACAATGCCGAGGAGCCCTCGGCATTGTCCGGATATTTGCCCGGGGGTAGCGGGCAGGTGCTGATCACCTCCCGCAATCCCGCCTGGCATGAGCTGGCCACCCCGGTGAAGGTGGACGTGTTCGAGCGGAACGAGTCGATCACGTTGCTGCGCTGCCGCGCACCCCGGCTCACCGACGAGGACGCCCGGCGGATCGCGGAGGCGCTGGGGGACCTGCCGCTGGCCCTGGCCCAGGCCGCCGCGTACCTGAGCGACACCGCCGCTTCCGCGGAGGACTACCTCGCCCTGCTGGCCGAGCAGACGACGGATCTGCTGGCCCAGGGCACTTCCACGACCTATCCGGTGTCCCTGGCAGCCGGTGTCCAGATTGCCCTCAACCGGCTGGCCGCGCAGTCGCCGGCTGCGCTGGTGCTACTCACCCTGGCCGCCTACCTGGCGCCGTAACCGATTCCGCTGATCCTGTTCACCACACTCCCCGCTCAGTTGCCCGACTCACTCGCGACCGCGGCCGGGGATCCGCTGGCGTTCGTCGAACTGACGCGGCTGCTGCGCCAGCGCGGGCTGGCTCATGTTGACTCCGCAACTTTGCAGCTGCATCGGTTGCTCGCCGCGATTCTGCGCGCTCAGCCCCACCAGTGGCCTGACCTGTCCACCCTCACCGTCAGGCTGCTGCGTGCCACGGCCCCAGACGACCCGTGGACCAACCCGCTGGCCGGGCCAGCGTGGCGGCAATTCCTGCCGCACGTCCTGGTCGCCACCGACCCCCATCGCAATCTCGTCGGGGTCGAGCAGGACGTGGCCTGGCTACTCGACAACGCCGCCAAGTATCTGCGTAACCGGGGGGAACCCGGCCCCGCCCGGTCGCTGTGTGAACGCGCCCTGGGCCTGCGCCGCTCCCAACTGGGCGAGGACCACCCCGACACCCTGACGTCAGCCAGCAACCTCGCCACTGACCTGTGGATACTGGGGCACTATGAGCAGTCTTGCCGCCTCGGCGAGGACGCCCTCAGCCGATGCCATCGAGTCCTGGGCGACGACCACCCCCACACCCTGCGCTCGGCCGCCAGCCTCATCCCCTGTCTGGTGTATCTGGGGCGCTACGAGCATTCTCGCCGCCTCGGCGAGGACACCCTCAGCCGATGCCGTCGAGTCCTGGGCAACGACCACCCCCACACTCTGGTAGCGGCCACCGGCCTCGGCCTCTGTTTGGCGGATTTGGGCCACTATGAGCATGCTCGCCGCCTCGGCGAGGACGCCCTCAGTCGATGCCGTCGGGTCCTGGGCGACGACCACCCCTCCACCCTGGACGCGGCCAGCTGCCTCGCCATCACCCTGCGGAAGCTCGGACAGCGTGAGGTGGCCCGTCAGCTCGGCGAGGACGCCCTCAGTCGATGCCGTCGGGTCTTGGGCGAGAACCATCCCAACACCCTGAGCACGGCTCACAGCCTTGCCATCGCCCTGCGGGAACTCGGACAGTATGAGCCGGCCCGCCAACTCATCGAAAATGTCCTCATCCGCCGCCGTCGGATCCTGGGTGATGACCACCCCGACACCTTGCGTTCAGTCCGCAACTTCGCCCTCATCCTGAGAGAGCTCGGACAGCATGAGCAAGCCCGCCAGCTCGCCGAGGACACGCTCACCCGCATGCGTCGCGTCCTGGGTGACGACCATCCCTTCACCCTGCTCTCGGCCCACACCCTCGCCGCTGTCCTGGCTGATCTAGGTGAACACGACCAGGCCCGTCGGCCGGAAGAGAAGAGTGAGTCGGGTTTCCAGCGTGGATGATGAACGGGCTATCGTCACACCAGCGGGTGCAGCACTCGTCATTACGTGTCACGGGCTGCTTGCGGCACTTCCAACTGACGTCGACGACGATCACAACCGCGGGCAAACGCGGTCTCTAGTTCCTGGCACTTTGCCGCGACTGCTATCCGGATAGGCGCCATGATCGGTCGGAGATGGCGCGTCGCTCACAGCCGGAACGAAGGATCTCCGCCGAGCCGCTGAAATAGGTACGAGACCATGCAGCCAACCTCCTACTCGTTGCCGTGGCACAGCGACCGCCGCCGCCCGCCGGTCCGGCCCGCGCGAGCACGGCCGACAGGCCGCGCGCAGCAGGCGGAGCCGGCCGAGCGGGTAGGTGAGGGGCGGTGCTACCGGGTAGGTC
>JAXDGO010000175.1:0-4023 GCA_034665005.1 Solirubrobacteraceae bacterium | reverse complement strand
CGACATGGAACGCCGGGGCCTGGCGGCGATGACCCTGGCCGCCTCCTTCCAACGCTGACCCCTGCGGTATCGGCCGCGCACACCAGCCCGGCCGGCGCCCCATCCCCGCTGCGCCCCGCGTGCCCGGGTCCGCGGCGATCCCCACACCTTGACCCAGACAGGAGTTCCCACCATGCGCAAAAATCCCAGCACCTGCCACCCGCGGTGGTGCGATCTGCAGCAGTGCGTCACCGGCGAGCACGGAGCCCGGCGGCACACCTCCCGGGTCACCCGCCTGCCCACCGGTGAACAGACCTTCGAGCTGACCCTCATCCAGCACGACCCCGACAGCATTCCCGACTTGCTCATCGAGGTCACCGACACCGCCGACCCGGACGGCCTGCACGTCCTCACCCTGGCCGAGATCAAAGCCCTCGCCGAGACCCTGCTGATCGAATACCTTAAAGCCGCGCCATTTACCATCCCGTCGAGCGCGACCGGACGGTCATCGACCGGGATCGACGGCTATTAGCCACCACTGCGCACGTCGATCACGGCGCCATTGACGATGTGGATCCAGTGGTGGTCCCGGCCGTCGTTGGTCCACTCGATGGCCGATGTGATCGTCACCGTGGCGGTTCGTCGACCGCTCGGACAGCGCGGGCGTCGGCCGCTGCCACCAGAGCGGAGGAAGGCTGCCGCGTCGCTTCCGCTCCTCGGCGCTGCACGCCTGCGGTGCAGGGTCGACTTGCCATCGAACCAACCAGCTCGCCCACGCTGTTGGTCGGCTCATCACGGTGGCGGCGCCGACGGTATCGTCAGCAGCAGTGGCCGCCGTGTCGGTGACCAGGCGGCCCATTCACAGCGCTGGTGTTGCCGGCTGGCCATCGAGAGATCGGACTTTCCCCTCGCCGGAGGACGACGATGGTCGAGATCTTCTTCGGCATCATCACCCGCCAAGCTATCCGCCGCGGCAGCTTCACCAGCGTCCAGGACCCTCATCGACACCATCCGCCGCTTCATCGACCACTACAACGACCGCTGCCAGCCCTTCACCTGGGCCAAAGACGCGGACACCATACCTCGCCAAAGCACAATGATCACCCAAGGCAAAAGACGGCAGCAAACAGCCCACCGCTCGCCAGTGCAACACACGGCCCAATTCTCCCAGGGCCAGGGGGATGGGTTCTTGGGAGGCGATGAGAAAGGGCCGTTTCGAGGTTGCTTGCTTTGAATAGCTGCGACGGGCAACCCCCTGCGAACCGCATCCCTCGCAGTTGCAGTATTAGTGGCTAGCTTTGACAAAGACCATCGCAGGACGACTTATAAAAGCCGCCACATCCACGCTCTGTATGCAAACAGTTCTGCACATCTGAATAGCACACGCTGCCATTAGTGCAATAATCGCTCCGGGCGGCACAAGTGCACCCACGGTTTATGGTCGACGCGTCGGGCCTCTCGGAAGGTCCAAGCGTTCCGATAAGCGCGTATGATTCATCCAATCCGAAGAGTTTTTCGCTAGCCTTCTCAATTTCCTTAATCCGTTGTTCTGTATCATTTTTCACGTCTTGCTGGGAATCGAATATCGACTCATCGGATACTGTCGTCAAGGCTCGCTCAATCAGATTTTCTTGCTCTTCCGAGAGTCCGGGATGGGTTGAGCGATAGCGCTTCAAGTGTTCCACCCAGAGTTGGCTCTGCACTGACGGTGTCTGCGCCGAGAAAATAGCTTTGCGATACGCGAGGGGGTACGCGATAACCTCCTCGTAAGACTGAGGGAGTCGGTCCCTATTTTTGTCGACCCACCGGCGCGCCATGGCGCATTCAGCAGGTTCGGCAAGGGCGGGAGCTCGCCCTGAGAAAATTATTCCCGTAGCTATCACGGCACCGGCACCTAGCTTGAAAAATTGCGCTCGCCCTATCGCCCCGCTTTTCGCCTGACCGATGGGGCTCCCGGTTGTCTGCCTGTGTAACTCGCCAAGGGAACGCAAGACGTGGATTGTCGATCGCGGGCCGAGTTGACGTACTAGCGGGATTACTATTGACCTTCCGGTCCACGCGCTCACACTGTCACCGTGAGCCCGTACCAGGGTAGGTGCCCATGGCGCGTGGGTTCCTAAACTTTGCTCACGCCATTGTTGGACATCGGGATGCTTCAGTGGCAATACCTCAAGTTTCCCATCGCATGCCTTTGACACGGCACTGGAGATCTCGCGGCATCTTCCACACGAGGCGTCAAAGGACAGTATCCAACGTGCATCCACGCTACTACTACCCATTACTCCCCCGTTTCCATTCTTAAGGTGCCGCGGACCCTGGTTGTCGTGGCGGCGCCACCAAGTAATCGAGAAGCCTCCACCGACAGCGAGCTCGCTGTCCGCCTAACCCTCACCAACCGCGGCGAGCCGGGTCAGCCAGCTCGTCACACAGATGCAGGGGCCACAGACTAGGTCCCCACCTTGGTCGTTGCAACACATCCGGGACCAGCGTCGAGTACTGCGATTGATCGGGGCCGCGCTCACCCTACTGGCGGTCTATACGGAGCGTGCAGTCCACGCTGGTGCTGGCCACTGGCGCGCACCCTCGCTCCAGCACCGGTGGAATCGCGTGGAACCACCCTCACCGCCGTGGTGATGTTCGCCCTAGCCGTCGGCGAGGCCCGCGCCGGAGCCACGCTGGACAACCCGGTGCTGGCCACCGATGACGATGACCACCGCCAGTGAGCACGGGCCGGACCCGCTTTCACGCTCGGAGTGGCGATGTCCGACGGTGAGGCGGAGGCGAATGAGTACACCGAGCGTTGGCTCATCTGGGCCACCGAAACGGTCCGGCTCGTCGAGCCGCCCCCAGCGTGGGCCAGCCTCGCCGAACACTTCATCGGCGAAATCCAAAACCTGATCGGCCATGTGTTGGAGCAGCGAGGTACGCCACATCGGCTCCACCGCCATCCCCGGACTACCAGCCAAGCCAGCCAGTCCCCCCAGGCCGGTATCCGATCAGAGGTAACAACGTCAGCGTGACCCAGACCAGACCAGGCCTCGGAGCGCCGCCTGCGTTGATCCGGTCGGCGCATGCCCCTTTGTCGCGTTGACCAGTGTGGGCGGTCCGGCCGGCTGGCCTCTGGGGCGTCTGCTGAACCTGAAACGGATCTTTCCCTCCTTGACGGGATGGATGTGTTGGCTGCCTGTTGTGGGACCGCGCACTCTAGCGCCGACCTCCCGCCGGGGCGATGGCCCGACACCCAGCCCAGCGCGGGTGAACCAGCCCCGAACAACCCCTCCTCCCGAGGAGTACCCCGGCTGGTCCACGTCGGCTGGGCGAGCCCGGCGCCCCCGCCCGGTCGTTGGACGCCGGCGCTTGGGCGAGTGCGTCCCACACCGGACAGCAGCAACCAACTCCACCCGCATCGACGGGTGGACATCCGTTTCGCGTGCCGGAGTCGGCCATGACTCCGTGCCGCCCCGAACAGGGAGACCGATAGTGACCACCACAGAGATACCCGTCCGCGACGATCACGAGGCCGACCCGCCGGCCGAGATCGTTCCCGGGCAGGGCCCCGTCGAGACCGCCGTGGACGCCGAGGTCGTCTGGGTCGATCCCCGCGAGCTGATCATCGGCGACAACGTGCGCACCGCAGTGGAGCTTGATAGGGGATTCGTTGCCGACATCAAGGATCGAGGCGTCCGCCAGATCATCCCGGTTCGTCGTGACGAGGCCGGGCGCCTGGTGGTGCAGACCGGTCAGAAGCGCGTTCTCGCGGCCATCGAGGTCGGCCTGGACCGGGTCCGGGTCATCGTTGAGACCCAGGCGTTGTCCGATGAGCGGGACCGGATGGTAGACCGGATTCTTGATCAGCTCGGGGAGAACGAGCACCGTAGCGGCATCAGTGACGCCGAGGAGGCTCGCGCCACCCAGCAGTTGCTGGGTCTGGGTCTGACCGCTGGGCAGATCGCCCGCCGCCGTCACATCCCCACCAAGCGGGTCAAGACCGCCGCGGCGGTCGCGCACAACGAGGTCGCGATGGACGCCGTCGCCGAGGGCCTG
>JAXDGO010000174.1:0-14349 GCA_034665005.1 Solirubrobacteraceae bacterium | reverse complement strand
CCACCAGCCCACGACACTGGGCATTCTCACCGGCCACACCAGCGCCGTCACATCGGTGGCCTTCAGCCCCGACGGGCACACCCTGGCCACCGCCAGCTTCGATGACACCGCGCGAGTGTGGGATATCAGCGACCCCCACCACCCCACGGCACTAGGCATTCTCACCGGTCACACCAGCGCCGTTCACTCGGTGGCGTTCAACCCTGACGGGCAGACCCTGGCCACCGCCAGCACCGATAACACCGCGCGAGTGTGGAATATCAGCGACCCCCACCACCCCACCGCACTAGGCATTCTCACCGGCCACACCAACACCGTCTTCTCGGTGGTGTTCAGCCCTGACGGGCACACCCTGGCCACCGCCAGCACCGATGGCACCGCGCGTGTGTGGAATATCAGCAACCCCCACCACCCCACGACACTAGGCATTCTCACCGGCCACACCGACGCCGTCTTCTCGGTGGCGTTTAGCCCTGACGGGCACACCCTGGCCACCGGCAGCGCCGATAACACCGCGCGGGTGTGGGACTTTCCTGGACCCATCGTGGCCGGCCACACCAACACCGTCCGATCGGTGGCGTTTAGCCCTGACGGGCACACCCTGGCCACCGCCAGCGACGACACCACCGTCCGGCTGTGGGATATCCGTGACCCCCACCAACCCACGACACTGGGCACCCTCACCGGCCACACCAACACCATCCGATCAGTGGCGTTCGGCCCCGACGGGCACACCCTGGCCACCGCCAGCACCGATAACGCCGCGCGGCTGTGGGATATCCGTGACCCCCATCATCCCACGGCGCTGAGCACCCTCACCGGCCACACCAACTACGTCCTCTCGGTGGCCTTCAGCCCCGACGGACACACCCTGGCCACCGCCAGCACCGACCACACCGCGCGGTTGTGGAATATCAGCGACCCCTACCATCCCACCCCACTGGGCACACTCACCGGCCACACCAATGCCGTCTTGTCGGTGGCGTTGAGCCCCGACGGGCACACCCTGGCCACCGCCAGCGCCGATGGCACCGCGCGTGTGTGGGATATCAGCGACCCCCACCACCCCACGACACTGGGCACACTCACCGGCCACACCAATGCCGTCTCGTCGGTGGCGTTCAGTCCCGACGGACACACCCTTGCCACCGCCAGCTATGACACCACCGCCCGGTTGTGGGATACCCGTGACCCCCACCACCCCACCGCACAGGGCACACTCACCGGCCACACCAACCGGGTCTACTCTGTGGCGTTCAGCCCTGACGGGCACACCCTGGCTACCGCCAGTACCGACACCACCGCCCGGCTGTGGGAAACCAACATCGATCGTGTCGTCGCTCGGATCTGTAGCATCACCCCCGCCATCACCAGTAGCGAATGGGACTATTACCTGCCCGGCCTGGCGTACCGGCCCCCGTGCCCGTGAGCTACCCAATCGGTAGGCCGCCGATAACGCGGGTCATGACCAGCTGCTCGATCTGCCCGGTGCCGTCGAGACCGCATTCACTCCGACAGGTCGGGTCGGAGACCCGCTGTGGGGGAAATTGAGCCCCAACGCTGAGACCCCGCACGGCGCGGCGGAAACGGGAGAATAACGTTAAGAGAGAATTTCCGCTGGTCAGCGAGGGCGCAAGCGGAGAAATTCGAACACCCGGCGCCTCTAAGCACGCTCGCTTTCAAGTTAGGGGCACACTCGTTCATACAGGGGCCTGAATGCTCTGACGTGCAGCTTGAATGCGAGTTGAGCAACGACAGCAGCATCAAGTGTGCCTCCGAACCGGGGCGAACTGAGACCCAGACTGAGACCCGAAAAGATCACGAGATAGGTAATCCATGATCGACATTAGGCCGCAGCGTGGTGACCGCGATGATCAACGCGGCACTCACGACCCTGCTATTTGTGATCAGCCAGCTCACCAAAACGGCTGCGAAGTGGTCTCACCCCCGCCTTGCAAAACGTGATCGGTCCTACCGACCGCTGCCGACCAATGCCGCCCTCTACCTCTTAGCGCAGGTCACAGGTCATCTAACACTGCCAACCACTAACGAGTGTCGACGGTTTCGCCGACTTTTCGCCGACGTCGGGAGGACGGTGCCGCACTCGCCTATTGAGCTTGGTGAGGAACGCGCGCTTCCCGCTGGATAGACCCCCGGGTAGCGGGCCGTGAACTGCGCGGTAAGGGTGGGTCGGCCCCTGTCTACTCGACCCGCTCGGACCCTATACGTCCCCCAGACTCAGGCGCAGCAAACTGGCCCGGCCGCGGCTGTAAATGGTCATCCCCGACACGGCCCGCACTGAGTTGGCGACCGCCCTCGACGCCTACACCACCGCGGCCCCCTGGCCGGGTGGGCCTTCTTTATCTGGCCGGGGCGCTTGGTGGTGGCCCGCCCTAGTCATCGCCGCCGTCACCGGCATCACCGCCTGGATCCGCGCCCGGGCCGCGCCGCGGTCACGCGGTGATTACCGAGCTCACCGAGACTGACTGGCAACGACTGAGCTGCGGGAACGGCGCCCACGGGCACCGGTTGTACGACTGGGCCGCGATCGACATCCGGCCGTGGCGCCAACCGGACCACGGGCGGGCGGCCGATCGGGGCGAATGTCACCAGAATTGCCCCCGAAGCCCCACCGATAGCCGTCCCTTGGATGCTCCGGTTTACCGCTGTTGACAGTGCCAAAAGCACGCTCACTTCCCGACGCCGCGGTTGGGCTTCCGGGGGTTACAGGTCATTACGCCGCGTTGAACCAACATAGCTCCCCTCCATGGAGGAACCGTTCGAGCACCGGACCGCCTCGCAAGCCCTTGACACTTCGTATCTCGGCATGCTTGACAACCGGATCTTCGATGGTGATGAGCCCGAGCCCGGGCCAGTGCCCCTTGTGAGACGGTGCCGTAATGCCGGCCGGGTCGATCGGCCGTTCGTGAATCAATCGCAGCATCGCCCGTGCCCGCCGTAGACCTTCGCTGCCCCAGCCGTCCTTGGGCCAGCGAGTCCGCTGCAGGTGGGTTCGCACAGCACCTAGGTATCGGCCTTCCAGGTACTTTTCCAGCAGCACGATCTCCTGCAGGTAGTTCAGCATCGCGCCGTTGGTGTCGAGGAAGCCGGTCATGTCCAGTGGCAACATCCCGAACTCCAGCGCCCACGGCAGGTCGATGACGAAGGCATCGGTTGACAGACCAGCGCCGGGCAGCAGCGTGGGGTGGCCACGCTCGCGGCGCACGCCGTGAGCGTCGTCGGCGACTTCCCAGCTGGCCGCGGCCAGCCGCAGATCGTCGCGGCGCATGTCGTCGATAATCGCGAGCACCCGTTGCGGCCGGTACAACCAGCTGTCGGACGCGACGCAGACGACATGCTGGACGTCAGGGAAGTCGCGGGAGATCGCGGAGAGCCCGGCATCGAGAAGGTCAGCAGCTCCGGTGAAATGACTCTGTCCCGGCGCCACGTCGACGAGGACGTCTTCTAGATAGGGCGTCCAGCCCCCGGATCTGCCGTTGTACGCATGAACCAGCGCCACGTTGGCGAATTCCTGCGACCACACCGCGCGGACAATCTCCATGTTTACCCGGGCATCATCGAAGTGATCATGGGTACTGACCAGGACAGCGACAGGCGGACCGGTCACGGCGCCATCCCAAGCTCGGCGCCGAGGTGCAGAAGGCGCTGTGTCTCGTCATCGCGCTCTGCCCAGGGCAGCCCGCCTTCCTCCTTGATGATCTCGCGGACGCCGGCCTCCATAAGCAGTTCTAGCCCAAGCAAGCGATGGGCGAGGTCAACATTGAGCGCGGTCTCGACCTCTAGCCATCGGGCCAGCATCTCAACCGCACCGCGTGATCCGCCCACGCGTGCGCACCACCGGGCCGCGTCGAACTCGGCCGGCCCGGTGTACCCGCAGGTGTCGAGGACACGCAGGCGGTCTGGCCCGCGCAGAAGGTTTACGGGGGCGAGGTCACCGTGCAGGAACGTAGGCATGCCGGATTGCATGACCTCCGCGGCTTTGACGTCGACACCGGACGGTACGGCGTAGTGGTGTCTCGTGGCCACGACCAGCATGTTGCGCAGGTGCACGCCGACTCCAGTGAAGAGATCCCGGGGGGTGCCGACGTCGGCACGTTTTATGCGGTGCGCGGCGTCCATGATGCGGGCGACGTCGGCGGTCAAGGCAGGTCCAGTGGCCAGAGCGGGCACAATCCCGGTGACGTACGGCATCAACAGCCAGCTCACCGGGTCGTCACCCGAGTCGAGAACCCGAACCGTCGCGACGCCCTGCTGCCACCAAAGTCTTTGCACCGCGGCCTCGTTGGGGCGCAGCCTGCCGTAGACCTTGAGCACCACTCGGCCGCCTCGCGCATCGCGCATAAGGAGCAACAGCTGCGGTTTCCCGCTGTCCGGGTTCAGGACGCGTTCGAGTTCGCCTAGACTTAATCGACCGCACAACTCGTCGACGAACGCAACGGCCCGACGAATCTCATCGCGCTCGGCGGAGTAGACGCCTTGGGCGCTGTTCACGCGGGCGTCGACCTGGCGAATCTTTTCCCGGAATAGTCGGCGTAGATTGATCATCTGTCCCCCTTGGGTCCCCAGCGCAGTCGCAACGCGAGCGCGATATGATCGTCTGCATTGACATCGACGAGCGATTCACCGGACTCATGGCCGGCCAGCGCCGCGAATCCGTCGAGAACGTCAATGGCCGCGTCGGTCCAGCTATCCATCAACCCGTCCACTGTGTCCGGGAAGACCACCGAGCCGGTGAACCGGTCATCGCCAGTGACCGGGCGGAAACGTCCCTCGTCGAAACGGGTACCAACGACATCGTTGGGTAGCTCATCAAGAGTGATCGAGAACGTGGGAAGTCCGAAGTCGTCCCGACGTTCGCGGACGAGTGCATCGAGCGCTGCCTCACCATGCTCCAACTGGATCAACCACTTTTCAGCAGCCACCGCCTGTTCACTGAGGATCTCTAGGTCCGCAGCAGGGATGTCGGCACCCGGCGTCAGCTGCATCCAGTCCGACGACGCCGGGCGCGTCCGGTCGCGTAACGATTCCAGAGGCGCAGCTTCGTTACGCGCTGCCGTGGAGAGCCGCCAAGCCGCATGCCGGCGCCACTGAGGTCCGAGCCGCACGACCACGACCACGCCACGCATTGCCGCGAGCGCTCGACGGACGGGGTCGTAGTGGAGCGACGAGGCCCCCATGGACAAGAACCATGCTCCGGGTAGATCACCGCGTTCAAGCAGGTGAAGGACAACGTGCAAGATGAACCCGGAGTCACGCGCTGCCTCAGCGCTCAGGAAGGCGCCACGTTGGCCTCCGACGCCGACGCGCCGCTCGGCCTGCGCGTTACGGATTGCGTGGATGAACTCGTTGTCCCGTAGGTGACCAGCACCGAGTACCTGGGCGAGCAGTCCGCCGATGGGCGCGCTCCCGCCGTAGGGGTTGGACACGATCGCGGCGACGCGCAGATCATGGCCAGACAGGCCCGCCCGCCGCGGCTCGACAAGCAGCCCACCGCGGGGTCGGCGCGACCCACTGACTGAAGCGCAGATCAGCGAGCCGAGAGTGAGGAGCTCGACGCCCGTGGTCATGACTCGCACGTTCGGTTGCTGCACACCGTGCTCCCAGCGGCAGGCGAGCGAGGCATTGTCCAGGGCAGCGTCGACGGTGTCGCGGATGCTGCGGAGATAGTTGGTGAGCGGTCTGGCGTCATCGGCGTCGGGCGGGGCGACGAGTACTGCCACCTGGTACTGGTGTGGGACCGTGCGGCAACGCCCGCGGGGCACGGCCACCACGGTGGTCGCGACAACGCGGTCAACGTTCTCGACGACCTCGGCCACCCGATGCCGTTGGCTTCTCACGTCCGGGTGGCCAACGCCACCGACCGCGAGGTCACCTACCAGAGATCGAGCGACCTCCCACATCTCAGAACCAAGTAACCCCGTCCCGGTCTCGACCGGCCCGGTGGGCGCAGCCGACCTGCCGACCGACTCCGCCCGCAGTAGATCGACCGGACGGTCGAGCACTTCGGCGATCCGTTGTTGTACCTCGGGACGTTGGTTGGTGTAGCGGAAGTCGCGGGCGCTCCTGGGCCGAGGGTCGCCCCGTTGGTCGGCTTCGAGCCCCAGGAACCATCCCGCGACGGTCGGACGCTTGACGCCGATGGCCTGCGCGACAGCCTCCCGACTCAGGTCCCTGGCTGCGGCCCACTCGTTGAGCCTAACCAGCACTGGGTCCGGCGACCCCACAAACTCCTCCGCCATGCCGTCGTTCCCTCCGTGATCGACAATCCGAGCCAACCTGCCAAGCAGCCCGGATGGCGCATTGACTCATCCAAGGTGCGGACTTAATGTCATCGACACGTACCGTATCACACGCGACGGAGCGCGACGTCACCGACGATACGGGTCGCGTCGATCCGCCGAGGACGGTACAGGACCGGAGGCGTACTGTGAGGCGATCATCACAACTCAGCCCCTCCTGGCGAGCACTCCTCCCAAGCGTCACCATGCTCACCGCGCTGTTTGGTCTCGTCCTGTCCGGGACGATGTCCGCCGCGGAACCAGAGCTCCGACCCGCAGCCTTCGCGATCGAGGTCGCGCCACCGCGGCCGGAGGTCGCCTGGATCGATGTCACCACATCGATACTGCGGCAAGTCCTGCACACTGCGCCGCGCTGGTCCGCCAAACGAATCGAGCAGAGCATCCCTGGGGTCATGACGCCGACGACCCTCTGCAGATATCGCACCACCGTCGGTAGCTACACACCCGATGCCGCTGCGCTTACCGGGGTGATCATCCCAGCGCTATCCACCCCAGCGTTGCCCAACCCCTTCAAGACTGGCAAGCGCACCGAGCAGGACCTGGCCCACGCCGCCGACTTCCGCACATGGCGAACACACGTAGAGACGCCGCGGCGCAGAGCAATCGCCGAGGCGGAATCGTCGTCGCGGGATGCACCGCAAAGTCAGGTGACCCTACAGGTGCTCGGCGCCGTTCTACTGGTGTGCCTCGGGCTGTTGCTCGGCAGCACCTGGACCATCCAGGTATTACAAACCAAGCTTCGCCAGCAGGCCGAGGAGCGCCGCAAGCTAAATGAGGAGTGGACAGCGGTTCGCACCGCCCGCCGGCGACAGACCGAGTGCCCGCGCTGTGGGATCGCACTGGCCGAACAACACTGGTACTTCGCACCCACTCCAGTGGAAGACCCACTGGATGACGAGTAAGTGTCTGGAGACAACATAAATGCTTGGTTTACCGCACTATCAACGCACGCAGTACGGGGCCACGTTAAATCAAAACCAACGAGAGGAGCGCGACGATGAAGCATCACCCCGGGCCCTTCGATGTGTGGGCAAGCCTAGTGCGGGAAATCATTACGTGTCGATCACGACGAGCGTTACTCCGGGTCACAGTGTTAGTTCTGGCCTGCACCCCGGCCGCAGTGGCCGTAGCCATAATCTTACTCCTTAGATAGTGGTTCACGGATTATCTAGCCACGAGCTTCGATGCATAATTGGCGTATTAGTCATTGCCGGTCAGCGTCATTCTCTGCATATTTGTGCAGTTCAGCCGTCATTCGAGCGCTGGTCGTCAACGAGTGTCAGCGGTTTTGCTCCGTTTCTGCTCCCTCTGTCCTTCGAGGGGATGGTCACTCACAGGAACAAGCTCAGTGCTGCGCGCATGCGCTGCTCAATCGCAGACACTCCATGCCCGTGCTCTGACAGCGCCCGTGAGGTGCGGTGTGGCTCAGCCTCCCCTGTGAGTCGGCGGCGTGGCGTGCGTATGGTGCTCGACAGGATGTTCAACCACGCCAGTCCGCAAAGAAATGTCCACTGACCAAGCAGGACGTGGCAACAGCAGACCACGGCAACAAAGATAGATGCGTTCACGTCAAGTCGAATACCGTCATGGCGGTCGCACAGACACCCTTACAGTCCAGGAGCCGCTGTTATCCCCGAAAAAATTATCGTTCACCCCCAGGAAGAGGTGCCCAGAAGACGGCGCGATCAACCGGACGGAACGTCCGACCTCGAAAGGCGCACCATTTCCGATCCGACCAACTAGCGCGACACACGTCAGGCCCGGCACGAGATGAGGCCCTGGCGGGTCTCTACGATCTGCGGTGCCGACACATCCTGCGACCCCAGCTGGCGATTTTCCGTCGTCGGATCCAGCAATGTACACTATACCTTCAGCTGAAAGCACTACCTTGGATTCCGTAAGGATGTCAATGCCGGTGTCGTTCCAGGGTGTCTGGGCAGAGACTTCGACCGTTCCGTCGTATACCTGTGACCCGAGCACGCCTGGGTTTTGCTGATTCCCTACCGCTGCACCCATACCGGCTCGCACAAGGGATATCGCGACCGTGCTTGTTGTCACAATTCCTCCAATGGCGACAAGGACCTTCCGGCGCGATATAGGGTGACTCCGTCGATACTGGGGATCGGGGCGAGCGGCCAAGCGAAGCTTGCCCGAATTCGATGCCGATACTGTCCGGGGACTCGCCCCATGTTGCAGAGAGTCCGACTTATGCGCGCGGTTGTATCCAAGCGCCATTAGATTAGCGGTTCGCGTCGCTCGTCTTTCAGGCAGCGGCAGGCCCTCTGCGTTCATCGTTGCAAGAATGTGCTCGTATATGGAGTCAAGAGTTAGAAGCTCGGCACCACCGACCAAACCACCCCGTAGGGTCTGGATTAACCGTCCGGTAAAGGCGGTGTATGGCTCGTCCGGCATTGCCAGAGCTACCTGATCCCGTTGCGAGGAAGTCAGCACGTATGAGCCGCTAATCTCCATCTTATCGACGACAGCACTCCCACCAGCACCTAACGCCTCGCCGAGCGCACGCCCAGAGAAGCAGCAATCGAGTACGATCAGTTTGGTTGCCGCTGGAGAACGCAGAACCGCGCTACGCAACTTGTCATATTCCAGGGAGCTAAACTCCGGCGAGGCCCACTCGCTGTCAGGTAGAGAAAGGTAGAGGTCGTGACGCCTACCTCCAACCAGGCCATGACCGCAGTAATAAACCAGGAGCAGATCCTCGGCGCTCAGAGCAGCTTCGTTAATTGTTCGACCAACTCGGCGGATATCTGACTCATTTATTAGCACTTTACAGTGCTCAGGAACTAAACACCCGAACCTGGGATCGGTCAGAACCTCGGTGAACGCCTCGACAGTTCGACGCACAACCGAGAGATTCGGCAGCCGGACGTCTCGGTACCGCGAGGTGCCCACTAGAACTCCTCGCGAACGAGATGGGTCCGGTAGAGCCACTACTCCCCAGCCATGTCGGGGCGTTGCCGTAACGCCTGACTTAGGATACTCTCGAGATGCCGCCCACCTACTCGGTCGGCCGAAAAATCCACTTCTGTGCCGTCCTGACTGTGGATATGAATTCGAATGTCTGAGCGCCTCGGAAGCGTTAACCACGCCTTGATCGAAGAGGCGAGAATCGAAACTGCGCCGCCCGTTCCGACTGCAACAGTCAGGACATCCACTAGTGTTCCAAGCTCGGTTGGGCTCGGTTGTGGAGCACGGAGGCTCACTCGGCCTGAGAACGCGGAATCCTGCTGGAGCCAGTCATGCAGCGATTCAAGGTCACTGACGTTGCCGTTCTCGGCAACCGATAGCCATACTTCCATGTCGCCTCACCGGCTAGGAAACTAACGGATCGGACCAGGCCTGCTGTCACATCTGCAAGATCGGTGGCAGTGGCGCATTTGTTACCCAGCCCCGTCGGCGTACGTACCGATACAGGTCCCTGCGCTACCAAAGGGTCTGAGTGAGGGCGGGCGGCAGGCGGCCGAGCCTGGCTCAAGCGCGTGCCGACGCGACGCCGTCGCCCCGAGTGCCGGACGGCTGGGACTGGCTGGAGCCTCTGTGACCGCGCCCGCGACCAAAGAGGTCGAATCGCCCCTACCGTAACGCGCTACCCCACACAGAGCGCCCCTGACCTGTAGGATTGCAGTCCTGGACCGCGACGGAAGGGTGCACGATCGCGGGTGACATCGACCAGCGTCGTCGGTCTTCCCTTGTGAACGCGGAGGTCTGTGCTGGCTGGCGCCCTCATCGCGGACGGGTGTTGTCGCCTGCAGTGTTGCGGCCCTGGTGTCCCGGGTGGGCGGCCGTCGGGTCGGGCAACCGCCGCGCACGACCCGCCAGGCCGCGCGCGGCGTCGTGGTTCGGTCCGGAGGGCGCAGTCAGCGACGTCGCAAGGTGGGCGCGCCACCACAGGGCGTGTTAATCACATTGACGTTAATTGGTGCGGCACTCGTCTGAATTGGCAAGGACGGGTCACGACTTGCCCCGTCAGTCGGGGGTACCTTCGACCGCTCCCAGGTGGCGGAATGGGTGAGCTGTGGGAGTCACTGCGGTCGGGGGGGACGGCGGTAGTGCAAGCGCTACATGGAATGGGCGGATCGGTAAGACCGCGGTGGCGATCGAGTTTGCGCACCGGTGGGGCGCCGACTACGACGTGGTGTGGTGGGTGCCGACCGAAAAGCCCGCTTTGATTGCGGATCGTTTAGTCCAGCTGGCGTGCGCCCTTCACCTCGCGGATGCGTCCGACACGGTGGCATCGTCAGTGTCGCGGCTGCTGGGAGCGCTGCGCG
This sequence comes from Solirubrobacteraceae bacterium, assembly GCA_034665005.1. Classification (GTDB taxonomy): domain Bacteria; phylum Actinomycetota; class Thermoleophilia; order Solirubrobacterales; family Solirubrobacteraceae; genus Palsa-744. Next base: position 3,743 of record JAXDGO010000174.1, on the reverse strand, counting down.
GCCGGCAGCACTGGTTGTTGATCTATGACAACGCCGAGGACCCGCGTGCATTGGCCGAATATCTCCCCAGCGGTGAGGGACACGTCCTGATCACTTCTCGCAATCCTGACTGGCACGAGGTGGCCATCCCGGTGCCGATAGACGTGTTCCACCGACAGGAGTCGATCAACCTGCTGCGCCAGCGGGTCACGGGATTGTCGGCGGGTGATGCGGGTCGGATCGCTGCGGCGTTGGATGATCTACCGCTGGCGGTCAACCAGGCTGCGGCGTTTCTGGCGGAGACCGGCGCTGCGGCGCAGGAGTATCTGGAACTGCTGGCTAGCCGCGCTGCCGAAGTGTTCGCCCAGGGGGCGCCGGTGACCTATCCGGTCTCGTTGGCCGCGAGTTGGCAGCTGGCCTTCGACCGGCTGGCTGTCGATGAACCGGCCGCGCTGGATCTGCTCAGCTTGGCCGCGCAGCTGGCCCCCGAGCCGATCCCGTTCACTCTGTTCACCGCCCACACCGATCTCCTGCCCGAACCACTGGCCACCGTAGCCAGCGACCCGCTGGCGTTCGCGGGGCTGACGAGGCTGCTGCGCCAACGGGCGCTGGCCCGGATCAGCGCCGATAGTCTGCAGCTGCACCGGCTGGTGCAAGCCATCCTGCGTGCCCGCTCGGGCAGCGCAACAGACACCGGCAAGTTGGGCAGCACCGCGCTCGGTCTGCTCCGCGGGGCGATTCCGGCCGACCCGTACAACGACCCGACCAGCTGGCCGACCTGGCGACAGCTGCTGCCTCATGTGCTCGCGGTCACCGATACAAGCCGCGGCCTCAGACAGGCCGGCCAAGACGTCAGTTGGCTACTCGACCGCGCTGCCATGTACCTGTAGTCCCGGGGAGAACCGAGATCGGCCCAGGCCCTTTTCCAACGGGCCTTCCAGCTGTATCGCCGGATGTTAGGCGAGGACCACCCCGACACCCTGAGCTCCGCCTGCCACCTCGCTGAGGCCCTGTGCGGGGTGGGTGAGCAGGAGCGGGCCCGGCAGCTCAACGAGGACACCTTCGCCCGCTTCCGGCGGGCGCTGGGCGAGCACCACCCCTGGACCCTGGCCTCGGCTGGTAGCCTCGCGGTCGATTTGCGCGCGCTGGGTGAATACGAGCAGGCCCGGCAGCTCAACGAGGACACCTTCGCCCGCTATCCACGGGTGCTGGGCGAAGACCACCCCTGGACCCTGGCCTCGGCTGGCAGCCTCGCGGTCGATTTGCGCGCGCTGGGTGAATACGAGCAGGCCCGGCAGCTGAACGAGGACACCTTGGTTCGCACTCGCCGTGTGCTGGGCGAGGACCATCCCTGGCTGTCCTTAGGCGGCTTCGCCAGCGATCTGCGCGCATTGGTGATTACGAGCAGGCCCGGCAGCGTTGAGGACTAATCGATCGGAGCGCGGGTTGTGACCTACTTCCCATCTTGCCCTCCTTCTGGCCGTCGATCTCGCGGCGGTGGAGCGGTCAATCTTGACCAGAAGCCATCGACCGACAGCCACGGAGGGCATCACAACGGCCCCTGCTCACGGACGCCACGAACGAGCGCCCCATGACCCATTGACGGCCGGCGCTTGGCGCGACTACCGCCGCCCGCCGGTCCGGCCCGCGCGAGCACGGCCGCCAGGCCGCGGACAGCAAGCGGAGCCGGACCTGCGGGCAAATGAGGGCCTGGCATAACCCGGCTATGTTCGCGCCGCCGTAGGCGGCGTCTTGAATTCCCCTAAAAGGCAGATTCGGCAACAACCCGACCGAGGTCGATGACCGCGGCCATAGATCCGGGTCTGCTCCGATCATCGGCACTGGTCACGGGACGGTATCGATATCAATCCAGCACGACGGATCAGCGTCCGTCAGGGGCCCCGGTCACGAGGCATCCACGTCGTAGAGAAGCACGTGTTTGTTACCGGGCAGGATCACTACATACACCTCCACTGGCACGTCTTCTTGGTCGAAGGTCGTCCGCACTAGCCGCCCCACTGGCGTCCCGGGCTCTAGCTGTAGCTTCGTGGCTTCATCCAAAGTTGGCATACGCCATGTGATCTGATCCTCGTATCGAGTCGGGATATGACCGAGATCCTCCAGCACCTGATCTGTCCCCTCGATCACGTCAGCCGGATCCATTATCTTGCTATTCTTAACGATATCGAATGGGTAGTAGCTATCGCCAAGTTGAAGTGGTTCCTCATCGGCGTACATGACACGCCGACGTACGCCGACCGGATCACCCTGCGAAAGCCTCAGATGCAACGCGATCTCGTGGCTCGCCGGGACGACCTCGGTGGTGCTGATTTGTTTCGGCATCTTACCTTGGGCCTCGACCTGTTGCGCGAAGGTGTCGCGGGTCCGGTCAGCCTCCAAGCGCTTGCGACGAGATCCAGTCAGCGAGGCGAAGTACTTCATCGGCGGGTCGATGCGAACAAAGCTGCCGCGTCCCTGCTGGGATGTCACGAGCCCCTCGGTTCGGAGGACGTTAAGCGCCCCACGAACTGTGTTGCGACTGGCGCGGTACAGCTCCATCAGATCGTTCTCGGTAGGCATCTGCGTTCCGGGTGCTAGCTCGCCAGAGATGATCTGCTCACGCAGTCGCGCGGCCAACTGCTGGTAGACGGGCCGCGGATCGGCTGGGTTGCTCACTTGCTCATCCGCTCCTCCGGGTTACCTGTACCGACATCCTAACAACTTCTTGCCTTGCCTGGCGAGGTCTGGTAGACATTAGGTTGTTGGGACAACCCAGCAACTTGAGGGAGGAGGGCGTAGGAGCTCGCTCCATAGGAGTCGGCGCAGACAGCAAGGAGCCCCGGTCGGTGTTGGAGCACCGGCCGGGGCCATACATCGAACTTTGGGAGCATCGATGCAGGTTGAGGGTACCCGGTTGTACCGGGTCAGGGATGTGGCCGAGCACTTTGATGTGTCGGTCGCGACGATCTATCGGGCGATTGAGTCCGGGCAGTTGACGGCGTTGAAGTTGGGCACTGGGACGGGCACGTTCCGAGTGACCGGTGCCGCGGTGCTGGCCTACGCCGACGCGTGTACGCAGGCCGCCTACCAGTCTTGGTTCCCCGATGGCGGCTCCGCCGATCAGGCCGAGGACCAGGTGGCCACCACCTGGGGCGAGTCAGCGGTGGGGGTGTCCCGGTGATGGCCGGGTCGCGGGGTTCGCAGGTGTCCCAGATGGGACACCTGCAGGGGAGTCCTGAGGCGCGGCGGTTGGTGCTGGCGGCTAATCGTGAGCGGTTGGCGGAGCTGTATGGGGAGCACCGGCGGTACACGGTGAACTACATCGCTCGCCGGGTACAGCCGCAGCATTCCCACGTTGTGGAGGACTTGACGCAGGACACGTTCGTCAAGGCCTGGCCCGCGCTGCACCAAGTTGAGGTCCGGGACGGTTCGTCGCATCGCCGCTGGTGGACCGCAGTGGCGCGCAATCGGGTGCTCGATTATTACCGGCCGGATCGGCCGAACGCGGCCGGGCGTCATGGTGTGGAAGCGCCGGTGTCGCCGCATGCACCGTTGTGGTGGTCGCCGCGTCTGGTTGACGACTCCGCGGCTGCGGCGACTGACGCGGTGGACACGCGGCTGGATGTGCGCGCGGCGCTGGCGCAGTTGCCGGCGGAGACCCGGCGGGTGTTGGAGCTGCGCTACCTCGACGGGCTGTCGCGCGATGCCGTGGCGAGCAGCATGCGGATCGGGTCCCAAACGATCCTCGCGCGCACCACCGAGGG
>JAXDGO010000173.1:0-2528 GCA_034665005.1 Solirubrobacteraceae bacterium | reverse complement strand
AGGGCTGCACTGTCGAGGCCAGGCATTGCATGCCTCAGCTGCGGGACAACTGTGTCGCGCGCCAGCCGCCCGGCGCGCTCGCGGAGCGGAGCGGGAGCGAGCGCTGGCCGAATGTAGCGGCGGTGATGTGCGTGGTAACCGATGGTCATTTGGTTCGTCAGTGGCCATAGCGCGCAGCTGGCGCGCCGAATCATACTGGATCGTCGGTGGGTCGCGCCTCCCTGGTCGTGGGATCAGGCATGATGGCCGCCATGGTACTTAAGCGAGCGCGTGAGGCTCTGCGGCTGGCGGAGAAGGCTTTGGATGAATTGTCTGTCTGTGCTCGTGATACCGGTAACGAGCAATTCAGGGATGAGTTCGTATCATGTATCGCGATGATCGGGCGAGTTGGATCGATGATAGACAGTGAGACGGCTGGATGCCGGACGAGTGCCTTTGGGAATTGGTGGAAAGCAACAGGGCAAGATCCTTTATTGCGCTTTGTGACTGAGGTTCGGAACGCTGAGTTTAAGCGCAGCGAGAATCGGAATACTGTGCATCACCATAGATATCTTTACGATTCGGCGCCTACGAGCGACAGGGTGGGCGGAGAGGTGAGCGGCAAGCCTTCCATCGCAAGTTCGGCGGTTCCTATTCGGGCGCAACGTAATACTATGGCTACCGATGCGTCATTTTGGCTCTTCAGAGGAGGGCGGTATGACGGACATGAGGTGACTCCGTTGCTTCGCCGTCACCTCGATTGGCTCGGTCAAACCATAATTCCCGAGGCAGAACGGCTCTTGGCCGTAAATCCATGAAGTAGTAAGGGCTAGCCGCCGATCCTGTTACCGTCGAAATCCTCGCTTGCAAATCCGGCGAGTGGCGTATAACACGCCGCCCGATCTAGCCTACGGCTAAAGAGTCCACATGGGAGGTATATGGTGGCAAATACGCTAACCGTTGTATCGTTGCTTCTTGTTGCAATCACAGTCGCGGCAAATAGTTGGCAAGCACGCGAGGTCGCGCGTCAGACCAGAATCCTTGCCGATACCAATCGGGCACTACTGGCGCATCAGGCGGAGAGCACAATCAACCAGGTCACGTGTATTTATTTGCAGTATCCAGAGTTGCGCCCGTATTTCATCGATGGTGCGGCAGAGCCTTCAGATGAGCCGATTCGGACACGAGTCAGCGTTCTCGCAGAATTAATTGTTGACCAAATGTCACTAGTCATTCAAAGCGAAGTACTTTTTAGCGAAGAATACCGTAAGGCCTGGCGGGCATACTTCAGGGACATGGCGACTAGCAGTCCGGCAATTCGTGAGTACTGGCGAGAGCGTCGTAATTGGTATGAACCGGCGATGCAGGCTATTCTGGACCCCTTTGTCGTCGGGGATTAGACACCCTTGACCCCAGTCGATCCTTGATGGTCACTCTTGCCGCTTCCTCTGGGACTCCCTTGGCCCGAAGCCACAAAGCCCGGATTTCTGGAAGACGACCGCCACATACGTCGCTGGTCAAGTGACCTCGGTATCACCGCCCAAAAAGGTACCAATTGGCGCATTCCCGGCGTAGTCGAGCAATCGGACGGGCGGCATCCACGCCCTTCCAAATTGAACGTGCAAGTGGAACATGAGTGGAAATAGAACATTACCAATAGTAGGCGCCTTAAACGCCCCAAGCGTCGAACCAGGTGAGGGCGAGGGGTCAATCCGGCTATTCTCAGGGGTTAGCCACTGCAAGTAACCTTTATCCAAAACCCATACGCTATCGGGCAGTTCAGCTGCTGGCCGTCCTTCTGACCATTCCTTCAAGTGTCCCTTGAGCGTAAGGAGATCGATACTGTCGTAGCCGAAGACAATGCCAACGGTCGGCACATAGCCAAATACTTGCCCATAGACTGTTCTCGTCTTTCCGGACAGGTCAGGATCAAACGCCGTCTTTGGCAATACCTTGGCGGCCCTGATCTTGTCGCAGGCGTCGAATAATTCTTTACGATCCAAGTTTGACTTTACTTCAACGACTCCGTACACGCACTCGTTCGGTAGAATACGGTAGCTCTGCGTAGTCAACATTGGAGGCATTGTTGGGTCATGAATAATTACGTCGCACTGGGGCGAAACGTCGCCGTTAGCCGTGATGATCTCGCCATTGTGTACCGCTTGGACATGGCCTGGCAAATACTGATCAAAAAACTGCCGGACCGCCACGATCTCGCGTGCGGTGCCCTTTTCTCCCCTGTGCGCAATATTGGCGTTTTTGTGGAACTCGGCACGCATCTCTTCGGCGACACTGTTAAGTATTTGCGCCACCTTATTCTTAGCCAACAGTCTGCCCGTTTCTCTTAAGTCATACCTGCATCGTTGTCTAATTATAAACTACGAATTCTGCCGTTCTCCTCAACCGGCGGGCGCATAGCCTGTCGCCGTTGGTCGTCTGCACCCTCTTTAACTTGATCGGGGTGCCTGACCTGGCGTGAGTGACGGGACTCGAACCCGCGACATCCTGGACCACAACTGTCGGCGGCAAGGTCTGATGGAGTCGCATGC
>JAXDGO010000172.1:0-7069 GCA_034665005.1 Solirubrobacteraceae bacterium | reverse complement strand
GCCGCATTGAACTCCTGCTGCACCCATCCTCGCGACACGGACTGCTTGGACAGCAGCAAGATAACGGATCGACTGTTCCCGATCGCTTCGGGTAGTGCTTGCGCTATGGTCGCGCCTGGAGGCATGTTGACAGCGTCGTACCAGACCGGCACACCAACGACGTCTTGAAGCCACTTAAACAAGTGGTCGGCTTGATCCTTGTCGACATGGGCGTGGCTTAGAAAGGCGTGAAACCGGCGCTTTCCAACGGGTGTCTCACTCATGCAAGTCCTCCGGGCGATGATACTCCCGCCCATTGCCCTTCATCTTAGCATCACAACAGGGCGAAATGCTACGCGATGTCACCGCATCAACCGCCACAACGATGACCGGCCGCCCGCGCAACTCCAAAGTGTCACTCAGAACCACCCTTCAGCGTCGCAGGTGCCGTAGCATCGCACATCGTCAGGCACAGCGACAGGAACCCGACCATGAGCGATCAGCCAACCCCGTCCAGCACAACCGGCCCCAACCACCGCGGCGACCAGCTTGCGCACGACCCTACGGCTGACGATCCGGTGTGGGAGCGCTTGGAAGATCAGATCGACTGGTACGACCGCAAGAGCGTGGCTGCGCAACGGGCGTACAAGCGCCTCAAACTCGCCGAACTCGTCGTCGCTACCGCAGTGCCTGTAGTTGCCGCCCTGCGGGTTCCGGCCGCCCTCACTGCCGTTCTCGCTGCTGTCGTGGTCATCGCCGAAGGTGTCCAGCAACTCTATCAATGGCAAACCAATTGGGTGCTCTACCGGTCCACCGCCGAAGCCCTCAAGCACGAGAAATACCTCTACCTTGCAGCCGCCGGCCCCTACGCCACTACCAATCGTCGTAGTATCCTCGCCCAACGTCTCGAAGGCCTCATCTCCCAAGAACACGCGAAATGGACCGATAGCTACGAACAAGCCCAAAAGAACACCCACAACTCTGGCAAGCAGTCAAAGCCCTGACCATCATAAAATCCCGACTACTGCGGATTTCGCAAGTGATCAGTCCGCACACAGGCGGTCGTCGTTCTGATCGTCTACACCGCGGCGTGACCGTAGTTCTGACCGCACCGAGCAGCACCGGGCCGCCCTTGAGCCATCCGGCGAAGGCCGTGTGGCCGCGTCGCGCGGTTCGATCAGGGACCTGTACACATCTTTTGAACGCACGCCCTCTACCCCTCTAGCCGCGTCGTCAGGTGATCATCGTCAGCGAGTCGTCAGCGTAAGCGACGCGACGAGTCCGCACGGGTCGATCCACACCGACACGTTGCCGCAGTTCAACTGCACACAGCGACACTTGCAGACAACCCGACGTACGGCCGATCAGCGTTCACACAGAAATGCTCGCAAAGGGATCTCTGTCCCCCAGGAGTCCCGGGATTGTCCTACGTCGGCTCGCGCGACGCTGAGATATTCGACACCCTCAACCGTGAGAACGCTGCGTCGAGGATCGAGTTGGGCTCCACCTCTACCCCCAATTTCTGAGTGTGCTGCGCGATCACGTTCGTGACGTCGCTGCCGCGCTTGGTCACCGCGCGGAACAGTTCAGCAGCGTCACCTGCTTGCGCGGCAGCGATAAGGCGTTCGAGCTCCCCTAGGGACACGACAGCAAAGGGACACCCTGGGTCGGGTAGCCGCTGTCGGTAGGCCGCACTATTGATCATGTAGTGTGGCTCGGCGGTCACGACCACGCCGCGGATGTCCATGGGAAGCTGAAGATCGACGAAGTCGGGTATTTTTTCGGCGCGGATCAGCTCAACCGTGGTCTTGATCTGCCTTCCGAACGCGTCGCTGACATCGCGCTCGAAGTCGTCCCGATAATCGTTGAAGGCAAGCCGGGCCTTATGGGCAACGCGCGCCGACTTGACTTCAAACACCACGGTGACACCGTCGAGTCTCAACACGTAGTCGGCCGTCATGCGCTTGTTCTTCTTGATTTTGTAAGAACACTCACCGGTCACCACGGCTGGGGGGTCGAGCAAGCGTAGCTGGTCACCGACATACGCTTCGATGATCTTGCCGAGATCCTCACTGAAGGCGTTTCCCCATTTATCCATGCCGATGAAATACAACGACGCCAAGCTGATTCGTTGCGTCGCAAGGTGCATGCTCGGCGCTAGATACCGTCCATCTCCTATGCTGACGTATGGAGTTTCGACGAGCGGATTGAAGTCGAGGCGACGCAGCCGCTCATCACGATGACGGTCAGCACGCGCACGTTCCCGCAGATCTGGTAGTCCAGCGGCGAAGTAGCGATGGAAGACGCCGAGCACTTCGGCACTCGTGACGCCGTAGCTCTCAAACTTGGGATCAGCGAGCTCCGCCGGATCGAACCACCCATCCCCGAACAGTGCGCAGGTCAGAATTAAGAACGCGGCCTTGACGAACTTCTCCAGCGGCAGCCCGAGCAACGACTCCCAGTCATTGGACACCTTCTTCAACGTCATAGAGCTGTAGTCGCGATTCAGGACAGCAAGGACACGAGTGATCTCCGCAAACGGATCACACCGATACGGTGCCTGCTGGAAGGCATACCGAACGATTATCGAGTCCGCCGCGTCGGGCTGTCCCACTTCATCCTCGAACGGATCGGTCAAGTTGAGTCCGACCCCACGCATCCGGCGAAGGTCCGAGTTGGTGACGCGCGGACCCCCGCGGTGTTCGTTGCCGTAGGCGAGGTTCTCCCGAGCGATCGCCGAGATCAACCACGGCTCCGGCCAGTCCGGGGAAAACTGTCCGAGGAGCTGCCCGGCCGAGACCCGACTGAGGACAGGTAACAGGACCGACGGCGCGTGGCGCCTCGCGACGGCAACCAGCTTGCGGTGGGTCGTCGAGAGTCGACCGTTCGTCCGCATAGATCGACCTCCCGAACATCGGCCACCAGTAGCCACGAGGGCTCGTCCGCGTGCCGTCCACGGAGCTCTGAACAACAACGCCAAAGCATGCACTAACTAGAAAACGATCCACGCCTCGCTCGTCGTCGGAAGCGGATCAATCCAGGTCAACAAACTAGGCTAGGGACAGGACAGGACAGGACCCGAACGGGCCCGTGGCCACGAAGCGGGTTCATGGCTCGTGTGAACATGCGCCGACCGCTCGCGTTCGAATCAACGAAGATCAATCCTTGGCAGACGCTTTCCTACTAAGTGTCTACGCAGACAGAAGAGTCCAATTAGATCTGAGCTCAACCGTGCCTCGCTTCGGGATGGCCACCAGTGCTGGGCACAGGGTAGTGGGACACTGGGGTGGCACGAATATCCCGCCCCGTCGGCACCCGAAGATGTAATCAGACGGGGCGCAGGGGGGTCGTTCAGCCCGTTGGGTGCTTCCCCACGACCCCTGCGCCTGATCTGCTTAAAGACGAGCCCGCCGACGCGAGCGACGGGATACCCGCTATAGCCCTTCCCTTCATGCGAGCAGAACAACCACCGTCGTGCTGTCCGCGTGCTGTAAGGAAGGGTCAATAGCGGTCAGCTGCGGTATGCTGAGGCGAAGGCCAAGCGCAGGCCGGCGAGCACCACCCGGCACAGTAGAGAGATTCCCAAGCTCCTAATTCGTCACATAGTTCATCAAGTCAACCGCGAGTCATGAATGCTTCCCCAGTTCATTATTATTCCCACTATCAAGTAGGCGCATAAGCATGTCACAACAACACCTACCAACCAAGCCCCGACGAGGAATATCCGGGTTAACACCGAGAGTTGCTGCTGAGCGAAAACGTAAGAGAAGACCCACCCCTCGGAGATGAGAGCAGGACCAGGAAAGGTCAGCAGCAATGGGATCGTCCAATTAGTAGTACGATCGCCACGCTTTCCATGTGTCCGTATCCACTTCTCCCAATGCAATCCTCCAGGCACACGATGACTAAGTTCATCGCGGATATAAAGGCCGACGCGCGCCATGCCGGTATATTGCGAAACGTATCGACCGCAGAAGAGATATGAAATCACTGGAACAGTGAGGAGAATTCTAGCGTACTTTTCTAGCGAGAGGGCGAAGCTGAAGATAGCAGCACAGCCGTGATTTGTAGGGTCAAAAAGTTGTGCTGACGTTGAGCCCTACTCTCTATCTCCGTTCGAAGAGCCACGAATTCGGCTAATGGACCCTCGTACTCTCTCGGCTCAGTCATCCGCGAATTCCTTCCCATTTTCGCTTGGATCTGGCGCTAAGTCACGGCGCGTAATGTTCAGCTAGTCGTACCCGTCCTAAGGCGAATCACCAGCCGAACCTACAACCAGATGAACCACTGCGAGCCGGGTCGACGAGCTAAAGATCAAGTTCAACCGTGGCTCACGCCATTGCGCGATGGAGTTGCGGATGGGCCTCGTGCCACACGCGTGCCACAAAACAGGGTCAGCAAGGGTCAACAGGGGTCACTCATGACCACGGCCCACCGCAGGCTAGGGCCTGGACCAGGACACCATTTGAGGGTTCCCAAGCTCTAAACGCGAATCCATTTCGTTACCGGATCGCACGCAAAGCTCAGGTGTTCCACGGTTCAAGGAGAGCACGGAGATCGCGCAGCCCGTCGCCGCGCGCTGGCTGCGCCCGGCGGCTGTGGGAGCCGCCCGCAGGCGGCCGCCAGAGGGGATTCGAAACCCTAGCTTTGTCCGTCCGCCTGCTCGCCGAGCTCGCACACGACGCGCAGGCCGACGCGCCCCTGCCAGCCGACGTAGTTGGAGGCCATCCCCTCGCGATAGGCCGACCGGCAGATGGCCGGATTGTGCGACCACGCTCCTCCGCGGAGTACATGGTTCTCCCCCGACCGGCTAAAGGGAGTGCCGTCTGCCGCCACCTGGCTGTAGCTGACCGGCCCGGCGTCAAGACAGTGCTCCCAGACATTGCCATGCATCTCGAAAAGCCCGAATCGGTTCGGCGGATAGGTGCGGACCTTCATCGTCGTGTCGTTGAAGACCCCGACCGGTCCGTTCGCGTACGACCCGCTGTCATAGGAGACGCCACCGTACATCCGGTTCGTGACATCCGCGCCCTCGTTCATACCGCGGACCGCACCGCCGGTGCCGCAGTAGTTCGCAAGCTCCGGCGTCACTGTCGGGCCGAAGTGGAACGCGGACGTGGTGTACGCCCGACACGCGTATTCCCACTCCGCTTCGGTCGGCAACCGGATGCGAAGACCCGTCACCTTCGAGAGACGCTCGCAGAATTCTGTCGCGTCATCCCAGCTCACTGTCTCGACCGGCAGATCGTCGCCGCGGAAGTAGGAGGGGTTTTGGCTGAGCTGCCGCATGAGCGTGTCGGGCGCGACCCCGACCAGAGCCCCCCACTGAGCCTGCGTCACCGCAGTGCGACCGATTGCGAACTTCGGAAGGTTGATCAACCGCTGCGGCCCCTCGTTGGGCCGTCGCTGCGGCTCATCGTCAGGCGAGCCGATCTGGAATTTTCCAGCCGGGATTATCGTGAACTCCAGCGTCGCGCCGCCGATGAGAACGTCGAAGACCGCAACGCTCCGCCGCAGCGGCGGATTCTTCTTGCCGCCTGCATCGACGGTGACCACGTCGAATTCCTCGATCCGCGTCGGCGGAACCGACCCGCGAGACAACCTCGGCATGGCGAGCCAGAGCCCGGCGGCGGAGGTGATCCCGACGGCGCCCGCCGCGGCTCCGATCTGCAGCAGACGTCGGCGCGACATGCGCAACGGGGGCACGACCACCGGCGGGCGAAGCGGAGAAGGCGCGTCGCGGGACACGCCTCCGCCCACGCCACTCACCACACGCCGCACGCCCGTGATCAGCTGCCGGACACGCGGATCGTCGGCGTCGCCGCTCCAGTCGCTGAGATCGGGGGTCTGGAACCCCCCGAAGCCGAGGGGCGACCGCGCACCGTCGAGGCTGAGCGGCACCAGGATGTCGCGATCGCGCCCGGTCGTCGCCTCGTCGCGCACCCACATTGAGTTGATCGAACTCGCCGACCACGCGACGATGACACAACGAGCTTCGGCGATCTCCCGGGAGATGACCTGGTCGAAGCGCTCCCCGGCGGCGAGGCTCGAATCCCACCAGACGGTGAGACCCTCGCCCTCGAGCAGTCGGACGAGCGGCACAATCCTCGTGCGGTCCTCGCGCTTGTGACTAAAGAAGACGTCGGCCATGTCCAGCCCGAGCTGCTAGCCCTCGATGCGGCAGATTGGCACTATGACGCATGGCCAGCTTGGATGCGGTCACCACGCGACATACCAACTTTGTCTTCATTCCGCCACAAGACTTACTGTTCATCCCCCTGCCGTCGCCGTTCATTCCGTCCCTGGAACATCCTCCGCTGCTCTGCTTCCTGATTTCTCGTACCAATCGTCCACGAAGTGGGTCGGATGACCGGCACCGTTCGTTGCGTTGGTGATCCTGGTGGCGTTCGTTGCTATCTGCGTTACGCGCTCTTTGTCCGATTCCCCGGTTGACCTCTTCGCGATCGAAAGCCTTACCGACGCCGAGAAGGCGATCACCACGATCAAGCAGCAGGGCTAGGGCAAGTCCACCTCCCCGGTGGGTGATCCAGGTGACCCGGCCGGCACGGACAACCTCGCGCACTACTACAAGTTCGCTGAGAGGGTCTGTTGCGTTAGCGGGAGGCACGACAAGGATGATGCTGGAGGGGTCTGATGCGTTGACGCATGACGGGCTCCATCGGCACCCTCGGACCCTCCAAGCGCACATCGCATGCCCAACGCCCCCTCCGACGAGGGCGGCACCCGCACCCGTCAATTGCAGGGCCTCCCGCCCCGGACGAAGACCTCCCTGCCTGACCGAGGGCGTGCCCCCCGCGTGCCCCTTCCCAGGGTCATGAGGGGTCAACAGCGGTCACTCACGTGAGCGTGTACCGGTGGGTGCAGCGGTTCACCCCGCTCCTCATCGACGCGGCACGACCCTGCCGGCACATCCCTGGCGACCAGTGGTTCGTCGATGAAACATACGTCAAAGTCTCTGGGCGGTGGGTCTATCTGGTGTGTCCTGGAAGCTGCGATGGACTTGCCGGTGAGAGTCCGGCCGGGGTAGCGGCCAAGCGGCCCCGTAGCTGGTGGCCGGCGGAAGGAGAGA
>JAXDGO010000171.1:0-4286 GCA_034665005.1 Solirubrobacteraceae bacterium | reverse complement strand
CAGAATGGTGAAGCTGTCGATCACGTCCTTGGAGCTGATGCCGATGACGGTGATTCCGCTGCGCGGCGCAACATGCACTAGGCCTTCGAAGGACAGTTCCAGGAGGGCCTCACGCACTGGCGTGCGACTTGTCGCGAATTCGGCAGTGATGGCATCCAGGTCAACACGCATGCCAGCGGGTAATGCTCCGGTCAAGATCCGGTCGCGCAACTCGCGCACGGCGCGCTCTCGCACGGTGCCGGAAATATTGAAATCCCTTGGCATAGACGAACGGTAGCTGGGAAATGCATGTCACATTTGAAATCTGATATAAACGTCTTCTGGCACGGCGAAACGGCACTGGACGATGTCCCTCCAGGATGACGCTGAACCGTTAAATCCACCCGGGAATAACACCTAAGCCCGAAAGCCCCAGTGTCTGAGATGGAGAACGCGAGTGGTTGATCTAGAACTCGATCAAGGGCTGGCCGTCATCACGATCAATCGCCCGACTGCTCGTAACGCGATTGGGCCTCAAACCATGGACCAGCTTGGCCAGGCCATAGTCGGCGCCAAGGGCGCGCTGTGCCTGGTCATTCGGGGCGAGGGAGACAAGGCGTTCGTTTCGGGCGGGGACCTCAAGGAGCTCAGTGCGTTGCGCACCGAACAGCAGGCGGCAGCTATGGCATGGCGGATGCGGTCGCTCTGTGATGAGCTCGCGAATTTCCCTGCCCCGGTCGTCGCCGCGCTAAACGGCCACGCGTTCGGGGGCGGCGCGGAGGTCGCGGTCGCCGCCGACATACGGGTGGCCGCCGACGACATCAAGATCGGGTTCAATCAAGTGTCACTCGAAATAATGCCGGCTTGGGGTGGCGCGGAGCGGCTCGCGGCCCTCGTCGGCCGCGGCCGCGCGCTGATGCTCGCGGGCACTGGAGCCGTACTCACCGCCGATCAAGCCGAAAAGGTCGGGCTGGTGGACCGCGTGCTGCCGAGGGCGACGTTCGAAACTGAGTGGCGTTCCTTGGCGCGGGCGCTGGCGAATCGGCCTGCCGGCGACATCAAGCGCGTCATGTCGGGCGTGCCGGCCAGTGACGCCGTCGCAGCTTTCGCCTCGCTATGGGTATCTGATGAGCATTGGGCCGCGGCGGACCGAGTGATGAAACGCAGCCGATGAACGAGTCGTGAGCATCTTTGGTGCCCGACGCCTACTGCTTCACATGGTCGCACCGGGGTCGGTGTTTGTAGGATCACTGAACTAGTCGGATTTATCGGCGGTGGCTGACTCGATCAGCAGCAGACCGGCGGCGGTATACGGATCGCATCGACCGTCAGCAACGGCAGCGGCCAAACCGGTGAGTTCTGGGTGGGAGTGCAGGCGAGTTTGCGCCAGAGAGAGGATCTGTGCCCGAGCGCGCGATGCCCTTCGGGCGGGCGTGTCGGCGCGGTGGTGGGCGTCGATCGCGTCCATCAAGTCGGTAACGCCCTCGGAGCGCGCTGCAACGAGTGTGAGGACTGGGGCCGATGTCTCGGCCTGCAAATCGCGGGCGGTTTGCCTCGCGCCGTCGCGGTCGGCTTTGTTGACGACCACGATGTCAGCCACTTCGAGCAGGCCTGCCTTCGCGGCTTGTACCGCGTCACCCGCACCGGGATTGAGGATGACGATGGTGGGATCGGCGACGGCGGCGATCTCGATCTCCGACTGACCGACACCGACCGTTTCAAGCACGATGAGGTCGTAGGACAGTGCTGCAAGCAGCTGGATCGCCGCGGGGACCGCGGCGGCAAGACCGCCGAGGTGACCGCGGGTTGCGATCGAGCGGATGAACACATCGGGGTCGTCGATGTGGGCGGCCATCCGGATGCGGTCGCCGAGGATAGCGCCGCCGCTGTAGGGCGATGACGGGTCCACCGCGAGCACCGCGACTCGCATCCCTTGTTCGCGGTAGCCGCCAACCAGCACGGCGATCGTCGTCGACTTTCCTGCGCCCGGAGGACCGGTAATGCCGACAACCCGGGCGGAGGCTGTGTCCAGAGCTGCCAGCACCTCGTCGCGACGATCGCCTTCGATCAGGCTCAGTAGGCGACCCGTCGCTCGGGTAGAGCCGCTCAGCGCTGCCTGGATGAGATCCGCGACATTCATATGTCGCCCCCTTTTCCGGCCGTATCGCTCAATAACCGAACGGTGGTTAGTACTGCAGCCGACAGCGATCTCAAACTGAGAGATTAGCTCCACCGTGCTCATCGAGACGTGGCGGTGCGCCGTAATCGGGTTCATAGCCGTCGATCCGAATTGGGCTTCGGATCAACTGAAATGCGCCCGCGGCAACGATCACTTCCGGGTTGGCGGCGAGCGCTTCGGGCAGCGTTCGGACGGCAGCGACGGGCACGCCTAGCGGACGCAGCCGCGCTTCCCAGTTCGCGGCGGTATCGGTAACCAGAGCGCTGGCCACTGACGCGAGAACCTCGTCGCGCCGTGCGGCCCGCTCCCTCATCGTCGCCGGCCCCACGATGTTGGCCTCAGCGGCGAATAGCCGCCAGAATTTGTCGTGGGTGATGAACAGTGCCAGGAATCCGTCTGCAGTCGAAAAGAGCTGAGCTGGGACATAATACGAGTGTGCACCCATCGGCAACCGTCGCGGCTCGATGCCGTCGTTGAGGTAGGCCGACGCGCGATAGTTCAGCTGGGAAAGCATCACATCACGCAGTGATACCTCGACCTGCCCCCCGCGGCCGGAGACGATCTGGGCCAGCAGTCCAAGGGCAGCAGTGAGTCCGGCGGAATTGTCGGCCGCGGAATATCCCGGCAAGGTCGGTGGTCCATGCGGATCGCCGGTCAGCGCGGCGATGCCGGTGGTCGCCTGGATGACATAGTCGAATGCCGGATCATCACCCGCTTCCAGACCAAAACCGGTGAGCGCCACGCAGACAATCCGCTCATTCCACCGCCGCAGCGCTTCGTAGGTCAGGCCGTATCGGCGGATGGCGGATGGTTTCAAATTCGCCAGCAGCGCATGCGATCCGGAAATGAGTTCACCGAGCTCGAGCTGGCCCGTCTCGGATGTCAGGTCAACGCAAATGCTGCGCTTGCCTCGGTTGAGGCTGGCGAAATATGAATCCCCGACTTGCCGCGAGATGTCGCCGTCCGGTGGTTCGATCTTGATGACCTCGGCCCCAAGATCGGCCAGCATCATCGTGGCGTATGGCCCGGCCAACATGTGACCGATCTCAAGGATCCGGATGCCGGCGAGAGGGCCCATGGACCGAGTCTTTGTCGGTCCGGTCACCGAAGGACCTGGGGTACCAACTTGCGCGTGCAGTCGGCACTCTCCGCACCAATCATCACACCGAGCCGCATTAGTCTTCTCCCCCGGCTTCCGTCAGGGCGTGTACGTCGCGGACGAGGGTATCCAGTGGCGTACCCGTCGGAAACACCGCTGCTGCGCCGGCGTCCAACAACTTCTGCACGTCGGCCTGCGGGATGGTGCCGCCGACGACCACCGCGATGTCGCCGGCATCCGCGGCCCGCAGCGCGTCGACGGTGCGGGCGGTCAGGGCCACATGGGCGCCCGACAGGATCGAAAGCCCGACAAGCTTGACGTCCTCCTGCAGCGCGATCGAAACGATGTCCTCGATGCGCTGGCGAATTCCGGTGTAGATGACCTCGAATCCGGCATCGCGCAGCGTGCGCGCGACGATCTTTGCGCCACGGTCGTGTCCGTCCAGACCGGGCTTCGCCACCAAGACGCGAGCCCCCATCAGAACACCACCGGTTGCTGGAATTCGCCCCATACCGCTTTGAGCGCGGTCACCAACTCTCCGACGGAGCAGTACGCATTGGCACAGTCGATGAGGCGGGGCATCAGATTGTCGGTGCCCTCGGCCGAACGCGAGAGTGCGGCAAGCGTTTCCTTGACGGCAACCGAGTCACGCTCGGCTTTGATCTTGGCCAGGCGCTTCAGTTGCAGATCGCGGCCCTCCGCGTTCAGTTCATAGGTGTCGATGTCAGGCGACGGCTCGTCGGTGACGAACTTATTGACGCCGACCACGGGGCGTTCGCCCGACTCGACCTCTTTGTGAATCTTGAAGGCTTCGTCGGCGATCAGTCCCTGCAGGTAGCCGTCCTCGATGGAGCGCACCATGCCGCCGTGCTTTTCGAGGTCGTCCATGATTTCGACGATCTTGGCCTCGGTGGCATCGGTCAGTGCCTCTACGAAGTAGGAGCCGCCGAGCGGATCGGCCACCTTGGCCACTCCGGTTTCGTAGGCGAGGATCTGCTGGGTGCGCAGCGCCAGCGTCGCGGATTCCTC
>JAXDGO010000170.1:0-2505 GCA_034665005.1 Solirubrobacteraceae bacterium | reverse complement strand
CCTGACGCTATGGTCCAAGCCGATCTGCAGGTCGATCGGCGCTTGACGGCCAAGGGGCGGGCGACTCGCGATCGGATCGCAAAGGTCGCCGGTGAACTCATCCTCCGCGATGGTCTCTCGACGCTGAACATGGACGCGCTGCGCAGGGCCGCATCGGTAAGCGGGTCCCAGCTCGCCCACTACTTCGCCGACAAGCAAGCGCTGATCCGCGCGGTCGTCGTCCGCCAGATACACGTCGTGCTGGACTTTCATCGCCAGCCCAAACTCGGTGCGCTGAATACGTTCGATGACTTCGAGCGATGGATCGATCTGAATATGCGTTACCTGCGACGCATCGGCTATTCCGGCACGCCGACCTATCACGCGCTGGCCGGACAACTCGGTAAATCAGACAGCGCAACGCGCGAGACACTGGCGTCAGGTTACTGGCAGTGGATTGAGTTGCTGGAGCAGGTAATTCAGCAGATGAAAGATCGTGGCGTCGTCGCCGGCCGTGCGGACCCGCGAAATTTGGCGCTAGTCATCGTCAGCGCCCATCAGGGTGGTGCCACGCTGGCCTTCACCTATCAGGCCGATTGGCCGCACGCCGATGCTGTCCGATTCGCAGTCAACTACTTGCGGATGTTCGCCACCGACCCGGCGGAGCGGGTGCCACGTCCAGCGCGTCGTCCACGCGGCAGGCGCACGAGCGCACGACCCTCGTGACCATGGCCGAGAGGGGCGGCACCGTTGTCTGACGACGCCACGTCAAGGCTGACCCGCAAGGGCCGCGCGACCCGGGCGCGCATCATTGATGTGGCCGCCCGCCTCATGTTCGAGCGCGGGGTCGGCGGCACCAGTATCGACGAGGTGCGTGGTGCGGCCACCGTCAGTGGTTCACAGATCTCGCACTACTTCGACGACAAGCGTGATCTGACTCGCAACGTGATCGACGCACGCCGCATTCACGTCCGAGAATTTCACACTGAACTGGGCGGGCTGGACAGCTTCGCTGCGCTGGACGCTTGGGTCCAGGCCACCCTGGCCGAACTAGACCCGGTCTACCGTGTGGGTGGATGCGTATACGGCTCGCTCGCAGGGGAATTGGTCGAGGCCGACGCCGAAATCCACGGCGATCTCGCCGACGGCTACGACCAGTGGATCGAGTTGTTCCAGAGCGGTCTCACCGAGATGCGCCGTCGCGGCGATCTGCGGCCGGATGCCGATCCACGCCACCTCGCGGTGTCACTTGTTGCCGCTCATCAGGGTGGCGCCTTGGTCACCTTCCTCACCGACGACCCTGATCCATTGCGCGCCGCGCTGACGGCGGCTGTCGAATACGTCCGTTCGTTCGCCGCCACCCCCAACCGCCGCAGATCCGGACCTCGCAAGCGGGCAGGTTGAGTCGTCTGCCGGTGCCTGTGGACAAAAATGGGTTGCCACGCCCATAATAATGGGCGGAGTGTCCCAGTGCGGGGAGACGCAAAGGAAAGCACCTCATGTCCGCTGCGGAATCATCACAGCCCGGCCACGTACTGCCCACGGCGCCCGCGGTGGTGCGCGAACAACCGGGTGGCGAGACCATGCGCGCGATCGTGCTGGAGAAGTTCGGCGGACTCGACAGCCTGGTCTACACCGACATCCCCAAGCCCGTCCCGAAAGAGGCCGAAGTGGTCATCAAGGTCCGCGGGTTCGGCATCAACCACGCCGAGTTGCACATGCGTCGAGGGGAATGGGCCGAAGCAGCCGAAGTCAGCGGCATCGAATGCGTCGGCATCGTCGACGCGTGTCCGGGCGGAGAGTTCCCGGTCGGCGCCAAAGTCGCCGCATTGATGGGAGGCCTCGGGCGAACCATCAACGGCAGCTACGCGGAATACACCCGGGTGCGCGCGGCCAACGTCGCCCTCATCGAGTCCGATTTGCCGTGGTCACAGTTAGCGGCACTCCCGGAAACGTTTGCGACGGCGTGGACGTGCCTGTTCCGCAATCTCAAACTGTCTGCCGGACAAACCATCGTCATCCGCGGCGCGACTTCGTCGTTCGGCCAAGCCGCGGTCAAGATGGCAGTCGCGGCCGGTGCACACGTGATAGCCACCGCACGCAAGCGCGAGCGTTTCGGCATGCTGGAGGCACTCGGCGTTACGCGCGTCGAGCTGGAGTCGCGAACGCTGGCTGCGAGCATCGCCGAAGCCAAGCAGATCGATGCGGTCCTCGACCTGGTCGGCAACAGCACGATCCTGGACTCGTTGGACATGCTTCGCCGCGACGGTACGGCCTGCCTGGCCGGCTGGCTGGGTGGGCTGGACCCGATCGGCGACTTCAACCCGTTACTGCGGATGCCGAGCGGGGTGAATTGGTCCTTCTTCGGCAGCTTTGTGTTTGGCAGCCCGGGTTTCCCGTTGTCTGATGTGCCGCTGCAAGACATCGCGGCGCAGGTGGCCGCCGGCCAACTCGAAGCCGCCCCGGAACGGGTTTTCTCCTTCGATGAGATCCGCGACGCACACCGCATCATGGAAGCCGGAGAAG
>JAXDGO010000169.1:0-4244 GCA_034665005.1 Solirubrobacteraceae bacterium | reverse complement strand
GAATCCGGACTCGACGATCCTGAGCAGCACACCGTCGGCCGTTTCCGACAGGGTGAACTCGACCAGCGTGGTCGGCTCGTTGCCGTAGTCGACGCCTCCGTCGACCGCGAAGGGGTGCCAGCGGTAGGCGAATCGTCGCGGCGGTTCCACCGCGACAATCTGCCAGGTCGCCTCAGCCCCGGCATGCGGCCGCTGCATCTCCGCGACCTCTTCGTCGACCGTGGTTCCGGTGATCGTCGCGTTCACTGACGTGCCGGCGACGAACGGGCCGTCGATGCGGACGCCAAACCATTCGCCGAATTCCTGCGAGTCGCTGATCGCCCGCCAGACCCGGTCCAGCGGCGCGCGCAACACCACCTGCTTCTCGATGCGATCGGTATTCATACGCAACCTCCTGGTTGCTTATCAGCAAACCATGCCCGGCAGGTACATGCAACCCTATGGTTGCTCTTTTCGAAAGTCGTCAGATGGCGTCGGGATCTTCGGCGAAGGCCTCGGCCGTCCGCCGGGCTAAGCCGATCGCGGCACGGGCCCATTCCGGGGTAGCGGCGGCCAATCCACACGCCGGGGTGATGCCGATGCGATCGCGCAACGCCGAACGTCCGAAGCCGAGCCGGTCGGTGATGGCCACGACGTCAGCGGCGACCTCCTCCACTGCGGGCCAGCGCGGCGGCGCACTCGACGACACGGCGCCCAGCATGACGACCCGCCCCGATTCGAGGAACTCGGCGATGCCATCCAGGTCGGCGACTTCCAGCGTCCCGGCGTCCACTGATACCGCACTGATGCGGCTGTGCTGCAACACTTTCCACGGGATCGTCGCGCCACAGCTATGCACCGACACCTCCGCGCCGGCGGCGGCCACACAGGTGTCGAGCAGGGTGGTGGCCAGGCTCTCCTCAAGAGCCGCCACCGGGCTCAGCGAGGTCACTCCGGTCAGCCGGCCGGCGACGGCCGCGGACAGTGAAGGCTCATCGAATTGCACCACCACCGGAGTATCGAGTCGGCGGGCTACCGCGGCTCGATGCGCGGCAACCCCTTCGGCCAGTGAGGCAGCAATGTCGTTGAGGGCGCCGATGTCGGTGATCGCCCGATGCCCGTTAAACAGTTCCAACTGGGCCGCCAGCGTGATCGGCCCCGGCGCTTGAACTTTGACGGGCCGCCCGCTCCCCCGCAAACCCGCGGTCTCCCAAGCCTCTTCCAGCGCATCGATGTCCTCGTCAAGCAGGCTGGCCGCCCGCCGCGTCACCGCGCCGGCCCGGGCCACCACCCGATAGCCACGGGGCACCGTGTCAATGGCCACGTCGATCAGCAGTGCACCGGCACGGCCGATGATGTCGGCGCCCACTCCGCGGGCGGGCAACTCGACAAGGTGGGCCATCACGGCGCTCAGCTCGCCGACGACAATCTCGGCAGCCGGTCGCGCGGCAGTACCGGGCCACGACCCGGTGCCGGTAGCGGTTGCGAAAACGCTCACCGGACAACCGTATTCGATTGGGTCCCCGGCGTACCGAGCGAGGGGCTCGGCCCGCGATTAGGCTGGCGACAGGGAAAGAGGCTGACAATGACGGCGCGACGGCTGATGCTGTGTGCCGCGGCCCTGCTGGCCGCGGGATGCACCAACATCGTGGACGGGACCGCGGTGCCCGGATACGGTGCAGCGCCGAACTTTTCCGGTGTCGACGTCAACCGCGTCCTGCTCGAGCAGTCCCGCATGCAGGCGATAACCGGCGGCGGAGAGCACCTCACCATCATCCCGTCCATGGACGGCGACTCCCCGGTCGACGTCGACGCGCTCGCCCCGAGCGCGCCACTGGAGTGCCGTTTCGTCTATGCCGACAGCGCAACCTTCGGGCCCGACATCGAAACGTTCCACAAGACCACCTTTCAGGATCCGCCTCATGGCGGTCTGATCTCGGAAGGCGCCGCCGCCTACCGCGACGCCGATACCGCCCGTCACGCATTCAGCGCCCTGGTGGCAACCGTGGGCCACTGCGCGGACAGCTCTGCCGGTTCGAGATTCGTCGGTAGCTGGAAGTCCGACGAACAGTCGCTACAGACCCGCCCCGGCGACTGCGGGCGCGACTATCTGCTCAAGTCCGTGGTGCTGATCGAGGTCACCTTCTGCGGATTCCCGGACTCGGTGTCCACGATCGTGATCACCAACATCGCCGCCAACGTGCCGGGCTAGTCCCAACGCGTCGAGCGTGAACTGGTGGCGAAAATCTGGCGGTGGATTCATACGGTCAGTGCAACATCCGTGGACTTAGGGGTTGCGATGCCGAGTGGATATCCGCATTCGATGGGTGTGCGTTGGAGGTTGTTCGATCAGGTGTGCCTGGGTGTCCCGCTATGGCGGGCGGCCCAGGACATGGGCGTGTCGACGACGGCGGCGACTAACTGGTGGCGTCACGCTGGAGCGATGAGATTGGTGGGAGGTCGAGGCGGCGGACTGGCTGATCCTGGGAACATGTCACTGCCCGGTGGCCGGGGCCATCGCTTGAGTCTGGATGAGCGCATCGTCATCATGCGGGGCCTTGACGCTGGGCTCAGCCACGCCGAGATCGGTCGTCGCATTGGGCGCGACCGGATCACCATCTGGCGCGAAGTCGGGCGAAACCGTAACGCCGACGGCGACTATCACGCCCGGATGGCCCATGCCCGTGCGGCCCGAAAAGCCCGCCGACCCAAAGCTTTCAAGCTCGCCGGCAATCCGGTGTGCGCCAGTATCGAGGCGTGGATGGATGATGGGTGGAGCCCGAGGCTGATCGCGCAGATGTTGGCACGTGATCACGTCGGTGACAGGCTTTTACGGGTGAGCCACGAGACGATCTACAAGTGCTTGTATGTGCAGACCCGTGGCAGCCTGCGCGCTGATCTGCATAAATGCCTGTCCACCAAGCGCACAGCGCGCAAATCCCGCGGCCGCATCGACAATCGGCGGGGCGCGTACAGCAGCGGAGAGGAATTCCGGATCAGTGACCGCCCGGCAGAGGTCGCTGATCGGGCCGTGCCGGGTCATTGGGAAGGCGATCTGATCGTTGGACCCCACAACAGTGCGATCGGCACGTTGGTTGAGCGCAGCACCCGATTCACCATGCTGCTGCACCTGCCGGGCAATCACACCGCTGACACCGTGGCCACCGCGATGATCGACGCGATGCGCGAGCTGCCCGAACATCTGTGCCGCTCTATCACCTGGGATCGCGGCAGCGAAATGGCCCAATGGCGGCGCATCCACCTACAGCTCGCCGCGCCGGTCTACTTCTGCAACCCGCATTCGCCGTGGCAGCGCGGCAGCAACGAGAACACCAACCGACTCTTGAGGTTCTGGTTCGACAAGGGCAGCGACCTAAGCGGGCACACCAAAGCCGACCTCAAACGGATTCAAGACACCCTCAACCGCCGGCCCCGACCGACACTGAATCTCGACACCCCCGCCCAGCGCCTCGCTGCCCTCCTTGAGCAAGCCGCCTAACCCGATGTTGCACTGACCGCTTGACATCACCGACTGGAAAATCGCGGCGGCTTCACACTCGACGCCCCCAAGCTGACGAAACTCGCGCGATGACGCCGCCTTCGGTGTCTTCGGCAGTAATGCGGACGACGACCCAGCCGAGGTCAGCCAACGTTTCGGCACGCCTGATGTCTTTGTTGAACTGTCGCCGGTCGGTCCGGTGGTGGTCGCCGTCGTACTCGACCGCGAGTTTGATGTCCGCCCAGCCCATGTCGAGGGCAGCGACCAGTTGGCCGTATTCGTCGTAGACCGGTATTTGGGTCCGCGGCGCAGGGAATCCAGCGCGAATCAGCAGCAGCCGCAGCCAGGTTTCTCGCGGTGACTCGGCACCGGCGTCGACCAGGCTCAGCGCGCGGCGCGCACGCCGGATGCCGCGACGTCCTTTGTAACGCTCAGCAAGCAGCTCGACGTCGGCGATCTTGAGATCCGTTGCGCGAGAGAGTGCGTCAATAGCTGAGACTGCTTCGTCGAGACGGCAACGGGATGCGATGTCCAGAGCCGTTCGCGCCGGAGTGGATACGCTCATCCTGGCTAATTGGGTGATCTCGTCATCGTCGATGCAGTCGGACCAGGACCGCACGGCGACAGGAGCGTGACGATTATCGTGGATGATCTCAGCCGGCCGCTTCGCATCGATCCACTTTGTGCCGTGCAGAGCTGAGGCAGAGTAACCAGCGATCACGCCGCGGCGCTGAGACCATAGCCAAGCCGCTTCTGCTCGCACCAG
>JAXDGO010000168.1:0-2511 GCA_034665005.1 Solirubrobacteraceae bacterium | reverse complement strand
CGCTGACTCCGGGCGGAACGGTTGCGCCATTCCGCGGATGCGTCCACTCAGTTGCCCGCTGGTGATTCCGACCGCCTTCGGGAGCCCGGTGGTACCGCTGGTGAACAAGACCAGGGCGTCGCGGTCGTCGATGTCCTCCGCCGTCTTCGCCGCGGGAATAGGGCTGTCGCTCAACAGATCAGCGGATGTCAGCACTTTGCTCGCGCCCGCTTCATGGAGCCGGGCCACGTGTGCACCGCCCGCAACCGCGACGTCGGCGCATCCCGCATTCTGCATCAGGGTCCGCAGTTCTGCGGTTGTGAGCGCCGGATTCATCAGTGCCGCCGCCGCGCCGATGCGCGCTGCCGCGAGCACCGAAGCGATGGAAAGTAGGCTGCCGCCGTCGACGACGGCGACGCGGCTTCCGGACGCCACGCCGTTGGCAGCCAAACCCGCAGCGCAACGTTCGACGGCGGCGGTCAGTTGGCCGTATCCGACTGTGTCCTTGCCGATGATGAGCGCGACGCGGTCGGGTTCGCTAATGGCGGCGGCGTCGGTGATGGTGCCGATGTTCATGCGCGGCTTAATACAGTGGTGACCACGACGAGGTCCGAAGTAGCCGGCTGGTCCATTGATCGCGCAGGTCTAAAGCCTCGTACATCCAGGTTCCCGGCGCACGGTAGCGGGCCGGGATCTCGTTCCGCAGGAGGTTGAGCAGCGCCTCCGGCTGGTGGATCCGTTGCATCAGCACCACTTCCCGGCGCAGGTGACTGCCCAGGGCGGGCTGGAAGCCAGCCTGAATGTCCAGCATCGGCTCGGAGGTCTCCAGGCTCTTGGCGTAAACCTGGCCGCAGCGGTCGATGTATTCGGTGAACGTGTTCTCGTACGGCCACATGGTGTCCTCCATGTAGAGGCTCAGCTCGTGTTCCCGCCCATCGGTTGGTATTTCGCCGAATGGCACCTCCTGAAGTGGCGACCACGGAAGCGCCACAAGGAGCTTGGCCGCTACGTCGTGGCGGAGCGCGTCGAGCTCACGCATCCATTGCCGCAGATCGCCACGCTGAATGCGTCGCGCCAGGCGCTCCCATGCCGCGCCATCACGAACGGCGGTCACCGTGACGACGGTGTAGGCGGGGCCGGTGCCGTGGGCGTGGTTCGCGTACCAGAGCAGCCGGGCTTCGTCGCCGGCACCGAGCGTGGCCATCCAGCCGTCGCGGAATGCAGCCTCGAAGTCATCCTCGGCGCGTCCCCGCACCG
Source organism: Solirubrobacteraceae bacterium (assembly GCA_034665005.1). GTDB lineage: Bacteria > Actinomycetota > Thermoleophilia > Solirubrobacterales > Solirubrobacteraceae > Palsa-744. The sequence continues at coordinate 1,275 of JAXDGO010000168.1, read as the reverse complement.
TGTGTACCTCGTGCATGAAGTGCACGCCGCGAGACCTCCTGTGCGAGCGCTACATCGCGCTTCCGCTCAGACGGACCGTAGCCCCCGGCGTCGCGTCCTGTCCACGGGCCGGAACCTGGACAGTCACGCCGAACATCTGGTTTGCTCGCTTGATGGCCCTGCCTGAATGCCAGACTCGCCCCCGCAAGCGGGAGGTACCCCCACCTCGGCCGTTCCGGCCGCATCGGCGCCATGGCTAGGCTTGATGTGCCCGACGGCCCGGGTGGTGAGGCCGCAATGATCTGGACGTTGCGACCTCAGCTCGGTGACATGGTCGAGCGAATGATCCGCGGCGCTTACCAGCAGAGCATTCTCCCGCCGGACGAGCGCGAACTGGCCAGGATGAGGATCGCGCAGATCAACGACTGCGTCGCGTGCTCGGACTTCCGCGCGGATTCGGTGCTCGAGGCCGGCGTCGCACCTGAGCTGTATGAGAACGTCGCGGCTTATGCGACCTATCCCGGCTACACGGCGCGGCAACGTCTTGCCATCGAATACGCCGAGCGATTCGCGAACGACCACGCATCGATCGATGACGCGTTCTTCGGACGGCTTCGTGAAATCTTCACCGATGAGGAAGTTCTCGATCTCACACTGTGTGTCGCGGTGTTCCTTGGCCTGGGACGCTCGTTGAGCGTGCTCGGCGTCGATCAGTCCTGCGCGATCGACCTCTGAGCACCAGCGGAAGGACAGCATGGATATCGCCACTGTCGACGAGTTGCTAAGCACCACACGGTCGGTACGCAAACGTCTTGATCTGACCCGGCCGGTCGGTCGCGACGTGATCCTCGAGTGCATACAACTGGCGATGCAAGCGCCGACGGCAAGCAATACGCAGGATTGGCGGTGGCTGGTGATCACCGACCCCGACAAACGCGCCGCTATCGCGGAGATCTACAGCAGCATCGGCGCTGAGTACCTTGCAATCGCCGCCAACGACACGTCCGACCCGCAAACCCAGCGCGTGTACGCCAGCGCGTTCAGCCTCACGGACACACTGGCCCAAGTACCCGTGCATGTCATCCCCTGCCTGGAGAACCGCATCGATAACTCCAGCGTGTTGACCGCCGCGTCGGCTTGGGCGTCGATCATCCCGGCCGGCTGGAGCTTTTTGCTCGCGCTTCGGTCTCGTGGCCTCGGATCGGTCTGGACGACAATGCATTTGGCCAAGGAGCAGGAGGTGGCCGAATTGCTTGGCATCCCGGCCACGGTCACACAGGCTGCGCTTTTCCCGGT
>JAXDGO010000167.1:0-2835 GCA_034665005.1 Solirubrobacteraceae bacterium | reverse complement strand
GATGCTGCGCGGCCAGCGCAGCGCGAGGAATCCGCCGCTGGGCAGGTACAGCAGATACCCGAAGTGCGCGCCGACGGTCAAGGCGACGGTGCCGCCGTATCTCTTCTTCATGCCGACATGACTAGGGCGTGCCGGCGCGCAACTGGTAACGCCGCTCGGCGTAAGCCAGGTCGTCGCGCCACAGCTTGCCGGCCGCGTAGCGCATCAGCGGTGAGATCAGGGCTGATGCATTTAGCGCCCGCTTGAAGCCGGAACGGTCGGATTGTGCGATGACAGCTTCGGTCACCGCGGTGCGGGGCCGGCCATCGGAGCCGGGACCCAGAGGGGTGGCGTGTGTTTCGACGACTGAGCCGGCGCCTTCGCCGTCGATGATGCGCATGACGATGCTGCGGGCCTGCGGGCTGACGAATTCGGCCACGACGGGCACGCCGAGCCGGCCGAGGCGGAAAGTCACCGCGACCAGGAAGCGGTCGCTTTCTTCGGTCGGTGTGGTGAGCACTTCCAGTCGGGTGAACGAGTACGGGTGAAACCACGCGCCGTGCCAGGGATCGAGCCGGTTGGCGATGATGTCCGACGGCTCGCAGATACCGACCAGTCGGGTGGCGGCGGCCAGCGTATGGCCGGTCGGCCGGCCCGATATCACCGGCTGATCCAGCGGCGTCTCACCGCCCGCGGAGTCCAGGCGGACCCAGCTCAGTACCCCGTCATCATGGCTGGGGAACGTCTTCCAGCCGAAGTCGTCGAAGTCACCGTCGAGGGCCAACCCGTGCCAGCGACAGATCAGGGTGCCGCAGTGCACGGCCGCGGTGGCGAGGTCGGCTCCCAGATGCGGGCAACTCCGCGGACCGACACACAGGTTGTTGTCCTGGTCGCGCCAGGCGACGATCTCCACACCGGCGACGCGCGTACCGAGCGGGTGACCGGCGCGCAGCGAACGACTTTCGGCGAACACGTACCAGTTGCCGGTCGGTCTGCGCTGGGAGCGGTCCAGCGTGGCGTTGATGACGGCCGGCTGCGCGTCCCGATAAGTCGGCCGTTGCGCAGCCCAGCTTGTCGGCGGAACGAGTTGCAGCGGCCAGTCTTTCGGCCACCGCCGCCGCACCCGGTCGTGAATGCTCATCGCCGCCGCTGCCTTTCTCGGGTGGCGAGCCAGCGCAGCAGCGGAGATCGGCCCTCGTTGGCGACCGTGCTCAGCGAATGGCCCGCGACTCCCCATTGTGCCAGCAGATGATTGGCGGCCGACCAGCCGCTGGTCGCCGCACGTTCCATGAGCGCAACCGGTAAGTCGACGCGAATGCCGTCACCGGCCAGCACCAGGCCCCGTTGCGGTGTGGTGATGTGAGGTCGGTGCGCGAAGGTTCCGGGCGCGAATAATGGACAGTCGCTTCGGTAGAGCACGCGTTCGCAGACGATGTTCGCCGCTTTCGTCTCCGGGTACAGCTCGTGCAGCCGGTCGAGCATGGCTTTGTCACCAAGGGAGTCGGGAAGCGCGTCGTTCAGTGCGTAGCAATGCAATTCGACTACCGAGCCGTGATGACGTTGCGCCCATTGGGCGGCCTCGCGCTCGTAGCGCTCCAGCACGCTGATGTTGTCGATCGGCTCGTGGCCTGCGGTGCCCAGGAAGGCGGGCCGGTGCGGTGCGACCGGGCGGTCCAGCCACAACCGGTGCACGGCGAACGCCGGGGCGGTGCGCAGCCGCTGGATGTTCGCCCGCCAGGATTCGTCGCCGAGAGCATCCGACGCGTTCACCAGATGTTGCAGACCGGTGACATCGGTCGCCAGCACCACGGCATCGGCGTCCAAGTGCTCGTCGGAGTCGGTACGCACCCGAAAGGCGTTTCCCGATCCGGTGTCGATGCTCTCCACTTTGGTGGCCAGCCGGAACCGCACCCCGCGCCCGGTCAGGTAATTCATGAGCGGATTCCACAGCGCCACATCGTAATTGGCGTTCGGGACGTCGAAGATCAGGCCTTCACTGGAGCCGAGGAAGTAAATGTGGAACATCGTGGCCAGCTCGGCGGCCGACAGCTGGGTGGGGTCGGCGAAGAAGCTGCGGGAGAACACCTCGAAGGCGAGATGGCGCGCCGGCACCGGGAAGTTGATCGCCTTCAGGAACGTTTCAGCGTCGGTGTGGTCGAGGTCGTCGTAGATCTGCGGCACCGACACCGCCGCCAGCGGCGCGGCGGCACGGGCGTTGATCCGCGTCAGGTCGCTGAACCGGAAGGTGGGGCTGCGCAATGCGAAGAGCAGGGCGTTCCACGGCGGTGTGCGGGGCAGGCCCCGGAAGGTGTCGCGCCGGCCGGCGCCATCGATGAGGGGGTAGTCCTCAACGGGAGTGAGCATGGACAGCTGCGGGTCGACGCGGCGCAGCAGGGCACGCAGGTTGTAGTACTGCCGGAAGAAGGCGTGAAAACCGCGGTTCATCGGCAGATCGGTGCCATCGGGGCCTTCGCGCTGTTCGGTCCAGCCGCCCACCCGGCCGCCCAGATAGGCTTCGCGTTCGACGACGTCGACGCTGACGCCGCGGTCCGCCAGCGCGGTCGCCGCGGTCAGACCCGCGATGCCGGCGCCGACGACGACGACCCGCGGCCGCGATGGCAGCGCGTCCGCAGAAGGCAGCCCACCGGGCGCCGGGATCGTGTGATGTCGCCGGTCTCTCATTGCGGCGCAATCCCGATGAAGGTGTGCACGATGTTGCTTTCCCAACCGGGCATGGTTTCGCTGTGGACCGCGGTGAACCCGGCGTCGCGCAGCCGTCGGCGCAGCCGGTCGGCGCCGTCGAAGGACAGCACGCTGCGCCACAGATGCCGGTAGAGCGTGGTGTCGCGGGTATGA
>JAXDGO010000166.1:0-2985 GCA_034665005.1 Solirubrobacteraceae bacterium | reverse complement strand
GTCCGCCTGTCGCGGCCAGCAGTTTCTTCCGGGCCTCCTCGCGGTCGGTGCCCGCCAGCGGCGCGAGTTTCTTGCCCAGCGCGGTAGCCGATCCGATCCCCGAACTCTTGTACCGATCGGCTAATGCGGCGGCGAGAGCGGGTATATCAGCAGCTGCGGCAGCTGCTTGCTCTAGCGAGGAGAGCGTCACCTCCGCCTCCTGGCCCTCCTTTCCCATCAGGCCGACCACGACGGCGTCGGCGCGAAATCCCTCGTAGGACAGCAGGCCCTCATAGACGTAGCCGATTTGCTCGACGTCGAGGCTGCGGAAGCTCAACGCGCGGCGCTCGGCGTTGCGGCCCTTCCCGACCTGCACGTACTGCACGGCGCGCAGCACGTGCAGCACGGTCCGGTCATCCAGTGACAGTGACAGCCACCGGTAGGCCTCGGGGTCGAACAGGCCGCCGTCGTGGGCCGGCATGCGCAGGCGCGGGTGCTCGATCCCGGCGTACACGGCCTCGAACACCGCCAGCAGCCGATGCCACGCCGCGGAGCTGTGCTCCAGGTCGACCTCGCTGCCCTCCAGGGCGCGCTGCTCCAGCTCGGCGCCCAGCCGTCCCGCCGAGTACGCCCGCGCGTACAGCTCGTTGTCGGCTGGCAGCAGCCCGCGTTCCTCGGCGAACAGGAGGAACACCACGCGCATCATCACCGACACCGCGCCGCGGTAAACGTCGTGCGCGTCGACGTCGGCCATACCGCGCTCACCGTGTTCCCGCGCGTCGACGTCGGCCCGGCCGATCGCCGCGACCAGCAACTCGACGGCTCGGCGGACCTGCACCCCGAGGGCCTCTGTGATCTCCTCCTGGCTACCGAGGCTGGCTCGGAGCAACGGGACCAGTCGCTCGCCGTCGGCGACGCCGAAAAACCGGTGGCGGCTGAGCAGCGAGACGAACGCGCGCACCACGTCGCGGTCGGCGGCCTCGGCCCAGGACGCGGTGTCGAACACCGCGGTGGCCGTGACTCCTCCGCGGGGTGCCCACACCAGCGCCCACCAGCGCCCGTCGGTGACCAGGCCCAGCTCGACGTCATGGTGCCGGCACAGGTGCGCCACCCGGTCCACTATGGTCGCGGCCCACGCCGAACCAAGCAGGCGGGTGGTCGGGCGCTGCCCCGGCTGGCACACCATGCCGAGCAGCCGGGCGGTGTCCGGCTTGACGTCCTCGCCCGGCTCCACCAGCGCGAAGGACGGGGTGAGCGTCGTGTCGTGTTCGGCGACCTCGACGGCGAGGCCGTCCAGTTTGTTCGACGCGGCGGTGTGCAGCGCGTCGGCCCAGCCGAGCAGGTCGCCGAGGAGGAACTCGATCCAGGCTTGCTGGCCGGCGGTCGGATCGTCTGCCCAGACACCGTGCTCGCGGCGCAGCCGTTCGCGCACCGATTTGTCCAGCGGATCCAGACCGGCCGGCCAGGTGGTGCGCAGCACCGGCAAGCTCAGGAACGGTCCACTGATCTCGACCAGGCTGAGCCAGTCGCGGTGCTGCGCCGCGGTGTCGCCAGCGGCGCCGCGGACGTGGCGAGGGCGACTCATCGGGTTGCCTCCCGCTTCGGGACGACGAAGACCACCGCCACCGGGAACCGATGCGGCTGCCGATCGCGGTAGCGCGCCGCGACGGCTGCCAGCTCGCGGTCGCGCTCGGCGGCGATCCCGGTCAGCCGCTGCTCCCATCTCGCCCGGTCCCGCCGGAACTGCGCGACCTCCTCGGGGCGCCGTGCCTCGACCCTGCTGAACAGCGCACCCTCGGCATCGCCGTCGTCCTCTTGCAGTGCGCCGCGCAGCGTCGCCGCGAACTGGTCGAAGTTGTCCACGATGCGCTGTTGCTCGGCCTCTTGACGCTGCGTGAGCTTGGCCTCTAATGACGCGCGGCGGGTGCTGGTGCGCCAGTCGATCGCCGACAGCACCCCGTCGCGGACCCGAGGCCAGCGCTGCGCCAGCCGCGCCCGCACCGGCTCCGAGGCGAGAACACCCCCGGTCAGGGCCCGGTCCAGATGACCACCGAGCACGCCGAGGTTCTCCAACCGGCGAAACCGACCCTGCTCGGGAGCCCATCCCCCGGCGTAGAGCACCTCCTCATGCAGCCGCACCCCGTCGCTTCCGACCAGCAGGAACCGCGAATAGGCACCGACGAGCACGTCCTCCAGCCCTGGGTCGTCGCTGACCACGGCGGTGACCCGGTGCAGGCCGATGGCGTCGCTGGACACCGCGGCACGCAGCAACCGGGTCGCCATCGCGACCAGCGGCGAGTTGAGGTGCGCGAGCACCACGTCATCACGACCGCGAGCGACCGCGGCGTCGAAGGTCACCGGGAGCTGGCGGGGCAGCTCGCCGGGACGCTGGAACTTCTCGGTCAGCCCCGCCGCCGCGCGGGCCCACGAGCCGGTGAGCGTCGGGACCTCGAACAACCCCTCGGCCAGCAACCGCTCCTCGACGTGCAGGCGCAGCGGTTGCTGGCGGGCCAGCACCAGCGCGGTGTCGACCACCCGCTTGACACCAGCCGGAGTGATGCCCAGCTCGCGCACGGTCTGGTCCAGGCTCTCCCGCAGCCGGCGGACCTGGTCACCGACCCGCGTCTCGGTGGGCACCAGATCCGCTGCACCGCCGGCGTTCTCGACGTCAACCGGCGAGTAGTCGCCGAGCATCCTGCGCGTCACCGCGTCGGACAACACCGAGTTGACCTTCCCGAGATCGGACTCCATCTGCGCGACCTTCTTCGCCACCCGCGACAGGAACTCCAGGTCCGCCTCATAAGAGTCGACGGCGCTGCTCCAGCCGGTGCCGACGAAGTGCCAGATCTCCGGCGGCGTCCGTTGCCCGTAACGGTCGATGCGTCCGATGCGCTGTTCGAGCTTGTTGGGGTTAAACGGGATGTCGTAGTTGACCAGCCGGTGACAGTGGTTTTGCAGATCGATGCCCTCGCTGGCGGCGTCGGTGGCCAGCAGGATCCGCACCGG
>JAXDGO010000165.1:0-2631 GCA_034665005.1 Solirubrobacteraceae bacterium | reverse complement strand
ATATGAGCTGGCAATGGAGCGACTCGCCAAGAGTCAGCCGACTGTCAGGTTGACCGACGACCAGAAGAAACAGCTCGCGGAGGTGGATTCAACCTTCAAAGCGCGGATCGCCGAGAAGGAATTATTTCTCAAAGGCGAAATTCAAAAGGCGCAGAGCACCGGAAAATTCGAAGAAGTAGAATCGCTTGAAAAACAACTCGCGAGTGAGATCAAGCGATTGCAGGAAGACTGCGAAGCGAAGAAGGAAAAACTGCGCGCGAGCTTCGTGAAGTAGCTAAGAGATCGCTTCGGCTGGTTGGGGTTTTGCAGCGGTATCGCTCCGTTTCGGCAAATCCGGATCCAAAAAGCCGAGCATATGCGCGCGCTTGATGGTGCGAACGCCTTCCTCTTTCTGCAGCTCGGCGATGCTTTGGTGAAACGCTTCCATTTTTGTCCAGTGCACTTTTGGCCGGAAATGGTGTTCGGCGTGATAGCCGTTGTAGAAAAAGAGCCAGTTGTAGATTTTTCCGTAACTGCTCACGCCCCACGCGATCGGTTTGTCGGGGTTCGCGCCGTAATGGCGGTAGTAACCGTTCAAGTAACTGAAGCAGTGGCCGAGATACCAGAACGGAACCATAAAGAAGATCACGTATCGCCAGTTGAAGAAAAACATGATCAGGAGCGTGGTCGCGAACGCAGCGAGCTCGAGGTTCCCCCAAAACACGTCGCCATTCCCGCGTTTGCGCAGTTCTCGACGAATCGCACCGACATCGTCGCGGAAGAAACTCAGGAACACATAACGCCATGGACTTTCGGCCTCGCCGTCGTGGCCGTGGCGGTAGATCGACAACCAATCGATCGTGTCGCCGCTTTCGTCCTGCCGATCTGAATTGCCTTTGTGATGCTGCATGTGGACGCCGTCGTAGTAGGTCTGCGAAAAGCAGCAGGCGACGGATTGGGTGATGCCAAACAGGCGGTTCAAAATCTTGGGACGAAAAAACGGGTTGTGAATGAAGTTGTGGCCAATTCCGTTGATGTTCGCGTTCACCATCAGCGAGTAAGTGAATCCCAAAATCAGCATGACCCAGAGCGGCGCGTGCGGGTACAAAAAGAACATTCCCAGAAAATAGGCGAGATGGAAAAGCCCGGCCAAAGCGGGCACAGCGTCCCAGCGGGTGTGCGCGAACAACCGCGAGTTGGTCGCGGGTCGCTCAGTCCGGATTGCGTCAGCGTTCATGGAGGCGGGTACCATTCGCGAAAGAGTTCCTTTCTGGCAAGTTGTTCATTGCCAATGTTCACTTCGCGCGCCTAATTTAGCCCCTCATGTTCGCGCTTCAGCCAGAAATGAAAATCTTCAGCGGCACGGCCAATCGCGAATTGTCCGAGCGCATCTGCAAATATATCGGCGTCCCGCTCGGCAAGGCGACGATCAGCTCGTTCCCCGATGGCGAGACTTACGTGATGATCGAGGAAAACGTTCGAGGCCGGGATGTTTTTCTCATTCAGCCGACCTCGCCCCCGAGTAACCAGCACCTGATGGAGCTGCTCATCATGGTCGATGCGGCGCGACGCGCCAGCGCTGACCGGATTACTGCGGTGATTCCATTTTTTGGCTACGCCCGCCAGGACCGCAAAGACAAGCCCCGGGTGCCGATCACGGCGAAGCTGATTGCGAACCTGCTATACGCTGCCGGGGTCAATCGTGTGCTGACGATGGACCTGCACGCGCAGCAAGTGCAGGGCTTTTTCGACATCCCGGTCGACCATCTTTATTCCTTGCCCGTACTTATTAAGTACCTTCGGCAAATGCTCACGGGCAAGACCGTCGTCGTTTCGCCCGATATCGGCGGTTTGAAGATGGCATCGGCCTATGCGGAAGCGCTCGGCGCGAACCTGGCAATTGTCGCCAAGGAACGAAAAAGCGCGACTGAAACCGAAGCGCTCTACCTGATCGGTGAAGTGAAAGATCACGACGTGCTCCTGGTGGACGACCTAACCGAGACCGCCGGAACGCTCACCTCGGCGGCGGAGCTTTTGAAAAAGCGCGGGGCCAAGAAAATTTACGCTGGGGTCTCCCACGCCGTCCTGGTCGATGTCGCCATCCCCAGGTTGCAAAAGTCCAAAATTGAGGAATTAATAACGACCAACAGCACGCCGGTTCGCCCGGTGGAAGGATTTAAAACCACCGTGCTCTGCGTCTCCGAGCTTCTCGGGGAGGGGATGAAACGAATCCACAATGATGAATCCGTGTCGTCGCTGTTCAAGATCGACAACTAACCAACATGGCAAAGCAAGTTAAACTAAAAGTTGAACCGCGAACCGAGACCGGACGTTCGGCAGCGCGCCGATTGAAAGCGCGGGGCATTGTTCCGGCCGTTGTTTACGGCGGGAAAGAAAAATCGCAGCCGTTGCAGGTTTCAGCACGGGACATCAACGCAATGCTCAGTCATGCCTCGGGTGAAAACATTTTGGTGGAGCTGGAAATCGCCGGACAAAAAGCGACCCGCCCTGCCCTTTTGCAGGAAGTTCAGCACTCTCCGGTCGGTGGCGATGTCCTCCATGTCGATTTTCATGCGATTTCGATGGATGAAAAAATTCAGGCGGACGTGCCGCTCGAAGCACTGGGGGTAGCGACGGGCGTGAAGAATTTTG
>JAXDGO010000164.1:0-3201 GCA_034665005.1 Solirubrobacteraceae bacterium | reverse complement strand
TCCGCCGGACACCTCGGGCTTCAAGCAGGGTCAGAAGTTCCTCAAGCACGGTATCCGCGCCTCCCACACTGCCGAGGTGGTGCTGGAGGACGTCCGACTTCCGGGGGGGTTGCTGGTGGGCGGCAAGGAGAAGTTCGACCACCGGATCGCGCGGGTGCGAGAAGGAAAGCGCGCTGCGGGGCAGGCGGCGATGGTGACGTTCGAGCGCACCCGGCCGACGGTCGGGGCGATGGCGTTGGGAGTGGCCCGCGCCGCCTACGAGTACGCCTTGGAGTACGCACAGCAACGTGAGCAATTCGGCCGCAAGATCGGCGACTTCCAGGCAATCGGCTTCAAACTGGCCGACATGAAGGCCAGGATCGACGCGTCACGGCTGCTGGTGTGGCGCGCCGGGTGGATGGCCCGCAACAACAAGCCGTTCTTAAACGCCGAAGGATCAATGGCCAAGCTGGTTGCCAGCGAAACCGCCGTCTACGTCACCGAGGAAGCCATCCAGATCCTCGGCGGCAACGGCTACACCCGTGAGTATCCGGTGGAGCGCATGCACCGCGACGCCAAGATCTTCACCATCTTCGAGGGCACCAGCGAGATCCAGCGGCTTGTCATGGCAAGGGCTGTCACCGGCCTACCGCTGCGCTGAAAGCTGACCCTCGATTGTTCGGTGCCTCCTCGCCGGGTTAAACCTCGACGACAACCGCGCCGCCCTGACCGCCGCCGGCGCACATCGCGGCCACCCCGATTCCGCCGCCGCGCCGGCCCAACTCGTGCACCAGTGTGGTCAACATCCGGGCGCCGGTCGCCGCGATCGGGTGGCCGAGACTGCAACCGCTGCCGTAGAAGTTGACCCGGTCCTCGTCCAAGCCGTATCCGCGGCAGGCGGCGATCGGCACCGACGCGAACGCCTCGTTGATCTCCCACAACGTGACGTCGGATGCGGATAAACCGGCCCTTTTCAGCACCTTGCCGATTACCCGGACCGCCGCCAAGCCGGTGTCGCGTGGCTCGACCGCCGCCGTCGCCCAGGTCTTCACCGCTCCGAGCACGGTCAGGCCCGCCGACTTGGCGTACTGGTCGTCGACGAGAGTGAGTGCGGCGGCGGCGTCGTTGGTGCCGCTGCTGTTGCCCGCGGTGATGGAGAACCCGTCGATCTCAGGATGCAACACCTTGAGCGACGCCAGCTTCTCCAGACTGGTGGTGCGCCGAGGGTGCTCGTCGACGCTGAAGTCGACGAACCCGCCGTCGGGCCCCTGGATTTTGAGCGGAATGATCTCGTCGGCGAAGGCGCCGTCGTCGATCGCCGCGACAGCGCGTTGATGGGAGCGCAGCGCCCACGCATCCATGTCCTCACGGCTGATGCCGGCGGCTTTGGCGGTGTTCCAGCCGACGGTGATCGACATGTCGCGGGTTGGCGCATCAGCCGTCGCCGGATGCGACGACGGGATCCACTGCTCTTCGAATTCCAGTGTGGGACCCGGAATCCGCCACTTCATCAGCGGCCCGGTCGACAATGACTGCACCCCTCCGGCGACCACGGCTTTTTCGACGCCAGAGCCGATCTGAGCCGCCGCGTTGGCAACGGCGGTCAGGCTGCCCGCGCAATGCCTGTTGACGGCCTGTCCCGGCACCGAGAACAATTCACAAGCCGCAGCGGCGTAGCGCGCCAAATCGCCTCCGCCGTAAAGTGATTCGGCGAAGATGACATCGTCGAGGGCGCTGGGCTCGACACCGGATCGCCGGATGGCTTCCTGCAGCACGGTGGTCGCGAGCACTTCAGCGGGCGTGTTGACCAGCGAACCCTTGAACGAGGTTGCGATCGCGGTCCGCACCGCACTGACGATGACAGGCTTGGGCATGTCCTCAATCTTAGACAGTGAGGCCGCACCGGCAGGGCAGCGGAAGCAGCAATGGTATCAGCTACCGTAGCGCCGACGGTGTGGCCGCACTCTTGGGGTTGAGGCTGGTGAGATGCCCGCTTTCCACGCCGGCGGCGGGGTCGAGTTGGCAGTCGACGATCGCCGGCCGCCCGGACGCCAGCGCGTCGCTCAGCGCGGACTCCAGCTCCGTCGGCGTGGTGACGTGATATCCCTTGCCGCCGAACGCTTCTGCGATCAACTCGTGGCGCGCGCGGGCGCTGAGCACGGTCGGCGCGGGACCGGCGCCGGCGTCTGTCTGCTCGTCACCGCGGTACACGCCGCCGTTGTTGAGGATGACGATGGTGATCGGTAGCCCGTAGCGGCATATCGTTTCGAATTCCATGCCGCTGAATCCGAATGCGCTGTCACCTTCGATTGCGACAACCGGGTGTCCGGTCTCGACGGCAGTGGCGATGGCGTAGCCCAGGCCGATACCCATCACGCCCCAGGTTCCGCTGTCGAGCCGGTGCCGCGGAGCTTCCATGTCGATCACGTTGCGGGCGACGTCCAAGGCGTTGGCGCCCTCGTTGACCACGTAGGCCTCCGGGTGCTCAGCCAGTACGTCGCGGACGGTGCGCAACGCGTTGAAGAACCGCATCGGGTGCGGGTCGTCGGCCAGCCGTTTGCGCATCGCGGCCTCGTTGTGGGCCTTGCGTTCGCCGAGTTCCGTAGTCCAGGCGGCCGGGGCGGCGATCGGCCGGGTCTGTGAACGGTCGATCAGCGCTGAGATCACCGACTCGATGTCGCCGGTCAGCGGTGCCGCGATCGGCCGGTTGCTGTCGAATTCGGACGCCTCGATGTCGACCTGGATGAACCGCACATCAGCCGACCAGGGCGGTGACTCCCCGTGGCTGAGTAGCCAATTCAATCGGGCACCGACCAACAGCACCACATCGGCACGGGACAGCGCCAGCGACCGTGCTGCCGCGACGGATTGCGGGTGCGAGTCCGGCAGCAGCCCTTTGGCCATCGACATGGGCAGAAACGGAATGCCGGTGGACTCGACGAAGGTGCGGATCGTCTTGTCGGCTTGGGCGTATGCGGCGCCTTTACCCAACACGATCAGCGGTCGCCGCGCTTCGCTTAGCAGGCCCAGGGCGCGGTCAGCAGCGTCGGCGGCGGGCAATTGCCGCGGAGCCGGGTCGACGACTCGCCAGATGGTGTCCGCAGCGGCCCCGGCGTCGATCGCCTGGGCGAGCACCGCGCCCGGGATGTCAAGGTAGACACCACCGGGCCGGCCGGAGAGCGCGGTGCGAATCGCGCGAGCGACACCGATCCCGATGTCCTC
>JAXDGO010000163.1:0-2831 GCA_034665005.1 Solirubrobacteraceae bacterium | reverse complement strand
GTCGAACCGCGCGCGATCTGGTGAGGATTCAGCGCCTGCATCGCCGAGCCGGACAGCGGTGTCATGACCGAGCCCATGCCCAGGCCCAGAACCACCAGGCCGACCAGCAGGCTGGGCCGGTAGCCGGTTTGCTGCCAGGCGCCGTAGGCGAAAGTGCCCATACCGGCAAGGATCAGGGTGATGCCGACCAGCACCGCCTTGCCCGGGCCGCGCTTGTCCATGAACGTTCCGGCGACCGGCATGGTCAGCATTGCGCCCAGACTCTGCGGGATCATGTGCACGCCGGACTGATACGGCGTCTGGTGCAACACCTGCTGGAGGTAACTGGGGAACAGCAGGCCGGCGCCGAAGAAGGCCACCCCGTAGATGAACATCGCCGAATTGGCCAGCGCGAAAACCCTGATCGAAAACAAGCGCAGGTTGATCAGCGGGTGATCGGCGCGGTGCAGCGCATGAACGACGAACCCGCAGATCAATGCTGCGCCCAAGGCAGCGGGGATCCACACGTGGCGGTCGGTCACTGTGCCGCGACCCGGCAGCGAGGACACTCCGTAGAGGAACGTCGCCAGGCCGGGTGACAGCAGCAGCATGCCGACGAAGTCGAACGTCTCCGACGGAGACGGCCGGTCCTTCGGGAACACCACGGCCGCCAACACGAGTGCGACGATGCCGATCGGCAGATTGATCGCGAATATCCACTCCCAGCCGTATTTGCCGATCAGCCAGCCGCCCAGGATCGGCCCACCGATCGGGCCCAGCAGCATCGGCACGGACAGCACCGCCATCAGGCGGCCGAGCCGCTTGGGGCCGGCCTCGTGGGTCAGGATCGTGAAGCTCAGCGGCATCAGCATCCCGCCGGCGAGGCCTTGCAGCACCCGGAACCCGATCAGCGACTCGATGTTCGGTGCTGCGGCGCACAGCAATGAGCCGGCGGTGAACGCCAGCACCGACCCCAGGAACAGTCGCTTGGTGCCAAGCCGGTCAGCAGCCCAACCGGTCAGCGGGATCACCGTGGCCAGCGCCAGGGTGTATCCGGTCATCGTCCACGCCACCACAGCCTGGGTCGACTGAAACTCAGCGATGAACGTGCGTTGCGCGACGCTGACCACCGTGGTGTCCAGGATGGACATCACCGTGGCGATCACGCACACCCCGGCGATACGCAACAGGCGCGCGTCGAGTCGATCGGGGGAGGTGCGTTCCGCGTCGGTCAACTGCTCTGCGGGCGACTGCGGGTCGACGGCGCGGTTCACCACGGCTGTCAGACTAGTGACGATACGTAGCCGACCAAGCTACTTTGCGGCTACTTTCCACCGCGGTAACGTTCCAGATATGAGCGGATCGCCGGTCGCCGACATCACCCTGACCACTCTGGACGGCCGGCCGACATCGCTGGCTGACTACGCCGACCGGGCCGTCCTGGTGGTGAACGTGGCGTCGCGATGCGGTTTGACACCGCAATACAGCGCACTGCAGCAACTCGCCGAGACCTACGCCGAGCGCGGATTGACGGTGGTCGGCGTGCCGTGCAACCAATTCATGGGCCAAGAGCCGGGCAGCGCCGACGAGATACAGACGTTCTGTTCGACCAGCTACGGTGTGACGTTTCCACTGCTGGCCAAAGCAGAGGTCAACGGCCCGGGCCGGCACCGGTTGTACTCGGAGCTGACCAAGACGCCCGACGCCCGAGGCGAGGCCGGTGACGTGCAGTGGAACTTCGAGAAGTTCCTCATCGCTCCGGGCGGAGCCGTCGTCAACCGATTCCGGCCGCGCACCGCGCCGGACGCCCCCGAGGTCGTCGCCGCCATCGAGGCCGTGCTGCCGAATTAGCTGCTCGGCCGTTATCGGAGCGCACCCGACGCCGGACATCTGTGTGGATTTCACTGTCTGGACACCTGACGTCGCCAGAATTGAAGGCATGTCTGGAAAGTTGATCGTCTCGGTGTCAGGAATCAGCGAGCGCACCCTCGCCGATGTCGACGCGTTCTGCGGGCAAATGGACGCCCGAGGGGTGCCGGTGTCGCTGCTGGTGGCGCCGCGGCTGAAGGGCGGATACCGCCTTGACCAGGATGCGGAGACGGTGGAGTGGCTGGCCGCTCGCCGCGCCGGAGGTGACACCGTCCTGCTGCACGGTTATGACGAGGCGGCCACCAAGAAGCGGCGCGGAGAGTTCGCGGCGCTGCCGACCCACGAGGCCAACCTGCGGCTGATGGCCGCCGACCGGGTGCTCGAGCATCTGGGCCTGCGGACCCGGCTGTTCGCCGCGCCCAGCTGGACAGTGTCGTCGGGAACGGTGAAAGCTTTGCCGCTGAACGGGTTCCGCCTGCTGGCGGCCCTGCACGGGACCACCGACCTGGTCCGGCAAACCACCGAGCGGGGCCGGGTGCTCGGCATCGGCGAAGGTTTCCTGTCGGAGCCGTGGTGGTGCCGGATGCTGGTGCTGTCCGCTGAGCGAATTGCGCGCCGCGGCGGAGTTGTGCGGGTCGCCGTGGCCGCACCGCAGCTACGCCGAACTGGTCCGCTGCAGGCGATGCTCGACGCCGTGGACCTCGCTTTGCTGCACGAGGCGACGCCGACCGTGTACCAGTGGCGAGCCAGTCGGGCGGTGCTGGACGCGGCCTGACCGCGAAGGTCGTTACCCTGTAGCGGCATGAGCGATACCCGGGCCGGCTCGGCGCGACAGGCCACTGACGTCATCATCGTCGGAGCGGGACTGGCCGGATTGGTAGCCGCCTGCGAGGCGGCCGACCGCGGTCTGCAGGTGCTGATCCTCGACCAGGAAAACCAGGCCAACCTGGGCGGACAGGCGTTCTGGTCGTTCGGCGGCCTGT
>JAXDGO010000162.1:0-2725 GCA_034665005.1 Solirubrobacteraceae bacterium | reverse complement strand
TGGCCGAGGAAGCAGAAAATCTCCGCCGTCGCGGGGTCGAACTGCGGCTGGTCAGCCGGCAGCCAGCCGTTGCCCGAATTGTCGACGCGTGCGGGCTCAGCGGCGTGCTGCCCATTTACCCGACCGCGGACTCCGCCCTGGCTCGGTAGCGACCTACCGTGAGCCACGGTCGCCTTCTCGGGTCGAAAGGTTGATTGGGCTGGATGCATCACCTACCCACTTTCGGCGTGGAGGAGGAGTTTCTCCTCGTCGATCCCGAAACTGGCGAGCCGGCCCCATGCAATAGCGAGGTGGCCGCGGAGGCCAAGCGCCGTGGGACCACACTGCAGCTGGAACTGAGCAGCTGCCAGGTCGAAACCACCTCCGCCGTTGCCGCGAGTAGCGCCGAACTCGGTGCCGAGCTCGCACTGCTGCGGCGCACCGCGGCCGAAGCTGCCGAGGCCAGCGGGGTTCACCTGCTGGCGCTGGGGCTCGCGCCGGTCACACCGCACGAGTTCCCGATCACCGATACCGAGCGTTATCGGCGGATCGGTGCGCAGTTCGGGATGGTCGCGCACGAGCAAGGCATCTGCGGCTGCCATGTGCACGTCGAGGTACCCGGCCGGGCGGCCGCGATCAAAGTCAGCAACTGGCTGCGACCGTGGCTGCCGTCTTTGCTTGCGTTGTCAGCGAATTCGGCGCTGTATCGCAATACCGACACCGGTTATGCGAGCTGGCGCAGCATCCTGTGGAGGCGCTGGCCGGCAGCCGGTGCGCCCCCGTTCTTCGCCTCACCGGAGCAGTACGACCGCACCGTGCGCATGCTGGTCGAAAGTGGGGTGATTCTGGATCACAAGATGATCTATTGGGACGTGCGCCCGTCAGCGAATTTCCCGACGGTCGAGGTGCGGGTGGCCGACGTACCGGCGACCGTCGACGAAACGGTGCTGCTCGCCACCCTGATCAGGGCCGCGGTGATGACGGCGCTCGAAGCACACGGACGCGGCGACGACGGCGGGCGGCTGCCGCCGGCAGCACTGCGGGCGGCATACTGGAAGGCCGCCCACGACGGACTTTCGGGGCACTTGCTCGACCCGCTGCACGACAGCGGCGCGGTGCCGGCACGTCAGCATTTGGATGCACTGGTGCAACGGGTGCGCCCGGCACTGGATGCGCTCGGCGAATACGACCGCGTCACCGAAGAACTCGACCGCATCACGGCGCAGGGCAACGGGGCGATGCGGCAGCGCAAGGTTTGGCAAAAGCGCGGCGACATGATGGACGTCATCGCCGATGCCGCGGCCGTCACGCGGGGCTGACGCGCGCGACGATCCGCGCTACACCGTAAGCAGGCGATACAGCCCGATCAGGCCGACCACGATAATCGTGGCGCGCAACGCATTCGGCGACAGCCGGCGTCCGTAGCGCGCGCCTATCCATCCGCCGATCAGCGAGCCCGCCGCGATCAGTCCGGCAACCAGCCAACTGATCCGATCGAATGCCACCAACGTATAGCTCACCGCGGCAACGATATTCACCACTAACGCCAGCAGATTTTTCGCGGCGTTCATGCGCTGCACCGACTCCGGCAGCAGCGCGCCCATGACGCCGACCAGCAGGATGCCCTGTGCGGCGGTGAAGTAGCCGCCGTACACGCCAACGCCGAACGTGCCGATCACCAGGATCGCCATCCGTACCGGTGTGATGTGTTCGGGGGATCGCCCGGCTTCTTCGGCCCGTCGGCGCGCCCAGGACTGAATCCGCGGGCCGACCAGCACCAGCAACAGGGCCAGCACCAACAGCGCCGGCACAACCTCGGCGAACACCGATTCGGGCAAATGCAGCAGCAGGAACGCGCCCAGGGTGGCGCCGACCAGCGAAGCCGGGATCTGCCAGCGCAATCGATCCCGCTGACCACTCAGCTCGGCGCGATAACCCCAGGTGCCCGACACACTGCCCGCCACCAAACCGATCGCGTTGGACATGGTGGACGTGACCGGCGGATAGCCCAGGGCGATCAGCGTCGGGAAGGTGATCAGGGTTCCAGATCCAACGAGCGCATTGATTGCGCCGGCGGCGAGCCCGGCCAGGGCGATCCAAACCATATGCGAAGGCGACACTCCCAAAGACCTTAGTACGGCATCAGTTTGCGCCAAGAATCGTGCAGCTGAGCGGCTTTGCTTCAGGCGGGAGGCGCTTGCGAGCCGCGGTCTACGCCGGTGCGTAGCTTGACCGAGGCCGAATACGCGAGGCTGCGGAAATGCAGCACCGGATCGTCGGAGGGTTCGATGCCGTCGGTCACCCGCATCGGGTCGAACACGACGATGTCGTCTCCGTGCTCGCGCTCGGTGTCGAGGCCGGTGATTTCCAGGGTGCCGACGGTGATCGTCTCCGCACTCCGCCACGGCGCCGACGGGTCGATGGTCGAATCCTGTGGTCCCGCGATTTGCACGCGGTAGTCGAACCGGACCGGCCCTTGTGTCAGACGCGTATTCAGCTCGTCGGTGAGGAAGTCGGGGCCCATACCGTGGGCATCCGGTCCCGAGAGGTAGCTCTCACCCGCGGCGGGGATCAGGTGGTAGCGAACGAATTTGGCGTTACCGTCGGCGCTGATCCAGCGGAAAGCGTGCAGGCCGTGGTATTCGATGGTGGCGTAGCTGGCCGGCACCTTGTTCGCGTCGCGCAGCACCGGCAACGCGCCGAGCAGTCGAGGATGCGTGACGAAGTATTTGGCCATGCGCAGCGG
>JAXDGO010000161.1:0-2598 GCA_034665005.1 Solirubrobacteraceae bacterium | reverse complement strand
CGTTGTCGGTGTGGCATCAACGAATGCCGACGCGCTCCGGTCCGTCCAAGAGCTGCGACCCGACGTAGCACTGGTCGATGTAAACATCGGCGAAGAAAGCGGCTTCGATCTCGCGGAGGCTCTTCACGAGATCGACAGTGCGCCAACGGCCCCGGTCATACTGATCTCTACCCACGCCGAGCCCGACCTGACGGACATGATCGAGACCAGCCCCGCCATAGGTTTCCTCGCCAAGTCAGCCCTTTCCGCTAGTGCGATCAGCGCAGCCCTCGGTCGCATCGGTAATAGCAAGTAGTCCCGTAGATCTCACGCCGTCCTTTGTGATGTGCGGTGCCCCGCGCTGGGTTCATTGCAGGTAGCTGGTAATGGCCAACTGCCGCTAACGGGGATGGTCAATGGGCGTTAGCCGCGATGTCTTTCTGTCTATACCGCGCGACGCTTACAGCTATGAAGAGCTACCGGTACGAAATACCCTCATCGCAGCTGGATTCCGCCGTTTCGCAATCGATGATAGCCGAAATTCGGTCAGTTGGATGCGGTGACGATCTCGATCGCGGGCAGCAGTCATTGCGCCTTCAAACCGGAAACCCCTACAGCAGGACGCTGTTTCGGCACCTCATCGCCACCGCGTTATTGGCCGTAGTCACCGTCGTTTTCTGGCTGTCCCTGATCGGGCTTGGGCCGGGCGCGTACGCGCATGGCGCGGCTCGCACTAATCCAGCCGAGCAGTCGACCTCGGCCACGACTTTGTCAAAACACCAAAATTAAAGGGAGGCAACAGATATGATTACTAATCGCATAACCAATCCACTGAGGTTGGCCCAAGTCCTCATCGGTGCCGCTGGAGCCGTCATTTCCGTAGGCCTGGCCGCGCCTGCCGGCGCCGACCCGGTCACGACGGCCGGCGCCAACCAGCCATCGCAACCTGGCACACCTCAGGACTTCTTGGCCACCGTACGGTCTGCGGGCGTCACCGGAACCGATCCGGCGATGCTGGGCGACGGCTACAACGTGTGCTGGCAACTGTGGAATCAGCACGCCCAGGGCACTCAGGTGGCCGCGGGCCTGGTGCGGGACCATCCACAGCTGAACACCGCCGAAGCGGCTCATTTCGTGCTGGCCGCATACCACGACCTGTGCCCGGTGCCCGGCGCTTATGACTATTGGGCTTACAGCACCGGCTGAACGTCATCTCCGACTCATCGGGTTGCCGGCCTAACTGTCAATCGTGCAGTCAGTGACTTTCCGGGTGCGTCCGTAGCAAGATGTGATCGGTCGAATGGCCGAGAGGACGGGGCCGCATGGGAGTGGACTCCAGCAATACGCAGAGTGCGCCAGGAGAAGGAGCAATTTCGCGGAGTAGCGCTCTACGCGTGATTGTGGCTGACGACGACGTCCTTCTTCGCGAAGGGTTGTCGAGCCTGCTCGGGCGCTCCGGGTTCGACGTTGTCGGCCAGACTGGCAATGCCACCGAAACGCTCGCCTTGGTCCGTGCGGAAAACCCGGACTTGCTTGTCGTCGACATCCGTATGCCGCCGACCAACACCACCGAGGGTCTTGACGTGGCCGGAGTCATCCGCGGTGAACTGCCCGAAATCGGCATTTTGGTTTTGTCGGCGCATGTCGAGGTCGAGCACGCGGTGGAGCTTTTGTCCAGCGGTCATGCAATCGGTTATCTCCTCAAGAGTCGGGTGACCGATGTGGTGGAATTTGTCGATTCGCTACAACGGATTGCTAACGGCGGCTCAGTAATCGACCCCGCGCTCATCCAAGATTTGGTTTCCGGACGCCGACGCGAAGATCCGCTCGCTGTTCTCAGTCCTCGCGAACATGAGGTGTTGGCGCTGATGGCGGAGGGGCGCACCAACGCGGGCATCGCCCGTCGGCTGTGGCTCACCGAAGGCACCGTCGAGAAGCACGTGCGAAGCATCCTGAGCAAGCTGAACCTGCCTGAAACCGCCGATGATCACCGCCGCGTTCGAGCGGTGATCACCTTTCTCGAGGCCCGGTGACAATGCGGCGACACGTACGCAAACGTGTTGTCGCAGAAGCTTTGACGACTCAGCTTCAGGAGAAGTTGGCTTGTGCGCAGGTGCTCGGTGAGGTGATGTTGTTTCCGCCGTAGACCACCTGGATGTGTGTGCACATGATGACCGGCACATTGGTACGCGACTGGCCGGTGTGCCAATCGGTCGCGTCGATCCGGCCGGTGGTCTGATACTTCTCCAGCGGTCCCTCGCCCATGTAGATCGTGGTGACGTTGTCGTTCCCGCCTTCTTTGAACACCCGGTCGTATTGCGCGGTGGCGTGCACGTCGAGGTACAACGTGCGGTCCATTGAGCGGATGTCGGTGCTTTGCCGCGACCAGAGGTCGTGCGGGAATCCGTCGACGGCATCACCGGTCCTGCGGTCCGCGCTGACGGTGAAGTCGCAACTGCCATTCGCGCCGTGGCAGTCGAGCGTGGCGCGGGTTTCCAGCTGGCTGCCGTCGTTGAGGGGTATCAGTGAGGTGGCGGTGTTGCCGGCCGCCGGGGCGACCGCGGGCGGCGTCAACGCCAGCATCAGACCGACGCCTGCCAGTGCTGTCACCAGCCGTTT
>JAXDGO010000160.1:0-7093 GCA_034665005.1 Solirubrobacteraceae bacterium | reverse complement strand
CGAAGTTGCCATGGCCCCGATTGAGCAGCACCCGCACACCGCCCGCCGCAAGATCGACGACCGCAAGGTCGGGGGAGCCGTCACCGTTGAAGTCGCCGCTGACCACCGCGCCATGACCCAGACCGGGCAACCCAGGATACTGCGTTGGTGACTGAAACAGGGCAGAGTCTGCTTGCGCGGGTACCGCCATTAGCATCGACAGAACAGATGCCAGAGCGACGCCAAATGATCTCACCAAGGTAAGAAGCACGAAACTCCCCGCGGGTCGGCAACGACATCCCTAGCCCATGCTTCGACTCCACGACTCGACACCTAGAGGGCTCTGTTCGTACGTCCGCTCAAATGGGTGAAGCAATCACGCGGCCGAAACGAGCGCGGAGCAACGGCGCCCACGCTTCTGGCCGACACAGGTGCCTCCGGCGGGCCTCGCTCTGGGGGGTCTCCTAGGGCTGGGCACGGGATCGTACGAGTCACCAGGGGCACAGCTATCCCGTCGCGTCCTGTGGCAAGCCCGCACAACCCCGCGAGCAGATGATCTGAATCCGTGCCCTCGCTGCGAAGCACCCGAGTGGCCGGACTGTGAGCAAACAAGCACCAATGCGGGACAACCAGCGTCGTGCTGTCCGCGTGCTGTAACGAACGGTCAACAGCGGCGGCCAACGGCGGTACGCCAGGGTGCAGGCCATACGCAGGTCAGCCGGTATCGCCAGGCACGGTAGGGAGATTCCCAAGCTCGCGATCACCGCACCTACCTCCGGCAGGCCTTCGCTGCACGATGGAAGAAATAACGATCGTCGATGTGTGCGCCAGTCTGGGCGTAATCGCGCGGATCGCTTGGATCGCAGCTCGACGGCCGACCAGGCGAGCGATTTTCTCAGTGGCCGAGTTGATCCGTTTCACTTACCTTTGACGCCGTCTCCCGGGGGCCATGTCCTCGGTGCTCACTCAGTGGCTCGCGGCATTCGTGCACAATCACGCCGGTCTCCGCATCAGTAACAACTTCCCCGTACAGGTCCGCGTCGCGATCAATGACACGGCGCTTGTTCATCCATCGCCCGGTGATGCGGTGCAGCTGCTGGCCTCCCTGGCTCTCGACATACGGCTTTTTCTCACCAACGCGTTTAGCTTTCGTTGCAAGAAGTTCTCGTACGCTTGCCGAGTCCTCAACGCGCACATGAAAGGTCCGGCCCTCGGTCGCCCCGCAGCGCGGGCACGGCAGCGTCGTTTCGTCGATCGAGGCTTTGTCCGGGAACTCAAAGCCGCATCTCTTGCACTTAACTCGTCCGAATGACGCGTTGCCCATGTACACCTTCCGACCCGCGGGCTCTGCCCAACCTTGCACCGCCACGGTTGACTACCGGTCCATTCCCTTTGTTCGATGATTTTAGTTCCGATCCGCCGCGGGACCGCCACCTCGTCATCCCTGCGCAGGAGCAGTGTCCGTGTGAGGGTATCGAAGTGGCTCGTCACGCCGCCGTCATGAGGTCGCTGGTGACCCTGTTGCCGTAGTGGCTCTCAACGCCGATTTAGTTGATCTTGCTTCGTGCCCCTCGTGTGCCCGTTGCCACGGGGACTCAGGGGGAACCATGGACAACAACGGTAGAATCTCACTGACCGTGCCCGAGAACACTTCTCTGCACACAGCCGGTTATGAGCCGGACCTTTGCACGGCGGTACTCCCGCCTCGGCTGGTTACCAGATCGCCAGTAGCAGCACGGCATCACCATCGCCGACGTGGAGCCAGGCACGGGGTGCGGATACGGCGCGTACCCATGTTGACCACGCGGAGTCACTTCTTCGATCAGCGTGGCTACCACAACGGACGCAGAGCGGGCACTACGGTGCGGCTCCGTGAGACCGACACCCCTGTATGACCAGTTGCGTGGCGAGCGGATCAATGCCGACGTCCCGCCCAGTGACGCCCCGCTGCACCAGGGAGAAGACCGGGGGAAACATCGCCTCGCTGACGCCGAGCTCAGCTCAGCCGCGGTGGGCACCCAGTCATCGCTGGCCGCAGCGGATCACCCCAATACCGACCTGCCACCCCATGAGGCTGACTCGCACCAGCCGGCTCCTCCTGTGAAACACTACCTCCCCGACGGCGAGCCGGGTCTGGCGCCGTCGCTCACCGCGCCCTCCGCCGCAGCTGACCAACTCGCGAACTGGTCCTGGTTCGCAACGGCCGAACCGACGGATCCGGCACCCGTCTGCCCACAGCGCTGCCCACAACATGAAGGGGCGTCCCTATCCAGCTGAGTGTCTGCGGTGGGCGCAATAACCGCAACGCCAGAGGACCCGTCCGTCGCGCACGGGGCAACCCCGACCACATTCTGCGGTTCTCGTCCGGCTGGTTCCACAAGCTCGCCTCCATCGCATTGGATGCCAAGTAGCTCAACCCCCAATTTTCACCGAGCTAGACGAAGCAAGGTGCGAAACGCGAAGCCAGTACGAAATGACTACGAGTCCGACAGCCGACGAATCAAGCAAAGCGGCACGTCACACGCTACGCACAGCCTGTTACAGACGAACCATTCCTAAACCATGTGTCGCAGGGTAATCCTGTCGGGTGGCGCCCCCACGGGCGAAGGTCTCCGCGAGGAACGGAACCCCGGTGGTTCGTTCTCATCTTTGGTTCTCATCCTGGTGGGGATTGGCCGGTGTCACCGCGTGCACCCAGCCCTGAACTCACCAGGTCTTGCTCCGTAGGTACCGGGTCCGCCGGCGCGGTGGACGTGGGCCCATCTAGCTCCTGAAGCAGTGACTGCAAAGAGAGTGTCAATTGAAGGCGATATTCCCGCTCGAAGCCCCGCAGGTCATCGATCGTGCTCTCTAGGAGAGTCTTGTCGTGGTTGAATACGGCCAGAGTCTCGGCGTGTGTGCGTGCCGCGGCCTGCTCCAGGGACACGGCCTTCTCCCGGGACCGGCGGTGCGCAACCTCGGCGGTGCTGCGGGCATCCTGGAGCAGGATCTCAACCCGGGTCGTGGCTTCGCTGACCATGTCCTCGGCCCTGTGTTGTGCCTCGGCGAGCAAGTGCGCACAGCGGGCCTGCGCTTGGTCAAGTGTCCTGTCCGCTTCGGCGTGGGCTTCATCAACAACTTGGTTGGCCATGTCCTGGGCACGAACCACCACCGCGCTGACCTGAAGATCGTCATCAACATCCCGCGGGCTCTGTTTGCTGATCAATGACCGAATCCTCGTCATCACCGGCCCCACAGACCGCCGCGGTCCAGGGCAGCGCCCGGTGCCACCGGGTATTGCGCGCAACTGCTGATCGAGCTGCTCAACCTGGTCGCGCAGAGCGTTGTTCTCCTCAACCAACCGAGTTAACTCAGCGTGAACAAGATCGAGGAACTCATCCACCTCATCCTCGTGATACCCAGGCTCGCCCACCGGCGGATGACTGAAAACGACATCATCAACCTCAGCCGGACTCAACGACATCCGATCACCTCAGGTCTCTCCTCACGACTACCTCCACTGGCGTCCCGACCCCGGCCGCGGCGCCATCCACACCACGGCTTGTCTGATAACGAGCCATGACCGCTCTGGTAAGCCAGGCGGTACAACCCACTACCACCCCACAGAACATCAACAGTGATCCACTCACCCCCCAACCGATCATCAACCCGTCCCTGCCCCACAGGGCGGCTCCGGAAAGACAGCATCCATATCCACAGCATCACGAAGCCATTCCAGTGCAGACCTCTCCCGGTCCGCATATGGATGTGTATCCTTGCGCTCGCCTCGATCACCTTCCCGGAGGATCGAGGCCGCCCGAGCCCATCGGCGCCTTCCGCGGAGGTCCGCGCCCTTAGGGTCGGGTGTTCATCCGAGCTGAGACTCCCGCGTGGTCATTGCCAGCGAGCCGTCATCGGGCGGCGTAAGCAACCAGGGTCGATCTTGGTTCGTGCCTCTCGCGTGCCCGTTCCCACGGGACGCACGGGGAATCACCGGAAAGTGCGGACAGAATCTCGCTGCTTGTGAATGAGCACGCTTCCCAGCTCACGGAGTGTACGGCCCCGTCTTTTGCAAGGCGGTCCTCCGGCAACGTCGGTCGCATTCCAGAGCCAGCTATTTCCGTATTGTCTAGCAGAGGAGATTCGCCTGCGTCCGGAGACCACGACACTCTGACACGCTGTCGAAGGGTCTTCGCGCACAACCACAGCTTTTGCGATCGTCAACGACAGCTCTACCGAGCCTCCCGACTCTCACCAAATACTCGTGACACGTGGAGCTGCCGACGATCCGATCCGTCGCGCTCATCTAAGCCTGGTGATAGAGGATGTAGTCCACTGCGTCCCCGACAGTCTTTAGGTTTTTGACGTAATCATCTGGGATCTTCACATCGAAGCGCTCCTCGGCCGCAACAACGACCTCGACTATCGAGAGGGTGTCGACGTCCAGATCATCGGTGAAGGACTTGTCCAGCTGGACGTCCTCGGTCGGGATACCAGCGATCTCGCTGACGATCTCGGCGAGTCCGTCGAGGATCTCTTCCTCCGTAGCTGCCATGGGTCTGGTCCCTCTCCTGCCGCCGTAAGTGCCACCAACTTCGCCTAAGATATGGCGCCGGCACCAGCAGACAGCGCCTTCGGGTGACGGCGGTTACCCAGCGGGTTCGCCCGGTGCCCATGGTGCTGCGCCGCGACATACGAATATATTGGCCCGCTACCGACAAGCCGAACGGCGGATCGCAGGTTTGCTCGGCGTGCACAACCCGTCACACAGTGTTCGACCGACCCCCGGTGCGTCGTGCCACAAGCGTGCCACAAGAGAGGGTCAGGAACGGTCAACTGGGGTCACTCCTGACCACGGCCGGCCCCAGGTCAAGGCCCGGACCAGGGCACGGTTATAGGGTTCCCAAGCTCTAGACCAAACACACGTGCCTCCGGCGGGCCTCACTCCGGGATGGCCCCAGGACCGGGCCCGGATAGTGGTGGGTCTCCAGGGGAGCGGGTATCCCGTCGCGTCGGCTCTGAAGACATAGCGAACCAGGGGCAGGTGTCCAGGTCGTTCAGCGCAGGCGGTGCTCCACCTGGACACCTGCCCCTGGTCCGCTACGAGACAACCCCGCCGACACGACGGGATACCCGATCCCGCCCCTGCCGTCCTGCGGCAGGCCAACACCCCGCGCGTGCCATTAGCGTGCCATTACCACCGGTCAACCACGGTCAACAGCGGGGCGCTGTGACCCGACCTGACCACCGATAGCGGCCCCTGACGGCGCAGTGAGCGCAGCCTTCCAAACTGGGGCTCACTAAGCAACGTCCGCCGAAGCCGCTAAGATCAACAGTCGTCCTGTCCACGTACTGCTGTCACGATGAGTGCTTAGTTGCGCACACTCGATACTCGTGCTCGGCTTCCCACTCGTTGCTAGGTCACTCTGAGCAACCGGATGAACGGGGGGCTACGCAAGATCAGGATAGCTGTGCGAGCCATCTAAACTAGTCTCTTTGGGTGAAACTGCGTCCGCATGCAGCGCTAACGTAACTTTAACTCGTGTTCAGGCGATGGTTAGGCCATCTGGCTGTGCTGATAACGCTATGGGTACGGCCACATGTTGTAACCGCCGAGACACGTACCGCGTCTCAACATGGTCGGGAAGGTGGGCCCATGCCCCGCAAGATTCCTCCAACTTCTTACCGCCGTGGGCTGTAGCGGTACCGGCAGGATCTGACAAGGTTAGCCTACCGTCGAAGCCCCTCAGTCGAAGGGAAATCATCTCATGCCTGACCGCGTGCTTAATCAATTCAACATTCAGGGTGGCACCTATTACGATGGGAAGGGTCACCCTCTCGGTCCGTGTGCCTGCACCCTAACAAATGAGCGAATGATCATCAAGGACAGCAGGGGGGGAACTCAACAGATCCTGCTCCGTGATATCACCACCATCAAACCGCATCTTGGCATTGTCAACAAGTCGCTTGACCTGACAATGGGCCAATTTGCTGCTATTCACATCTATGGCAAGAAGGCTGAGTTGCTGGAAATTTCCGACATGCTCAATGATGCAATTGCGTCTCAGCTCTCTTAGTGCCGCAACGGCGGTTCGGGGCTCATGTGGATACGGCTGCGGCGACGGCAGTGCCAGGCGCAGGCCTAGTGCAGACGGTAGCGTCACCAGTACAGGGTGTCAGGCGATCGCGTTGGAAGAAGAAGCGGCGAAATCTACGCGAGCAGAACCGGGCGCTTCGGTAGACGGCTGAGGCCAAATTCGTCTCAGTAGGTGACTCCGCACGCACTAAAGGCTGGACTAGCAACGGAGAGCCAGAAGCAGATCTTTGATTCTGAGAGGCAGCCACCGGTATGAGGCCGTCGAGAAAATCCTTCGACCAATCCCCTCAGCGACCTTGTACCCGATGCCGCGGTAACAAATTGGGTACAGGCCGGCACCGCCCGACGCTGCCAAACGGTGACAAGCCTCACCCACGAGACCTCCGCCGCCCGGCCACCACCCGTGCGTCGTGCCACTCGCGTGCCCCAAGAGAGCGTCAGTAGGGTTTGGCTTTGATCGAAACTTAAGAGACTATGCGCGCTCGCTGCTACCGCTCACGACCGGTTGCGCCGACCGCATCTCAGCTGAAGGGCGGCGCAGTAGATGTTGTGTCACAGACAGAAGCTACGAACTATAGTCCTGCTCTGCATTTTGTCCTTGTTCTTAACCCTAAGCTCAGGGATTGGTAGCGCGCAAGCGCAGAGCCAACCATACAATTGCAGTTGCGTAACCTTTGTACGCGAAACTCTAGCCAGCGAAGGCGTTCAACTCGAAGGCGGTCCTGACTACGCAGGCGGTTACCAGGAAAGCTGGATGAAGAGTCATGGATGGCACCGAGTCGTTCCTCTCGAGAATGGCACAATCCCTTCTGGTGGCAAGTCAATGGTTGTGATCTTTGATCCGAACTCCAAAGGCACCGACTACCGTGGCCATATGGCACTGGTTACATCTGATCCCACATACGACTATGGAACAAAGAAATGGGTTATCAACGTGAGGCACGTTGATTGGCCATACGGTCACTGCGAGCCATCTGACTACACTTTTACTGGCGTGATGGATGGAGGAAATTGGGGCGACCTGTACGGGATTAACTT
>JAXDGO010000159.1:0-3166 GCA_034665005.1 Solirubrobacteraceae bacterium | reverse complement strand
TTCTTCTCGGTTAATGTGAGATTTAGTTTTCTTTCTATCTGCAGAAGTTTTGAAGTTTTGAGCGCGGCTGGATGTGGATGTGGATGTTTTTCTGTGTCTCGAGGGTATCGATTGTCTGTCAACTTTGGGACCTTGAAGTCTGAACTCTGAAACTGAATGAGATCTGAACTCTGATGATGCCTCTCCATGGAGGAGCCCACGCCCCTATGTATACTCATTTCTCCCAACATGGCGAGAGGCAACATTGCGGGCCCAGAGCGGACGCGGAGGAGGAGGAGCGAGCTAAGAGAGCCACGAGCGGTGTTTCTGGGGCAGGCGCTAGTCAGGAACGGCGCTAGTAGCCTGAAATCACCGCTTCTGCCGATTCGGCTTGCTTAGTAATTGTCCGCTCCCCATAGTTAAGTTACTGTACTACCTCCAGTTGGAGTACGGACTGCGCCCTGTGGCTGGAATCATTAGTCAGCCCGCTTCTTTTCCATCACCAGCCAGCCCACTTCCGCCGCACACCTTCATTCAGTATGTGTCTCTTAACCTTAATCGTCGGCTCGCTTACGGGCACTCCTAGGTCGGATTCGCTCCTAGTCGGTGGAAGCGAAGTCGTCGGGCAACCGAAAATCGTCGCGATAAAATTTGTTAGCAACTCACATACAAACTCTATCTCATTAATTCCATCCAACCACTACCCTACTTCTCAAAATGACGACCCCAAATGATTTACTTGATCAAAAGACGCGTATACAACTCGCGAAGGCATTCCTTACAGAGCACCCTGAAGAGTCAATTACAACTGCCTCAAGGATCTATCAGCTTACTCGGACTACCTTGAGTAGCTCAATTCATGCAACACCACACCTACACCGCCGTGGAGGTCAAAATCGTATTTTGACCCTTACTCAAGAGCAGAGTATAAATCGATTCATTCAATCATACCTTGAACACGGCCACCTACCTACTAAGGGTGTTATCCTTGGTGCAATTACCCATCTTCGAAAGCTAGAGAGCCTACCCCCTCCTTCCGAATCATGGTTTAAGAAGTGGTGGAAGACTCAACCGATACATAAGATTAAGACTAAGCCAATTGCACGCGATCGAATTAGTGCACAAGACACAAAGGAGGTAAAAGAGTGGTTTAAGAAGTATAGGGAGGTTGTAGATAAATATCATGTTCAAAAGCAGGATATCTTTAATTTTGATGAAACTGGTTTTAGAGTTGGATGTCCACGAGGGGAAGAAATATATGTGCCTTTAGATGTCAAAGAGGTAAGATTTATTTACTTTATAAGTAGTATACTAATAAATTATAGTGGTACTCTCTTAGCCCCGAAAATCGACGTTCAATTACAGTCATTGAGGCAGCTTCAGCCAGTGGACTCTCACTCCCTCCAATCCTAATTGTTCAAGGAAAACACCATATGGAGTCATGGTATCGAGAACGAGTCGGAAATAAGGAAGTGATCCTTTTATCAGAGAGTGGATTTACATCTGATACTTTGACTTATCGGTTTTTGCAGCACTTTATTCAGCACACTCATTCAGGCCCTGATACACCATATAAGATCCTTTTAATGGATAATCATGGTAGCCATCTTACTCCCCAGTTTGTTCTCTTAGCAAGGGCTAATAACATTGTCCCATTTACGTTCCCTGCACACCTTACGCATTGTATGCAACCTCTTGATGTTGGCGTTTTTCAGTCCTATAAGCACTGGCACAACAAGGCAATTCAGTGCGCAATCGAGACCCTTGATTTCGACTACACCATTTCATCGTTTCTTCGTGATTTGTCTGGAATACGACGTAAAACCTTCAAAAAAACGACTATTCAGCATGCCTTTTCATCGTCTGGGATGTGGCCAATTAATCGTCGAAAGGTAGCTGAAAAGATGGCTAAATACATGAAAGAGCCAGCCTCTAAAGAGCCTACTTTACCTACACTCCCTGTAACACCACGTACGACTAAAGAGTTCCGAACAAAGTGGTCTGAATTACAGCCAAAGATTGTCGACCAGCTAAGTAGTCCAACTCAGCGCAAATTTGATTCAGTTCAGCGTGGTTTGCATAGGATCCTTGACGACAGTGATATGACTCAAATTGAGAAGGATATGATATACTCTAGACTCTCAGAGGTGGTCCGAAAGAAGCCAACTAGTCGACGTCGAGTTCAAAAAGGTGGTGAACTGACTACTGAGCAAGCTCAAGAGCAAATTGCAGCTAAAGAGGCACTCGAGAGGAGCAAATGGGCCAAAAGGCTTGAAAGAGCCAAGAGGATAAAGGCAAATAAAGAGCGTCGAGAGCGGCATCAAGCTGGCGTTCATGCGCGTCGAATTGAGAGGCTACGAAAGGCTGAATTGAGGAAGGCTTTAGAGGATGATATTGGGCTTGCACACCTAACTATCCCAATCCCAGACCCTGAAACTCAAGATATCCAAGAGGATACTCAAGAGACTATCCTAGAAGGCTTTGAGGCAGGTGATCCTAAGAATTGGATACAGGAGGAGGTGCCAGATGTGCAAGAAGACCAGGTAGATCACTCGAGAGACTGGCTTCAGGACGATTTTGTTCCCTTTGAAGAGGAGGATTCGAGTTCAGACGAGTCATTTGAGTCATTTAGTTCAATTATAGTCTAGTTCATTAATAGCATTTGTTGCGCAGCACCTAGCATTGATCACCAGTATAAATACAGTGTGGTGTTGATGCTTTCTGCTTCGCGACGATTTTCGGTTGCCCGACGACTTCGCTTCCACCGACTAGGAGCGAATGCGACGTAGGAGTGCCCGTAAGCGAGCCGACGATTACCCTGTAACGATCACTACGAGGTAAACGTCTCTGTCTGTCCCCTTGTCTGGCAGCAGCTAGCCACGATAGTAGGGGCATGTTTGACCAGTTAAAGGCATTATTAAGTTACAAATGCGCGTGATATAATAAATTAGCAGTAATTACTGTAGTATTATTATTCGAATGCCATCGGCTCCAACACTGACAAAGTGCCACATTACAGAATACACACCTCCTAAAGAGCGCTTTACTTGACCTTTGACCCTTTACCTAATACCCTATTACAACTTGATTCATATAAATACCAGGCACAACTACTCGCGTGGCTCGCTTATTCTGATGTAGTGACCCAATTCAAGGCTAAATACCCCGTACCCTCTTTCCACCTTCT
>JAXDGO010000158.1:0-4670 GCA_034665005.1 Solirubrobacteraceae bacterium | reverse complement strand
TTATGGGGGCGATAAGGGGCACAGGTGAAGCGAAATTAGGTGGCGTGCCACTACAAATCTCTGCTCTTCAGCTTCTTCTCTTCTTCCCTCCTCATCAACTTGCTGCTCGAACGATTCGCGCGATTCAAATCAATTATAAGTTATATTCAATTAAATTTCAGACTTTTAAACCCTAGACAAAGCATCCACTGCAGTTGAAAGGCGTATCAGGAGATCTTGACTAGAATTAGCTGTAGTCGTGATTTGCAATCCAGTAGCAAGCGTGATTTAATCGGAAACTCGTACCTACATACCTCGCAATGGTATCAACTCGTGGCACTGCTGCTGCCGCCGCAGGGAGAGCCCCTATTCGCCCTCGTGGTCGATCAGCCTCACCTGCACCAGCACCTCGCCCCTCTTATCGTCGCCCTCGTGCCTCTGCTGGCGAGCCTGCCGTCGCACTACCAGCAGTTGACGCACTAACGGCAATTCGCGTCCGAGAAGTCGAGCAACGAATGGAGCAAGATCAACGTCGAATCGATCAAGCTGAGACCTTCGCTATTCAGGACCGCGAAGACAGTCGAATCCGCCTCGAGGCAGAATCACAGGCTCGTATTACTGCGATAACGGCGAGGCCCTATGCACCTCCTGTCGCCGCCGCCGCCGCCAGAGGACTTGGGATGGAAGGTTATCACGACGATACTATCGAACTTGGTGAGTTAACTAGAAGCCCCGGAGGAATGATTGTCAAAGCAAACT
This sequence comes from Solirubrobacteraceae bacterium, assembly GCA_034665005.1. Classification (GTDB taxonomy): domain Bacteria; phylum Actinomycetota; class Thermoleophilia; order Solirubrobacterales; family Solirubrobacteraceae; genus Palsa-744. Next base: position 3,932 of record JAXDGO010000158.1, on the reverse strand, counting down.
TCCCCCTGGTACCACCCAAGCAACTTTGGAGGGTCTACAAATACCCTAATTTCGAATACGATATGGCCGACATCTATAAGCTCGTTGCCGTGACAGCTACGAATGTGGTCCTCGACGAATATGAGGCTATCCACACACAAACAGGGGAACGATGGGTAAAGCGCAGGGGACAGTTAAAAGACTATGCTACGCCGGCAGTCTGGTCAAACGCCTTCCTGCAGTGGCAAGCCATCAGGATCTCTGCGACCAAGGACGTTGACCTATTTCTACGCACCTTTAAGTTTCACCAACATTTAATGAGACTCTCTGAGTGTTACGAATGGAACGGCGTCCTAGATCTTGCCTTTCACTTGATGAATCTCTACCATCTCGACTGCAACGCCACTTGGACGATTCCAGAGGATGAACGTGCCCTCCGTTGCGTGATCAAAGCCCCTCGACCTGCTATTCGAGTCCTAGCCGTCGCTGGACAATTGCAGCGTGCTCCGAGAGCCATCCGCCAGGTCGACCCTGGACAGCCATGCCGAAACTGGAATTCGGGTCGGTGCCCAGAACCATGTGTCGGTGGCCGCCGCCACGATATTTGCAACTTCAAGGGATGTACATTAAACCATCCAGCGTATCTCCATCATTCCCTAGCGCAATAGGGGCGTGGCAGGAGTACTGGAGTCGAAGATACGAGAGAAGATGTAGTGATACAAGAAAAAATGCCTCTTTCCAAGGCTCACTTGTATGCCTGGATTAGGCTCAACGCCAAACTCTATACCTCTCTCCCAGAATTTATATCGACCCTAACTCTGAGCGCTCAAACACTACCACGACCCAACTGCTGCCCCTCCTTTACAGTATTCGACCCCACAGACGAGCTACTAATTAATTCGCCTTCCCCATTCGTCCGCGAGGCATGGGAAACGTTATTAGAGCCATATCCGGGGCCTTTAGGATGTATCATCAATGGCATAATTCTCTACGGATGTCGAATTGGATATAATGGCCCTCACGTTAGGAAGATTTCGAAGAATCTTTCTACGGTTAATCTAGACCCCGACACACTTTCTAAGATGTTGCTCGAAGACCTAGCTCTTGGCAGAATCGAAGAAGTTACGTCTAATATGCCTTTTATGTGCTCCCCACTAGGTTTCGTCCCAAAACCCAACGGCAAGCTACGTCGTATCCACCACCTCTCACACCCTCAGAAATCGTCAACCAATAATGGAATTGAAGAACAATATGGTTATCTGGAATACTCTCGCGTGTCAGAGGTCTGCAGTTTTATCATAAAGGCAGGAAAGGGGTGCCTGATTATGAAAAATGACTGGGAAGCTGCGTTTCGAACTATCCCTGTAGCAATACTCCAACGGTGGCTACTTGGTCTTCAATGGAATAAGAAGTTCTATCGAGAGTGTTGTTTATGCTTTGGCCTACGTACAGCTCCATTCATCTTCAACCTCTTTGCAGAAGCGTTTCACTGGATTCTACAAGCATGGCTAGGATGGGTTCTAGTCTGCCACTATCTCGACGATATTATTCATATTATCCCTCAATCGAAAGAGCGCCTCGTCGGCAAGATGATATTCGAATTCTTACAACTTACTACGTTTCTCGGAATCCCCATTAATGTCGATAAATACGCATGTAGTCAAGTCGAAATCGTTTTCGGCTTTGAGCTAAACACCAACCTCTTTACTATGAGTATTCCTACCGAGAAGATCACAAAAATACACCGTACAGTTAAAGAAATACTCGCTGTCGATACAGTTAAGCTGTGGGATCTTCAAGTCGTCGCCGGCCTACTATCGTGGGCCGCACCTGCAGTACAACTTGGTTGGGTTTTCTGTCGTAAAATTTGGAGTTTCTTTCGCAGATTCGACCATAAACGTCCCAATCAACGCCATACTATTCCCAAAGACGTTCGAGACGATCTCCTGTGGTGGTATCGCCTACTACCACAGTTCAACGGGACTAAGTTCTTCTATGAAGAGGCAAGAGAGACATATCACCTCTTTACAGACGCTTCTAGTACGGGAATGGGTGGTTTCTTCTACCACAGTGGCACTAGCGAATGGAAACAAAACATACACCGCACTGCCGCTAGCAGGTCGTTCGATGCCCCATATTCCCATCAGGGCAAGCTAGATATTAATACCTACGAGGTCCGTGCAATACTACTTGCCTTCGAAAGATGGGGACCGCTTTGGAGACACCAACACGTCGTAATACGTACTGATAATTCTGCCGCGTTTCGAGGAATTGTCAAGGGCACGCTCGATAGCACCGCTGCCAACGAAGAGCTCCGCAAGCTTCTCTGCCTCGCCGCCACACTGGATATTGTTCTTGCCCCTGCGCATATTGCCGGCAAAGACAACGAGCTTGCTGATGCGTTGTCACGATTTGATACTAAGGCAGTAGCTAACTGGTGCCCCCATTGGTAGATATAGCCGTCGTCGACTTACTATCACCGGATGTCACGTGGCTAGCTACGATGCCCAAGCACTTCTCACTTGCCCTGAAAACAAACATCTGGAACAGACTTAAGTCTGCTACCCGGACGAACTACGGGACCCCTCGACGCTCTTTTGAAGCCTACGCGGTTTCCCGCTCAATCACAGCGATCCCAGTGCAGCTACACCCTCTCTTAGAATGGCTCACTTTGCGCGGCGACCCTAGGGGCAACGGCGAATACCTCCAGGGCTATATCTCCGCTGACACGTGCGCCATTTACGTTTCAGGATTGCGCTCTATTCACGAAGATTTAGGCATCTCCACCGAGGTCTTTGATCACCCATGGGTCAAGGCCACAATTCAGGGCATTCGCGCGACACAGCCACAGACTGAAGTCGACCGCGCCGAGCCTATCACAGAGGCCATCCTACAAAAGATTATCGATGTAGACGTCAATACTACTCAGCTGTCACACGCCGCGAAGGTTGACGAGCTTAACTTTGTCGCTAGCAGCGCCACTTGTTTCGGGGGGTTTATGAGGAGCGGCGAGATCACTGTTGAAACTAAAACCCCCTACAATCAATCGCTCCTTAAAAAGAAAGGTCTTTTAAGGTCAGACGTAACATTCTCTGACCTCGACGAGCATATCATAGTTCACCTTAAGGCTAGTAAAACCGATTATAACTACAAGGGAGTTGATATCGTAATCTCTGCGTCGGACACATCTACATGCCCCGTCCGTGCTCTTCGCCGCCTCTTTGCGGAAGACCCTCAACCGCTCAACTCTCCTTTATTTCGATTCGCTAACCGTGCTTTTTCACATGATAATCTAGTTAAAACACTTCGCAACCGCCTCGACCGCGCCGGTATTGCGAATAGCTCCACGTACTCTGGGCACAGTTTCCGACGCGGGGCTGCGTCACAGGCAAAGATGAATGGTCTATCGGATAGTGATATTCAACGCCTTGGCCGCTGGAATTCTGAGTGCTATCAACGATACATCGCTACCGACAAAGCCTATCGATACCGACTCAGTCGCCTTTTCTTAACTGGCATATCACCGCAGCTTGGGGCCACTCGATATACCTCGGAAACCCTTACTTAACCTACCCTTAGTTCACCCCTCCCATTTTCTCTACCCTCTATTTCCTTGTTTGGGACAGCTGGTTTTCAACACCTGGCTGACCGAGCAACTGGACACAAAGCAATGCTCTCACGACAGCTAGAACTAGGCAGTTTAGCTGTAAGAGTTAAGAGCTTGAGCATAGCTTGCTGTCCTTGCTCTTGGCGCTGTCCTAGGCAAAATATAAACCCCCTTGGTTTAATTCCTACGTTCGAATCATGTGATTGAGGAGGACATAAATGGGAATGTTTTATGGGGGCGATAAGGGGCACAGGTGAAGCGAAATTAGGTGGCGTGCCACTACAAATCTCTGCTCTTCAGCTTCTTCTCTTCTTCCCTCCTCATCAACTTGCTGCTCGAACGATTC
>JAXDGO010000157.1:0-3132 GCA_034665005.1 Solirubrobacteraceae bacterium | reverse complement strand
GTCCTCGCCAAGTTGGCGGGCCTGCTCATACTGCCCCAACCCCCACAGAGCTACGCCAAGAGCGAAGGCCGAGCGCAGAGTGCTGGGATGGTCGTCGCCCAGAATGCGGCGACGGCGGGTGAGGGTGTCCTCGCCGAGCTGACGGGCCTGCTCATACTGCCCCAACTCCCGCAGGGCGGAGGTAAGGATGTGGGCCGAGCTCAGGGTGAGAGGGTGGTCGTCGCCCAAGATTAGGCGGCAGCGAGTGAGGGTATCCTCGCCAAGTTGGCGAGCCTGCCTAAATTGTCCCAACTCCCACAAGTTAAGGGCGAAACGGCCGGCTGATTCCAGCGTGTCCGGGTGATCATCGCCCAGCATAGAGCGGCGCAGGTCTCGGGCACGTTCGAACAGCAGCCGGGCGGGAGCAGCTTCCCCGCGGATCTGCAAATACTCAGCGGCGTGGTGGAGCAGCCACGCCACGTCTTTCTCAACCCCGGTGAGGTCGCGGTGCGGGTCGGTGGCAACCAGAATGTGCGGGAGGAGCTGGCGCCAGACCAGCCAGGCCGATGGTCTATGCCATTGTTCGTCGGCCGGGACCGCAGCACGCAGCAGCCAAATCGCACGGGTAGACAAGTCCTGGTATGGGTACGGCTGAGCGCGCAGGATCGCGGCAAGTAACCGGTGCATCGTCAGGGTGGTGGCCTCGACGCGGACTAGCCCGTACTGGCGCAGCAGCCGGATCAGCGCAGTGAAGGCCAGTGGATCTCCGGCCGTGGTTCCAAGAGGTTCGGGTAGCTGGTCGGTACAGGTGGTGACCAGAGTTAGCGGGATCGGCTCCGGCGCTAGGTAGGCGACCAGGGACAGCAGTTGCAGCGCGGCTGGGGACTGGGCGCCGAGCCGGTCGAGGGCGATTTGGACGCTGGCGGCCAGTGACACCGGATACGTGGCGGAAGTGCCTTGGGTCAGCAGCTCCGTCGTCCGCTTGGCGAGCAAGGCGAGGTAGTCATCCACGCTGGTGGCGGTGTCCGCCAGGTGCGCTCCAGCCTGGGCCAGGGCCAGCGGCAGGTCTCCCAGGGCTTGCGCGATCCGCCTGGCATCACCCTCGGTCAGCTGCGGGACGCGACGACGTAGTAGCGCGATCGATTCGCGCCGATTAAATACATCCACTCCGATCGGAGTGGCCAGCTCCTCCCAGCCGGGGTTACGAGAGGTGATCACCACGTGCCCACCACCCCCAGGCAGATACTGGGCCAACGCCCCAGGTTCCTCGGCGTTGTCAAAGATCAAAAACCACCGGCCCCGTTCCCGCAGCATCCCCAGCAGCCGTGCCACCGCCGCGATCACAGGGTCGGTGGCGGTCGCTAAACCCAGGGCGTAGGCGAGCTCGGCCAGCCGGTTGGCCACCAGCGTTGGTTCCTCCGCCGGGACCCACCACACCACGCCGTAGTCCGCCCCGTAGCGGTGGGCGTACTCGATAGCCAGCGCAGTTTTGCCGATCCCGCCCATCCCGTGCAAAGCCTGCACCACCGCTGTCGAACGCTCGTCCTGCAAGGCAGCATGCAGCGCGCTGAGTAACTCCCCCCGCCCGGTAAATACCGGGCTGCGCGCGGGAACATTCCACACCCGCTCTACCAGCGCATCATTCGACCGCGCGTGCGGCAGATCCCGCAACGCCGCAAACAGCACCTCGCTGAGCTCCTCCGGGCTCCTGACCGTTGCCGTGGTGACGCCGCTCTCGCTAGCCCGGCCCGGAAAGCCTCCTGCCGAGCGCCGTAGCGCAGATCCACAAACAGATTCTTCGGACCCTCAGCTTCCTCGCTGAGCAGCACCACCAGCCGCGGTAACCCCGCCTGCTTGGCAGCCTGAAACTCCAACTCCGTGTAAGACAGCTCCAAGCGATCGGCCACCGGCGAGCCGTAACAAAACCCCACCACCGCCACGTACACATCCGCGGCCAGCACCGCATCCCAGCACACCCGCGCAGGCTGCTCCTCTCGCGGCCCGAAATATGCCATCTCCACGATGGCATCCCCGGCCCGAGTCACCGCCCGCTCCGCCGCGGCCACAAACGACCGCCCCACCGGAAACCGCCGCAACTCCGACGTATGACTCACAAACACCCGGCGAGGCGCTAACACGGCACCAGCATCTCACCACTCCCACCGCCACCACGAGCAAATCCAGCGGGAAGAGGAGCTAGATTACGCGCGCGCCGTTCCGTCGAGGGTGCCCCTGGGCAGCCGTGTGGTCGGGCTTCGCGCCAGGTCGATTGGGATGCCACACGAGCCCGAACGGTGCGACACCGTGGGCAGGAGTCCACGTCGTTCAGCCGCCGGGTGTCTCCACATGGACCCCTGCCCCAGGCCCGCTTCGTGACAAGCCTGCCGACGCGACGGGATACCCGCTCCGGCACCGTCTAGCCTGCGGCAGGGACAACCAGTCCATGATCATCTCCACCCTTTACCTACCTGAAACAACCGCTAACGTCCGGCACCAACACGTACCGTCGAGAAGTATCTGCGCTGGCCAGACGACCTGTTCGGGCATGACCGGCACTGTCCGGTAGCGGGTCCTGGTAATCGCTAGTTAGCAGGTTGGCGTCCAGAGCAGGGCCGGTACACAGGTAGTGGAACCGACGCGGGCGCTCGCCGCCCCGCACCCCGGCAGAGCTCCGGGATGGGCTGACACGAACGTTAAGCCAGGCACGAGTGGGAGTGGCATCCCGTCGACCTCCCCGAGGGCTACCACCCGGTGCCCCGAGGGCAAGCATGGCAAGTTCGGCCGGCGAGGGGAGGGGATGTTGCCCCCGGGGCACCGGGTGGTCGGGCTGCGCCAGGCCGACGGGATGCCACCCAGTCCCAGCATGCAAGTTCCGTGATCGCTGCGGAGAGGAGGCTGGGGAGAAACACCTGACCGAGAATCAAATGTTTGCAGCCGGCAGACCGCCGGGCAGAGTCCGCGACCGGAGACTGTCCTGATCTACATCAGTTGGTACATCAACGGCTACGGACGACCATGGACGTCCTCGGACGTAAACCCAAGGATGAGGCCCAACCCTGGACGAATTGCAGGTACTGGAGGGGTGCTGCTTGCGACTACGGAACGTAAACATTCACGTCCTCGGTTGGATGACGGCTTGAGGACCGCAAGGGG
>JAXDGO010000156.1:0-8513 GCA_034665005.1 Solirubrobacteraceae bacterium | reverse complement strand
CTTCAGTTTTGGACGCTGCCAGTTAGCGAGATCAGGTTTTGTTTCCTGTGCGGCCTTGATCATTCCTTTAATGGATCCGATTAGAGTGCCGGCGCTATTTTTTTCTAGACTAGGGCGGAAGCAAAGTGTTTGGTAGAACTCGAGTAGATGGGTTTGAGTACATTCTCGAATCGGCCTGGTTGGTCCAAATTTATCGACGAATTCTTGAATAACCCCGCATTTGTACTTGTTATTGCGCGCGTAGCTATCGCTTTTGTCCCGGGCCTTTACTTCTAACACGTGTCGGTAAATTTCCAGCGCTTCCTGGGCAGTGGTGGGTTTGAGTCTGGGATTACCTCTTGCCGCGTCGTCGATATCGTCCATAGCCTGCCGAAGATGTTTCTCGGCGGCGCTCTTTAATGTGAAGCCCTTTTTCCGAAGTTGTTTCCCATTGTATTGTCGCTCGTATCCATAGAGCGTTTGGTTTCCCGGACCTATATATTGATAGAAGTTCTTTGCCATTTCCCCTTTTGGCTGTGCAGGCGAAGGTTGTCTGAGCTTACGGTTTGGCTGCCGCCTATTTCTATTGCTCTTTGATTTGTGCGGGGGATTATATGGCGAGATCATTTCTTTGTCTACCGACTTTCCTGACGTTTCGGCGGGCGGGAAATCTCTTCCTGTTGGAGGGCAAGTGCTATCACTTCGACTTCAAGGAACCGAAGCTGTCGGGAGCCGTTTCGAATTCTGGTCAGTTGGTCTGTGCCGGCGCCGCCATTCCACACGGTTCTTTCCGCGCAGCCCAGTATCTCAGCAACTCGTTTGGCGCTTATTCTGGTTTGCGGTTGGGCTAGGGATCGTTTCTTCAATAAACTCATTTGGCATAGCTCCAGTTCGGGTTGATATAGCCTCGCCTATTCCCGAGACAATCAGAGGGGTAAGCATATAGAGTGCCAAAAACCGGGTGAGCCTTAGTAGAAGCTAGTTTTGCTGAGGTTTATGTATCTGTTTGGTAGGGATGGACTTAGGATTGTGACTTTATGTCAACGCTGTTGGAGGGTGTGGAAGGAAGGGACGGTTACAGAAAGCTAATGGGCCAGAGGAAAGACGTTATCAACGCCTGGCGGGCGGCAAAACGGAAGACTTTTCACGTTCACGGCGGTTAATCGTCGTCAACGAAGGTTTTGGCAAATCGTTGCGCGAGGTAGAGAAGTAAGCGGAGAAGAATAAGCTTGCGTCGCGCGAAGATTATCATGGTGCTATCCGGTTTAAGCTGGGCGTTGGGAGTGAGCGCCTTCTCCTGTCGAAGTCTTTGAACAATCCCCGTTTTTCGTAATCCTGGTGAATGCGTCGCTGTTCTTCCCAAAAGTCGGCGTTTGGGTCCTTCTCAGCGATCAGGACTGAAATCGTAGTGCCCGCTGGGTAGGAGCTGCCTGCCCACGGTTCCTGATTAACGACGGTTCCGGGCTTCTCGCCAGAGTCAATGTCTTTACCGGCAACTTCTACCTGGAAGCCGGCCTGATGACTGGTTTTTTGTGCCGTTTCAATTTGGAGTCCTTTGAGGTTTGGAACTTGCGGCTGTGACACTACCGGAGCATTAGCTCCTCGCAATCCGATAACTCCGAAGACTACGAGTGCGATTAGCGGAAGCACGAAGATCCACACAATTGCGAGGATGAGCATGCGTTTCCAGAAGCGGCGTTTCTTTCGTTCAGCAGTCATGACCTTTCCTTTCTTGGGTGTGCCTAACTTTCGCGCGCAACTCTTAATTGTGATGGCCGCCTATTCCTTTTCATTTTCGTGTTGTGATCGGTAGAGCAGGAAGTCAATGTGGTTTTGGGACCAGCCGGCATGACTAAGGCAGTCTCTGACTTCGCCGCCGTCAACAAAGCGCCCGCGTAAACTTCTTCGATCTAAAGCTTGTTGGACCAAGGACTCTCTGGCGCGGACGGTAAAGGTATGGCTGCGCTGAGAGCTTGGGACAGCTCGCCGTTATCAACCTTGCGGTTAGCTTCATCTTTGCAATTGCAATCCATAGGTGTTCCTTCGTTTGGGCTTTTCGGTCATAGGCATGTTCGCCGTCTTATTTTTCCTTCGATTAGGGACTCAAGTCGATTAAACAACCCCGGTTCAGATTCATAACATTTAATGACGAAAAAGTGCGCGCTCTTCGCTAGTGAACCGACTTAAGAGAGTCGACTAGCCGTGACTTTGACCCCTTCCAAAAAAGCAAACGACGTTCATAGAGTTGTTCGTCTGTAGTGATCGCCAAGTTGATTGACTGTCGCTAGAGGGGGTGTGACTTAAGGTCAACAATTCCCTTCGACGCAAAAGTGATCCACCTAACAACTGCGACCAACTCCCATTGTTCTTTTTCGTTTTGGCCGGCTTTTTCCTTTTGTGTGCTTTCAAGTTGAGGGAGCTAGCCAAACGAGTGGGAAGACTTTTGTTCCAGTGTGGCACGTACTTTGTAGTCAACCCGCCGCGCCTTGGAAGCCTTCAAGACTTCACGAGGCAACGAACAAGAAGACGAGTTAAGACGAATGCCTGAACAAAACAATCACCGTCAGCGGCCAATCGAAGCAACATTCTACTGGAGAAATTCCGGCCGAAGCGCCCGGCAATTCCTCGGTCAAAGCAATTCGAATCTGCAAGTTATGAGTGATTGCTTGTCGGCAGGAATATCAAGCGGCACTTGAAAACTTCAAGCAGCGGTTGATTTATCAAATTCAAAAGGAGACAGGTTTATGAGCGACGAAAATGTTTTACATTCTGAAGCGGACGTTGGCGCCGTTAAATGCACAGTGAACGGCTGCGAAAATCGCATCAACAATAAAGGGTTGCAACTCTGTAAGCGCCACGATGCCGAACGCGTCGCGGCTACCCTGCTAAGAAGATACTTAGAAAACCATTCCTCGCCGTTTCCACGGAACGAACGGCAAATGGCTGAGTTGGCTGCAATCATCAACTGGCAGGCGCCAACTAATGTGATTCCCTGGGAACAGAGACTAGAAGATCACAACCATAAGATTGATGAGTACCTCCAGAACTGTTTGTTTCTTGGCTGCGAGATTGACTCGACCATTCGTGAGCGGAAGGCAGTACTCAAATCGATCTTCCGGCGCGTTGAGATTGAAGACTCGACGCATCCCGCGGGACGCAGGCACCTGTTCGTTTGGGAATTGCTCAGCCCATCGCTGGGGCGGTATTACCTTGGCCTCATTATCTCGTCCTTACTTAAGGGCGAAACTGCGCCAGGCACCAAGCGCAAATACATGAATTGCTTGCGGTACTTCTGCGAGTATGTTTTAGCGAAGCCGAACATTCCCGGCGGGAACGGGCTGACCATTACTGATAAGTACGGGGCAATAGTCTCGACGTTTACCAAGTATGATTTCCCTGTTCACGCAGCAGATAGGCCGTCCAAGAACCGTTACGCTCTGGCGCCAGACGTGCTTGCCAACTTTTTTGAGTTCCTGCGAAATGATTACTTGCCGAAACACGCCCTGCCACATGTAGCCGCTCGAGATTACACAGCCATCCTCATTCAAGCGGAAACGGGAGTCCGCAGCAGTGAACTACTTGGCATTCGGTCGGAAGGGGACGGCTGCGATCTCGATCGGCGCAACTGCCGCATCAGGGTTCTTGGCAAGGCTAAGGCTTACAGCGGAAAACGGCCGCGCTGGGTGTCGCTGAGCCCGCTGGCCGTTGAAGTGCTGCAGACTTTTGAAAGGGTGTTTAGGCCGATGTTTCCCAGCACTCCTGATTGTGAATATCTCTTCCTTCAGGAAAACGGAAACCGGTTCACTGGAAACGCCTATTTCAAGACCTTTAGGAAGATCGTCACCCTGGCTCGAGAGTTCGGCGTACCGTTGCCAGAGGACCTGAGACCTCATGACCTCCGTCGCACATTCGCTACCAATGCGCTCGAAAGGAATCCGCTGGCTTATCGCAAAGTGCTCAAGCAGCTTGGTCATAGCTATCCGAGTTCGGCAGCGCCGTACCTGATTTGTCCGGATGATGAAGTTGAGGACCAACAGGGAGATTTGATTGATATTTTTGTCGACCCAGACATTAAAAAGCGAGGAGGGAACTAATGGGAATGAAATGGAGACTCCGAGAGTTCTTAAGAGAACGAGGGATGGTGCGAGCTTCCCAAATCAGGAGAACGATTGGGGAGCGAACCGGGTACGTGCTTACTGAGCAGGCTGTCGGTGATCTTCTGAACGGCCCGCCACGAATGCTCAGAGTCAAAACGATGAATGCAATCTGCAAGGCTTTCTACTGCAAGCTTTCAGACTTTTGCGAGCTCATTCCCGACTCCGCTTCGAAACCCGAAGTGAAGATCCGGACGATGGTGCGTGAGCAGAAATCTCATGAGAATCAACCCAATGGTGCAGTGGATTTCGCAGCGTTCTTTCCTGATGCGCGAAAATACTCGAACAGTGAGCAGTTGGTCAGTGAATCAACAAATGGGTCTGATCTCCCAAGGGATGACCCCAACTCTTAGAAAATATATGTCTAAAGGTCTAAGGCGTTTGATTATTTGCGAACGTTGCAATCAGCCGCGCCGCGTCGCACGAAAATTTGATGTCTGCGGCGCGTGTGTTAAGGACATGACGAAGGTGTCGTGTCTCGCCTGCTCGCGGCTCGTTTATCGATTCGCACCCGATTCGATTTATTGTACGCGTTGCGCGCCGAAGGTATCCGAGGTCAAAGTCGTTTGCCAGAATTGCGGACGCACGGACTACCCGTACATCCGCGATTCGATTCATTGTCGTCCGTGCAGCAGCAGTACGACGTGGCGCCAAGCGTGGCGGAAAGCAATGCCGAAAACAATCGTCTGCGTGATGTGCGGATTGACGAAGGCCTCCTGGAAGAAGAAGGAAAGCGTTTGCCAGGCCTGCGACACTAAACGCAGGATTGGCTTCGTTAAATGCACAGTGAACGGCTGCGACAATCGCATCAACAATAAGGGTTTGCAACTCTGTAAGCGTCACGATGCCGAACGCGTCGCGGCGCCCCTGCTAAGAAAATACTTAGAAAACTATTCCTCGCCGTTTCCACAGAACGAACGCTATATGGCTGAGCTGGCGGCAACCATCAACTGGCAGGATGTTGAGAAGGGCACCGCTCGTATTGTCGAGTACCATGTTTCTCGATTTCGAGCGATCGGGAAGCTATTGCAGACTAAAGAACTGCCAGAAGTGTTGACTTGGGAGGCGATCGAAAACGTTCTGCCTCCGCTCGGTAAGAAGCGACGAACGACGACCAAGTTTATTCGGTCTGCGTTATTTGACCTGGGTCACCTGTTTGCCGAACGTGGGCTCCTGCCAGAATGGAACTTATACCTGGCTGAGCGTCGCTTAGGACAGGCTGTGCAGAAAGCACCATCGCACTTTCTTGAACACGTACAGAGTTTCAAGAAATGGGCTGAAGGCGGAATGCTGAATCCGAAGCTCCAGTTTCTGCCGATGGAACTCGATGTATTGGCCAGCACCCCTAAGACGATCGGTGATACGGTCAGGTCTATTAGTTGGTTTCTCACTTGGTGCATGGGTCGAGGAGTGGTTTCGCTCGAAGTAGTAGACCCAACTTTAATAGCGGACTATCAGCGAAGGTTGTGCTGGCTATACGAGTGCAAAGTATGTCACCGTCGCTTCTCCTTTGAATCTGCGAAGTCAACCGAGCGTTGCGCCAACCCTGAGTGTAACGCAGCCCACTCTTACGTTAGAAAAAGAAAAATCTCTCGGAGTTTCCTTTCGGCGCAGACTTCCCACCTGCGCATGTTCTTCGATTGGGCCGAACTGCATGGTTTCATCCGACGGAATCCTCTCGCCGGCGAAGGGTGCAGGATAACTTCCAGAACCGTCACGAGTATTGACCAGCGAGGAAACAGGCTTGAGATAGGACACGCAATCCGACGCTATGACGACCGCGTCATAGAAAAGCTTTGCGCATACATTGTCTCGCCGGAAGCGGACCCGGAAGAGGCAATAATTCTCTACTTTATTATCTTTCATCTGTGTACCGTCACGGAACTTTGTCACCTACGAGTCCCATCGCACATAAGTCCGGAATCTAATCAAACACAACTGTGTAAAGCACAGGATTACGAGTACCTGCTCTTGCCAAAGAGCGTCAGAACAAGAGGGCGCCGTTTGCCCACGAGGTTTGATCCAAAGCTGGTGTTTCCTCGCAAAGCGCTAAGTTGGCTCGTGCCACTCCTGGAACGTCATTATGAGAAACGTAAAGAGGTTGTTAGCGCAGAACATCATGAGTATTTGCTGGCTGTTAAATGGCGAGCCCGCCACAACACTCCAGTGAGCGCGATGTACGTGAGAAGGATTATCAGGAGGGCTTCCCTCCGCGTGCTAACCAACGGGGAGGTTTGCGCTTCCCGCCTGCGACGCACGGCGGCGGCTGTTTTCGCGCAAAGGTCAAGACGACGGAGCGCGGTGTTGACAACCCTGGGTTACACAGCCGAGTCTGCCACGCGGTTTAATTATTTGGAGACTCTTACCCTACCCCTCAAGATAACCATTCAATCAAATGACCGCCGAATGTGAGCATTAGATCGAGGAAGGGACTGTTCGTGTTTGTATCCTCTTTGCTCGGTACGCAAGCGCAAGCTATCGCAGCGGCTTAGCAGATGAGGGTCCGAGTCTCCCGCTCATCAATTCCGACCTGGCAACCTTGAGTGGGATTAGAAAGGCCCTCCTTTCTGAGCTGCGCAAGCAGCTCTAACTACCCGTGAGCCGCAGCGAGGAAGGCAGTCAAGGGCGAAGCGACCGTTTTGTGGTCGCGGAGTTCATCGGAGCGTAGCGAAGACCCTTGACGGCCTCCACAGCGGAGGCTACTTGCAGCTTTACCGTCCAGCACCGAAACCTTATTTTCTGCTCGGACTAATTTCTTTTGCCGTCGTCCAAGAAGTGACGAATCCTGAGTTCCACTGCGTTTCGGAAGAGAGCGCCAGCCCCCAGCGGGGGCCTTAGTGAAGTGAGCCGTGCGAGTTGCGCGAGCCGGCGAGCGAAGCGGGCGCAAGGGGGAGAATCTGTAAACGCGGGCGTCAGATAATCGCCATTACGTAAGAAGGGAAAAGGCCAACGGCCGCAGGCGCGCAGGACATCGCTTTTTGATGTCAGGCGTGCCGCCCAATTACGTAATGCTCGATTATCGGATGACCGTCCGATTTGAGTTTGATTTGAGTTTGACTATGCGATCAAAAGAAGATGTTTCGATATAATACGGGGCTTTGGTTGGTGTGCTCTAGGTATTTGTTAACGCGAGCCTTCTCAGCAGTTTTTCAAGCGACTCTGCGAACGCTTCTGGCGAAGTAAAATCGGCGTATACCTTTCCCTCCAAGAATGGTGGTATGTCGCACTTCTCAAGTAGCAGTGGCAGCACAATAACAGAATCGCCTTTTAGTTCCATAGTCATCGCCACTTCAAGTTCTTTTTTCACCCACCGCGAACGCACTGAACGTGGAGATAAGATCACTCCAAAATATCGAGCTTTTGTTATAGCGTCCTCAATCTTTTTGATAAGCGAATCACCCACCATAATCTCCGCTTCGTCCACCCAGACATCATTAACCCCTCGCTTGTTGAGAGCAGCCCTTAACCGACAAACGAAGGTTTTATCCTCGCTAGTGTGACTTAGGAAGATTCCGTGATAACGCGGTTGTTCGCCCCCGGATTGCGTCTTGAGTGTAACCTGGATGAGCAGGCGCAATGCTGCGCTTGATGGTGGCGGAGATATTAACCAACTACGCGCACCTTCTACCTCAACCTCAAGGCCAAGCGCCTTCTTATCCGGCGTCGACGCTAATATGACGTAATCTTCACCTTCAGGAAGCAAGCCGCAAAGCGTCCATCCTTCTTGTCGGAGTTGCTTAAAATATTTGGCGAACTGATGTGAGGGCCGGTCGATCGTTAGCTTGTTCGCCGTCTTCTCTGAAAAACCTGTCGCTGTGGCGAGTGTCTCGACGCCGTGAATTAGGTAAGCCTGGTAGAGCGACCGCCATCCAAAGAACTGTATCTTCTTCTCAACCGCCATAACAAAAACGACACGAGTCCCTTGCTCAAGGGCCGCTTTCAACTCGCCTTGGCGTTCCCAGCGGTCAAAAGCAGCGTCTAGGTCGTAGTCATTGTTTTCCTTTTTTAGATCCCACAACTCCTTTTCCGAATCAGAATGCTGTCCGGCGCGGCCGAAAATGAAATGCGAGTAGCTAACCGGGTTGATAATTATTACATCGTATTCGTAAAGGGGAGCGGCGGCGTGCTTTGGCGCAATCTTGGGACGGCACAGTCCCTTCGTTGTAATTGACACACCCCGGACGGGAGGCCCTGAATACTCGAGGCCGACAAGTAGGACTCTTTTCCTTTGGTGCCGGTCAGTCATTGGATACTGTAAGTATCCCGCTTTTAGGTCCACCCATAAGTAGAGACTTCGGGCATTTGGTTTAAGAGATATTCTCTGGGTGTCATGTCCCCCAGAGAGTCATGTGGTCGCTCTTCGTTGTACTCCTTAAGCCA
>JAXDGO010000155.1:0-4101 GCA_034665005.1 Solirubrobacteraceae bacterium | reverse complement strand
CGGCCGGGTAGTTTCGATGGCATGCCGAATGGCTGCAGCCGCTTTCTGCGTCTCAGGAAATCCCGGTTCAGGATCGTAGTTTGGAGGCGTCATCAGGAAGACGCCTTCGGCGCCGTGAAAGGCTTTGGCGAGACCGGCTGCATCCTCAACACTGGCAATTGCGATATCACAGCCTTGAGCGGACCAGGAACGTCCCTTCTCGGCATCACGCACCACCGCTCGCACTTTCTGTCCCTGTGCCAGAAGACTGCGGGCCACCGCTCCGCCTACCTTGCCTGTCACTCCAGTAATTGCAAACATCATCGACCTCCTCAGGAATTTTGTTGACCTGGATATCCGATGATGTATTTGATTGTGGCGATTTGGGCATGAATTGCATAATAGAAATGACTAAATGCATGAATCAATATTTCGATGAGCGGATCCTGAACGGGATGAGCATCCTTGCCGCGATTGTGCAGTGCGGCAGTTTTGCCGGTGCAGGCAAAGCGTTGAATATGTCGCAGTCAGGTGTAAGCCGGTCCATTGCGCGGCTGGAGGCTCGCCTCGGAATACGATTGTTTGAGCGAACCACGCGCTCCGTCTCCATGACCGATGAAGGACGGCGGTTGTACGAGCAGATCAGCCCGCTGCTGACTGGCCTCGAAGAGGCCGTGGGATCGGTGATGGAAGGACGAGCACTGGTACGGGGCAGACTGCGCGTGCAAATACATCGCACATTTGCACATTTCCTTGAAGGAGTACGGCTCAGGGAGTTTCTTGAAGCCCACCCGGAACTCGAACTCGAACTGATAACTCGTGATCAACTCGGCGATCTGGTAAGCGAGGGCTTCGACGTTGCCATCCATATCGGAAAACCGCCGGTTTCGAGCCTGGTTGTGAGAAAGCTCTGGGACACGCGCATCGTGACCGTCGCTGCGCCCTCTTATCTCAAACGGCACAAGCATCCGGCCACGCCGCAGGATCTCGTGACCGACAGACATATGTTGATCGATTTTCGCGACCCGGAGACCGGCCGTCCGTTCGAATGGGAGTTCCATCGTGGCCGAAGAATCGTAAAGGTTCCCACACATGGTCGTATCATCGTCAGCGACATCATCACGATGCACAGTCTCTGCCTGGCAGGCTATGGAATTGTGCAGGTGATGGAAAATGCGGTGTCGCGATTGTTGAGGCAAGGAAAGCTGATTGACCTGTTCCCCGACTGGCCGGATGAGCGCTTCCCTTTCTACGCCGTCTACCCATCGCGGAAGCATTTGCCAGCCAAGACCCGCGCATTTTTGGATTTTCTTGTCTCACTGCCTTCGTCCGGTACTGACAATGTCCAGGATTAGCTGAGATTCCGAATAAGTGACGCATGATCTCCCTCTCAGCTCCATCGAGCCGGCGAAGCTGAGCGTGGTGCTTGTTCGAAGCAAGCTGCTGTGTGAGATATGGGCCGCTGATTTGTACAAACATCGCCTGAGTTCGATCCAGGCACGAGATTCTATTTGCTACAGGCGCGTTTCTCTGTCCGGATAGGGCCAACGTGCACCGTGGCGGCTTTCATTGAAGTCTCACCGGCTTACGAATCAATTCATCTTGATGCCATGTTCGCCAACGATGGTGAAGGCGGAGAGGAGATGGGCAGTTCCGAGAAGTAGCCGGACCTGCTTGCCAAGATTCATCAGCTCCAAATTGCAACCTGCGGAGCGAGCGGAGACGTACAGTCGAACAAGCGTGCCGAGCCCCATGCTGTCCATGCGGGTAAGGTCGGTCAGGTCGAGAACGATTCGTTTGGAGTCCGGCAGCAGTTGTTTGACTTTGCTGTAGAGGAGGTCGGAATTGTCGGAGAGGAGTTTGCCGTGGCACCGCACCACGATCGGGTTGCAGGTGCGGTCGATCTCGAGGGTGAGGGTGGGTGCGTTGTCGGGCATCGGTTGTTGCCTCGTGGAGACCTCGTCTGTGGGGGGAACGGTGTCGAGCGATTGTTGCACATTGTCGCGGAATGAGATCGCAAGACAGGGTAAGTTTGTGAACTCACTCGGGCAGTTCCGCGATCGAGCACCTGGCAAGCTCTATTTAGCCGTTGGCACCAGGTTGAATCAAGCAAACGCCAGCAATGCAGCCTAAGCAGCCGCAGGCGATGAGGCGGCGGTCCCCACCGCTTGCGGCCTGGCGCCTCTGATCAGCAGCCACAGCATGAACGCAATCTCGCCGAAGAAGGCAGGCTGACAGTAGGTGTACACCTTGTCCTGGTATTGCGGCAGCAGTATCCCGGTAAGGCTCAGGATGATCCAGGCGAAGCCGGCGAGGGCTAGCCAAACGCCCAGGAACGGCGGCAGGAATCGCGACCTATATACGAGAAGCGCAAGAGGAAAGAGCCAAAGGCCCCAGAATATTTCGGCAACAACAAATCCGCGACCATGCAGATTTAGAAACAGCATAGCCAGAGCATCGCGCTGAGGCTTGTCGAATATGGATAGGAAGTCAGCGCCGTGCACAAGGACGAGGGCAGCGAATGAGTTCAGCTCATTCAGAAACGCGATTGGGATCGAAACCACAATCAACGTCACCATAAGCAATGCATGCCGCCGGTTGACGCCCTTGAGCAGATCGTAGAGAGCCAGCGCCACGAAGATAAAAGCAGCCTGGCCGATGAGCTCGCCTGCGATGCCGAGGCGAAAGAGCGTCTCGGAAGCCGCGATGTTGCTGGCTGTCGCCGCTGCGTTTCCTTGGACGATCAGCTTGTCTGGGACGTAGCCCATGGCGAAAAAGCCGACGATCGACGCCAGTACATACAGCGCGCCTGCAAATCGGCCTGGGTTGTTGGTGGGATTCATGTTCCCTCCATTGTTATGAGGGGCCTTTGCGACTTATTCCGTGGGGACGGAAACGGCTGTCGAGCGATTCTCGCACATTGCGGTGACGGTGCGATCGATCCATGCTTGCGAAACGATCTCCCGGAGAAGCTCCCCGTGGATGAGTTGGTGGTGAAGCGGCGGGGTGATGAACCGCGGTAAGTGGGCTGCGCGTCGATGCGGCGTTATCCCAAAAGTGCTCGACCGACGTTCGACCACCACGCAGGCGCACCGCGCCAGAGGTAAACCAGAAGCGCCTGCAAGACCACGAGCGACGGCAGCGCCACGCGGTAGACGATGTGAATGCGGCGGTTCACAAGAAGATCTCGCGCGACGCCGAGAAGGATGACTGCGTCCACGGCGAAAAAGAAGAGGCTGTGCTTGAAGAGATAGTCGAAACGGCCGAAGGCCGCATCGAGCAACGCGCATGTGCCGACAAACAAGAGCCGGCGGTGCAATTCAGGCTTCCTGCGCCAGTAGATGGCCAGGCCGACGAGGACCGTGAAGATCAGCATGTCACCGAACGGAATACTGAGAAAGGTGTCCGCGTCAGCAACGTGCATGACGTGCTTGTCGAAACGGCCCATGATGATGGCGATGGTGAAGCCCAGCAGCACCATGACGGCAGCGAGCCCGACGCCGAACCAGCCGAGGAGCCGGTGCCACTTCACCTTGCGCACGCGGACGAGCGCCGACTGCAGGATGTAAAACACGATCCACAGGGTGAAGGCAGCGGCGTGAATCCACAAGAGGAAGGGCCGCGGAACTGCAGGATGGAAGAGGTTCTGATTGACAGTGCGGCTGAAGCCTGCGACGACGATAGCTGCCATGAGCAGCGACATGGCGAAGTAAAAGTATTTGTCGAGCAGCCGGTAGCCGCCGGCCGTGGGAACACGAGGGACGACGAGTGCACCTTGAAGGGATGAAACCATGATTCCAGCCTCCGTGACGCTTTCTGAGTTGAAGCGAGTTATGTTTTACGGGGCCGGTGTGGGGTGCGAAGACTGTAGCACTTGCGGGCGTTCGTTCCTATGACTTAATGAGCGCGGCAGCGGACCTGTTGGATACTTCCTATTTCCTGCGAGCGCGTACTTAGAGATCGGAACGAGGTCGTTCCCCACCCCAATCTGCAGTCGTCTTCGGGTAACGTGAATCGACGGCATGCTCATGGGGCACCCCGAAGGAGATGGACATGACTCTGGAGGTCGGAGGGATGATGGGCGCGGGGGTTGCCGCGCTGGTTGCGGGACTCGTTCTGGTC
>JAXDGO010000154.1:0-4387 GCA_034665005.1 Solirubrobacteraceae bacterium | reverse complement strand
ATCCCTGGACTTCATCGCTGGTCAGGACATCTGGTGCCGTGCGGCGTTTGGCGCCCTGCCGAACCCACTGAATGGGGTTGCGGTCGCAGAGGTCGTGACGGCGACCGTGATTGAACAACAGGCTCATTACATTCCGTATTTTGCAGCGCGTTCCCGTGGTGGCCTCGAAGGCGCGGTTGAACGCTGCTTTGCGGCGGCAACGTCTCGACGGAACTTCGAAGGCCAGAATCTATTGAAATGTTTACTTTTATCGACGCCCCGATAAACCGATCGCGGCTTTGAGTGAGTGAGGGACAGCCTACTATTCCAAACGGCGCTAAGCAACAAGGGCGACGCGTGACTCAAAATGTTCTAACAGCACCCCGGTAACTCCAGTTTTTTGGCATTTGCCGTTGCCATAAGGCGGATCAGCCAGATAAACATTTTGCGCTTCAGGGGCGTAGTGAGTGAATACCAGGTCGCTCACCTTAGCTTTCTCATGACAAGCAAAACAAGTTTTCATAACCGCTTCGTCTGCTGTCTCTCACTCCAGCTGGACCATTTCATGCCGGGCACAACTGGGGCTCCCCAAAGTCGCGTTGCATTTAACGCTAAACCTCTGTACTTTCTTGCGTTGGCGCTGCGTCATGAATAAGCGAAGAAACCCATTCCGCAGCTGGCAAGTAAGCGGCGCAAGAACCAAGAACATGGATAAGAGCGGGTGACGCGAACGCGAATACGCTCGCCACGAAGGATGAGCCAATGAAACGAATCGCAATTGCAGTGGCGTGTGCATTACTCGCCTCCAGCCAGGTGCAAGGGCCTAACGCTCAGGCCCATTCCTCCGCTACAGGCGCCGAGCCTTCCTCGCAGGCTTCTAGTGCGGACTGGGCCGTTTATCACGGCAATCCGCACGGAACACACTATTCGACGCTCGATCAAATCAATACAAAGAACGTCAAACGCCTGAGGGTCGCGTGGACGTTTGAAACCGGTGATGGCGCCCCGACCAACGACATGGAAGGTGACACCATCGTCGTCAAAGGACGCATGTATTTCGCCTCTCCGAAGGGGCGCATTTTCAGTCTCAATGCGGCCACTGGCACGCAGAATTGGGTCTACGATCCGGCTGAGGGAGCACCGGTTAGCGGCAATGGGCGATTGCGCGGCGTTTGCTATTGGGCCGACGGAACTGATGAGCGGATTTTGTTCACCTCGCGCAATCGACTGATGGCGGTAGATGCCAACACCGGAAAACTGATCGAAAGTTTCGGCGATACCGGCAAGGTCGACCTGAGTCAGGACCTTGGGCGAGATCCACGCTCGGTATCGGTGAACGTCAATTCGCCCGGCGTGATCTACAAAGACCTCATTATCCTCGGTAGCACTGGCGCGACGCCCGGTCATATTCGCGCCTATGACGTGCGCACCGGAAAGCTGAGGTGGATCTTCCACACGATCCCGCATCCGGGCGAATTTGGTTATGACACGTGGCCCAAGGATGCATGGAAGACTGCGAATGGTGCCAACACATGGTCCGGTCTGAGCCTCGATCCTGAGCGCGGCATTGTCTACCTTCCGCTGGCGTCAACGGGCATGGGATTTAAGGATTTCTACGGCGCCGATCGCGAGGGCAATACGCTCTTTGGCACCTCGCTGGTGGCGCTTGACGCCAATACCGGCAAGCGTCTGTGGCACCATCAGTTCGTGGAACACGACGTGTGGGATCGCGATCCACCGACGCCACCGACGCTCGTCACCGTTCGCCGTGACGGTCGGGACATTCCTGCTGTAGCCCAGATTATGAAGTACGGTTTCGTCTGGGTGTTCGACAGGGTCACGGGCGAAAACCTATTTCCGGTGCAGGAGGTTTCCGCCTTTCCAAGCACCATTCCGGGCGAAAAGCTCGCGACACGCCAGACCTTGCCTGCGGCGCCTGAACCGTTCGCTCGTCAGCGACTCACGGAGGAGACGTTGACCCAGCGCACGCCCGCCGCCAACGCGGCGGTGCGGGCGCACCTGGCGACGCTGAGCAACCGTGGCCGCTTTGATCCACCCTCGCTCGAGGGCACCGTCATCTTTCCGGGACTGGATGGTGGCGGCGAATATGGCGGCGCTGCCTGGGACCCCGAGACCGGCATTCTCTATATCAACTCCAACGAACAAGCCTACATCCTGCAGTTGCGGGCGCAGGTCAAGAAGACCAGCGGCGAGGCCTCTGCCGCCGAGATCTACAGCGCCTCCTGCGCCGGTTGCCACGGCGTCGACCGCAAGGGCAACCCCCCGTCGTTCCCCGCATTGCTTGGACTGACCAAGCGGATGGCGAGCCAGCAGATCCCACAAATGATTGCCCATGGATCGGGGAGGATGCCCGGATTTGAAGGCAGCCTGAGCAAGACTCAGATCGACGGCCTGACGACTTACATCAGTGATGACAACTCGAAGCCGGCGACTACAACTGACAACGCGAGCGCGAACGTCGACTATGTGTTCCAAGGCTATACAAAGTTCCTGGACCCGGATGGCTACCCTGCGGTCAGCACGCCGTGGGGCACGCTGAATGCGTTGAATCTCAACACGGGTCGATATGTCTGGCAGATTCCGTTCGGTGATTATCCGGAGTTGAATGACCCCACCACCGGCAGTGAGAACTATGGTGGGGGAATCGTCACGAAAGGCGGCATCTTTTTCATCGCCGCAACTGTCTACGACAACAAGGTCCGCGCGTTCGACAAGCTGACGGGCAAGCTCCTGTGGGAAGACACGATGCCGACATCGAGCGTTGCCACGCCCTCGACGTATGCCGTTAACGGCAAGCAGTATTTTGCGGTGTCCTCCGGCGGTGGTAAGAATCCCAAGCTGAAGGTCGGCGGTGGCATCATTGCCTATGCTCTGCCTTAGGGCCCGATCTCTTTACCCCATCCCCCGGGATCATCGATGGTGATGCTCAAGAGGACAGGGCGACGTCGTAGCAGCACAGCCGTAACGATTCGGACGGTTGCTGAGCAGGCGGGTGTATCCATGATGACGGTCTCGAACGTCATCAATGGCACCGGCAAGGTCAGTGACCAGACTCGCGCTAGGGTGCGTCAGGCGATTCGCAACACCGGATATGTTCCAAACTATGAGGCACGCAGGCTGGCGAGCGGCGGCTGCAGCCGAATCGCTCTGCTCTATTCAGATCAGCAGACTCCTTTCCTGGCGCAAGTCCTTCTGGCTGCGATCAATGCCAGCACAGCCTACGGGGCTCAGTTGCTTGTCCGTTCGAGCAATAGTCCAACCAAGAGATCGACCGAGAAGCTGGTGCTGAACGCTGCTCGCAGTGGTGTTCAAGGTCTGCTGCTCGTTCCGCCTTACGCCGAGCTACTCGTCGGAAGTGCGGTGCTTTCCGAAATGAAAGCAACAGCAATTGCGGCCGCAGGTCCATCGCCGGGCATGAATACTGTGCGAATTGATAATCGGTCTGCGGCTCGAAAGCTGACCACATTCCTGATTCGCCTTGGGCATCGGCGAATCGGGTTCATCAGCGGTCCGCCCACTCACGCCGACAGCCTGGAGCGGCGCGCCGGCTATCAGGACGCGTTGAGAAAAGCCGGGATTCCAGTGCAGATCGAACTCACCAGAGAGGGGGACTTCACCTTTGAGTCCGGGCGCGTTGCTGCCAAACAAATTCTCGATCTCCAGAATAGACCGACGGCGATCGTGGCCAGCAACGACGATATGGCGTCAGGCGTAGTGTGGGTGGCGCAACAGCGGAGGCTGGAGCTTCCCGGCGATCTCTCCGTGGCCGGATTTGATGACACGCCAACGGCGCTGAAGTCCTGGCCACCACTGACAGTGATCCGACAACCCATCGACAGGATGGTCGAGCACGGTGTCTCTTTGCTGTTGGACTCATTGCGAACGCCTACGATGTCGGTGCCACAAGATGTCGTTTTTGACTATACGCTCGTTGAGCGCGCGTCCACGTCGGCGGTTGGTGCTCGGCCGTGACGGAGAGCTCGGCCCGATATCACCGAATGAGATCGATGATTTGCTCGAGCAAATGACGGCACGTCCGGAGGCAAGCACGTCAAATTCGGTGTTCCCCGAGGGGGGCGCTGTGAAGGAGAAGTTCTGCGAAGAAACACCGTCAGAGGCTGAAGAAGTAGTTGACCCGCGATACACATCGCGATACACAATAACGTTGTCTACGACGTACTTCCAATGACTTGCAGTGCCGTCCGTGCTCTTCCATGTCGTTGAAAGTACTTATAACCCGCTAACTGTCACGGCAGAGGTCGCGAGTTCGAGTCTCGTCGTCCCCGCCATATTTTCCAGAGACTTATTTCTTTGAACAGCGGTCACTGCTAACGACCATTCGAGTCGGCCACCGTATTTCCCTTGTCGAATGTGTCTTGCCTCAGCT
>JAXDGO010000153.1:0-2661 GCA_034665005.1 Solirubrobacteraceae bacterium | reverse complement strand
GACCCGCGGATACGAAGAGACCGTCGCGTCGCTCAGGAACATCCTGGAGGCGACCCGCGCCGTGCGCGAGAAGGTGGCTGCGGTCGCCAGGTAGTACGGGCGGCGCAGTCTTCGGGCGGCACTATGTGCGAACGGCGCTGTGTTCGGGCGCTGTTCAGACGGCGCTGATTCCCGACAGCCCTGCTTTCAGACGGAGCGCAACACCGCGACGACCTTGCCGAGCACGTCGGCGAAGTCGCCCAGGATGGGTTCGAAGTTCGAGTTGCGCGGGAGTAGCCAGGTGTGGCCGTCACGCTGGCGGAAGACCTTGACGGTGGCCTCATTGTCGAGCATGGCCGCGACGATATCGCCGTTCTCCGCCGTCTTCTGCTGGCGCACGACAACCCAGTCGCCGTCGGTGATCGCGGCATCGATCATCGAGTCGCCGACCACCTTCACCATGAACAGGGTGCCCTCGCCGACCAGTGACTTGGGCAGCGGGAAGACGTCTTCGATCATCTGCTCGGCGAGGATCGGCCCACCGGCGGCGATCCGGCCGACCATGGGAACGAAGACCGGCGTGTCGCCGCGGGGCGCGTCGACACTGAGGGCGAGTGCCCGCCGCGCGGCTTTGGCCACCGGCTGGTCGGGGTCGTAGGCCCTGTTCGATCCGGTGCGTACGTCGACGGCGCGCGGCCGGTTCGGATCGCGGCGCAGGAAGCCCTTGCGCTCGAGCATGGACAGCTGGTGGGCGACGCTGGAGGTGGACGCCAGGCCGGCCGACTCGCAGATCTCCCGGATACTCGGCGGGTAGCCGCGTCGCTCGACGGAGTCGCGGATGACGTCGAGGATGGCCTGCTGGCGCCGGGTGAGCCCGGTGACCGGATCCGGCAACTCGGTGACCTTGGGACGGCCCGGCGGGCGGCGCGATTCGTCGTCCAGGTCGTCGGCTGCGGCGTCTTTCAGACCTGCCTTGCGGCCGGAGCTGTCCTTGGGCACGGGGGCCTCCGCTTTCTCGTATTCGGCCTCAGGCCGGGTGCGTCCGATCGTCGCGGACGGTCCCGACGGTAGCCCGCCCGGCCGGGTAACTCAAACATTTGTTCGAACGACACGCCGGTGCCGGAGTGTTTTTGTCGGACCCGGCTGGTACACATTCGATCAGACGTTCTATCGAATGTTCGTTCGAACTGTAGTCGATCGAGGAGGCCCCGATGTCGGTCGCCATAGAGCTCGCCCCGACCGTGCCGGTCCCGCTGCGCGCCCGGCCCATCCCGGTGGAGCTGCCGAGCCAGCTCGCCAGTGTGACGGTGCTCCACCAGCCGCGCGAGGTGGGCGACGCGCCGCCGCTGCGGCTCACTCGGCGCGGCGTCGCGGTGCTCACGGCCGCGGTCCTCTCGCTGGGTGTCGTGCTGGTGTGGCTGGCGGCGCTGTCCGCCCCGCATTCGCCGGCCGCTGCACCCGCGCCCGGGGCGGTGACCGTGCAGGTGGGGGACACCCTCTGGTCGATCGCGACCCGGGTCGCGCCCAATCGCGATCCGCGCGGCGAGGTGGCGTCCTTGCAGCAGCGAAACCACCTGACGGGCGTCGATCTCACGCCCGGCCAGGTGCTGCGCGTGCCGTGACCGCTCCCGTGCGGTGTGAGCAATTCCACGACACGCGGCGTTTTGCTCTTGCGGCCGGCCGCTCGTCGTTCTACCGTGCAGACCCAACATCTAGTAGTTACACTGATGTTGTTCGTCCACAAGTTGCGATTTCTTGTCCACCGGTTGTCAACAGGGACAGGCCCGTTTTCCACACCGGTATCCCCAGGTTGTCGACAGGACCGTCCACAGAAGGGAGGCGGCTCGGATGCGTTGCCCGTATTGCCGCCACCCGGATTCCCGCGTGGTGGACTCCCGGGAACAGGACGAGGGCCAGGTAATCCGCCGCCGCCGCTCCTGCCTGGAGTGCGCCCGGCGCTTCACCACCCTGGAAGAGGCCACGCTCGCGGTCATCAAGCGATCCGGCGTCACCGAGCCGTTCAGTCGGCAGAAGGTGGTCAACGGAGTCCGGCGCGCCTGCCAGGGGCGCCCGGTCGATGAGGATGCGCTCGCTCAGCTGGCCCAGACCGTCGAGGAAGCCATTCGCGCCACCGGCGCTGCAGAAGTGCCGACCGGCGACGTCGGGCTGGTGATTCTCGGTCCGCTGCGCGAACTGGATGAGGTCGCGTACCTGCGCTTCGCCTCCGTCTACCGAGCGTTC
The DNA here is from genome assembly GCA_034665005.1 of Solirubrobacteraceae bacterium. Taxonomy (GTDB): domain Bacteria; phylum Actinomycetota; class Thermoleophilia; order Solirubrobacterales; family Solirubrobacteraceae; genus Palsa-744. The sequence goes on along the minus strand of JAXDGO010000153.1, from coordinate 441 downwards.
AGCTCCGTCGAGGATTTCGAAAAAGCCATTCTCGAGCTGCGCGCCGAGCATCGCGCGCACGCTCCCTGAGCTCCGCCCGCATCCCGCTGCACCCCCCGACCACCCCTGTTCGCCATCCCGCAGGAAGGACATCCACGCGATGACCGAGGCCAAAGTCACCCCCGTCGGCAAGCCCGTGTTCCCGAGCAACGGGTTGCGGGTCGAGCGGGTCTACACCACGGCTGGCGTGCACCCGTACGACGAGGTGAGCTGGGAGCGGCGCGACGTCGTCATGACGAACTGGCGGGACGGCTCGATCAACTTCGAGCAGCGCGGCGTTGAGTTCCCGGACTTCTGGTCGGTCAACGCAGCCAACATCGTGACCACCAAATACTTCCGCGGTGCGGTCGGCACCGACATTCGGGAATGGTCGCTGCGTCAGTTGATCGACCGCGTCGTGCA
>JAXDGO010000152.1:0-3362 GCA_034665005.1 Solirubrobacteraceae bacterium | reverse complement strand
CGCAGCGACGGGCAGTGACGCGCCGCAGTGACAGGGCGCGGATCGTGCACGTGGCAGTCGAGCACGAGGACGACTGTCCGGCCATCGACCCGTATTGCCAGGGCGGGTCGTGGTGACCACGGTGGACGAGACGACGGTCGCCGCCGCCTACTTCGACGTCGTGCTTGGTGAGCGACCCGGCTTCCTCGCTGTCGCGTTCGGGCACGATCCGTACCGCGACGCCACGGGGCGCTACCAGCACCGGCCGTGGACCGAGCGCCGCTACCCGTGGCCGGCGGAGCGCGAGCAGCTGAGCACCGACGTCGCCCAGATGATCGTGGCCGGTGAACGGGCGGACGTGTACGCGTGCCCCGCGGTGCGGTACACCGACGACCGCCGCAAGGGCTCCGCGCTGCCCCCCATGGTCTGCTGGGCCGACCTGGATGGCCCGAGCGCCGATCCGGACCTGCTCGCCACCCTGGAGCCCTTTACCGTCAAGTCCGGATCAGACGGGCACCACCACATCTACGTGCCGCTGACGCGGCCGGTGGACCTCGGCATGCACGCCAGGATGAACAAGGCGCTGGCCGCCCGGCTCGGCGGCGACGCGAAGTGGTCCGACGAGGCGCTGCTGCGGCTGCCGGGCACGCCCAACTACAAGACCGACCCGCCCGCGGTGGTGGCGCCCTTGCCGTGGTCCGGCCGGAGGTGGGACCCGGATGACCTCGATGCTCTACTCGAAGTGGACCTCGCGCAGCCGGTACCCGGCGAGAACGGATCGGCCCCGGTCACAGCCGACCCGGCGCCGGACCCGCTTCCTGAGCTGGTGTGTTGGGCTTTGGAGCATCCCGACACCGCCGACCGCTCCGCGGCGCACCACCGGCTGATGGGTGCCTGCCGCGACGCCGGGCTCTCCCGCGGTCAGGCCCTCACAGTGGCCACCGGCTATGCGCCGAGTCGGGAGAAGTACGGCGACCGGCTAGCCGCCGAAGTAGCCCGATCATGGGAGAAGATAGAGCAGGGCTTGACTGACGGGGCGCAACGGCCGCTGGGGGTGGCCGAACCGGTGGCCAGCGGGCAGAGTCCCGCAACCGAACGGATGGGGCCAACCGCCCGACGTTCCCGAGCGGGGAGACCCGAGCTGTACATCGGCTCACCCGCTATTGCCGTTGAATGGTTGCGCGAAAACATCGGTACCGGCCCCCTGGCCGGACTATTCAACCGCGGCGGGACCATTGTCTACACCCCCCAGGAAGGTGAAGAGGGGTACATCCCGCTCACCGAGGACGGGGCAGACGGCCCGGTGCAGATCCGATCCGTGACCGGGGATCGGCTGGCCGCGATCATCCAATACACCTACTACTGTTTTCGAGAAAGCAAGCGCACCGAGAAAGACAGCGACGGAATGGACATCACCACGGCGGTTCGCGCGGCGGCGGTGTTCCCGCGCTCGGCGGCTAAAATCCCTGTCGAGGTGCCGCACATGTTGCCGAACCTGCGTGTGCTGCGCGGGGTCGTCCATTCTCCTCTCGTGCGGAAGGACGGGTCGATCCTGTCTCTGCCCGGTTATGATGACGTCACCCGGCTGCTGCACATACCCGAGCCGGGGCTAGTTGTTCCTGAAGTGACCGACAACCCGACCCGCGGCGAGATAGCCGCAGCGGTCGCGCTGCTGGCGGAGATGGTCGCCGGGTTCCAGTTCATGACCGCTGACCACAAGACCAACTATTTCGGGCTGCTGCTCACCCCGTTACTGCGGGAAGTGGCGCCACCGCCGTACAAAATGGGTGCGATCAGTGCACCGCAGCCCGGCTCGGGAAAGTCGTTACTGGCGTCCATCATGCGAATCGTTCACGGTGGGGTGTTCCGCTCCGAAGTACCCGGGGACGAGGCCGAGATGCACAAGCAGATCAGCAGCATCCTAGACACCACCACAGCGCCGGTATGCCAGTTCGACAACGTCACCGGAGTACTGCGCTCGTCCACGCTGGCTGGACTGCTGACCAGCGACCGATGGGAGGCTCGCCGGCTCGGTTCCCACACTCAGATCTCCCGGCCCAATGACCGGCTATGGGTGATCACAGGCAACAACCTGTGCATCGGCGGGGATCTCACGAGGCGCACGGTGTCGGTCACCATCGACCCGGGCGTGCCCGACCCGCACCTGCGCACCGAGTTCGCCATCCCCAACCTGGAAGGCTGGGTGCGAGAGCGCCGTGGGGACCTGATCGCCGCGCTGTTGACCCTGGTCCGTGCCTGGGTGGCAGCCGGCCGACCGACACGCGCGCGCGGTAGCGACGGATTCGCTCGATGGATCGAGGCGGTCGAGGGCATCCTGGCCGTGGCGGGAGTGCCCGGCAGTTTCGATTCCGCGCAGACGATCAGCCGGACCATCGGGTCCGAGGATGATGAGTGGGCCGAGTTCCTGGCCGCCGTCTATGCGGTGTTCGGCACGCAGGTGTGGACGACAAAGCAGCTGCTTGAACGGGTTGCACAGCCGCAGCCGTTCGGGCAGGCACGGCCATCATCGGCATCCATCCCGCTGGATGCGCTGCCCTCCAGGCTCGCCGAGCAGGTGTCCCGTTCCTACACAGGCTCCGTCAGTAAATCACTGGGTCACTGGCTAGCCAATCACGACGGCCGATGGGCAGGCCAGCTCACGGTTCGTAGCGCAGGTAAGAACCGGACCAACGTAAAGCTGTGGCGCATCAAGACTCCGCAGGATGTGACGTCGTGACCTTGCAGGGTTTGCTGGGTTTGCAGGGTTTTTCTGAGACCCTTCTTTGTAGAGTAGGGGTGGGAGACCAGCTCGGGACGCTTCACCACCCGTGTATTCACAGGATGAGCTGGAGATTAACCCAGCAAACTATGCAAACCCAGCATCCTCAAGTAGGCCCCACTACCAGCAACACCGACCCCAATCCCACACCCTCGTCCTGCGTTCGGGGTGTGGGGTTGAGTCAGTCGGCGATAGCCGGGCGCCACAGATGGTGAGCACAGGGGCAGGACGCAAAGGCTCCCGATGGCGACGAGCGCGGGCACTGTGCGTGTCCACCGGTGAGCTGAACCGCACACCGTGCTGGATGTGTGGCCGACCCATCGACTACGGGTTCACCCGCGCACAGCCACTGCACCGTCTTGCAGGCACGGCCCATCACATCGTCGGCCTGGCCCAAGGCGGCGACCCGCTCGATCCGCTCAACCTCACGCCGGCACATCGTGGCTGCAACACGCGGCACAGCAACCTACTGCGTGCTCTCGCTCGGAAGCCACTGCCGCCTGTCGTGCGAGGCTCCCGGAATTGGTGACGCAAAGCGCATCGGGTCGTTTATTTTTAAGCCATTCCGCTACGGAGACCAGGCTGCCGGTTGATTTTTATATCG
>JAXDGO010000151.1:0-4147 GCA_034665005.1 Solirubrobacteraceae bacterium | reverse complement strand
CGAAATGAATCTGACGGGCATTAAGCAGGCTGAGCGGCTCCACTGCCTGGCCAGGCTGGCCGCTGCTTGGGCACCGTCGGAACCGGACCAGAGCCACCGATACCTCGCGATGATCCTGGCGGAAGTTGATCGCGAGCCCGCCGACGAGGAGGTGATCCGCGGACTCGTCCAGGCAGCAGCAGAGCTGGCAGAGGTGGACCCCGCGACTGCGCACCACTTCTTGGACCGACTCGAGGCCGCCGATGTCAACGGTCTGGTCGACGAGTCTCTGCTGCACGCCGCCGCGTTGTGGGCGGCCTGGGGATCGTCGGACAAGGCTCGCCGGTTGCTGGGCCGACTGACCGACTGGAACAACACCGTCTGGACCAAGATCAGGGCTGCCGCAGTTCTCGGTGAGTTCGATAAGGCCGCCGCATTGCGGATGATCGAGGAGGCTCATACCACGATTCCTTCCGCGACCGCTGCCTACGGCCTCCTCTCCTTCAGCCTGAGCTCTCGGGAAGGTGACCTAGAGACTGTGGCGCTAGAACTGGCCAAGTACGACCTAAGTCGCGCCGAGGCGATCGCCCGCGAAATAGACACCGTCCGCTGGTCGATGTCTGTGAAAGACCGATACACAACGCTGGCGCGAATCGCCCATCTCCACCTGGACGCAGGGAACGTCGCTGAGGCGGCGTTGCTCCTAGAGGAGTCGCACCGTTTCGCGGAATCCGCCCCACCGCTGGCGGACGCACGACCGACCGGTCCCTTCCGGCGGACCACGGAAACCTCACCACCGGAAGCCGACCTCGATTTCGACGTAACCTACCATATAGGCCGCAACCAGAGATGGCAGACGCTACGCGAGGAGCGTCTTTACCTTAACCCGGCCCAGGTAGTGCTCGCCATGTCGCCCGGCCCTTCGCAGATCGGAAATCCCTACACCTGGGCAAGAACCGTCCGGGTCTTCGCCGAGGCCATCGCCGATCAAGACCTTCCCCGAGCCGTCCACCTCGTCCGGTCACTCAGCGACGCCGGGGAGCGCGCGGTCGGCCTAGCCGCGATGTTCCAAGTGGCCGCCGCGGGCCACGATCGGGGCGTACACCAACGGTTGTGGGAGGAGTTCAACACAGCGCTCGACGGCATCGAGCGCTTCGAATCGAACCTCAGCGATCAGGACGTATACGCCATCGCCTATGTACGCCCCGACCACCGAGCCCGGTTCGACGCCGCTATCAGAATCATGCCCTACGAGGCAGACTTCGCCCTGGACATGCTCGAGCAGAGCGGTGCAACCTACCTGACGAACGCTTTCTGGTTCTCCCTCGTAACGTGGGCATCTGGCGTGTACGCCTCCAGCGTGACCCGCGGCGACCGCCCCGTCCCGGCCTTGCAGCAACTGCATGAGATCGCGCTGACAGCGCCTCTAGTGGGCCACGACGAGTTGCTCATAAACATCCTGCGTGCCCGGGTAGCGGCCAACGAACATTTGATCACCACGGCCACCGGCCGGGCACCTGAACGGCTACGCCGACCGTTGCTCGGTCTGCGGCTGTGGAGACGTCGACCAGCTGCCCATGCCGCTCGGCGATCGGCTGCCGCCCCGCTGCCGCCGGAGATCGACGATCCGCTGTACGCCGGTCTCGTGGACCTAGCGGCGCCGACCGGTGACGAGCCAGTGGGCCATGCCTTCGCGCAGCGGCTCCGGGGCCTGCTCGATGGCCCGCGGTTGCCCGCCGCCGCGGCCCTGGCCGCGCTCGCCGCACAGATGACCGGAGATAGCGGGCAGATCCGCGATCTCTGCGCCGAAATCATCGCCGCCACCCGGAACAGCCCGCCGGCTACCCGGGTGGACACGCTTCTCCAGTTCGCCGTCTCGCCTGTCCTCACCGGGCTGGTCGACGCCGCCGATCTACTGGCCGACGCTTGGCAGGACGAGGCGTTCACCGGACTGTTCCCAGTACTCGTGACCCAGCATCCTGCGACCGCGCTGCGACTGCTATATGACACGGTGGAGGAAAATTGGGATCTTGCAGTGGCCCTGCTTGAGCACGGCGCTGAAACCCTCGTCAACGCCCTTGGCACCGGCGTGGCCGCCCTTCTGCATAGCTCGATCCTGCGAGCCTTGGAGTGCACATCCCCCGACGGCGCCGTGCCCCCTGTCGTGGATGGCGTCCACGTCGCTTAGCGGCAGAGTTCTTTGCGCAATTCAGCCTTGTCGAGCAGCTACGGACATAGGGTGATCAGGGCTTAGATCGGCGCGCGTTGTGATCGCCTCCGAAACCTCGCCATCTAAGTCGCGTGCTACCCGACACCAGCGCATGGGGGCCTCGCTACGCATCCGCGCTTACATCTCACCGTTCACAACACGGCGACCACGTCCTCACCGCGCTACACGATGCCATCACCACACCCCTGAACACCCCCTTCCGCCAGCTGATGAGCATCCCCGGCGTTGCTACCACCGTTGCCCTGTCGAGGTCGCCTCCCCGGTATTGAACTCCCGCCCTGCGTGCGTCAATTCGATGGCCGGCCGTCCAGCCACGCTAGATCACCAAGGCCGGGATCCGTCGTCATTGGTCCAGTGCAGCCGCGTCCGCTGGCGCGCCCGTCTCTCCAGGTGATCGGTGGCTGGCTGACGGAGTCGCAAGATCACGGAAGTCTCCAGAATCCAGAACGCAGAAGCGCTGGCCAGGGAGCATCACGAGCCGATGCGACCCTTGAAACCAGTATATTGAGCCGCCCGCCTTCACGGTCGTGACGTTCTGGTCGACGTCGAGGTCGACCCCCGGCCCAACGTCGGCGTCCGCCCCTAGCACAGCGCCCTCGACCTCACCGAGCAACTGCGTGACGCTGACACGAGTCCCCGTGGGGTCGCGCTGCTCGCCGCGGAAGGTGAAGCGCTGCCCGTACGCCGCCTCCAGCAGCGCGCGAAGGCATCCCGCCTGTTCACCAAGCTCCTCGTCGGCCAGGTCGATGTCGGCCTGACCGTGCACGTACGGCGATAGCACACCCAGCAGTCGGACCAGTGACTTGCTCTCCCGGTCCAGCACCGTGGCGTCCGCGATCGGCTGCGCTGGCGCACCGTCGAGAACCTCGTTGTCCAGGATCGGCACCGTGAGCTGCGAAGGCGGCGCGTCGCCTGCGTCCACCTTGCCACGCCGCTCCCGCCAAGCCTGCAGGAGCTCCGCCGCTTGTCCATAGAGGAACTTGATGCCCTCCGTGGCGGCCACGCCGCCAAGCACGGTCAAGGTCACCGGGTCCGGCACGCCTGCCCCCTTCGAACCGCGCTCTACATCGCGCCTGAGCGATATCTCTCTACATCACATCGTGCTCCCAGCGGCTTCTGCCCGACAACGTCGGCGACCCGGGGTCTTGCGCACCGATCACCGGCGTGTCAACCTGACCAAAATGTCGCCGATGCCGGTCAGAGCGTGTCGCTTCGTACTGTGGCCACCAGGCGGACCTCGATCACGCACAGGACATAGAGTCTGCGCAAGCTGATCGTGTCGAGGTGGAAGAAGTCGACCGCGAGCACGGCGGGGCAACGTGCTCGCCGCGATGGCCAAGCTCAAGCAGGTGTGCAACCACCCGGCGCAACTGCTGCACGACCGGTCGCCCATCGGCACGCGATCGGGCAAGGTGATCCTGTGGGGTCCGAATATAGGATTTTGGGCTTGACCAGCAGGTTATGGGTACTTGTATTTGATCATGCTGCGATGTGGTACTCGCTGGTAAGTCCGTCAAGGATCGGCCTGCGGTGAATCTGGTGATCGGCCAGGCTGATCACGTGTGGGGGTCGGGTCTCGGCCTGGGCCGGTGCGAGTTGCGCCAGCGCTCGGTGTGGTCGCGCCGCGTTGAAATGGTGCAGGTAGTCGGTGAGGATCCGGCGTAAGTGGCGTTCGTTGACGATGAGGATCCTGTCGAGCAGTTCGCGGCGCAGGGTTCCGATCATTCGTTCGCAGATCGTGTTTGCGCGCGGCGCTTGTGGTGGACTGGTCAGGATGCGGATGCCCTCCGCGGCGAAGACCGCGTCGAATGCTCTAGTGTCGCGTAATTCCACTGTCTTTACTTAGCATTATTGTCGACGAGTTTCTTGATATTGGCCTCGACGAGGCGGACCTTGGCTAGGATCTCGTCGGTGGTGGCGGTCCAGGCGAACGGTTTG
>JAXDGO010000150.1:0-3259 GCA_034665005.1 Solirubrobacteraceae bacterium | reverse complement strand
TGATCCCCCGCCACGCGCCGATCCGACGCCATCGAGTCCTCAGCGGACTGATCAACGAGTATCGACGAGCCGCCTAGCCCAACCAGCGAACCACCTGATCACACCCTGTATCAAGTTTTGGCACCGCGCAGGGCAGCAGGCATTGACGATCCGCGGGACAATGAGCTGCTGAAGTTGGCCTCGTGACGCCCGGTCGCCTCCAGAGCCGGGCATCGGCGCATAGTGCGCCGCCTGTGGGGCACAGTTGCATTGACCGCTCGGCCCACTCGACCTGCTCCATCTGCTCGCCCGGACGCCATGCGAGAGGCCTTCAAATGTCCGATTGGTCGGGATTCTCAGGGCCCTGACGGGTCTTGGTCCCCTGCCTGGTGCCTGGCGAGGACGCTGTTTGCCTCAATGCAACTGTGCCGATGCCTGGGCCTCGTCCCGCGCGAAGGCGCGCGCGGCCGCCTCGAGCAGGCGGTCCAAGTTGAGCTGCGCGTCGGCGCGCAGCGGTCGAACCCTGTGGGGCGCCACGTTGTCGCCTGGCTGCGAGTTGCGGGTTAGGCGCTGGTGCGGCTTAGGACAGCAGGCTTAGGGAGATGTTCCACAGGTGTTTGGCGTTGCCCGGGTCAAGAGCATAGTCGGCCACGCCGTTGCGGTGATTGCTGAGGTCGGTGGCGCCGGAGTTGAGGACTTCGGCCTCGTTGCAGTCTTCGAAGTAGCGGCCGCCGATGCCTTCGAGCTGCGGTGAGGTGGCAACCAGCACACTGGTTGCTGCGCCCTGCTCGACCGACTTGTAGCGCAATCCCAAGCTGCGCAGGTCGGCAAGTATCTCGGGGTCCAAGTGCCGGGACAGGTTGGTCTCGGCGATGGCCCCGGGATGGACGGCATTGGCGGTGATGGCCTCTGCGGCCCAGCGGCGCGTCGCTTCCACGGCGAAAAGGATGTTGGCGGTCTTGGACTGGCCGTAGGCGACGAACGGGTCGTACGGGTGGGTGGTGAAGTTCAGGTCGTCGAACAGCACGGGCGAGCGCAGGTGCCCGCGGGAGCTGACCGAGACGATCCGGGCGCCGCCGGCCGCGGCGAGCGCGTCGTGCAGGCCAAGCGCGAGCGCGAAGTGTCCCAGGTGGTTGACGGCGAATTGCATTTCCCAGCCCTTGCTGGTCAGCTGCCGGTCGGGTAGCGCCATCACGCCGGCGTTGTTGACAAGCAAGTGCAGTGGTGTGCTCCAGCCGGCGGCGAACGCGGCGATGGAGTCCTGATCGGCAAGATCGAGCCGGCTGACGTGGATAGCGGTGTTGCCCGTGGTCGCCGTGATATCGGCGGCGGTCCGCTGACCGGCGGCCAGATCGCGCACCGCCAGCGTGACCTCGGCGCCAGCGCTGGCCAGGGCCCGGGCGGTCTCAACACCGATACCGGAGGAGGCTCCGGTCACCAGGGCTCGCTGGCCAGCTAGGTCGATGCCCGTGATCACCTGCATCGCGGTCGATGCGGCGCCGAATGCGGTAGTGACGCGGCTGCTGTCCATGATCATGCCCTTCCTGGGCGTCAAGTAGGGGGACGCGCCTTAGCCAGGTCCGAAGACGCGCCGCCCACCGCTGTTCGGCGCCAGCTCCGGTTACCAGCTTCTCCGGAGCCAGGTCCGATTAGCAAGGTCACGACGGGATGACGACCGGCAGGGTGAGAGGTCCTCTCACCCTGCCGGCGAGCACCCAGCTCAGATCCACTGTCGTGGTGGCCAGCCGCAGATCGGGAAACCGGCGCAGCAGGGTGCCGAACCGATCTCAACCTCCATCCGGGCTAGCGGAGCGCCGAGGCAGCAATGGATGCGTGACCGCACGCCAAACCCAACATGGCCGCTACCCGCCATGCTTGATCCGTGGCGTGGCCGCTTCGAGTAGTGCGAAGAGCGCGCTCGGTCACCGGTATGTCGTGACCTCGGTGATGACGGACGCATTGCCACGCGCCACGGACGGATGCACGACGGGAGCACGGTGGTCTAACCCCGGCTTTCATCGATGTGCAGCACCCTGACCTGCGGGTTATGAGAGCTCGCCGGGTGGATCAGCGTCACAGGCTTCGCATCACGGTCTTCGGCCTGATGTCGGTTGCTCGACGCCGCAACTGGGCGAGGACCACTACCAGGGAAGCGCGGAAAAGGAATCCATAGTCACGCAGTTAGTCCTCGGAGGTCATCGCGACTTGATCGCAAACGGCCCTTGACCTGGTATTTCGTTGTCGGGGTGGCGGGATTCGAACCCACGGCCTCTTCGTCCCGAAACAATGAATGCGCCGCGTTGACCAGCGCATTTCAGCGGGTTTGACCTGTTCAGACATCCCTCAGGAACCCCGAAAGTCCGTTGTCGTACGCGGTGATTGTCACGCAGTTCGTCACGCACCCGCACACACGATGATCATGACCGTAGACGGCAAGTGTCGTGTGAACGGCACACCCAGCTTGGTCCACGTGGTGGCCTGTGCCGCAGGCGCGGTGGCAGTGCCCATCCAGACCGCGCCGCCCCAGGCTCACGGTATCGCCGCGCTGACCTCACAGTTGGCATCCGCAATGTGCAGTCACGTTACGGATACCCCCGCTGCGGCCTTGCTCCGCAAGATGGTCACAAGACACGACCACGAAGGGACCCCCGAGATGAACGCGCGACCGAATATCGTTCTCACCCACGGCGCATGGGCCGACGGCTCTTGCTGGAGCGGCGTCATCGAGCGCCTGCAGGCCGACGGCTACCACGTCACCGCACCGCAGTTCCCATTGACCGCACTGGCCGATGACGTTGCCCGGCTGCGCCAGGTGCTGGACCTCCAGGACGGCCCCGCCATCGTCGCCGGGCATTCCTACGGCGGCCAGGTCATGACCGCCCTGGGCGCGGATGCCCCTAACGTCGCCGGCCTGGTCTACATCGCCGCGTTCGGGCTTGACCAGGGCGAATCGCTGGGCGGGCTGTTGTCGCAGGGACCAGTGACCCCGGCGCTGGCACACCTGTTCACCGACGAGCAGGGCTTCGGCTGGCTGTCCGAGGACGACTTCGTCAATCACTTCGCCGCTGATGTCGATCCGGTCAGGGCAAGGGTGATGTACGCCGTGCAGCAGCCGCTGGCCGCGTCCGCCTTCGGGGACCTGATGGGCGTTCCGGCCTGGAAAACGCTGCCGTCCTGGTACCTGGTCGCGGCCGACGACGAGGCGATCCCGCCGGCCGCCGAGCGGCAGTTCGCCGCTCGCATGGGCGCCACCACCATCGAGATCCCGTCCAGCCATGTC
>JAXDGO010000149.1:0-14930 GCA_034665005.1 Solirubrobacteraceae bacterium | reverse complement strand
GGTCACTGACGGCCGCTTCTCCGGCGCCACTTCAGGGCTGTCGATCGGCCACGTCTCACCCGAAGCCGCGGCCGGCGGCGCGCTCGCGCTCGTTCAGGACGACGACACCATTGTCATCGATATCCCGCGCCGCACCTTGCACCTGGACGTCCCTGCGGAGGAGCTCGCCCGGCGCCGAGCCGCCCTGGAGATCGGCATCGGGTACCAGCCCAGCACCACCCGCCCGCGCCAGGCGTCGACCGCTCTCAAGGCCTACGCGGCGCTGGCACTCTCAGCCGACAAAGGCGCCAGCCGGGACACCAGCCGGTTCGACGCCTGACCTCCATTCCAGCTCAGTGGCTAAGCCCCTCGGGGAGTCCCGTAGCCGATCCCTATCCGAACACCGACGCCGTTCCCTACTTGGCTCAGGTTGGCCACCAGCGTCGACGCGGCGGTCCGCCTGAGATGGTTACCCACCGCCGATTTGCGGCCGCAGTCTGCGGAAGCGGTGCTCGTCTCGCAGCAGTCGCCGACAGGCGGTGACGGGCGGCTCCAACGGAGGGATGGGCTCCGTCGAAGTCGTCCAGTCCCGCGGCAGGATGGGGCAATGGCCACGGACGCACCAGTAGAGGAGAACCGGCCGGACGGCGGCTACGCCGTGACGCTTGTGATTCGCTCATCGAACGAGCATCACCTCCAACCACCGCTCGAACTACCCGACGGATCGTTTGGGTTACAGATGGCGTGGAAAGGCGTGGCGGCTCGCCGTTTGGGCGGGTCAGCGACAGCGGGTGCGAGCTGAGGTGGCGGCTGTGACCATGGTGAGTAAGAGGAGGGGGATGGCTGTGGTGGCACCGTGCCAGGAGCGGTAGCCCAACCCGCCGGCGAATGCCCCGGCGAGGTAGCCGGTGACGACGAGAAGTTGCACACCGTGTCGGGGCCGAGGTTGCCGGCCTGGTCCGCGACGATGCAGCAGCCGGTCGACCAGCGCGATGCTCAATGCCGTCCAGGTACCGGTGATGTAGGTGGTTGACACGCCTGGCACGTTCAGTCGGGAGACCAGGCCACTCTGGGCGCCCATGCTCAGGCCGGCCAGCCCGATCAACCCGTAGGTGGCCGCGCCGGATGGCCGGCCGAGCGCCAGCCACCAGCCGCACAGCGCGGTGAGCGCGGCCATTTCCCCGACGAGCAGCCCAACGCTGGCCCGAGACCAGCCGGACCGGCGCAGCAGCACCGCGGCCAGCACCGCACCGGCCAGGAACGCACCGAGCGCGGTCGCCGAACGTGTGGCGGCGGGCAAGTCCCCGCTAGCGATCCCCAGGCCGAGCAGGACGGTGTTGCCGGTCATGTTGGCCGGGAACACCCGGTCGAGTCCGAGGTAGCTGATCGCGTCGGTGAGCGCGGCGACCAGGGTCAGGCCCAGCAGCAGCGCGTCATGCTCGTCGGGGCGGTTGACGGGCCCGCCGTCGCCGGTTGCCGCTGGGCCGGCTCGGGTGTTGCGCATCAGCGGTTGCGGTGTCGACGGTGCTGCACGGTGGCCGTGGCGACGGCCCCGAGGACGGCGCCCACAGTCGCGGCGACCAGCACCCACTGAAGGGCGCTGAGCGCGTGGGTGGGATCGAATGTCGGGCGCAGGGCGCGGGCGGTGGCGGCGACCTGGTTGCCGGTAGCGGTGACCTGTCGGGCGAGCGCGTCAGGGTCTCCGCGGGCGACGGCGGTGTTTGCGGCGACCTGCTCGCGCCGCTGCGGGATGGGGTAGCCGCCGAGGCGTGGTCGGGCCCGGGTGTGTGCGGTGATCTCTTGCGGGCTGGCTCCCGGCCCACGTCCGCCGAGCAGCTGGGCTCGGGCCGCCTCGATGGCAGCTTGTGGGCTGGCCTGCGGGCCGTTGCAGCGGTCGTGGTGGTCCTGGCCCATCGGTGGTCGCACCTTTCGGTAGCGCAGGCGGCTCATGGCTCGCGCCGGAGCGGCAGGGTGTGTTGGGCGATTCGGGTGGCGGGGCTTTGCCGCTGGTTGCCCGGCCGGGCAACCAGGCCGGGTGGGGGCAGCTCGGCTGGGGCGGGTGTGGCCAAGACCGCGCCGGCCATGGCGAAGGAGCCAGCGACCGCGGCGTCGATCAGACCGGCGCGCCGCCGCTGCTGGTCGAGCACGGCCAGTCCGAGCATGGAGGCAGCGTGGGTGAGATCGACCTTCACTCCTAGGGCCAGCACGTGGGTGCTTGGGGTGCCGCCGGTGAGGATCCCTTGGATGAGGTGGCGGCTGCCCAGCAGCCGGGTCACCGCCCGGGTCAGTGGGTCGGCGCGGTGTCGGGTGTAGAGCTCGATCACCGGGTCCGGGGCTGCTAGTAGCAGGTCGGCGTAGCCGACGCGCAGCGCGGCGAAGCGCTCCACAGTGCGACACAGGCGAGCGGGCCAACGCCACCGGGGCGGTAGCGGTGAGGACCGCAACGGGGCGCCACTTCGCGGGAGGTCTTGCGTGAATTGCTCACCGGAGGGGAAGACGGTCATGTGCTGCCTGCTGGATCGGTCCATGGGCCGGTGAGTCGGGAGGCGGTTTCGAGTGTCAGGGCGTGGACGAAGGCTTGGGGCAGGTTGCCGCGTAGCTGTCGCTGGGTGACGTCGTATTCTTCGCAGTACAGGCCGGGTGGTCCGCAGGCGGCGCGGTTGCGCTCGAACCAGCGGACCGCGGCGAGGGTGTCGCCCTGTTGGTGGGCGGCCAGCGCCATCAGGAAGCCGCAGAGCAGGAATGCCCCCTCGGCGTCACCCAGTGGGCGGGGGTCTTGGCGGAACCGGTAGACGTAGCCTTCGTCGCTGAGGTCTTTGTGTACTGCGGTGTAGGCGGCTACTGAGCGTGGGTCGGTGGGTGGTAGCGCGCCGCGGATGGCCGGGAGCAGCAGCGCCGCGTCGATGCGGGGGTCGCCCGGGGCGCGCTGCCAGCGCCCGGTGGGGTGCAGGCAGTCGGTGTTGGTGTCGGCGAGGATGGTGTCGGCCAGTGCGCTGTAGCGCGCGGTGTCAGTGGTCGGGGCGCCCGCGCTGGCGATGGCGCGCAGCCCCGCGGCGCAGATCAGCCGGGAATGCGCCCACCGCTGGTCATCCAGTTCCCAGATGCCGGCGTCGGGTTGGTGCCAGCGCTCCTGGATGGCGTTCACGGCGACGGTGAGGGCTTTGTGGTGGTCGGAGTCGAGGTGGTCGTGGCGGGCGGCCGCGGCGAACAGCAGCAGCGCTTCCCCGAACGCGTCGAGTTGGAACTGGGCGTTGACGTGGTTACCGGCGATGTCGGTTCCGCCGGGATAACCGGGCAGGTCCAACGACCGCTGGTCGGGGACGGTCGCCCCGGTGATGGTGTAGGCGGGCATCAGGTTCGGTCCGTCGTCGAGTAGGCGCTGGGTGACGAAGCGGACGGCGTCGTCGAGCAGTGGGTGCGGGCCGTCGGCGGCGACGGCTTGGCCGGTGTAGCACTGGTCGCGGATCCAGACGTAGCGGTAGTCGTAGTTGCGGTGCTGCGCGGCGCGTTCGGGCAGGCTCATGGTGGCTGCGGCGACCATGCCGCCCCCGGAGCTGGTCAGCCCGCGCAGCACCGCGTAGGCGTGTCGGGCGTCGCGCGGCGCGATGGTCTGCCCGAGGGTGGGTATCGCCTCGCGCCACGCGGTCTGTGTGGCGTGCCAGGCCCGGTCGGCGTCGGGCGCTTGGTCGGCCAGTGCTGTGTCGGACAGTTCGAGGATCAGGTCGTGGTGAGTTCCTTGGGGGACGGTCAGGGTGGTGTGGAGTTGTCGGTTGCGGCCCTGGCTGCGGACCTGCGCCGAGGCGCCACCGGTCCAGCGCAGCCGCAGCTCACCCAGGACGGCCCGCCAGCGCCCGTCGGGGTCGCGGTGTAGCTCACGGAGGTGGTGTCGGCCGAACCCGGCGGCCGGGTCCAGGACCACGTCGAGGTGCGCGGTGCCGTGTACGGCGATGATCCGGCGCAGCAGCACCGTGCGGTGCGGGTCACCGGGAAAGCCCAGCGCTTCGCGGCACTCGACGATCCCGGAGTTGGTGATCCATCGGGAGCGCCAGATCAGGCTGGCGTCCTCATAGTGGCCACCCCAGACGAATCGGCCGGTCGGGGTGACCACATAGCTGCCGCGACCGCCGATCAGGGAGCAGAACACCCCGTCGGAGTCCCAGTGCGGCGCGCACATCCACGCGATGTCACCCCGGGGCCCGACCAGCGCCCCACGTTGTCCGTCGGCGAGCAGGGCGTAGTCCCGCAACACGTGCGGGGCCACCGTCGTCGCCAGGTCGGTGCTAGTCATCGCTGTGTCGACCTTTCCGGGGGTCCGCTGCGCCGCGGGCGGAGACAGTGGCTCGCGCTGAGTTGTCGTGTGGGTGGGGGGTTAGATGCCGGCGGCGTTGGCGTAGTACTGCTGGTCCTCGCGCCAGCCGCCCATGCCCATGCCCATGCCGACGTCGGTGGGATCGGTGACGAACTCGATCGCCTTGATCCACTTGACCATTTTGAAACCGAGTTGGGTTTCCACCCGCAGCCGGACCGGCGCGCCGTGCTCGATGGGTAGTGGGGCGCCGTTCATCTCCAGCGCCAAGATGGTCTGTGGGTTGGTGGCTAGGTGCAGTTCCATTGATTCGTAGAAAAACCCGTAGCGGCCTTCCCCTTCGGTGAGGCCTTTGTCGTCCATTGCGTAGAACACGACGTAGCGCGCCTGCGGGCGGGGACCGACGAGGTCGAGCACCGCGCTCAACGGGACCCCGCCCCATTGGGCGATCGCGGTCCAGCCCTGGATGCAGTGGTGTTTGACGATCTGACTGCTCCGGCCGAGCTCGCGCAGCTGCTCCAACGACAGCTCCACCGGCCGATCAACCAGCCCCCCAACAGCCAGGCGGTAGTCCGCGAACCCGTCCGCGGCCATCCGCTGGTATTCCTGCCCGGTGGGTGGGTACCCGTTGATCCGGTGATAGGGCGAGATGTCGGCGTGGTGGTAGCGCTGCCGGGAGGTCACCGTGCGGGACAGGACCTTTTCGAAAGGGTCGACGACGACCCCGAGCAGCCGCTGGGTGACGCGCCGGTAGCGCAACGAGAACCACGAGATGATCACGTGGAATAACAGGATCCCGAAGATCCCGGTCAGGCCGAGCGCCAGCGCCAGCGCCCGACTGCCGTCCTCGTCACCCAGCACGATCTTGGTGAATTCTTTCGGGACACCGTGGATGATGACCATGAAGGTGTGCAGCGCGGTGAACGCGGCGAAGGCGCACAACCCGAGGAAGTGCAGGCTCCGCGCGCCCTGTTTGCCGCCGAAGAACCTTCCGTAGCGAGGGAACCGGGCCAGCACCGACGGTGACATCGCCGCCCCCGTGGCGATCTGCAACGGGGCCAACACGAAGATCACCAAAAAATAGGACAGCTTTTGGGCCGGCTCGTAGGGCTGGCCGGGGATCGGGTCGGGCAGCTGGAAATGCAGATAGGTCCCCACCGCGCGGAGGGAGTCCGGGATGATCGACCAGTGGGTGGGGATCAGGTAGTGCCAGTATCCGGTGGCGAACACCAGGGTGATGTAGACGACGCCGGTGAGGATCCAGAACTGCACGGTCATGAAGTGCCAGTGCCGCCCCAGGCCCAGATTTTTGCGCCCGGGTAGCGCGATCACCGGGCTCCAGGACTCCTCTTCATCCAGCGAGGTCCACATCCGGCGGGAGTCCGCGCCGTAGGTCTTTTTCGAAAACCGGGCCCACTCCCGGCCGGGTGGGCAGTCGTCGTTCCAGTACAGCTTGGGAAACGCCGAAAGCACCTCCAACCCGGAACGAGCCAGCAACAACAGCAAAAAGATGTTGAGGAAGTGCGTGATGACCACCCACAGCGGGAAGAAGTCGGGCATCGGCTCAGCCCCCCGGCAGCTGGGCCGCGATCGGGCGCAGGGTGCTCATCGACGGCTCCCGGTGGGCGTGCGGGTGCGACCCGCGCGGGCTGCGGGGTCGTTGTCCATGGCGGCTCCGCTGGCCATCCGCTGGGCGAGGCGGGAGGCCAGCGCCATGATGGTCAACGCGGGGTTGGCGCTGCCCTGGGTGGGACACACCGAGCCGTCAGAGATGAACAGGTTGCCTACCGCCCAGGCGCGCTGGCTGCAGTCCACGACCGAGCTCTGGGGGGAGCTGCCCATCCGGGCGCCGCCGATGAGGTGGGCGAAACGCTGGATGGTGAGCACGTCCTGGGTCTCTGCGGCGTGCAGGATGTCGGTGATCACCTTCGTGGAGTACGCCATGTTGGCTTTGTCGTTGTCGGACAGGGTGTAGTCCATCCGGGCCACCGGCTGGCCGTAGGGATCGGTCTCCTGCGCCAGAATGATCCGGTTGTCCGGATGGGGCAGCAGTTCGTTGAGCACACCGATGGTGGCCCAGTGGTTGTAGTCGCGCATGTACTCGCGCAGCGCGCGGCCCCAGTGCCCATCGGCCAGCACGTGTTCGGCCCAGCCGATGGGCAGCGGGGAGACCGTTTGCACGGAGAACCCGCGGGCGAAACCCCGGGCGGGATCGGTCTCATAGAACTGCTCTGAGGAGATCTCCGGCGGTGGTGCTTTGTACATCCGCAGTTCCTCGGGCCAGCGCCCGGCGGTCTGTGAGGCGCCTTGGACCATCACGTAGCGCCCGACCTGATCCTCGTTGTTGCACAGCCCGTGGGGGAACCGCGCGCTGGTCGAGGCCAGCAACAGCCGCGGGGTCTCGATGGAGTAACCGGCGATGACGACGAACCGGGCCCGTTGCAGCTGCTGCTCGCCGTCGACCTCGGTCGCGTACACCACGCCGCGGGCAAGGCCGGTGGCCTGGTCGATCTCCACCCGCAGGGCCATGCAGTCCGCGCGCACCTCCACCCCGTGGGCCAGCGCGTCGGGCAGGTGGGTGACATACGGGCTGGCCTTGGCGTTGACCTTGCAACCTTGGAGGCAGTAGCCGCGGTAGATGCAGTGCGGGCGGTTGCCGAAGGTGCCGTTGACGATCCCGACCGGGCCGACCCGCATCTCGATGCCGCAGCGCAGCGCGCCCTCGCGCAGCTTGGCCGCCGCGCCGGAGACCGGGTGCGGGGAGAACGGGTAGCGGTGCGGGTAGCCCCAGGGCCAGTCCTGGCCGGCCACCGGCAACTCGGCCTCCACCTGCTCGTAGTGCGGGCGCAGGTCCTCATAGTCGATCGGCCAATCGGCGCCCACCCCGTCGTCGGTGTAGGTGGACAGGTCACTGGGATGAAATCGTGGGGTGTAGCCGGCGTAGTGGACCATCGACCCGCCTACGCCGCGCCCGGAGTTGTTTTTGCCCAGCTCGATCGGGTCGGCTCCGCCGATGATCCGCTTTTGGGTCCAGTACAACGGGTGGCTGCCGGCCTCGTCGGAGACCCAGTCCTGATCGGGATGCCAGAACGGGCCGGCCTCGATGATCACTACCCGCCAGCCACGGCGGGCCAGCCGTTGGGCCAGCACCGACCCGCCGGCCCCGGCCCCGATGATCACCAGGTCGACCTCGTCGCTCTGGGCGTAGCGGCGCATGGTCTTTTCGCCGGGCAGGTCTCGGGTGTGCACGTCGAGCAGGAACCGGGAATCGTTGTCCCGGGGCCCGATCGCGCCCTTAAGGACGCCTCGCCACAACGTGCCCATCAGCGCTCCCCGTCCTGCACGATCTGTACCGGGTCCTCGTCGGTGGCGCCGGGTTTCTCGAAGGGCTCCCGCACGCCGGGACCGTCCGCGCGAGGACCGCCGAGGCGCATGAACCCGCGTGGGTAGGCCGGCCCGCCGAAGCCGATCTCGTTCCAGGCCCAGGGGTGGGAGTAGAACGCGGCCAGCGCGGCCCGCATCACCACCGACCAGGCACGCGTGACGGTCAGCTCATCCCAGGCGCCACCGACCAGCCGGCCGCGGGCGAACTGCGACACGATCGCCTCGCGCTGGGTCTCGGTGGCGTCGGCGAAGCCGGTCTGATAGCCCTGGGTGGCGGTATGGTCCAGCCCGCGCAGCACCAGCCGCCAGGTGTCGCGGTCATCGGGCATGTCGGCGTACTGGTAGCCATCCAGGCGGCCGTCAGCGAGTTTGGTGTCGACCATCTCGGCGACCGGGACCCGGGGCTCGCGGTCCTGGGCGAGGATCGTGTCGCACAACGCCCGCAGTGTGGGTTCCTCGGTGGTGGTGAAGAACCGCAGCGGACCGGCGGGTTCCAACCGGGCCTGCACCACTCGCTTGGTGGCCTCGTCCCAGGTGTCGAGTGCGTCGAAGACGTCGAAGTCGGGGTAGCGCCCGATCATCTGCGGGGTGGTGCCGCGCCGCTGCCGCGGCAGCCACGACGGGTGCGGTGGTTGGCCGTCGGGGCGTCGGTGGGGCAGGTGATCGGGGCGCGAGACGTCGGGCACGGTTCAGTCCTCCCGGCGCAGCAGGGCCGCGAGCAGACCCATCCCGCCGACCATCGCCATCAATCCGGGCGCGGAGATTGGTGGACCCATCGGCAGGTTGTAGGAGTACAACTTCCAGCCCCCGGGCTTGCGGGCCACCCCGCGGGCATGGAAATACTCACCCAGCAGCCCGTTGGCGGCGTAGGCCGCCGCGGTCACCGGCAGCGCCGTCTTCGCCCAGCGTTTCGAGAACACCCCACCGATCCCGGCCGCCACCAGCGGCGGGGTCAGCACGATCGGACTCCACATCCACTTGTTACCGAAGCTGGCCTTGTAGTGCTCCAGGTACACCTCCGCGCCGGTCACCACCGCCGCGGCCGCGGTCAGCCCGGACAGGGAGCGTTCGAAGCGGCCGTGGGAGATGTTGGACACCATCCGGTCGAGCAGGTGCTCCGCGCCGGCCACCGCACCATGGGCAGCCGACGACGGTACCGGGGTTGACGCGACGGTGGCTGACGAACGTCTCGATCCAGCTGCGAGCAAACCCACCAGCGAGGCGGCGGCCCCGCCACCCAGGGCGCCGAGCAGCCGCTCGTGCTGCGATGCCCACAGCTGGTAGCTGCGCGTGGTCGACGTGGTGTCGAAGATGCCGTGCGTGCCGAAGTCGCGACCGCCTGGCCCGTCGGCCGGCTCCCACAGGTTGCTTGGCGCTTCGGGGTCGCGGGGCTGGTCGGTCTGTTGTGAGGAGTACCCGGTCTTGGCCAGGTAGCGGTCCAGCAGACCGGCGAAGAATTTGTTGCCGATCAACGTGGCCGCGGTGCTGCCACCGACCCAATACTCCCGGCGCTTCGGGTGGTCCGCGGCGTAGATCACCGCCTTGGCGGCGACCTCAGGTTGGTAGATCGGCGGCACCGGTTGGGCGTGGTGGGGCAGCCGGGACAGCACCCAGGAGAACTGCGGGGTGTTCACCGCGGGCATCTGCACCATGGTCACGCACACGTTGCTGTTGTCGTGGCGCAACTCGCAGCGCAGCGAATCGTGGAAACCCTGGATGGCGTGCTTGGCGCCGCAATACGCCGACTGCAAGGGGATACCGCGGTAGGCCAACGCCGACCCGACCTGCACGATCACCCCACGGTCCCGGGGAACCATCCGCTGCAGGGCCGCTCGGGTCGCGTAGACGTAACCGAGGTAGCTGACCTCGGTGACCCGCTTGTACTCCTCGGGTTCGATCTTCATAAACGGGGCGAACACCGAGGTGAACGCCACGTTGACCCACACATCGATCGGTCCGAGGTCGTGCTCCACCTGCTGCGCGGCCCGCTCGATCTGCTGGTGATCAGCGGTGTCCACCGCAATCGCCACCGCGGTCCCCCCGGCCGCTTCAACGTCCTTGGCCGCCGCCTGCAGGCCCAGCTCACCGCGGGCCAGCAACGCCACCTTCGCGCCCCGGGCCCCGAAGGCCTGCGCGACAGCTCGCCCGATCCCGCCGCTGGCGCCGGTCACCACCACGACCTGGTCGGCTGGTCTGCTCATGCCGGGCACCTCTCCTTCAGCTTGAGTTCCGTTCGTGGCACACCGGGGAGCCGACCTGATAACGCGAGGCGACCTCGCGGCGCAGGCACAACCCGTTGCCCGGTGCGGTGGGATCAGGACGAACAGTGCCACCGGTGGGGTCCAGGGCACCGTCGAAAAACAGCTGCTCGATCCGGACGTGATCGTGGAACCACTCCAGATGCCGCAGATTGGGCGTGGCCACCGCGGCATGGGCGTGCAGGTGCGGCGCGCAGTGCCCGGAGATCTCCAGGTGGTACGCGGCCGCGATGGCCGCGACCCGCAACCACTCAGTGATCCCACCACAGCGGGACACATCAGCCTGCAGGCAGTCCACCGCACCCGCAGAGCACATCCGCCGGAAATAGGTCAGGTCATAGCCGTACTCCCCGGCGGTGACATCGGGGGCGACGGCGTCGCGGACCTCGCGCAGGCCTTCCAGATCATCAGAGGACACCGGTTCCTCGAACCACCGGACGTCCAGATCAGCAGCGGCTCGGATCACCCGGATGGCCTGCTTACGGTCATAACCACCGTTAGCGTCGACGAACAGCTCCACGTCGGATCCGACCACCTCGCGCGCTTGGGTCATCCGCGCGAGGTCCCGGGCGACTTCGGTGCCCCACGACTCCCCGATTTTGATCTTCACTCGGGGGATGTGCTGGCCATAGACCCAGCCCACCAGCTGTTGATGCAGCTGGTCCTGGTCATAGGAGGTGAATCCACCGCTGCCGTACACCGGCGCTTCGTCACGGACCGCGCCGAGCAGCCGGTGCAGGGGCAGCCCGAGCACCCGGGCCTTGAGGTCCCACAGCGCGATATCCACCGCCGAGATCGCGTAACCGACCGCCCCGGGGCGCCCAGCGTTGCGGACCGCCTTGACCATCCCGACGAACGCACCGCCGACGTCGAGGGCGTCACCACCCACCACGACTTCAGCGAGCTGGTCGGTGATGACCCGGGCGCAGGCGGAGGGACCGTAGGTCCACCCAGTTCCGCGGGTGTCACCGCTGCCGATCTCGACGAGCACCATCGTGGTGGAGCCCCACGCCAGTGTCCCATCGGCCTCGGGTGCGTCGGTCGGGACGGTGTAAACCGTCACCGCCAGTGACTCGATCGGCGCCACGATCACCGAGCACCTCCCCGGTCGGTCCGGGGTGGCGCTGGCCTGCGCAGGCGTCGGTAAGCAAGATCGTGGGATAGCACGCGACGGCGACACCGGCTTGAGATAGCCACGGTGCTTGGCGCGACGGTGAGCGACGTGGCTGTCTCGTCGGGCACCGCTCAGCCCTGCCGGTGCGGGAGGAACTCCTGCAGTTTGGTCTTGACACCTTGCGTGATCACTCCCCAGCGGTCCTCGTCACCGGCCAGCAGCGCCTTGGCGGCGTCGCTCATCTGCTCGAACGTGGCGTGCGGTGGTATCGGAGGCACGTTGGGGTCACAACGCACGTCCAAGAGCGTGGGCCGGTCGGCACCCAGAGCGCGGTCCCAGGCCGGGGCGATGTCCTCGGGCTTGTCCACCGCGATGGCCGCCAACCCGAGGCTGGCCGCGAAGGCGGCGTAGTCCACGTCGGGCAGGCTTTGCGACTCGACGAACTTCGGGGCGCCGGCCATCGCGCGCATCTCCCAGGTGACCTGATTGAGGTCATCGTTGTGCAACACCGCGATGATCAGCCGGGGGTCGGACCACTGCTGCCAGTACCGTTTGATGGTGATCAGCTCGGCGAGGCCGTTCATCTGCATCGCGCCGTCCCCGGCGAACACGATCACCGGCCGATCCGGGCAGCCGAACTTCCCGCCGATCCCATAGGGCACGCCGGGGCCCATGGTGGCCAGGTTTCCCGACAGCGACCCGCGCATATCGCCGCGGAAGCGCAGTTGCCGGGCATACCAGTTCGCTGACGATCCCGAGTCCGCGGTGACGATCGCATCGTCGGGAAGCCGGGGGCTCAGCTCGGCGAACAACCGCATCGGGTTGACCGGATCGGCCTCGACGCCGGCCTGCATCGCCATGGTCTCCCACCAGCGGGCCACGTCGACCTCGATGCTTTCGCGCCAGGACCGGTCGTCGTTGGCGACCAGCAGCGGCAGCAGGGCCCGCAGGGTGGTCGCCGCGTCGCCAACGAGGTTCACCTCATACGGATACCGCATGCCGATCATGCCCGGATCCAGATCGATCTGCACCGCCCGGGCCTGGCCGAACTTGGGCATGAACTGGGTATAGGGAAAACTCGACCCGACCGTGAGCAAGGTGTCAGCGCCGCGCATCATCTCATAGCTCGGCCGGGTCCCCAGCAGACCGATCGATCCGGTCACATACGGCAGCTCATCGGACAGGACGTCCTTGCCCAGCAGCGCCTTGGCGACCCCAGCGCCCAGCAGGTCGGCGACCTGCTCCAGCTCGGTGGCCGCGCCGCGAGCCCCGGAGCCGGCCAGGATCGCGACCTTGCGCCCGGCGTTGAGGATCTCCGCCGCGTGCCGCAGCGCATCGGAATCCGGTGCCAGCTCGGGCCAGCAGACGCCCAGGCTAGAGGGGACCATCTTAAACGCGTGGGTCGGTGGGCAGTAATCGAGCTCTTGGACGTCGGCCGGCACGATGATCGCGGTCGGCGCCCGCCGCGCCAGCGCGATCCGGATCGCCCGGTCCAGCACGTTGGGCAGCTGCTCGGGCACGGTGACCATCTGCAGGTAGTCGCTGGCCACGTCCTTAAACAGGCTCAGCAGATCGACTTCCTGCTGATAAGAGCCGCCCATCGCACTGCGATTGGTCTGCCCGACAATCGCCACCACCGGCACGTGATCCAGCTTGGCGTCATACAGACCGTTAAGCAGATGAATCGCACCAGGCCCCGACGTCGCCGCACACACACCCAGCCGCCCGGTGAACTTCGCGTACCCCACCGCCTCAAACGCCGCCATCTCCTCATGCCGGGCCTGGACGAACTGCGGATGGTTGTCGGCCCGTCCCCACGCGGCCAGCAACCCATTGATCCCATCACCGGGATAGGCGAACACCGTGTCCACCTCCCACTCCCGCAACCGGCCCAGCAGATGATCGGCAACAGTCGATGTGGCCACGGTCTCTCTCCTCAATCCCCGACGCACCCACACTGGGCGCGTGACCAGCCACCGGCAGGTAGCCATTGATCAATTACTTGCGCAGGCGCTGCCTGCTCGGACGCAGCGGCACCGCAGCGGAATCAGACGCGCGTACGCGCTGTCTTCGGCGCCGCCCACGACGCGGACGGGCTCACAGGTGACCATGCTGGCCAAGTTCACCGGACGCCCCACCGAACGCCAGCCGTGGATACATCTAATATCATATAAGGATATTATCATCTCAGGAGACACTTTGGCATGGTGTTGCCCCTCACATGCCTCCTGACCAGTGCTGCTGGCGATTCATCCTGAACTCGCGCGGACCCGCGTCGGGGAGCTGCCGATCACTTGTGCACCCGGCACCACAGCCCCGTGCAGCGGATCGATCGCACCGAACAACTCGGCATCACCGTCCGCCACCGCAGGAACCGCCAAGACCGGCCGGGTGGTGCGCCTCACACTGATCACGGCGGGCGAGAGAAACTCGCGCTACTCAGCACCGAGGAGCTTCAGCGGCTGGCTTCACATAGCCGAGACGGCTCGAGCCGGGTTCGCGCTCCACTGGCCGTTGACCGCGTTCTCACGCACAAGTGACTCGGTGATGATCCAGGAGCCAGCGTCGTCAGCGCCGCGCCCGATCAGGCCGCGGTCTCTCGCTCTTCCAATCCAACCGCGGCTCGCAGTTCCAGACAATCGGCGCGTAGCTCCGGGTGGTTCTGGGCGAACTGGCGCATCACATCCGACAATGCGTCGGCGATGGCGTTGAGCTTGTGCTGGACGGCCTCATCAGCCCGCTTCTGAGTGTTCTGCAGCAGCGCGACCAATAAGAAGGTGACAATCGTTGTGATGGTATTGATGATCAGCTGCCAGGTGTTGAGTTCGCCTAGCAGGAAGTACGACGGCGCCCAGAGCACCACCAGCAGAACACACATGACGAAGAACCAGGCGCGTGAGACGAAGCCACCGGCCCTGGTGGCGAAACGATCGAAAACGGACAAGCCTCCTGAGACATCGGATGGCATCGTAGCGCCGTTAAGGTGGATCCGGTCGCTTTGCTGGAGTTCTGGCATGTTGACCTCCGTATGGATCACTAGCACTGGCATACCCGCAAGCAGCCAACCCAGGCCGCTTCATCAGAGATCAGCCATGCCGCCAGCCGGGCGGTGTCGGCAAGGTGCGCCAGCGGCCGCGGGCTGCCGACGATCACATTGTTCGCCGTTAGAGTCGTGAACCGGTTGAACCCATCACCCACGGGAAGATCGCGAGGTAGAGCCCGGCCAGAAAGTAAACCCATCGACGACGCGGGCGACCGGCGTCTCCACGGCAACCTCGTACTTGGCCCGCGACTCCGCGAGGTCCGGGTGCAACCTCATGGCTCGGTAGTCGTGTCTTCCACCTTCTCCACAGTGTTGTGTTGTTCGGCGGCGAGGCTCCTTCGGAGTGGGATGGGCAAGACCAAAGCCGCGGTGGGTCGAGACAGTCGCCCGCGCCCCTGGTATTACACCTCGTCGCTACATCATGTCATGATACTATCATCTTAGGAGGTAGTCCTTCATGGTGCCACCGGTCACACGCCTCGCTGACGAGGAGTACACCAAGCTGCTCGCGTTCCGGACCGGCCTTCGCCAGTTCCTCCGGTGGAGTGAGGACCAGGCGGCCACGGTGGGCCTCACCCCCGCCCAGCACCAGCTGCTACTGGCGATCCGGGGTCATCCCGACTCGCGCGGGCCCAGCGTCGGCGAGCTGGCCGACTACCTATGCACCCGACACCACAGCGCGGTGCAGCTCATCGATCGCACCGAACAGCTCGGCCTCATCGCCCGTCACCGCTCCGACAGCGACGACCGCCGGGTCGTGCGCCTGACCCTGACCAAGACAGGCCAGGACAAGCTCACTCTGCTCAGCACCACCCACGTAGAGGAGCTTCGGCAGCTGGCCACGCT
>JAXDGO010000148.1:0-8636 GCA_034665005.1 Solirubrobacteraceae bacterium | reverse complement strand
CAAGGTCGCCCGCGGACGGGTTGCCCTCCAGCAAGTGCAAAGTCAATAATGAGACACTACACTAGCTGCCGCCGGTGTCACCTCAGGTCCGTTCTTCGACTGGCTCAGCACGGTTCTCCTCAATGTCGAGGGAGAACCTCACCAGCACCAACGCAGGCTGGTGAGCAAAGCATTCACCCAGCGTAGTGTCGATGTGCTGCGGCCGTTCATGCGTACCAAAGCACGCGAGCTGATCAACGGCTTCGCCGGCAACGGCCGCTGCGAGTTCATGACCGCCTTCGCCGACCCCTACCCAGCCTGGGTGATCGCCGAGCTGCTCGGCATTCCCGCCGACCGCTTCGAGGCCTTCCTCGGCTGGGCAACCGACATGGGGCTCGGATTCAGCCGGGCCGCCCCAGCGGAGCAGAACCGCATCGACGCAGCCGTCACAGGCCTCAACACCTGCTGCGACGAGCTCACCGCACAGCGTCGCAAGAACCCGGGCGATGACCTCATCTCCGCGCTGATCGCGGCGGAGGCCGACGGCCAGCGCCTGACCGGCGACGAGCTGCGCCGTCTGGTTAGTGGCCTGGTCTTCGCCGGCCAGGACACCACGCGCAACCAGCTCGGCCTGGCAATGACCACGTTCACCGACCACCCCCAGCAGTGGCGGCTACTGGCCGAGCGACCCGAGCTCGCCAGCACCACCGTCGAGGAACTGATGCGGGTCAACCCCGCTGTGCCAGCCATCGACCGGATGGCCACCACGGACTTCACCTTCCAGGGCGTCGACATCCCGGCTGGCACCCACGTCGTGTTGCTCGTGGCCGCCGCCAATACCGAGCCTGACACTTTCGGTGCCGCAGCCTTCGACATCACCGCTCAGCGCCCCGCGCAACTCACCTTCGGCGGCGGCATCCACTACTGCCTCGGCACCTGGCTGGCCCGCGCCGAGATGCGCGAAGCGCTACCGATCCTGGCCGGTCGGCTCGGTGACATCGCGCTGGATGGACCCGTGGTCTCACGACCCCACGTCGGCATCACCGGCCCCGTCACCCTGCCCCTGCGATTCAGCGGGCCCGCATAGCCGCCCAGGCATTCTGGACCTCGAACTACGGCAATCACCGGCGTCTCCTTCAGGAGCTGAGCAACGGAGAGCGTGATGCATACAGTGGCGAATGAGAAGGATCGTGCCCTGGCGGCGGTCGAGACCGCGACCGACCGGTTGTGTCACGTGGTGCGTGCGGCCGGGAATCCGGAGGCGCTCGCGGTCGGCGAATGGAGCATCCGGGACGTCGCTGCGCACATCGCTGGGTCGATCCCGTTGTACCTGCCCATCGTGCGGGGCGAAGGGTCGACGTATCGGGCGCTCAACCGCATCGCCGAGTCCAACGCGGCGGCCCTGGCCGAGATCACGGAGCGCGATTGCTGCGCGCTGGCCGACCGTGTCGAGGCCGGGATGGTCGAACTCGCCGCTGCCGCACGGGCACAACCGGGCAATCCCGACGTGGCCTGGCACGCCGGGCTTCCGCTGCCGCTGTTGTCGGTGTGCGCCCTGATACTCGGCGAGCTACTGGTTCACGGGTACGACATCGCCCGCGCGAGCGGGCAGCCCTGGGCGATCCCGCCAGCGGATGCGGGTCTGGTGTTCGCCGGTGCGGCGCCGGTGCTGCCGCATTTCGTGAACCCGGCGGCCGCGGTCGGCGTCCGCGCCACGTTCGACGTGCGGCTCCGAGGCTACCGACGAGCTGCGTTCGTCTTCGACGACGGCTCGCTGCGCGTGTTGCCGCAGCCGGTTGGCCCCGTGCAGTGTCACCTGTCGGCCGACCCGGTCGCCTACCTCCTGGTCATGTACGGCCGCAGCGATTCGATGCGTCAGGTGTTGACCGGCAAGATTGTCGCCTGGGGCCGCAAGCCATGGCTCGGCTTCCTGCTGCCACGGCTGTTTCGGAGTATCTGAACGCGTTGTGGGGGCGTGTACCGCTCACAGGAGTGAAGCCGGGTTCCTCATCTCCGACGTGTCGCCGGCGAGGGCGTAGCCCCGCGTTCAGGTTTACCCGGTCGGGTCAGTGAGTAGGGCGGCGAGCGCTGTGCGGTCGGTTACCCCCAATCCGACACAGGCTCGGTAGATGTGGCCTTCGACGGTGCGCACGGAGACGTGCAGCCGGGCGGCGATCTGTTTGTTGGACAGCCCGGTGGCCGCCAGTGTCGCCACCTCGCGCTCCCGGGTGCTGATCGTGAGCGGGAACGTGCCGGCGAGCAGGGCGGGAGTTCGGGCGCCTTCGCAGCGCTCGGCCAAGCTGATGGCGCGGGCGCCGGCGAAAGCGGCTTGCGCTGCCGTGCCGCGGGCCCGATGCAGGACGGCGGCCTGGGCGGCGGCGTCGGCGGCCAGCAGCAGAGCGCCCATCTTCTCGAAGCGAACCGAGGCGTCGAGCAGCCCAGGTCCATCGTCGGCCGCCAGGGCGGCGGCGTGCGCGGCCGCGGCACCGGCACGGGGCCCGTCGACCTGGGTGGCCAACGCGGCGAGCCGGTCAGCCGCCGTGCAGTCACCGAAACAGACCGCGGTGTGCAGCGCAAGCACCTCTACGGCCGGTTGGTGTTGCGACGCGGCCACTTCAGCCGCTTGTCCCGCGAGCGCGACTGCCTCGCTGACACTGCCTTCGGCGGCCACCACCCACGTTTCGGCCAATCGCATTTCCGGGTCGAGGCAGACGAATGTCGGGTGCCACACGGCCCTCATCTCCACGAATATCTGACGGGCCGACGTCGCGTCACCAGCCATCCCAAGCGCACTGGCGAGGGCCATCAACCCAAGGAAGGACAATCCGCCGGGGTCCACGCCTTGGATGGATGCGATGGATTGGCGGTACCAGCGTGCCGCGGTCTTGACCTGGCCCCGCGACGTCGCCACCGCCCCGCACATGAAGCCAGTGAACACATCCCCGGGCCCGGGGCTGTCCTGGCACCATTCGCGGTATCGCCGCGCAGCCTGATCGGCCCGATCCAGCAGACCCCCGAGGAGCAGCCCTCGCAGCCACCAAACCGCGACGGCGGCCGCCTGGTGCAGCCCGATCTCGAACGAATCGGCACGGGCGTCGATCCGCCGCAAAGCCTCATCAATCCCGTCGAGGCGACCGAGTCCACTGCATGCCGCGGCGAGACCCAGCCCGGCCATCTGCGTCGCAGCCGGGGAACAGGCGGGATGGACGAGCACCCCCGCGGCCGTCTCGGCACCCTGGACTGACCGGCCGAGGTAGGCGTCCAGAATCGAGCGCGCCCCGGCTAGTTCAAGGGCGGCAGCGTCATCGGAGATGGAGCTCACGATGGCATCGAGCGCAAGTTCGGCTTCCGCTGGACGCCGCAGTGTCCAGGCCAAGGCGTGCAGCCGAGGTATCACGGCCTGAACTCGCTGGGCGTCGGTGCACGCCAGAGCGCTCAGCGCCGTGAGCTCACTGTCGGCCTCGGTGCCCTGTCCCGACCAGGCCAGCGCATTGCCCAGCAGCAGCCGTGGCTCGAAACCACCACCGGCCGCCACGGCGGCCCGCGTTACACGTTCGGCGAGCGCGAGATCACCTAGTTCGGTGGCGCAGCGGCCTGCGTTGGTGAGCAACAGCGGATCGGGTTCCAGGTCGGAGTCCAGGCTCAACAGCGCCCGGCGCAGGGTGTCACCGGCTCGGCGACCGCCGGTGCCGGCCAGTGCGCACGCGATCCGACCGCGCAGCCGCCGAGCCTGCAGCTGGCCCATCCGGGCTCGCTGCACCTCGCCGTAGAGCGGGTGGGCCAACCGGGCCTGCAGCCGCCGCCCGTCCGGATACACCTCGACCAGCCCCCGCGCCTCGGCCTGCTCCACAGCCGACGCATCGGTCAACCGGACCAACAGCGGTACTCCTAGCGGCTCACTGAGCGCCAGGACATCCACGACGTCCCGCTGCCCATCGGGTAGTTGGCCGATCCGCGCTGACAGCAACTCGACCAGCCCGGGCGCCAGTTCGAGCTGCCCCGACCACCCCCACACTCCAGCGACCTGACGCAATCGCCGGGCTTCCACCTCGCCGTCGACCAGCTGCCGCAGATACAGCGCGTTGCCCCGGGTGATGGTGAACAACCTTCGGGCGGCGGCGCTGTCCAGGGGCCCACCCAGTGCCGCCTCGACCAAGGCCGCGGTCTCGACCTCCGACAGCGGCTGCAGCTCCAGCCGTGTCAGATGACCGTCTTTCCATATCGCGGTCACGGCGTCGGGCGCGGTCTCCCCGGTGCGCAGCGTGAGCACCACCGTGGCCGCCCGACGCAGCACCAGCTGGTGAACCAACACCGCGGACAGCTCATCCAGCAGATGCGCATCATCCACCCCGACGATCACCCCAGCGTCGCCGGCGCCAGCCAGCAACGCCGCAGTGGCCTGGTGTACCGACCGGGCCGGATCCGGGCCGACGACGCCCAGCGTCGCAGCGAACGCACCTAGCGGCAAGGCCCGCGCCGAGGTGGTGGCCACCGCCCACCGGGTCACTGCGCCGCGCTGCTCGGCCGCCGCGAGCGCCTCCCGGGCCAGCCGGGTCTTGCCCACACCGGCCGCCCCAGCCAGTACAACGCCGGCCGGTCCACCCAGACGAACACCCCTGCGGGTAAGGCCGTTGATCAGACGCAGCTCCTCGGACCGCCCGGTCAACAGCCACGTCGCGGCCACACCCAAAGGGTAGGGATCGCCACCCTCAGCCGAAAGGCGTTATCCGCCCGCCACCGCCCACTACGTGGTCAGCTTCGCCTCGGCGACACCCATCAGCAGGTCCAACGCTTCGGGTTCCACGGCTAGGCACTCCGCGATCAGATCGTCGGCCAGGCTGGCCTCGTGCGGGCGCAAGGCCAGCCAGTACGCGACCGGTAAGTGTTGCATCGCCTCGGCGGCCCGAGGCTGCCGAACGCTCGGCCGAGTCCGACTCATCGCGGCGAGTGACCGGCAGGTGGCCATGGCCGAGGGAATGACCACGACCGGGGCACGTCGCGTGCCGCACAGTACGGGGTGGTCGACTCGGCGAGCAGATCGTGGATCCGCCGGTGGCCGTGGCTGCCAACGACGAGCAGGGCGGCACCAGCAGCTACGGCAACGAGGACCCGCCCAGCCAACCCGCGCGCCACCGAACCCAGCGCCGCGGCCGGAGACTGGCCAAGTGCCGCCGCCACGATCTGGGCGAGCTCGCGTTCGCTCCGGACCTGTTGCGCCGCGATCGAGGGCACGGGCTCGCCGGTGACCGCCGCTTCCCACACCGTCGCGTACACCGGCTGCCAGCAGCGGACGACGCGCACGTGACCGCCGGTGCGCTCCCCGCATGTGCCAGCGCCGTGTAGCTGGCCGGGGAACCATCGAAACCGACCACTACGACCTGTTCGCTCATCTCAGTCGTCGCTGCTAGCCGGTCGGCGCGACCGCGGCTACGGAGGGGCCAGTAGCTCGCGCCGGTGCACGCCTAAGGTGTGCCCATAGGACCCGCAGCGTCCGATCGGGTCTTAACAGCCCTTCGGGCTTGTCGACCATGCCCATCACCCGGACCAACGCGCGGGCGAGCGACCTGTCAGTACTGGCCGCGGCGTGTAGCCGAGGCAGGTATGCGTTAACCAGCCGAACCTTGACCGTGCGCCGGCCTGACACATCCGGGAAGGCGAGGTCGGCGCCAACGGTGATCTGCCAGGGGGTGTCGATTACCTTCGCCATCCGCCGGAAGTACTTGTGAGGCCCGGGCGCGGAACCGTTGCCGAGCATGTCTCGCAGCAATGCCGCCTCCATCGCGGCCACTGTCATGCCCTGCCCGTAGATGGGGTTGAACGAGCACACGGCGTCCCCGATCACGAGTAATCCAGCCGGGAAGCGACGCAACCGCTCGTAGCGGTGGCGCACACTGGCCGGGAACCGGAAGGGCACCGGGTCATCCACCGGGGTGGCGCCCACGAGCGCCTCGGCGACGTCCGGGAAACACATGCTGGCCACGAATGCGTCGAACCCGGCCGGGTCGACCGGCGGGTAGTCGCCAAGGATGCCGCACAGAGTGACGATATGCAGACCGCCCTCCAAGGGAGCCACGCCTCCGCCTCGGTGACTGTGGGGAGTGGGTGCGACGAGGACGCCGAGGTCGTCGCCCAGAGCACCGGCCCGCAGCCGGTAGCGGCGGCTGGAATAGCCGAGCCCGATCTCGACCTGGTTGAAATCCGGCCCCGGGTAGCCGAACTGCTCTAGCCACATTGGAGTGCGCGAGCCCCGGCCGGTGGCGTCAACGACCAGGTCGGCGGGCATCGTCTGGTCCTTACCGGCGCCGTCGCGGTGCGCGACCCGCACCCCGATGACTCGGCGTCGGTCGCTGTTCGTGACCAGGCCGACGACGTCGCAGCCTTCAACGAAACGTACCGACGGCAGCGCCCTCACTCGCTGTCGGACGTGGCCCTCCAGCAATGGCGACTGGCACCCAACCCGGGCAGCCCGATATCAGCCTGGCGTAGCTGATAACCCGACAGCTGCCATCGAATGACGCCCAGGCTGT
This sequence comes from Solirubrobacteraceae bacterium, assembly GCA_034665005.1. GTDB lineage: Bacteria > Actinomycetota > Thermoleophilia > Solirubrobacterales > Solirubrobacteraceae > Palsa-744. Next base: position 2,130 of record JAXDGO010000148.1, on the reverse strand, counting down.
CCCCGATAGCCGCGCCGGCTTGGACCACCTGCTCGGTGAAGCCCGGGAACAGCTCATCGAGCAACTCCCGCCCGCGAGCGTGGAGCACATGCACGTGACGGCCCTGCGGCACCCCCCGACGGTGGCCCACGTCAGGCGGCAGATTGTCTCGCTCGACAACCGTCACCCGAGCGTAGGCATCGGCGAGGACGCGGGCGGTTAACAAGCCGGCCATGCTCGCCCCGAGTACCACGGCGTGGTCCCCAATGATCGTCGTCTTCATGATGATCTCCTCCGGTGGCCTTGCGCGGGGGTAACCCGGTGTTCGGCCTGGAAGTTGGACCTGAGGCCGGCCTTCACGACCCCAGCTCCGACTAGCTCTGCGTCTAGCGTGTGCTAACCGTCCACTTTCGTCACGCGTAACCGACTACCTGTCTCCACCAGGTGGATCCGGGCTCGCCGCCGGCGCCGCCCGACGGATCCTGAAAGATCCCAGTGCCCATGCTGCGATGGATATGTGTGCCGTGGTCACGTCCTGAGCTGCGTCGAGGTCTTGCCAAGCGGGGAAGCTCCGAGACTCGCACCAGATTCTCCGCGTGCGGTGGTCCGATGCTGCAAAGACCCGAAACATCGGGCGGGATGACCCCCTGGGGTTTGTTGCATCGCTTGAGGAGGAGATTTCGGCAGGCTGGGGTGATGCGTCGTCGTCGTGTTCGAGTGCCAGCATCAAGATCGAGCTTTGCTGGGTTCCGATTCCACAGGATGTGATCATGATCGCGGTGCGATGGTACCTGCCTGCGCCACGAGGCGCCTTGTCATATCCCCGGCGCAGCTGGGAGGAACTTGAAGGGAGGTTCTTGGGTCCGATGGCTTATCTGGACGCGAAAGCGCGAGGAACAGCAGCCTCGCCAGAAAACCAACGGTCGTGTTCAAGTGTATGAAACGAGGTGTTGCGGGACCCGTGCGATATGGCTAAAGCTTGATTGCCTGTATCCTAATCTCCAGATGATGCAACCAACCGTCCGCCGGAAAGACGTCTGAAACCGGCGACCGTGCCCTGCACCGACGTGCGCAGGTAGTCGATGCAACCTTTCGGGTGCGGAGCGATCACCAATGAGTTGATTCAAGGAGATGAGTGGGGAGCCTAAGTGGCGGTATCACGCATGACGAGGACGAACGTGGGATCACCTAAGGGGCGCGAGCCCTATTGTGACGGAGGCCACCCCTAGTAGTCGTAGGAATCACGCCCTACCAAGGAGGACGGGAAAGCTATCTACAGGGCCAAGGGGGCCAGGTGATCGGATACTCAAACAACCCGGGAGGCATCCGAAATGCAGAACGCCGAAACGGTGCTGGGTATCCTCCGTGAACGCAACACGGGTAGTCACCGGAGAGCTGGACGATCGGAAACGATCATATCCGGTTCGGGAGGGGCCGTCTTAGGAGCAGGACCACTCACTCAAGTTGCACCTCGCCTGACGGCCTACCTCGCGCTACGGGCTCTCCTATCGAGACGTTGAAGAACTGCCGGTAGGGGACAGCCAACCGTCACTGAGCCAGCGACACCACCCACTGGGAATGGTTTTGGGAATGAAACAGAGATCGCTAGAGACGTCAGAGGCAACTAAAGCAAGCCCGCTGCAAGGGAAGATGCCTGGTGGCGCCTCAAGTCGATGCTCTAGCGAACCTTCCTAAGCCGTGTGTCGCAGGTTCGAATCCTGCCGGGGGCACTACATTGATCTTGTATTTTCGCAGGTCACACCGGGTTCCTACGCAAGGCGTCGAAACGGCCATTGGCAAAGCCGCAGGTCAGCCCAGGTCCGGTTGGTGCCCTACGGGGTGTGGGGTTCCAAAACTCCGACTAGAGCGACGCCGTGGGCGACGGTGGAGGCTCCCGACAGGGCGACCGAAGTGATCTCCCACTCATTCATATACGGCTGATTGTGGTAATAGTCGTACCGGTCTTTGGCTAGTGCTGCCGACTTATCTAGCACGTCGAGTTGTTGGGTGGCTTCTTGAATTGGGCCTGGCGCACAGATCTGATTGCGACGGGAGGGTGACCCCGATGGCCGCGTACACCGGCCGGTTCGCGACCTGGCCCTCCCGCACCTTCACCACGATCGCATCGATGAAGATCGCCACGTACACCGG
>JAXDGO010000147.1:0-3221 GCA_034665005.1 Solirubrobacteraceae bacterium | reverse complement strand
CCGGCCCCGGTAGTCACCTCGGGTACGACCGGCGCCGCCGACGAGCCGGTCGCGATCATTGCGGTCGCCTGCCGTTTTCCCGGCTCGCCCGATCCCGACGCCTATTGGGACGTGTTGTCCGGCGGTGTGGATGCAATCCGCGAAATTCCGGATGACCGCTTCGACGTCGACGATTACTACGACCCGGATCCAGAAACACCCGGCAAGATCTACAGCCGCTGCGGTGGATACCTAGAGGGAATCGCCGGTTTCGATCCGGAGTTTTTCGGCATCGCCCCGCGCGAGGCCCTGTGGATGGATCCCCAGCAGCGGTTGATGTTGGAGATCGCCTGGGAAGGCCTGGAACGTGCCGGGTATTCGCCTGCAGCGTTGCGCGGCAGTCGGAGCGGCATTTTCGTGGGAGTGGCTGCTAACGAGTATTCGCACCTGCTGTCAACCGACTCGGTCGACACCATCGAAGCCCACTTCATCACCGGCAATGCCCTCAACGCGATCTCTGGCCGGGTTGCCTTCGCGCTCGGACTGGAAGGACCGGCGGTGGCGGTGGACACCGCGTGCAGCTCATCGCTGGTGGCCGTCCATCAGGCTTGCCAGGCATTGCACTCCGGTGACTGCGATCTGGCCCTGGCCGGTGGGGTGAACGTTTTGTTGAGCCCGGCTTCCATGGTCGCCGCTTCGCGCGCCAGGATGCTGTCCCCGGATGGGCGATGCAAGACCTTCGATGCCGCCGCCGACGGGTATGTGCGCAGCGAGGGGTGCGGCATTCTGGTGCTCAAGCGACTGAGCGATGCGGTGCGCGACGGCGATCGAATTTCCGCGGTGATTCGGAGCAGCGCGGTCAATCAGGATGGTGCCTCCAGCGGTCTGACGGTTCCCAACGGCGGTGCACAGCAACGGCTTATCTCCGCGGCGCTGGCTCGTGCCGGTATCGGCGGTCGAGATGTTGACTACCTCGAGGCCCACGGGACGGGCACCTCGCTGGGCGACCCGATCGAGGTTCAGGCCGCCGCGGCCGTTTACGGTGTCGACCGTGACCCCAACCGACCGCTGCTGATCGGGTCGGCCAAGACCAACATCGGCCATCTCGAGTCGGCAGCGGGGGTCGCCGGAATGATCAAAGTCGTGTTGTCCTTGCAGCACGAGGTGCTGCCGCAGAACTTGCACTTCGAGAATCCCTCGCCGCATATTCCGTGGGACGCGTTGCCGGTGCGGGTAGTGGACAAGGCGATTCCGTGGCAGACCGACGGCAGGCCGCGCCGCGCCGGAGTGAGTTCCTTCGGTTTCACCGGCACGAATGCACATGTGCTGATCGAGGAGGCGCCAGCACAATTGGCGACCGACGACCGACACTCGGCCCAGGACGTCCTACCCGACAAAACCCCGGCACCGGCGTCGGACATCGAGGATCTACCGGTGAGTGTGTTGCCGTTGTCGGCGCGCTCACCAGAGGCGCTGGTGGCCCTGGCGCAGCGATATGGGGGCTGGCTGGATGGGCACCCACAGGTCGGTCTCACCGATGTGTGCTTCACCGCCGGGGTCGGGCGATCGCATTTTGAACACCGCGCCGCGATTGTGGTGGACTCGCTCCAAGGGGCCCGCGAGCTACTCGCCGAGTTGGCCGACAACCGGCTTCGGCCGGGTCTGGTGCGTGGCGATTGCGGCGACCCGCCGACGACGGCGTGGTTGTTCACCGGACAGGGCAGCCAATACCAGGGCATGGCGCGCGAATTGTTCGACGCCGAACCGGTATTCGCCGAGACCGTGACGCGCTGCGCGGAAGCGATGGACGGAATGCTGCCGCGCCCACTGTTGGAGGTGCTGTTCGGTACCGACAGTGAGGCCGGAGAAACACTGCGGCACACCTCTTTTGCGCAGCCGGCAATATTCGCCGTCGAGATGGGCCTGGCCCGGTTGTGGCAATCGTGGGGCATTGAACCCGATGTGGTGCTTGGACACAGCGTGGGACAGTACGCCGCGGCGTGTGTGGCCGGAGTGTTCAGCCTCGAGGACGGCGCACGGCTGATGGCCGAACGCGGCCGGTTATTCGGCAGTCTGCACGAGGGCGGCCGAATGGTGGCGGTCTTCGCCGACGCCGAGCAGGTAAAGAACGTCGCCAGCGAATTCCCGCAGGTTTCGGTCGCTGCCTACAACGGCCGCAACACGGTGCTGTCGGGGCCAGCGACGGATCTGGAACAGATCGTCACCACGTGCAGCAATGACGGGATTCGCTGCTCCTGGCTGGACACCAGTCACGCCTTCCACTCCGAATTGTTGGAGCCAGTGCTTGACGAATTCGAGGCGTACGCGGCGGAACTGACGTTCGCCGTCCCGACGCTGCCATTGGTCTGCAATCGCACCGGCGCGGTGCTCACGTCGGAAACCCCACTGAACGCTCAATATTGGCGTCGGCATTCCCGCCAACCGGTGCAGTTCAGCGAAAGCGTTCGCACCGTGGCTGCGCTGGGATGCTCGGTGTTGATGGAGATTGGCCCGCGACCGGTATTGACCGCGGCCGCGGTGCAGATCTGGCCGGAGCACTCCGCCGCGCCGCGTGCGATCGTTTCGTTGCGCAAGGGCGTCGATCCTCGGCGGCAGATCGCCGAAGCGCTAGCCGCGGCCTATGTCTCCGGGCACCGGCCCGAATTCGCTGCGCTGCAGCAGCCACGGGACCCTCGCCCCGGCCGCAGACTCGAACTGCCGACCTATCCGTTCCAGCGCCGTGACTTCTGGCCCAAGTCTTCTGGCATCGCCCTCGACGGTGCCCCGGTTTCGGGAATCCTGGGTACCGCGAAGGATCTGGCCTCGGGCGATGCCGTCTACACCAGTCGGCTGTCGGTGAAGTCGCAGCCGTGGCTGTCGGATCACGTCATCTATGGCACCGTGGTCGTTCCCGGCGCGACGTACGCCGCGATGGCCCTCGCCGCGGTTGGGCCGCCTGCGCGGGTGCTGGACGTCTTCTTCTACGAGCCGATCATTTTGGGCGACAGAATTTCCCGCGAAGTGCAGCTCACTTTACATCCGCTCGAGGACGGCGGCGGCTGGACTTTTCGGGTGCACAGCCGCCCCTACGGTGTTCGCGAGGCCGAGTGGTCATTGAATGCCGACGGCACCGTGGTCACCGGTGTCACCGACGGTGTGGACGAGCCGGCACCCGACGCGTCCGACTCCATCGACGCTGCGATCGAGCGGTTGAGCCGCACGCGTCCGCAGCAGCTGTTCGA
>JAXDGO010000146.1:0-3281 GCA_034665005.1 Solirubrobacteraceae bacterium | reverse complement strand
TTCATTTTATTTTCCATTTTATTAATAAAAAGGCTGTTTGGCGACCATTTTATTGTCCATTTTATTTGCGATAAAATGGTCATTTTATCGTCAAAAAAAACGAAAAAACGTTTATCAAACAGGCCCTTTAGCTAAGTATTAGGGCCTGTTCGGCAACATAAAACGGTGGTCCCAGCTCCGTATTTTGAGCGATACGGAACCTCCGTTTTACTGTTTCCGAACACCAGGGATTATACCGTATTTCAGGGATCCATGCTGATCCCTGTAGACAACTTTGAACTGGAGGCTCCGGTTCAAACTTGTACTTTTGCTAGTAAAAAAAATAAGTAGGTCATGACCTACTTATCGTCGCCACTCTAAAAATTGCCCTCAACCATACCGTTAATTCTTGAGACTACAACGCAACGCTATGGACTCCTCTGACAGCTCCTCTGACAGCGACAGCGACAGCGACTCTATACGCCCTCTAGTTGCTATTGCTCTCGCCAGGTATCGACAACAGATGCGCCCTCAAGCCTCTATTCGCCTCTTTACTGGCCAAGAATTCGTGGACAATATGCTCAACTTTGGCAGCGACTCTCGTATTCGTAGCCAGCTTCGAATGCGCGTCGATACCTTCTATGACCTAAGAGACTGGCTTCTTAGTAATACAAAGCTTAAGTCTTCTCGATATGTATCAATTGAGGAAAAGCTATTTATCTTCATCCATATTGCTAGCTCAAAGGTCTCAAACCGTGATACTCAGGAACGATTTCACCGTAGCGCAGACACAATTTCAAGGTAATTGCCCTTGTAATTAAATAATCTGCTAATAAGCTAATAACTATATAAGGTGCTTTCATGAGGTTATCACTGCATTACTCGTCCTCTATCGATCGAATTGCAAGCTCCCTTCTCTTGAGACGCCGACTGCTACAAAAATCACTGAGAACCCAAAGTTTGCTCCTTATTTTGAGGATTGCCTTGGCGCGTTAGATGGTACACATATCGAGATGCATATACCATTAGAGTTACAGCCAAGGTATCGAAATAGGAAGGGTACTCTCTCACAGAATGTCCTAGCAGTCTGTAACTTTGATATGCGTTTTGTATATGTACTTGCAGGGTGGGAAGGTTCTGCTCATGATGCAAGAGTCCTAACAGATGCAATAGCCCATAAAGGCTTTAAAACGCCAGCTGGGAAGTATTGGTTAGGTTAGTACAACTCTGTTATCATTTTGTTAATCACTAACAAGAGTTTAGGTGATGCAGGATATGGGAACAGCGAGTTTGTTATGGCGCCATATCGTGGGACTCGTTATCACTTAAAAGAACAACGACTCGCTGATAAAAAGCCTGAGAACTCAAAAGAACTCTTTAATCTACGCCATTCATCACTACGAAACGTGATTGAGCGTATTTTTGGAGTTTTAAAACGCCAATGGCAAATACTTGGAGGCAAAGGTTGTGAGTACTCAATAGATACACAAAGGGACTTATTTTGTGCATTAATTGGACTATATAACTTCTGTAAAGAACACAATGAGGCCGATACTTTTGAAGGAGAAGATAACGATTCAGTTGAGTTAGATCAACCTGAACAAGATATTGTACCTAGTAGGAGTGGACCTGGAAATAAGTGGATGGAAAGAAAAAGGGATGAGATTGCAGAAAGGATGTGGAATGACTATCAAATATATATAGCACCAGAGTAATAAATTAGATAGCTTCTTTATCCTTTAGCTCTGCACTAGCGTTCCTACGAAGCCAGCGATCTCGGATGTCCTTGTCTAAAGTAATAAACACTATAGCTTTAGACTTGTCTGTAAGAACATCAATAGCTTCATCAAGCTCATTTGATGTAAGTCGTACAGAATATTCTTGTTGTAATAACTCAATTGCACGTTTAACAGGGTTCTTTGAGTTCTGTCGCTCTTGAATAGCGCTTGAAATTCGTTCAAGGGTAGCATCAAGCTCTGCCTTTGCCTTTTGCTGTTGTGTTCGTATTTTCTTTCTATCATCGTTATCCGAAGAGGTCTCTTGTATAGGATTTCCCCGTTTTCGACGCCGTTCCGGTAGAAAAGAAATAGCTTGGCTGTTAAGAAGAGGTTGGCTGGAACCAATTGCAAACTCTCCTGTTGCAGTAGAGACTTCAAACAGTGTATCAAGTTGATCTCGGTGATATAGACGGTTCCTCCGATGCCATTTAAGTTCTGGTCGATGCTTATAAAAGTTATAAAAGTTATTATATTAATAGTATTGCTTTACTAACCTTAAGAAGCTCTGTCCAAACATTGTTAGAGGCTTCAATGAGCCCTGTTTCCTCATTATAGCCAAATCCAGACTGATCTCTAAGAGTATTAAACCCTCGCCAGTACTTCTTGAATGACTCTACCTTATTCTTACAGCGCAGAAGCGTTATATCTTGTCGAGTTGTGACGGCTTCTACTGCCGTAAGTGCAGCTATCCAAGCATCCTTTTTAAAGCCGCTATCAGCGCGTTTACCTAGTTCAACTTGATGAACAAGCTCGGTAAATAGCGCTTCCTCCATTTCAAAGGTCCATGCAAACTTTGTATTTGCCTCATCTTCGTCTTGTTGTTGAGGATCGATGACAGGGTCTTGAGAATCGGGTTCAGGTTCGCCAGTGTCGGCAGGAGGAGAAGAGGGAGATTCGTAGCCGTCAGAAAAGGGACTAAACTGTTTGTCTACTGGTTTAACAGTAATAGTATCGTCTATACCTTCGCTAGCTTGTGTATTCTCGAGCGCAAAGAGTTGAGGATCAATTTGTTGTAGCTGATCAGGAGACGCCATTTGCACAAGGTTTTGGGTAGGAATAGGAGTATGAGGATAGCTACGATCACGAACAGCGAGAGAGGTAGGCTTTCTATTCGTAGATCTTCGAGTTCGAGCGGATTTCGAAGGCATCTTGGTTGTAGCTGTCGTCGATAGTCGAGAGGATTCAGTTCACATACAAATGGCATCGCAACTTTTTGGTGTTCTAGCAAAAGGCGCTAACACCTAGAACCCTGTAATACGGAGACTTCAGTTCATATGCTTAGTAATACAATACGGCGTCACCATATCCCGTATTTTTGAGACGGAGCTGGGACCACCGTTTTATGTTGCCGAACAGGCCCTAAGTTAAAGGTAGTATAACTTGCATAACTGTTTTTGCCTTAAATTGAGCGTAGCGAGGCCTAGGGGTTTAGGGGCTAGCCCCTATGAAAATTCAGAAGCAAGCTTTCTACACGCCGTAAACCCCCTTACAGCCCTTAGTATTTATCAAGTACCTTGCGCCAGG
>JAXDGO010000145.1:0-2591 GCA_034665005.1 Solirubrobacteraceae bacterium | reverse complement strand
ATGAAAAGTCAATGGACCGACTGAACATCTACCAACCCCTCGCCGTGGATATCGTTTTTAAGTTACACTGCGGCGGTCCGTCGCGGGAATTGTGCATCCGTAGCCTCGTTTAGCAGGTTCGCAAGTTTGCCGTCGTTTCATATTGCCCTGGAGGTCTCAAAAATATGTCAACAACGCCCCTTATTGGTACACGCGTTCATGCCTCCGTGAACCTGCCAATTTCTGTTACGATCAAACCTTCGGTTGTCAGCGTACAATCACTCGCCCCTTTCGACGTGGCCCCGCCAGTAGGTGGCTCCCTCAATGCCCAACGCGTCGAGAATTCTCTCGTCAGAATCCATAGGATTCCACCTCCCTCCTCGCTAGGCTTGTTGAGGCTCTCAACTTTGTCACTCTTAGTAGCGAATTACTAGGAAAACCACTCGTTTGGCCCATCAATGCACTCGGAATGCGCAGAAAGTTACGACTGCGTTGCACTTAGCACGTAGGCATGGTCTTTCCCCGCCTGAGCGTAGGCCTACCAGAAGCCGCGCTGGCCTAGCGCGATCGGCATCAGCTCCATGTGGGTGATTAACCTGCTGCGGTTCTCCCGGGCACTCGCAGTGGAGTGAGTGACGAGTTGCCTGACCACCACTGCCTACGGGTATGGACACTAATCGGAGTCGGGCATCTCGGGCATCTCATGCCTGGCTGACCGTGTCTGGGTCCAGCGCCCTCTCCAGCGCTGTCCGGCACAAAGCACGCAATGACCAGCGTCCCAGCCCGCACGTGCGCATGTCCTCGTGTTGTCTGGTGTTGTCTGGTGTCTGTCTGGTTCCAGATGATGGGTGCCGTTTTGGCTTTAGGTGATGGGTGACAGTGCCTAGCCGGTTTTTGGTTGGTGGTGTGACCGTAGGCTTTGTGGCGGGTGACCTCCTTGCGGCTGGTTCGGGGAACATGCTTGATCAAGTGATTGCGGTGGTCGTAGACGCGCAGGGTGGTTTCGTCGACTTCGATGGTGACGATTTGCCCGGCATAACGTAGTCCGACTTGGACGCGTTGGCCGATGATTTGGGTGCCGCCGCGGCAGGACACGGTGCGCTGCACCCGGGTGGGACGTTGGTCGAAGATCGGAGCGGGACCGGCGGTGCGGGCGCCTTGGAGGCGGGCGCGTTGGGTAGGGGTCAGGGTCAGCGCGATGGTGCGGGTAAGCACTCCGTCGAGCACGACGTGGGCGAGAGTGGTCTCTAGGCGCAGGGTGATCCGCCGGCCGGCGAAGTGCTGGCCGATGCAGTGGTGTTTGCCGGCGATGGAGACCGTGCCGGTGGCGTTGACGGTGCGCTGGATTTCTACGGGTGCGCCGGCGGTGAGCTGGGTCCAGGACGGTCGGGCCGGTGGCGGGCCGGCGGAGCGGGCCCCCTGAGCGCGCAGCCGGGTCAGGTCGATGCTGGTCAGCCGGGACGGCAGGGTCTTGAGATGCTGGCCGTCGATGCTGAGGTGCACGGTGGTGGTGTCGAGCCATAAGGTGAGCGTGCGTCCGGCTCGCTGCGGGCCAAGCCAGAATTGCTGGCCACACACTCCGAGGTTGCCGCTGGTCGGCACGATCCGGTCGATTTCCACCGCATCGATGGCCAGCGCCTCGATGGCCAGCGCCTCGTTGCTGGTCCCGGCCGGCTGCTGGGCGGTCGAGGCGTCGGTTACCGGGACAACCTCCGCAGCCGCCGCTATGGGCTCGTCGGGTTCCTCGTCGATCGAGTCAGAACCTTCGGGGAGCTTGGAGCTGGGGCCGGTGGGGGCCAGCTCGGGCGGGCGCCACAGGCCGAGCACGGCGCGCTGCTCGACTGGGATCGGGCGGAATCGCTCGGCTCGGGTGGTCATGTTCAGGGACTGGTGCGGGCGGGCGGTGTTGTACTCGATGCGCCAGGCATCCACCGCGGTCTGTGCGGCTTCCAGACTGTCGAAGGGGCCGTGCGGGTCGAGCAGTTCACCTTGGATGCTCTGGTGCCAGCGCTCCACCTTCCCCGTCGTGGTGGGAGACCGGGGTTTGGTCAGCCGTTGGGTGATGCCGTTGTGCCGGCAGATCCGCTCAAACAGCACCTCGGCCGGGCGAGGAGCCCCGAACCGACCAGTGAATTGTTTGCCGTTGAATGTCACTGAGCACTTCCTCAGGAACCCCGTACTCAGCCATCGCAGAGACAAACGCGGTGCACACCGCCCGAGCGGTAGCCCGCGGGACTACCTTGGCGATCACCGAGTATCGAGGCGCCGTGGGCTGATCTCAATGCGGTATGGCACTTGATCAGGTACGACGAGGGTCCGCCGTGGACATGCACAAACTGTGGAATGAAAGGAACTGTTCCGGGCACAGCACAGCGCCGCGCGGCTCGCGCTTTTGTGACGGATCGCGTCGGTAAGATAATCGGTCGCCTGGGTGACGCGCTACCGCTCTAGGGCCGGGGAGGCTCGACCCTGGAGCGGTAGCGGAAAGGCTTAGACGCCGGCCTCGGCCTTCTCTCGGCGGATCCGGGTCACCTGAAGTGACGCAAACCGGAAGCTGGCTGCAACCTCGTCGACGAGGACTTCCTGACGACGGATTATCTGGCCGGCCCGCT
>JAXDGO010000144.1:0-3411 GCA_034665005.1 Solirubrobacteraceae bacterium | reverse complement strand
CGATCACCCTTCTCCCGCATCACCCAGGACGGGTCATTGGTGTAGCGCCAGTCGATCGGCTGCAACGCATTGACGAAATGTGGGACGGTTTTCTCGTAGCCGCGGAGCAGCTCGGCGATCGACGGCAGCGTGTGCGGGTCGGGTACCTCCGGCGGGGCGACGGCATGCTCGAGCCCGGCGCCGCCGGACATGTACGAGACCATCGTCGAGGACAACAAGGTGCCGTCCTGTCGCGCATCAACGCGTCGGTTGGCGAACCGCCGCTCGTCACGCAGCCGCACCACACGGAATTCGATGTCCTGAGCGGTGTCGCCGCCGTTGACGTAGTGCACCGTCAGTGCGCTGGGCGGCAAGTCCCCGTGAATCAACGTGCGACTGCTCGCGACAAAGGATTGCGCCATGAGCTGGCCACCGAAGGTCCGCATCGGGTTCTTGCTGGGATGGGATCCGATGAACCGGTCGTCGGCGACGCGCTTGAGGTCTAGTGCCGTCAGCAGTTCGTCGAAGTCGGACAACTAGACGTCTTCCTCCCCGATCCTGTGCACATGGATCAGGTTGGTGGAGCCCACGGTGCCCGGCGGCGCGCCCGCGACGATGACTACCAGATCACCGCGTTTGTAACGGCCCAGTTCGAGCAGCGACTTGTCGACCTGCCGGATCATGCCGTCGGTTGACTTCATGTGCGGGACGATGAACGTCTCAGTGCCCCACGTCATGGCCAGTTGACTGCGCACCTCGGGCAAGTCGGTAAAGGCCAGCAGCGGTAGCGGGGTGTGCAGGCGGGCCAGTCGCCGCACGGTGTCACCGGATTGCGTGAAGGCGACCAGGGCTTTCGCATCGAGGCGCTCGCCGATGTCGCGGGCTGCATAGGAAATCACCCCTCGCTTGGTGCGCGGCACATGCGTCAACGGTGGCGCGGCCGTGGAATTCTCCTCGACCGCGCACACGATCCGCGACATCGTCTTCACCGCGGCGAGCGGGTATTTGCCGACCGAGGTTTCCCCGGAAAGCATCAGTGCGTCGGCGCCGTCGAGCACGGCGTTGGCAACGTCGGAGGCTTCGGCCCGGGTCGGCCGGGAGCTCTCGATCATCGAGTCGAGCATCTGAGTCGCCACGATTACCGGCTTGGCATTCTCCCGAGCCATCTGGATGGCCCGTTTTTGCACTAGCGGCACCTCTTCCAGCGGCAACTCGACACCCAGGTCACCACGGGCCACCATGACAGCGTCGAACGCCAACACGATGGCCTCAAGGTTGTCGATGGCTTCGGGCTTTTCCAGCTTGGCGATCACCGGGACCCTCCGGCCGACCCGATCCATCACTTCGTGGACGAGTTCGACATCCGACGGCGAGCGCACGAAGGACAACGCCACCATGTCGACGCCGACCTTCAGCGCGAATGTCAGGTCCTCGATGTCTTTTTCCGATAAAGCAGGGGCGGTGACGTTCATTCCGGGCAGCGAGATGCCCTTGTTGTTGCTGACCGGGCCGCCCTCTACGACCTTGCAGACCACGTCGTCGTCTTCGACGCGCTCGACGATCAACCCGACCTTGCCGTCGTCGACGAGCACGCGGTCACCAGGTGTGGCGTCCTGGGCCAGTCTCTTGTAGGTGGTGGACACCCGGTCATGGCTGCCTTCGCAGTCTTGAACCGTGATCCGAACGGTTTCGTCGTCATCCCAGTAGGTGTGCCCGGAGGCGAAACGCCCCAGCCGAAGCTTGGGGCCCTGCAGATCACAGAGCACGCCGACCGCGCGACCCGTGGCGTCCGAAGCTGCCCGGACGCGCTCATAGGAGGCCTCATGATCGCTGTAATCGCCGTGGCTGAAGTTCATTCGGGCCACGTCCATACCGGCATCTACGAGCTGTAGGACCAAGTCAGCCGATTGGGTGGCCGGCCCGAGAGTGCAGACGATCTTTCCGCGTCTAGTCACGACGTCAAAGCATAGTCGCGCTCGCTGGCATCGGGATGTCTGGAATGCGCGACGCGCGCATCCATTTGGGAAATCAGCCGCGCCGCGATCGCCGGCTCAGCCGCTGAGAACGGTCGGCACCAGCGGAAAGCCCGGCAGGTTGCGTACTACCGTCCACGCACTCATCGTGACCAGGACGGTGATCATCGTCGGTATCGGCAACCATGACTGGCCGCGGTAGCGGCGCACCAGGACCCACGCTGCCAGCAACGGGATGCCGATGAGCAAGAAGACATTGTCATTGATGCTTGCCGCCAGATGGCCGTGCAGTAGGTCGTGAGTCATCCGCAGACCGCCACATGCGGGGCAGTTCCAGCCGGTGAGCCACTTGAACGGACATTGTGGGTAGACCGAATCCGGGTTGTGTGGATCGGCAATTCCGACGTAAACGAGAGCGCCGCCCAGGGCCACAGCCGAACCGACGGCGGCATAACGGCCACGCCGCTTCGGCGTCGGCTGGGAAGACGTGTCAGGTTCCATCGCGCAATGGTCGGCCCTGCGGGTCGTTGTCCTTGTCGGTCAATATCAACACCGCGTCGATGATGCCCCAGATGAGCGCGCCGACCCCGCACGTCACCCAGCCGATGACCATTTGCGCCACGCCAAGCCCGATGTAGCCGGCGTAAATGCGGCCAATGCCGACCAGACCGAACAGCCCGAGCAGCTGCAACAGCCCGGCGACGGTCTTCGATTTGTCGGAATATGGTTGCCCGGTAACGGGATGCCGACCAAACGGCGCCGATGGGTCCGGGGGTGCCGCGTATTGCGGGTATGACGGATATGGCGGCGGAAAAGGAGGCGGCGGATATCCCGGCTCCTGTGGGGGGCCGGGCTCGTCAGCACCAGACCAAGACTGGTCAGTCACGAATTCAGCATGCCAGATCCGGTGGGCCGCCCAAATCGCCTTGATCTGGGCGGGAACCTGCGACGTGCATCAGTAATCACATCGGCCACATGCGTACCGCGTAGCTGGGCTATGAGCTCTTACGACCGCTGCCTTCGCAGTCTGAACCTCAGACGCTTCCGCGCTGTTTCGGCAGTCTCCGGCGCTTCTTGCGCGGCTGGGGGCGCCTTATCGTCGTCATCCGCCGACTCTTGCTCAGCCGACTCGTCGCCTTCCGTCGTCAGGTCCGGTTGGGATTCGTCTGCGACGGGTTCTTCCACCCCCGAGGCCGCGTTCGCCACGTCTTGGGGCTCGGCTTCGGGGTCAACCGTCTCAGTTGTCTCGGGCTCCTGGGGTTGGAGTTCCCCGGTTTCGAGGGCCTCGACTGCATCGGCCGTCTCCGACTCCGGTTCAACCGCTTCCCCGCCTTCGGGCGCCTCGGCCGCCGGCTCCTCAACTTCGGGTTCGTCGGATTCCACCACCGCGGCCTCAGTCAACGCCTCGGCCTCAGGCTCTTCAGCTTCCACTTCCTCGGCCGATTCTTCGGCCTCCGGC
>JAXDGO010000143.1:0-5383 GCA_034665005.1 Solirubrobacteraceae bacterium | reverse complement strand
ACTCCTTCGAGATGAATGCGCGGATGTGGTCACGACCCGAGAACTCCCTCGAGAAGTCATTCACCAGCGCATCATCCGCGATGGTGTCCATGATCGCGTCTACGTCGAAGCTATTGATAGCGGCGATATGCGCGGCGATCACCGGGTCCATGGTGAGCTGTGCAGTCATTTCTTCCTCCTTGCTTGGTGACGTCGGATGACCGTCAGACACCAGCCTCGACCCTCCGGTTACTGGAGAGTCAAGCCGTGAACCAACGAGACTGCCGTCGTCTTGCGCACCTTCGATGCTCCGATCGCGATCCGCGCGGCGAATATGTCGCCCCTCCTGGGTGCGTTGTGAAGATGTCGGAGGCCTTCGCCGATAAGCCGGACGTCGTCCTGTGCGACCAAGGTCTGCACTCTCCCGCGCCGGCGATGATGTCGCTCGCCTGAGGGCAACGGCCCACTTGGCGGCGGCTTTACCGCCAGACGTCGTTTGAAATCGGAACTCGACCACGTCTCCGTCGTACCTGAGGTTGCTCAGGGCGCGTCGTCGTCAAGATGTGGTCGAGGGATCCGGCCACATTCTGGTCGAACCGAATCGGACCGGAGAGTTCCGCGAAGCGCGGGATAGAACATCCGGCGACTCTCGAACGGCGTCGGGAACCGGGTCTCTATAACGGTGAGCGGTGCAGAGCTTTCCGCCGGGCGGCCTCAGGCGTGATAGACGGCGACCCGATACCCAGTCTGCCGGCAGCGCTCCGCGTCTACCGGTGGGTCGTCGCACGGTCTCGCGCTCGGTCATCGAATGCTCGCGTCAGTGTAAGCAATGCCGGTCAGGTTCCCCTGGGCCGCAAGTAGTGTCGTTCTGTTCGCGCCATCGAGGGAGGCGATGTAAACGGAGCCGGCCAGGTCGGTGATGAACATGCGCTCACCAACTACGTCAAGCGCGAGCCCGATACCTTCCATCAGGTGGTTGAAGATGATTTCGGGTTCGGGGCGGTCGGTGGGTTGGCTGTCAAGGGGAGCCCGATTGACAGTGTTGCCGCGCGGCGGATCTCCGCGGTCGGTCCAGTACAGCACCCGGTTGACGTGGTCAATGTCGAGGTCGATTGGTTCAGGTAAGCCACCGTAGACGAGTTCGATGTCGTCGCGGTCGGTGGGCGTCTGTCCCGCACGAATCTCCAATCCGGCGCGGAAGATCCGGCCCTCGCCCGCGTTGTCCGCACCCTTCTGAGTCCAATACAACTTGGCTTCGGCATGGTCGACGGCGACACCGACACACCAGTTGCGCTGGTCACGGCGATCAGTCTCCCCGTGGCCTGTCTGGATCAACGTTTCGATCTGTGAGCCGTCGAGGTCGGCTCGCATGACCCGCATGCCTTCCCGGTCACACCAGTACAACTTGCCGGAGGCGGCATCGAGCTGAATTTGCTTGGGGGTGAAGGCATTACCCGATGACACGATGACGGTGCGACTGTGCCCGTCCAGATCGACGCGTTCGATGGAGCCGTCGTTGGCCGACGGAATTCCCATGTTGGTCCAGTACACATGACCGGCTGCGGCGTCGACGATCACGCCATCCGGGTGATCCGCCACGCCGGCAACGACGGTGCGCAGACCAGTGCCGTCGGGTTTCACACTGACGAGCCGGCCTCCGCTCATATCAAGGAAGTACAGCGTGCCGTTCTCCGGTTGCGTTGTCATGTTTGGGATGCCCCGCAGAGATCGTTGGTACAAGCAGCGCTGGCGATAGAGAGTGTTGGGCGTCGTCTCGTTCTAGGTTGGCATGCTTCGTGGCAATGCGACGGGCGTCCGTCCGTTGGCAAAAGATTTTCAATGATCATTCGTCGGCCAGTCCCGTTGCGTGGGCCGCGGCATAGTCGGCAACTGCGGCCATCGTTCGCACATTCTCTTTATCGAAGGGAGTGATGATCAGCCGGCGCAGAGGACGCAAGATGAACGGCATGCTGATGTCCAAGACCAGCCATCGGTTGACCACGGTCCCGGCGCCGCCGGGTTCGAATGAGTAGTGAATGTGGACGTCCACGGTTGCTCGCAGTTGCGGCACGGTGATGGTGTGGTGGAAATCGATCGATCCAGGCGGCTGGAACCCGGTGACGGTGCCCCACCAATCCTTGCCGGGTTCTGCGGGTTTCCCGTCGTGATACCTGCTGCCCAACTGAACAGGATAGGGCTTGACGTCGGTGGTCCTGCCGAACACGTTCGAGCCGGGCAACCAGCGACCGTAGTTGGGCATATCCGAGAGCAGGGCGAACAGTACATCGGGCGGCGCCGCGACGTCGGCGGTGTAGAACTTGTGCCATTGTGAAGCCGTCATGGCAGATCTCTTGGTGCGGTGCATGAAGGCCCGAAGAGTATCGCGCCGCTCGGCGACACTGAGCCGGTAAGGAAAAAGTGGCCATTCTGGTCGCAACGTTCGGTCGGGAGGATCACTCCCCAACTGGTCTGCATGGGTCGCTGTCTCCTTCCGTTACCTTGTGCCATCCTGTGGGATCCGCTGCGCTGTGCGCCAATGCCGATTTCGTCGTCCGTGATGCCGTGAAGGCATGAGCGGCCGCGGATAGCATCGCTGTGTGACCCTTGACCTGCGTCGGCTGCAGTACTTTGTCGAAGTCGCCGACCAGCGCGGCTTCATTCGTGCCGCCTACCGGCTTCATATGACACAGCCTGCACTGAGCAGGCAGATCGCCGCCCTCGAATCCGAGCTAGGTGTCAAGCTCTTTTCAAGATCGCGCGCTGGGACCGCGCTCACGACCGCGGGCGTTGAACTTTTGGAGCGCACCCGCAACCTGCTGAGATCGGCGTCGGAGCTGGAGCGCGACGCCCGCGTGCTCGGCCGAAGGCCTGCCCGCTTCGTCGTCGGCTTCATGCCCGGAGTCGATGCGGGCGCCCTCATCGACGCATTCCGACGCGCCCGCCCCGAGGTTGACGTCGTCCCGATCTTCACCTCGACGACGACACAGGCGCCATTTTTGACCGACGGGCGCGCCGACGTCGTGTTCTGCCGTCCTCCCATGGAAGTCGACGACATCTGCATCGTGGAACTGTTCGACGAGCCGCTGGTGGCGGCCGTGCGCAGCGATCATCGCTTCGCTGTGCGACCCCATCTACTCCTGCGCGACCTCGATGACCTACCCCAACCGGTTCTGCAGCGGAGCACCACCGCCGGCGCCGCAGGTCCGCCCGACCCGTTCGAACCGCAGGAGGCGATCCTGGCCGTGTCGGCCGGCCAGGCCGTGGCGCTGCTGCCCGCCGGCGTCGCGGCCTTCTACACCGACCCCGGCGTCAGGTACATCCCGGTGACGGATGCGCCCAAGCAACCTGTAGCGCTTGCCTACGACAAGCGCAGACCGATGCCGCATATTGAGGCATTTGCCGACATCTGTCGCGTGGAGTTGGGACGCCGTATTCGCGAGCTCCCTTACCGGCTAGTCGCCGGCGAGCGTGCGACAGAGACGTCAAACCTTTGAATGTTGAACCGGTCCTCACGTCTTCGATGTAGACGTTGATCCGAACCGGAATTCGACAACGTCGCCGTCGACGGCCACCCTAACCAGTTGAATGGGCGCGTGGTTACATGATTCAGCCTGGCGAAGTCACGACGCAGGTTCGGTCCAATCACCTTCACCCCGTCTACGTTTAGGAGTCACCCATGGGCGACGCCGATGCCGCAGCGATCCGAGCGGCGCGAGGTGACTGGGTCAGCGAGCACCTCGAGCTCTATCTGGCCTCCGGTGGCACGCGGGGCCACATCATGGACGTGAGTGCGGTCGGGGGCCGTGCGCTGACCACGCACTGCTTGATCAAGTGCGTGGGTCGCAAGTCGGCGAAAGTCCATGTCAGGCCGTTGATCTACGGCAACGTCGGCGGCGAGATCGTGATCGTCGCATCGAAGGGCGGTGCCGACACGCATCCGGGGTGGTACTTGAATATCTTGGAGAGCAACACGATTGGTGTCCAGATCGCGACCCAAGCGTTCGAGGCTACGTGGCGGCAACCCGAAGGCGAGGAGCGCCATCAGGTGTGGGCGTACATGGCCCACCTGTACCCGCCGTACCTTACATATCAGCAGTCAACTAGTCGTCAAATCCCGCTGGTGATGTTGAAGCTCGTGCGGTCGATCGACGTCTTCTCCGCGGAACGGTCGCGATAACCGTCACATCCTCACTGCCCGAACTTGGCGCGGGCAGCATCCGTAACAGGGGTGAACAGATTGATGAGGTTTCCGTCCGGATCGCGGAATAGCAGTGCGCGGTTACCCCACGGCATGGTGGTCGGCTCGGTCACGACCTCGCCCACGCGTCCGCGCAGCCGCTCGTACTCCGCGTCCACGTCCTCGACGATGAACTCAAGGATCGCGCTCCGGTTGGCCGCCGGCTCGGCGGATCCATCTCCGAACAGCGGTACGGTCTTGTCGCTGCCGATGGCCAGTGCTCCGACCGGCGTCGGAATCTCGGCGAACAGCTCGTTCCCCCATACCGCCGAGACTTCGGTGACCATTTCGTAAAAGTCGACGAGTCGCTTGACGTCGGCGGTGATGATGCGGGTCGAAATGAACTTCACGAAAACCTCCCTGAGGGCCGTGGCGGTGTCGCCCGGCGAGCAGTGTCTTGATTGAGGCATGCTAAGCACTCTCTCCGACAAACGACGCGGCGTTATCGCTGAGGGGTTAAGTCGAGCACCACTTGTTGTGTTGACTAGATGTTGAAACCAAACTCCACCACGTCGCCGTCGGTCCCAGGTCACGACGCGCTAGACGTGATTCTTTCGCCGACCGGACCCCTCGTCGCCTACGCTTCCGTCACTTCATCCAATAAGTCGTGCCGCATCAGTGTCCGTGCTCTACGGTCGTCGGATGGGGGTCCGAGACGCCGTCATGGCGGGTATTGCTAAGCAGCTCGGTCATCCAATTGGTCTGCGTGGGCGGCTGGTTGGTGCGGCGCTCAATCGGGGCAACCGGCGCTTCGTGAGCGCCGCCGCGCGGGCGCTGCAACCCGATGAAGCATCGGCGCTGGCCGATGTCGGATTCGGTGGCGGCGTGGGGCTGAAATTCCTGCTTGACAGTGTCGGTCCGACGGGCAGTGTTCATGGTGTCGAGGTGTCGGAGACGATGCTCAGCCAGGCCGCAGGGCGATACCGCCGCGACATCGCAACCGGGCGGCTGTCTTTGCATTCCGGGTCGATGACGCAGCTGCCCTTTCCAGATGGCGCATTGGACGGCGTCATTACCGTCAACACCGTCTACTTCGTCGCGGAGCTCGACAAAGCGTTCAGAGAGCTTGCCAGGGTGATAAACAGCCGGGGTCGACTCGTCATCGGACTGGCCGACCCCGATGTGATGGCAAAACTGCCATTCACGGGACACGGCTTTCATCTCCGT
>JAXDGO010000142.1:0-2843 GCA_034665005.1 Solirubrobacteraceae bacterium | reverse complement strand
TCGATCGTGGCTGCTGATCCCGGCGATCGCCGGAGCGGGTTTGCTGATCGGTGTCTGCTCACGCTGGTGGCCCGAACTGCCCGGCAACGGCAAATCGATCCTGACCGCAACCCTCGCCGGCGGGATGACCCTGGAAACGGCGGCGATAGTTCTGGTTCTGAAACCCCTTCTGACGGCTGTGTTTTTGCGCGCCGGCGCGAGGGGCGGGATGCTCACCCCGGCGCTGGCCACCGGCGCCGCGGCCGGCACGCTGTTGGTGCTGTCCGTCAACGCGCTGGCAGGAACTCAATATCATGTTCCGGCAGTCTCGATGGCCGGCGCAGCAGGCGTGTTGGCCATCACCCAACGCGCGCCATATTGGGCCGCGATCTTCGTGTGGGAACTCGCTCGGCCTCCGCTGTGGCTGCTGCTGGTTTTCCTAGTCGCCGCCTTAAGCGCCTACGGCTTGCTGCGTCTCGTCGAGCGTGGCCGAGCTAGAGCACGCGTAGCGTCCCAGTGAGGTGCGGATACCCTTTGGCGATATTGCGCAAGCTGATGTCCCAGCCGTCCTGCACCTGATCCACGTACAGTCCGGCGCTCGCGGGCAGCAGCACGGGTTTGCCGAACCGCACCGAATAGGTCACCGCGTCGGGAATGGCAGCTACAAGGTTCGCCAATACCGCTGCTGCGCTGAACATTCCGTGCGCAATGACGGTGGGGAATCCGAACAGCTTGGCCCCGACGGGGTTGGTGTGGATCGGATTGTGGTCGCCACCGACGGCGGCGTAGCGACGAATCTGGCCCGGGCTTATCCGCAGGATCGCGTTGGGCGCAGGCAGCTTGGGCTGCTTTTGCGGCGGCGGCTTGGGCTCGTCGGACAAACTGGTGCGCTGCTGATGCAGGAAGGTCGTAACCTGGTGCCACGCCACCTCGTTGCCGACGCTGACGTCGGTCACCAGGTCGACCAGCAGGCCCTTACGGTGTTCGCGCAAGTTCTCGGCGTGCACCGCGATATTGACCGTGTCGGTCACCTTGATCGGTCGATACTGGGTGATCTGGTTCTCGGTATGGACGGATCCTATTGCAGGGAAAGGAAAGTCGAATCCGGTCACCAGCGACATCAACGTCGGGAACGTCAACGCGAACGGATAGGTCAGCGGCACCGCGTCGGCGTAACGCAGTCCGGTAACCGCGGCGTATTCGGCCACATTCGCGCGATCGATCGGCAATTCGTTGACGGTCACTGTCCGAGTGGGCAGCTGGCCGTCCCGAGGCACGAACGGCAAGGCCCCGGCCGCCGCGCGCAGCATGTTCTTCAGGCCGCTTGGCTGGGTCGCGTTAGCCACAAGCGCCACTCCTCTCCCCCGCAAGCTTCGCTTCGCTTCGCATCGTCATCGGCGCGGGTCACGCTCCCAGCATGGCCTGGCCGCAGACGCGAATGACGTTACCCGTCACCGCGTTCGACGCAGGGCTGGCGAAGTAAGCGATCGTCTCGGCCACGTCGACGGGTTGTCCGCCCTGGTACAGGGAGTTGAGTCGACGGCCCACCTCGCGGGTGGCCAGTGGGATCGCCGCCGTCATCTGGGTTTCGATGAACCCGGGGGCGACGGCGTTGATCGTGACGCCCTTCTCGCTGAGCTTGGGCGCCAGCGCCTGGGTCAGTCCGATCATGCCGGCCTTGGTGGTGGCGTAGTTGGTCTGCCCGCGGTTGCCCGCGATGCCGGCCATCGACGACAGGCCGATGATCCGGCCACCCTCGCCGATGCTGCCGTTGTCGACCAAACCCTCGGTAAGGCGTTGCGGCGCAAGCAAGTTGACGGCCAGCACCGAGTTCCAGCGTCCGTCATCCATGTTCGCGAGCAGCTTGTCGCGGGTGATTCCGGCGTTGTTGACCAGGATGTCGGCGTGGCCGTCGTAGTGGTCGCGCAGGTGTTCGGTGATCCGGTCGACGGCGTCGTCGGCGGTCACGTCGAGCGCCAGCGCCGTGCCACCGACGCGCGTGGCTGTCTCGGCCAAGGCTTCTGCGGCGGACTCCACGTCGATCGCCACGACGCGGGCCCCGTCACGGGCGAACACCTCGGCAATCGTCGCGCCGATGCCCCGCGCGGCACCGGTCACGATGCCCACCTTGCCGTCCAGCGGCCGGTCCCAGTCCTTGAGCGGCGTGGAATCGGCGGCGCCGACGTAGAACACCTGCCCGTCGACGTAGGCCGATTTGGCCGACAGCAGGAATCGCAGGGTCGACTCGAGTCCGGTGGCGGCCGGTTTGGCGTCGGGGGACAGGTAGACCAGCGCGACGGTGGCGCCACGCTGTAGCTCCTTGCCCAACGAGCGGGTGAAACCCTCCAGCGCACGCTGCGCGATCCGCTCATCGGTGCTCGCGGCTTCGTCGGGCGTGGTGCCGATGACGACGACACGACCGGAATGGCCGACGTTGCGCAGCAGCGGGGTGAAGAACTCGTGCAGCGCCGTCAGCTTCGCCGGGGTGGTGATGCCGGTGGCGTCGAAAACGAGCCCGCCGAATGAATCCGCCCAGCGCCCACCGAGATTGGCGCCCACCACGTCGTAGTCGGTGTCCAGCGCCGCCCGCAGCGGCTCGACCAGCCGGCCCTCGCCGCCGATCAGCAGCGACCCGGCCAGCGGCGGTTCACCGGCCCGGTATCGACGCAGGTTCTCGGGCTGCGGCACACCGAGTTGCTTGGCGAGAAACGAGCCCGGCCCGGAGTTGACGACTTGGGAGAATAGATCGGGTGCCACTGAGTTGCCTTCCGTGGTTTGGGGTACCAGTACCGTAGTCGAGAGCTAACTTACTCCAGAGTAAGAACACTGAGTAGTATGGCTCCCAACCGTGGATAACCATCAAC
>JAXDGO010000141.1:0-2536 GCA_034665005.1 Solirubrobacteraceae bacterium | reverse complement strand
AGTGGTAGCCGATGGCGTCGGCGAGCACGAGGCGATAGACCGCGACACAGTAATCTGCACATCCGCCGGCCGCAGTCCGTTGATCGGGTTGGCCGGTGAGCGGGTCGCTGAACAGGGTGCCGTTGTTGAAGTACCATCCGCCCTCGTAGAAGTCCTCGGTGCCGGTGCCGTACCACTGTGGCGATGGGGAGCCGTCTGTGTACACGCGCTCGGCTCCCTCGAGAAAGTAAGGGGCGCCATCGCTGAACGCCGTTTTGGTCCGAGAACCCCTGATGGTGTGGCTGACACCGACGAATTTGCCGTGGCCTTGTTCGTCGGCGAACAACCAGTCCTGACCGAGGATCGTCGGCCCGGAATGCGAATATGCGGTGAAGTAGCCGGCTCGGCCGCTGGCTAGCGCGGACGCCCACCGCGCATCGGGCGCGGTCACGACATCGGTGTCGATACCCACAACTGGATCGGCGGTTGCGTTGACTAGCGCGACCCGTACCGCGCGGGCGAAAGGCATTGGCCACCAATCCGATAACGAGACCGACCCGTCGGGTTGTCGGATTGTGGCGAACATCAATGATCGCACGTCGCTGGCACCCAATCCGGCGCCAAAGAATTCGCCAAGTGGCGAGTCCACCGTGGTGCGGTCGTCAAACGCGATCCGCAGCCGCAACCCGTTAAGGACTTGATCACCCCGGTTGGCCAACCCTATCCGCAGCGACGAAATACTGCCTGAGCCAGTCGATTCCGCGATCGTCGCGGTAGCGCCGGCGGCAAGCTCGACGACCCGATTGTGATGTGCTGCGCCGGGTTCCGGCGGTTTGGGATCGATGGTGCCCGCGGCGCGCAGGAGGTTGATCACATCAAACGCGGGATCGGAGGGCGAGAACGTCCGCACGCCTTCGGCGTTCGAAAATTGGCGATAATCGACATGGTAGTACTGCAGATTCGATGCGACGCTGATCCGCATCGACTGCCGGTACGGCATGGGTACCTTGACATAAACCCCCGCAGGCGACTGCACAGCGTTGGCCACCAGAGGCCAGACGAATGGCGCACCCAAACCACCATCGACTAGTGACTGCAACGGTGCATCTATCACGGTCTTACCATCCAGATCGACGCGGATCGCTCCCATCCGACCCACATTGCCGCCGTCGCGGGTGAGCCAGATCGAATCAACCTCGCCTGCGCCGCGATCCTCCGCGATGACACACCCGACACCACCCGATGCCAGACACCCACCGCTGCCGTTTTGGTTTCCAGTGGTGATGTCGAAATCGCCGCCGGTCCGATCGAAGCTCGAGACCTGAAGAGTCTGTGTGTCCGCGCTCAAATAGGGCAACCGATCCAATCGACGGTAGGTATCCCAGCCCACTGCTCTTTCGCCGATTCCGTGTACAACCGGTTCCGCAGGCGCTGTGCCTGCGCTAGCTATCCCCAGTAGCACTAGCGCGAACGTCGCCGACAATGCCCGAACAGCGAGGCATCGGTGCTGGTCAGGGCCAGCACTATCCGGCCAACGTTTGAGCCCACTGTCTTGGGTGAAACCTAGCCGCATGGACACCAGTACTTTCATCGAACGGCTAAACGAAGATCTGGGCACCGAGTATCAATCGATTGTCCAGTACATCCAACACACCGCAACGGTTAAGGGGCCCGAGTACCACTCGATCACCGAGGAAATGGACAACCACCTGGCCCAGGAGTTGGAGCACGCCAAAATACTGGCTCAACAAATCGACTTTCTCGGTGGCACGCCCACCGTCAAAGTGCCCGAAGTGCCTGATGCAGCCGACGGAGCCGCGGCGCTGAAGGCCGACATGGAATTGGAGCAGCGTCAGCTGGCTCGGTACCGGAAGCGGGTGGCAGAGGCCAACGATCTGGGGCTGCCGGACGTCGCCGAGGCCCTGCGACCGTTGCTGCAACAAACACAGGACCACGTGCGGGAGCTGCAAGACGCCCTGGAGATCTGACGATCGATTCCGGCTCGGCCTAGCGCTGGGCCACGTTGGGTGGTCCGAACCACCTGTTCAGCGCGTCGGTCAAGCCGGCGTCGGAACCGTCGCCGACCCACGCGACATACCCGTCTGGCCGGACCAGCACGGCATCTGGCGCGGCAACCGCGCCGAGGACTGGAAGCTCCCAATCCTCAGCGTATTTCGCGCCGACCAGCCGAACGCGATCGGCCCAGGCGGCGACGTCGAGTGCACCCGGCTCGCCGAAGTTGATCAGCACCGCGTGCGCGTCGTGCAACAGCGTGAACACCCGACGCGGACCCTCACTAACGACAATGTCAAGATCGGGCATCCGGCGTCCCAGCAGTAGGTGTCTAGACCCCAGGTCGTAATGGATATCCAGTCCCGACATCGTCGCAGCGAAGCGCCGACGCGGCTCGTCCATGCGCAGCACCTCAGACATGATGTCGCGCAATGCTTTTGTTCGAGGACCGCGCAGCAGCGCCATCTGCGCCATCGTGTACTGCAGCACTCGCGCCGCGACCGGATGCCGTTCGGCGTGATACTCGTCGAGGAGGGTGTCCGGC
>JAXDGO010000140.1:0-2510 GCA_034665005.1 Solirubrobacteraceae bacterium | reverse complement strand
CGCCGGGGGCAGTGTCTCATGGTCGTGGTGGGCCGTGAGAGCGGCGGTGATCCGGTCATTGATCTGTCCTTCCTGTCCGTCGATGCAGTTGGCGTAGATCTTGAGCAGCACGGCCACGTCGTGGCCGAGCCGCCGGGCGACCTCGGTGGCGGGGACGCTGTTGTTGAGCCAGAGCGATGCCGCGGCGTGCCGCAGGTCGTAAGGCCGGCGGGCCAGCGGTGAGTGGACCTGCTCCTCAGTCAGCGCTGAGAGTCGTGCTTTGGCCCAGGCTCGTCGGGCGCTGGCCTCGTTGAACGGTCCGCCACGTTCGTTGCGGAACACCGCTCCGGCGGCCCCGGTTCCGAAGGTCTCCAGGTGGGCGCGGAGCAGGCCGACGAGCTCGGCCGGGATCGGCACGGTTCTGACGGTGTTGGAGGCGCGCCGCTTGAGTGCGCGACGGTCGCGAGCCTCACCGTCATCGGTCCATTCTTGACCGGCCCAGGGTTCTGACCGGGCAAGCTGGAGCCGTCCCCAGCCGGATGCCGGCAGCTCACAGTCGCCCGCTCGCAGGGCCACGACCTCGGCCGGTCGCATGCCCGCGTAGTACAGGCACCCGAAGAAGGCCACCAGGTACTCGCCCCGGCGAGGCTGGTCCCGCACGGCATCGAGCAGCGCGCGTACTTGGCCTGGACTGGCCACGACCCGGCGGTCCACTGATTCCGCCACGTCGGGTGCGGTCCATTGAACCTGGTCAACCGGGTTGTTGAGCAACAATCTCCGCTCGACCGCGAGCCCGAGAGCGTTGTAGAACACGGCGCGCTTGCGGTAGACGCTGGTCGCGGCCGCGGGCTTGCCATCCAGGCGCACCGTGAGCGCATCGAGCACACTGCGGATCACCGCCAGATCGCGCAGCGAGGACACCGGCCGAGACGCGTGAGACACCCAGGCGAGCGCCTCGGCGACCTCGGTTGGTGGCGGGCCGGTGGTTCGGCGGCCGGTGTTGAACGCCCAGCCGAACAACGCGCGGCGGATCAGGGCATCGTCGGGTCGGCCGCGTCGGGGGAGCAGCAGCGCTATGGTCACCGTCGTCAACGCTTCGGCGATGGACTTGCGGGACTTCGCCGCCGCTCTTGGCCACTTGGTATCTACGTAAGACACGGCATGGTCGAACCACGGCACATCTCGCGCCCGGGATTCCGGCAGCCCAGTGACTTCATCGAATGCTTCCCCGGCACGGGCGGCTGACATGAGTTCAGCGCGGAACGACTCGGCCAGCGCACGGGTCACAAAGGTCTCCGCGTGCGAGCGGCCGGCGACCAACCATCTAACTTGATATGGTTTCTGTCGGTCCCGTTTTCGGATGCCCCACATTCGGAATTCGTAGCTACTCATCTCACACACTCCTCCAGATCGCACAACCAGGAATCCAAGTCGCGACGTCGAATGCGAACGTCGCCGTTGGGTAGCTTCAGTGCTTTCGGTCCGCGTCCGAGCTGACGCCAGTAGTAGAAGGTCGATCGAGGCACGCGCAGCTCGGCAACGACCTCAGGAATGGTGAGGTATTCCTCCGCCACCGTCGCTCCTATCGCGTTTCTTGCAGTGGACCTACGCCGCTTCTCGTGCTGCTAGGCGTAGTTCGCGTGCTCGGGCGGCGGCGGAGAGGGCGAGTGCGGTGTCGCCGCTGGTGAGGTAGCCGACTCCGGCGAACTCCCAGCGGGCGACGACGAGCGTGGTGTCCTGCTCGTCGGCAAGCAGTTCGCGCGCGTGTTCGGCGGATTGGCGTTGGCGGTAGGCGCGGCGTTCGCCTCGTATGGCGCCAAGCGTGGTGGAGTAGCGGCGACTTTTTGAGGCGAAGTGTCCGCGGAAGCCGATCATGTGGACCCACCGCCGCAACCCGCCATAGGCCGGGTGCTCGCCGAGCCGCCACGCGGTGCGGACGAGTCGGTCCACGTGGTCGTTGACGTCGAGGAGCGACAGCGTTTCCGGGCTGATGCGCCGGTCGCCGAGTCCGAAGTCTTCGGCGCTTTTGGTGGCGTACTTAGCGATGTATCGCGCCGCGTGTTCTGGGGTCAACTCGCCGGTAGGCCCGCCGTTGACGGTCTGGGTGTCGAGTTGCTCGCCGAATCGCAGCACCAGCCCGACCTCGTCTGGCATCTCGACGGTGAAGCGCACGTGTGCCGCAGCCTGGCGGATCACCTCAGCCAGCCCGGCCGCATCGACGCTGATCTGGGGTGGCTGGTAGTCCTCGCCGGGGCCGTCGAGGCGGATGAGCGCGTGGAAATGGACCACGCCGCGGCGTTGGAATTCCGCGACCTTGACGAACGAGACCCGGCAACGCTGGGTGAACTCGGCCGCGGTCAGGCCTGTTGTCCGGGCGAGGGTGCGCCGCAGGGCGATGGTGAACCGGCGCCATAGTTCGGGGGCGTGCCAGTTGAACGCGATGTGGGTGGGGTAGTCGTAGCAGTCCGGGCAGATCGGCTGTCCGAGCCGTGGGTCATCCTCTGCGTGGATGGCGGTGCACCAGCTCGGCC
>JAXDGO010000139.1:0-2598 GCA_034665005.1 Solirubrobacteraceae bacterium | reverse complement strand
CGTTCAGCGGCGAGTTCTACCGCGAGGCGCTGCAGGTGTCCCGGTACACGCGGGAGATGTTCTGCCTCATGGAGGGGCGCCACGTGCACCCGTCCACGCTCTACCCCGGCGGCGTCGGCACGGTGGCGACCATTCAATTGATGACCGACTACATCAGCCGGCTGATGCGCTACGTGGAGTTCATGAAGAAGGTCGTGCCCATGCACGACGACCTGTTCGACTTCTTCTACGAGGCGCTGCCGGGTTACGAGAAGGTTGGCCTGCGCCGCACGCTGCTGGGCTGTTGGGGCTCCTTCCAGGATCCCGAGTACTGCAACTTCGAATACAAGGATATGGAGCAGTGGGGCCGCAAGATGTTCGTCACGCCCGGCGTGGTCGTCGACGGCAAGCTGGTCACCACATCGCTGGTCGACATCAACCTCGGCATCCGGATCCTCTTGGGCAGTTCGTATTACGACGACTGGAACGAACAGGAGATGTTCGTCAAAACCGATCCGTTGGGCAATCCGGTGGATCGGCGCCACCCGTGGAACCAGCACACCAACCCACATCCGCAGAAACGGGACATGGACGGCGGCAATTACAGCTGGGTGATGTCTCCGCGTTGGTTCGACGGCAAGGACCATCTGGCCCTCGACACCGGCGGCGGTCCGCTGGCCCGGCTGTGGTCGACGGCGCTGGCCGGTCTGGTCGACATCGGCTACGTCAAATCCACCGGACATTCGGTCCAGATCAACCTGCCGAAGACCGCGCTGAAGGGGCCGGTGGAGTTCGAATGGAAAATCCCCCAGCACGGCTCCAACACGATCGAGCGTGACCGGGCCCGCACGTACTTCCAGGCCTATGCGGCGGCGTGCGCGTTGCACTTCGCCGAAAAGGCACTGGTTGAAATACGGGCCGGCCGCACCAAGACGTGGGAGAAGTTCGAGGTGCCCAAGGATGGCATCGGTTGCGGTTTCACCGAGGCCGTTCGCGGAGTGCTCAGCCACCACATGGTGATTCGTGACGGCAAGATCGCCAATTACCACCCGTATCCGCCCACCCCGTGGAACGCCAACCCGCGCGACAGCTTCGGCACGCCGGGTCCCTACGAAGACGCGGTGCAAGGACAGCCGATCTTCGAGGAGAACGATCGGGAGCACTTCAAGGGCATCGACATCATGCGCACGGTGCGCAGTTTCGACCCCTGCCTGCCCTGTGGTGTGCACATGTACCTCGGCAAGGGCAAGACACTGGAGCGGTTGCACTCACCGACCCAAGCAGCGACCGGGGAGTGATGCATGGCTGATCGCCCCGAGGAATTGGAGGGGGACGCGCAGTGGCGCTCGGCGGGCGATCGGATCCAGACGCTGTTGGATGCGACGTCGGCCGGTGGGGCGGTCGCGC
The DNA here is from genome assembly GCA_034665005.1 of Solirubrobacteraceae bacterium. Classification (GTDB taxonomy): domain Bacteria; phylum Actinomycetota; class Thermoleophilia; order Solirubrobacterales; family Solirubrobacteraceae; genus Palsa-744. Next base: position 1,212 of record JAXDGO010000139.1, on the reverse strand, counting down.
GTGAGCGCGCCGAGCAGTTGGTTCGCGAGGTAGTCGAGCTCTATGGCGCGGGCCTGTCGCGGATTGTGGCCGCAGTCGGCGACCAGCCGGCGCCCGGCATGCTGAACCGCCTGGTCGCCGACGACTTGGTGGCCAGCCTGCTGCTCGTCCACGGCCTGCACCCGCACGACGTGCGTCGCCGGGTTTCCGACGCGCTCGACCGAGTCCGGCCGTACCTGGGCTCGCACGGCGGCGATGTGCACCTGCTCGACATCGACGGCGACACCGTGCAGCTTCAGTTCGCCGGAAGCTGCAAGAGTTGCCCGTCGTCGGCAGTGACGCTGGAGCTGGCGGTTGAGGACGCGATTCGCGCTGCTGCACCGGAGGTTTCGTCGATCGAGTTGGTGGCCCCCGAAGCCGCGGCTGCCGAGCCAACGACGGTAATCCCGGCGGAATCGCTGCTGGCTCAGGTCCATGCCAGGGCCCACGCCAACGGCGGCAGCTCGGCGGCCTGGCATCCGGTGCCCGACCTGGCCGACCTAGCTCCCGGCGAAGTCGGCGGCTTCTCGGTTGCCGGCGCCGTGGTGCTGGCGTGCCGGGTCGGCGACCAGTTGTACGCCTATCGTGACCACTGCCCATCCTGCGATGGGTCCTTGGCCGGCGCGGCGCTGCACCGACGGGCCACGACCGCCGAGCCAGTGTTGCGGTGTCCTCGCTGTCACGCGCATTTCGACGTCGTGCACGCCGGGGCCAGCCTCGATGACGGCACCGCGCGACACCTCGATCCCATCCCACTGCTACTGCGCGACGGCGTGCTGTCCATCGCGGTACCGGCCGAGCCGATGGGCGCGCCGGCGTGACGACCCCCTACGACGTCCTGAGCCGAATCACCAGCAACAGGCGGGCACCGCAGCTGGCCGGGGAGCGATGCGAAATGTGCTCGGAGGCCATCGCCGACGAGCACCAGCATGTGGTGAATGTCGCTGGCCGGCAAATGATGTGCGTATGCCGTGGCTGCTATCTGCTGTTCAGCGACAGCCACGCTCAGCTGCGCTACCGCTCGGTTCCGGACCGGTACCTTTCATTTCCCGACTTCGCGCTTGATCGGCGCACCTGGGAAGCGCTCCAGATCCCGGTCGGCCTGGCGTTCTTCTTCCGCAACTCCGCGCTGGAGCGCACCGTCGCGTTCTACCCGGGACCGGCGGGGGCAACCGAATCCGACCTGGACCTCGA
>JAXDGO010000138.1:0-3294 GCA_034665005.1 Solirubrobacteraceae bacterium | reverse complement strand
CTACCGCATGGTGATTTTCCCCCAAAGCGCATTCCGCGTATCAATGAAAGCGAGCGAGGAGTTTCTGCGTGCTCTCAAAAAAAGCGGGACCCAAAAGGAATGGCTCGATGAGATGCAGACGCGTGAGGAGCTTTACAAACTGCTCGACTACGATCCAACGGCAGAGAAATGGCTGGGCTTCCGCGACTGACGATTTGTCGGCGCGCGTATCGTAGTTACAATCAGCGAACAACATGGGTACTGAAACAAAACCACAATTCAGCCCCGGACTGGCCGGGGTAATCGCCGGTGAAACGGCGATCTGCTGGGTCGATCCCGCTGCCGGGTTGATGTATCGGGGCTACGACATTCATGGGATGGCCGAGAAGGCCACTTTCGAGGAGGTTGCCTATTTGTTGCTCAATGGAGAGTTGCCAAATGCAAAGCAACTGAAGGACTTCACGCATCAGATCGGCAGCGAACGCGGGTTGCCTGGGCCGGTAACGGAAATGCTGCGACTTCTCCCGAGCCACACGCATCCAATGGACATGCTGCGCACCGGCGTTTCGATGTTAAGCGCCTTCGACAAGGATCTGAACGATCACTCGCACGACGCGAACATTCGAAAATCAATTCGGATGATCGCGCGTGTTTCTACCTTGATCACAGACGGCTTGCGTATCTCGCACGGTGAACAGCCGTTTCCCGAAAAACCGGAACTGACGCAAGCGGCGAATTTCTTCTACAAATTCAACGGCAGAACGCCCGAGCAATGGCAAACCCGGATGCTCGATACGATTTTCATTCTCTACGCCGACCACGAATTCAACGCGTCCACATTTGCCGCGCGCGTAACGGCGTCGACGCTGGCCGACATGTATGCTGCGGTTACATCCGCGGTTGCGACTCTCAAAGGGCCGCTGCACGGCGGCGCCAATGAGGAATCGATGAAGATGCTTGAGGAAATCGGGACGCCGGATCGTGCCGAGGCATGGTTAATGAAAAAGCTCGGGACGAAAGGCAAGATCATGGGATTCGGCCATCGCGTTTACAAAAAGGGCGATTCCCGCGTGCCGGCGATGCGCGAGATCGCGCGCGACCTTGGGAAACGCACAGGGAAAGAGAATTGGGTGCCGATTTGCGAGAAGCTCGAACAAGTGATGGAACGGGAGAAACAATTGTGCGCCAACGTCGATCTTTACGCCGCGCCCGTGTTTTGGCTGTTGGGATTTCCTCCCGAGTTGAATACGCCTCTTTTCGCTGCGTCTCGCGTGGCAGGCTGGTGCGCCCATGTGGTCGAGCAACACGATAATAACCGTCTCATTCGGCCGCGGTCACTCTACGTCGGGCCAGAGCTGCGTCCGTATCCCGGATCGCCGAAATAATTACCTCTTCCTCTACTTTTTCGCTTTTGGGATGAGATAAAAGTGAAAGGAAGCGGAAGAGGAAGAATCGATGAACGCTGAACAGTCGCTACAGGAAGAATATGCGCCGCGAAATATTTGCTTCGGTTGCGGCGTGGCAAACCCGGACGGCTTGCATATTCGTAGTTTCCTGAAGAACTCCGATGAATCGCCAGCAGGCGGCGAGGTCGTCGCTGAGTGGAAGCCGCAGAAAAAATACGAAGCGTTCGAGGGAGTTTTGAACGGCGGGATCATCGGCACGTTACTCGATTGTCATTGCAACTGGACGGCAGCGTATCATCTGATGAAACGCGCAGGCGAAAATCGACCGCCTTGCACAGTCACTGCGGAATACGCCATCAAACTGCTGCGGCCGACACCGACGAACGACTCTGTGTTTCTCTCTGCCAAGGTTGTTGAGATAACGGATGACCGTGCGACCATCGAGGGAACACTGGCTGCTGGAGGAAAAGTTTGCGCGACATGCCGGGGAGTCTTCGTCGCGGTGAAGGAAGGCCATCCCGCGTATCATCGATGGTAGCAGCTTTACTTTTGTTGCTCGCCGCGAGTACGCCGGGATCGACAAGCGATTTTGCGAATCGGATTCTATCTATCGAGGAGCGAACCGGCGCTCGAATCGGTGTGGCTGCGCTGGATACTGGCAGCGGTAAACGTCTCGATTATCGATCGGAAGAACGTTTCCCGATGTGCAGCACGTTTAAATTTCTCGCTGCAGCTGCGGTCTTGAAGCGCGTGGATGAAAAACAGGACCAATTGGACCGATTCATACGTTATGGCGAAAAAGACATCCTGGAATATGCGCCCGTCACGAAAGCCCATCTCGCGGACTGCGGCATGACGCTTGGCGCTTTGTGCGCGGCGGCGATCGAACAGAGTGACAACACAGCGGGCAATCTTTTGCTGGATGCAATTGGCGGACCGGTTGGAGTGACAAATTTCGTGCGCACTGTTGGCGATGAGATGACGAGACTTGATCGGAAAGAGCCAGAATTGAACAGCGCCATTCCCGGCGATGAACGCGACACCACAACCCCTGCGGCGACGTGCGCAGACATGCAACGGTTACTGCTGGGCAACGTGTTATCCGAATCTTCGCGGCACCAACTCGAAGATTGGTTGCGGCACAACGAGACTGGCGCACTCATGATTCGGGCCGGCGTTCCAAAGACCTGGACCGTCGGAGACAAAACGGGACGATCCGCAAACGGAGCGACAAACGATGTTGCCATTATTCGTCCGCCCGGGCCTGCACCGATCCTGGTTGCTATTTATTCGATCGGCTCAACATCCTCAGCGGATGATCGTGCTGCAATTGTTGCGGGAGCAGCGCGCGTTATTGTCGAGTTTCTGTCGAAGTAATTGTATCCGTCGCCCTGTGGGCGACGCCGCATAGAGCGTGTCAAACACGTAATCTCCGCCGCGCTTTCCATAAGAAAGCTGCTAGAGAATTCGCTGCCTGAATTTCGCCGATGCGCGATTTGCTGCGATGCCTTTGGCTACCGCTTATGAAAGCTTCAAAATTTCGCATCCTTCCTCTTCCGACCGAAATTGCAGAGGCAGCGCGGCATGCAGTAGAGGCAGGCGCATCAGATCACGCAATTGTTAGCGCAAATTCGCCCGAAAGCGCTCCGTGCCGGCACTGCCTGCGCTGGGCGCAGCCTGGCGAGCGCGTCATTCTGTTCCCGTACGCCGCGATTCCGTCTGGTCACCCGTTTTCTGAGACGGGCCCGATCTTTGTTCACGCCAATGAGTGCCAGCGTTATAGCGCGACTAACGAATACCCCGTCGACTTTCGCAATGGCCGCGTTTTTCGCGCCTACGATTCAAATTGCAACATCATCGACGCTCAAGTTGTGAATGGAAGCGAACCGGAGGCCGTGATTGAAAGTTT
>JAXDGO010000137.1:0-2643 GCA_034665005.1 Solirubrobacteraceae bacterium | reverse complement strand
GCTCCGATTCCACAACTAGGACAAGATCACGCACTAGGACAAGATCACGAGGCATACTGCCTGAACCACAGTCGACGCCGTACCCAGCCATCGCTGCCTCCTCCGACGATCCCACCCTTGCGTGCGCCTGACCACTACTTTGGGTAACGGAGTAGACGCACATCTTCCACCTCCCCCATTAGATGGCGTAGGTGTTATCGCACTAACTGCCTATAGTGTTACTCGCAAGTAGATGGTCAGCAAGTTCTTAAGTTCGCGTCCGCTACCGTTTAGCCTCGCGGTCAGATCATCGACTCGCACCTGTCCTTGACCCGGGCGCCCGGACTGGATCCGGCGACTGAAGCCGGTCAGTTCGCAGCATCGCTCTGTCCAGGTGAAACGATCACGAGCACCGACGAGCCGAGCACCACCGTCCCGCGATCAGGCTACGCTCAGTGAGTAGACCATTGCTGCGGGTGTTGTAGTTCACCCATTACCCGCGCGATTCTCCGGCTCTGCCAAGGTCGACGCTTCGTCCACCCGCAGCTCCGGCATTTCGACGCCCCCTTTCCTGTCCTGACGAACTACACAGCCATCACAGGTAATGAGAACGAGCAACGCCCGGTGGATACGTCGTACGCAACCCCGATCAGGTGAACTTGGGCGGCGGGCAGGTAGTGGCCGGTTGGGTGCAGCCCACTGAGGTCACCGTGACAATCATGCTGATGAGGATCTTCTTGGTGCGGCCGGGGTTCATGGTTACTCCTGTATTGGGTGAGCGGCGTCTTGGTTGCGGCCAGGTCCACACTGCTGGGCTGGGCATAGAAGACCAATGGGGTCAGGAAGCACTGAGCCATCGGATCGCCTGTGCCAGGCTGTGTCGCGTGGCTGCGCGGGAGGTGTCGCTCGACCTGCTTCGGACGTTCCACGCGGTGCACCGCACCCGGGACCCTGACAGCCGCAGCCGGCGTCGCAGCCGGTGTTGTGGTTCGGTGCCGGCTCGGCCTGGCCGACGATTCTCCGGCTCTCGGACGCACGGCCGATCAGCGTTCACACAGGTGTGCTCGCTGGACCGGGTTTACGATCGATCAGTCATTTGAATATCTGTGTGCCAGCGGCATTCCGTAAGTTTCTCGGAACGTCGCCCCAATACGGGCCTACAGTAAAGGAACCTGATACCAAAGTTGTTCCGTATTGTATCCAGGAGGGGATAATGCAAGACGTCCGTCGCCTGCCAAAATCAGATATGAAGGTGGTGCGAGTTCAGAATACAGATTTGCGGCGACTCTTCTACGGATGATTGAAACGTTGGATGGGGCGTCGCTCGCTGGGACTGAGTATACCTTTCCTTCGGTGTGAAAAATGTCCTGATAGTTGGCGGTCTCTATACATAGAGACGATATTCCGACGTAGAAGCTTCTCGACTCCTGGAAGTTGCTCCCATTAGAGGAGCCGGCTTCGAGGTACTGGTCGATGCTACTAACGGTCAGTCCGGGAAGATAATACAAGATGCGCCCATCATTAAGATCCTTGTTGGTCGATGTGTCATGAGAATTCGCGTGGCTATCAATCTGGGCCTGCGCCATCGGTACCGCTCGGAGCCTAACCTGTGATCGATCTGGCGCGTTGAGAGTCGGCTTGAAATCCGGGCTACATGAAACAATTGTGAGACTTTCAACGCGACCGCTTCTGCTAGCGATAACCTGGACGAAATAATCGCGCCTAATAAATGTTAATTCACGATAACTGGAACCGTTGATGATGAATTGACCAACGCGGGTTCTCCTAGTTTCGATTTGACATGATCAATACTATAACCAGCGTGTGGTTGCTTCAGGATCGAGTACTCCACAGGGCGCCAAAAAAACTTGTCCCACGTGCCAGGCGCAAATTGAACGAGCAAGGTAACCGCTGTAATGAGCCCTGCGATTGTCAGGAGTGGATTCGCAAATAATCGTATTGCCATCCAGCACTTTTCCCAACGGTTCCAGTCGTGCCATGGCCAGCGCCAAAAAACATGTGGTGGAGTAACCTCATTCGTAATCTGGCTTGCTTCATCCTTGCGCTCATCCACGGCCATATTTCACAGAATAATCGATACACGCAATGCGGTCACTCGCTTGACCGCCGCCTGTCACGTTCCTCCCAAGCACGACCGGTCGGCACCTCGGCGTGTGCCGGTGCTGCTAGTTGAAGAGGAGTCCCCAGGCCTTCTTACGGTTCCCCCGCGCGAGGCGGAGCCGTCAGACGGGGGAGGAGTCTGGCCGAGGGCAGAGGACGATAACGGAGAGCAGGACCCGTCTCGCAGCAAGCTGACGACAGCAGTGACGACAAGCCGGTCGGCGCAGATCGAGGGCCGGACAGACGGGTTGCGCGCGCCTGGGGGTCAAGGGGTCGCAGGTTCAAATCCTGTCGTCCCGACGGGCATTTTAGCAGTTCAGAGGGGTGGGGCCCTCTGTGGTCCGACCCCCTCTGGCGTTCTGAGTGACTAACTGCGTGACTATGGATTCAGTTCGCGTCGGGGAAGATCCGGTTCCTTTGCTTGCTCTGCTGCGTATCCCATCAGATCCCACCCGGCAGGCCCATCCAACTCTTTGACTGGCATTCCGTGTCTGGTTCCGTGTCTGGTTCCGGGCGGCGAGGACTTTCTGTGCGTCTTCAAGC
>JAXDGO010000136.1:0-4163 GCA_034665005.1 Solirubrobacteraceae bacterium | reverse complement strand
CCGCGACCTTGCACTACGTCTACTGGTTCAACCACCACCGGCTGCTTGAGATCAACGGCGACCTTCCGCCCATCGAACTCGAGCAGGCCCACTACCGTCGTCACAACTCCGACCTCGCCGAGGCCGGGATGACTCAGAACACCGAGTCTCCGGAAACGCCGGGGGGATTCAGAATGACTGTCCCCGGTGACCCATAGCGGTCAGCGCATCAGCAAGATGGCGCGTCGTTTCGTAGTCCACCGCAAGGGCGACTCAAGGATCTCCGCGTGTTTCCGGTTCAATGAACGTGTCCAACGCATCCAGCAACTGCGGATTGATGATCTCGGTTTTCTTGCGACCACCCCCCAAAGCCCGGACTCGTCCACCAGGCCGCTCCGGTAGATCATCGGCGAGCTCAGTCATGCCGCGCCGAATCGTCGTCCGCGACGCACCCGTGGCCTTTGGGGTGCCAGAAGTCGGCCTGCGTCTCCGGGGTGATCGGGGTGTGTCGTTGTCGGGGCATGATCGTGTGTCGTGGCGTTGCGACTGCTTTATCTGATCTTGCTTCAGCTTGTGAAGCTGATGTTGTTGCTCGGTCGTTCGTCAACGTCCAAGGATGTCGAGCTCCTGGTGCTACGTCACGAAGTCGCCGTGCTACGCCGAGCCAAACCGGCACAGCGCCTGGACTGGGCGGATCGCGCGGTCTTCGCCGCGCTCGTCCGGAGATTGCCGCAGATGCTGCGCAGGCATCGCCTGGTCACACCGGGCACGATCCTGCGCTGGCACCGGCGCCTGATCGCCAAGAAATGGACGTATCCGGACCGCCTCGGGCGTCCACCTGTCGAGGACGGTGTGGTCTCGTTGATCGAGCGCATGGCCAGGGAGAATCAGAACTGGGGATATCAGCGAATTCAGGGCGAACTGTTCAAGCTCGGTCACCACGTGGGCGCCTCCACGATCCGCCGCGTTCTCCGGCGGTTACGGATACCTCCGGCACCGATTCGGGACACCGACGCGACCTGGCGGCAGTTCCTGCGTACCCAGGCCTCGACGCTGTTGGCCTGTGACTTCTTCCATGTGGACTGCGCGGTGACCCTCCAGCGTATCTATGTCTTCTTTGTAATGGAGGTCGCCAGCCGATCCGTGCACCTGCTGGGCACGACCACAAACCCAGACGGCCGATGGACCACCCAGCAGATCCGCAACCTGCTGATGGGCCTCGGCGATCACCTCACCCAGTTCCGGTTCCTCGTTCGCGACCGGGCCGGACAGTTCACCGCATCATTCGACGCCGTCCTGGCCGATGTGGGCATCCAGGTGGTCCGGATTCCCCCTCGGTGTCCGCGGGCGAACTGTTTCGCCGAACGGTTCGTCCGCACCCTGCGAACCGAACTCACCGACCGCATGCTGATCTTCAGCCAGCGGCACCTGCGTGTCGTACTCACGGAATATGTTCGCCATTACAATGGTCGACGACCCCATCGCGCCCGCGACCTTCGCCCACCACGGCCGACCCACCCTGTCATGAATTTCAGCCATGAACGCATCACTCGTCGACCGGTCCTGGGTGGCCTGATCAACGAGTACGAACGGGTCGCGTAAAGCCGCTGCTCAACGTAGGGGGCCGACTTCTGGAGTCCCACAGGGTTGGCGGGGGAGCTGGCCGAGGTGGCTCCGATTCTGGATGAGCGTCAGCGTCGGGTGCTGTCGGGTGCTGTCGGGTGCTGTTGGGTGCTGGGGCACGGCATCTGGGGCGTCGAAAGTGCATTGAAATGAACATGAAAACTTACTCGCACGGTCCCTCTTCTGCAAGGGTGCCGCTTACATGCTCACACCCTTCGGCGTTCTTCAACTAGGAGTCTGTGCATTTTTCCGATCTTCGGCCAACTGTTCTCCTCACAGAAGTCCCGTGCAGCCGTTGTTACATCTGCCCGCAATTGATTGTCGGCAAACAACCTTTGAACACCGATTACCAGATCATCGGTGCGGTACACGCTTTCCCCGAGCTCATCGAACCACCGAGATTTTGATGTTAGTACCGGTACGCCGCTTGCTAGCCCGATGCGTACGGCACCGCTAGCAGAATACTGAACTACGTCATCATAGAAATACACCAACACATCTGCTTCTGCCGCCAATCGTTGTGCGACTTCCTCTTGGCTTAAGTAGTCTCGTACCCACCTAACAGGTAGTCCTTTGATCGCTTGCGTCCAATCCTCTTCTATCTTGCGACGCCGATCGTGGCTGAACAAAATGAGTTCAGTTCCTGGGCACGATCGAAGAACATCCAAGATACCGAAGAATCCCTTGTAGTGGCCTAGAAAGCCGAATGCACCTATAGTGCTACCGATCGATGTTTTCCGCTTTGGAAACCAGGTCGGACAGCCATGCGGAATGTGCACAACTTTAGCCTCTCCGCACCGCTCGCGGAGAGTTGACGCACCATTGGCAGTCAACGCTATTAACGTATCAGCGTGAGCTTCCCACCTACGGGTATCAGGCGCGACATCGTGTTCAGCAGCTACCACGCTAACGCCTTCATCCTTTGCCCGTAGCAATACGTCGGTTACCGCATCTTCACTGTACAGCATGCTTTCATGCTGGAGATATAGCACTTCGTCTTCACGCTTTACAAGTGGAAACTTTGATAAGCGTAGCTCCGGTATATACTCAGAGATCGATAGTGCAAACTCTGCTATGCCACACGCTTTTCGCAAACTTGCAACCCACATCGTACCCCAAGGGGCGTTCGTGCTTCGAGTATCCATTACAATGCCTCGCCATTCGCTGGCGAAATCGAAAAATGTTTTCCACGGCTTTCGTTTCGGTTCCCGTCGTCAGATATGCCAGCATGCGTCGAGGACAAGAGATGCAATGAATCCGTGTTCCCGAGCTCCTGACTCCATATATATGCCATACCGGCATGATGCCATCTCCGCCGCTGGCGGAACAGCTCCTTGCGCCTCCGCATCAGAGGTCCCACGACCGGCCGATCGGCGGTCAGGATCAAGAGGCTCGCCGGTCGGTAACGGCCGTCCCGGATGTGGGCATTCCAGTCCGAACTGCAACGATGATCTCGCCCAGCGGGCACCTCTCCAGGGCACCGTCAACTTGGTCCTGCGGCGTGGTGGTTGGGGGGATGATTGCCAGGTTGTTCTGGAGGTGAGGAGGGGCTGGCTGGTGGGTACCGAGACGCCGTCGTACCGAGGGTTCCGCTACCCGGTGGAGATCATCAGTCATGGTGTGTGGCTGTACTACCGGTTCCCGCTGAGCTTGCGCGAGGTGCAGGAGATGATGCTGCAGCGCGGGATCGTGGTGTCCCACGAAACCATCCGGCAATGGTGCGTGAAGTTCGGGCAAACCTACGCCAACGGACTGCGTCGCCGGTCGACCCCGGCCCGGCGATACGTGGCACCTCGACGAGGTATTCCTCACGATCAACGGTCAGCAGCAGTACCTGTGGCGCGCCGTCGACCAGGACGGAAGTCCTGGACATTCTGGTCATCCCTCGGCGGGACACCAAGGCCGCGACCAGGTTCTTTCGCAAGCTGTTCGAGGGCCTGGAGTACGCGCCACGGGTAGTGGTCACCGACATTTAGGTGGGCAGCTACCAGGCGGCGCGGCGCCGGGTTGCTCGCTCGGTTGAGCACCGTCAGTCGAAGTATCTGAATAACCGGGCAGAAAATTCCCACCAACCCACCCGGCAACGCGAACGGGCCATGAAACGGTTCACCTCACCCGGGCACGCGCAGCGGTTTCTGTCCGCGTTCAGCGGGATATCACCGCACTTCCGGCCCCGTCGTCACCTGCTCCACACCGAGGAATACCGCAGCGAGATGGCTAACCGCTTCAGCACCTGGAATGAAGTCACCGGGCTGACCACCGCAGCCTGAACCACCCGACAGGACCGACCGTCCCCACCTCAACCACGCACTGAATGATCTCCGAGGCGCGCCAGACCGAACAAGTTGATGCGATGAAAGGGGCGGGGCCTCCGCTCCTTGTGGGTTGCTCCCGAGCGGACGCTTGGGAGTGCTCAGATCAACCGGTTCGGTTCGAGGAGGCCCCTTATGGACACAGGGTACGCAGGACAGCAGGTCGTGGGATTGGATCTGCATCGGCGCCGCACGGTGATGGTGCGCATGACCGAGGCGGGTGAGCGGTTAGAAGCGGTGCGTTTCGTC
>JAXDGO010000135.1:0-4792 GCA_034665005.1 Solirubrobacteraceae bacterium | reverse complement strand
GCGTTCGCGACCGCGCTGGCTCGCCTGCACACCCACGCCACCAGCCCCGACTGGGACACCCTCTATCCCGGTGCCCACCACCTCGAACTGCCCACCTACCCCTTCCAACACCACTCCTACTGGCTGCACCACACCACACCCACACCCACACCCACCGAGGTGACCACAGCCGGACCGGTCGGGGAAAGTCAGCTGTGGGAAGCGGTCGAGGAAGGAGACGTCGACGCTGTAGCCGACACGCTGCGGATCGAGGGCCCCGACATCCGGTCATCGCTGGGTTCAGTGGTGTCTGCGATGGCGGCGTGGCGGCGAGGGCGTCGTGAACGGTCCATCGTGGATGGGTGGCGCTATCGCATCGCGTGGCGACCGCTGATCGAGGTCACCCCGGCGCGTCTATCCGGTCGGTGGCTGGTGGTGGTCCCTGCCCCGCTGGTCGATGACCCCTGGATGACGGTGTTGTCAGACCAGCACGGTGAGCTGACACGGCTTGTGGTGGACCCGACCAGACTGGATCGCGACGAACTCACCGCGCGGCTGCACGCCGAGGCCAGGGACACACCACCAGCGGGGGTACTGTCCTTGCTCGCGCTGGCCCAGGACCCGCATCCGCAGTATCCGGCCATCCCTGCCGGGCTGGCCGCGACACTGACACTGATGCAGGCCTTAGGCGATGCTGGTGTGAGCGCGCCGCTGTGGCTGGCGACCCGCGGCGCGGTCAGCGTGGGCAGATCCGACCCGCTGACAAACCCTGACCAGGCGCAGGTATGGGGCCTAGGCCAGACGATGAGCCTGGAACATCCCCAACGCTGGGGCGGTCTCATCGATCTTCCAGCGGTCCCGGACAGGCGGGCACTGGCACAGCTGCAACTGGCCCTCACCGGTCCCTGCGCCGAAGACCAGTTCGCGCTACGCCCCTCAGGAACCTTCGTGCGCCGCCTGGTCGCTGCGGCGGCACCCGCAGGCGAACCACCCCGCGCGTGGCGACCGAACGGGACAGTGCTGGTCACCGGTGGTACGGGAGGGTTGGGCGCTCAGGTCGCTCGATGGCTGGCCGGTGCTGGCGCGAATCATCTCGTGCTCACCAGCAGACGCGGTCCCACCGCACCGGGCGCCGCTAAGCTGGAAACGGAACTGACCGCGGCAGGCGTGACAACCACCGTGATCGCCTGCGACGTAGCCGACCGCACCGCGCTGAGCGCCCTGATCCAACAGATACGACTCGAGCACGGGCCCATCCGCGCGGTCATCCACACCGCCGGGGTCGGTGCGCTGGAGCCACTATCCGATACCACCCTCGCCCAACTTGCCGAGGCCGGCACCAAAGCAGTAGCCGCCGCGCACCTACACGACTTACTCCTCGACGACCCACTAGAAGCCTTCGTGCTGTTCTCCTCAGCCGCTGGCGTCTGGGGCAGCAGCAACCAAGGAGCCTACGCCGCCGCCAACGCCTACCTCAACGCCCTCGCCCAGCAACGCCGAGCAAACGGCCACACCGCGACCTCGGTGGCATGGGGCCTGTGGGCAGGCCCGGGCATGGGCGCCGCCGCCGAGGACTTCACACAGCGGCTACGCCGGATCGGGCTCAACGACATGGCACCCGAGCTGGCAATCACCGCGCTGCAACAAGCACTGGACCTCGACGAAACGTGCATCACCATCGCCAACATGACCTGGGACCACTTCATCCCAGCGCTGACCACCACACGACCACACCCCCTACTCAACGAACTACCCCAAACCCCACCCCACCCCCACCGCAACAACAACGCCACCGACAACGGCGACGCACCACTGCGCCGACAACTCACCGAATTACCCACAACCACCCAACAACACCAACACCTGCTGGCCCTGACCCAGACGCATACCGCGACCGTCCTGGGTCACACCACCGTCGAGACCATCCCCCCCGAGCGTCCCTTCAAAGACCTCGGTCTGGACTCGTTGACCGCCCTGGAACTGCGCAACCACCTGAGCACCGCCACCGGCCTGCGACTGCCCGCCACCCTGATCTTCGACTACCCCACCCCCGCTGCCCTGGCCACCTACCTCCACACCCACCTCACCGACACCGCAGGTCCTCCAGTGGCGGTCATCACCGTTGCCCGGGTGGATGAGCCGGTGGCGGTGGTGGGGATGAGTTGTCGTTATCCCGGTGGTGTGGTGTGTGCTGAGGGGTTGTGGGAGCTGGTGGCCTCCGGTGTTGATGTGATGGGGGAGTTCCCCTCTGATCGTGGCTGGGATCTAGACACCCTGTTTGATCCTGATCCTGATCATCCGGGGACCTCGTATACCCGCCAGGGTGCCTTCTTGCATGATGTGGCCGGGTTCGACGCCGCCTTTTTCGGTATCAGCCCGCGTGAGGCGCTCACGATGGACCCGCAGCAACGGTTGTTGTTGGAGGTGTGTTGGGAAGCCATCGAAACCGCTGGGATCGTCCCGGGTTCCCTGGCCGGGACCGCCACCGGCGTGTTCGCTGGCACGTGGACCCAAAGCTATGCCGCCGCCACCACGTCCCAAGGCGCTGAGGGCGGTTTTTTGATGACCGGGTCGGCCCCCAGCGTCGCCTCCGGGCGGGTTGCCTACACGCTGGGTTTGGAAGGTCCCGCGATCACTGTTGACACCGCCTGTTCATCGTCTCTGGTCGCGACCCATCTGGCCTGTCAATCACTCCGCACCGGCGAGTGCACCCTCGCGTTGGCCGGTGGTGTCACCGTCATGGCCGCCCCCACCCTGTTTGTGGAGTTCTCCCGGCAACGGGGCCTGGCCCCCGATGGTCGTTGCAAGGCCTTCGCCGCCGCTGCTGATGGCACCGGTTGGAGTGAAGGTGCTGGCATCCTGCTGCTCGAACGCCTCTCCGATGCCCAACGCCACCACCACCCGATCTTGGCGATCATCCCCGGATCCGCGGTCAACCAAGACGGTGCCTCCAACGGGCTCACCGCCCCCAACGGCCCTTCCCAGCAACGTGTCATCCGCGCCGCGGTGACCAACGCTGGGTTGTCTCCCGACCAGGTTGATGTGGTCGAAGCCCACGGCACCGGCACCACCCTGGGTGATCCCATCGAAGCTGGTGCCCTTCTGGCCACCTACGGCACACACCACACCCCCGACCAGCCCCTTTACCTGGGCTCGATCAAATCCAACATCGGTCACACCCAAGCCGCAGCCGGTGTCGCCGGCATCATCAAAATGATCCAGGCGATCCGCCACCGCGTCCTTCCCCCCACCCTGCACATCGACCATCCCAGCCCCCACATCGACTGGTCGCCCAACACCGTCCGGCTGCTCACCCAACCCCTGCCCTGGCCCGACACCGGCCGCCCCCGCACCGCCGCCATCTCCGCCTTCGGTGTCAGCGGCACCAACGCCCACCTCATCCTCCAACAAGCCCCCGCCGCCCCTCCCCCCATCACCGAGGACCCGGCCCCGTCCCCGGCTCCACCCTTTGTGATCTGGCCGATCTCAGCCCATGACGAGCCGGCACTAGCCGCCCAGGCCACCCACCTCCACACCTACCTTCGTGAGCACCCCGACCTGGACCTGACCGACCTGGCCTACTCACTCGCCACCACACGAACCCACTTCCCCCACCGCGCCGCCATCACCACCACCAGCACCGATCACCACGCCCGCAGCACCCTCCTCGAAAGCCTCAACGCCCTAGCCACCCACCAAACCCACCCCCACCTGACCCACGCCGTCATCCCAGCCCACCCCCACGCCAAGACCGTGTTCGTCTTCCCCGGCCAAGGCTCCCAACACCCCGGCATGGGCCGCGAGCTCTACCACCAGTTCCCCACCTTCGCCCACGCCCTGGAGGACTGTGACCAGGCGTTGCGGCCGTTCATCGACTGGTCGGTCCTAGACGTGGTGCACCAGACAAGCGGTGCGCCGCCGTGGGAACGAGTCGATGTGGTCCAGCCCACCTTGTTCGCGGTGATGACCTCGCTTGCGGCGCTGTGGCGTTCCTATGGGATCATCCCCGACGCGGTCATCGGCCACTCCCAGGGCGAGATCACCGCCGCCCACATCGCCGGCGCCCTGAGCCTGCACGACGCCGCCAAAATCGTTGCGTTACGCAGCCG
The DNA here is from genome assembly GCA_034665005.1 of Solirubrobacteraceae bacterium. GTDB lineage: Bacteria > Actinomycetota > Thermoleophilia > Solirubrobacterales > Solirubrobacteraceae > Palsa-744. The sequence continues at coordinate 704 of JAXDGO010000135.1, read as the reverse complement.
TGCTCTGATGACCCTGACCGGACAGGGCACCATGGCCTCGATCTGGCTACCCGCCCACGACCTCCAACAACGATTGCAGGACTGGGACAACAGGCTGTTCATCGCGGCCATCAACGGCCCCACCAACACCACCGTCTCCGGAGATCCCACCGCAATCGGTGAACTCCTCCACCACTGCCGGACCCAGAAAATCCACGCCCGTCCTGTCCAGGTCGACTACGCCTCCCACTCCCCCCAGATCGAACAAATCCGCGACCGACTACTCGACGAGCTGACCGGACTGGCCCCCCAACCAGCAGCCATCCCCTTCTACTCCACCGTCGATGGCGAACCCCTCAACACCCCCCTGGACACCACCACGCTCGATCCCGACTACTGGTATCGCAACCTCCGCCGCACCGTCCGCTTCCAAGACAGCGTCTTGGCGCTGGCGGGTCAGGGTCCCCACACTTTCTTAGAACTCTCTGCCCACCCGATCCTCACCCCCGCGATCATCGACACCCTCAGCGGCAGTGATGATGATGGTGGTGGATCGGTGGCCCTGGCGACTCTGCATAAAGACCAGCCCGATTCCGTTGCGTTCGCGACCGCGCTGGCTCGCCTGCACACCCACGCCACCAGCCCCGACTGGGACACCCTCTATCCCGGTGCCCACCACCTCGAACTGCCCACCTACCCCTTCCAACACCACTCCTACTGGCTGC
>JAXDGO010000134.1:0-2817 GCA_034665005.1 Solirubrobacteraceae bacterium | reverse complement strand
GGCATCGAGGGTGGTGGGGTCGGTGGTGATGGCCATCAGGCCCTCGCCTCCTCGACGATGGCCGCGTGCCGCAACGTGGTTAGCGGGATAGTCGTGGGGGCGTCGGGTGGACGATCAGCGCCAAGACCCTGGTGGGTCGGCCACATGCCGCCGTAGACCAGGATGGAAGCATCGCCGGGCAGCAGTCCCGTCACCGACAGGTGCGCCGGGTCGCCCTCGGGGACCCGCCAGGCTTGCGCCGTGACCTGGGTGATGGTGTCGGCCCAGGCCAGGAGCCCCTGTGCGACCGCGGAGAGTTCGCGACGGGCGAGCTGCACAGTCACCTGCGGCGCAGACCGTGCAGCGCTCACGTGGACCGAGGCGATCGCGGGCAGCTCGAACTCGGCGAGGTGAGCGCAGACAGCGGCGAGTAGGTCAACGGTGGTCGTCATGCCGCGCCCCCGCGAGTCGACCCGCTGGGGTCGGTGGGTTTAGGGGGAAAGGGCAGCACCGCCGTGTCATGCTCGATGGGCTCGGTGACGAAGGTTTCGAGTTGCTTGATCGTCTCGTCAGGGACCCAGCCGGCCCGGATGCGTAGGGGCTCGCGGATGCCTTCGCCGAAGACGTAGCCGACGCCGGCTTCGGCTTCGGTGATCCGGTTGGCCCAGGCACCGCGCTCGTAGGCCTGATCCCCCAGCACCATGCCCACATGCGATTTGGCCGAGACCCGCAGGCAGATCCGACGCGGAAACAACTCCCGGACGGGGACGGTGTCCTTCGTGGGTTCCTGGACATAGCCGCGCACCGTGAACCCCAACGCCCGACCCTGAGTCGTCAACAACGCCACTCGCTCGGTGATCGCGTCGCGGGTCTTGCGATCGATGTATTTAGTCAGCGCCCCGATCTCGTCGAATTCCAGTAGCTCCAGGGGTTGTTTAGAGCTGATCGGGACGGACCGGACCTGGCCGGCGAATTCGGTTTTGCGAGCGTGCATGGCCGCGACGAGGTCATCGAGGACTGCGAGGGCGTCGGTGCCGGTGACGGCGTAGCGGTGAAAGATCCGTCGTCCGTAGGCCAGTTCCATGCCCTTGGGGTCGATCCCGGAGACGCGTACGAGGCCGTCGCGGATGGCGGGGGCGATAGACACCAGTGGGCACCACATCGCCGAGTTCTTGCCCGCCCCCGTGGACCCGGCCACCAGGGTGTGACCCCCGGCCAACGGGACGTACCAGTCCTGCCCGTACTCGGTGTGCCCGGAGAACACCCGCCGCAAATCCACTGACGTGCCCTCGACCTCGGCCAGTGTGGCGAGGTCCAGGCATGCCACGGGGTTGGCGAGCAGGTTGCGGCGCTGGAAATCGATGGAGACCACGTTGGGGGTCAGCTCACGGATCTGGCAGCGGGCCACTGCCCCGGCCGAGGCCAATGCCCGGGCGGCCTCGTCGAAATCTTCGGGTTTTTGGCCGGGCACCAAGCGGATGCGGACCTCGTCCCACGACGCGCCCGACCGCACACCGAGCACCTGGGGCAGCCGCGCATGGGCCTGGCTTCGAGTGCGATGGATGCTGCGCCCCAGAGGATTGACCGTCACCACCGCGGGCACGGCGTCGGGCTTGATACTCAGCCCGCAGGCGTGCAGCCACTGGGGCAGCTTCGGGGCGTAGACCGTCCAGCGCAGCCACCAGGCCCGCAGATGCCGACCCACCCACGCATCGAAGGACGCCAAGTCAACCAGCCGCCACCCGATGAGCACCCCGGCGACCACACCAGCGGTCAGATACAGCGAAGCCCACCCCCACCACTGCCACCAGGCCAACATGACGAGCACGGTCAGGCTGGTCCGCCAGTGCGTGAGCACCTGGCGCAGCGCCCACAACACAGCCTTGATCGCCAGCCATACGGCGAAGAGCACTACCGCCGCTGCGGCCAGTGCTTCGGCGAGCCTGATCAGCGCCTTGCCCAGTTTGGCCAGCACCCACACCACCACACCCAGCGCGGTGCCACCGGCGATCACTAGGGCGATCAGATATACGTCCATCAGCGATCACCCCCGGCCCTGCCCGAGGCGATCGCGGTGGACTTTTGTTTGTTGCGGTTTTCATTCTTACCGGGGAGGGGACTTGCGCCAATCCCGGTGGGTCTGCGTATCCTCACTGCTGTTCACTCCTGACTCGGGTGGACAGCGCAGAAGCGGATCAGGTTGGTAGCCAGAGATTCCGCTTCTGCGCCTACGTCGATCTGATAATTGATGAGGGCGTGCGGCATTACCGCACCACCCCGGCGCGTTAAATTTCCTACGCTTCCTTTCGTGTGGGTGTTTATTGCAGGCTGCGACAGCTACTGCACAGCAGATCACCACCGATCCGCAGATACGACCTACTCCGGCACCGTCGGCACGTCTGCCACGTGGAGCGAACCCGCGGCGTGCGGCTGAGCCGTCGCGAGCCTGGCCATAGCTGCTGTGCACGCGCGACTAGCGCACGCCAACGCCCGCCTTCCTGCGTCACCATCCACCTCCCTTCCTACTTCTTCACCTGCATCCCGCACCGTTGTCACTTTCGCGGCCGGGCCGCTCTGATCCGGGCCGCGATCCGCTCCGCGCGGTATCGCTCCCGCCGCGCCCAATACAAGGCCTCACACTCGTGACCCGGATCAACCTCAGCGATCAGCTCATACAACGACACCGAGTCCTGGTAATACTCAAGCCACACTGTCAACGACGCATCCCGACTCGGCCGGATGCGCACTAGTTCCTCATGAGCCTGCATCAAGGTCCGCGGCCGCCCCGGAGTCATGATTTTTCCCACAGTGCTCACCTTTCACGCTCCCACCAGCGTG
>JAXDGO010000133.1:0-2718 GCA_034665005.1 Solirubrobacteraceae bacterium | reverse complement strand
TGTATGGCCGTCCGAGATAGCTCGCGACATGAAGGGGGACAGACCGGTGAGAGGACCACGGGATGACGACACGGGCACGACGCTCGCGCGCAGTCGGGGCTAAGCCCTCCGATGCGGGAATAGTGGTCGAGGGCGCAGAGCGATACATCTGGGTATTCCCGGAAGGGGACCAGCTTGTCCTTGCAATACCCGGCTTACGCGGCCTCAAATTCAGCATTGACGAAGCCCGCGCGGTGGCAGAAATGCTGACCAAAGCAGCAGATGAGACATCAGGAAATCACAGAAAACTAGCAGGAGGTAGTGACAACGATGGCAGCCCCGAAGAATGCCCGGCTGACAGCTGACTTCGACGAGTGGTTCCCACAAGGTTTGTTCCTGGTGGGCGAGATCACTGCGGTGATGGAGTACCAATCGCAAGAAGACCGCGCCCGCAACCGGCCGGTGCGTCCCCGGATCGATGAGGCCACCGGCCTGCCGTTGTACCGGGGAACGTTCGCTGACCCGGCAGCGGAGAAAGACCGGGAGAAATCGTTCCCGGTGGAGTTCGCCTGCGCTCACCAGCCCGTCCCGCCAGAAGCGATCGCAGGTTTGCCGTTTCGGCCAGTCGTGTTGGAAGGCATGACGGTAGCCCCGCGCGCGGAGACCTCCGGCCAGGCAAAGTGGATCACGTGGATCATCCGGGCCACCGGCATGAGGGCACCCGGTAGTCCCTCGGCCACCGTGGCGACTGCAGGCAAGCTGCCGTCGAGCAGGTCCGTCACTGGCCCGACCGACACGCCGGGGAGAGCAGCGGCATGAGTAGCCCGGTCTTGTCGGCACGGGCGCCGGTGTCCCACGCGTCGCGCCGGGTGAGTAGTCCGCCGCCTCGTGCGCTGGCCGCAGGCAGCCGCAGCAGACCGGGCTTGGCCGTGGGCATGCGGGTGCAGCTCAGGGATGGGTCACGGCTTACCGGGACCGTGATGTCGTATCAACGTGAGTGCTTGCCGGGTTTGCTTGGCCTATTCCCCGTGCGGCTGGATAACGCCATCTGGCAGACCTGCCACGCCAACGACGTGACCGTGCTCGCACCGGCGACCGAAACCCAATCAGTAACAGAAGCCCGCCCTGAAGCGGGGAAGTAACCGGCCTATCGGAGTTAGGGAGGAGGTGACAGCGATGGGCTGGCAGCGGTGGTGGTCCGCGCACATTGAGCGGCGGCGGGCACGCCGGTGGCGGGTTCCTTTGACCTGGCAGACCTGCCGCAGCTGCGGAAGCTATGCGTTCCTGCCAGCAGGAGTTCACCCGATCTGCGGTAACTGCCGCAGCCCGCAATAACAACCACCCAAGTAGTTCAGACGAAAATCAACGCACCGGGGGTGGTGCGGTAATGCCGCACGCCCTCATCAATCGCACGACCGACGTACGCGCAGAAGCGGAATCTTCGGCTACCAACCTGATCCGCTTCTGCGCTGTCCACCCGAGTCAGGAGTGAACAGTAGTGAGGATACGCAGACCCACCAGGCCAGGCGCAAGCCCCCTCCCCGATCTGAATGAAAACCGCGACGAACAAACACACGCCGCGATCGCCCCAGCCAGGGATAGGGGTGATCGATGATGGACGCATATCTGATTGCCCTGGTAATGGCCGGTGGCGCGGCATTTGGCGTCGTCGTATCGCTCCTGGCCAAACTCGGCAAGGCGCTGATCAAGATCGCTGAAGCACTGGCCGCGGCAGCGGTCGTGCTCTTCGCCATGTGGCTGGTGATCAAGGCCGTAGTGTGGGCGCTACGCCAAACGATCACGCACTGGCGGACCAGCCTAACCGTGCTCGCCGTGGTGGCCTGGTGGCACTGCTGGGGTGCGACCTCGCTGGCCCTGACAGCGGGCGTGACCGCCGGAGTGCTCGCCGGGTGGCGGCTGATCAGCCTGGCCTCCTTCGATGCGTGGGCAGGCCGGCATCTGCGGGCCTGGTGGCTTCGCTGGACGGTGTACGCCCCGAAGCTGCCTGCCTGGCTGCATGCCTGCGGCTTGAGCATCAAAACCGACGCCGCGCCAGCGGTAGTGATGGTGACTCCGCTACGGCGCAGTATTCGTCGCAGTCGCAGCCCGGTGCCGGCACAGCTACCCCAGGTGCTCGGAGTGCGCTCCGGTGCGTCATGGGACGAGGTCCGGGTCGGGTTGGTACCCGGCCAAAAACCCGAAGACTTCGACGACGCCGCCCGGGCACTGGCCTCCGCTCGGGGTGTCACGCGCTGCCAAGTTCGCGAGCTCACCCCGAACGTGGTCTCCATCGATTTCCAGCGCCGCAACCTGCTCGCCGATCCCCTGGCCTGTCCAGACCTCACCACCCTGGCCAACGTTGCAGGCACGGCCGTGGATTTACGGCGAGTGTTCTCCGGACGCACCGAATACGGCCAGGATTGGCACGTCCCGCTCGCCGGGGGCCACACCCTGGTGGCCGGCTCCACTGGGGCAGGCAAGAACTCCGCGATGTGGTGCCCACTGGTCTCCATCGCCCCCGCCATCCGCGACGGCCTCGTGCGGGTGTCCGGGATCGATCCCAAGGGCATGGAACTGGCCTACGGGCGGCGGATCTTCAGCCGGTACGCCGGCACCGGCACCGACGCACTCGCGGTGCTTGATGACCTCGTAGAAGCCATGCACGCCCGCAAAACCGAATTCGCCGGCGAGGTCCGGTCGGTGCCTATCAGCCCCGAACACCCATTGGAGCTACTGGAA
>JAXDGO010000132.1:0-2725 GCA_034665005.1 Solirubrobacteraceae bacterium | reverse complement strand
GTGTGGCCGGTGAGGATGTGGCGGGTGGTGCCGGTGGCTGGGTCCCAGATCCGGATCTTCTCGCCACCGGCGGAGGCCAGCCAGGAGCCGTCCGGGGCTACCACCAACGCCCGCACCGGGCTGGTGTGGCCGGTGAGGATGTGGCGGGTGGCGCCGGTGACCGGGTCCCAGACCCGCACCTCCCCGCCGGTGTCGGTGGAGGCCAGCCAGGACCCGTCCGGGGCGACCACCAACGCCGCCACCTCGCTGGTGTGGCCGGTCAGCACTCGGGACAGTGCGGGGTGGGGCAGATCGGGCAGTGCGGTGATGGCCCGCAGATGCGGCGTGGTCAGCCCGGCGAGCAACTCCTCAGCGATCGCTCTGCTCGCACCATCGCCAGGCAACCGGGTGGCCAACGTCGCGGCGAGTGAACCCGGGGGTTGCAGTGGCCCAAGAACGTGGGCGTTCTGCCGCACCGCCGTACCGAGCGTCTTCGACAATGCGTCATCGGACAGGGCCAGGTCAGCTTCCAGCCCCGCCGGTCCAACGTGCTCAAGTTTCCCGACCAGCCACCCGGGGTGGTGCAGGCATGCCCGCAGCTCCTGCTCCAACCCAGCACCCCAGAGGTGTGTTGGTAGCCACGCCCATAAATACGTCTGCTCCGCAGGCAGCTGCCACCACGCGCTCGTCGCCCCCTCCTCGGGAACGAGGCTGCGGTGGGCCTCGATCAGTGACCGGTCCAACTCACTGCGTCGGTGCTGGGTCTTCCCACGCAGGTAGGCGCGGATGACATCGTGCAGCACCACCTGCTCGGAGTCACGGCGGTAGTCACTGACCAAAGCCAGCTCGGCTAGGCGCTCACAAAACCGCCAGGTCTGAAACGGAGACCAGCCACCGGTGGCTTTCCAATACCTGACTAGCACCAAGCCGGGGATCGCCACGTCCTCCCCGAACACCGCCAACTCCAGGTAGCGGGCCCGCTGCTGGGCGGTCAAGCGGGACAGGCTGACCGCGATCGTCCGGGCCACCGCGGTGTGCCGTTCGGTGGCGTCGGTCACATCCAGCGCGGTCGGACCCGTCGTGCGTAACTCGTGCAGGATCTCACGCATCGACTCGTCACCCCGGCGACCGGCATTAAGGTCGGCCCGGACCGCGCCATTGACCAACGCGAGCAGCGCCGGCCACCGCCCGGTCGCCGCCAACAACCCCGCCACCACACCACCAGAGGCCCCATCCACCCCAGCGGTGAGCAGCTGGGCCGCCTCACCCCAGTCCATCTCATCGACCCGCACCCGCTCAGCCGAGCGCGGCAGAACCCCCCGCACGCGGGTCGTGAACAGCCGCACCGCCCCAGATCCACCGATCAAAAACGGTTCCACCTGGGCGGAGGTCCACACGTCATCGATGACCAGCAACACCCGCAGATCATCCAACACGCGCCCCAGCTCCGCGCCTGCCGCTAACGGATCAGTCAACCCAGGCCGGCCGCCGCACAGCAGGCCCACCACGTTGGTGACCTTCTCCGCCAAATCCGGCCCCGCCGTGTCCTCACCGACGGTCACCCACACCACCCCGTCGGGGAACTGTTCCTGCACCTCCTGGCGGTGTACCAGTAGCCGAGCCATCGTCGTTTTACCGAACCCCCCTGCACCCCACAACCCGGTCGTCATCCCCACCGCGCTGACCCCTGGTCGGGTCACCGCCGCCACCAGGTCTCCCATCAGTCCCGGGCGGACGACCTCATCACCCCGCAACGGCGGCACCGCGAACACCGGACCCCGCCACCCACTGGCATCGTTATCGCGGCCGTGGTCGGGTTTGACTAGTGCCTGATAAAGCGCTTCGCTCAAGCCTTCGGGGCTGGTGACTGTCGCGACGGTGATTCCGCGCTGCCCACTGTCAGGCAGCGAGTTCCGGAACACTTCCTGTCGCCCACCATGCTCAACATCCCGGAATAGCTCCGCAGGGCCCTGCGCGTCCTCGCCGAGCAAGAACACCAGGCGTGGCAGACCTGCGTTGCTGGCCTCCTGGAACTCCAACTCCGTGTAGGACAGTTCCGGGCGATCACGCACCGGCGAGCCGTACCGGAAACCCACAATCCCCACGAACACATCAGCGCTGCGCACCGCCTCCCGACACACCTGCGCCGGCGGCCGCGGGTCGGCGGAGAAGTACGCCATATCAACTGGCGTGCCACCTGCCCGGATCACCGCAGACTCCGCCGCCGCCACAAACGACCGGCCCACCGGAAACCGCCGCAGCTCCGATGTGTGACTCAAAAACACCCGTCCCGGTGTCGCCATAACCCACAGCTTCCCAGTAACCGTGAGCCAGGACGATCGCCGCTCCCTCGACCGTGAAGCATGCGGCAGCGACGACCATGACGAGGGAACGGGAGGGTGCAGGGTCAGCACGAGGCACCTCGCGCGAACTAACGCCGACACCACGAGCGCCTGCCCCTCATACCACCGACCAGAGCCATTGGCCGACTCGATGACCCGCCCAGCGCAGCCCGCACCTGTTAATCGCGGGCCATGTCACCTCGCAGTCATGCCAACCCACTTCAGGCCCACGCATCCCGGGCTCCGCCCGGACCCGACACCGCTTCGGAGATGAGGTCGGGGCGGCGGTGATCTACCAAGCTCGCACCACTCAAAGGAACGACAGGCAAGATCGACACCTGGGCCGTCACCGGGCCGTCGGACGTCGAGAAACACCGAGAAATCTGGAGAAGCAGCGATAGCAT
>JAXDGO010000131.1:0-3322 GCA_034665005.1 Solirubrobacteraceae bacterium | reverse complement strand
TAGTCTGTATCGTGATTGTTGTTCTTGTTGAGTCTAATTCATGGAGAACTCAAATACCATACATGTGGGGGGACGCGGCTGGCCGCACGCGGTCACATGACCATTCGCTTCCAGCTCAGCTTCGTGTTGCCAACATTTCCATTCCATTTTAAAGATCTATTCCATGGACTGCCAATGGAACCATGGAACCATGGAACTTCCATGGACATTGCACGTGACAACAAAACGTGATCAGCACGTGGCTAGGAGCCAATTGTTGCCAGGTTCTCAGCTTACTAACCTAGTGCATGAAAACACCATTTGTTTCCAGATATTCAGGCCATTAAATCTGACAGTTTCAATCAATACACTGGTTGTATGAGGAACTCAAATACTTATTATTTGGAATTAGAGCCCGGTTAATTCAGTACTGGGTACCGTATTTAAGTGGTGTTGAGCACCCTTATTTTCATAGTATCAGAACACTTCAATTCAATTCATTTCAGGGCTGAAACCCGTTACCCCTTAATAAGTTAACCCACCTCCACATCAAGCATAATCTATTGAAATCATTTGCAATTGAAGCATTAGAACTATCTATACCTCTATATTACTAGACGGTGTACAGCTTACGATGTCTGCCTCTAGAATGCTCCCACAGAACCCCTTTGCCCCTCGTCGGGCATCACCACTTCACAACAACCACAACACTCCCTCAACTCGTACATCACCTAGAAAAAGGCCACGCGCGCCATCTCCTGATCTGCCAACACCTTCTCGTCCTCCTCCACTTCCCAAGACTAAGAACTACTTCTTTAAAGGCCTACATCCCAAGTTCATTCGCGAGGTTGACCGTACTGACCATAGCAAGATGATTATATGGTGCGGGACACCTGGATGTACTACATTTAAGAAGAGGAGCGTTAATAGGAGAATTGATGGGACAAATCTATATAAGACTCATTATAAAACCCATCATCTAGGTGTCCCGACGTCTGTAGAGGAGGAGAATGTCTTAAAGGCTCAAGGCCAGAAACAAACCTTCTTTACTCCTAAACTAGGTCAATCTGTCAAGCAAACCTTAGGTCAATATCGTACGACTTACCGCTCGAAGCTACTCGCGTTTGTGGTTAAAAATAACCTCTCTTTTCGACTTGTGGAGCAAGACGAGTTTATTGATCTTATTCAGCACCTTAACCCCTTGGCCCCTATAATCTCAAAGACAACACTCTTGCGCGATCTCAAGAAAAAATTTGAAAACGGACAGAAGATCTTAAAGGCAGAGCTTGCTGAGCACGTCAAGATTGGGGGGAGATTCTCCTTGACTACAGACTGTTGGACTGCCGGCAATTACAAGGAATTCGCTGCTATCACTATCCATTGGATTACACTAGATTGGGAGCTCAAATCGCAGGTATTAGACGTTATCGAACTGAAAAATCCTGTCCATTCTGGAGCCTACCTAGCTGAGGGGGTGATTAGAGCAACAGACTTCTTCGACATCACACACTCGATCATTGCTATAACTCACGATAATGCCTCTGTCAACAATGTTCTTTTAACAGAGTTTCAAGCTATCGCATTGAAGAAATGGGAAGCTTTAAGCGACGAATTACAGTGTCGCAGATGGCTTCAGTTTACTTTAGATGAAGGCGATATTCGCTGTGTTTCACATATTTACAATCTTGCAGTTGTTGCAGGTATGCCCCTTATTCTGTAGTATTTGATTGAATTATACTAATCTTTCTAGGCCTTAAAGAGCTCAAAGCAGAACCTAAAGAGAATAGACACGAATACGAGCATAAACAAGACAATGCCTCCCTTCCTTCTCAAGAAACCTTGACCACTACACGCTCGACTCTCTACAAAACAAGATCTTGGGTTCTTATCTTTCGCAATCGACGAATCGCACGTATGCTATTAATTCGATGCTGTAAAGCGATGGGAATTAAATACCGCCGTGTGCCACTTGATCAAAAGACTCGGTGGTCTTCTACAGCACGTATGATACGAATTTGGAGAGGTCTAATAGAGGCAGTTCAATCAGTTCAAGCAACACAGACCTTCGATTCGTCTTTAAAAAAGTTGAATCTCGACGATAATGACTGGGAGGTTTTGAACGATATCTCACAGTTCTTTGAGGTATTTGCTCGTGCTACAGAGATTGCGCAGGGTGATAAGTACCCTACACTTCAAAGAACCGTCCCTGAATATATCACTATCTTACGACAACTTAAAGCGTTCTGCTCTCCTTATTATGCCTCTGAGCTTCGATCTGCAGCCAAAGCTGCGTACAAGGTCATGCACGAGTATTACCAAAAGACTCTCACCCGTCGCGCTGCATGCGTTGCTACGATTATCGACCCTCGATATAAGGATCAGATCTTCACGTGGTTCGAAGACTCTGGAGGCGATAGTATGAGGATGCATAAGAAGGCAATAGACCGATTTAAGGAGACCTATAATCGATATCGAACGCGCGCATCTGAAATCAACACATTAGAGCGATTAAACCAAGAGGAGGAGACAAGAGAAAAAGAAGAGAGAGACCCTCAGGACTGGCGGGACCCCTTCTTTGAATTTGAAGACAAGAGAGCACACGCCGTCAAACCAGAGCTCGAAAGATATCTTGAAGAACCTCTTATTCCCCGTGATTTAAAGACGAGCCATCTCGACGTGTGGAAATACTGGCAAAGCAAGCAATTCGAGTTCCCTATTCTTGCTCAAATCGCTCGAGATTTTCTTGCAATACCAGCCTCTTCAGCAGCATCTGAGCGTGTTTTTAGTCAAGGAGGAGACCTTATCACCAAAAAGCGCAATCGAATTGGAGGTACAAATACACGGTATGTTCTTTGTTTACGTTCTTGGGGAGTTTACTGTGACGACGACGATTTTGATGAGACAGAAGAGCAAAAGGAGGGGAGAGAGATCAAAGAAGAAGAGACTGGGAAACTAGTAGAAGAAGGCGATGATTGGGAGGAGGTTGACGACGCAGTTAGAGTAGATGAGAGCTAGTCGAATTCGAGCACAGATCAATACAAATTAAGGGAGAAGAAGCGTTTAATTCGAGCGTGTTTACAGGGCGTATGTCATCAAATATAGGGGTCCTGCTGACTGATCAGGTAAAATTCCATGGATATTCCATGGTTCCAGAGATTCCTAGGGAAAATGGATCCATTCCATATTAAATTCGGCCTGGAAGGAAACGGAGCTCTGGAACCATGGAAATTCCATGGAATCGAGTTCCAGACGTCCAACATTGGTCCCATCTGAAGAATGGCGACCGCGTTGGCGGACCTGGCACGGTGGCCATGATGGTCTCTGTCGACACTGCCAACGCAGC
>JAXDGO010000130.1:0-2979 GCA_034665005.1 Solirubrobacteraceae bacterium | reverse complement strand
ACTGCTGGGATTAGGAACACTTGGTATCTAGGGGTAATTATTGCATGCGCTATTCCTTCGCTTCAAGCAATCACTCTTATATTATTGGCTATCAATGTTGGACATCTGGAACTCCATTCCATGGAATTTCCATGGAACCAGAGCTCTGGAACCTTCCAGCCTAATATATATATGGAATGGAACCATCCTCTCTTAGGTCTATGGTTCCATGGAAAATTCCATGGAATTTTACCTACGTCTCTCAGCATAAAGCCCACAACTACCACGAATTTAACAGCACTTGTATCCATTGAATTGATCTAAGTTATATGTACTTCTTTTTGTAGTTGACCTTGCTCTCACCTATCTCGTCAACTACCTCCTCAATATCTGTTTCGTCAGTTTCGCCCTCCTCTACTGGCCTACCTAGCTCCTCTTCTTTGATATCTCTGTCTTCCTCTTGCTCTTCTGTCTCATCAAAATCGTCGTCGCCAACGAATACTCCCCAAGATCGTAAACAAAGAACGTATCGTGTATTTGCTCCGCTGATTCGATTACGCTTTTTCGTGATAAGATCTCCTCCCTGACTAAAGACACGTTCAGAGGCGGCAGAAGAGGCAGGAATTGGAAGGAAATCTCGAGCGATTTGAACGAGAATCGGGAACTCGAACTGCTTGCTTTTCCAGTATTTCCAGACCTCTAAATGGCTAGTCTTAGAATCACGGGGGAGGAGGGGTTCGTCAAGATATCGGTCGAGCTCTGATTTGGCAGTATTTGCTCTCTTATCTTTGAAGTCAGAAAAGGGGTCCCGCCAGTCATCCTCGAGCCCATCTCCTTCCTTAGATGGTTTTTCATCACGGTTTAATCGTTCATAGGTATCGATCTCAGAAGCTCGCGTTTGGTATCGATTGTAGGTCTCCTTAAATCGCGTCATCGCCTTGTTGTGCATCCGCATGCCGTCACCTCCGCTCTCTTCAAACCACGTAAATATCTGATCTTTGTATCGGGGATCGACAATTGTAGCAACACACGCGGCTCGAGTTGTGAGGGTTCTAAGATAGTATTCGTGCATCACTTTATAGGCAGCTTTAGCGGCAGATCGAAGTTCAGAGGCATAATGAGGAGAAAAGAACGATTTGAGTTCTCGCAGGATAGTGATATATTGGGGGACGGTTCTTTGAAGTGTAGGATATTCATCAGCTTGGGCAATTGAAGTAGCACGAGCAAAAACTTCAAAGAATCGTGAGATGTCATCCAAGACCTCCCAATCCTTATCATCAAGATTGAGTCTCTTTAGGGAGGTATCGAACGTTTGTGTAGCTTGAACAGACTGAATTGCTTGCTTTAGGGTCCTCCAAATTCGTATCATTCGCTCTGTAGAAGACCACCGAGTCTTTTGATCTAATGGGACACGCCGATACTTGATTCCTAAGCTCTTGCAGATTCTAATCAACAGGGCACGTAGGATTCGTCGATTGCGAAAGATGAGAACCCAAGACCGTGTTTTGTAAAGGGTTGAACGTGTAGAGGTTTGAGTCTCATCAAATGGGAGGGAGGCTTTGTCTTGCTTATGCTCGTATTCGTGGCGGTGCTCTGTGGGTTCTGCTTTGAGTTCTCGAAGACCTACAGAAGTCAGTGCTAATAAGAGCAATCGCATAAATCGTCAAGGGAGCAGGGTACAGGATAAGGAGCAATACCAGCAATAACTCCAAGATTATAAATGTGAGAAACACAGCGAATATCACCCTCTTCTAGAGTAAATTGGAGCCATTTTCGACACTGCTCTTCGTCGCTCAAAGCTCTCCATTTCTTTAATGCGATATCTTGAAACTCCTGCAAAAGAACGTCGTTCACGGATGCGTTGTCATGAGTTATTGCGACAATAGAGTGAGTGATGTCAAAGAAGTCTGTAGCTTTGATTACCTCCTTGGCTAGGTAGGCACCTGAGTGCACGGGATTTGTTAATTCAACTATATCTAATACCTGTGATTTTTGCTCCCAATTAGGAGTGACCCAGTGGATGGTAATAGCAGCAAATTCCTTGTAATTTGAGGCAGTCCAGCAATCTGTAGTCAACGAGAATCTCCCCCCAATCTTGACGTATTGGGCAAGCTCTTCCTTCAATATATTTTGTCCATTTTTAAATTCTTTCTTAAGATCACGAAGGAGTGTAGTCTTTGAGATTGTAGGGGCTATCGGGTTAAGATGCCTGATAAGCTCGATAAACTCATCTTGCTCTACCAGTTGAAAAGAGAGGTTATTCTTGACAATAAACGCAAGTAATTTCGAGCGGTAAGTCGTCTTGTACTGGCCCCTTGATTGCTTCGAAGAATTGCCTAGCTTAGGGACGAAAAAGGCTGCCTTTTTGCCTGCAGCGAGCATCTCATTCTCTTCGTCCACAGATGTCGGCACACCCTTGTGATGAGTCAAATAATGTGTCTTATACAGATTCGTCCCATCAATCTTCCTATTTGTATTCTTCTTCTTGAAAGTAGTGCACCCTGGGGTCCCACACGTCACCCACATCTTGCTGTGGTCGGCATAGTTGACTTCGCGAATGAACTTAGGGTGCAAGCCCTTAAAGAAGAAGTTATTAGTCGTAGGAAGCGGAGGAGGACGAGGAAGTGTTGGCAGATCAGGTGAGGATGGTCGAGGTCGCTTTCTAGGTGAGGTTCGAGTCGCACGAGCTGCGGTTTGGTTAGTGTAAGGGGTCTCAGGGGTTCGCCGGTGAGGAGCAAACGGACTCTGTGATAGACGCGCAGGGTCAGACATCTTATATCGACAGTACCGTAATAAGGAGGTTCAGATAGTTCTACTAATTGAATTGCAGACAATTTCGACG
This sequence comes from Solirubrobacteraceae bacterium, assembly GCA_034665005.1. Lineage (GTDB taxonomy): Bacteria > Actinomycetota > Thermoleophilia > Solirubrobacterales > Solirubrobacteraceae > Palsa-744. The sequence goes on along the minus strand of JAXDGO010000130.1, from coordinate 158 downwards.
TGTTGTAGTTGAAATAATAGCAGGTCGAATACTAGGGATACGATTCAGGGGAAGCCTTGATAAAGTGAGCGATTTTATTGGATGTGAGTCACGTGAAGCATTATGTCATAATTCCATGGAAGTTCCATGGAACCATGGTTCCTTTTAGGTTCCATGGA
>JAXDGO010000129.1:0-2930 GCA_034665005.1 Solirubrobacteraceae bacterium | reverse complement strand
TACCAGCAGTATCAGCAGCACGCCGTCTTCCTGACGGCCGTGGAGCAAGCAGATCAGAAGCGGGCGGAGCGCAAGGCGGCGGTGGATGAGTACCTGGAGGTGAGGCGTCGTGACAGAGATGGAGCCGATAAGTAACGACAGTGAGATAGTTAAGCAGACCTTCAACCCTGGCTTAGGTAAGCCATCGTGGGGTGAGGTGCGCGAACATCGCCGTCAAGCACGTGAAGTGGTCGCCGCCGAGCAGCTGGATTATCTGCGAAAGACGTTGCGGTTGCTCAAATCCAGCAAGCTTCACGACACCAGAAAAATGCAGATCATTCAGAAAGGCGAGGAACTGCTCGCCGAGCTAGAGCGAACCGATAACCCCTATATCCGCCAGAGTTTGGACGACGCGTACTGGGATTGGCATCGCGATGCCGGCCTCATTGTCAGGGAACGGTTATGAGCGACGGTGCTGCTGGGGCGATCATTGTCATCGTAGCCGCGGTTATCGTAATAGGTGGTTTTGTGCAGCTTGTGTCCTACCGACCCACCATCACGTTGTGCGTGATTGGAGGCGCGGCGCTCGCCTTTTTCATTTGGTATGAGGTCAAGCACCCCATCAAGGACTGGCAGCAGAAGCTTGAGCACCAGCGGCAGCTGCGGGCTGCTCGGCACGAGGTCGAGTTGAACTACCAGGAGCAAGATCGCCGGCTTCGTGACCGGTTCGACCAAGGTTAAACAGGCCTTATCATATAAAATCATGTAGGACATGGGGGCTTTACTATGGTTCATAGGTGCGCTCGACGGAATCGGCCTAGCGGTGCTAGGCCTTACTGTGTATATACGGGTTCGGCGTCAAGAAGCTAGGGACAGGGATCGCATGACCTTCGAGTTGACGTTCCCGGCTGGCCTAAGCCACGAGACGGCAGCTCGATTGTTCACCGCCCTGAGCGGACTCTTCAAGCCCATACGAATGAGCAGCGGTACGTGGGGCCGACCCCGGATTGCCTTTGAGGTGCTCGCGACCGCTTCCGGCCTTCATCACGTTCTGAGCTTCCCTCCCCAGCTAGAGAACACTGTGCGAGGGCACCTCCGTGGTGTCATTCCAAATCTCGGTATCACTGAATGCGCGGACTACTCACGTGAGTGGACGTACGCCACGGAGCTGGATGCGTCCAACGCTAACGCGGACCCAGAGCTTATCCCGGTGCTTTTGAGCAGCATGCGCGAGCTGTCGGACGGCGAAGCAGTGCTTATTCAGTTCGTCATGACACCAACTGGCATCGTGGCGACCGAAGACAGCCAGGACGTGTTCTGGGGTGTCGGCAGGGTGGCAGTGGCAGCCACGAATGCCGTCAGGGCCAAAGCGCTGCTCGTTCGCACACAGGCTGCCTACGGCTCCCTGAGGGTCTGGGCACTGCCGGGGCTCCTCCAAGGAGAGCAGACGCAGGTTGTCAACCGCAAGGCCTCACCTACTCCTCGCCTGGACTGGCCTGCATTAATTCCAAGCGGCTTCAAGCTTCCCCAACCTGGTGATGTACTCGGCCCACTGTGGACGAGCGTGCTGAGCCCGAAAACGTTAGCGGTTGTGTGCGGACTGCCGATCAACTCCCCGCAGATCCCGGGCCTCGTGATGAGCAAGGGTAGACGCCTCGCCCCTGAGCCCATCATTCCTACTGAAGGCAGGCGACTCGCTCAAGGCAACTATGTCGGAGCCGAACGGCCCCTTGCGCTGTCTCCCGAGGACCGGCTGAAACACCTCTATGTCGTGGCACCCACAGGCGGCGGCAAGTCGTCCCTGTTGGAGAACATGATTCTAGACGACATTGATGACGGCAATGGCGTAGCGCTGTTTGACCTGAAGGGCGACTTGGCTCACCGTCTACTCGGGATGATCCCGAGCGAGCACGCAGACAAGCTGGTCTTGTTTGATCCTGCCGATACCGAGCATCCGGTGGGCTTCAATATCTTGAATGGAGCCGATCCTTACAAGACCACGGGTGACGTGCTTACGGTGCTCGACAATCTTTACGAACTGTCCGGCAGTGCGCCTAGGGCATATGACGTGCTGCACTCAACCCTTCTGACATTGGCCATGACCGGCTATACCTTGTGCGAGGTATCGATAATTCTTGAACCGGGTCCTCGCGGTAGACGCTTCCGCAATCAAGTAGTGTCTCAGATTCTGGATTACGAACTTAAGAACTATTGGGCATGGTACGATAGTCAGACCGCAAAAGAACAGGCGGACGTTGCAGCGCCAATTATGCGACGGCTGCGCTCGCTACTATTGAATCCAAGCCTGCGGTGCTCGCTGGGCCAGATTGACTCAGGCTTTGATATGAGCCAGGTGCTCCGCGAAAAGAAGATACTGCTTGTGCCGTTGGGTGGAAATATACCCAAGGACGTGCGGCCGCTTGTTGGCGTGCTACTACTTATGCAATTATGGAACGCTGTTGAGACGCGGCCGATGCATGAACGAGAAAACTTCTATTTATACATCGATGAGTTCGAGGATTTTGATGAAGCTCCCGCTGGCACTCGGCGAGATGTTCGCCAAAGCCAGAGGATACAAGTTGGGCATAACGATCGCCCACCAGCATACCTACCAGCTGAGCGCTACCATGCGACACGACGTGTTCGCTAACGCTCGGAGCAAGCTGGTCTTCAACGTAGAAGCCGAAGATGCGAAACTTCTGGCATCTCAATTCGGTGCCTTGGTCGAGCCTCACGACCTGACCGGGCTCGGGGAATTTGAGGTGATGACCAGGCTCGCGGTGAGTAATCAGATCGCCAACCCGGCCACCGGCGTAACTTATCCGCCTCGGATGATGGGTCAAGGAGCGGCTCAAGCGCGGGCACGTTATCTGCGAGCTAGCTCACGGGCACAGTACGCGCGGCCAGCTGAGGACGTGGAGGCTGAACTACAGGTTCGTTGGGGAGCCAAG
>JAXDGO010000128.1:0-2638 GCA_034665005.1 Solirubrobacteraceae bacterium | reverse complement strand
CGGGTTTTGCTGGCGTTAACCGGTACGGTGGCCGATAGTCATTTTCAAGCCGGCGAGCGCCCATGTCACCAGAAGTGGGTGTTTATGCGGGACAACACATGGCGGGACGGCCGGGACATGGGGCGCCACATCATCGTCAGCGGGGACAACGCCTTGGCGACGACGATCATCGAGGAACTGAACAAGGTCGGCGCCAACGTCGAAATGATCGCCGGCCATAACCTGGCCGACGCCGGCCTCGAGCTTGCCGACGCCGTGGTCTGCGCCGGAGATGACGACGCGCGAAATCTCGAAATCGCCTTGCTGACAAGGAAAACCAACCCAGACGTGCGGGTGGTGGCGCGACTCGGCAACACCGTGCTGCGCGAAGCGGTGGCGGCCGACAACGGACCCGGTGCCATCCTCGACGTCGCCGACCTGGCGGCGCCCTCGGTAGTTGAGGCGTGCCTGGCGGACACGGCGCACCCGTTCAACGCGGCAGGCATCGAGTTCGTCGTCTCGGGCGCAGAGGTGCCACGCGAGGCGACCCTGCGCGAAATCTACGGCGATCTAGCACCAGTGGCGGTCATCCACGGCAAGAACTGCCCCAACCCAGGCGAAGTCGTCGCCTGTCCGGGACGAGATCACCGCGTCCACCCCGGCGACTGGACCGCGATGATTGGCAGCGCAGAGGAATTGGCCTCTCGCGGCATCAAGATCCGCGAGCGGAAGGTCAAGCGGGCCCGCCGTTCTCGGTGGAACCGACTAGCCGATACGGCGCGCGCTCTGCGTAACGACGTCAACCCAATGTTTTATCGCTCGCTGGTCGCCTTGCTGTTTCTGTTGCTCGGGTCGACGGTCTTACTGCGCTACTCCTACCGGCTGCCGCCGGGGATGACGTGGGTCGATGCGCTGTACTTCAGCACCGAAACGGTCGCGACCGTCGGCTATGGCGACTTCAGCTTCATGAACCAGCCCACGTGGCTGCGATTGTTCAGCATCTTGTTGATGTTCGCCGGCGTAATCACCACTGCGGTGCTCGTCGCATTTCTTGCCGAGCTGCTGATCACCCGTCGCTTGCTGAACTCGGCCGGGCCCCGAAAGGTGCGGTCGCTGCGCAACCACGTCATCGTCGTGGGCCTCGGTTCGTTCGGTATTCGCGTGGTCGGTGACCTCACAGCGGCCGGCTGCGACGTCGCAGTCATCGAACGCGACGAGAACAACCGCTTCCTATCTTCAGTGGCCGAACTTGACGTACCGGTCATCTTCGGGGACGCGACGTTGCGGCAGACGCTGGAATCGGCCTGCATCGATCAGGCCCGCGCGGTAGCGGTGCTGACCCAGGACGACATGATCAATATCGAGACCGGGATCGTGTTGAGCGAGATGCTGGGTGACAGATTCACTCCCGAGCCACGCCGATCCGACGTTCCGCTGGTGCTGCGCGTGTACGACCGGGCGCTGGGGTCCGCGGTGGCGCAGCGGTTCGGATTCGACCATGTCCGGTCGACCGTCGATCTGGCAGCGCCGTGGTTCATCGGCGCCGCCATGGGCCTTCAGGTGCTCGGCACGTTCTCCGTCGGACAAGAGTCGTTCATGGTGGGCGGCATGCATGTCGCACCCGGCAGCGAGCTGGATGGCATGACCATGCACCAGCTCTCGACCCAAACCCGCGTCATTGCGATCACCCGGGAGGACGCACAGGTCACACTGCATCCGCGGCGTGGAGCCCAGCTCCGGGGCGGCGACACCGTCTACCTTGTCGGCCCATACCGGGAGCTGCTGGCATTCCTCCGAAAGGGTCAGGCATCGGAGCAGTCGGCCGGCGAAGACTCTGCGACCGAAGCGGCGGCGGGTTAAGCGATCGCAAGCGCGGCGGCGACGTCGGCCGCGCGCCGCAGCTGCTCGATGTCGGAGCTGGTGGGGATGAGATGCACCTCGTCGGTGCCGATCTCTGCGAACTTGCGCAGCACCGCCACCAGTTCGTCTTCGTTGCCGGCCCAGCCGGTCGTCGGCGCCATCGCGTCGACGTACTCGGCCGGAATCCAGTTCATGTAGCGGCGCAGGTGACGATGCACCTGGGCGCGGGCTTCGTCGGCGGCGCCGAACGCGAACCAGAACGAGGTCGCCAGGTGGGGTGCGGGCTTGCCGGCCTCGGCCCACGCCTTCCGCGCGACGTCGAACAGCTCGTTCTGCTTGACGAGGTCGAGGTCAAGCGTGGTTCCGGCCATTCCGTCGGCCCAGGCCGCGGCGCTGCGGACGGTCTTGGGTCCGGTAGTGCCGACGAGCAGCTGCGGACCACCGGCCTGGACGGGCGGCGGACCGACGGGCCGGACCGAGTCGGTGGTCTTTTCGCCGGCCCACACTCGTTTCATCACGGCCACCCGCTCGGCCATGGCACGCATTGTCTGTGTCTTTGGGTCGGCGCCCACTGCGTTGTAGTCCTCATGCCTGCCGCCCACACCAATTCCCACCGTCAGGCGCCCGCCGCTGAGCAGGTCACCCGTCGCCAACCCCTTTGCCAGCAACACCGGGTCGTGCAGCTGCGGCACGATCACCGTCGTCACCAGCCGCACCCGATCGGTCCAGGCGGACAGAGCGCCGAGCAGCGTCAGGCTGTCCGGATTGTCGAAGGCGATGCGCTCGCCCCAACACAGCG
>JAXDGO010000127.1:0-6180 GCA_034665005.1 Solirubrobacteraceae bacterium | reverse complement strand
TCGCGGGCTTGGGATTCGAATGCGCCCGCGGCGGACTCGATCGCGGCCAGGGCCCACCAGGGCAACGTGGTAGCGGTGGCGATCTGGCGCCAGGCTGCTGCCACCGCCCAGGACGCTGCGGCCATCTCTCGCGCTGCCACCGGATCACCCTTGCCAGTACGAGCCGTGTTCTCCCAGGCGCGGCCGTACTGCCGGTAAGCCGCTTCCCAGACTCGGGTGGATTTCGCTGACGCCATCACATCGCCCACAGAGCCTGACCCGAGGGGCGCACCGTCGTGTGGTGGGTCCGAGACCGGCCGGGTGTCCCGACGGCCCTCCCGACCTGCACCTCGACTCCGCGTGACCTCGCTGCGGCCCGTCGCGGGACTCATGCGGCCTTGCCGGGCTGCTCACCGCTGGCGGTGGTGCTGCTCGGCTTGATCGACTGCGACGGCCGGGTCCCGGCAGCGCTGGCCGTCGCGGTGAATCCGGTGGCTCGGTAGACATAGGACTGATACTTAAACTCGCCGTTGCCGGCGACGCGGGGTTCGGCGGTGAGCCCGTCGAGTTCGATCGGCCGCATGCCCGGTAGGACTTCCGTCGTCGTCGGAACCGGTTGGACGTCGGCGATCAACGTGATTTCGAACGAGGCCCGCTTGGCGGCGGGTTCGCCCGGGTCGGTGACCGTGGCCTTCCACTGTCGCTGACCCGTCACCTCATCGAGTTTTTGCCGCACCGGCCGACCGGCGGCCTTGTCCTCGCGCGTCTGGTATTCATTGTCCGGCGCGACGTCGCCGATCAGAACCAGGCCCTGTGGAAACGCCTTGTCGAACTTAATGCCGAATCGGTATCCCCTGGGGATCGCCATGAATTGTTGCCTTTCTGGCTCGACTGTGTGTGGTTGCCGCCTGCGGTCTGCGGGCGACACCACAAGTTTCGGCCGGGTCAGGTCTGTTCTGGATCTCGTGATCGGTCTCTTCTGCACCTTCTGTACCTCCTCTGGTCTCGCGCAGTCTCGCCAATGTGCTAGTCTCGTCTCGCTCAACGCCGAAGGAGGACCACCACTGTTGGACGCCACGCCCCTCGTGCTGAAGGTGCTGCTCCAGCACCGCCACCTGCAAACCCACCGCGCCTTTTGCCGCGAATACGACAGAGTCGCCGCGAGAACTGATCCGACTCTGCGGGGTGGTTGGCCGAGCAAGGCACAGTTCTACCGGTGGCTTTCCGGTGAATTAGTGGGACTGCCGTACCCTGACCACTGTCGAATTCTGGAGAGCATGTTCCCCGACTGGAAAATCGACCAACTATTTCAGACCCACGATGGCGGAATTGACTTCATACCCGAACCGGCCAAGTCGCAGGCAGTAACGACGCCTACAGGACCGATCGTGTCCACCGGGCTGGCCGGTCAGCACAAAGAAGCCGAACTCTCGCAGTTGTGGCCTCGCACCAATGAAGCTGTCCTCAACGATTTAGTGGAACGCGTCGACAACGCCCGCGAAGAGATCACAGTCTTTGGCCTCACCCGCAATTTCTACGCCAAAGATGACATGCTTCCGTTATTCGAAGCGAAGGCTCGGGAGATTCCGGTAACCTTCTACGTCATGGATCCGTACTGTGATTCCCGGAGAGATAGGTACCGTATTGAGCCCGTCGAAGCCGCAATGGAAGATCCCTCGCGTTACACACGCGAGATTCTTCGCCCACTCTTCGATGCTTCGCAAAGAATAGTTCCCGCCACCCCGTCGGGCGGGATGCGTATCTTTACATTCAACTTCCCATGCTCATTTGCAATGGAGAAGATTGATCGAAGCTGCCGCGTGATGCTCTACGGTCACGGCAAGCGAGGCACCGAAGGGCCAATGTTCGTCTTTGACGAGGGCACACCCTATTGGACGTATTTCACGGACCAAATTAAATGGCTTGAGAGACTTGCCACGAATCCGCGCGAGCCTTGGGTGAGCAAGGGGCTAGCCGTTCGCGCGCTGGATGAGGCTGACCTTCTCTCCAATAGAGAGAGTCAGTGATCGACAGTTCTGATGGACCACAACTACTAGCAATCGCAAAACAGGTAGCTGCCATGGCGAGTGAACTGGTACGCTCCAAGTCGCCGTACACGTTGACATCAAAAGGTGACCGCGATCTTACTTCAGATGTTGATATTGCCGTGGAACAGTTCGTTCGCAACTTTTTTCGCGAACACACGCCGGGCCTCGGGTTCCTCGGTGAAGAAAGCGGTGGCACTGATCGGGCTGATGGGCTGCGCTGGGTACTCGACCCGATCGACGGTACAATAAACTTCATTCATGGATTACCTCTCTGCGCCGTTTCACTAAGTCTACTGAAGGATGATTCAGCTATCGTCGGCGTCATTGACATGCCATTCCTTGAAACTCAGTACTGTGCATTGATCAACCGTGGCGCGCACGTCAAAAACCAACGACTCCACGTGAGTGCCACTCAGGCACTCAACGCCGCGTTAGTCTCAATAGACCAATACACCTTCGGTACCGGTTCAGAATACATAAACCTAGTGCGCCGTCGACTCGTAGAACACTTAGCACCTCGCGTTCAACGCGTCCGCATGCTCGGCGCTTCCTCTATTGATCTCGCGTGGACCGCTCACGGTCGGCTAGATGCATGCATCATGCTCGGAAACAAACCCTGGGACACAAGCGCCGGTGTTCTCATTGCTCGCGAGGCGGGTGCCCGAGTCCTCGACCTTCACGGCGCGAACCACACCATGGACTCTTCTGCAACTATCGCAGTGACCCCCTCACTCGAACACGAATTAATGGCCGCAGTTCGCGGCGCTATCACCGACACCGCAGTAACCCAATGACATCAAGTCAACCCGACCTGACCGAGATCTAAACCGCGTTACTACTAGGCTCCTGGGGCCGGCAGAAGCCGTATCGCCAGCTGGGGAGGTTGATGCGGTGAACTTGAAGGGAAACGGTCGGCGGCGCCTCGACGAGACCAGCGTCCGGTGTCCTCCCGGGCGATGCGTGCCAAGCTCATGGGCAGTTCTGGCAGAACCCGCAGCGGGGTGTTTGCGGCGCAGCTCGCACGCCCTGGGCTCCAACCTCGATGGGGACTTGATGAGGGCACCAAGGTCGTCGGTAGGTGCGAGCCGGCAACCCGGCCAGACGGCCTCGGGCGTAGCGGATTAACCAGGCATGAACGTTGGCACGAGACCCCCAACTGGGCCGCCATCACGATCTTGGGCTCGCCACGCTCGACCGGCAGCACCGCAAGGTAACGCCGCTCAGCAGCAGACAGCCAGAGCTGATCCCGACCTCCCATCTGTCCACATCAGACGGCGACAGGAAAGCCGATCGAGCTCACCGTCAAGCATCAGCTGGGACCGGCGTGTCAAGAATCAGCCGGACTACACAGGCATGGATCCGGGCTCACACGCAAGTCGGTTCTCCAATTATGATAAAGCTCATGATCTGCGCAAAGATTATAACACAATTTTGTTCCGTCAGTATGAATTAACGCTTGACGACGCTGTCGAATGGTGGAGCTTGCGCCGAGTCAGCGTTCATACAGGCAAGACGGTCTTGAAGCTGGCCGTGGCGGAACTGATACACCTGGCCGACAGTGCGCAGAATCTGACGATTGTGGGCATCTTCGAGAAACCGCAAAAAACGCGCAGGAGCCTCACCGCGAAGCCACAGTTGTGCGCTCGCAAGAGTAACCTGCCACGTTGCCGGAAAGACCAAACCAACTGAGATGCCCATCGCGATGCCGCTCACAAGCCAGATCACTAACAGCCAGGATGAGAGCCCGAATACGAACGATTGCACAAGCCCATAAGCGAGCGCGACCACAAGCCCAGCCATGAACCCGAACTGGCGATTCCGATGCCACGATGAGTGAGGATCGATCGGGCTGGTAACTTCTGCCGAGGGCCGTCCGGCCCCGACTGCGAGCCCAACCACGAGCCAGACTACAACCCCTAGCAGAAGCCCGGGCCCGAAGCCGTTCTCGGCCACGAACCCATACATGAATCCAGCCGTGAGGCCAAACACAAGCCCGAACATTAGATATACGAAAACATCATTCTTTACCCACCGTAGTCGACTCAAATGCCGAGGAGGTCTTTCACCGAAGGTACCCGCGAGACTGACCATGGATCCGGTCACAAGCCCGACCACGACCCCGTATACGAGCCCTCGCACGAACCCGGTCACGAGCCCGTTCATGAGCCCACCCACGAGCCCGAACATAAACCCGTACACAAACCCGGCCAGGAGATTCTTGCGGATGCCAGTCTCGCTTCGCCGTAGCCACCTCAAAGCCCGAGGAGGTCTATCACCGAATGCACCCATGAATCCGATTACGAGCCCAAACGTGAGTGTGAGCCCGAGCTTGCTAACAAGCGGAAGTGCCCACCCGACTCCCGAATCGACGACGAGCTTAACGACGAGCCCCACTGCGAGCCCGACCAGAGGCCCGACCACCAGTTCACACGCAAGTACGGTAGCTACGGCACGGGGCCAGGCGGGAACCCAATGTGGGATCTGCCACCAAGCCAAGTCCCGGGTCCCTTCGGCGTTCATGCGGCGTGCCAGATGTCTTAACCAGCATCGAGCCTGGTCCTGGGTGTATTCGGGAGTCGGGTGACCCGGGCGATGGGCGTAGGCGGCAGGTAACACCCGGTCAAGGAGATGATTTTCAATGGCCTCACGGCTGGCGAAGAGCGTACCGTCGGTGAGTTCGCCGACCGGGTCATCGGCGCGGTAGGTATCGCGGACCAGGGTCACCATCAATGGTGTCTCCAATGCCTGTGCAAGGGCACCGTCTGGGTGATCGCGCAGATGCTTGATCAAGTGTTGCCACGACGGGGGGGCGGGGTCGATCTGAGCACTGGCCAGATACTCCGCAGCCTGCCTGCCCTGTACCGAACGAAGTTCCAGCGCCGCGGCCCCACGCAGATGACCGTCACCAACTGCGGTCACCATCTCCTGGCTCCGCGTGAGTACTACGAGTCGAAAGGTGGCCTGCTCGTCCAGCGCCTGTAACGCCAACGGGCGCAACGCCTCGGCCATTTCATCTAACCCATCGAGGATCACAGCGATGTAGCCGCCGCCGATCAGGCGTGCCGCGGCGTCGCGGCCGTATTCCCGCGCTCGCAACAACGTGTAGTCTCTCGTGAGCTGGCCCGCTAACCAACTGGCGAAGCGTTCACTGTGCGGATCCCATCCATGCAAGGTGAACAACACCGGTACCGGTACCCGGGCCCGCTCCTCGGCTGTCTCGAAGGCTGCCCGATGGCTCAGTCCGTCGAGAAGCAAACGGATTGCCGCACTGCTTTTGCCCGCACCCGGCCCTCCGAGGATCACCAGCCGCCCGGAGCCCAACCCGCCGTGCACCCCAAAAAGATCCTTTATCGTGCCAGAGCGCAGTTTTTTCGTCGTAATCGCAGCAATCCCGGGCATCGGCGCGAACCGGGCCTCCCCAGCCCTTCCCGCAGCTGCCTCCACCGGGCCGGTGACCTGCCGGCCCGACCACTGCCACCGCACAGAAATTGGCGCCGGGTACATCAACCCGCGTTCCCCAGCGGCCCGCTCCCACTGCTGACGCACCTCCTCAGCCAACTGGTCGGCCGCATGGTTCAGCGAGAGATACGAGGCCTCGGTTCGCCGCATTTGTGTCCACAACCACACAGCGCTAGGCCCCACGACCGTTGCCACGGCGGCCAGTGCCGCCACCAGCGTGCCGGCCGAGTCCCTGTTAGGGGCACGAAAGAGATAGGTCACCGCGCCGACTACTACCGCAACGAGCAGCACCAACCCGATCTGCGCCCAGATGCGCCGTGGTCCGGCCTCCATGTTTGACAGTCTTTATCACACGGTGGCGCTCAGTGATGCACAGGCTGCGGTCAGTGGTGCGCTGGCGTGGTCGTCTAGCAGCGGCCAGCCGACTGCTTCTACCCCAGACAGCGAGGGCAACCCGATCAGGCCCACTGCCAAGTATCAACTGGACCGGCGTGTTCAAGAATCAGCCGGGACTAAACATCGGTCACAGTCGGTCACAGTCGGTGCGTTGCCGAATTTGCCTCTACGAGGATCAAGGCCGCCTGCGGCGGCGCGGACGTGGCCGACTTGGGTACACCCACTCGCGTATCCCGCGCGGGCCGATCCCGCTTGCTGCGCGCGGCCTGCGGCCGTGCTCGCGCGGGTCGGCCCGGCG
>JAXDGO010000126.1:0-3390 GCA_034665005.1 Solirubrobacteraceae bacterium | reverse complement strand
GGCGAGGACGCCCTGGCCCGCATGCGCCGGGTGCTAGGCGACGACCACCCCCACACTCTGGATGCGGCCCGCAGCCTCGCCGCTGCCCAGACGAATCTGGTATAGGTTAGTTCTTTGGGGCCGGATTACCGATCTTCCGATTCAGGACTTCCGTAATGAGTTTGGGCACCAACCGGATCATCGAGGCCAGCGAAGCCGTCTAACTCGCGGCGTGGATTCCGTCGCGGGATGCGGGTGCGGTGGTGTCGCACGAGGGCGCGTTGGAGTTGCACGCGTTGTCCGATGTCATTCCCCGTGGCGGTGCATCTACCGCTGCCGCGAGCCAAACCTGGGCAGGGGCCTCGTTCGGGTGTACGCCTGCACACCCTTGAGCGGTCACCGGGCCCGTCGGAAGTGCGTACCGTGCAGAGGGTGCCGACCACGTCACCGGAGCGCAGCATCATGGATTCAGTGGAAGCTGGCACCCAACCCGGAGCGGGTTGAGCTCGCCGTCGGCCAGGCACTGGAACGGGACTGACGACGCCTCGTCGGCTCCGCGCGGCAGCGGCGGATCGGCTCGATCGGGTGCGGCGGTCGATTGAGTGGATCCTGACAGGGGTAACTGCATGAGGTACCGAGATGCCGCAGCGTTCCGCCAGGCCCTCGAGTGGCGGCGTATGGGAGCGCGCCGCCGGTGTGGGTGCTCGTCTCGCGCGGAATCGTAAACGGGTTGCCTTTGATCGCCTGCCCGAACCGCTACCTCCACCGCTGGACTGGAGCACGCCCTTCGGCGAGCCCGCCAGGACGGTCGGCATCCGCGCTGACCTCGCCTCTGGGTACGCCGCCGCCGAGCTCCTCGACCCCATCCTCAACGGTCGTCTTCCGAACGAAACCTGGGACATCGACAACCGACAATTGGCACGCAGAGAATGAACGCCACGCTGATCCCGACCATCCGGCGGCGGGCAGGAGTCGTGTCCCTACTCGCTCCGCCGTCCAGGAGCTCAACGAGACCAATCCGGTAGACCAGCGGCGTGACACCACGTGTGACGCAAACTCCCGTCCACCGGAGCCGATCTAGCGGTCGGAACGATCACTGTAGACAGTGAAGTCGCTGGTAGCTGCCATGGTCAACGTGGAGGGGGAGTCTTGTAAGCGGTAGGTTCGGGGTTCAAGCCCCCGCGTCGGCTCCACTCTGAACAGGATGAATGCTTCACATCCCGGTTGATCCGTGACCTACGCCCGTCCAGCTATGTCTAGGACGATGACGACCACGTACGAATCTCATTCCAAGCAGACTCCAGGGCGGCGATCTCAGCGAGCACCCGCGCAGCGCCTCGCCCGCGGGGCCACGTCCTGGTATCGGCCATGACGAACAGCGTGCCCGCTCTTGGTGTCGACCACGCCCAGATGAAGAAATGGCTGCGACCAACATCCGCCGCGGGTAGCGCTGTACCCGCGCCTGTGGGGCCCTCCAGGCTGGACTCCAGTTGGCACCAGGGTAGGCCTCCCTCCCGCCTGGCCGTCACGCCCCAAGATCCGGGTAACGGGGGGCTGTCTCCCTCATCGCAAACTCAGACAAATCGTACTTCACCTGCGGGAACTCTACGCCATTAGTGTGGTTCGTCCTGACTCCGGTTACACGTAGAAGCTTATCTTCGATAAGTGTCTGATAGGTCAAAAACCATCGAGCATTCGGAGGGGTTCCCGTGTCCGAAATAGAAGAAGAGAACTGCCGAGTCCATGCGGCCAGCAGCGAGGTTCGACACCTAGTCCAGCATAGAAATGAGAGGCTAGAGTCCGCCGAGAGGGCTGATCGGACTGATCCGGACGCTGCATGGTACGCACGTGAGGAAGCTGATCTGACGAGACGCGAACTCTTCAAAAAAGGCTACACAATAACTGATTAGACGGGTGGCGACCTTGCGGTCGGGCAGTAGATCCACAGGGCGGTGACCGTCTATGTCGATCAGTACGGTGCCATAGATGTGACCGGCAGCGCGAAGCCGTCCACCCCGAGGATGGCCATTGCGCCGACCCGCGGTTCTGGGGAGGCGGCGGACCCGCCGCAGAGTGTTATGTCGGGTCCCGGACACTGGTCAATATGAGCCCGACGTGCCGGCTAACGTCAGCCCCACCGCTGCGAGCATCGGTCCCAGCGGTGGGGCGACGGCGACGGAGCGAGGCCAGGTCGGGGAATTGCTCGATGAACGTGCGCTTCGGAAGATTCGTGTGGTCGCAGAAGTAACGTTGTAACCCAAAACCCGATGGCTAACCGTCTCGAAGCACACGTCGGGTTAGCTCCGGTGCGGCCCATCAGCCCTTGCGGTGGCCGGACCGCCGTACCAATCTCGATCTGCTCAACAGCTCGATCCACTCGACAACGGGGTGTACCGTGTCCGCAGTGTTGTGTGTCGGCCTATCGCAGGTATCGATTTGGGTGGGGCGATGATCGATAGGGTGCCCAAGGCGGGAAGGGGGTCTGTCGCGACGGACGACGTAGCCTGTGATCAGGTTCGGGTATTCATTTCTTACGCGCATGACAATTCCGAGCACGAGTATCGGGTCCGGGAGTTCTGGATCTTTCTGCGATCGAATGGGATCGATGCCCGGTTGGATGTATCGGCGGCGGAGCGACGGCAGGACTGGTCGCTGTGGGCGCTGCGGCAGGTGCGCCGGGCGCGTTTTGTGTTGGTGGTGGCATCCCCGGCTTACCGGCGGCGTGCAGAGGATGAGGTACCCGCAGGTGAGGGGCGGGGAGTGCAGTGGGAAGCTGCGATGATCCGTCAGGAAGTGTATGCCGATCCCGAGGCGGCGTTGAACCGTTTCCTACCCGTGGTATTGCCGGGGTGCTCGGCCTCGGATGTCCCAGTCTGGTTGGGTCGGGAGACCTCGACCCACTACCTGGTTTCGGAATACACGCAGGCCGGGGCTGAGCGGCTGCTGAACTTGCTGACAGGTCAGGTTTCCGTGGCCGTTTCGCCCCCGGGAACGCCCTCAGTTCTGCCGCTGCGGGGGAAGATTGCTGGGAAACCTCGTGGGCTGCGCAGTGAGCTGCTGATCAACGCCTCGCTCGAGGGTGCCGTGCTTACGGTGGATGTTGCGCTGGCCGGGACTTCGCTGCAAGTCAGGAGAAAGAGCACTTTTCCGCATGGGGTTCGGACGGTGCGGGAGAGTCTGCGTGCCGGGCTGCTGGTGCCGGCGGGATGGATGCCGGCCGTAGGGCGGCAGTTGGCTTGCGCGGTATTCGACGAGCGTTCGCAGCAGTTGGTGGCCGACCTGTTGTACCGCCTATCGCCTGGGGATTGGATTGATGTGGTCTGTGTTGTCGATGGCACGGCGCTGGATCTACCGGTGGAGCTGCTGCGCTTGACCACCGCGTCAGGGGAGGATCTCGGTCCCCTCGCCTTA
>JAXDGO010000125.1:0-2951 GCA_034665005.1 Solirubrobacteraceae bacterium | reverse complement strand
ACACCTCATTGATGAATGCTTCCAGGAACGCCACCGACTCCATCACCGCCCCTATCACGTAGGAACGGTGCTGCAAGAAGATGCGCGAATGACCAGCGTGATCACGCTCGAAGTCAGCGGCGAGACGAGCGAAATGTTGGGAAGCCCAGAGGTGCTGCGTCGAGTAGTAGGAGCGGACAGCGGCCCTGACGCTGCCGACCAGGCCTGTCGCCGTCACAACACCAGCCGTCGCACGGACGTCAGAACTCATTGCTCAACCTTCCCACGTCTCTACCGCCAGATACGGCCGGGTCGGACCTGCTGGCCGCGAACGGCAACACGGGCCACCAGCCGGCACGTCACCAGATCGATGCCTGGGCCGTCCCTGGGCCGCCGGACGTCGGGGAGAGCTGAGACCCCGGAGGACTAGCGAGAGAGCGTTTCCGCCAGCTAACTCCCGTGCCCAGCTCGCCCGCTGCAGAAGCGCACCCCTACGGGTGCTGAACCGGACTAGCCACCACTGGATCTAGGGTCATGTGCCTGCACATGGTGATGCGTCATCGACTGGCGCAAACCGTGGCATCACAGCCGCCGTCGTACTGAGGTTCTAACCGCGCGTACGCAGAGAGGAAGCGTCTCAAGCCGTGCCCCCTACGTGCCCGGCAGCTCACACAAGCTCCTGCGTCCAAGATTTGTCAATGATTACGCTGGTTGATGATCGTTTAGACAATTTACGGTCACAAATCCATCAGATAACCCAAGATGACCGCAGACAAGAAGCGTTTGCCATTGCAAAGCAGCAGGTTATCGGTGTCACGAACGATCACAACTGCGGTCCGAGAATCGGTAGTTTTCAGGTTCTGGACGCGGCGAGTCACCCGCATACCGAAATTGCGTTTCCAAGGTGAGGTAATCCGCCGACCCCTCTCCCAAGGACGATCACGGCTCGCGCGGGCGGGGACCCAGACCAACTGTCGTGCCACACGCGTGCCACAAGACGGGGTCAGTACGGTCAATAGGGGTCACCCCTGACCACAGCTGGCCGCAGGTCAAGGCCTGGATCAGGGCATCATTGTAGGGTTCCCAAGCTCTAGACGCGGGTTCGATTCCCGTCACCCGCTCCACATAAAGAGTTGCTCCGCAGCTGCCTCGAGACCGCTGGTGGGGAGGTCTTTTGCCACACCGGGGACGGGATGGCCGCGGCGTTCACCGCCGCCTCCGACGCTGTCGTGGCCGCGGTAGCGGCTCAGCGGGCGTTGGCGACCGCTTCCTGGGCTGCCCCCGGGCCGTTGCGGGTGCGGATGGCGATCCACGCCGGGGTGGCGCAGCGCCGTGAGGGGAATTACTTCGGTCCTGTGCTCAACCGTGTCGCACGTCTGCTGGGAACCGCGTCCGGGGGTCAGGTGTTGTGTTCGCAGGCGGCCGTCGAGCTGATCGGCACCCAGCTTCCGATCGAGGTTGCGCTGATTGACTTGGGTGAGCATCGCCTGGCCGATCTGAGCCGTCCCGAACGAGTCTTTCAGGTCACCCACCCTGATTTGCCCTCGCAGTTCCCCCCGCTGCGCAGCCTGGGCGCCCATCGCCACAACCTGCCGGTCGCCCTCACCCCTTTCGTCGGGCGCACCGGGGAACTGCAGGAGCTGGACAAGTTGCTCGCCGGATCCCGCCTGCTCACTTTGACCGGCGTCGGCGGGGCAGGCAAAACGCGGCTTGCCCTCCAAACGGTGGCAGCTGCGTTACCGGCCTACACCGACGGCGTCTGGATGGTTGAGCTCGCTCCACTTCGGGACGAGGCGCAGCTGCTTTCGGCAGTAGGCGCCGCACTGAACTTCGAAACTAGCGCATTTGACAGCCCCCAAGCTTTGGAAGATCGCTTGATCCGTCACCTGGCAACCCGGCAGACACTGCTGCTTCTGGATAACTGCGAGCATCTCCTCGGAGGCCGTTGCCCCTCTCGTGCACGCACTGGTGACCCGGTGTCCTCGGGTGACCGTGCTAGCCACCAGCCGTGAGCGGCTTGGGATACCCGGGGAGGTGGTGTGGTCGGTGCCGCCGCTATCCCTGCCCTCTGCCGGTGCGGCGGTAGGCGAGCTGCACCACAGCGATGCGGTCACGTTTTTCTGCGAGCGCGCACGAGCCGCCCGGCCCACCTTCGAACTTGATTCCACCAATGCCGCCACGGTTGCCCGCATCTGCCGTCGTCTTGACGGCATCCCCCTCGCCCTGGAGCTGGCCGCAGCCCGGATCCAGGTGCTCAGTCCGGCACAACTCGCTAGCCGCCTAGATGACCGATTCCGACTACTGACTGGGCGGGAGCGCATCGCCGTACCTCACCAGCAGACGCTGCGAGCGACCATCGACTGGAGCTATCAGCTGCTCTCCCCGGTCGAGCAGCACGCCCTAGCCCGCCTGGCGGTCTTCCCCGACACCTTCGACCTCGAGCCTCATGCGCTGGCTGCTTTGGGTCCATTGCTCGCCCTAGCAGGCGACAAGCAGCGGGCAGTTCAGCTGGCCAAAGAGGCAATCGACGCCGCCCGGGGCCTGCCAGCCCCGCCAGTGCTCGCCATGACTCTCGCTCGCGCCGCCGATACGGCAGTCCTTGCCGGCGAGCCCCGGTGCGCTGCGGCCTTTCTGGTGGAGCTGCTTGCTGTCCTCGCCGATATGGGAACTCAACGTTGGCTGGCCGACGCGCTGGAGACCGCGGCTCTTGTGCTAGCTGAACGGGATCCGGACCGCGCGGCGGCGATTCTTGGTGCCTCCGACCGTCTGCGGGAGGCGGCCGGAGAACCCCGAGGTGGCGTGCGGGTCATCGCCGAACAGGTGCGGCAAGCGCGCGACCGGTTGATCACAGCTGTGGGCGCCGAACGTTTCGCCCGGCATAAGAACCGGAGTCGGGAGCTTTCCCTTAAAGGAAGCGGTCACCCTGGCTCTTGCCGGGCTCACCGTCAGCTCTTAATTCCCGATTCGAGCTC
>JAXDGO010000124.1:0-2855 GCA_034665005.1 Solirubrobacteraceae bacterium | reverse complement strand
GCTTCGCCGGCACGCAGCCGCGCCAGCGTGCTGTCGTCTTTCGTCCCGAGCGCCAAGACGATGGCATTGTCGTCTATGAATTCGGTGTCAGGTGGCTGCGCTAGTGCCGGGCCGGCGAATACCCGAGGGGGAATCGGTGCGGCTGCGTCGGGCTCCGGAGTGTTGCGAGCCGGAACGCCTGCAAGCGAAGCGTATCGCCCGCTCCAGGCGGTGAGTTCGACCATGTAGTCACTATCGGCCGCATGCCGCCAAACGGACCGCGTCACGATGTCTTTCAGTCGCGGTAGTGAATCAACCTGGCGCAGCATCACTCCCGCGCGAGCCGCTCGGGCTCCCATCAAAGCGATGTAGCTGGCGGGCACGCTTCGCGAGATGTAATGGCGCCGGTCGGTGCATCGCAACGGGATCGACGCCGCCAGTGCGATGTCAACCTCGCTCGGCAGACGGCGGTAAACCTCAACCGCAGCAAGGTGTTCAGGCTCATCAGGGTTCGGCAGGCGGTGAATCCTCGCCTGCCACCCGAGCGCTGCCAACGCCACCACGCAGTGATGCAGGGCGATACCGCAGCTCACGATCAGGTCGCGGCCGTCGGGATCGGTGCTAGGAAGATTTAGACCGCGCTCGGCGTACAGATGCAGGCTGTCCGAGCCCACCCGCCAACGCCACGGCTGCGTATTGTGCACTGACGGTGCGCGACTCGCCAGCGATAACGCCGTCCGAATGCTCTCGCGATCGGGGAAGTGAGCACTCATCGCAACACCGCTTTCTACGTCCAACAAGATGAATCAAGCATCACCCGCCGCGGCAGGCACTAGCTAGAGCCGAAAGACTCCACCCCAGAGGACTTTCAGTACACGGCGCAGAAGTCAGGGCAGCGGGGCGGTCCACCGCAGCATCGTGCCCCCGGTTGCAGGCGTTTCAACGGTGAATCTGCCGCCCGCTTGCTGTGCACGGTCATGCATGTTCGTCAGGCCGCTGCTTTTGGTGCGGTCGGAGATGCCGCGGCCGTTGTCCACCACTTCGACACACAGCTCGTCGTCGACCTTGACCGTAACGGTCAGCGTGGTCGCATCAGCGTGTCGGACTGCGTTGCTGACCGCTTCGCGCACAACGGCTTCGGCGTGATCGGCCAGTGCCCCATCGACCACTGACAGTGGTCCGATGAACTGCGTCGTGATATTAAGTGTCCCGTCAGAGAATTGGGCGATCGCCTCGTCGAGCCGCTGACGCAACCGGGTCGTGCCCCCAGCCGGCCCATGGAGATCGAAGATCGTCGTCCGAATTTCTTCGATCACTGCCTGCAGGTCGTCGACGTACTCGGAGAGCCGCTGTTCTACTTCGGACGACCGCGCCCGCGGAATGGTCGCCTGCAGGGAAAGCCCGACCGCGAACAGGCGTTGGATGACGTGGTCGTGAAGATCTCGCGCAATGCGCTCACGGTCGGCCAATACATCGAGTTCACGCTCCAGGCGCTGCGAGGTTGCCAGCTGCCAGGCGAGCGCTGCTTGGTCGGCGAAGGCGGCCATCATCTCTTCATCTTCTTGGCCGAACGGAGCCGCATCGTCGTGCCGCACTACGACTAGCACCCCGGCGACCTTGTCGGTGGCGCGAAGAGGCAAAACCAGCGCCGAACCGAGACTGACCTTCAGGTCGCCGATCTTAAGGTCGAGATTGTCGAATCGCCGCGGAGTTCGGTCCACGAAAACGCCTCCGATCGGCGTTCCGCGGACCGAAATCGTTTGAGCCCCAACGAGTGCGGGCAGCCTTCCGGCGGTTTCGGCGACCAGCAGCTCTTGCACGTCGGAGGAGGACTTGTCATCAGGAAACGGGATCGCGACCAAAGTAGCCTGGGCCTCAGTCAGTTTCAGCGCTTCATCGGCGATGAGCCGGAATACTCTCGCCGGGTCGGCACCAGCCAGCAGCTCGGTGGCGATATCGCGAGTCGCTCCGATCCACGATTGTCGAACCCTGGATTGTTCATAGAGCCGGGCATTTTCGATCGCGATGCCTGCAGCCGCGGCCAATGCTCCAACAAGGACCTCGTCGTCTTCATTGAACGGCTGCCCGTTGGCTTTTTCCGTCAGATAGAGGTTGCCGAACACCTCGTCGCGCATCCGGACGGGCACACCGAGGAACGCCCGCATCGGCGGGTGGTTCGCGGGAAATCCCACCGAGGCTGGGTGTTGAGCGATGTCGTCTAACCGGATCGCTTGGGGGTCGTCGATTAGCACTCCGAGCACTCCAAGCCCCTCGGGTAGGTGGCCAATCCGTTCACGCTCTTTTTCATCGATGCCCTCGTAGATGAACGCCATCAAGTCGTGTCCACTCCCCCGCACGCCCAACGCCCCGTAACGCGCGTCGACAAGCTCGATGGCCGTGTGCACGATCGTCCGCAACGTCGTGTCGAGGTCGAGCTCCGATGTAACCACCAGCATGGCCTCGACCAAGCCGTCAAGCCGGTCGCGCCCTTCGACGATCTGCGCGATGCGGTCTTGGACCTCGGCCAGCAGCTCCCGCAGCCGCAGCTGCGACAACGTATCGCGTAAAGGATGCATGCCGCCTACCCGGCCGATGGCCTCTGACACACAACCATGGTGGCACTCGGCGAGACTTTTCGCCTCACTTATATCTTTCCGGCCGGTTCGTGGCCTCTAGCTTGGAGGCGAAGACCGCCGCTTGGGTCCGCCGCTCCATTCCAAGCTTGGCCAGCAACCGAGAGACATAATTTTTGACGGTCTTCTCAGCAAGAAACATGCGCGCGGCGATCTGCTTGTTCGTCAGCCCTTCACTGAGCAGCCCGAGCAGTGTCCGCTCCTGATCGGTAAGCCCAACCAGTGGATCGGTGCGTTCGGCAG
>JAXDGO010000123.1:0-3501 GCA_034665005.1 Solirubrobacteraceae bacterium | reverse complement strand
CTGTCGCCGCTCGTCCCGTTCTACGCGGGCCCGTTCCCGAATGCCTTTTTCTTCGGGGTCTTGGCCGGTGAAGTGCCCTTCGACTACTTGCAGACAAATCTGTTGCGGGAGCCCGAGCCGCGATCGGTACACCCGATCATGCAGGACCTGATCGCGATTCACGTCGCCGAAGAGGCCCGCCACATCTCGTTCGCGCACGAATACCTGCACCGGCGTGTTCCGCGTCTGGCGTGGTTCACCCGATTCTGGTTGTCGCTGTACGTGCCGATCGTGATGCGGATGTTGGGTCAGGCGATGGTCGTGCCGCCGCGCCGGTTCTTCCGGCAGTTCGACATCCCGCGTTCGGTTCGCAGGGAGCTTTATTCCGGTGCACCGGACTCGCGCCAGACGCTGCGCAACATGTTCGGCGATATCCGAATGCTGTGCGACGAACTGGGGTTGATGAATCCCTTCGCGCTGATGATGTGGCGTATTTGCAGAATCAACGGTCCCGCGTCGCGGTATCGCAGTGAGCCGCCGCGCGCGAACCTGCCGAGCCCGGCAAACGCAGCCTAAATCCCCTGCTGCACAACACATCAGGTGATCACGCGATCACCTTTTGTTGGGATGCCGTCTAATTCGTGAATTGACGAACGGTGACACCGGTTCGCATCGCGTGAAGAAAGGCATGCCACAACAAGCACACGTGGCCCTGTGCGATACTTCCTGCATGGTTCGTAGCCCTTCATTGGACAACGTCGGCGCAAGTCTCGTCTACCGCATCGGCTCGACGGCGACGTACAAGAAGCTCTTCCGGTACTGGTACCCCTTGATGACCAAACGCCTTGGTCAGGGCGACGACGTGCAGTTCCTGAACTGGGGCTACGAGGAAGATCCACCACTCGGTCTTCCGCTTGACGCGGCCGATGAGCCCAACCGCTACAGCATTCAGCTCTATCACCAGACCGCGACTCAAAGTGACATCACCGGCAAAAAGGTGCTGGAGTGCAGTTCCGGTCACGGTGGCGGTGCGTCCTATCTGACGCGCACGCTCAAGCCGGCCTCCTACACCGGGCTCGACTTCAACGCAGCCGGCGTCGAATTCTGCAAGGAGCGGCACAAGGTGCCGGGCCTGGACTTCGTGCACGGTGACGCCGAGAACCTGCCGTTCCCGGACGAGTCGTTCGACGTGGTAATCAACGTCGAGGCGTCGCACATCTACCCACACTTCGACCGTTTCCTCAGCGAGGTCAAGCGGGTGCTTCGCCCCGGTGGGCACTTCCTCTACGTGGACTTCCGCAACCGCGATGGCTTCCCGGCATGGGAGTCTGATCTGGCGAACTCGGGTATGCGGCAGGTCTCCTCCCGGGTCATCAACGAAGAGGTCCTGCGCGGCCTGAAAAAGAATTCGCCACGCTCCAACGAGCTCATCAACAACCGGTTGCCGGCCTTCTTGCGTAAATTCGGCCGTGAATTCGCCGTGGTCGACGGTTCCTGGTTCTACAACGACCTGGAACGCGGCGAAATCGACTACCGCGCATACCATCTCACGAAGGACTGACATTCGTATCGGTCGCACGCGGGCGCAGGGACGCCCGCTGCGATCGGCCCTGCAGACATCTGAACGCGTAAGCGGCGTGGGTTACGCTTTCCGCGGCAACGGGCTGTCAGCCAGCAGGTTTTCACGAGGGGGTTCGGCCAGATGACGTTGGCTCGCAGGCTGCGATTCCGCGCCAGCCTGATGAAGGTCGGCGTCGACGGCGCGCTCGGGGTGGCGCGGGACAAAGCCACCTCGTATGGCTACTCCTTGACCGGCCGGAAAACCGCGCCCGCCACCGACTTCGACCCGTTCTCGGCGCAGGTCATGCACGATCCGTACCCGGGCTATCAGTCTTTGCTGACGGGCACTGAGGTACCCAGCGTCTGGTACAACCGCAAGCGCGGCATCTGGATCATCGCCGGCTATGACGATGTGCGAAAAGCTTTGCGCGACGATGAGGAATTGTCGTCAGCCCAGAGCCAAAGCCGATTCCGCGTCTACCTGCCATCGATGAACGCGGCCGACCCGCCTGAGCACACTCGGCTGCGCAAATTCGTCTCCCGCGCTTTCACCGCTCGCGCAATGACGGCCTGGCAGACCAACATCAACGAGGTCGCCGACGAGCTCGTCGATACCGTGATCGCCCAAGGCCACACCGAGGCGGTCACCGAACTCGCCAAACCGCTGCCGACCCGGCTGATCGCCAGGATGCTCGGCATCCCGCAGCAGGATCAGCCGCAATTCGTGGCGTGGTCGGACGATATGGTTGCGGGCGCCTTCGCGCCGTTGACCGCGCACGGCATGAGGCTCTCCGCGCGCTCAGGAAGCGCGACCGCGGCCATGCGCCGCAGCCTCGACCCGCTGATCGCGCAGCGACGCCTCAATCCCGGTGACGACCTGATCTCGATGATGACTCCCGCCGACGCCGACGACGTGCTCACCGACGACGAGATCTTTTGGAGCGCCGCCATGTTGATCGGCGCCGGCAGCGAGACGACGACAAACATGTTGTCGGGGTTGTTGTTGACGCTGGCTCAGCAGCCCGAGCTGTATGCCCGGCTGCGCGCGCACCCCGAGCTGATTCCGGCCGCGGTCGAGGAGCAGCTGCGGATGGGCTCTCCGGTGCAGGGCTTCTATCGCACCGCAACCCGCGACTACCCCGTCGGCGACGAGACGATTCCAGCCGGTGCCCGCGTGCTGCTGTTGTTCGCCGCCGCCAACCGCGACCCCCGCCACTACCAGGATCCGGACACCTTCGACCTCGACCGGAATCCGACCGATCACCTCGCTTTCGGCGGCGGTGTCCACTACTGCCTGGGCGTGCCGCTGACCCGGCTGGAAGGCGCTCGGGTGTTTTCCCAACTGCTGCCCAGGGTCGGGGAGATCCGTCTCGCCGGGGACTATCGCTACCTCGACAACCCGACGATGCGCGGGCTAGAGCACCTTCCGCTGGAGTTGGTACCCGCCAACGGCGCGTGACCGGCGAGGCTCAAAGCGCGCGCGTGCCGAGCCAGCTGTCGATTCGTTCGGCGACGGCGACCCAGCCGGGCTCGAGCATCATGTTGTGTCCCATGTCGGGAAAGAACTCCGCCTCGGTGCCGTAGGCCCGGGCAGTGGCGAGAATTTCCTTGCGGGTGTGCGCGCCGTCCTCGTCGGCCCCGAGCACCAGTATCGGCGCAGTCACACGCTTGGGTCGGGGCAGGCGCAACAGCAGACAGTCGATGCCGATCCGCGAACTGTCCTCTTGCAATCGCGCGGCGTACCTGCGAACGTCGGCCTCCGGGGTGTGCGGCGAGAAGAATCGTTCGCGGGCCAATTGCGGAGGGGTGATGTACGGCAACGCTTTACCGGTGATCGTCATCTTGGCGAAATCCGATGGGCTTTGCCGGATCCAGCGCAGGGCGTTGCCGAAGTTTCCCTGTGGCGGGATGGATGTCATCAAAACACCGGCCGGGGCGTCGTAGCGCTCCAGATACTTCTGA
>JAXDGO010000122.1:0-3736 GCA_034665005.1 Solirubrobacteraceae bacterium | reverse complement strand
AATCCACTATGGGCCGGTCCTAAAGCGCTCGACCAGGTGGTGATGCGCGGCGTGAACTTCAAGACCCGCCAGGGCCGGGTCATCTCCAAATCTCCGTAGCCTGGCGCCGTCGACGATCAGGTGCCAGGCAGCTCTGGTTGTGCTCGTAGACCAAGCCCTGCAGTGGGTGATCTCTTCGGCCAGCTCTTCGACCAGTTTGGAGAATGCTGCCGGCAGAACCAGGCCAGTGCGGCGGCCGACAACTTGGCCCTGAGCCGGGTGCCAGCACGTCAACCTCGACGACACCGGCCAGCTCCGCTAAGGAACCCGACAGCGCCGCCACGAACTTCTCCGGCCGCTCCACGTGCGGCAAGTGGTAAGTGTTGGCGATGGCCTCCAGAGGGCACAGTTGCGTTGGTGGATGACAGCCTTAGGCAGGCTGAGCTGAGCTCCTCGATGTCTCCCTCTCACAGCGGCGGGACACCGCAGCGGCACGGTGCTTCTTCACTCGCGCCTTGAACACCACCAAGGTCACCCCGGTGGAGGTCACGGCTGACAAAGCGGCGGTCTACCCGCGTGTTCTCGATGAGCTGGCCCCGGCGGCCACCACACCAACTAGTACGCCAGCAACCGGATGGAGACCGACCGCGGACAGCTCAAACGGCGCCTGCGCCCGATGCGCGGGCTCAAGACCGACCGCGAAGGTTCTCTTCGACTTGCTGTGCAGATCGACCTATCGAATCGAGTCGATCAAAACTCAAGGAGATGGTCAAATTCGCCCTTCTTTGCACCGACGAGGAAGGCTGCGAATTCCGCGTGTGTGAAATAGCAGTGCAGATGGGGATTCTTGGAGTTACGGAGGGCGATCAAGTCACCGTCGACAGCAAGCTCAACGCAGGCGCCCACACCAATGGACTGCTGGGCTTTGATCCATCTCAGCTCGGGCTGCAACACCAGGCCTCCACCCCTGCGGCGACGCAACGCGGCTCGGTTCGGAACGTTGTCCGGCCTCGGTCGCGGCGTCCATCCGTGGAGCTGCCGCTTTCGCCTGTCGGTAAGTATGCGAGTCAGCCTGCCATCATGCTACAGGAGGTCCACATGGTGGGCACCGTCACAGCAACGTCTGCCACCGGTTGCGGGCGCGACCCATCAACCCCGCTGCAAGCCCAGCCACACCGGCCATGCTCGGAGCTGGGACCAGCGGGGCTGACTCGCTGCTCAGTCGGTGCGGTGAAGTAGGTGGTCGAACTCCCCGCGCTTCGCGCCGTATAGGAAGGCATCGATCTCGGCGCGGGTGTAAAAGAGGTGAATCTCCGGAGTCTTCGAGTCACGCAAAGCGATCATGTCGCCGGTCGGGGCGAGCTCAACGCATGCGCCAACGCCAGCGCTACGGCTCGACTTGATCCACTTCAAGTCGGCAACGTCAGAAACGTGCATTTAGTGCGTTCCTTCCGGGGAAGCTACTCTCGGGACGGGCAAAATTAGTTTGCGAGCCGTTCGGCGTACTGCATTATGCGGTCAAGAGAATCACGGGGACTTAGTGCTAGCGCACGTAACGAGTCCCATAATCGGCGGGTGAACCGAAGGTTTTCTTCAAGGCTCGAATCTGAGCTTTCAAGCTGGTCTTCCTTGTAGACGACGTCGGGCAGACTGCCGTCCATCCCGAGTAGGATGAAGTGCCCAGTGAGGCCTGGATGGAGGCCATACTCGAAGCCGATTACTTGCACGGTGATGTTCGGCCGCATCGCTATGGAGTGAAGGTGTTGGAGCTGTGTCAGCATGATCTCGCGACCGCCGGCCACTCGCGCCAGAGCTGCCTCGTCCATCACTACCCAGAGTTGCGGCGGTGGGTCGCGCTCAAGGACTTCTTGGCGACGCATCCGGACGGCCGCGGCTGAGTGGATCTTCTCGGGCTGTAGGTCAATCGCACCAGCGGCTGCTGCCGCCTCGGCGTAGTCACGTGTCTGAAGTAGCCCGGGCATCACGCTGCCGCAGTACTCGTTGATCGAGACTGCCGCCAGCTCCATCCCGATCAGGGTTCGGTAGGCCGGAGCAACTTCGACTTGCTGCCACCAGCTCCTCCTGCGACTCTCTTCGGCAAGTGCCAGTAGCCGCTTGCGGTCTGCCTCAGCGAGGTCGTACCACGTGGACAGTTTTTCGACGTCCTCGACACGATACCCGCGAGCCCCGGTGTCTAAGCGAGAGGCTTGGCTCGCCGCTACGCCGAGGTACCCGGCGAGCTCGTCAAGGCTGTGTTTGCGCTGCTCACGCAGGCTCCGGAAGAATACCGCTAACTCCCGGCGGGCAACTGTCGGGTTGGACTGCGGCGCCACCGTCACTGATCCCCTTCCGGGTTGAGCACCGGTTATTCCAAGTGTCTGGTCTTGCTAAATGGCAGTTGCCAGGTAAAGATAGAACTCTACCGTACACCGGTTTGAAGGACGGCTTCGACACGCCCCCTGATCACCCGTACGGGCCCGGGAGAGACCGGGCACAGGAGGGCGGTGGTCGGCAGGCGGGACTGATCCAGACCGGACGCCGCACTTTGCGCCGCGTCCAGACGCTAGAAGAGCGCCGACGCGGAAACGCCGACGCTCTTCCGTAGGCGGGGAACGCAAGCGCGTCCTCGCTTTGATCCCACCGTCCGTGCTCGAACACGGAGGGTGAGGGCGCTCCGTAGTACCTCCCGTGGTCACACGAGATTGGCAGATCAGAGCATGAAGAAGGCTACTCCTCTGCGCGCGATTGCAACACAAATTGCGCGCCTCATCGACAGGATTGATCATTTCATCTTCCGCAATCCAGACCTTGATGCTACCGCCCGCGGTTGGGAGGTGCGGCGCAACCAAAAGTCCGGCAGGACGTACCGCGACCCACGGTGGAAGCTTGTGTCCACCTGTCCAATGTGTCAAGGCTTGGGCGTTGCGGGTGCCAAGTCGTGTCCGAACTGCTTCGCTACCTGCACGATCCGACAAGCGCCAACGGACAGGGTGCGTCCGTCATGAGTTCCGACGGAGGGATCGGCGGATACTGCCTCCTCCGTTCCGTCATCGGCGGCTCCGCCGGTGGTCGACGGATAGCGACGACATGACTGGGCCGGGATCCCCCCACCAGCCTCGATCGTGGCTGGAAGTGGCAGCTCGCGCCCTCGAGGTCGGCGACTGGCGGCACGTTGATCACTCCAGGCCGTCGATCGTGCTCCCGGAAGGTTCGGCGTCTCTCGTGGTGTTGCAGCGTGTGGTGGCGTCGAGCATGGCGGCGCAGGCCCGCGGCGACGTCGAGGAGGCGTGGCAGCAGCTCGGAAACGCGGCGCACCTGCTGCCGCGGGCGCTGACCCGTCCACTCACCCACGGTGACACCCGCCTCGTTGTCCTGATGCCGCCGCCAACGGACGAGCCAGGCGTGGCCCGGTGGATCTGGCAGACGGCTCGTGTCATTTGGCGCGAGCAGCGTGAGCTCGAGGACCTGCGGGCTCGTTTGAGGTCGGAGGATTCGCCGCGGTTTGATCTGACGTGCGCCGGCATCGAGCACCTGCGTTGGGGCGAGTTCGATCCGTTCGTGTGGTGCCGACCCGCTGTCGACGGCGATCGGGCCGGCGTCCACCGGAGTCGTTCGAATTTGTGTGCCCGTGCGAATCGTCTTCGCAAGTTCGCGGAGCCGACGGCGAAGGACCTGAGCGCGAGCGTCTGGCAGCACCTCGACGGGTACCGCGGCCTGCGTGCCGAGGCGCTGACCTGGCTCGCACACCACGACCTGG
>JAXDGO010000121.1:0-2526 GCA_034665005.1 Solirubrobacteraceae bacterium | reverse complement strand
GCATTCCCACGCTGTACCCCGCGGACCCTCAACAGATCCTGGACCTTGGCCTACATGCCGCGGCCATGTCACGAGCCAGCGGCCTATGGGTGGCGCTCAAGATATCGACCGACGTTGCCAACGGCTCAATGACAGTCGATGTCGCCCCCGGCCGGGTAATCCCCGTGGGACCTGTACGCGCAGTAGACCACGCAGTGACGGCAAAGATGATGCAACCGATGCTCGGAGTTCTGGAACGCAGTCGCGACGGCGAACGTCGTCAGGCTGCAATCGACTACGCCGCGCGAAACCAACTCGACCTCGTCACCGCGCACCTTGCCCTCGACCGCATCGGGATCATCGCCGCCGGACCCACGTTCCTCCACGTCCGTGAAGCTTTGCGGCGGATGGGTCTCGACGATACAGAGCTGGCGCAACACGGAATTCGCCTGCTTCAGCTGGGGATGATCGACCCCATCGAGCCGCGCACGCTGAAAGGCTTCGCCTCAGGCCTGCAGAAGATCATCGTGGTCGAGGACAAACGGCCCTTCATTGAAACCGCCGTCCGCGACCAGCTTTACGGTCACAACGAGGGCGGGCCGTTGATCGTCGGCAAGCGGAATATGGAGGACGGCCCGGCGTTCCCGAGCAACGGCGAACTCACCGCCGACACGATCGCCCCCGTGCTTGCGGAAATTCTGCTGTGCCACAGCGAGCTTCCCTCGGTCCGGGAGTGGCTCAACGGGCGCCGATCACCGAAATCGCGACTGGCGCTTCCCTTGGTAACTCGCAGCCCTTATTTCTGTTCGGGGTGTCCGCACAATTCGTCGACGAAGGCGCCTGACGGCTCGTTGGTCGGCGCCGGCATCGGGTGCCACGGTCTAGTCACGCTCATGGACGAGAAACTGGTGGGCAGCATCACCGGGCTGACTCAGATGGGCGGCGAGGGCGCGCAGTGGATCGGAATGAGTCCTTTTGTCCAGCAGTCCCATTTGATCCAGAACCTGGGGGATGGGACTTTTCATCACTCCGGCAGTCTCGCGGTGCGCGCCGCCGTCGCAGCCGGCTCTCACATCACCTACAAAATCCTCTACAACTCCGCGGTCGCGATGACGGGCGGTCAGCAGCCCGAAGGCGCGCTCACCGTGAAGGATCTTGCGCGGGCATTGCTTGCCGAGGGGGTCACGCGGATCATCGTCACCACTGACGACCCGAAACGATACCGTCGCAACGATCTACCGCGTGGTGTGCGCTGCTGGCATCGCGATCGTCTGGACGAGGCGCAGCGGACGCTGGCCGCCACACCGGGTGTCACGGTTATCATCCACGATCAGGAGTGCGCTACCGAGCTGCGTCGTAAGCGCAAGCGCGGCACAGTAGTTCAACCCATTCAACGCGTCATGATCAACGAGCGGGTGTGCGAGG
This sequence comes from Solirubrobacteraceae bacterium, assembly GCA_034665005.1. GTDB lineage: Bacteria > Actinomycetota > Thermoleophilia > Solirubrobacterales > Solirubrobacteraceae > Palsa-744. Next base: position 1,122 of record JAXDGO010000121.1, on the reverse strand, counting down.
GCTGTGGGGACTGCGGCGCCAAGTCGAATTGCCTGTCGGTTCAGCCGATCGAGACCGAGTTCGGTCGGAAAACGCGGATCGACCAATCTTCGTGCAATTTCGACTTCTCCTGCCTCAAAGGAGATTGCCCGGCCTTCATGACAATAGTGCCTCGCCGCTCGAGCCCCGCAAAAGTGACATTGAGGGAACTCGAGACGGCTGATCTCCCCGAACCGCCTCAGCTGGCCGCCGCGCCGCACACCACCCGAATCACCGGCATCGGCGGATCCGGTGTCGTCACGGTCGCCCAGACGCTGGCCGCAGCCGCGACAATTGCGGGGCGCTACGTTCGCACTCTGGACCAGACCGGCCTAGCCCAAAAAGGCGGAGCGGTGGTTTCCGACATAAAGATCTTCGATCATTCGACAGCGGTGGCGAGCCGCGCCGGCGAGGGCGAATGCGACCTGTACCTAGGTTGCGATGTGCTGGTCGCGGCCGAGGCTGGCTACCTGCTCGCTGCCGATCCGCACCGCACGGTTGCAGTCGTCTCTTCGTCGGCGGTGCCAACCGGCCAAATGGTCGTCGACCCGGACACGACGTTCCCGGCAATCAGTCAGGCGATGGCGCCGATACTCGAGGCCACTCGCGCCAAGCACGCCGTCATCCTCGATGCCCGTAAGCTGGCCACCACTTTGTTCGGCCAGGATCAGTTCGCGAACATGCTGTTGGTGGGTGCGGCGTACCAAGCCGGCAGACTGCCCCTGCGCGCCGAACACATCGAGGAAGCCATTCGCGGCAGCGGCGTTAAGGTGCAAGAGAATCTGCAAGCATTCCGCCGAGGTCGGCAAGCCGTGGCTGTACCAGCCGATTTGGACACCGCCGTCGCACAATTGCGAAAAGAGCCTCGGCCCAAGCCCATATCGGACGATGCCCGTCGTATTGCAGCGATAGTTCGGGCAATGCCCGAATCGCCACTCGGCCAAGACATCGCGGTGCGCGTCTCCGATCTGATCGCCTATCAGAGTCGCCGGTACGCACAACACTACGCAGAGTTCGTCGAGCGGATTCGTGTCGCAGAAGCAACGAAGGTGCCCGGTGTTGACGACCTGACCAGGAGTGTCGCTCGAAATCTGCACAAGCTCA
>JAXDGO010000120.1:0-3119 GCA_034665005.1 Solirubrobacteraceae bacterium | reverse complement strand
GGAGTCCGTCTGTAGGGTCTGCCCGCGTGAGGGACGAACCGCCCAAACTGGGTACGGAGACCTGCCGGACGGCCATCCAGGATGAGCTGGAGCGTCTGGAGGAGAGCGCGATGTATAGCGCTCAGATCCAGTTCGAGGCCTCCAAGCAGTGGCGGGGTCTCAACCTCGGCCTAGGTGTCCCGGCCAGCGTGCTCGCCGCGGTCTCGGGCGCCACGGCCCTCGCTGCCACGACGGGCCGCATCATCGCGGGCGTCCTCGCCCTTGCCTCCGCCGGCTTCGGCGCCATCCTGACCACGGTCAATGCAGCGCACCGGATGAATCAGGCGGCGGCTGCTGCCAACGCCTATCTGGAGATCCAGACCGCGGCTCGCCAGGCGCGACTGATCGATTTACCGCATCAGTCAATCGAGGAGGCTCGAGCAACGCTCGCCGAGCTGACCGCCCGCCGGGACGAGCAGAACAAGACGGTCGAGCCACCCAACCGGCGGGCCTACCGCAAGGGCAGCAAGAACATCTCCAGCGGCGGACAGATCTATGAAGTCGACGCCAGGGCGCCACAGAGCAACCAGTAGACCAGGGAGGGTCACCTGTGCCACGGGCGGTTCAGCAGGGATTCGACGCCTTCTTGGAGCGGCTGACGCCGTTGCAGAGTCAGCGCGACGCCGCGGCGAAGCATAGAGCGAGCGTCGAGAAGTCGATCAAGAACGCCTTAACAGTGTACATGTTTCGGGAGACCGGTTCGTTCCGGCACGGAACGGGCGTTCGGCACCACACCGACGTCGACCTGCTGGTGAGCATCGCAGGTGGCCGTCCCACCAGCTCGGACACTGCGCTTCGCTGGATCAAGGAAGCGCTGCAGTCGAGCTTCCCGCACACGACGGTTCGTGTGAGTCGACCGGCGGTGGTGGTGGAGTTCGCTGGTGGTGACGAAACGTGGGAGATCATTCCCGGCTTTCCTGCTGATCGTAAAGGTGTGGTCGTATACGACATCCCTGGGGCCAGTAGTGGCTGGATGGACACCGCCCCGTTGGAGCACCTCGCGTACGTGAACGAGTGCAACCAGCGTGAGAAGACGAACGGTGGTGCGAAGAAGCTGGCGCGACTCGCGAAGGCGTGGAAGTACTACAACAACGTGCCCGTCTCCTCGTTCTACCTGGAGATGAGAGCGGCCCAGCATGTCACAAGCCAGTCGAGTTTCCTACCGTACTGGGACATTTCTCAGCTGCTGGATTCTCTAGAGAATCATCAGCTCGCTGGCATGAACGATCCCAAGCACGCGGCGGGGCGCTTCTACGCCTGCTCGTCAGACGCCAAGCGGGCCGATGCCCTTTCTAAGCTGCACACGGGCGCAACGCGAGCAAGCAAGGCATTGACAGCGACCTTAGGCGATAAGACTAACGACGCTTTTTATTACTACAACCTCCTGTTTGGAGGCATGTTTCCGTCTCGTTGAACGCCGCACTCGTAATCCTCCTAAGCCTTGATCCGATGCCCGGTACGGGTTGTCCTCCGCGGAGCACCGGGATAAGACCATCGATTCCTGCTCCCCGAGCTATCTGCGCGTTCTCCGCTGCGCCAGCTCCGGACAACGCTCCGCGCGGGTCGACTCTGCGGTATCGCACAGTGCAGGCCACGTCTCGGCCGCAAGCGAGGTCTCCCACTTCGTGGCTCACCAAGGCACGGTGGAGTAGGTAAACGTCAAGCGCGCGCAGGGCGTACCAGGCCACTTAGTGGTCCCGCCCGGGAGCCGCTCTGATGTCCCTGCTGGACGAAGGTTCGGCGAATCTGTACCGACCAGCTCTTTCGCTTGGAGGCGTCCAGGATTCCCCGTACGGTTTCAGCGGAGCTTGGGGCGCAGGTTGTGCAGTCATGCGAAGCCGCCGTGGTCGGCGTTGGCTAGCTCGGCTCGTCGTGCACCTGCGGTGGCCGGGGCAGCCGGGACGCGATGAGGTGAGCGGCTTTCTTGTCGGCGCCGGCGACCCACGCGGCATACACCTTGAGCGTCGTTGACCCGCCACCGCCGTGACCAAGCCTGCCCGCGACGGTGCGCAGGTCGACTCCGGCGGCGAGCAACTCGGTTGCGCTGTAGTGCCGCAGCGCATGTAAGTGTGTGCGGAGGCCGAGTTTTGCCGTCATCCTGGCGTAGCGGTGTGTGATAGCACTGGGGCTGCACGGGTGCCGGCTATCCGGAGAGTAAGAGAAGACGAACTCGCCATCTCCCAGTACGGTGCCGATGCCCGTACAACGATCGGTGCAACGCTCCTTGTGAGCATCCAAGATCTCAACCGTGGCTTCATCGAGCGAGATCCGCCGCATCTGGTGCGTCTTGGTGTCCTTGACGAACGTCTTACCGTTGTGCCGCACCAGGCCCCGACGAATGGTAAGCGTCCCTGCGACGAGGTCGACGTCATCCCAGATGAGAGCGAGCAACTCACCGCGTCGCGCACCGGTGACGAGCGCCAGCCACACGAACGTCCCCCAGTCCTCGTCCTGATCCCACGCAGCGTTGACGATCTTCGCCGCTTCCTCCGGTGACGGCGGAGTCGGCTGCGGGGCAGGCATGCGCGGCCGTTGGGCGGTGTCCAACGGATTGACGGTGATCCAGCCCCATCGTTTGGCAGAGCTAAGCGCGCCGCTAAGCACAGCGTGACACTGGCGGACCGAAGACAGCGCAAGCGGCTTGCATGCGTGCGCCGCGCACCGCTCGTCGCACGCGTGCGGTCGGGGTGTGCGGTGCTCCACAAAGGTCCGGTCGTGGCAGCGTCGGCGGCAGGTCCGGAGTTCGGCGTAGAGCTGCTCGAAGGGGCGCGGACCGAGCCGGCACAGGCGACTGAGCGGCGTGTCGCCGAGTGCTGGACGGATGAAGCTGTCGATCAGTAGCCGGTAGGTGGCGCGAGTGGTGTCCTCAACCTGATGGCCGGCGAGCCACTCGTCGAGCAAGTAGCCGAGCGTGACGTTCGTCCGAGCCGCCGTGGCGTCCTGGACCTGCTGGCGCAGCCGGTCGCGGAACACGATCGCTGCGTCCTCGGTGTCGGCCGAACCGCTGTGGAACAGTTGCCGACCGGTCACGGGGTCGTACCCGCCGGAGACCCGGATCTGGTAGGTGCTGCCGCGCTGGC
>JAXDGO010000119.1:0-2823 GCA_034665005.1 Solirubrobacteraceae bacterium | reverse complement strand
GCCGTCACCGACGCCGTGACCAAAGCCGGCCGCGATCTCGGGTTTGTCACGCTGGATCCCGACGCATTCGGATCGGCGAAGGCCATCTCCATAGACTACGCCGTGATGGAAAAGACTTTGCACGCCGCCGTCGTGCCGGTGGCGTGCGGCTGGTCCGATATCGGCTCCTGGCATGCGGTGTGGGAGCTGTCAGGCAAGGACAGCGACGGCAATGCCGCGCAGGGGACTGCCGTGTTCGAGGATTCCCGCAACTGCAATGTGTCGACCGACAAGGCGCTGGTGGCGCTGGAAGGCGTCGACGATCTGGTCGTCGTCGCGACGCTGGACGCCGTCCTGGTGTCACGCCAGAAGGATGCCAACGGCCTGAAGCGGCTGGTCGCGAAATTGAAAGCGGTGGCGCCCCAGGTCACCGAGGATCATCTCAAGGTGCACCGTCCGTGGGGCTCGTATCAATTGGTCGACAATGGCGATCGTCACCAGGTCAAGCGTATTGTCGTCAAGCCCGGGGGCCGGCTCTCGCTGCAGAAACATCACCATCGCTCCGAACACTGGATCGTGGTGCGCGGCGCGGCGCGCGTGACCGTCAACGATCTGGTCAAGACCGTGCACGAGAACGAATCGGTCTACATCCCGATCGGCGCCATCCACCGGCTGGAAAATCCCGGCAAGATTCTGCTGGAGCTGATCGAGGTGCAGACCGGCAGCTATTTCGGCGAGGACGACATCATCCGCATCGAGGATGACTATCAGCGCTCGTGATGTTGTTTGCGCTGCACGACCGCGCGCGCAATAACCGTAACCGTCGACCTTCGGGACCTAGTTCTGTTCGCGCGCGGAATTGCGTGGAGACAGCGGACTATCGACCTCGAAAAATTCGAATCCCTTGACCTGCAGGACGCCCGGGCCTGTCGCCGTGTCGGCATGCAAATACATCCTGAGCACAGGTGCGATTCGGCTTGGATTGTCGGGTAATCTGAACGGCATTGTCTCCAACTCCAGATCCCAGACGACACCGTGCGTCAGTTCATCCGTTGTGGGGGCGTTCGATTCCCACTCCATGTAGGTCGTATTGAAAGTCAGCGCTCGCCAGCCATCCCAGGGCTGCAACGTGAGTTTGCAGCGCGCTTTCACCCATTTCCCGGCCAGCATCGACACGTCGAAGCGCGTTCCGGTCAGTCCGAACACCTCGACACTTGAGCCGCCATGGAGCGTAAAGGAAAACTCCTGAGTGCCTCCGCCGGTTTCCCGGTTCGGGTGCGTAGCGGCTTCGACCGTAACTGTTGCGCCTCTGGACAACATCTCTGCCGTGAAACCGTTGGCTATCCGGCCCTTGACCCCAGGTCCCGCAGTGCCGCGGTTTCCGGCAAGCCGGCCATTCGGAAAGAAATTGATCGCGTCAGGACCGGCGCGCCGATCCAAGGGTTTGACCAGGCGCTGCATGATAGGCACCAGCGAGAACGCGGCATGCTGCGATCCGAGCGACGAGGGGTGCAGGCCGTCAACGGTGTAACCCGCTATCGGCCGGCCTGAGCCGTCGTCGTAAGCGGCGGCAACATCCCAAAACACCACATCAGGAGTCGTCGTTGCGAACTCCCGGATCCATGCATTGACGTCCGACCTCACGGTGAATTGCGGGTCGCCGTCCGGGATGAACTCGGCACTTATCGGGCGGATATTCGAAAGGATGACCTTGATGCCGCGTTGCAGGTAAAATTGGCAGATCGCCTGCAGGTCGGACTGGATGGAGTGCGCGCTAACGCCAAACGTCACGCTGTTGATGCCGACCGAAACGATCATGATATCGGGGGATGGCAAACCAGGCGCATTCATGCGTGCGCGGACATGCGCGCTGGTGTCGCCGGAAAGCCCCCCGTTCATGCCGGCAAAATGCCGAAAGGAGTCTGTGAGATCGATCCAGGTATCGATATCGAAGTGCGGGTGAAGCGCGCGCGTCCAGGTAATCTCGCGATTCGCCTGTGCGGTGATCAGCAAGCCATCCGGCGCTGCCAGATTGTTGCCCTGAAGGATGCTGTCACCGATGTAACCGACGCGAATTTTTGGCGCGCTCTGATTCGAAACCAGGTTACGCTGATTTTTGCTGGAAATAACCGGGCTGGCGTTCTCCGATACAATCCACGTCACGATAAGCGCAGCGCACAGCAACGACGCCAGCGCTACAACTGTTCTGATCATGTGGCTGCCCCATGCCAACCTACTTCAGGGTGCCGATCTGCGAAAGCGAATCGGAAAAACGAAGTTTACGGAAAACGACTGCCACGACCCAGTTCCACATGGAAAGCAGCCACCTGGGCGCAGGCTTACCTGCAGTCATAAGGCTTATTGCGGCCGTTTACGGCTACCGATCGGCGTAAAACGGTGTAATTGTTTGAATCAAAACGTGTTTGGGATTACTTCGCGGGCATTCGCCACATTTGTGACGACGTGCTAGGACACCTCGTGGCGCTGGTCGTGGGTCGGGGACGGCCTCATCGTCACACTTTATCGGGGTTCAATGAGATGAGTTCAAACGGGTCTGCGGTCGGAGCAGGCGCAGAACGCGCGCTTCGGGTCGGCGTCATCGGTGCCGGCATCATGGGCAGCAACCATGCCCGCGTATTGGCTGGCTTGCCCGGCATCGAACTGGTGGGGATTGTCGATCCTTTGCCGGCGCATCGCGCCCGCGCGGCCGAGCTGATCGGCTGCCGGACATTCGCTGGTCTCGATGACCTGATCGCGGAGGGCGTGCAGGCGGTCACCATTGCCGCGCCGACGCACCTTCATCATGAAATTGCGCTCACCTGCATCGCCCATGAGCTTCATGTT
>JAXDGO010000118.1:0-5880 GCA_034665005.1 Solirubrobacteraceae bacterium | reverse complement strand
CCGAGTTGTATGATTATGTGTATGAGCAGGTTCGCCGGAAAAGTCCGGATCAGACACCTACGATGTCTGCAGATGGAGTGCGCGGTAAGCTTTATTTAGCTAAGAATCCTCATGCGGAAGCGCCGTTGCCGGCCCAATTGCAACAAGCCCTACAAGGCCAGCTGCCGTGGGAGCGATTATGGGCGGTCGACGGTTTGACGCGCCTAATGGCCGGCGATGTCCGGGGAGGGCAGAAGCGGACAGCTCGACGCGAATTGCTTCACTTGCGTGACAATGATCCGAGTCCTGATATTCAGGCGGCCGCTGGTGAGGCGTTCCACAGGCTATCTCCGCGACCTCATGCCGTGGATCGCCGATCTCGACAAAAAGGTCGTTTAGCGATCGGCGGTCTGGTGCTCATGGTTGCGGTGGGAGCTGCTATTATCGTGCCCAATGCGGTGTCTTCGGGTAAGGCGGGCGCTCCTACGTCTATCCCTTGTTCGTCGAGCGTCCGATCCTCCGACGGTATTTTGTCGTTTGGGACGTTGTTCCCGAGGAATACAGGCGCGTTTGTTTATTCGGGTCCTGCGTTGGATGCCGGTGTGCAGTTGGCCATGAAAGACATCAATGAGGCCGGTGGTATTCCCGGTCTTACCGCGGTGAAGCTTGATCCGATAAATCAGCGCGACGAGGATGACCCCGCTGCGGACACTGCCAGTCGCTCAATCGATGAACTGCTGTCACGCAAGGTGGATGTAATTATCGGTCCGGCGACTTCCGCCGTGGCTCTCAACGTGATCGACAAGGTCACCTGTGCAGGGGCAATCCTTTTTTCCCCCTCAAATGCGGCGCAGATATTCACTACCTATCCCGATCGAGGGCTCTATTTCCGAGCCACGCCTCCCGCAGTGGTCCAGGGTACCGTGCTCGGTAGGCTCGTTGTCGCTGATGGCAATGCGACGGCGGTGGTGGTGTCGCGCGACGACATGGCCGGCAACGACCAAAGGTCAACAACGGTCGCTGCGATCCAGAAGTCCGGGGGAAAGGTGCTTGACTCTTTTCATTACGACCCAAATGCGCGCAATTATAGCAAGGAGATTCAACGGATAAAAGATAAGAATCCCGACGCGATTGTTCTGATCGGTTTTTCGGAAAGCGCTTCGATCTTATCTGCCATGATTCAGGAGGGTCTCGGTCCTAAGAGTAAGCGACTCTATGGTTCGACGTCTAACTTCAACAATTCTCTAGCCGGTCAGGTCGATCCGCAGGATCCGGGAGTTTTGGCGGGAATGAGGGGAGTTGCTCCCGATGTTGGCGATGATGTATTCGTGAAACGATTGCAAGAGGCAAACCCTGGGCTGCACAATATAAACTATGCCGCGCAAGCCTACGATGCAATTGTGATCACCGCGCTCGCAGTAGCTATCGCTGGCACAGACCAGCCCGCTGCCATCGCAAAACAAATCAACGACGTGACGAAAGATGGCGGAAAATGCCTAAACTTTCGCGATTGTATGACACTTGTAAAAGAGCGCAAGGATATTGCCTACGTCGGTCCTTCTGGACCGCTGGAATTTTCCGCAGCAGGCGAGCCTGGCTCCGCCACTTTAATTATTGGCGAGATTCAGACTGACGGCACCGTGAAAACACTTAGAAAAGAAAGCGCCGGCCTCGGGCGATAAATCGAAGCGATCAGGGGACCCGGCAGCGAGCGCCGCTCGACTGCACGTGAGGCGTGCCGCTGCCGCGTTAGATTGGCCTGCCTGGGATGGTGAGGAGCATGGCGGCGGCGCGTCGCGTTTTCTTGAGTCATACATCGGAATTGCGTCGACTGCCGGTGGCGGTCATTTGTGGCGGTAGCCGAGGCGGCGGTGTCTCGGACGGGGGGACGCGGTCGCGGACATGGCCTCCTTCACTGTTCGTGACCAGGCTCCTGCGGAGGTGTACCGGGATGCGGTCCGCAGAACCGATGCGTATGTGGCGATCGTGGGATTCTGGTACGGCTCGCCGGTTCAAGATCACCCCGAGGTGTCTTACACCGAATTGGAATTCGCAGAAGCAACCGACGTGGGACTGCCTCGGTTAGTGCTCCTACTCGGTGACGTCACTCAAGGATTCGCCGGGGTTGCTTATTGACGAGAGATACGGGGCTGTTGAACCAAGCAGTCGCCTACCTTGGCAGCCGCGTAGTTTCACCGTTTTGTCGTGATCGTGACTCTTGTGCGAGTGTGGGTGGGGCACGGAAGGTATTCTAGGGGAATGCGGCGTCGTGATGAGCTACGTGATTTTTTACGGACCCGTCGAGCTCGGTTGTCACCTGGCGATGTTGGTCTTCCTGAGGTGGGCAGGCGTCGTACTCCGGGGTTGCGCCGGGAAGAGGTGGCGGTTCTGGCTGGGGTTGGGGTGTCGTGGTACACGTGGCTGGAGCAGGGTCGGGATATTAAGGTGTCCGAGCAGGTGTTGGACGCGATCGCTCGGACGCTGCAGCTGGATGGGCACGAGCGTGCCCATCTGTATCGGTTGGCTGGTCTTAACCCGCCGAGTACTGATGCGGCGTCCGTTGAGGTGAACCTGGAATTTCAGTGGTTGTTGGATGGTTGGTTGCCACGACCGGCTTATATCGTCGACCGGTACTGGGGTTTCGCGGCGATGAACGAAGCGGCGTGTGGGTTGTTTGGGTTCAGTGCCCGCGATCACAATGGTTTGGTGTCTTTTTTCACTAGTGTACGTTATCGGGCGATGTATAGGGATGGGGAGAGTGTTGCATCCGGTCTTGTCGCTCAGTTCCGGGCTGAATCTGCCCGCTATCCTGATGATGTTGAGTATGAGCGGTTGGCCGGTGATTTGAGCAGGGTCAGCGAGGAGTTCGCCGAGCTGTGGGCGCGGCATGAGGTCGCTGAGGTGAGTCGGGGCGCCAAGACCATCATTCATCCCCGAGTGGGTGAGTTGATCTTTGAGTATGCGAGCCTGCCGTTGCCGGATCATCCTGGCTACCGGGTCATCTTGCACCATCCCGCTCCCGGCACTGGCACTTCTGCGAAGCTGGAGCAGCTCACCGGGCCGCCCCGTCTAGTCGGCTGAGCCTGGTGGTGTCACACCCAGGATTAACGACGTCTGGTTCCCTCCTCAGGATTCCCGCAGGATTCATGTCATGACCTGATACACGAGCTATGGGCACACTGATCACCAGTTGTGGCCACAGGTACGGCGTTGGTCACGTCGCTGTGGCTGCCTTTTGAGCGAGCCCGCGACGACAACGACCGAGCGTGACCAGACCTGCGCTGACGGCGGGCGATCAGAATTCCAGCGTAGGGGCCGGTGGGAACGCTGTTAGTGCATGTGCATATGGCGGTGTCGGCCGAGTCAGCATCGTACTGCCTAAGTGACGAGTAGGGGAGCTGGGTGAGGGAAAAGCATGCGGTGAGGGCCGCCCTCTAGGCGTGGATAGCCGTGGGATGCTTAACTGATTGCCTACGGAAGAACTTTACATAGGACGAGATCCCTCCGGGAGGGGTTATGAATACCGTTAATCTATTCGCTTTCGCAGCGATATTTTTAGTGGTTTTCGGCATGCTCATCGGATGTACACTCAGTGAGATCGCGCTTAATGCGCGAACGAGGCGACAAGCGGCTGTGCAACGCGCACTCAATGCGCAACGGCAGGAACTCGAAGCCGCTAGGCGAACAATGGTGAAGCAACGAACAGGCGAGTCATCCACGTCAGTTAGGTGCTGACCCAGTTCAACCCGTTTGACCTGAGTTCTTCCGTGATGGAACGAGTGGCAGGCATCAGACCCAACGAGGTGGCGAATCAGGGGGTAAGCTCGGCCAAACGTGGTTGATCTTCGAAGATCTGGGCGATCTCTTCTCTGGCGCGGGCTGATCTGGCGATGTACTTAGAACCAATGGCTGAGCAGCGGATACTGTTCTCGTTAGTTCTCGTCGATTCTCGACCTTACCCGACGTCTGACGGCCTGGAGACGGCCTGATTCCGTCCCCTAGGTGGTCTGCGGTCTAGCCGGGGCAGGTCGACTCGGCGTGCTCAGCCTCGATCTCCTCTTCCTAGTTGATCTTTCCAGGTGGATGGTTGAGTGGATCCTCGTCTGGCGGGTCACGGTTGCCTGACGGGACGTTTCGGTGGGGTGCTGGGGGCCGTATCGTCGTCGGCGGGGCAGCTTGTTTCCGGTCCTATTGACATGGAAATAAGGCACCGTCGATCGGGTATCGGGGGGGGGTTGGGGGATACCCGGTCGACGGTCAGTACGCCAGCTTCTGGGGGTAGTTGCTGGTGCACTCGGCGAGCTAAGGCGCCCGACTGATGTCATATGGAGCCGGTGCTCCGAATATCTCGCCGTGGTCTCAGTGTGAACTAGTGTCCCGCTGCTGGCAACCCCACTATTTTGCCGACCACCGCTATGTCGTCTTGACCACCGCTTCGTGCTTGCGAACGCGTTTCCCGGCGCGCTAGCACGGTTGTCCGGAGAATCTTCGTTCATCATCATCTGCACGTGCGGCTGCACTCCGGGGCCTGCGTTTTTGGTGAGGCATCATTTGCACGTGCATCGGCTCCGGCCGAAGACCTACGCGTGACGGGGGTTGTCGATGTATACAGTTCTGTCTCCGCTTGCCACTTCGGTGAGGAGTCATACCGTGACCGGAGAAAACCTTGGCCCATGAAATGTTGCCGTGTCGTCCCATGCTACCGGCTATTACAGTGACACTAACTCGACCTCAGCCCGACACAACAGTCTGCACCACGACCGGCAAGATAAACATGGACACAACACCGTCTTAGAGATGTGCGCGCCGAAGCGCGCGGCGATGAGAACACCCATCTTCCGATAGACTTGTCCGCTGTCGCGTCCATGGATTCGACTGGCTTGTACGTTCTGTTTGAAGCCCTTCACAAACACACCATCAGCGACGGTAGTCACCTCCCAGCGGTAATCGATGCGGATTCTCGTCGAGCCATTCCTGAACTGCACCTCGTCGCACTGGAAGCAGCCTTTGACCTGTGCCACGACCTGGCCGAAGCTCTCCACGCCTGTGCCAACGCTGACGCAGACAGCAGGGGTCGGGATCCGCTGGAGGAGTCTGGGCGTGCTTTGCAAGCTTGACTCCTCTCGCGGTACCTGGTCCGGGCCGTGACGCCGGTCACCGATGGCTGGGGGCGTGCGCCACGTCAGGCGCGGTGGCCCCAACAAGGGCGTCTTCCGGAGCAGCGTGGTATCAACCACGGTGACCAACTGGGGTCATATGACTGCAAGGAGTAACTAAGAATGTTCCGTCGCGTCGGACTCAGTGCCACCGCGGGTGCTGCTGTTGCGGTAGCCCTGCTGGCTTTTAGCGTGCCAGCCTCAGCGGCCACCGAGGCCCGAGCGCCCGAAGCGGTGCTTAAGAACGTGGCGACGGGGTTCTGTTTGGACTCCAACGCCAACAAGCAGGCCTACACCCATGACTGCAACGGCGGCAGCTACCAAAAATGGACTGTCAGCAGCGGCACCACACTGACGAACCTCGCCACCGGGTTCTGTCTGGACTCCAACGCCAACAAGCAGGCCTACACTCACGACTGCAACGGCGGCAGCTACCAGAAATGGACTCTCAGCAGGGGTACCCACGGTACGACGCTAAAGAACCTCGCCACCGGGTTCTGCCTGGACTCCAACGCCAACAAGCAGCTCTACACCCATGACTGCAACGGCGGCAGCTACCAGCAGTGGAACGGGATTTAACGAGACTTCTCCAACAATGTACGTGGGACTCCGAGCATTCGAGAACGGCTCCTGTCGACACGGTCTGATCGGCATGTTTTTTTGGGAGGCTAGAAACAGGCTCGCCTGATCACAGCCGAAGAGCGGCGCTGGCCAACGGATACCCACATCGTTGGCCAGCGCCGCG
>JAXDGO010000117.1:0-5549 GCA_034665005.1 Solirubrobacteraceae bacterium | reverse complement strand
CGCGAAGTGACCTGGTCCACAGCGGCCAGTGCCTGCGCCTGCGGCGTGGCCATCGCAACTGTCGACGTGGAGCTCTCCGCTCGCCACCACTGGCGATACCGACAAAGAGCAGGAGCAGGCCGCCGAGAACCCAAGGCAGCAACTTTAGGGCGGACATCGACAGGGTCATCGGAAGATACCGGGCGGGGATGGCAGCTCTGGCGGGTAGCCCACGGTGCCTTCTTCCGGATAATGGCGGTTATGCTTGCAATATTTGATCGTGAGGAAATACCAAACGTGACGTGAACAGCCGTGCGCCACCCGAACGGCCTAGTATGTTCACGAGTTAGTGGTGACTTGAACCGCCTGGATCTGGTGGGGGCTCTGAACCTTGGAGGGATCAGAGCCATGCCCGGGCCGTTCACCTGGCAGCAGGGGTAGGGAGTCGAACCTACGACCTCTGGGTTATGAAGCACTCAGCCCTGTCACACTCGATCACATGGGTCTCGTTGCAACTGTTCACTCACCCCTCCGACGCTCACGCACCGCATCCAACTCTATACCGTCCGTGACTAAACGCGGTATAGATTGAATGGCTCCAAGAGCAGACCTGAGTCCAGTTGCGCTCTGACGGCGGGCGACTCGACTATCACTATCGTGCAGTCGGCTCAGTGTCGACCATCCGCCGCAGTTGCTCGCCATCGAGCCACAATACGTGGAATCTAGTTCGTCGGGTGCCTTCGATCAACACTGGGAATGAACGGGATGTAACCAGCCCTGCTGACATGCGCGGAGTGTGCCGCGTCAGGTTCGATGTCATGACGGAGTTATCGGAATGATGTTGGGGTGTGAGTGGCCGCGGTATTTTGTAGTCCAGTTACCCTGGCGCGGCGTTCGAGCCGACTGCTACGACCGGAGATCGCCTGGCCTTGGGGGGCGCCCCTGCCGCAGACAGAACGGGCCCCCAGGTGATCGGCCCCCGTAAGCGGCAGTGGCCCCCCGTCATTCTTAGCTTTTCAGTCTGCGAGGGGAAGCCCTGGGGTGGGTTAGAGTACGTGGAGCCAGGTCACGAGTAATAGCGGCTCCAGCATGGAGCAACTTGGCCAGGGTGGCGGAGTAGGAGATCGAGCGGTGTTGATACAGCGCGCACTCATCGACCTGATTGATTTTTTTGACCCTATGCAGATCCGATTTCCTGACGTGAATGAGCGTGGTGAAGTTCCAACGCCCCTCGGAGTCCAGGACCGCAAGAGGCTCCGGCCATTAGTGAGATTGCTCGGTTCCGCTACTCGACTGATCCATATACTGTCACGAGTTCGTGGTCAAAACTGTATGGCTTGAAGCTTACCCTCAACGGGAACGAGACAAGAGTCGGACTCCCCAGTCGGCCCTTCTGTGCCGCCTACGACCTTGTAGCGAAAGGTGGCACCATGGGTGGAGCTGCATGTAGTTCGCCGCTCTCAGTCCATTGGCAATCAAGATGTAGATGAGCGCTCTAAGAACCCAGCTGTGCTATCAACGTTGCAGCTCAAAGTGGTCAACAAACTTTACGAGATCTTGATCGGCCGAACCTCGTACAGGACCGGAAGCAACGGCTCATCACACGTAGGTCGATTCAACCCTAGTGGAGGTTCGCGCGCCCAACCCTGTGAGCCGGGCGGTAGTCCAGCTGGGGGGAACTCGGGTCTGCGATGCGAAGCCGTGGAGTGGAGATGACACCGATCAAATAAAGATTCTAACACTTTATGTTCTATTATCGATTACGGTGATAGAGCTAGTGCGCTGCAGGGACTCGTGCCCCGAAGCCGCTGATTTTCGGACCGTGGTAGTGGTCGTTTGTGAACAGTGCCGATTACCTGCAGATCTCGCCGCTGCAAACGCTCGTTGTCTGCGGTCATTTTCGATTATCTAGGTCTATTTTGTAACCATAAAGTGTCCAAACGATCATCGGCGCACTGTGATCTTCAATAACCTTGAATGCTGGGGAGTCGTGTGTATCCCGGCGGCCTGACGCAACCCGACCACGCGGCAGCCCAGGGGCAGCCTCGACGGAACCAGTATGTGAATCGTGCGGCTCTGCCCTTGGGCTGGCGTATGTAGCCTTGAGGAAGGCCGGGGATGCCAGACCTGCCCTGGCCAGCCGGTCGAGGTGTAGTGGCTGGCTATCCCGGAGGTCCGCCTGCCCGGTAAGGGGACGAGGGTTGTTGAGATCAAAGGGATTTCCTGGGCGACCAAGCAGGATGCTTGATCATAACAGCGAGACGGGCGCCAGCTAGTGTGATTACTCGTCACGGCCAGCGTCGTACGTCGTCATCATCTGGTAACCGTTATTTGACCGTCAAACGCCGCTAACCTCGGCGTGGACCGGTCACCCCGGCGGTGAGCTGCGTGAACAACCTTCGTTGGTTGCCAGTGATGTCATGTGGTTCGCCGACGTCGCACGGCGTGGAGACGGCATCATCGGAATAGGGCGATGGGGTGCACTTTCAGCTTGCCAGTGTTGGCGTCCCACTCTTCGACACGGCCCAGGCAACGAGCCGAGAATGAGCTGCTGGGAACAGGAGCGCCGCGCATACCGGAGGCCATGCAGATGCAGCTGACGTGGGGGTGCGGGGTGTTGGTGGGGTCGCCGAAGGGCGCCTCAAATGTTGTAGCAGCATCAGTGATCTCTGCTGCACGAAATTGCCCACGGATGGACACAAAAGTGTCCAGGCCACGCAGCTGGATGGTGGTAATCCGTTCATCGTCGTGGGCGTTTCTGGCCTTGTTCAGGGAACGGTCGAAGGTGATTTCCTGTTTGCGTAAATCGACGTGGACAATGTCATCTGCCTGTTCGAGGACATCGATGATTATGCCAATGACGGTGATAGGCTCAGCGTTTTCGATGTAGCTGCGGATAACGTCTCTATTGACACCAGTCTTGCCGCGAGTTCGTAGCGGGGCAAGGTCTGCGTTCAGCTCAATCTCACGATTGTTGCTGATGTGTTCCTTGACCTCTTGGCGCAGCGGCGCTTTGTACTTGCCGCCGTACTGCAGGTAGAGATCCATCACGGATTTATCGTCGAGGTAGAAGCTGATATCATGGTGGCGTACGGTCACGGCCCTGCGGTATATGTGCCAGTGCGTAAGTGCTATGGCGATGGCGATAACTAGCGACACTAGGGTGGCAGCCCAGATCAGCAGCCAGGGCCACCAGACACTTCTCCATAATGGGTCAAATATAGCCATGGGTACCTTTGAGATCGGCGGCAACGTTATTTGTTGGTTGCCCGTCGGCGGTCACTAGGAGGTGACCGGTTAGCGCCGGACGATCGTTCATTCGGCCAGCACAGTGAGTGTTGCATTGATATGGTTAGCAGCCGGAAGGAATCTTCTTATCATCGGCAATCTCCGACGACGCTGATCATCTTATCGAGCAGGTAGTTGTCCGGCAGCTTCGCATTGGTGTTGACGGCTGTCGGCGGTACCGGAACACCCTGCTTGGACAGGAAGGTTGACAGTGACTCGCCGGGGTCGATCCCAGGCCGGGTGAGCACCCGAAAGCCTAATTCCAGCGCACGCATACGGAGAGCCGGATTCGTTTCCAGGAGATCACCGAGCTGCTTGGCATTTTCATTCAGCGCGATGAACGCCGGCTCGGTGGTAAACTGCGGGTTTGGGTAGAGCACCACTCGGTCGTCATACAATGCGTGGAATCGCTTGATGTGATCTACCTGGCCAGCCAGCCACTGATGTTCATACATCACCACGATGGGTGCCACCTGGGGTCCCAACTCGGAAAAATATTTCCACTGAGGAATGTGAAAAGGCAAACCTTGGCTGCGCAGCAACGGCTTGATGTCATTGGCAAAGCCGATGGCTTCCTGCTCATCGATGGGAACTCTGCCGTGTTTGACGAAGGAGACTAGGCCGAGGTAAGTATCAGCGCCATTAGACATGCACAAACCCGTGAACTGGCCGAGGATAGCGTTGTTGTTGGGCACGGTGCGCTCGTTCAACTTGTCCCAAGATACGTTTCCCAGGTTTAGAAAGTTGCTCATATTTAGATCGTAGTAATACGGTCCATCGAAGGGGGTACGGGCAGCCCGCGGTTCTGCAATCTTATTCGCACTGAGCGTATCGGCGTAATCCCGGAAGGTGGCCAGCACGATCGGACTAACAAACGGATGGTATGATTTGCTGTTAGGGTGCATTTTGAATACCTGATCCGCGGCAGGCTGCCCGGACACGAATACAAAATCGCCCGGAGACTTCGCATTGGCTGCAGCACGTGAACCCACGTTCTCGCCTTGCGCCCGGATGTGGTGCTGGAGCAGCACCTCACTAACGCGCGGATCTTCAAGAAATTCCATATCGGTTCCGCCCAGTCCTTCGAGCACGATCAGTCGCTCAAATGGAAGTCCTAGTGGTGTTCCCGACACCAGCAACGCGATAAGGCCGGTGACCGCGAGGAACATCACGGGTAAAAAGGAACGCAGAAAACGGCGCCGCATGAAAAACGGTCGAAGTCGTGCCACAGCGAGCAACGGTTCCTGGAACATTCCTAATTCTTCCCCTGTGGGTCGGTGGAGGCTTTTTGTTGCTGGGACGTTTACTGTCTGTGCAAGCAACAACACAAGGCGTGAAGGCTGACCATGTCACAAAAAGCGAGTCAAGGCGGACGTAGGACTTGCCCAGGTTCGCCAAGGCCCTCCTGCCCCCGCTCCTTGCTTCGTCCCTTACCGTACCAATCGACTGCAAGCCGATTCCCCAGCGTCCACGGGCGGCTCAGGAATTGAATGTTCCGTCAGAAGCTGGGATCAGACCTCGCCAACAGCTGGTGCGGAGGCACCGTCAAAGGACGCGAGAACCAGACTCTCTGGGGCCACGTGGGGGAAGAGATCGCAGGTTCTCCTCCGGGAACCCACCCGAACGGAAGCGAAGCTCGGTCCCAACCCGCCAGTGCAGCGGCCGACTCGTGGACAACTTAGCCCGTGTCGGTGGCACTCGCTGGCAAAATCAAACCCGCGCCAACGGTTTAGGAATGGTTTGTCAGTAGCAGCCTATGTATGGCGTTTGACGTGCTGTTTTATCTTGATTACCGGCGGTCGGACTTGTGGTGATTTCGCATCCGCTTCGCGCTTCGCGTGCACCAGCTCCGAAGCCTGCGCTCACTGCGCCATGAGTGCACTCGATCTGCGGTCAAGCTGCGTCACAGTGCCCCGTTATTGACCATGGTTGGTCGGTGTTAATGGCACGCGGGGTGTTGGCCTACCGCAGAATGGGAGGGGCGGAAAGCGGGTATCCCGTCGCGTCGGCGAGCTTTCTCGGAGTAGGCCTAGGGTCGGGGTCCAGCTGGAGCACCCGACGCGCTGAACGAGCTAATGGGGTTGCACCGGCCGGTCGGGAGATGCGGCAGGGTGGTGTCTTCAGCCGCCGGTGGGCGAGCACTCGAACGAGTAGGTCTGGGGGGACTGATGCCCCTATAGATGTCAAGCCGCTGACGGCTCGGCTTGGGGTGGGGAGGTGATGATTTGGTAGATCTCGCGGGCGAGGTAGCGCTTGAGGCAGCGGATGGCTTCGCGGCGGGT
>JAXDGO010000116.1:0-3283 GCA_034665005.1 Solirubrobacteraceae bacterium | reverse complement strand
TGATCACTGCGACGCTGGTGATGAACTGCACATCCATGACGTCCACCCTTCGCCATTGAACTTCGGCTGGCCTGCCGATCGTCGCATCCTGGTCCGACAGCGCACGCAACGACAGTCTCGTAAGCCGGAACCCCCACCGGACACCCATGCCGCGACGCTGTGGCGACCACGGCCAAGACCAGCGGAGTCTCACATAGCTGGTACGGATTGATTCTCAGTGAAGGAGGGGCTATCCACTACGCCCAGATCATGTCCGGCGCTCTGATCGGCTACGCACGCTGCTCCACCGACGTCCAAGACCTCATGTCCCCCCGGCCGACGATGTACCGTACCCTCCAGCGCAGCCAGGCCTCCCAGGCACGGTGACGCTGTGCCCGGTCACCAGCCGGATAAGCCATATCCGCCCGATTTTCGGCGAGTACTTCGGCAACCCCCTGGTGTCCTGCACGGATGACCATGCACACCAATGCAGACTCATGCTAGGGATCGAAGACACGCTTCTCAGCAGATGAGTACGTCCGGACAGTTTCGCTGTTTATTCACCACCTTTAAATGACCTGAACGCCCGCCAGCCAGGACGCTGCGGCATCGCGGCGCTCGCTCTCAAGCCGGGAACTGCGGTGGCTTCGGCAATCGCGAGGCCAGTAGCCCCGCTGCCGACTTGTCCGCGGCGGCCAGCCACGCCGCATAGACCCGAAGTGTTGTCGCTCCGCCGCCGCCGTGTCCGAGCCGCCCAGCCACGGTACGGACGTCCACGCCGGCCGCGATCAGCTCGGTGGCGCTGTAGTGGCGCAGCGCATGTAGATGCGTGTCGATGCCGAGATCAGCGGTCATCTTCGTGTATCGGTGAGTGATGCCGTCGGGATCGCAGTGCCGACGGTGGTCGGGTGCGTAGGAGAACACGAAGGTGTCGTCGTCGAGGCTGGTGCCGAGTTCGGTGCAGCGGCGTTGGGCGCGCTGCTTGTGGGCGGTCAGGATCGCGATGGTGGCGGGGTCGAGGCTGACGATGCGCATCTGGTGCGTCTTGGTCTCTTTGATAGTGATCTTGCCGTTCTGGCGGACTAGGTTGCGCCGGATGGTCAGCACGGCGGCGGCCAGGTCGAGGTGTTCCCAGGCCAGGCCGAGCAGCTCACCACGTCGAGCGCCAGTGATGAAGGTCAACCAGACGAAGGTTCCCCACTCGACGTCCTGCTCCCAAGCTGCGCTCACGATTCGGGCGGCTTCCTCAGCGGTAGGAGGGTCGGGTTGCGGGTGCTGTTGCCGCGGACGCTTTACCGCCTCCAACGGATTGACGGCGATCCAACCCCACCGCAGCGCCGCGCTGAGCGCACCGCTGAGCACCGCGTGACATTCCCGGACCGACGACACCGACAGCGGCCGGCACTGATGCTGCGCGCACCGCTTGTCACATGCATGGTCCCGTTGCGTGCGGTGCTCGAGGAACGTTCGTCCCTTGCACCGCCGCCGGCACACCCGCAGTTCGGCGTAGAGCTGCTCGAACGGTCGCGCACCGAGCTGAGCGAGCCGGCTCAGCGAGGTATCACCAACCGCTGGCTTGAGGAAGTTCTCGATCGCCACCCGGTAGCTGGTCCGGGTGGTCTCCTCGACCTGATGCCCGGCTAGCCACTCATCGAGCAGATAGCCCAACGTCACACTGGTGCGCGCAGACGTCGCCTCGGCAACCTGCCGACGGAACTTGTCCCGCAACTTGATCGCTGCGTCCTGGTCCTCGGCTGAACCCGTCAGGATCACCTGCTTGCCCGTGACTGGATCTTGTCCACCGAAGAGCCTGATCTGGTATCGACCCCCACGCTGCCGGATGCCGGTCAGATCCTTTGGAGCCTGCTTCCTGCGTGCCATGAGGGGCAGTCTAAGCAGCGGAATTGGACAGTCAGTTGGACAGAGATCTACTGGAGATCATCAGAATCGACCGTTTACACTGGTCAGAGGCGGTGGCCAGGGGCGGGGTCGAACCGCCGACCTTCCGATTTTCAGTCGGACGCTCGTACCAACTGAGCTACCTGGCCGTGCTCCGCGGCCGGCCCCGGAGGGTCCGACAACGGCTGGCGACCCCGACGGGACTCGAACCCGCGACCTCCGCCGTGACAGGGCGGCGCGCTAACCAACTGCGCTACGGGGCCAATAGTTGGCCTGCTGTGGTGCGTACCTTGCTGGCGGCAAGGGCCGTGCGTGCCCCCAACGGGATTCGAACCCGCGCTGCCGCCTTGAAAGGGCGGAGTCCTAGGCCGCTAGACGATGGGGACGCCGTGACGTCGCCTGACGTCCGACCCGTCGAGGACCGGCCCAGCATAGGGGAGGCCCAACCGATCGGCCAAAGCCGCCCGACCGATCAGCTGAAGCCGCCCGGAGCGGGACACTGAGCCGTGGTCGAGATGACGCCCGAGGAGTTCGAGGAGGCCGTCGCCGACGGGCTCGACTCCATCCCGCCCGAGCTGGCGGCCGAGATGGACAACGTCGTGATCCTGGTGGACGCCGAGCCGCCGGAGGGACAGGAGCCGTCGCTGCTCGGCCTGTACGAAGGGACGCCCCTCACCGAGCGTGGCTCCTGGTGGGCCGCCGGCTCGCTGCCGGACCGGATCACGATCTTCCGCGGCCCGACCCTGAGGATGTGCGCCACCCGCGACGAGGTCGTGGCCGAGGTCGCCGTCACCGTCGTCCACGAGATCGCCCATCACTTCGGCATCGGCGAGCAGCGGCTGCACGACCTGGGCTGGGGTTAGGGGACAAGCCGCAGCAACCCGGACAGGTGCTCCAGCGGCGCCGTCTGGAAGCTGTCCGGCGCCTGCTCGCCGTACTCACCGAGCGCCCGCGCCCACACCAGTGACCGCGCGATCTCGCCCAGCCCGCAGGACAGCTCCATCGTCTCGACCAGCTCCGCACGCGGTCCGAGAACGGCGAACGGCTCCAGGTACGCATCGCGCGCCCGCACCAGCCGCGGGTCGTCGCGGTCGACCTGCCACATGCCGGTGAGCCAGCCGAGCCCGATCATCATGCTGGCGAACGGATGGGCCACGACCGCGTCGCCCCAGTCGTAGAACCGGACGTCGACCCGACCGGCCTGCTCCGCGTAGAAGACGTTCCAGGCGTGCAGGTCGTTGTGGTCCAGGCTCAGCCCACCCGGCATCGAGCTGAGCCGCGAGGACCACTCGGCCACCCGCGGTCGCAGGTCCACCAACCCCGCGTACGTCGCCCGCTCACCCTCGGTGCCGCGTCGAGCCAGGTACGCCGAGACCACGTCGAGCGCCTGCTCGAACCGCTCCGG
>JAXDGO010000115.1:0-2894 GCA_034665005.1 Solirubrobacteraceae bacterium | reverse complement strand
ATGATCCATCGGGACGTCAAACCGGCGAACATCCTCATCGACGACCGCAACGGCCAAGACCACTATTACCTCAGCGACTTCGGCATCACCAAGATCGTCTCTTCGGGCCGGGACCTGACCTCGACCGGCCAGATCGTCGGCACCATCGACTACATCGCCCCCGAGCAGATTCAGGGCAAGCCGATAGACGGCCGGGTTGATCTCTACGCGCTGGGTTGTGTGCTGTATCAGTGCCTGACGGGGGTGGTCCCCTTCACCCCCGAGGAGACCGCCGCGCTCATGTGGGCACACGTGCACGATGAGCCGCCATCGGTGACTGCCCGACGCCCCGGTCTCCCACCGCAGATCGATAACATTGTGGCCAAGGCCATGGCGAAGCAGCCCGAGGACCGCTACGCCACCTGCCGGGAACTGGCGCTCGCCCTGCACGCTGTGGCCGCCGATCCAGCGACCTCTCTCGGGAGCGGGGAGATTTTCCCCACAAGGCCCGTCGATACTCCGTCACCCGTTCCCGCCGGTATGACCAGCACCTACACTCCGCCACCTGCGCGGGTTCGAGCACCCGCGACCGCCTCACCGTCACAGCGGAACTGGTGGTACCCGATTCTGGGTGCGGTGTTGACGCTTGCCTTGGTCGCAGGCTCAACTGTCGCGGTCCTGAAATACCTCAGTTCACGGTTTCCCAACGCAGCGGAACACGCGCTTCTCGATCAAGTACCGCTTGCCCTGACCATGAAGAACAGCTGTACACGTGACGTCGACGCTGAACAAGACGCCGCAAACGTGCAAGCCTCTGTGATCTGCACACCTGAGGAAGACGTGAACAGGGTCGTGTTCACCCAGTTCACCTCCGCCAAGGCTCTCGACGCGCACTACCGAGCTGCCGTGGCCACCGCCCCAATCGGCCAGAGCCCGGGCGACTGTCGCAACGCCGAACGAGCCGAAGGCGAGTACACGAGCGAGTCAGGCGATGCGAGCGGGCGAGTTCTTTGCTATCAACGGCGAGGCTCTTCGTTCATCGAATGGACCGACGAGGGCCACAAGACCCTGGGTGAGGCAACGCGGGCTGATCCAGACTACACAAAGCTCCGTGGCTGGTGGGCTGGTGTGGTGGACGGAAAACTACCCGCCCCCGAGTCCAGCCAGGCGCCTGCTCCGCCGGTCCCGGTTTCTCCCCCTGCGCCGGCAGTGGACACGGGCGGAACTGGCGCGATGGCCGAGGAATCCAGAAGGCAGGCAGACCCGCCGCAGGCCCAGCCGTCAGCGCCCCCTCCACCCCCAGCAGCCCAGCCCCCACCGCCCTCAGCCCAACCACAACCACAACCACAACCACAACCACAACCCAGCAGCCCACCCAGTCCGCCAACCTCAACTCACTGGCAAGGACCGAGCACCCTGGACGCTACGTATCACTGCGGCGCCTACACCAAAAAGCCCACCGTATGGTTCCAGGAGTGCGTGAAAGTGTTCCCCACTCCGAGCGGCGCCTATGTGCAAAGTCTCCTGGCCGTGTCCAATCCGAGTTCCACAGCGCGCCCAGTGGACGGCGAGACTAGAGCTTTCCTTGGCCAGGCCGAACTCAGTAAAACTATTTGCGGGCACGCCATCGTCGCTGCCCATGGGCGCCTGTGGTGCTTCTCGGCGACAAAGTTGGTCGTCGGTCACAGCAGAAATGTACTCGGATGGGGATTGTTTTCCGCCGATAAACCGCAGTTCAATGTCGTCTCACCAATCGCGAAGACCTGATCAAAAACCTGATGGCCGCGCGATTGGCGCGATCAATCACGCGGCCATCAGTACGAAGGGGCGGGGCGGCGTCCAGCCGGGTCCTAGCTTCACCCGGGGCCGAGCCGCAACTCCATTTAGACGCAGCAATGAAGATCGATATGTCCCCGCCCGTGAGAGAGGCTGGTGACGACTTGATGCAAGCGGCGAACGTCGCCAAGGAACGGACCCAGTTCCCTTTCGAGAGCAGCGAGCAGGCGGCTCAGGACGTGTCCTTCTCAACGTCAGCGCCGCCGTGGGCATCCTTATCGGCATAATTACAGGAGCGTTGCTACTCGCGGGCGCCGGCGCGATCACTCTTATCGGCGTTGTCGTCGTCGCACGCAGCCAGTCCCGCCCTGCGCACAGTGTGACGTCCGGGACGGCAGCATCCTAGAGCTGACCGCTCCCTCCGCATGGCTTTGGTCATGGCCGCGGTTTTCGCCCTGCTGCTCGACGGTTACGTGCTGGCCAACGTTGATGACGACGCCCCAACCAAGGCGCACATCCGCTCCGGGTAATCGCCGCTAGCGGTCGCCGCCGCCCAGCCAGATCCAGCCCGCGCGGGCATCGATGAGGTGTACGCAGCACTCGCACCCGCTGTGACGACCCCGAGGAATCCGCTGGCATCGTGGCTTACGTTGACCGAACATGGCACCCTGGGGACTAGGGCGACCTGCGCGGATCTGGGGCTATCGGCGCGACAAGGGGGGTCGAAACGAGATGGCTGGTGCGAGTGGTCAGTTGCCCGACGCGGGCAGCGCTGCCCACGAGCTGCCCGGTTACCGAATCGAGCGTCAGCTCGGGCGCGGAAGCATGGGCGTGGTCTACCTGGCCGAGGACGTGCAGCTTCGACGTAAGGTTGCGCTGAAGATCCTGGCCCCGACACTGGCCGACGATGAGCTATTTCGCAGGCGTTTCGACCGCGAATCGCAGAGCGCGGCCAACCTCGACCATCCCAATATCGTCCCGGTCTACGCCGCCGGCGAGGCGGGAGGATTGCTGTACATCGCCATGCGCTATGTCGGCGGTGGTGATCTACGGACATTACTCGAGACCAACGGCCAACTGAGCCTCGCGCGGGCGACCTCGATCGTCGCTGCGGTGGCTCAGGCCCTTGACGCCGCCCA
>JAXDGO010000114.1:0-2760 GCA_034665005.1 Solirubrobacteraceae bacterium | reverse complement strand
CGCAGTCGTGCGAACAGGGTTTCGTAGAGGGTGTCGGGCACCTGCGCGGACTGACTGGTATCGAGTGGCTGCTCCCTGAGCTTGGCCACCACTTCTTCGATGTAGAGCGGGATGCCGTCGCAGCGCTTGTGCACTTCGCTGCGCGCTTCGCTCTTCAGATCGGGGTGCAGTGCGAGGACGAGCTTGTCGGTGTCCTCATCGTTGAGCGGGGTCAACTCGAATACCGCGGTGTTATCAGGCACGGGTGGAAGCTTGCGCCCGGTGATCACCACCATCAGCCGGCCGCTTTCCTCACCGAGCAGCGTCTTGACCACCTCGACGGTGTCCTCGTCGAACCAGTGGATGTCGTCGACCAGGACGACTGCCGGTCCCGGGCCCAGGCAGGCGAGCAGGTAGTCGTGGATGGCCACGGCAATCCGGCCGTACAACTTGAGGCCTTTGGCCGACGCCGATTCGTAGCCACTTTCGGGGCCAATGCCCAGCACGGGGGCCAGCAGCGGCACCACGACTTCCGGGTCGAGCGCGCACTGCACCACCTCGTCTTGCAGCTTGCGGAGCCGCTCGGCTGGATCGGAGTCCCGTTCGATGCCGCACCGGCGTTCCAGCAATCGCCGAATGGGTCGCAGCCCCACATCTGTGTGGAACGGCGACCCGAAGATGGTGAGCACTACGGCGCCGTCCTGCTGGGCCATGTCGACGGCGGCGTAGGCCAAGCGGGTCTTGCCGATTCCGCCCTCGCCCATGAACGCGACTCCCGGCGACGACAGCGTGCCCTCCACGGCCTGGGCCCAACTTCGTTGTAGACACGCCAGCTCGCGCTCTCGCCCGACGAGCGGTCCGCTCGCCCGCGTCATGGCGTCGCGTTCGCCGATGGCGCGATACGTGAGGATCGGATCGTCCACACCCTTGACCGCCTGCCCCGGGTTCGGCGCGAGTTCGAACGAGTCGCGCACCACTAGCTCGATGGGCTGTGACACGGCGACTGTTCCCGGTTCGGCGATGCTGCACACGCGCGCGGCGAAGTTGGCACCCAGGCCGTAGACATCGTCTTGGGCGGTGTCGAGGTAGACGAGGCCCCGGTGAATACCAACGCGGACGCTGATGTCGAATCCGAAGCGCGCATGCACCCGCTCGCTGAGTGCGCTGATCGCCTTGGCGATGTCGAGGCCGGCGTAAACGGCTCGGTGCGCGTCGTTCTCGTGAGCGGTGGGGTGACCGAACACCGCCAGCAGGCCGTCGCCCTTGGTGAACCCGATGTGGCCCTCGTAGTGGTTCACGACGCGGTTCACCTCCTCGCGATACCGCCCGACGACGGTGCGGTAGACCTCCAACTCGATTCGGGTCGACAGCGCTGTCGAATCGACGAGGTCGGCGAAAAGGATTGTCAGGCGCCGGATTTCGCCGCTATCTCCTGGTGCGGCCAGCAGCTCCTCGGCGTCTGGATTGCCGCCGTCGACGGCGAGCACCTGTCCGGCGAGTGCGTCGGCCGTCTTCCGGTCACCCCGATTGATGGCCCGAACTGCATGGTCAATCAAGTCCTCGCTCGAGGCGTGGGCTTCCTTCTCGCTCACAATCCGACGGTGACCACCTTCTCGTCGGGAACCAAGGCCTGAGTGTTCACCAATACAGTCCCGATGTAATTCGCGCCGATGTACTGGTAGTCCTTGAGTACGATCTGGAAATGTGTGAAACCCGCGGGCAGGAAGGAGGGCTCAAATCCGATGGCAGACACCGGAATCGTGATCTTCGGCAGTCCGACTCGCACAAAGGGCCCCTTGGCCTTGAGCTGCCGCGGGTAGGTGGTCGGGGCGACTTCGATGTTCTCCGACGGCAGCGGCACGGACGCCTGAGACGACCCGGGCACGGCGACGGGACCCTTGATGGCACACTCGACGAAGGTCGCCCAGCCCTTCACCCAGAGCTCACAGAGGCCGTGCACCAACGCAATCCGGTCGTCGATACCCAATCCCTTTGCGGAGTCGCTCTGTTCACCCGCCTCCACCCAGAGCTCGGCCGCCTTGTCGATCAGCTGCTGAGCCACCGCGCTATGCGCCTGCAACGAGGTCGTCGGAGAGGTCACTTTCCGCCTCCCTTTGGTTGGGTGATGGCTTGGATGAACTTCCAGGGGTCACTTGCGATCCGGGCGCCGACCTCAGCGCTGTACTGGGCCAGGTCCTCAGCGGTCAATTGGCCCGACAGCCACTTGTCGGCCAGATCGAACTGCTTGACCGTCAACTCCTGGACGCACTGAGCGACCATCGAGATGGCCGTGGATGCCGCCGAGTTGCCCGACGGAGGCTTCTGCGGCGTTCCTCCGGTGCCCCCTTGCCCCTGACCGGGCTGCTCCTTCGGCGGAGCGTCCCACGGGGTGTATGAGACATTCGGATCGGGATATTTGGCCGAGCCGAAGAGCATGTCCTCGACAACGTAGCCGTACCACATCGCGCAGTCGAACCGTTTCATCGTGTAGGGGCGCAGGCCCTCGATGTGACAGACCTTTCGGACCCGCACGAACACCGGCGGCTGGTTCGGGTCTCCGTACTCCGCAGTCCACATGTTGATATAGCCGTTGTCGACGGTGATCTTGCCGTCGCCCTGAGGGTCGGGCACCGGGTCGTTGAGGTCGTAGTCCAGCAGGGCCGCATATTTGGACGGACCATTGATGGTGGTCTTGTAGAACTTCAGCATCGTGACCAGTCGCGGGCTGATTTTCGGGGAGAAGCTGCACAACCCTACCGTTTCCAAGACCCTGCGCCAGCC
>JAXDGO010000113.1:0-2649 GCA_034665005.1 Solirubrobacteraceae bacterium | reverse complement strand
AAGATCGTCGACCAGCAGGACATGCCGTTCCTCGAGGACGGCACGCCGGTCGACGTGATCCTCAACCCGCTGGGCGTGCCCTCGCGCATGAACGTCGGGCAGATCCTCGAGACCCACCTCGGCTGGGCGGCGGCGCAGGGCTGGTACGACGACGGCACCGAGGCCTACAAGGAAGCCCACGAGAACGGCGGCAACGGCAAGGTCTACGTGGCCACGCCGGTGTTCGACGGCGCGACCGTCGCAGACGTCGACACGGCTCTGGTCAAGTGGCAGGACGCGCACACCGGCCGGATTCGCATGGACGTCGACAAGTCCCGCCGCGACGGCGAGCAGGCCTCGGGCAAGATGACGCTGTTCAACGGCCGTACCGGCGAGCCGTTCGAGGAGCAGGTGACGGTGGGCTACATGTACATCCTCAAGCTCCTGCACCTCGTCGACGACAAGATCCACGCGCGCTCGACCGGTCCCTACTCGCTCGTCACCCAGCAGCCGCTGGGCGGCAAGGCGCAGTTCGGCGGTCAGCGCTTCGGCGAGATGGAGGTCTGGGCGCTCGAGGCATTCGGCGCCGCCTACACGCTGCAGGAGATGCTCACGATCAAGTCCGACGACACGGTCGGTCGCGTCAAGGCATACGAGGCGATCGTCAAGGGCGAGAACATCGCCGAGCCGTCGATCCCCGAGTCGTTCAAGGTCCTGCTCAAGGAGATGCAGTCGCTCGCGCTCGACGTGAACGTCGTCTCCGAGGAGGGTCAGCGCGCGGAGATCCGCGACGAAGACGACGACCTCCTGCGTGCCGCAGAGGAGCTCGGTATAGACCTCTCGGGCGTACGCGCCCTGAGCGGCGACGCGGCCGACGAGGCTGTCGAGGGCGAGGACGCCACCGATGCCGAGCCGTCCGCCAACGGCTCCAACGGCTCCAACCCCGAGGCGGCCGCAGAGGAGGGTGGCGCCGAGGCGCCGCTCGACCTCGAGGCGCTCGAGGAGATCGTCGAGGACGCACCAGAGGTGGCAGAGACGTAGTCGATGGCGCCGGCGCCGCGCATGTCGCGGTGCACGGGGCCAAGGCCCCGGAAGGCGGTTCTCAGCAGCCCCGCAGCAGCACCGCAGCACCGACTAGATCCGATTCACCCGCGAGCGAAAGCTAGAGCCACATGATCGACATCAACAACTTCGACGCCATCGAGATCAGCCTCGCCTCCTCCAAGCAGATCCGCAGCTGGAGCTCTGGCGAGGTGATCAAGCCCGAGACGATCAACTACCGCACGCTCAAGCCCGAGAAGGACGGACTCTTCTGCGAGCGCATCTTCGGCCCGACCAAGGACTGGGAGTGCTACTGCGGCAAGTACAAGCGCGTCCGCTACAAGGGCATCGTCTGCGAGCGCTGCGGCGTGGAGGTCACGCGTTCGAAGGTACGCCGCGAGCGCATGGGCCACGTCGACCTGGCCGCCCCGGTCAGCCACATCTGGTTCTTCAAGGGCGTCCCCAGCCGGATCGGCTACCTGCTCGACATGGCGCCCAAGGAACTGGAGAAGGTCCTGTACTTCGCCGCATCGATCGTCACGTGGGTCGACGACGAGGCGCGCACGAAGGACATTGACTCTTTGGAGAAGGAGGTCAACAAGGTCCTCGACGCCTACGCCGCCGAGCGCGAGGAGCGCGTGCTGGAGCTGCAGGAGTCGCTCAAGCGCCGTGAGAAGTACCTCCAGAACGGCAAACAGACCCACTTCAACGACGAAGACCACATGTGGGCGGATTCGCTCGACGTCAACCTCTCGAAGATCTCCGACGAGGAGCGCGAGAAGCTGACCAAGGAGCTAACGAAGGCCTTCGAGGCCGACATCTCCGACACCGAGGCCTACATCGAGGACGCCGCCGAGCGCATGCGCAACGTGTGGGAGCTGTTCAAGACGATGGAGCCCAAGCAGATCGAGCACGACGAGGCGACCTTCCGCGAGCTGAAGGAGCGCTTCGGCTCCTCCTACGGCTTCGGCGAGTACTTCCGCGGTGGCATGGGCGCCGAAGCGGTCCGCGACCTGCTCCAGCAGGTCGACCTCGAGGCCGAAAGAGTCGAACTCGAGGACCAGGTCAAGACTGGCAAAGGCCAGAAGCAGGCCCGCGCGGTCAAGCGCCTGAAGGTCGTCTCGGCCTTCATCCAGTCCGGCAACAAGCCGGAGATGATGGTGCTCGACGCGGTGCCCGTGATCCCGCCCGAGCTGCGCCCGATGGTGCAGCTCGACGGTGGGCGCTTCGCGACGTCCGACCTCAACGACCTCTACCGCCGCGTGATCAACCGCAACAACCGTCTCAAGCGGCTGCTCGACCTCGGCGCGCCGGAGATCATCGTCAACAACGAGAAGCGCATGCTGCAGGAGGCCGTCGACGCGCTGTTCGATAACGGCCGCCGCGGCCGTCCCGTCACCGGGCCGGGCAACCGCCCGCTGAAGAGCCTCTCGGACATGCTCAAGGGCAAGCAGGGGCGCTTCCGCCAGAACCTGCTCGGCAAGCGCGTGGACTACTCCGGTCGCTCGGTGATCGTCGCCGGCCCCTACCTGAAACTGCACCAGTGCGGGCTCCCGAAGATCATGGCGCTCGAGCTGTTCAAGCCGTTCATCATGGCCCGCTTGGTCGAGCGCAAGTCCGCGCAGAACA
>JAXDGO010000112.1:0-2972 GCA_034665005.1 Solirubrobacteraceae bacterium | reverse complement strand
GACGCGGTCAAGGAGCACTTCGGCAAGGTCAACCAGATCTACAACAATGCGGGCATCGCGTTCGCAGGCGACGTCGAGGTCAGCCAGTTCAAGGACATCGAAAGGGTGATGGACGTCGACTTCTGGGGCGTCGTCAACGGCACCAAGGTGTTCCTCCCCCACCTGATCGCATCGGGCGACGGCCACGTCATCAACATCTCCAGCGTGTTCGGGCTGTTCTCGGTGCCCGGCCAGGCCGCCTACAACGCCGCGAAGTTCGCCGTGCGTGGATTCACCGAGGCGCTGCGCCAGGAGATGATGGCGGCCGGGCATCCGGTCAAGGTGACGACGGTTCACCCCGGCGGCATCAAGACCAACATCGCACGCAACATGACGGCGGTCGAGGGCATCGACAAGGACGAGTTGGCGCAGACCTTCGACAAGAAGCTGGCGAGCACGCCGCCGGAGAAGGCGGCGAAGATCATCCTCGACGGTGTGCGCAAGAACCGCGCCCGCGTGCTCGTCGGACCCGACGCCAAGGCGCTCGACCTCATCGTCCGGGTCACCGGGTCGGGATACCAGCGGCTGTTCTCGTCGGTGATGTCGCGGTTGGTGCCCAACGCGCACTGACGTCACGCGGCAGTTATCTGATCCGTGTCGGTGTCGTAGTCGAACAGCTCGCCGTATCGCCCCCAGTCGATCGCGGTGTCGAGCTGTTGCTTCGCATCCTCCGGCCCGAACCCGCGCCTGAGCAGATCGAGAAAGAACCCCGCCCGCAGGTCGCCGTCGGCGCTCGCACCGAGTGCCTTGCAGATCGTGCGCACCAGTGGCGCGCGGCTGCGCGCCTGCGCGGCG
The DNA here is from genome assembly GCA_034665005.1 of Solirubrobacteraceae bacterium. GTDB lineage: Bacteria > Actinomycetota > Thermoleophilia > Solirubrobacterales > Solirubrobacteraceae > Palsa-744. The sequence goes on along the minus strand of JAXDGO010000112.1, from coordinate 2,138 downwards.
AATATCTGCTTGCTGGTCTGAATGTCTGCGGTGGTGAACTCCTCTCCCACTGCGGTGAGTTCGAGGTCACCATTGCTGACGTGAAGCAGGTCAAGCATGGCTGCGCCGTCGACCAGCGGCAGCAGGTCATCGATCTCGAAGTTGAGCTCATTGGCATTGTCCGGCATATCGGCGTGTCCGCCTCGCGCGTAGACGATTTCGACGAGACCGGCCATGCCACCCACCGTCGCGCCAGGAAGGGGCCGAGTCGTCGGTGTGGCTACGGTGGGCTCGGGCTCGGTGATGCCGGGTTCGGCACCCGTGAGCAGTTCATAGAGCTTGTCGACTAGTACCGAGAACGATGTGGAGCGACGGTCGCGCGGCCGGTCGAGTTCGACAGGAACCTCGGCGCGGATGTGACCCGGGTTGGCGCCCAACACCATCACCCTGTCGGCGAGTAGAACGGCCTCTTCGATGTTGTGCGTGACGAGGCAGATCGACCGTGTCGGGAAGTTCTGGCCGGTCCACAACGCCATCAGCTCCGTACGCAGGTTCTCCGCGGTGAGAACGTCGAGTGCAGAGAACGGCTCGTCCATCAGCAGCAGGTCCGGTTCGAGGACAAGCGCACGCGCGAACCCGACTCGTTGGCGCATCCCACCTGAAAGCTCTTTGGGATAGGCGGATTCGAAGCCATCCAGCCCTATGAGGTCGATAGCATCAAAGGCATGGGCACGGCGGTCGGCGGGCGGAAGCCCACGCGCGGCCAGTCCGAGCTCGACATTGTCCTGCACCGTGAGCCACGGCATGAGCGCGAACGTCTGAAACACCATCGCAGTGCCGGGGTTTGCCCCGTTGAGCTCGGTACCGCGGTATCGCACCGAGCCGCTCGTCGGTCCGATCAGCCCGGCAATAGTACGCAGCAGCGTTGACTTCCCCGATCCGGAGCGGCCGAGCAACGCGACGATCTCTCCGGCTCGTAGCTCAAGGTTGATGTCATCGAGCACTTGCAGGGTGTCGCCGGCTGCACCGGTGAAGCTCTTGCTGAGGTGCTCGACGCTCACCAACACCTCGTTATCGACTCTCATATCAAACCTCCGTTGAAGATCTAGTTAGGACAACGAGAAACGCCGCTCTGACAGCGAGTACAGGCGGCGCCAGAAGAATCGGTTCATGGCCACCACGTAGAAGCTCATGACGATCACACCAATGAGGATGTGGCCCGTATCGCCGGCGGAGGTGGCGTCCCTGATGTATGCGCCGAGCCCCGTCGCGGTGAGCGTCGTACCGTTGTATGTGACGATCTCGGCCACGATCGACGCATTCCACGCACCGCCTGCCGCGGTGATGCCGCCGGTCACGTAGCTTGAAAAGATCGCAGGCAGAATCAGCTTGCGCCACCACAGCATTCGTGTCAGCTGCAAATTCGCAGCCGCTTCCCGTAGGTCGTTGGGAATCGCGCTGGCCCCGGCGATCACGTTGAACAAGATGTACCACTGTGACCCGAGAGCCATCAGCACAATTCCGCCCAGGTTCAGGCTGACGCCTGTCGCCAACAACAGCGCGGTGAATAGCGGGAACAGGAAGTTCGCGGGGAACGACGCCAACACCTGCACGACCGGCTGCGCCAGCCGGGATACCTTGGGGTTCAACCCGATCCATACCCCGATTGGGACCCAGACCAGCGTTGCGACAACGACGACCACCGCAACTCGGCCGAAGGTGGCCAGCCCGAGCACGAAGGCGTGCCCTACCTCACCGAACCCGACGCCCCCGCTGATGAAGCGGATCACCCGGTAAGTCCCGTAGCCGACCGCGACTCCCAGCGTGAGCCCGAACAGCCAGTCGCCGGCCCGGCGGCGCACCATTGACGACCGCAGCGGATGCTCGGCGACGCCGAGTGGCGCCATCAGCCGATCAATCGGATACACCAGCCGCCCGACCGTTCGCCCGAGCGTGCGCGGAATGCGTGAGCGCCGCAGCACATCCAGGGTGAGACTGCGCGGCGCGTCCGCTCCCTCCGATTCCTCGACCCGAAATCGCTCCGCCCACGCCGTCAGCGGCCGCCAAAACAGCACGTTCACGCCGACGACCATGACAACCATGACCGCGATCGCCAGTAGCACCCTGTTCAGCTCGCCCGCGTCGCTGGCCGCTGCCAC
>JAXDGO010000111.1:0-4926 GCA_034665005.1 Solirubrobacteraceae bacterium | reverse complement strand
CGAGTTCGTCGCCGCCGACCTCGGGACGGGGGAGGACGGGGTCCGTCGGCTGGCCGAACGGGCCACCGCCGCGGCGGGCGGGCGGATCGACATCCTGGTCAACAATGCTGCAATGCTGCTCATGCCGACGCCGACCGCAGAGATCTCCGAGGACCTGCTGCGGGATGCGTTCTCGGTCAACGTGTTCGCGCCGTTCCTTTTGACCGGTGCGGTGGCGCCGGCCATGGTCGAGCGTGGCGCCGGAGTGATCGTCAACATCGGGTCGATCACCGGGCTTCGCGGCAGCGCGGGGTCGGCAATCTATTCCGCCAATAAGGCCGCGATCCATTCGTTCACCCAGTCGTGGGCCGACGAGTACGGCCCCTTCGGTGTTCGGGTCAACGCGGTCGCGCCGGGACCGATCGCGACCGAACGCCAGGAGCAGTTCGCCGACCACGTCGCGCCGATGCTGGCGCGGATCCCGTCGAGGCGGATGAGCGCACCTGCCGAGGTCGCCGCCGCGGTGGTGTTCCTGGCCAGCGACGCTGCCGCAAACATCCACGGGACTGTCCTCGGTGTGGACGGGGGCTGGGCGGCCGTTTAACACATGGCCTAGATTTTGTTGCATGACTGACCACACGGCCATCGACACCGGGCTGCTGATACTGCGGGTAGTGCTGGGCCTGACCATGGCCGCACACGGCTACAACAAGTTCTTCGGCAAGGGCGGCCTGGCGGGCACCGCGGGCTGGTTCGACAGTATGGGCATGAAGCCGGGCATGTTCCACGCGCGGATCGCCGCCACCACGGAGATGTCGGCAGGTATTGGTTTGGCGGCCGGCCTGCTGACGCCGATTCCCGCGGCTGGCTTCGTCGCGCTCATGTTCGTGGCGGCATGGACCGTGCACCGACCGAACGGCTTCTTCATCGTCAAGGAGGGTTGGGAGTACAACCTGATCCTGGCCGTGTCAGCGGTGGCGGTGGCCACGATCGGACCAGGCAAGTTCAGCCTGGACTATGCGCTCTTCCGCACATCGAGCCTCTACGACTACCTCCACGGTTGGTGGGGTCTGCTGATCTCGGCAGGCCTCGGCCTCGCAGGCGGCATCGGACAGCTGGTGATCTTCTGGCGGCCACCGGCGAAGGCGGACGCTTAGCTCGCCAAGCCGAGCAGAACGTCGGCCAGAACTGAGGGCCGTGAGTAGAACGGCGAGTGGTGCCCTGGAAGCTCGATGAGTTCGGCTGTGAGCCGGTCGCCAGCAGCTTGTCGTGACCATTCGGGACGCAGCATCTGGTCGTCGCTGCACACGATGTATGTCGTTGACACCCTGGGGTGTTCGGCCAGTGAGCACCGCTGGATCGCTGGATATACCGACTGCGGTCGAAGCCGACTCAGTGCAGCCCGTGCGAGCTGTTGGTCGCAGTCGCCGTAGAACACCTCGCGCGCGATGTCGAGGTCGGTCCACCTCTGCCGCAGCTGCTCGTCGAGCGCACTCAATCCGCGTTCGTACGCCGGGTTGAGCATCTCCGGTTTGTCGGTCAATTGCTCGGCCAGACTGCGGCCGATGTCGGGGACCATGGCGCACAAATAAACCAGATGCCGCAGTGGCCGTCGGGCGGCCACCAACGGAATCGTGTTTCCGGCGTAAGAGTGTCCGACAAGAACAACATCGTCACCGCAATCGGCCAGGGAACCCGACACCACATCGGCATAGGTGTCGAACGTGGCGGCGCTGTCCTCCAGGGGCAGGTCCATGACCACCACGTCATGACCCGCTCGCTCCAGGAGTGGCGTCAAGTGCTCCCAGCACCAGGAGCCGTGGTACCCGCCATGAACCAGGCCAAAGGTGGTCATCGGGTAAGGCTAAACCGATTCCACTCGGCTAGAACACGTTCTAGTCTCATGCGTCATGGGGTTCTTGAAGCAGGACGCGCCCGTCGTCGACTACGAAGAGTGGAACAAGGGCACACGCGCCGAGAAGATCGTTCCGATGGCCAGGCACTGGGCCGAGGTCGGCTTCGGGACTCCCGTCGTGCTGCACCTCTTCTATGTCCTCAAGATCATGCTGTACGTCCTTGCGGCTTGGCTGATCGTGCTGACCACGAAGGGCATCGACGGGTTCACCAACGTGACGGCCTGGTACGCCGAGCCGATCGTCTTCGAAAAGGTCGTGCTCTACACGATGCTGTTCGAGGTCGTCGGCCTCGGATGCGGATTCGGCCCGCTTAACAACAGGTTCTTCCCGCCGCTCGGGTCGATCCTGTACTGGTTGCGGCCCAACACCATTCGGCTGCCACCATGGCCCAACCGGATTCCGCTGACCAAGGGCACGGCCCGCACGTCCGTCGACGCGCTGCTGTATGCGGCACTGCTGGTGATGCTTGTGGTCGCGCTGTTCTCCGACGGCACCGGGCCGATTGCGGCGCTCGGCACGACCGTCGGCGTGCTGCCGATGTGGCAGATCTGGACGATCCTCGGCCTGCTTGCGGTGACCGGCCTCCGCGACAAGGTGATCTTCCTGGCCGCCCGCGGCGAGGTGTACGCGTCGTTCACCGTGGCGTTCCTGTTTACCGGCTACGGGGTGGACATGATCATCGCCGCCAAGCTGGTCTGCCTGGTGATCTGGCTCGGCGCCGCGACGTCCAAGCTGAACAAGCACTTCCCGTTCGTGATCTCGACGATGATGAGCAACAACCCGGTGTTCCGGCCGCGGTTCATCAAGCGGAGGTTCTTCGAGCACTTCCCCGACGATCTGCGGCCAGGGCGGCTGTCCCGGTGGCTCGCACACTTCAGCACCGCGATCGAGGGGCTCGTCCCGCTGGTGTTGTTCTTCTCCCATGGCGGCTGGCCGACGGCGATCGCCGCGTTCGTCATGCTGTGCTTCCACTTCGGCATCCTGTCGTCGATTCCGATGGGGGTGCCGCTCGAGTGGAACGTGTTCATGATGTTCAGCGTGCTTGCGCTGTTCGTCGGCCACGCACACGTCGGACTCACCGACATGACGACACCCCTGCCGATCCTGCTGTTCGTTGTCGTGGCGGGCACCGTCGTGATCGGAAACCTGTTCCCCCGCAAGGTGTCCTTCCTGCCGGGTATGCGCTACTACGCAGGCAACTGGGATACCACGTTGTGGTGCCTCAAGCCGTCGGCCGAGCAGAAGATCGCCGACAACATCGTGTCGATCGCGAGCATGCCCGCCGCACAGATGGAGAAGTTCTACGGCAGCAAGGAAACCGCGGAGATGTACCTCTTCATGGGGTACGCGTTTCGCTCCTTCAACACTCACGGCCGCGCGATGTTCACCCTCGCCCACCGGGCGATGGCGGGACAGAACGAGGACGAGTTCATGCTCACCGACGGCGAGCGCATCTGTTCCACCGCAATCGGATGGAATTTCGGCGACGGCCACATGCACAACGAACAGTTGATCGCCGCGATGCAAGAGCGGTGCCACTTCGAACCGGGTGAAGTGCGTGTCCTTCTACTCGACGCACAACCGATCCATCGGCAGACCCAGCAGTACCGGCTCGTCGACGCGGCCACCGGCGAATTCGAAAGCGGCTACGTCAAAGTCGCCGACATGGTGACGCGCCAGCCGTGGGACGACACCGTGCCGGTACACGTGACATGGGAGAGGGACGGCGCTGACGCCACCTGATCCGGTGACTGTCTGGTTCGACGAGACCGGACAGTTGATGAGCGACCTCGGGCCCGTCGACAGCAACTGCGTCGTGCGGGTGATCGGCAGACACTGCCCCGGCCGCGATCAGTGCGTGCTGCTGTACCGGGCCCCGGCCCCGCGACTGCTGTTCGGCAGCGAGTTGATGTCAGAGCTCGATGACGAAAGGGGGATTTACCTGGAGACTCATGCCAAACAGCTTGCACCGGACCTCATTTCGATCACCGTTGATCATGTCGGGGCGGACGGACCCGCGGGCGGCTGGCGCTATCGGCTGTTGCCTATGCAGTGGAAGACGGAGAACGGCTACGCGAGCACGTCGACCCGGCTCGCGGTCTGGCCAGACTAGCTCTCGCACCGCTAACTACGCCCTCGAGGGGCATATCCAAGAATGCCAAGCTCGGAGCGACATTGTCGCTGGATAGCTAGGGGATCGTCACGAGGAGCGACTTTGTCGCTCAGAGCTTGGCGGTTCGCCAACAATGGTCCGACTCGCGGGGCTAGCCCATGACGTCGCGGACCTTGACGTCCTCGAGTCCCTGCAACGACAGTTCTCGTGCGACATCGAGATGCTTGCGCCAATGCGCCTCGGCCGCGGCGCCGTCGCCCGCGCGCAGCAATTTCATCAGGCGCCCATAGGACCGCATCAGCTTGTCGTAGTCCGCCTTCGACACGGGGCGGCCTTCCTTGAACACGAATGCGGTGTGCCGCACGGTGATCTCGTGCAGCATGCCCGCGATGATCGCGAGCGTGGCGTTGCCCGACAACTCCACCATGCGACGGTGAAAATCCCCCGTCGTCTGGGCCAGCCGATCGGACTGCCAGCCGGAGGGGATGTGTTCGGCCACCATCTTCTCGAGCTCGTCGAACGCCTCCGACGTGCCGGATTCGGCAAGCAGCCGCGCGGCCATCGGTTCGATGCCTGCGCGCGCGACCATGACGTCGGCGATGGTGGCGCCCGACAGCTCGAGCAGCAGACCGGCGGGCCTAGCGACGATCTCCGGACCTGGCACCCGCACGCGGGCACCGGTGCGCGATCCGCGTCGCACTTCCACGAGTCGTTCGGACTCCAGCACCCGGACCGCCTCGCGCAGTGTTGGGCGACTCACTGCGAAGTGGGCCATCAGCTCGGCCTCGTTGGGCAGGAAGTCGCCGTCCTTGAGCTGACCGTCGACCACCATCCGGCGCAGCGTGCCAGCGACGAGCTCGGCTGTCTTCGGTGACCGGACAGCCGCACTCGCCGGGACGGCGTCTGGGCCGATCATCG
>JAXDGO010000110.1:0-2677 GCA_034665005.1 Solirubrobacteraceae bacterium | reverse complement strand
ACCAACGGGGCGAACAAGCAGGGCGCTGCGCAGACAGCCCAAGTCCACAGCCCGATCGTGCAGCCAGAAGTTCAGGCTCCCGCATCGCCGCCCGACCCTCAAGCGGCGCAGTTGACGCCGACCGCTGCGGTGCAGCCGCCGCCGATCCTCAAGGAAGGCGATGACTGCCCGGACTCAACGCTGGCGGTCAAGGGCCTGACCAATCAGCCGCAGTACGCCATCGGCGACCAGCCGAAATTCACCATGGTCGTCACCAACATCGGGCTGGTGGGCTGCAAACGTGACGTCGGGGCAGCGGTGCTGGCGGCCTACGTCTACTCGTTGGACAACAAGCGGTTGTGGTCGAACCTGGACTGCGCACCGTCCAATGAGACCTTGGTGAAGACGTTCTCACCGGGTGAGCAGGTGACGACCGCGGTGACCTGGACCGGCATGGGGTCGGCCCCCCAATGTCCGTTGCCACGACAACCGATCGGTGCGGGCACCTACAACCTGGTTGTGCAGTTGGGCAATTTGAGGTCGTTTCCGGTTCCGTTCATCCTGGCTGACGCGTCGACACCGGGTATGCCACCGGCCGGCGGACTCGTGCCGCCGCCCCCGCTACCGCCGCAGGCATCGCCGCCCATGCAGCCCGGCAACTGAGCTGGTTGCCCGCCTCCTCCTCATCGCGCTGCGCGCTCTGCATCGTCACCGGGCGCCTGACTGCTGGCTCAGTGGTCGGCGATAGTCGATTCGGCCAGCTGCGACAGGCCTTCCCGCACGTGCCGCGACCACATCTCGCCGATGCCGTCCACCGACTCCAGGTCAGTCGAACTGGCCGCCAGCAGTCCCTGCAGGGTGCCGAAGGACCGCACCAGCAGGTCCAGATGGGCGAACTGCAGGCGCGGGATGACGGCCATCGCGCGATAGCCCCGGGCGCTCAACGCGGAATCCTGCGCCTCGGCCGTCGAGGGATATCCGAACACCTTCGCCAGCAAGGTGAAGTCGAGCAGGTCAGTGTCTGACAGGGTGTCCAGTTCATCGAGGGTGGCGGTGATCTGCTCAACCGACGGTGGATCCGGGTTGGCGTGGTAGTCGCGCACGATCAACTCGCGCGCGGTGTCGTTCCCGCCGAGCAACTCCTCGAGCTGAAGCCGGAGTTGACGCCCGTCGGTGCCGAGTTCGACGGCGTCGCTGTCGATCACCAGGCCGATCCGGCGGACCAATTCGAGCCGTTGGACCACCGTCATCACATCGTGCAGCGTGACGAAGTCTTCGATCTCGGCCCGTGACAGTTGCCGGTCCACCTCGTCGAGGCGGGCTTTGTAGCGTTCCAGCGTGGCGATGGCCTGGTTGGCTCGCGACAGAATGGTCGCGGAGTCGGCCACCACATGGCGCTCGCCGGCGACATAGACGGTCACGATGTTCATCGAGTGGCTGACCGAAATGACGGGGTAGCCGGTTTGAATCGCGGCTCGCTCCGCCGAGCGGTGCCGGGTGCCCGACTCGTCCGTCGGTATCGACGGGTCCGGCACCAACTGCACGTTGGCGCGCACGATGCGACTGCCGTCGGTGGACAGTACGACGGCACCGTCCATCTTTGACAGTTCGCGCAGGCGGGTAGGTGCATAGCGAACATCCAGGGAAAACCCGCCATCACAGATGGCTTCGACGCTGTCGTCGTAGCCCAGCACGATCAGCGCTCCGGTGCGACCGCGCAGGATGCGCTCGAGCCCGTCGCGCAACGCGGTGCCGGGAGCCAGCCGGCTGACGGTTTCGCGCAACGTCGGGCGGGACATCGGCGCCGCGCCGTTCGTACTGGTGGAAACTGCGGGGTTCATCGCCCATCATTGTGCGCTGTGCCGGGACTGCGGGCAGCGTGTCCCACCAGATACAGCGGCGGCGGTGTCTCGGGACGGCGATCAGCGGGGTGCAAGACGTGCTGCAGGGCTGCCACGATGTTCGCCGCCTCCAGGGCGCGCATACCCCGCGGCACCACGCCGCAGCCGGGCGGGATCAACGCCGTGGTGAACCCCTGCCGTGCGGCTTCGGTCAGCCGGCGTTCCATTCCGCTGACCCGCCGCAAGTCGCCGGCCAGACCGACTTCACCGATGGCCACCGTGGTGGTCGGCAGCGGTATATCGGCGTAGGCGGAGGCCAGCGCGACTGCGACCGCCAGGTCGGTCGACGGGTCGGTCAACCGCATGCCGCCGACCGTGGACAGGTAGATGTCGTTGACTCCGACGGGCAGGCGGGCATGCTTTTCCAGCACGGCGGTGATCACCGCCGCCCGGGCGTGGTCGATGCCGCTCACGGCTCGGCGCGGTGATCCGCCCGGCGATGAGGCCAGCAAGGCCTGGACTTCGCCGACCAGCGGACGTTTCCCGTCGAGGGTCACCGTGATCGCGGTTCCGGGCACCGGTTGCGGCCGCTGATCGAGGAACAGCCCGGATGGGTCAGCGACCTCTTGGATGCCGCTGTCGGACAATACGAAGCACCCCACTTCGTCGCCGGCGCCGAATCGGTTCTTCACGCCGCGCACCATCCGCAATGTCGAGCTGCGATCGCCTTCGAAATGCAGAACCACGTCGACGAGGTGTTCGAGCGAGCGCGGGCCGGCGATCGCACCGTCCTTGGTCACATGGCCGACCAAGACCATCGCGACTCCGCTGAGTTTCGCGGCGGCCGTCAGCGCGGT
>JAXDGO010000109.1:0-2537 GCA_034665005.1 Solirubrobacteraceae bacterium | reverse complement strand
AAGACGCTGCTCGCGCGGGCGGTCGCAGGCGAGGCGAACGTGCCGTTCTTTTCCATGTCTGCGTCCGAGTTCATCGAGGCAATCGTCGGAGTCGGTGCCTCACGTGTCCGAGATCTCTTCAAGAAGGCGAAGGAGGCGTCGCCCGCGATCGTGTTCATCGACGAGCTCGATTCGATCGGCCGGTCGCGCTCGGCGGGCCAGGTTGGAGGAGGCGGCGGGGACGAGCGCGAGCAGACGCTGAACCAGATTCTCACCGAGATGGACGGCTTCGACCCCTCGACCGACGTCATCGTGATCGCGGCGACGAACCGACCGGACATCCTCGACGCCGCGTTGCTACGTCCGGGCCGCTTCGACCGTCGCGTGGCCGTGCAACCTCCCGACCGCGCAGGCCGTCAACGGATCCTCGAAGTGCACACGCGTGATGTTCCGCTCGGGGACGACGTCAATCTCGACAGTCTCGCTGCGAGCACGACGGGAATGGTCGGCGCCGACCTCGCGAACCTCGTCAACGAGGCGGCGCTGCTCGCGGTGAGACGCGGACACGAGTTGGTCAACACCGAGGACTTCAACGATGCATTCGAGAGGGTGTTGCTCGGGGCGGAGCGAAACATCGTGCTGAGCCTGGCCGATCGAGAGCGGACCGCCTACCACGAAGCGGGGCATGCGATCGTCGGCATGATCAGCCCGGCCGCGGACCCGGTGAGGAAGGTGTCGATCATCCCCCGAGGAGTCGCGCTCGGCGTCACGCTGTCTTCGCCGGAAGAGGATCGCCACGGCTACGACGAGGACTATCTGCTCACACTGATCAGGGTCGCTCTTGGCGGCCGCGCCGCCGAAGATCTCGTGTTCGGGAAGCTGAGCACCGGCGCCGAGTCGGACCTTCAACAGCTCACCGGCATCGCGCGTCAGATGGTCGGCCGCTGGGGGATGAGCCCCGTGGTCGGCCCGGTGACGGTGATCGCTGTGGATAGCCAGGGAACGTTCCTCCCCGGAGCAGCCGCGCCATCGGAGCAGACCCAGCAACTCGTCGATCAGGAAGTGCGGCGCATCGTCGACGAAGCCTACGAGGATGTCCTTGCGTTGCTCCGCGAGCATCGCTCCAAGCTGGACGAGCTGGCGTTGGCGCTCCTCGAGCGCGAGACGCTCGACGGGCCCGACGCCTACGCGGCGGCCGGCATCGAGCGGGTCCTCTCGGACGAGGATCTGCTCGACGCGGCTCCGACACCGGCCTGAGAGCGCGCTTGCGACAGGAGGCTGCTACGTTGTCCGGGCAATCAGGACGAGTACCGGTAGTGCTTTCCAGCCTTCCTCTACTTGTTCGTCATCGGCCAAGCAAGGGAGGAAGTTACGTGGCAACCGGAACCGTCAAGTGGTTCAACGATGCCAAGGGATACGGGTTCATCGCCCCCGAGGACGGCGGCAAGGATCTCTTCGTGCATCACTCGAACATCGCCGGCGACGGCTTCAAGTCGCTGACCGAGGGTGCCAAGGTCGAGTACGAATCGCGCGAGGGCCAGAAGGGCCCCGAGGCGATCAACGTCACTCCTCAGTAGAGAGGACGCGTAGTCGCCGAGAAGGAACAGAAGATCGAGCTCGACGGCGAGGTCGTCGAGGCTTTGCGCAACGGTTATTTCCGGATCGCTCTCGAAGGTGGGCACGAAACGCTCGGATATACGGCGGGGAAGATGCGGCGCTATCGCATCCGGATCTTCCCCGGCGACCGCGTGAAGATCGAGCTCTCCCCGTACGACCTCGACAGAGGTCGAATCACCTACCGCTACAAATAGACGCCTGACGGCGTCCTCGACCGCTCGCGTGCAGAGCACGCCACGCTCCCTGCGTCCTTGTCAGACGCCTATTTGTCCTCGATAGGGCCCTGGGGATCGGCGAGCTCGCAGATCAGGGCCGACCAGGCGAAATCCTTGGCGCCCAGACCGGCGCCCGTGCGCGGGTCGTAGTACTCGCGCAGGCCTTCGCGCTCGACCGCGCCGATCAGGCCGGCGGCGAGGCGGTTTGCCTCCTGCTCGTGGCCGAGGCGGCGCAGGCCGATCCAGACCATCCAGGCCGAATTGACCCAGGTCGGTCCGCGCCAGTAGCGGCGGATCGGGCCGCTGCCCCCGCTCGGCTCGTAGCTCGGCTCGCTGGCGGCCACCGAGGGCGGCGCCACCGGCGTCAGGAACTCCTCGTCGTTCAGCAGGTGCTGCTCGACCATCCGCCGGCCGATCTCCTCCGGCAGGTCGGGGAGCGCCAGCGGCGCCAGCGCCGCCCAGGTGAGGACCTCGGGCCGCACGCTTCCCGGAGCCGCCTCGTCGACGAAGTGCCCGAGGCGCTCGTCCCAGAGCCGGGCGACCAGCGCCGGCGTCGGCGAGGGCCGCCCGAGCGCCTGCTCGGAGAGCGACCACATCGTGTTGACGAGAACCTCGCAGAGGACCGGGCCGCCGGCGTCGCGGATCCGGCGCGCGTCGAAGCCGAGCCGGCGGTTTTGCCGCACGAGCAGGGGGAACCCGACCCGCCCGTTCGAGCGTCGCCCCCAG
>JAXDGO010000108.1:0-2887 GCA_034665005.1 Solirubrobacteraceae bacterium | reverse complement strand
GTTCTTTGGATGGACGGCTTTTTTTGTTTTTGTGCTGATCCGGTTTCGCAAGAGCCGCCACCCCAGAGCCGATCACGCCGGTGTTACCAGCGGAATTTCCACTCACCTCGAATTCTCGGTGGTCTTGATCGAGGCGGTGCTGCTGATCGGGTTCGCGATTCCGCTTTGGGCGAAACGGGTAAACGAATTTCCGCCGACGCAAGACGCGATCGTTGTCCACGTGGTGGGTCAACAGTTCAACTGGACCTTCCACATGCCGGGACCGGACGGCCAATTCGGACGACGTGAGATTGATCTGGTGACGAACTCGAATCCGCTCGGCCTCGATCCAAACGATCCGGCTGGCAAAGACGACATTGTGGTGCTCGGCGAATTGCACGTTCCCGTCAATCGCCCGGTCATCCTCGAGCTCTCTTCAAAAGATGTGATCCACAATTTTTGCTTGCCGCACATGCGCATCGCGGCGGACGCGATCCCCGGCTCGCTCATCCCGATGTGGTTCAAGCCGATCAAAGCCGGCAATTATGAGGTGGTTTGTGGTCAACTTTGCGGTCTCGGTCATTACGGAATGAAGGGAATGGTCGTGGTCGATGAACCGGCCGAGTATCAAGCGTGGTTGAAAGAGCGGGCTGAGTTGGCTGGGACGCAAAATGCGCCGCCGGCAACGCAACAACCACCGGGGGCGCCGCCGGTCGGTCCAACACCGGGCACGGTTCCGCCGCCGGGCGCGCCAAAAAACGAAAATCCGGCTGCAAAACCGGAACAGAAGCCGGCCCAACCCGCGCCCACTCCGAGCGGCGAATAGTCGCTCTTCTGTAGCGGCGCTCTATGAGCGCCGAATTCGTTCAATCGAGTTATCTTTCAATCGTGGTTGAATCCAAGTTGAAATGGTCGGCGGTCACAGATCGCCGCTACAGTGCCTGGCTTAATCGATTTGCCTGGTTCACCGCGTTCGCGACGCTGCTGCTGATTTGCAGCGGAGGAATGGTCACGAGCAAAGGTGTCGGCCTCGCCGTCCCGGATTGGCCGACCACGTTCGGCTACAATATGTTTCTATTTCCGGTCTCGAAGTGGATCGGCGGCGTTTTGTTCGAGCACACCCATCGCCTGATCGCATCGACCGTCGGATTTCTCACCATCATTCTCGCGATCTGGCTTTGGCGAACCGAAGATCGACAATCGGTCAAGACGCTCGGCCTCGTCGCTGTCGCCGGCGTGATTTTGCAGGGGATCCTGGGAGGCCTGCGGGTGACGATGTTGAAAGATCAAATCGGAATCTTTCACGCCTGTCTCGCCCAAGCGTTTCTCGGTTTAATTGTGCTCATCGCAATCGTGACCACAAATTTCTGGCGTTCGATCGCCCCGCCAGGTGTCGATCTTAGAAAAGCCGCGCCGATCAAAACCCTCGCGATTGCGACGACAATCGCGATTTACCTGCAGCTCACGCTCGGCGCGACGATGCGGCATCAACACAAGGATTTGGCGATCCTTGATTTTCCAACGGCGAACGGCGCGTGGATTCCCGACACGAGCGCCGAAGCTCTGGCAAAGATCAACGGGTGGCGCGACGCACGCGCGTTTTCGGATGTGGATGCATTTCAAATCTGGCTGCAAATGTCGCATCGATTTCTCGCGGTCCTGATCGGCATCGCTGTGATCGCCTTTTGCGTTCGTGTCCGGGGAGAGATGAGCCAGATGAGCGCACTTCGTCGATTGTCGATCTTGTGGGTGGTTCTGTTCTTTCTTCAGTTCACCCTCGGAGCGTGGACAATCTGGAGCAATAAAGCGGCCGATGTCGCGACGGCGCATGTCGCAGTGGGCGCGATCATGTTATCGTTTGGCGTGAGCGCCTGGGCGATTTGTTCGCGACTTTTGCAACCGGGTAATGGATGAAAGCGGCAATCATTGAAACGGATCAGACCGAAGTCCGAAGCTCGCGCTCCGGATTGATTCGCGATTTGGTCGAGCTGGTCAAAGCGCGACTCACGTTGCTGGTTTTGCTCACGACGGCGGTCGGTTTTTATCTCGGCGCCGAAGGTCCAATCAACTTTGCGGCGCTGTTGCACGCGGTTTTTGGAACAGCGGCGGCCGCAGCCGGTGCAGCCGCGCTCAATCAATGGTGGGAGCACAAGCTTGACGCAATGATGCAGCGAACGCGATCGCGTCCGGTTCCGGCGGGGCGAATGCGGCCGCAGTTCGCTGTCGTCCTCGGCACCGCGTTGTCGACCTTCGGCGTCGTCTATCTCGCCCTCGTTTGCAATGCGCTCAGCGCGGCCCTCGCCGCAATCACCATCATTATCTACATCTTTGCTTACACGCCGTTGAAACGCATCAGCACATTCAACACGGCACTCGGCGCCGTGCCCGGTGCATTGCCGCCGATGATTGGTTGGGCGGCGGCACGCGGAACACTCAACGCTGGGGCGTGGATGCTTTTCGCGATTTTATTTTTTTGGCAACTGCCGCATTTTTTCGCGATCGCGTGGATGTATCGCGACGATTACGCCCGCGCCGGTTTCCAAATGATCTCGGGTGATGATCAAAGCGGTGAACGCAGCGCCAGCCAGAGTGTCTTTTTCTGCATGATTCTTTTCGTCGTGGCCGGGTTGCCGGCGTTTCTCGGGATCGCCACCGTTTTTTATCTTTTGGCCGAGCTGATCCTCGGCGTCGTGTTTGTCGCCGTCGCGATGCGGTTTCTGAAAACGCGCACGCGGTCGGATGCGCGACGATTGTTTATCACATCGATTATTTACCTGCCGCTGTTGTTGGGCGCGTTGGTGTTGAGTAAAGCATGAACGTGAGCACGACAGCTATCAATCAGACGTCGGCAAGGACGACGAGGCTTTGGAAAGTGACATTGATTGGGATTCCGATCGTCACGCTGGCG
>JAXDGO010000107.1:0-3770 GCA_034665005.1 Solirubrobacteraceae bacterium | reverse complement strand
AGATCGACTGCAGATCGATGTGGCGCAGGGGACGGTACAGGCCCGCGTATGTTCGCAATCGGAGATCGTCAATGTTGTTGCGCGACGGCAGCTTCCACGACTTCAGTTGCGGGTACTTATCGACGACTGATTCTCCGAGGTATGGAATGGCGTTCACATCGTCGATCACCCGAACCGGCAACTTCACCAGACGAAATCCCCGGGCAGAGTACTCAAAGGCAGCCAGCGTTTCGCCCGGGAGCTGCATCGGCCGGAACAGACCCGTTTCCGTGTTGCTGAGGGTCTCGAGCTTCTTCGTCTCCAGATCGAATCGAAACAGATTTGACGCGCCCGTCAGATACGACGATCCGTAGAGATACCGGCCATCCGGCGAGAAGGTAAAGCTATCTGGTGAATCGTACTTGAAGTCGTAGAGGACCTCGTGCGTCGTCTTTCCGGCCAGCAGGTCGGCGGTTTGGAATCGAACGAGCCGTTGTGTGCCGGTCTCATCGATCAGCGCGCCGGTCATCTGCTCGCCGTCGGGGGAGATATCGAGACCGAAGAGATCGGAGGCGTAAGGAAGCGTATAGAGCACTCTCGCCGTTTTGAAGGGAGGCTCCATGCGCACGAGGCTCGACAGACCGTTGTCATGCCGTACACCCCAGAGCGAGCCATCCTTGCGGCAGAAGACGAGATCGCCGATGCGCATCCTGTGCCCGATGAAGGTCCGTTTGTGGGTCTTCAGGTCGAAAACATTCAGGCTGCGCAGGCCGCGCGTATTGTTCGTCGTGAAGAAAAGCCGCCGACCGTCGGGATCAAAGGTGAGAGAGGTGACGTCATAAAGCGCACCGCCCCGCACATCGGTGAGGTGTTCCACGCGGCCGGAGTCGAGATGAATCGCCGCGAGATACGGCATGCGGCCGGTATGCCGGACCGCCACATAGACTACGTTGGCCTGGGCGTCGTAGAAGGAGCGGGAGATAGATCCCAGCACCTTCGGCGAGATGGAGTTCACTGGTGTTACCGGATATTCCCGGATCGTTTTGAGGTTGGCATTCTGCCACTCCCGCTCGAAAGCGAGCCAGCGGTGCCACTCGTCGCGGAGTGATCCGCCATACACCTCGTGGAACTCGCTCTCGAAGTAGGCATGGCTGGAGTCGGTGCGGACGATCCATGATGTGAGCTTCTCGGGGCCGTACTGGCGCGCCAGATAGTTCATGAAGCGCGTCCCGTACAGATAAGAATTTGCGCCGACCTGGAAATCAGCGGAGGTTCCCTCGGATTCCAGCCCCACCACGTCGTACATGTATCGGTTGTCGCGGACCATCGCCCGGAAGACCATCTCGTCGTAGCCGCCCAGCGCACGTCCGAAGCCGCCGCCCAGCCAGGTTTCCATGAAGACTGCCGCGCCCTCGTGGAACCAGCGGGGAGAATACACGCGAGGACTGCCCAGGAAGCTGAAAGGGATGGAAATGGGATCGTCGGTGTTCGGCATGATCTTTCCGGCGAAGATGGCGCGGAACCTGGTGTCGCGGGGGGCCTCCTCATCGCCCATCACGATGTGCATCAGCTCATGCCTCGACATCAACCCCATGCGTTCGGCCGAAGGCAAGGTTTCGAAGCTGAGATCGAATGGCTCGATGCCTATCTGGATGAAATCGATGGGGACGGTTCCGGCGCCGCCATATCCGGTGTCGTCAAAGTCCTGAATAAGGACTGTGATCTTGCCCTTCGGCTCGTAGCCGAAGTTCTTCTTATAGAAATTCGCGGCGTTTTCCAAAGAGCGGATCAGCAGCGGGGCGAGATATTCGTGCTGTGGCGAGTAGTAGACAATCCGGAAATGTTTCGTCTCCTGGCAGTAAAGCCGGGGCTCGGCTCGAGCCGGGAGGCCCCCGGCGAGCGTCAGGAGCATCAGCGCGAAGATCATTCTCGCTTGGAGGTGCTTGTCTTTCGGTCTTGATCCCCGTCCCTGGCCTGGCTTGCGATCCATTTAGCAGATTCCGAGCATCAGCAACTGAGAGCGGGTCTCCGGAGAAAGGGCGCCTCTGCTCCATGAGCAAAGGCGCCTGCTTCTCCGGACGTCCATTACGGCTGCTTCATCATTGCCTGGATCTGGCCGTTGTTCAGCGCCAACATCTGGCCGTTCTTCATAGCCAGCAATTGGCCGTTCCTGAGCGCCAGCATCTGCCCATTCCTGAGCGCCAGCATCTGACCGTTATTCATCTGCAGCATCTGACCGGTGCTCAGCTGGTACATCTGTCCGTTGCGCAGGGCCAGCATCTCGCCGTTCTTCATGAGATAGAACTGGCCGTTCTGCAACTGGAGCATCTGGCCGTTTTTCATCTGCAGCATCTGGCCGTTGTTCATCTGGTACAGCTGACCAGTGTTCAGCTGGAAGATCTGCCCGTTCTGCAGCTTCGGCGCCGGCTGGCTTTTGAGCTGTTCGGCGGTCGCTTCCATGGCTACCGGCGCGGCGCCCGGAGTAACAGACGCGTCGGCCGGCTGCTCGGCGCGATATACCTGGCGTTTTCCAATTGCGCCCTGTCCGGCACGGCCACTGGCCGGCGGATAGACGCCCAGCGCATACAGCAGGCCTCCCGCCACAATCACCGCAGACCCTCCGAACAGTGCTAGCTTCTTGGCGTTCATATCCTGTTCCTCCATCGATCCAATGTTGGCAAGGACGCGGAGTGCGTCGTGGCCGCTTACTGTGAATAACAACAAGCCGGGAGAGTTCGTATCATCATCCGGCAACTTTTTCGATCTTGCCAGCTATTTTTTGGCCGCGGTGCGAGCCCGAAGGCATATTCAGGCCGCTCCTGCTGTGATCCAAGCATGGCTGAACGATCTCCGTACCGTGCGCGGCGGCGTATTGAAGGATCGCTTCCAATTGATTTTCGGGGGAATACTGTTGCTGCTCTCTCGACATGCGCTGCTCGGGGGAGCAGATGCGGGCTCGGGAACGCAGTAGCCGTTTTCTCCGTTCGTGTGCCACCAACTCTTGCAGGAATCCCCTATGCTGTTCGGCCGCTGGCAGTATCCACACTTGTTACGTACGCACTTTGAATCTTGCGCGTCCTGCCCTTTTCAAATCGAACCAAAACGATGCCACCCACCGAATCAGCTACTTCTCCATCCCCGAACTTGGGATGCCATACTCGCTCGCCCATTCGAAAGCGCGGGCTCTCTCCCCAGGGAAGCGTTTCAGGTGCGGTCGTGACAATCGGGCCAGCCGGCGTGTGGATCTCGATCACGTCTTGTGTACCGGCCGCAGTGGCGGTACTAAGGGAGTCGCCCCGTACGCAGTTATCGCAAAGAGTGCAGGGTTCGCCCGCATCCTCTGCGAAGTAAGTCCGCAGGGTCTGCTTGCGACACTGCCCCGACTCCGCATAGCGCATCATGTCTTCGATCCGCTGCCGATCCCGGGCGCGCTTCTCTTCATAACCGGAATGGGCCTGTTGCAGCGCGTCTTGTGACACCGACTCCGCAAAGGCTTGGTACCCACCACCTTTACGCCGAAGCAGGTGGCCGTCCCACAAGAGTCGGACAATCACCTGCACCCGTCGCTTCGGGAGGCACGCACGCTCCGCCAGTTCCGCGATCAACGCTGGCTCCGCTGCTGCTTCGAGCACGCGGCGAGACTCCTCCACCTTCGGATAGCGGTTAAGCAGGAAGTACCGCTGGATTCGCCGGTCCTCAAGCCGGTAAAGAAGAACAGCACGGGCAGGTTTACCGTCACGTCCAGCGCGGCCGGCCTCTTGATAGTACGTCTCGAGCGAATCAGGAAATTC
>JAXDGO010000106.1:0-3673 GCA_034665005.1 Solirubrobacteraceae bacterium | reverse complement strand
ACCGCCACGGACGTGCGTGATATGACCGGCTCCAAAACCAGTCGCTCCGAAACGTACCGGCGTACGTATTCGATTGACAAGAGTGAAGCCATGGACACGGTGTGGAAGAAGCTGGTCGGCAGACTTGACGCCGAGCGCCTTCCGGAAGATAGCCTCCTAAGAGGTATCATCAATCCGGACAAGCCGCCAGCTGTCGAGATTAAGTCGGCTTTCGTTCTCCGCCAGAAGCTCGACCTTGTAGACGTTTGCAAGCTGATTGAAGAACTTGAGAACTTGCCGGAACCGAGCGAAGAGCACCTGCGAGAACTTTCATTCCTCGACAACCTGTACCCGATCAAGAACGATAAAGAATTGACGGACGATCTCACATCGCAGTTCGTCGCAGACATTCGTCGGGCAATGCTGGCCGATGAACCCCCGGACGTTGATTTTCTGGATCCGTACGAAATTATCTCGTTCAAAGCTGGATCAAACTTCATGCTTAGCCGTACGCCGATAGGTGATAGTGCGCCCGACATCGATGAACTGCTCCCAGTGCTGCACGGGAAACTCAAAGGCTGCCTGCAGAACGAAGACCTCTTCTTCAAAGAGTTCTTGAAGCTCTCACTGAGCTACCGCGTCGACCCGGATGACACATCGAAGACGATACGGCGCAAGCTGCTGGAGTTCCTACACGGTCAGGTCAACCTTGGCGGCAAGACCTACTTCTGCATAGATAAGATCTGGTACAGGAGTCTCGGTGACTTCCTTGAAAATCTGAAACGCGACTTTATTGACGATGTGTTCACGTCTGGTAGGCCTGCGTTGCTCGGTTCCGAGGTGGCCTTTCTGTCATGGACTGGTGGTAGCGAGGGCAAGTTTAACGAAGATCAAGCCGAAGAGGCTGGCTTCTACTTCGATGATGAGGTCTTCGCCAAAACGGATAGCGGCAAGGTGGAACTCTTCGATCTCTTGAAGGTTGATGATGAGAACAAAAAACTCTACATCATCCACGCCAAGAAGGGTTTCGCCGCGAAAATGCGTGATGCTTGCTCTCAGATACTCGTGTCCGCCGACGTCATATCCCGCGACCTTGCAAACGAGAAAAAGGTGTTAACGAAGTACTACAATGAAGAGTGGAGCAAAAAGGAACTCAACGCGGGCGTCAGCGAGACGGTTTTCTTGTCGTGGTTCGACTACGACTTGATCTATGTGGTGCTGTGCTCCACAAATAAAGAGTTTGTGGTCGAAGATTTTACAAAGAACAGATTACCTTCCCATATCGCGCGCCGGGAAATCTTGGCCACCAAAAATGAGATGAAGCGGAATGGCCGCAACTTTCGACTGGCTCATACTAAGTACGAAGGGTGACCTAAGGATCGAAGCGCTCCGGCAACCAAGATCAATAGGGCATGCCGCGTCTTAGGGTGCTGCGGTTCCTGTTCGCCGCCATGATCATCATCGACGAACACCGCACCCCCGAGGCAGGGTCCCGGCAAAGTCCCATCTCTGTGGGTGCCGAACTGGTCATCCACGTCATGCGACCTGGGTGTATTCGTGTATCAGCCCGTCGAGCACGTCGCGACGTCGGACGTGAGGCTGGGATAGCGCCGCCGGTGGTGGTAGCGACCTCAGTGGTGCTGCTTGGTTGAGCGCCCGGTGCGGGCGATGGTGGTTGAAGTGCGCCACGTACTGGGTCAGCACTGCGGTGAGATGGCGGCGGTTGACGATGAGGATCCGGTCCAGCAGTTCGCGGCGGGCAGTTCCGATCCATCGTTCGGCAATCGCATTCGCCCGGGGCGCCCGCACTGGGGTGCGCAGGATACGAATACCCTCGCTGGCGAACACGGCATCAAAAACGTCGGTGAATTTGCTGTCGCGGTCCCGGATCAAAATCCTGAACTCGGCTGCGCGGTCGCCGAGGTCGATCAGGAAGTTGCGGGCCTGTTGGGCCACCCAGGCACCGGTGGGGTGGGCGGTGACTCCCAGGACGTAGGCGCGACGGGTCGCGTGTTCCACCACGAACAGCACATACAGCCGTTGGAGCAGCAGGGTGTCGACGCAGAACAAGTCGGTGGCGAGAATGCCCCGGGCCTGCGCTTGCAGAAATTGCCGCCAGCTGGGCCCGTCGCGGCGCGGGGCGGGATCGATGCCGGCTTGCTTGAGAATCGACCACACGGTACTTGCCCCGATCCGGTAGCCAAGCCCGGTCAGTTCGCCGTGGATGCGTCGGTAACCCCAGGAGGAGTTCTCGGCGGCCAGCCGCAGCACCAACCGGCGCAGCTCTGGTGCCGTGCGCCGGCCACCGCTTCGGTGGCCTCGGGGCTGAGTCCAGCGTCGCTTCACCAGATCCCGGTGCCATCGCAAGATCGTGGCCGGCGTGACGATCCGATACGGTCGACACGCCGGGGACAGCAACCCGGTCAGTGCCGCGAACACCGCCCGGTCCGCCCACGACAGTCGCGGTCTGTTCACTTGGCGGCGCAACACGGCGATTTCATGGCGCAGCACGAGGATTTCTGCGTTCTTTGATTGTGCGCTGCGGGCCAGCAGTCCCAGCCAGGCCAGGACCTGCCGGAAGATCAGATACAGCAGTCGTACCGCCACGACCGACGATCATGCCCCACGACCACCGTACAGCGATGCCGCAGGTCGCCGCCGTGGATGACCAGTTCGGCACCCACACCTTGCGACGTCGCGGAGCCGGATGAGGTAGCTGCGGGTCTGCATGAGGAGCAGTGCGCATCCGGTCTCGGTGAATGCGTCCTCGTGATCGTCGTCGACGCCGGCAGAGGGTGCAGACCGTAGTTGCGGAGGGTGCGCAGGTACGCCTCGTGGGTCTACAACTCCAGCACAACGGTGCGAACTCGGCCACCTTGGCTGATCAGGTGATCGGCCGTAAGCCGGACGACCTTCGCAGTCGACTCCGCCTGGAGCGCGTCGGTGCGTTGCTTTGACGCCGTCGGGATCGCCTCGGCGACGGTGTACCAGGCGGTCTCGCTCGCAGCGCCGAGCATGTTCGCGGAGCTGAGATAAAGCCCGCGGCGGAACGAGTCGAGCGCTTCCTGAACACACCGTACTCCGCGCGTTCCGACGAGGTCCTCGATTCCGCTGACGTACTGGGTGCGATCGAAGAACCGGAAGTCGGAGCGGCCGGCGAGACCACGGACCAGGCGGTAGTGTGTGTCCACGCGCGGGGTGGGAACGCTCAGCCGAGCGCCGCCGGACCACTGGATCCCACCGACTGGGACCGTGATGTTGCCGCCCGAGGTGTCGCCGTCTTGAATCGGCACGACCATGCCCTGGGCGGCCAGGTCGGCGAGAGCCTCGGTGGCGCGACCTGTATCCGCACCCGCATCACCTGGGGAGCGGAGGCATCGAACGCCTGCGAAAGTCCGCGACGCAGCCCGTCAATGTCCAGTTGCTCGCGCCGCTCGGGATGCACCGGGACGTCGACTTCGGCGCACAGCCGCTCGATGAGCTGCGTGTGGGAGAGGAGCCGGCCGTCGTCCAACGCGGCCAGGGCCAGCTGCTTCGCCAGCAGCACATCGGCATCGGTGGCCTGCGCTGCGGCCTGCAGTGCCACGCGAGTCTCCTCGGGGACGGACATCGAGCGGATGCTACGGCTGACGCCATGGTGCAACGGCCCAGCCTGCGGGCGCCCACCTCAGCACCCGTGGCCGACTGTGTCGAT
>JAXDGO010000105.1:0-3028 GCA_034665005.1 Solirubrobacteraceae bacterium | reverse complement strand
TAAGGGATGTGGTTGCCATAATCGTTACACATGCAAGCTCAGCCATGCCCCGGACAGGGCTGCACTTCGACGGTGACATGGCTGAGGCCAGGCAGGCCTTCGAGCTTTGCCTTGTAGGTCGCGGGCGGCTGCGGATCGTCGGAGACGATTGACAGCACGGCGGCGTTGTGGCCAGGCCCCACGCGCCACAGATGAAAATCCGTATCCATCCGGTGACCACCGCGAGGACCGTCAGTCCCGCAGTGGTGCTGGCTCATAACGGGTGCAGGACAGGGTCCGTTTGGATGGCGTTTAGTGCCTGGGTGAGTGATAGGCCACGATAAAGGCAATGCCAAGCGCCTGTATGACGGTACCACTGGATATCGAAACGGTCTCGCGCGACCCAGTCCAAGGCCGCGAAGGGACTATCGAACTCCTCATTCAGTGTCTCGGGAAAACCGGAACGGTAGCGCTGGATGAAACGATATCGGGTGCCACGCCACTTGCCGTGGATGTCGATGGGATAGTTGAATTGGGTTGGTCGGATGACGGGTAAAAAGCGGGGCTTTAGGACTTCGTCGATAAATCTTTGACAGGCGGCAGTGACGGCCACCTTTTCTGCCTCATATGCCCTTTGGTTGCCAAGTTTTCACTTCTGCTTCCGCTACACCCTTGCGTCATCAACGCCGCCGCTGTTGGTTATGCCACGAGCTTGGCAGGCTGGCGTTGCCAGTTCCACGGCAGCAACTCATCGATCCGGTGAGCCGGATGCCCGGCGATGCGGGCCAGGACGTCAGCCAGCCAGGCCTGCGGATCGACATCGTTCAATTTGGCGGTGACGATCAGGCTGTATATTGCCGCCGCCCGCTGTCCGCCGCGATCGGAACCCGCGAACAGCCATGATTTTCTGCCCAGGGCAATACCGCGCAGGGCTCGCTCGGCGGCATTGTTCGATAGGCAGATGCGGCCATCATCGAGAAAGCGGGTGAAGGCCGGCCAGCGCTTGAGCATGTAGTCAATCGCCTTGGCGGTCTCGGCGTGGCGCGACAGGCGAACGCGTTCAGCCCGCATCCAGGCTTCCAGTTCTGCGACGAGCGGTACGATGCGTGCCCGGCGCACCACCAGACGCTCGGCTGCCGAGCGACCATTGACCTCGCGCTCGAGGGCGAAGATCGCATCAATACGCCGGACCGCCTCCAGCGCCAGCGGCGAGATCACGCCCGCCGGTTTGCCGTGCGCCTTGCGCCGGGCATTCGCCGCGAGATCAGCCAGGACGAAGAAGGGCCGGCGGGCATGCGCCCAGCAAGTCGCCTCGACAATCGGCCCCGGCTTGCGATCAGCCTCGTACAGCTTGTTGTATCCGCCATAGGCATCGGCCTGCAGGATCCCGGCATAACCGGCCAGATGCCGGGCCGGGTGCTCGCCGCTGCGATCGCGCGAGTAGTAGAACATCGCCGCTGGTGGGTCGGGGCCGGCAAACGGCCGGTCATCCCGTACATACGTCCACAAGCGACCGGTAATCGTCTTTCCCTTGGCGAGCACCGGCACGGTCGTGTCGTCACCGTGCAGTCGTTCGGCGGCAAAGACGTGCGCCTCCACGCGCCGCAGCAGCGGTGCCAGCACGGCACAGCATGCCCCCACCTGGTCGGCCAGGGTCGACAGGCTGAGCGGCACTCCCTCCCGGGCATAGCGTTCGGCCTGGCGGTTCAATGGCTGATGCTGCCCGTACTTCTCGAACAGGATCATTGCCAACAGGCTCGGCCCGGCCCAGCCGCGCGGGATCACATGAAAGGGCGCCGGCGCCTGGCTGATCTTCTCGCAGTCGCGGCAGGTAAACTTCTCGCGGACGTGCTGGATCACCTTCCATTGTCGCGGGATCACCTCCAGCGTCTCGGTGACGTCCTCGCCCAGTTTGCGCAGCCGCGAACTGCCGCAGCACAGGCAAGCCGCTGGGCCCGGTTCGACCACTCGCTCACGCGGAAGGTGTTCGGGGAAGGGTTGGCGTGCTGGGCGCTTGCGGGTGAACGACACGACATTCGTGGTCTTCGCCGCGGCGCGCTCGGCGGCAATCT
The DNA here is from genome assembly GCA_034665005.1 of Solirubrobacteraceae bacterium. GTDB lineage: Bacteria > Actinomycetota > Thermoleophilia > Solirubrobacterales > Solirubrobacteraceae > Palsa-744. The sequence goes on along the minus strand of JAXDGO010000105.1, from coordinate 977 downwards.
CGTCCTCGCTGGCCGAGCTTTCGAGTTCCTCGAACGCCAGCTCCATCTGATCAAGCAGCCGGACGGCGCGCTCCGAACGCGGCCCGTAGAGCTGGCGCGTCAGTTTCTCGATCTGCAATCGCTGGTGGGCGATGAGGGCGGCATCGTCGGACGCCTTGGCCCGGGCCACCGCCAGTTCCGCCTCGACCCGCGCCGCTCGGGCGCGCTCGGCCAGCAGCGCCGCGCGCAGCGCATCAATCTCTTCCGGCAGGTCTTCACGTCTCGCCGCCATGCCGCGATCGAATCACAAATCCCGGCGACTGGCTCGCAAAAAATGCGCTTTGGTTAGCCCGCGCGTTGCGGCCGGAACGTATGACGTGGGTTCCGCCAGTCAATTCCGTCAAGCATATAGGCGAGCTGCGCCGCCGAGATCGCGACCGCACCCTCGGCCGGCGACGGCCAGATAAAGCGGCCGCTCTCCAGCCGCTTCGAATAGAGCGACATGCCGATCCCGTCGTGCCAGATGATCTTGATCAGGTCACCTCTGGCACCGCGAAAAACGTACAAATCGCCAGCGTGCGGGTCGCGGCCAAGGGCCTGCTGCACCTGCAAGGCCAGTCCGTTCATGCCCTTTCGCATGTCGGTCCGGCCGACCGCAAGCCACACCCGCACCCCCGAGGGAACCGGGATCATCGCCGTTCCAGGACGTCCAGCACCAGACGCAGCGTCGCGGCGTGGGCACCCTCGCCAACGCGAACGCGATAACCGCCGGTCAACACGATCTCGATCAGCTCGCTCGCGCTGGCCGGTGCCGTCCCCCTCGGATGATCCGGTGTTACTGTCACCGGCAGCAAGCGAAGCTCGGCTGGTTCTGACGCGACGTTTCGGTAGCGCCGCCGCCAGGCGAAAACCTGGTTGGCGTTCACGTCGTAGCGCCGCGCCACTCGCGACACCGACGCGCCCGGCAACAACGTCGCCGCCACAATCTCCCGCTTCAG
>JAXDGO010000104.1:0-3672 GCA_034665005.1 Solirubrobacteraceae bacterium | reverse complement strand
TGACCACGTTGGCGGTGGTCTTGGCCGGCGTGTAGGCCAGCTCCTCGGTTTTGCCCTGGTCCTGCTCGTGCAGCAGACCACCAACCCACTCCTGCACCTGGTGCGCATCCACCCGCACCACGCTCTGCATGCCGTCGTCGCTCCAGCCGGCGCCGTCGAGCACCGGAATGGTGGCAAACGCGACGTTGCCACCGGTCAGCTTCGAAAGCTGCCCGACGAAGTCCATGATGTCCCACCCCGAGGACAGCACCACCGACCGCTGCACCGCGGACTCGAGCCGTTTCAGCGTGGTCGGGCTGGACATCGTCTTTCCGGAGATGACCCGGTGCGCAAGCGAGGCCATGACCGCCTGCTGGCGCACTACCCGGTCTAGATCGCCGCGCGGCAGTTCGTGGCGCTGGCGCACGAAGCTCAACGCCTGCGGACCGTTGAGTCGTTGCCGGCCGGCCGGAAAGTCGGCGCCGGATAGGGGTTCGAACACGGCGTCCTTCAGGCAGACCTCGACGCCACCGAGTGCATCGGCGATCAACGAGAAACCGAGCAGGCCGATCTCCGCGTAGTGGTCGACGGTGACGCCGGTGAGTTCGGCCACCGTCTTGATCAGCGCCTCGCGGCCGGCCTGGGTTCCGCTCGCCGCGGCTTCGGTGGCCGAGGCGCCGGCCTGTACCAGGCTGGTCCGCTTGATCTCGCGGGTTTGACCGTAGACGCCGTTGATCTTGGTCTTGCCCAGCCCGGGGGCCTGGACGTACGAGTCGCGGGGGATCGAGATCGCGGTTGCCGACTTCCCGTTGTTGGGTATCCGGACCAGGATGATGGTGTCGGTGTTGGTGGCTTCCTCGTCGCCGGCCCGCAGCGTCGCCAGTTCCTCGGGCGACAGAGCATTGCCGTGCGCGTCGGTGCGGCTGTCCAGGCCGACCAGCAGGATGTCGATCGCGCCGTCGTCGCCGCCGTGACCGAGCGAGGGCGAGGACATGTGGAAGATGCCGTCCTCGAACGAGCGGACATTGCTCCACGCCACCCCGGTGCCGAGCACGACTGTAACGGCGAGTGCCCCGGACAAGGCGCGAATCACACGCATCACACGGGTCACAGTTTGCGCAGGCATCACTGTAGGCTACTTGTGCAACAGTCGCTTTCCGGTTAGCCGGACTCGGCGTGCCAGACTCGAACACATGTCGAGGGGGTCAGCAAGGCTAGTGATCACCGGCGCGGGCGGGCAGCTGGGGAGGCTATTGACGGCGCTGGCCCGGCGCCACGGCCGCGACGTGGTTGCCAAAACGTCGTCGGAATGGGACATCACTGACCCCGCCGCGGCCGATGAGTTCATCCGCAGTGGCGATGTCGTCATCAATTGCGCGGCCTACACCGACGTCGACGGCGCGGAGAGCGACGAGGCGGGCGCGTACGCCGTGAATGCGACGGGGCCGCAGAACCTCGCCCGCGCCTGCGCGCGCGCCGGTGCGCAGCTGATCCACATCTCGACGGATTACGTGTTCAACGGTGATTTCGGCGGAGCGCAGCCGCGTCCCTATGAGCCCGGCGACCAAACCGGGCCGCAGGGTGTCTATGCGAGCAGCAAGCTCGCCGGGGAAGAGGCCGTCTTCGCGTCGCTGCCGCAGGCCGTCGTGGTGCGAACCGCCTGGGTGTACACCGGCGGCCCGGACAGAAGCGATTTCGTCGCCGTCATGCAGCGGTTGGCCGCCCGTGATGCCGCTGCCGGCCCGATCAAGGTGGTTGACGACCAAACCGGGTCGCCCACCTACGCCGGCGACCTGGCCGCCGCGCTGCTGGAGTTGGCCGGCCGTTTCCCTGATATCGAAGTACGTGGTCGTGTGCTGCACGCCGCCAATGAAGGCGTCGTCTCCCGATTCGAGCAGGCCCGCGCGGTGTTCGAAGAAAGCGGCGCCGACCCGCAACGGGTCAACCCGGTCGGCAGCGACGAGTTCCCGCGGCCGGCGGCGCGCCCGCCATACTCCGCGTTGTCCGGGCGGGAGTGGGCCGCCGCGGGCCTCACCCCGTTGCGACCTTGGCGCCCTGCCCTGGTAGCGGCACTGACGGCGGCTGCCGATGGACCGATACCCTCTACGCGTGACTGACGTTCTGCCGGTCGTAGCCGTGACGTATTCGCCGGGTTCGCACCTGGAGCGATTTTTGGCGTCGTTGTCGCTGGCCACTGATCGGCCGGTCCGCGTGCTGCTGGCCGACAACGGCTCCACCGACGGAACTCCGCAGGCGGCCGTGGAGCGCTATCCCAATGTGCGGCTGCTGCCCACCGGGGCCAACCTGGGCTATGGGACGGCGGTCAACCGCACGGTCGCCCAGCTCGATCAACAGTGCGGGCCCGACGAACGCTTCGTCGACGAGTGGGTCATCGTGGCCAACCCGGACGTGCAATGGGGGCCGGGCAGTATCGACGCCCTGCTGGACGCCGCCACCCGCTGGCCGCGCGCCGGCGCGTTCGGTCCGCTGGTCCGCGACCCCGACGGGTCGGTGTACCCGTCGGCACGCCACCTGCCCAGCCTGATCCGCGGCGGCATGCATGCGGTGATCGGGCCCGTCTGGCCGGGTAATCGGTGGACGCGTGCCTATCGCCAGGAGCACCTGGAGCCAAGCGAGCGGCCGGTGGGCTGGCTGTCGGGATCGTGCCTGCTGGAGCGCCGCAGCGCGTTCGAGCAGGTTGGCGGCTTTGACGAGCGCTACTTCATGTACATGGAGGACGTCGACCTCGGCGACCGCCTCGGCAGAGCCGGCTGGCTCAGCGTCTACGTGCCGTCTGCCGAGGTGCTGCACCACAAGGGCCACTCGACCGGAAGCGATCCGGCGAGGCACCTGGCCGCCCATCACCGCAGTACGTACATATTCCTCGCGGACAGGCATTCCGGTTGGTGGCTGGCCCCGCTGCGCTGGACGCTGCGGGGATCGTTGGCGGTGCGCTCCCGCGTGATGGTCCGCAGTTCACTGCGCAAGGTGCGGAGGTCACAGCGACGGGAATTGAAGCTGACAGAAGGGCGGCACTGAGGTGGCATCCCATCAAGTCGATGCGGTGGTCCTGGTCGGCGGTAAGGGGACCCGGCTGCGTCCGTTGACGCTGTCTGCGCCCAAGCCCATGCTGCCGACGGCCGGGCTGCCTTTCCTTACTCATCTGCTGTCGCGGATCGCCGCCGCCGGTATCGAGCACGTGGTGCTGGGCACCTCGTATGAGGCCGGCGTGTTCGAGGCCGAGTTCGGCGACGGGTCCAAGCTCGGATTGCAGATCGAGTATGTGACCGAGGAGAAACCGTTGGGCACCGGGGGCGGCATCGCCAATGTCGCCGACAAGCTGCGCCACGACACCGTGATGGTGTTCAACGGCGATGTACTCTCCGGCACCGACCTGGGCCAGCAGCTCGAGTTCCATCGCGAGCACCAAGCCGATGTGACGCTGCACCTGGTACGGGTGAGCGATCCGCGGGCGTTCGGCTGCGTGCCCACCGACGGCGACGGCCGAGTCACCGCCTTTCTCGAGAAGACCCAGGATCCGCCGACCGACCAGATCAACGCCGGCTGCTACATCTTCCGACGCGAAATCATCGACCGGATTCCGCGCGGCCGTGAAGTCTCGGTGGAACGCGAGGTGTTCCCGTCACTGTTGTCGGCCGACGACGGCCACGGCGTTGGGGTGTATGGCTACGT
>JAXDGO010000103.1:0-3511 GCA_034665005.1 Solirubrobacteraceae bacterium | reverse complement strand
CCAACGATTTCTCACCGATGGCCATCTCCGAAAGGAATCCTCGCTCGGCTAACGCGCGACCGGCGCGGTAATGCGCCACTGCAATCCCGGCCGGTTTCGGCTCGGACTACTTAATCGGGAATGCAGTGGCCCACTACTGCGTCTGCCCATCACATGGCCAGTAACGATCAATCGGTCACAACGCCAAGGGAAGAGGCGCGAAGTGTCCGAATTAGCTGAGTCTGATCGTGTCCTCCGACGGGTCTGGCAGCCCGACGATTCAACGACGCCGGTCCTGCAACTCAAGGGCGTCGGCAAGTCGTACCGCAGGGGCGACGAGCAGGTGCATGTGCTCGTTGACTTCGATTTCACTTTGGACGCAGGCGAATTCGTGGTCGTGACGGGACCATCGGGAGCCGGCAAATCGACCCTGCTCCATATTGCGGGCGGGCTGGACGCGCCGGACAACGGCACGATAGCCGTCGCCGGCCAGGACATCTGGGCGCAGAGCACCGGCAGGCGCGCCGCGTTCCGCCGGCGCAACCTCGGGTTCGTCTTCCAGTTCTTCAACTTGGTGCCGATGCTGACCGCGGTGGAGAACGTGTCGTTGCCACTGGTGCTGGACGGTATGTCGACCCGGTCAGCAGACGCCCGCGCCAAGGAGCTACTGCAACGGGTCGGGCTCGGTGACCGCGCGCGGCACCGGCCGGCCGAACTCTCGGGCGGACAAATGCAAAGAGTGGCGGTGGCGCGCGCGCTGGTGGCCCGGCCATCCATCATTCTCGCCGACGAGCCAACTGGAAACCTGGACAGCCATTCTTCGGCGGAGGTCTTGGATCTCCTGCGCTCGCTGTCAGACGAAGAAGGTGCTGCGGTCGTCCTGGTGACACACGACCAGGCGGCGGCGCGCTACGGCACCCGCGAGCTGCATCTGGTCGACGGGCACGCATACGGCGCCGATACCGCGGCGCCCCTTGCGGAGCGATGATGAAGTCGCTGCGCGCCGGATGGATGTCATTCCGGCGCATTCACCTCGCCGCATTGATCGCCGACTGGCGGCGGACGCTGCTCAGCGCCATCGGCGTCGCGCTTGGAGTGACGGTGGTCCTCGGAGTCCTGATACTCAAATCGGAGCTCGCGCGTCCCTTCGACTCATTCGGCCCGTCGCTCACCCATGCTGCCGGCAGAGGGGTGGTCGAGGTGACCCCGAACGTAAACGGCCGGTTGCCGATCGGGACAGTGAACCGGCTGCGCGCCGAGGTGGCAGGGGCGGAGGCGGTCATCCCGGTCGTCGCCGGCTTGACGCCGGTGGACATTCCGGGCGGCGGCAGCCAGGGGTTCTTTCTGCTCGGCGGGTCGTGCCAGATCGAGCTGCTGGTCGGCTCGTTCAACTGCGAGCAACGCGCCCGCGACGTCAAACCCGCAGACGGTCCCGGTGTGCCGCTGGAGGTGCCCACGGCGATTGCCCAGCGGCATGGCCTACAGCTCGGCGAGGAGCTGCGCATCCCCGGCCTGCCGCCAGGATCGGCGCATTTGGGTTGGACGTTCTCTGAGTTCGACCGCGTCGAGGGCATCAACGGCGGCCACGTGTTGCTGGCTCCCTCCATGGATATCGCCGCGAGCATGCTTGGCTCACCCGGCTACGCGACGGCCGCGTTCGTGCTGCCGAGACGAGGTGCTGACATCACGGCCGATATCGACCGCGTCAGCGCCGGCATTGCCACTTCGGGCGCGCCCCGGCCCCATCAACCCGCCATGTTCGAGAACGCAACACAGAGTTTCAACCTGACTGTTCTGGCCGGTGTCCTGATCGGCCTCCTCGTCGCCGTGAACACCATCCTGTTGGCCGTCGAGGACCGGCGAGCGGTGATGGGGACCATCGGCGCGATCGGCGCACGGCCTGTCGGGTTGTTCGGCGGGATGCTCGGCGAGGGCGCGGTGGTGGGAGTTCTCGGAGGACTGTTGGGGGTGCCGACCGGTTTCCTGCTCGGGACATATCTGGTGGGCCGGTTCGGGCACTCCATGCTGGAGGGTTCGGGCGGCACGATCGCAGCGCACTTCACGCCGAGCTTGATTGTGATCGGAGCGGCCGCGGGCATCGTCTGCGGAATCCTCGCGATGACCGGGCCGGCCGTCAGGTTGGTCCGCGAAGGACCGTTGGCGTCGATGGCGAGCGTCGGTGGGATACAGCGCGCCAGGACGATCCCGATGTGGCCGCTTTTCGCCGGAGCGGGCGCGCTGGTGGCCTCGGTCGTCGTGCTGAAGATCTTCGAGCACGGGTCACTGCCGCTCAATGTGGGCATCTACGGCATGACGGTGGGGTTGTGCGGGGTTGTGTTGGTGACGGCGTGGCTCGCCCCGCGCGGCGCGGGGCTGGCGATCAGGCTGCTGACGATCGCGCGTCCGGCCGTCGGGCGTTTGCTGGGAGCCGACATGCGGCGCTATTCCGTGCTGTTCGCACTCTCGGCCGCGCTGCTTGCCCAGGGCGCCAGCTCGGCCATCAGCTCACACGGCATGCAACTGCTCGGTACCACGCAGATTGCGGACGAGCAGGCCGACCATCTGCCCGGCTCCTTGTTGATCGCCGCGCAGTCGGTGCTCGATCAGCGGGATAGCCAGATCGCCGATACTACGTTCGGCCTGGTGACCGGCGCCGCCGACGGGCGCAGCGTGACATCGCGCTGGCGATCGACCATCGGGTCCGGGACGCTGTCGCGGTTGGTCGTCGGCGTCACACCGGGCGATTGGTACAGCACGGCGCTGTATCAGCCGACCGATTCGCGTGACAAGTTCTGGCCGGGCCTCCGGGACGGGGAGGTCGGCCTGAGCGAGATTGCGGCCAGCCGGCTCGGCGTCGCGCGGGGCGGCACCGTCGAACTGCGGACCGTTGCAGGGCCCAGGCGGTATCGGGTCGCTGGAATCTTTCATCCACGGATGGTGAACGACGCCGCAGTGGGCGACATGGTGCTCGTTTCGGACCGATTGGCGCGTGCGGATTGGGCCGCCGTGCGCGACCAGATCGCGGTGGCCTACCCGTCCGCCGCCGCCGCGACCGCGCACCGCAGCGATTTCGCGAACCTCGGCGCCGGATTGCGGGTGTACGACAACCAGCAGTGGCGCTCGGACGCCACCAACGGGATCACCCGATTCCTGAAGCCCTTCACGATCTCGGGATACGTCGTGATGGCAGCCGCCGGCTTGAGCCTGCTGAACGTGTTCGTGCTGGGACTTGTGCAGCGCAAGCGTGAGCGGGCCGCATTGCGGGCGATCGGGATGACCTCCGGGCAGGAACAAGCGGTGATCATCGCTAACGCGGGCCTGCTCGGTTTGCTGGTCGGGGGCGTTGCGGTGCTCGGGGGCGTGGGTCTCACGTATCTCTGGTCGCTGGGCTCGCCGGTGTACTACGGCATCAAGATCGAATGGGGTGTACCGCCTGTGCCGCTCGGAAGCGGTGTGGCAGCCGTGTTGGTACTCGTCCTGGCCGCCGCCCTGTACCCCCTGCTACATGCGAGGCGGCTAGAGGCGGTCGAGG
>JAXDGO010000102.1:0-2634 GCA_034665005.1 Solirubrobacteraceae bacterium | reverse complement strand
GGTGCCGAGGACGTGCCTGATCTGCTGGATGGCCGCCGCGCGCTGCCCGGCGCGCAACAGGTGGAGCAGCAGCTGGCTATATTGGCTGTCCGACTGGAGATGGCTGCGGTTTATTTGCGGCTGGTGCGGGGATAACTGGTTCCGAGGTTATAGACATTGCAGCTGCTACGCGGAGCGATACGAACGTACGCATGGGGGTCGCGGACCGCCATCGCGGAGTTCACTGGGCGCCCGGTACCGGCCGCCCATCCAGAAGCCGAGCTCTGGCTCGGGGCAAACCCGGGCGACCCGGCTTTCCTCGAAGAGCCGGAGGGCGAAGTCTCGCTGCTGCAGGCAGTGATCGCCGATCCCGAAGGACAACTCGGCGCCGCGGCCCGTGCCCGGTTCGGCGATGCGCTGCCGTTCCTGCTCAAGGTGCTGGCGGCCGACGAGCCGCTGTCGCTGCAGGCGCACCCCAGCGCCGAGCAAGCCGCCGAGGGTTACCTGCGCGAGGAACGCCTCGGCATCCCGCTGAACTCGCCGGTGCGTAACTACCGCGACTCCAGCCACAAGCCCGAGCTATTGGTGGCGCTGCAGCCATTCGAGGTGCTGGCGGGCTTCCGTCCCGTGGCCCAAACCATCAAGCTGCTGCGGGCCCTGGCAGTGTCCGACTTGGATCCGTTCATCGATTTGCTCAACGACCAATCCGACGCCGACGGACTGCGGGCGTTGTTCACCACCTGGATCACCGCCCCGCAGCCCGACATCGACGTGCTGGTGACCGCGGTACTGGATGGCGCAATCAACTACTTGAGTTCGGGTGCAACGGAATTCGCGGCCGTGGCCAAGACGGTGCTGGAGCTGGGTGAGCGGTATCCGGGCGACGCCGGTGTGCTGGCCGCGCTGCTGCTCAACCGGATAACGCTCGGTCCTGGTGAGGGGATCTTCTTGTCGGGCGGCAACCTGCACGCCTACTTGCGCGGCGTCGGCCTCGAGGTAATGGCTAACTCCGACAACGTGTTACGGGGTGGCCTGACTCCCAAGCACGTCGACGTTCCCGAGCTGCTGCGAGTCCTGGACTTCAACCCGACCACCGAATCTCAACTGCGTGCCCAGACACATCCGGATGGACTGGCGTCGTTCTACGACACGCCCACCGCCGAGTTCGCGGCGTCCATGCTCACGTTGGGTGACGACCAGATCGGCCACGAAGTCGATGCCCCGTCGCGCCACGACGGTCCGCAGATCCTGCTGTGCGTCGAGGGTGCGACGGCGGTGCACGGCAAGGCCGGGACGCTGACGCTCACCCGTGGCGCCGCCGCCTGGGTGGCCGCAGACGACGGTCCCATCCGGCTGGTCGCGTACGAGCCGCCGACGATCTTTCGGGCTACCGTCGGCCTGTGACTCATGCGGGGCCAGCGCGCCGCGGCGTTCCGTCCGTCCAGCTCGGCGCTCGGCGCGCCAGAGTCGCAAGTTGTGCCGAATAGTGCGGCCGACCAGCCTCGCCGACGGGACCATGTAGAGTCTGTCCAGTAACGAGAACCGGCGCAGAAACCATTCGGCGAGAACAGGATCGGTCTCGGCCGCCCCGAGGAACTGGTCGAACAGACTGCCCACCGGGCCGAACCACCACGGCCTGTCCCCGGTCGCGTGATGGAAGGTGAGGTCGCCGATCGCCGTCATCATCCACACCGGATACGTCGACTTGGCGGTGGCCCGATTCACCCTGCGCACCAGGTCTTCGTCCGCACCGCCGGCCAGCGCTCGGCGCAGGTGACCCGCCTGCAGTGAGGTCATCGTCATGCCTTGGCCGTACGTGGGGTCGAAACTGGCCACCGCGTCGCCCAACGGGAGAATTCCGGCCGGAAACCGGTCCAGCTCGTGGTACCGGCGCCACCGGCTGACGGGGTAGCGGTGGAATGCCACCTCGCCGACGGGTTCGGCCTGCTGCAGCGCGGTGGCGATTCGTTCGGGGAGCAGCGTGTTGGCCAGCGCCAGCATTTCGGGAAAGGTATGTGGCGGTTCGACTTTCGCGACGCCGAAGGTTGTCAGTGTCCAGGTGCCATCCTCGTAGCCGAGTAAGCCCATCCCGAGCGGCTGCTCCCGCGACGCGCCCGCAACGATCACACGCTCACGGATCGCGCCGTCGGGTAGCCGAAGCTGGTGTGACGCATAGCCGATGCCCACGTCGACCGTCTTCTCGGGCGGACGCTGATATCCCCACTGCTCCAGCCACACCGGCAGCCGGGTGCCGCGCCCGGCGGCGTCGACGACCAGATCGGCGGAGACGAAGTCGGGCTCGTCGGCGTCGCTGTCCAGCAACACCCCGGTGACCCGTTGCGCATCGAAGTCAAAGCTTGGTTGGGCCACCGAGCGATGCTGGATCTCGACGTTGGCGACGTCGCATACCCGGCGCCGGATCTGCCATTCCAGCTGCGGGCGGCTCGGCACGTAGGCGGTGAACTGATCGCGCAGCGTCTGCCCGGTGCCCAGCACATGGCCGGCCGCGCCGAAGTAGATGCAGTCCGGCCGGTTCTCCAAGATGGGAACGCCGGCGGCCACCATGCCGTCGAGCAGACCGGGGAACAACTGCTCGAATTCCATCGCGCCGCGCGCCATCAACAGATGAACGTGACGGCCCTGCGGGACGGCGGT
>JAXDGO010000101.1:0-2624 GCA_034665005.1 Solirubrobacteraceae bacterium | reverse complement strand
GCAGGGGGAGGTCTCAAACCACCGCAAGCTGCGTCGGTGAATGAGCCGGGGTGGTGAGCGTTGCGGAAAAGGCGCACGTGATGCGTCAGGTGTGAGCCGAGAAGGCGAACGTGAGTGAACCACTGATGAAACGTCGAAAGCGTAGCGACGACAACCGAAACCGGGGTCCAGTTGTTGCCCCGGGATGAGTCTGGCGGGTTCCTGTATTCCTGGCCAGGTGGTGTCCGGCGCAGAGGTGGCGCGAGCTCGGTATCAGGCTCCGGTGTGGAACTTGGGAACCGCTCGCTCCGATGAGACTGGTCGTGGGTTGACATGATCGGCGTGAGGGAGAATTCCAAGCAGCTGAATCTGTGAGGGGGAGAGTACCGATGCGGAGCAGCGGGGCGGACTACCTCATAGTAGTGATGAAGCTCCTGTAATGGGAGTGGAGCGAAGGGGGTGGGTTGTCCTGGTTCGTTTGGTGGTCAACCGATGTGCTCGGGAGGAGCCAGGTGAGCGAATCGAAGTCGCAGGTCAAACCGTTTGACATTTCTAAGGCGGTGGTGTGGGAGGCGTATCGCAGGGTCAAGGCCAACAAGGGTGCGGCCGGGGTGGACGGGGTGGCGATCGAGCAGTACGAACAAGATTTGAAGAAGAATCTGTTCAAGCTGTGGAATCGCCTGTCGTCGGGGAGTTACTTCCCGCCGCCGGTCAAAGCCGTGCCGATACCGAAGGCTGGGGGCAAAGGGGTCAGAATTCTCGGTGTGCCTACTGTTGATGATCGGATCGCGCAGACGACGGCAGCCATGTATTTGGAGCGTGAGGTGGAGCCTGTGTTCCATCCGGACTCCTATGGTTACCGTCCGAGACGTTCTGCTTTGGATGCAGTGGGGAGATGCCGGGAGCGGTGTTGGAGCAGCGACTGGGTGATTGATCTTGACATTCGGGCGTTTTTCGACAGCGTGGACCACACGCTCATGCTAAAGGCGGTCGAGCGGCACACTGATCAGAAGTGGATTCTGTTGTATGTGCAGCGATGGCTGGTCGCGCCGGTGCGTCAGCAGGATGGCACTCTGGTCGCCCGGGATCGTGGAACCCCACAGGGTTCGTCGATCTCGCCGGTGTTGGCGAACCTGTATCTGCATTATGCGTTCGATAGGTGGCTGGTCCGGGAGTTTCCGGCCGTGACGTTCGAGCGCTACTGTGATGATGCGGTGATTCACTGCGCGAGCCAGGAGCAAGCCCGCCAGGTGCGGGATGCGCTGGCGGCACGGTTGGCGACAGTCGGTCTGGAGTTACATCCGGACAAGACGCGCGTCGTGTACTGCAAGGACGCCGACCGGCGTGGCGATCATGAGGCCACGTCGTTTACGTTTCTGGGGTATACGTTTCGGCCGAGGCTGGCCAAGAACCGGTGGGGAAAGCATTTCGTGAATTTCCTGCCCGCGGTCAGCAAGGACGCGATCAAGGCGATGGGTCGGGAGATCCGTTCTTGGCACATCGCCCGGCGCAGTGACAAGTCCCTAAGCGACCTGGCACACATGTTCAACACCATTGTGCAGGGTTGGATCAACTACTACGGGCGCTTCTACAAGTCCATGTTGTATCCCCTCCTACGGCGCATCAACGATCATCTGGTGCGCTGGGCCATGCGCAAATACAAACGGTTACGCCGACGCGAGAAGCGGGCGGGTGAGTTGATGGCGGAAGCCTCCCGGCGATCCCCACGACTGTTCGCGCATTGGCGCTTCGACCTCAAACCTGGTGGCTGGACGATGGGAGCCGTGTAAGCCGAGAGGTTTAAGCACGGTTCTGAGAGCGCCGGGGGGCGAGATTCCCCCCGGCGACTCGCCGGTGCCTGGCCGTGTCAGGGACCAAGGCACACGCCGAGGCCTTACGGGAGGAGATCACGGGAGTTCTGTCCACGATGGGCCTGCGCCTGTCGCCGGATAAGACTCTCATCACCCACATCGATGAGGGCCTCGTCTTTCTCGGCTGGCGCATCCAGCGTCACCGCAAGCGAGGCACTGGCAAGCACTACGTCTACATCTATCCAGCCAAGAAGGCTCTGGTCGCGGTCATGGCCAAGGTGAAGACGATCTGCCGGCGGAGCACGAACCTGCCGCTCGGAGTCCTGCTGCGCCAACTCAACAGGGTGCTGCGGGGCTGGACCGCGTACTTCAAGTACGGATGCTCGAACGCGACCTTCAGCTACCTGAGGTCCTATCTCTGGAAAGAGATCATCAGGTGGCAGAAACGTAAGCATCGGCGCACCACATGGAAACAACTACGCCGACGCTACGGCATCTGGCCCTCCGATGGAGATATCGGGCTGTTCGACCCGGCCAGGGTCAGCGCAAAGCGCTACTACTACCGGGGAACACGCATCCCAACACCATGGCCGAGCACAGCATGAGATGAACCCCGTGATCCTCAGGGCTTGTGGAGAGCCCGGTGCGCTTAGCGGCGCACGCCGGGTTCGGGAGGGCGGCCTGGCTTTGCCCGGAGTTCAGCCGAACTGAAGGGTCTTCGCGGGGAACTCAAGGGTGTTCGGGCCTGTTTGGGGGTTTGTGTCCTTGGGTTCGTGGTCGACCTGGGTGTTGTTGTTCGGCGGGGGTGAGGAGGAGTTTGCGGGCGGCGGTGCT
>JAXDGO010000100.1:0-2823 GCA_034665005.1 Solirubrobacteraceae bacterium | reverse complement strand
GTTGTCTGGCCGCCTCCGACATGACGACCACTTGGTCCGCCATCGCCGCAATCGTCTCGAGCACCGAACGCTGATGTGGGGTCGGGTCCTGGAGAACCGTATGGGCGATCACGATTGACGGGATGTTAAGCCCGTCAAGGATTTCCACTACTTCGTCTCCGTCGGTACCGCCGTAGATGCCATACTCATGCTGGACGATCGCGATGTCGCTCTCGTTCAGCAGCTCGGAGGCGGCAGCCACCGATGCCGCGTTGCCGTTGACCAGCTCGCCGACCACCCGAGCGTCAGAACATGACGACCCGTCAGCCACCCGCACTACGCTGACGTCAGAACCGTTCGCGCACAACGCTTTCGAAAAAGCAGCGCTGAACGTCGCCAGTCCACACGGTGTCGGCGGATAAGTACTGAGAATGCCGAAACTCGCGGGGCGGGAAAGGCCATGCGCATCAAGCGCTAGATTTGGCCTGTCAAGACTGTATAACGTGTTCAAAGTGATCCCGACGAACGGTTATCACCGGCGTGTCCGGCGTGAGCTGGTGCTCTGGGCGATCAGCGGCGGACAGCTGATGTCATCCCGGACTGGCTGGGTTGCCAACCTAACTGACGCTACACCCTGCGAGTTGCTACCGCAGACTCAGCCCCGCCAAGACTCTTTGCCCACCCGCTGTCCTACGCCGGCCGGCAGGTTCTGCTCAGAACGCGCACGGGCACGTGCACGGCGCACTGCTTCATCCACTATTTGGTGGGCCACATCAGCCAATTTGCGGTGCTGTGATTGGCTAATCGCTCGTAGTTGAGTAAACGCGTCCTCGGCGCTACGTCCGGTGCGTCCGCGGATGATGCCGATCGCTTGATCGATCACCGGGCGGGTGGACAAAGCCGTTTGCAATTGGACAGCGAGAGCAAGCGCAGCCGCGAGAATCTGCGCGTTGTACACCGCGACAGCCGCAGGTTTGCTGAACAACTCCCCGAATTCTGCGGCGTGCTCATCGAAGACGTCTTTGCCGTAGGCATATACATTGATCGCCCCGACCACCCGATCCGGCAGCAACAGCGGCAGCGACAGTGCACTGTGCACCCCCAGCCTGCCGACGCGTGGACCGAATCGCGGCCACATCTTCTCCCCACCCAACGACCCTGAGCGCACAGTGCGACGTTCCAGCGCCGCGGTGATGCAGGGCCCCTCGTTGAGGGTCACGTACTGGATTTCGTCGATCTCGGCGACGAAGGGGGCGCTGGCCGCCAACGCTACGACCCTATTGTCCACTCGGTCGACGTTCAGCAGCGTCACTCCGGCACCATCGGCGCCGGGTATCGCGCACACAGCAAAACCCGCTATCTCCGCGAGTAACTCGGGCAACTGCCGGTGGTCGGCGACCAGACCCGCGAGATTACTGATCGCCGACTGCAAATCTGCATCATCAGCAGTGAGCTGTTCCGATGTCCGCGACCCTGGGGGCGGCCCACCAGGGTCCTCGGTGAACTCCACCATCGCAGGTACCTGCTTCACAGTCTGCTGGAGCCGACATCACTGCGACGACCAGCCGTGTCCCCGGGGCAGTGCCGCCACGAGATTACTTCCATCCTAGGTCGAGGGTGTGGCTGGTCACTTGCTGATTCGGGCGAAGAGGCCAAATACCTGCGCGTAGGGCTCCAAGTCGGTGTAGCGTCGTAACCGCTGAGAATCTCAGCTGGTCGGGACGGGTTTCAGCCGTACGCTGCGGAGCCCTAGGAGCGCGTTAGCTCCGAACCCGACACACCGGTGATCGTCCGAGTGCCGGGATCACCCATGACCGACACATTGCTCCACTCTTCAGCCCTGCCCGGTGACGCCATTTTCTCCAGGCCAGTGGCCATTGTGAGCGCCTACGGCGACATCGATAAAGCAAACGCACACAACCTCGTCGAGCGGTCACTCGCCGACCTGACGCGTTGCCGCGGATTGATCCTAGATCTGACCCAGCTGGAATTCTTTAGCGCTGCGGGCTTTTCGGCGCTGCACAGCATCTCGGTGACCTGTGCGCGTGCCGGAAAGAACTGGGCATTGGTACCTGGCGATGCGGTGTCCCGAGTGCTCCGGATCTGCGATCCTGACGGCTTGCTGCCAGCCGTCGATACCGTGGGTGCGGCACTGGCCAGCCTTCAAAATTCGGCATCCTACGCGGACCATCCCGAAAACTCTTGTGGCACAGCGTGCCCGCACTGATCGCTTGGTTACGGTGCCGGGAGTTCGGCCAACTCAGCAACGATGAGCAGCCGGGAGTACCGGTCGGTCATCAAACTGCGGGCCACGTCCGTTAGGTGATCGCCGTGGTCGCGCGCGTAAGTACGCAACAGCGCAAACGCCTCCTCCACGGACACATTCAGGAGTTCGCGAAGCAAACCCTTGGCCTGCTCGACGATGACGCGGTTGGTCAGCGCCGAGCGCAGCTGCGGCAGCACGGTCAAGGGTGTGGGTGGATGTTCCTGCAGGATCGCGACGCACGCGATACGCGTCAGGGTCTGACCCACGAGCAGGTCCGCCTCGTTCAGCTCTCCGGGGTGAGTACCGAACAAGCCGAGCGCGCCCAACACAAGGCCGGCGGCGCGCATCGGGATGGCGTGCACGGAGGCAAAGCCGGCATCGAGCGCGGCGGGGACGAAATGCGGCCACCGCTGTTCTTCCGCACGAATGTCGGCTACCGAGACTGGTTCGCCGCTGATGTAGCAGTCCACGCACGGGCCTTCGTCAGCTTGTAGCTGGTAGAGCTCCAGTTCGTGGGCCTGCTCCGAGGTCGCGGCCAACAGGCGGAGCTGCTGCAGGGGGTCGGCGAGCAGAAATCC
>JAXDGO010000099.1:0-27627 GCA_034665005.1 Solirubrobacteraceae bacterium | reverse complement strand
AAAAGAGTACGTCAAGCCGCGAAACCTAGCCGCGTTCACGCGGCTTCCCCGAAGGGTTAGTAGACCAGCCGTTTACGGCTGGGTAGCTGTGGCGTCGGCAACCTCAGCCCGTTTCAACGGGCTTAAGTCGCCCGCTTTAGCAATGCTGAAAGCTGGACGAGAAGGACGCTCAAGCGCCCTACTGGATTTCCCTCCCGCCTTACCCAACCGTAAAACGGCTGGGCTAGTAACCTGAAGGAAAGCCGCGTGAACGCGGCTGGGGTACCATCCTGGTGTTACGCTATTTCCGACGCACTACACTAGGTCTGCGGGTTTGTTGGAAGGTGAAGAGAAAATGTCGAGCCTTTACCTAATGAAGACGTGACCTCGACGCGGCCACCGTGAGCGCGCACGATGCGGCGCACTGCGGGCAGACCGAGGCCGGTCTCCCCTTTTGTCGTGTTGAAAAATGGGTGAAAGATGCGCGCGAGATCTTCTTCGCTAATGCCGCTGCCGGTGTCCGAGACCTCTATCACGGCTTCCTCGTCAAATTCCGCTTCGCTTTCACTTTCGGCACTCCGGATGTTAACTGTGACCTTGCCCTCACCCTCGATGGCTTCGACCGCATTGATGACCAGATTTAATACGGCGTCTTCGATTTGCGCCGCGTCCGCCACAAGTTCGATGTCCTTGGTTGGCGGTTCGAAGTCAACGTGGACATGATGCCCGCGGGCCGCCGCTGTGACGGCTTGGGATCGGGCGATGCTGACAGCTCGCCAAACCAAATCAGTGAGCGATGTTCGGGCGGGATTCAAGGCTCTGGGCCGCGCGCGATCGAGCAGTGCCCGCACACATAGCAGGAAATAGCCGGCTTTGTTTGCTGCTTGTTTCAATAATCTCTGGCAGGTCATCAGAGATAGAGACTCAGGACAACGGGCAGTCGGTCCGGCCTAACTGGATTTTCAGGTCAGGGGTTTATCAGGAAGACCACAGGACGTGTGGGAGTTTTCTCACAGCGCCTGCGGAAGTTTACTCAAAAACTTCCAGGGCGAAACCGAACTTTTCCGCGAAAGCATCTTTCTTCTATCCGGCACATGTCTTGCTCCTTCACGCGGAGGGTAAACCCAAGCTCGAGCGATTGGAGCAGCGGCTTGCTGCTCAAAGAGAGCAGGTTCAGGGAGAACTGGAGGATCACACGATGGCCAAAGATGAACGAGACATTCTCGAAATACTGAGGGATGAATTGGTTCTCATTGAAAAGGGCGGATACGGACGTTCTGTTCGCACACCCTGGTTACCAAAGTCGATCTTTCAGGACTCCCTGACCTGCCTTAACTATGGGTATCCGTATCGCGCCCATCCCTGCGCCGAGTGTCGTCTACTTGACTTCGTTGGCTCTCAAGATCACTCGCAAACTATTCCCTGTCATTTCATCCCCCTTAATGACGCGGGGAACACGATCGAGGAACTTGAACTCGAGGGCAACGAGTGGGAGACGATAAACACAGTCAAGAAATGGCTGCAAGGGAAGATAGGCCAGATTGAAGCCGAACGTGCGCACACGTTCTGGCAGAACGTTGACTGAAGTTGCATGGGTGGACGCGCGTTCAGAGCCGCAGGTAGTTCAATCGGACGAGCTGCCTGCGGCAATTTCTTAGAGTACGTGGCTCCTGTTCTTTGCGCCTTTGCCTCCTTGCGCGAGACTTCAGTGCTTATCTGGTCAGCCTGTCGGCGCGACAGGAGATGTTCACGCAAAGGCGCAAAAACGCAAAGTGCTCAGAAAGAGCTAACAAGAAAACATGACTAAACGATCAGTCACAATCGATGGCAACGAAGCTGCCGCTTACGTTGCTTACAAGACCAACGAAGTGATTGCGATCTATCCAATCACGCCATCGTCCAATATGGGTGAATCGGCGGATGCCTGGGCGGCGAAGGACAAGAAGAACATCTGGGGCATGACGCCACTGGTGCGCGAGATGCAATCCGAAGGCGGCGCGGCGGGAACGGTCCATGGTTCACTCCAAACCGGTGCGCTGACGACTACCTTCACCGCCAGCCAGGGGCTGCTCCTGATGATCCCCAACATGTTCAAGATCGCCGGCGAGCAGACCAGCACCGTCTTTCACATCGCGGCGAGATCGATTGCCACGCATGCGCTTTCAATTTTCGGCGATCACAGCGACGTGATGGCCGCGCGCTCGACGGGTTGGGGGATGCTTTTTGCCAACTCGATCCAGGAGGTGATGGACTTTGCCTTAATCTCTCAAGCGGCCACCCTGGAGACCCGCGTTCCTTTCCTGCATATCTTTGACGGCTTTCGCACTTCGCATGAAGTGATGAAAATCCAGGAGCTATCAGACGAAGAGATTCGTGAGATGATCGACGATCAATTGGTGCAGGCTCATCGTGCGCGTGCCTTGACGCCGGATCGCCCGGTAATGCGCGGCACGGCCCAGAATCCCGACGTGTTCTTTCAATCGCGCGAGCGCGCCAATTCCATCTATCTGGAAACACCTTATCTGGTCGAATGTGTGATGAACAAATTCGCCGCTCTCACCGGCCGGCAGTATCACTTGTTTGATTATGTGGGCGCGCCGGATGCCGAGCGCGTGATTGTAATGATGGGCTCCGGGTGCGAAACAACCGAAGAAACCGTCGCGGCTTTGTGCGCACGCGGTGAAAAAGTCGGCCTCTTGAAAGTACGCTTGTACCGGCCATTCTCGGTAGACAGTTTTATCGCGGCCCTACCCGCTTCGTGTCGGGCTGTCGCGGTCTTGGATCGAACAAAGGAGCCCGGCGGCGCCGGGGAGCCGCTCTATCAGGACGTGGTGACGGCGATCAGCGAAGCGTGGCAGAAGCCCGCGCGTAAGCAAGGGCTACTTGCCCTCCCTGACGGTCGGGCTTCTGACACGATGCCGCGCGTTATCGGCGGTCGTTACGGACTCGGTTCGAAAGAGTTCACGCCGGCGATGGTCAAAGGCGTATTTGACGAAATGGCAAAGTCTGCTCCAAAAAATCATTTCTGCGTCGGGATCACAGACGATCTCACTTTTACCAGCCTTGCTTTCGATCCCGATTTCAATACCGAGTCCGAAGGACAAGTCCGAGCGATGTTCTGGGGTCTGGGCGCTGACGGCACTGTCAGCGCGAACAAGAATTCGATCAAGATCATCGGCGAAGAGACCCCGAATTACGCTCAGGGCTACTTCGTTTACGATTCAAAGAAATCAGGCGCGATGACCGTGTCGCATCTGCGGTTTGGGCCGGAGCTGATTAAGAGCACCTATCTCATCCAGCGCGCAAGCTTTATTGCGGTCCATCAGTTCGACTTCATGAACCGCTATCAGGTTCTCGATGCTGCCGAAGATGGCGCTACTTTGTTACTGAATAGTCCCTACGACGCCGGTGAGGTCTGGGCCAACCTACCACGCTCAGTGCAGGAGACGGTCATCGCCAAACGGATTAAGGTCTTTTCGATTAACGCCTATGCCGTCGCTAGAGAAAACCAACTCGGCAACCGCACTAACACGATCATGCAGACCTGCTTTTTCGCCATCAGCGGCGTGTTGCCACGCGAGGAAGCAATCACAAAAATCAAGGAATCGATCCGCAAGACTTACGGTAAGCGCGGTGAGCCCGTCGTGCGACAAAACTTCGCGGCCGTCGATGCCGCCCTCGCGCATTTGCATGAAGTGACGATACCGGATGAGGCATCCAGCACGACCGACTTGCCACCAGCGGTCTCAGCAGCAGCACCAGAGTTCGTTCAGCACGTCACCGCAGAAATGATTGCCGGCCGCGGTGACCTGCTCCCGGTTAGTGCCTTCCCGCTCGATGGGACATACCCGGTCGGCACTTCACAGTGGGAGAAGCGCAACATCGCACAAGAAGTTCCGGTCTGGGAGCCTGACCTCTGCATCGAATGCGGCAAGTGCATGCTGGTTTGTCCGCACGCGACGATTCGCGCGAAAGTCTGTCATCAAAGCGAATTCGAAAACGCGCCCGCTGGATTCAAGACCATGCCTGCCAAGTGGCGTGAGCTTCCCGATCAGCTCTACACGATTCAGGTGGCCGTCGAAGACTGCACGGGATGTCAGCTCTGTGTTGAGGTCTGTCCCGCCAAAGACAAGAGCAACGTTTCGCGAAAGGCGCTCAACATGCGGCCCCAGTTGCCGCTGCGCGACAGCGAGCGCGTGAATTGGGATTACTTCCTCACGCTGCCTGAGATTCACCGCAATGGCGATCTCGCTTTCAGCTCAGTCAAGAATGTGCAACTGCTGCAACCGCTCTTTGAATTCTCCGGCGCTTGCTCAGGCTGTGGAGAGACGCCTTACATCAAGCTGATGACTCAGCTTTTCGGAGACCGGGCGATCATCGCGAACGCGACTGGTTGTTCCAGCATCTACGGCGGTAACTTGCCGACGACTCCTTATACAATCAATCGCGAAGGCCGCGGTCCGGCATGGAGCAATTCGTTATTCGAGGACAATGCTGAGTTCGGACTCGGGATGCGGATGGCCCTCGACCATCAGAACGCCTACGCCAGGAATCTGGTCGAGCGAATGCGCGCACTCGTTGGCGACTCGCTGGCCGAGGGTCTTCTTAACGGAGATCAAGAGGAGATCGCAGCGAAACGCGAATTGGTATCCGAGTTGAAAGCCAAACTCAACGGCCGCACCGAACGTGAGGCGCGTGACCTTTTGAGCATCGCCGACGCGTTGGTGAAGAAAAGCGTCTGGATCGTCGGTGGCGACGGCTGGGCTTACGACATCGGCTACGGCGGCTTGGATCATGTTTTGGCGAGTGGCCAGGACGTAAATATCCTCGTGCTCGATACTGAGGTCTATTCAAACACCGGCGGGCAGGCGTCGAAGGCAACTCCGATGGGTGCCGTGGCGAAATTTGCCTCCGGTGGCAAGCCAACGGCAAAGAAAGATTTAGGCATGGGCGCAGTGCGTTACGGCAACGTTTATGTCGCGCAGATAGCGATGGGCGCCAACGACACGCATACGGTGAAAGCCTTTCTTGAAGCAGAAGCCCATCAGGGGCCTTCGCTGATCATCGCTTACAGTCAGTGCATCGCGCACGGCATCGACATGGCGAAGGGCATGCATCAACAGAAGCTAGCGGTCGAGTCAGGTCACTGGCCGCTCTATCGCTACAATCCGAAGCTCGCCGTCGAGGGCAAGAACCCATTTCAGCTCGACTCGCATGATCCGAAGATTCCGCTGCAGGACTATATCTACACCGAGGGTCGTTATCGGATGTTGCGACAGAGCGACCCGGAGGCGGCCAAGTTTCTTTTGGAGCAAGCGCAGGAATCGGTCACCCATCGTTGGCGACAATACCAGCAGATGGCAGAGATGAAACCGTAATGTCCCGCAAGTTAGCTCGGTTGGTCAATTAGAGTTGAGCGACGCCAGTTTCATACCGCGAAGCGGTAGTGGCCTCCAGCCCAACGTTGCCGCTCGGCGGCTACGTTGGGTATCGGCATATGGAAGAAAACGCAACCCCGTAGGGGTTGAGGCGGCTTGAAATTCGTCACCCAGGGTAGCCGCAGCGGCAACCCTGGGCTGGAGGTCGGGACCGCTTCGCGGTACTTGATCAGAGATTGTCGAGCGGCGCGCTATTCCATTCCAGTTGCGCCTAGCGGTTCTCGCGACAAACTGAAGTTTGTCGGACATAAGGAGATCCATCATGAGTCTCGCCACAAACTATCTTGGCCTGGTACTACGAAATCCGATCGTGGCCTCGTCTTCTCCACTCTCGCATAGCGTGGACAGCATTCGGCGTCTGGAGGACGCGGGCGCCAGCGCGGTAGTGATGTACTCGCTATTCGAAGAGCAAATCACCTTCGACAGCTTCTACGTAGATCACTATCTGCGCAGCAACGACAACAGCTTTGCGGAATCGGTCAGCTTCTTTCCAGAGATGAACGACTACAACGTCTGGCCCGACGAATACTTGAACTTGATCCGGCGCGCCAAGGAAGCCGTTGACATCCCGATCATCGGCAGCCTCAATGGTGTTTCCGCTGGCGGCTGGGTCAATTACGCCGGCCTGATCGAAGATGCGGGCGCCGACGCGCTGGAGTTAAATGTTTATTACGTCCCCACCAACGTCGACCTGACGGGTCAGGAAGTCGAAGACATCTATCTGGACATGGTTCGGAGCGTGAAGCGATCAGTGACGATCCCGCTGGCGATGAAACTCAGTCCCTACTTCAGCTCTCTGGGAAACATCGCCAGGCGTCTGGTCGATGAAGGCGCTAACGGCCTGGTCCTCTTCAATCGTTTCTATCAACCCGATTTGGATCTTGAGACGCTTCAGGTAGCGCCGCGCCTGGTGCTGAGCAATTCGAACGAGTTGCGCTTGCCGCTACGTTGGGTAGCCATTCTGTACGGCCGTTTGCTCGCTGACTTGGCAATCACCACCGGCGTGCATACATCAGAAGACGTACTGAAGGGTCTGATGGCCGGCGCCAAGGTCACGATGATGGCTTCAGAGCTACTGCAGAACGGTCTGCCGCGGATTAAGGAAGTTCTCAGAGAAATTGAAACGTGGATGGACGAGCACGAGTACGCTTCCGTGGCCCAGATGATCGGCAGCATGAGCCAGCAGCACTGCGCCGAACCCGCCGCCTTTGAGCCCGCGAACTACATGAAGACCTTGGATTCCTACCGGCCGATAAATTGAGGGCTGAGGTTGCCTGGTCTTATCGAGTACCGTGTGCTTCAACCGTATCGGCAGCGCGTCGAATTGTTCGGCCGCCCCGAAGGAATACGAAGTAATTCACCGCCAGGCAGACAATCGCCGATAAGGCGAGCAAGATAAATCCGATTGCATAGCCGCCCATTGCGTCACGTATTACTCCCAGCACCAAAGGCGGAAAGAACCCGCCCAGTCCACCAAAAGCTCCGACCAGTCCGGTAACTGTTCCCGTCTCTTTCGGAAAGTGTTCTGGCACCAGTTTGAAAACCGCTCCGTTGCCTAAACCCAGAGCGGCCGCTGCTCCGAGCGCGCCAACTGTAAAGGTCGGCATAAACGGACACCCCATCAGCGCTCCGAGAATTGCGATTGCGACGAACACTCCCACGAGCACGCGAGCACCACCGCAACGATCCGCGAGCATGCCACCGAGCGGGCGCATGAGCGTCGCCAGCAGGACGAAACCGGCCGTCCGAGCACCAGCATCGGCAGGTGTTAGCTTGAAAAGATCTTTGAGCAGAGTAGGAAGGTAGATTGAAAAAGCAACAAAGCCACCGAAAGTTAAGAAGTAGAAAAGCGACAGAACCCAGGCCAGCGGCGCGTGGCGCAGCAGCCCAAGGTTTTCGCTTAAAGTCTTTGGTTTGATCGTGGAAACCGCATCGCGTGCAAAGATGTAGAACACTACGCCCCAAATAAGTGTGATCGCGGCAAAGACATAAAACACCGGACGCCATGATGACAACCACAGGGCTAGCACGGGTGCGCCAAAGACCGCGATTGACTGACCGATGTTGCCCATGCCGAAGATACCGAGAGCGGTTCCCTGTTGGTCCTTTGTAAACCATCGCGAGGTAAAGCTCACTCCAATCGCGAAGGATGTCCCGGATATTCCAATGAACACGCCGAGCCAGAGTAGTTGTGCATAACTGTTTGAGAGACCGATGCCAATCGCCGGAATAGCCGACATCAGAAGCAGCGCTGAAAAGACTTTTCTGCCGCCGAAGCGATCGGTAAGCATCCCGGCAGGAAGCCGCCCGATTGAACCAAGCAACACCGGTATGGCAATCATCAGGCTCTTTGATTACGCCGAGAGTCCGTAAGCTTGGGCAAAGGTCGGAGCGAGTGCTGCGACCAGACCCCAAACCGCAAACGAGACCGCGAAGGCTGTCGTGGACAAGAACAGAGCGCGCGCCGCGCCTGATTTGAGGTCTCTCATCATACTAAGTGTAATCGCATTCCCTCTTATTCAAGTAGTGCTCCGTTAAGTGGGTTGCTCGTGTCCGGGTAACAAAACGTCTTGCTGGAAAACGGTCTTAGTCCCGTAGGGGACGAAATGTTTATAGACAATGAGCCCCAGAATAATGGGCAAGCTCCGTAGGAGCGAAACATGATCGGGTGAGGTCACATTTCGCTCCTACGGAGCTAGGGTTGTTGGGGTCGGCGTTGCTATAAACATTCGGCTCCTACGGAGCTAAACGGTCGCGACGGTTTGTATGGTGCTCTTTTCTTGCGACCTTGGTAACAGTGTGATCTCGGCAACACACTAAACGGAGCACTACTCTTATTCTTCGAAGTCTCTCCATAACAAGAGACGCACATCGAACGTCGCGATTGGGCAATGATTATGCCGCAGTCAATGTGGGCACCGTTATTATCTTAACCAGGATTTCTGAGGAAAACGACGCTCGGGAAGCGGAAATGTTCGCAAACACATGGTCCTCATACCTGGGTCAGGGAGCGGAAAATCGCCCCGGCAAGTTTTCCAACTCGCATCTGATCGCGGCTTCCAGGTTTTGCAGGTCGGACGCACTGAGAATTAAACCTGGCCATTTGTAGACCTTATCCTCCTCCAAAGCGTTATGTGATTCAAGCCGTAGCGATACGGCATCTACTCGTTCTCGAATCGTGGCAAGCTGCACTAACACATGCTCAGGGTTTTCAGCGTTAGCAATAGTCTCTCTGAACATCTTCACGGACTTGGCAAGTTCATCCATGAAGAAATTGTGATCAGATCGCAAACGCGCGATCATGGTCTTTGCCTCCTCAAAAGACGGCACGCCGCTACGGTTGGAGAATGATTTGCCAGGAGCGTTGAGGATTGCCGGGAACAGACAAAGGTTCTCGGCGCGGATATGCACAGCCAATCGCGCCCAAAAATGATCGAGCAATTCAAACCCGTGGCCCGCATCGTGCTGCAAATCTGACTTTAGGCCATGAAGCAGTTCTGAGAGCTGCTCGTGATCGTGTTCCAGTATTTCAGATACCATATTAAAGGGACGACTTGACCTGTTGACCCAGCTGGTAATTTACCTGATTGACATATTCACCCTTCGGGGCGAAATTAACAATACTAGCCAAAAACGATGAACCAGGAGACGATCAAAGCCGCGGCTTGGGGATTAGTGTTGATGTCGATTGTCGCCGGTTTGATCGTGTTGGGTTCGCGCAACCTGGCCCACTTTGATGCCGCACTCATCGGCTACACTTTCGCTGTCCTCTTTGCGACCTTTGGAATCACTTATCGTTATTCGATGTGGTTGCAGCGACCTCCGACCGCGATGTATTGGAAACGCGGCTGGCAGGTCTTCTTACGGCCCCGACATCTGGCGAAAAATATTGCCGAATGGCTCAAGCGCGTGCCGAGCGAATTCGGTCTGAATCTTTTCATCCTTCAGCGCGGCAAACTCCGTTGGGGCGCCCACATGCTAATCATGTGGGGCTGCATCATAGCCATCGCGATCACCTTTCCGCTGGTCTTTGGCTGGGTACATTTCGAAACTTTGCCAACTGATCTGAACTGGTATCGCGCGTACCTGTTTGGCTTTCCGGGATTTGCGTTTCCGATTCATTCGATCTTTGGATTCCTGATCTTTCAACCGGCGTCTGGGAAATGCCAGTCGACGAAATGCCGCAGGCAGGAGTCGATTGCTACGAGATGTTTCGCCGCGTTGACCGCGGCGAAATACGCGGGCTGTTGAGTATCTGTTTCAATCCCAAGGTTTCGCTTCCCGACAACAACTTCATCACGCGCTGTCTTGAGAAGATCGATTTTTACGTCGCCATCGATTTCTTTCTCAATGAGTCAGCCCAGCATGCTGACGTTGTGCTACCCGGCTCGCTCCAGGAAGAGGACGAAGGCGTGGTCACGCAGATCGAAGGGCGGGTCATCAAGATCAACAAGGCCATCGACCCACCGGGTGATGCGAAGATGTGCTCGAACTTAAGTGGTTCACGCAGCAACGGATTCGCGAGCAAATAGATTTGTCCGACCGAAAGATAATTCGCCGCGCGCCAGTAAGCGTTCATCTTCCGCACGTCTTCCACAGTGAGAGGTCCGGTCCGTTTCTCCGCTTTCACCTTTTTTCTAATTACCTTTCAGCATTGACCACTATCCTTCATCTTACTGGCTAAACGAGAACGGACGAAAGGGCGTGGCGCGTATGCCGGTAGGCACGTTTCGCGTCTACCAGAAGATCAATAGCTGGAAAAAGAGCGCCCTTGGGTTACTCTATTATCCGAGTTACATAGGTAAGGGCTACGCGATTCACGGCAGTCTTCCGTGCCTGTTTTCGGGGCCAGCCACGGCTGCATCCGGATTCCGATGTTTGCAGCGGTAGAATTTAGTAGACTAGCGACCATGGGAATGAGCGTGATCGTTTGCAATAAAGCTCAAGTCACCATGACCAAGGGATGATGATGAACAACGAACAACTGCGAGCGCAATTGGAACAGTTGCACGCGGAACTTCAACAGGCTAGTGCTCTCGACCCGCACCAACGCGAGAAGCTGCAGGCGCGTGCAAATGAGATTGAGCAATTTCTTAAACGAGAGGAAATCAAACCGCATCATTATCGCGGCCTGAGCGAGCGATTCAGCGAGGATGTGGCCGAGCTTGAAGCGTCACATCCGCAAATCACTCTGCTGATGCGTCGCGTGATCGATTCGCTGGCCTATCTGGGAATTTGAGGCTCTTGCGAACCCAGCTGGAAGATTCGTAAGTTCGCTTTCCTCTTAAAACAGATAACGTGGGGGGACTATGAGAATTCTATTGGCTACAGACGGATCGGAATACAGCGAAGCCGCAGTGGACGAGATCGCAGAATGGCCCTTTCCGAAAGGAAGCGAGGTCCGGATTGTCTCGGTCTTTGAACTACCGACGTTCCCCATCGCCGTGCCCTGGGCGGGTGTGGACTTCGACGACGAAATTCAAAAGCAGGGGCAGGCTCGGGCGCGCAAAGCCGTGAAAACCGCTGAGCGGAAACTTCGCGCGGGAAAAGAAAGCGCTAAACTAAAGGTTTCAACTAAGGTCGTGGGAGGATCGCCAAAGCAAGCAATTCTTGACGAAGCCGAAGCGTTCAAGTCAGACCTGATCGTCCTTGGCTCTCATGGCGGAGGAAGAATCGAACGTTTCCTTCTGGGCTCAGTCTCGCTTGCGGTGGTGACGCATGCGAAGTGTTCCGTTGAGATTGTGCGTCGTCCTTCCGCATAAAGACTGAGCTCTCGTTATCGCTTCAGGGTGTGCGAGGAAGGCGGCGATGACATAGGCGAAGAGTACTAGGGTCATCCATTTGAACACCCTCACAATCACATGATAGGAAGTCCAGAACAACAACGAGACGATCAAGACTGCATAAAGCGGCGTCCAGATGAGCGAACTGACGCCCGTCATCATCTTTGTCACGTCAGCCATGCCGCCTAGATCGGCGCCTATGTTGAAAATATTTGCGACGATTAAAAGAAAGCAGGCACTCCACAAGGTCCAGCGCGGATAATTACGACGCAATACTCCGGCAAGACCCCGGCCTGTTACCATTCCCAGGCGGGCACACATCATCTGGACGGCCGACATCAGAGGAAACGAAAAGAGAGCCGTCCACAGTAGCGCATATCCAAACGAAGCGCCGGTTACTGAATAGGTAGAAATTCCTGATGGATCGTCGAGCCGTGGCGGTGCGCAGCCCAATCTGTCTTTTGAGAATTACCTGGCTGGCCATTGAATCTGCTTGCTGAGAACCTTAGTTCGTCGACGCTCTTGAATTCGGCACCCAACGAAGGCCTGCCGAACACTCAAAAAGTGAGGCGCGCCGCGAACTGAAACGCGCGCGCCCCGCCGGAGCCGAACACGCCGCCCGCTGTGGTTACGGGCCGCCCGAAGCTGGACGACTTGAGAAAGCCGGCATTGGTCGGGTCGTTGCTATCGCGTACCAGGACGTTACTGAATCCGGAGTAGTTCACGTTCGACACTCCCAGAACATTCGTAACGTTGAAGAGATTAAAGACCTCGGCTATCGGCTCGATTCTCACTCGTTCGCCAATCTTGAACAGCTTGGAAAGACGCAGATCGACAGAGTTGAAGGTATCGCTGAAACGCGCACTGTCTGAGACCAGTGGCAAAGGCTGTCCACCGAAACCTCCGGCCGCGTTTATTTGTTTGATGAAGGTATTGAGTTCGCCGCCGTTGTGAAAGAGCCGCCCACCTGCATTGCGTTGCAGCTGCGGAATCCGCTGGCTGCCGTCGGGAACCATGATGTCCATCGGCACGCCCGACGCGAGTGTAACGATTGGCGCGAGCCGAACCCTGTAAGGCAGATCAAACACGCCTGAGAATGTAAACCGATGGCGCTGATCGTTTGGCGTTGGGCCGTACTCTAATTGCAGATTGTTGGAATCGATTGGGCCGTTGGAAAAGGGGATCTGATCGTCGTTCGCGTAATTGAACGCCTTGGAGAGTGTGTAGGACGCGCGAAACTGCGATCGATGGGAAAGTCGCTTCTCAAAGCTCAGCAACAATCCATCGTACTTGGTTTTCACACTTGACTCGAGATTCTTGACCAGGTCCGGGCCCCCAACCACTGGATTGAATACCTGGCCAATCGTGCGGCCAATAATGAAGTGGGTGCCGTAGTCGTGGAGATAGTCTGCGCGCAAAACAAAATCGTGACCAAACTGGCGTTGAATGCCAACGTTCGTCTGCTGGACCATCGGATTCTGCATACCGTTGTCTATAATGTTGATGCCGCCCGCGCCCGCCCCCGGAAGCAGGAAGCCGCTGAAGGGGTTCGCCAGTGTCGGCGCCCTTGGCGGAAATCTTCCATTGACGGGATCGAATAGAAATTGTGGCGGAATAAAGAAGACATTGCCGGCCCGTACATCGATGGGCAGGGCGCGCCCATCCAGACCGCGCTCAAGCGACTGAATCTCCAAAGTGATCCGGTCATAGTAGATTCCATAGCCGCCATGAATACTCATCCGACCATCTTTGGTCGAGTAGTTAAAGCCAACCCGCGGGCCGAAGTTGTTCTTGTCTTTGCCCCGCTTGCCGTGAAGAAATGGAAGGATCAGCGGATTGAGCTGGCTTGTGCGGCTGAGATTCTTGACGTCGGTATCCAACTCGTATCGCAACCCTAAATTTAAGGTGAGTTGCGGACGCACGCGCCAATCGTCCTGAACGAAGCCTGCGATATAAGTGTTGCTGGCATCCGGGATCAGGAGGGGCTGAGAAGGGTGGTCGCTGCGGAGCGTGACAGCGAAAAGGAGATCGTTATCATCAACCTTGCCGTCACCATTGCGATCGAAATCCGGAAAGTCCTCAATAAACTCGATACGCCCTTGCTGGAACACGCGGAGATCAAAGTCACCTCTGACAAGCTGAATCTCACCCCCAAAGTTCAATGTGTGATTGCCACGAACGAGTGACAGAGTATCGCTAAACTGGATGCGGCGTTGCCTGGTTCCCTGGGGCACGCGGAACGACGCCCCATCCTGAATACTGGGGAACGTAAACTGCGGCCCGGCAGTGACTGGCTCAATGTCGTTTGTGAAATGGCTGAAACTGAAATTGAAGTTATTCACTACGCGCGGGTTTAGCACGCGAGTCTAATTGATAAGGAACGAGTGTGTGGTATTTCTGCTCGCCTGCCGTTCAGAGGCTGAACCGATCGCTCGAATCAGTGAACTCGGCGCTGTGTCATCTTCGCGTTCCAGGGAATAGCGACCGTAGATGTGGTCCTCGTTTGCAGGTTGCCAGTCGAAGCGGTCCGTGGTGAACGTGTCATGCAAGGGGGCCGTAGCAAAGCCTCGCTTGATCGAGCGTGTTGCGAGGTCCCGCGTGCCCACGAGCACCGCGCCGTTCTGATTTCGGTATTCAAACGACCCGAAGACCCAGGCTTTATCTCGCTTGATCGGGCCACCAACAGCGAAGGCATATTGTTCGCGGTCAAATGGCGGCGTCTGGCCCAGGGTGCGGTCGAAAGTGGCCGGCAGTCCCTGCAACGACTTATTGCGGAAGTAGAATGAACCTGAACCATGAAACTCGTTAGTTCCCGATTTCGTCACTATATTCACAACCGCAGAGCCGGAACGTCCCAACTGAGCTGAGAAACGATTCGTCGCGATTTGAAACTCCTGCACCGCCTCCTGGGAAATATTCTGCACCGCGCCACCGACGACATCGTCGTTATCGTCGGCGCCGTCGATAGTGACATTGCCGCCGCGTCCGAGTTGACCCGCAGAGGAAATAACCACCGTATTTGTCTTTGTCGGATCAAAATTCGGCGCCGGCGAATTACCCGGGATTAGCAAAGCCAGCTCGAGGAAGTTGCGCCCATTCAGCGGCAAGCTTTGCACCTCGTCCTCGCGAATCACTCCGTCAACTACCGAGGTACCGGTCTTCACCAGTTCGTAGTTCTGCCGAACGTCAATAACCACGGTCTCTTTCAGGCTGACTTCGAGCTGGATGTCCAGGTTAGAGGTCTGACCGACGTGGAGCGTCACGCTTGAAAATACTTTGTTCGCGAAACCTTTCGACTGAGCCTTAACTTCGTAATCGTCAGCCGGAAGGTTTGAGATCACGTAGAGTCCCTCACCCGTCGTGGTGGTTTCGCGCCTCGTCCCAGTAGCTTTCCGGGTCGCTGTCACAATGGCACCTGCTATTACGGCTCCATTTGGATCGACGATTCGACCTGTCAGCGTTGCCGTCACGGCTTGTTGCGAATAGCTGACGGTGGCGGCGAGGCAAAGCAAGACAGAAGATAATAGAGTTGCCCTCGCTGCTCGTGAAAGACATAAAGAAAAAACAGATTTGCTCATTATCTTGATTCCTTTCGACTAAGCATTAACAGAATCGAAACGTCTGTGGACTGTCTTAGTCGTGTGTGAACTCGAACAATCATTATTGACGGGACCGGGAATGCCACTTCGGAGCATCAGCATGTCTGCTAAGCTGCACTCTGTCGCTAAACGATGTGCCCAGTTCCGGACTCAAATCAGCAATCAGTGGCCATCGCTTAGAAATGCGACAAAGCCAGAGGAAGGCAAGACCTCTGAATCGATTAACGGAAACGGGAAATTGCTGGTGATTGACGGGCGTAAAATACCATGTCAGAGAGTATCCGTCATGAGACTCTGGTAGGGTCTACGTCTCATACTTTCGATGGAGTCCGGTGAGACGCTGGTGACGAGTTCTTGGTTTTCGCGCGCGGTCCGCCTTAGACAACATCGCCGCTTGCGTAAGTCGCCTGAGCAATAGCGGGAAAGACGTGAGGCACCCAAAGAGCATGCGCGGCTGTGGTTACCTAAGGTTCGGCCGCCAGGAATCGTTCTTATGGATGATACGGATGAAAAGGAATGGCCCTCGACTCGAAAGGCGGTCGCGATGCTGAAAGAGGGCTGTGACTTGATTGAAGATCCTGACGGCTATTCGGCTTTTCGTAAGCGGCTGAGTGATGTTTAGGGACAGGCTGGACTGAACCCGTATAGTGTGCCAACTCATCCCTACTAACGAGTGACGTTCCGGCGACCGCGGGTCGGGCTCCGACGCGGCGAATTACCTCAAAACTTCTTCGAATTCCAGGAAATCGCGAATGAACGGATCTTTTGACTCCCAGAATGTTTCATCGGGACCTTCGAAGATAATCCTGCCCTGGTGCAGCATCACAACCTTCGTATTCACCAAACGCAGTTTATCGCCTTCGTCTTCTATTCTTATTTGAGCAGCTTTGAACTGGTCACCTTTTGTCTGATCGGACCAAGCGGCGGCGATGTACTTTGAGGAGAGAAAACGCACGTCCTCGATTCGGTGCGTGACCCAGATGGAACTGACCCCGCGCACATCGCGGAGTTTCAGTGCCAGTTCACAAATCGTTCCCGCCGTCGGCGGATCGAGTCCCGTCGTCGGTTCATCAAACAGGACGATCTCCGGTTCGTCAACGACTGCCCGCGCGATTGCCACTCGACGCTTCATACCTCCGGAAAGCTCGGAAGGCAATTTGTCTTCGGCGCCTTTCAGTCCGACGAATGTCAGAATCTCTTCCACCTTGCGCTCGATCGTCACGTCGTCTTCGCCGCGTTCCTGCAAGCGATAGGCGACGTTCTCGAAAACAGTGAGGGAATCAAACAGCGCACCCTCCTGGAAAACGATGCCCATCCTTTCGCGTATGCGATTCAACTCCGGTTCGGGAAGCCTGGTAACCTCTTCGCCGTCGACAAAGATTTCGCCGCTGTCGGGCTTTTCGAGGCCGAGCACGAGTTTGAGAATCATTGACTTCCCGCCGCCGGACTCGCCGAGCATGAGTTTCATCTCGCCCGGGGCGACTGTAAAACTCACATTGTCCAGCACTACCTGATCATCAAACGCGAGCGAGACGTCGTGAAACTCAATGCGCGGTACGATTTGATAATTGTCAGTCATCGGTTCGCCATCTCGAGACTACCAACCGTAGATTGGTTTTTGGGACGAAAAAGCCCAACTAAGATCGGGACTCTAAACCTGCTCTCTTGTGCAAGTTGCATTCCCGTGAAGCGAAGCCCGCATTCCTCTTCCTTTAGACCGGGCAGAAATCCAGCAACCGTTTTATTCTGGCTACGTCCCGCTGCTAAAGGAGGCGTCCCTAAAGATCTATCACGAAGTACCCAAATGAATGTTGGGAGTTTTAACCCAGCACACCGAGGGTGAATTCAGCCACCTCAGTAAGGCGAAGTAGTGGCTTGATCTGAGGTAAAGCAAGCCCAGCTTGCGCGCAGGCTAACAGCCTGCGTTGTAAAAGCCAGGATCAGACGCCTGTCCCCGTGAA
Source organism: Solirubrobacteraceae bacterium (assembly GCA_034665005.1). Classification (GTDB taxonomy): domain Bacteria; phylum Actinomycetota; class Thermoleophilia; order Solirubrobacterales; family Solirubrobacteraceae; genus Palsa-744. The sequence goes on along the minus strand of JAXDGO010000099.1, from coordinate 10,867 downwards.
TAAGTAGCGGCGCCGTCTTGCAACTCCGAAAACGGCACATGAGTTGCGAATGTTGGTCCTCGCAGATCCCCCCAAGCCCAGTCGCAGGATAAACCAATTGAATGAGCAGTGTGGTTTCGGCCGTGGCGGAAAGATAATCCAGAAAGGAAAGAAGACTTATGTCAACAGAAGGTACAGCTGCCAGGGCGCCAGCATGGAGCGATGACGAGATTCGCAACTCTGTTCTGATGGAGCTCAAGTGGGATCCGAAGATAACTTCGACCGACATCGGCGTAGCAGTAAAGGACGGAGTCGTAACCCTGGCCGGATTCGTTCCCAGTTACTGGGAGAAGGATGCTGCGGAGAAGGCTGCGAAGAGACTCTCTGGCGTTAAGGCAGTAGCCAATGATCTGGAAGTGAAGTTGCTAACAACGCGAACTGATCCGGAGATCGCCAGAGAGATTGTGCATGAACTCGAGAGTCATATCGGCATACCCACAGAGAATATCAAGGCGACAGTGCGAAGCGGATGGGTAACGATCGAGGGCCGGGTGGACTGGCAGTATCAGAAGGTCCTGGCCGAAGCAGCGGTCAAGAAAATCCGAGGCGTCATTGGTGTAAGCAACAAGATCGAGGTTAAGGCCGCTGTCTCACCGACCGATATCAAGAGCAAGATCGAAGATGCTTTGAAGCGCAGCGCCGAGCTTGATGCACGACTTATCACGGTTGAGACCGATGGCAGCACGGTCAAGCTTTACGGTAGCGTGCGAGCGTGGGCCGAGAGAGAAGAAGCGGAGAGGGCTGCGTGGTCGGCGCCGGGTGTGACTAAAGTCGAGAACCACATCACGATTAGTCCTTAGTTCGATACGAGCTGTTTAGTTAGCTGGACCAAGCAAAGGAACTTAAAAGTGGACTCTTCCCTGATGCCTTTTGAGTTGGAACATGCCGGCTCATGCGTGACCGCTGTTTTTGAATGAGTGAGTTTGAGTTTTCAAGTCTCAAATCTCAGATCTCAGATTTCAAACCCCGAATGGATTTCAGAAGGCGCCGGGCTGAACGCATCTACCTCACGATGAGCACTGAACAGGGAGCCCGTCGCATTAAGTTTTCAGCCGTACTGCCGGTCATGATCTCTTCAACTGACGAAGCTCCTCTTGCGCCGACGACAATCAAGTCAGCCTTCCATTCGCCGGCGCGATTTAAGATCTCGGTAAACGCTCGGCCATCGTTTATTTCAGTCGTGACTTTCAGACCCTTGAGTTCGCGCGATGAAGACTTCATGAGCGACTGCATTGCTGCCGTTGCTTTCTCTTCGATCATGAGCGTCACCTCACTCAGGCCATTCGCTGGGAGCCAACCAGGGACAACTGGCTGCGCTTCGATCACGTGAAGAAGGTGCAGTGCAGCTTTTGATTGTCGCGCCAGCGCTACGGCGGTATGGAACGCGCGCAACGCGTCGCGGGAAAAATCAACTCCGCATAGGATTCGTTTGAACGGCATAGCGATTTCGATTCGATATCGATTTCAACTCCCTCTCCCATTGGGAGAGGGTCGGGGTGAGGCTTGACGAGTAACCTTCTTTGAAGGAGGTTGTCCTGGGCCAACACAACCTGAATCAAAATAACCTCACTCTAAGCTTCGCACCCTCATCCCTAACCCTTCTCCCAGAGGGAGAAGGGAAAAAAGGATTAAGAATAAATGGCCACCAACAATGAACTGTGACGCCCTAGCTTCCCGCAGCGGAGAAGGAATAATCATTACTCGCGATGAGTACCTTGCCGGGCCGGCACCGGAATATACTGCACCGAAGGAATCTTCTGCTTCGGTTGCGGGAACAATTCCATAAATTCGTAGACCTCCGCCGGCATGTCCGTTGAAACCGGCAGCCCCAATTCAATCAACTCTTCATAAGTGAGTGGGTAGTCGTGGGTCCACGTGCCGGTCGCCAATGTCTCGGCCAACGCGGCAGCCTTTTGCGTATCCATTTTGTCATTGAGAATCTTGCGCACAGCGTCTTTGAGTTGGACGATGGCTTTTTCTGAGATGTCGGCCAGGATCAAAGTCTTATCGTCGATCTCGTTCTTATCTTTCTGGGACACTGCTTTAAGAATAGACGCCGCCGGATATTCACTCAGTTGCGGATCGACCGGTCCGAGCACGGCATTTGGATCCATAACAATCTCGTCGGCGGCGAGCGAAATCAACGTCCCGCCCGACATTGCATAGTGCGGTACAAAGACCGTGACCTTCGCCTCATGTCGTCCCAGCGCGTGAGCAATTTGTCGCGCCGCCAGCACCAGCCCGCCCGGCGTATGCAGGATCAAATTGATGGGCACAGTCTTATCGGTGAGTTTGATGGCCCGCAGAATTTCTTCAGAGTCTTCGATGTTTATGTAGCGCACGATGGGAAAGCCAAGCAGGGTCATCGTCTCTTGACGGTGCACGAGTGCTATCACCCGGCTGCCTCTTTGCTTTTCGAGTTTCCTCAGCAGGTCAGTGCGCTTCCATTCCAGCAGCCGCTGCGAAATCAGCGGCTGAAGTGACATCAAGACAAAATAGATCCAAAAGATATCGCCGATACCCATGTCTCACCTTCGAACTTTCACGTCGCCGTCAACCGCGCGACCCAGCCACGGCCACCAGACGCGGCCGGTTCGACTCTCTGAATTTCTTCCAACGGTAGCGAAACTGATCTCGAGTCAGGCCGAGAAGTTTCGCGGCCCGCGTTTGGTTCCCATCGCTGCGTGCCAGTGCCTGTTTCAGCAGCGACGTCTCTAACTGCTCAAGCGAAATCCCCTTGGGAGGAAGATTGAACAGCACCTCGGTGTTCACCAGACTCAAACGCCCAAGCCGTGAAGTTCTATCTATACCGGGCAGAATGCCCTCAGGCAGACTGCCGGCCGAAATCACATCACCGTCCTCGAGCACGATCGCGCGCTCGATCACGTTGCGCAGTTCGCGCACGTTGCCCGGCCACTCGTAAAGTTTGAAGGCCCGGGCTACCTCAGGCGAGAACCCACGAATGTTCGACCGACCCATGCGATCAGCAAAAGACTTCAGGCAGTCAGCGGCCAGCAGCAGCACGTCATCTTCTCTTTGACGCAGCGGCGAAATATCAATCTTAATCACCGCCAAACGGAAATAGAGATCGAGGCGAAATCGGCCTTCATCAGTCTCTTTTCTCAAATCGCGATTTGACGCTGCAATTACCCGGGCAGTAAAAGGAACATCCTTCAAACCGCCCACGCGCCTCAAAAACCCTTCTTCAAGCACCCGCAGGAGCTTGGCCTGGAGGTTAAGGTCCAACTCGCCGATCTCGTCGAGCAGGATCGTGCCGTCATCAGCCTGTTCCAGCAGTCCTTCTTTGCGGGATTTGGCGTCAGTGAACGCACCTTTCTCGTGACCAAACAATTCGGATTCGATCAAGTTCGATGGAAGAGCCGCGCAGTTAATGGCTATGAAAGGAGCGCCGGCGCGCTTTGAAGCGTAATGCATCGCCTTCGCCAGGCAGTCTTTGCCGGTACCTGATTCACCCTGCAAGAGCACACACGAAACTTCGCTCTTTGCCACGCGGCGGGCGAGGTTGACTGTCTCACGCATAACCGGCGACCTGCCGATGATTCGATCAAAACTAAAAGTGTGAAGTTGCTCTGGGTGCATGGATTAATCTCCTGCGCATAGCTCACGCTTCGATGACGAATGATTGCGTTCGTTATTACCAATCGTGGTGATCCTTATCTTGAAGAATCGAAATACGCGGAAGCGCAGCTCCCGCGGATCGACAAGGATGTTTTGAGGGCCTCGAATAGTGCTTCCTCGCTGAACGGCTTTTGCAGGAATTCGATGGCGCCGGTTCTCAATGCTCGCGCCCGCGCCTGTTCGTCGAATCTTGCCGAGATGAAAATGATAGGTACTCCTGGATTGGATATATGCAATTGGCTTTGAAGTTCGAGTCCGCTCATCCCCGGCAACTGCAAATCCAAAATCAGGCACGCCGAGTCCTGTGAGCGACAGGAAACCAGGAACTCTTCCGCAGAGGAGAAATCCTCGACCGGTAAACCAGTGGATTCGATCAGTCTTTTCAGCCCTATCCGGATCGATGCGTTGTCGTCAATGATCGAGATCACCACACCTCTGACCGTCAGCTCGCCTCGCTTACGGACAAGCAGCGGAAAAAACGGCCTCTTGGCCAGGGCGCATCGCGGGTCTGCCCCAAACACTGGATCGATATGGAAAGGCATTACAGTTCAGAACCTCTGATCAAGTGTCTTCGACGCGTAGCGTCGAAGTACTTGTTCGGAGCTTTCCTTCAGCTTCAGTTCCGTAGGATCGTTTTGGAGGGGGGGTTAGCGAGGCAATGTTACTACAGCGGTATGGTGTTAGATATTGGGCTCATGGGAAAGGACGTAGGACTTTGGTCTTATGCCGCCCGGACCGGTGAGTTCGTTAGCAAGTTTGTCTGCCATGTGCACGAGTTCAGCGAGCGAGCCGGCCTGCATTTTCGACATTACCTGGCCGCGATGGGCCTTGATAGTTTTCTCGCTGGTGCCGAGTTCGAAAGCGATCTGTTTGTTGAGCATGCCCGTAACCACCAGGGTCATCACTTCTCGTTCTCTGGGAGTAAGAGAGGCCAGGCGCCCACGTAGCTCTGAAAGTTCAACGCGCTCTTTTCGGCTGGCGCGATCGCGACGAATAGCGAGGGTGATGGCGTCGAGCAGATCCTGATCCCGGAAAGGCTTGGTAAGAAACTCAACTGCGCCGGCTTTCATCGCCTGCACCGACATCGGGATGTCCCCGTGTCCGGTGATGAAGATAATGGGATAATAAATGCTCCTGGCTAACATCTCCTGCTGAAGGTCGAGACCGCTGAGCCCCGGCAAGCGAACATCCAATACTATGCAGCCGGGTATATCCGGCAGCTTGCTGGCAAGGAATTTCTGTCCCGATGTAAAGGTCTGCACTTCGAGACCCACTGCCCCCAGCAATCTGCTGATGGCCGAGCGCACCGACACGTCGTCATCGATTACGAATACTACTTGATCCATCTTGCGGCTCATTGGTTTTCGACCGCCGTTGGTAAGCGGAACTGAAAAGATGCGCCCGGTCCCTCGTTAGGCATGGCCCAAAGCTTTCCGCCATGGTCCTCGATGATCGTTCGACTGATCGAAAGTCCGAGCCCCAGGCCGCCTTCCTTTCCAGTAAAGAAGGCGTCAAAAACTCGCTCGTAGTCATTCGAACCAAGACCAATGCCTGTGTCTTGCACGGTTACCGACACCCAACCTGGTCCGGTCTGCTCCGATCTGAGCAGCAGTTCGCGCGTTTGCCATCCAGGCGAGCTCATCGCCTCTCTGCCGTTGAGGATCAAATTCAGCATTACCTGTTGGAGTTGGACGCGGTCTCCAGTGACCAGTGGCAGATCAACCCCGAGTTCCGTGCACAGCGAAACTCTATTCTGCTTCAATTCCGACGAGGTGAAGTTAATTACGTCCTGGATGAACTCGTTAACGCTGAGCGCGGATTTTGCGGGCCCGGTTTTCTTCAAGAGGGCCCGAATGCGCTTGATCACTTCGCTCGCGCGCAGGCTGTCCCCGATCATGGATTCGACCGCTTCACGAGCTTCGTCGATATCCGGCTTACTGCGCGAAAGCAGACGCAAGGACGCTTGCCCATTCGTGACAATAGCGGCCAGTGGCTGGTTGACTTCATGTGCTATCGAGGCAGTCAGCTCGCCCAAAGTTGTGACGCGCGCGACGTGCGCAAGTTCCGCTTGGGCTTTTCTAAGTCCGTCTTCGGTTAGCTTGCGCTCGGTAGTATCCAGTACCAACCCCACGAAGTAGTCCACCGCACCGTCGGTGCGACGCACGCTCTGGACCGCCACAATGCTGTCAATGAAGCGACCGTCTTTGCGAATCCACCGTTTGTCCAGCGTATACCCATCCATGTCGCCCGCCAGGACGCGTTCGAAGTTTTCGAGGTCCAGGTCGAGATCATCAGGATGCGTCATCTCTGCCCAATTCTTTTGCAACAGTTCGCTTCGTTCATAGCCAAGAACACGGCAAAGCTCGTCGTTAACCTCCAGGCAGCCTTTGTCCGGCGCAGTGATGGCCATGCCAATCAAGCCGAGGTCAAAGTAACGGCGGAAGCGTTCCTCGCTGGCTCGCAGGGCCTCTTCGGCCCGCTTGCGCTTAGTGATGTCTTTGAAAAGGATGGCGACTTTTCTTTCCTGGGAGGGGCCGACGCGGAAAGCATAGACGTCGTACCAACGGTGCAGTTGTGCGGCCTCGTTTTCAAAGCGTGCGGGTTCGCCCGTCAAGGCAATCTTGCCGTAAATCTCAAACCAGTTGTCTTCGTGCTGCGGGGCAATCTCGCGCATGGTTCTGCCCAGCGCGTCTTTAATCCCGGTCTGCTTCTCAAATGACGGATTGATTTCCAGAAAGCGATAGTCGACCGGCTTGTCCTTTTCGTCGAACAGCACTTCGATGGTGCAAAAGCCTTCGTCAATCGATTCGAACAACGTGCGGTATTTCTCTTCCGACTTGAGCAGGCGCAGCTGCGCCCGCTTGCGCTGGGTAACGTATCTCTGGAATATCGCCAGCCCGCCGTCAGGGTTCGGGTAGATTCGATTCTCATACCATTCTCCCAACTCCGGCGAATATCGCTCATCTGTGATCACTTCTCGTTCAGACATTGCGCGACGCAAGTATTCCGCTGAACCAGGGCTCGGGAACTCATCCCACAATATTTTTCCGATCAGACTCGCGGGGTTTTTGCCGACGAGTCTGAGTTGCTCTTCAGCATGCTTATTGAAATGCGTAAATCGCCATTCGCTATCTACCGCAAAGAACCTGTCTGTAGTGCTCTCGAGGATTGTCTCGACGCTCGCCTTGGCCTTTCGGAGTTCATCTTCGGCGCGCTCGCGCACGCCTATCTCCCTGACGAGTTCTGCGTTAACCGCTGAGACCTGGATGGTCCTGTCGGCAATTCTGCGCTCGAGTTCCTCCGCTGCCCGCTTTTGCTCATTCAAGAGGTGAGCATCCTGCAATCCCACGACGGTCCGGTTAGCCGCTACCTGGAGCAGCAGGGTTTCGATTCGGGTCGGGAAATCGCGGCGTTTAGAGGCAGCCACCAGAAATCCAATTTCATCCTGAAGCCCGAGCCGGAGGGACGCAATAAAGACCTCTCCTTCACCGATCGGATTAGGTACTAACGCGGGCGAGGTGGGTGAAGCATCGGTCAGACTGTCTTTGAAGGCGAGACCTACGTCCTCAGGCAGGACACTTGTTGTTTGTGGTTTAGCCAGGCGCAGGACTTCGGTTGCGGAACCGTTGCCGTTTTGTAAGAACCGCGCATAAGCGAAGTCGAGACGCAGCATGCTTACGACTGCGTCGAGAAGAGTAATAACAATCTGCGATGAATCACTGCCGCTCCAGATCGCGGGCAGGGCGAGGAGACTCGTCAAGTCATTGACACAGCTCTGGAGCAGCTTGATCTCTTGGGGAGAGTTTTGCATTGCGGCCCCTTAACAAATTCGGAGGTACGTGTGTGCTGATGATAGACCCAAACCTGTTAACCTCCTATACCCAAAGCCCCGACAACGGCGCGAGACGGCGGGTGATTTCACCCGGTCTGGGAACTTTCATCCACCAGCACCTCGTATCCACGCGCTGATCAAGTTTGCTCAACCTGCCGACCTGACCATGGAAACTCGCCTGAAGAGGCGGGTGCCGCCTTAATGGCATGACGAATGCACAACCGTTCTCTGTATCACATTTGTCAGGTCGAGTAACCAGATCGTCGTGACACCGGTTTCAGGATGTCGTTTGTTGAGGCTGAGCAGAAGTGGACAGAGTGAAATGAAAGCGCACATCAAACTCGGACGGATTTTCGGGATTGAGATTGGACTACATCTCAGTTGGTTCATCATTGCGCTGCTTATCACTCTCTCGCTCTCCAGCCAGTTTCATGAACTTAACCCCGATTGGGGAGAAGGCACGATCTGGGCAACTGCCATCAGTACTGCCTTACTCTTTTTCGTAACCATCGTGGCCCACGAGCTGTCGCACGCAATGGTCGCGAAGGCCCGGCGCCTGCCGGTGCGCTCGATCACTCTGTTCGCACTCGGTGGTGTAGCTCAGATCGAACGGGAAGCCGGTGAAGCCAGTACAGAATTCTTCATGGGATTGGCTGGCCCGATCATGAGCGTCCTGATCGGAATCGTTTGTTTAGCGCTGGCGTGGGCGCTCGGTTGGACGCCGCTCGGGATACCGCGGACTCCTTTGCTGGCGATGTTGATGTGGCTTGGTTACATCAATATCTCATTAGCAATCTTCAATCTGATTCCAGGATTTCCACTTGATGGTGGCAGGGTCCTGCGTGGAATCATCTGGTGGATCACCGGTGACGGCGTGCGCGCGACGCGAATTGCTGCGCGCATCGGCCAGGTCGTCGCTTTCGCTTTCATTATCACGGGAATCGCTCGCTTCTTTATGGGCGCCGGATTCGGTGGCCTGTGGATCTCGTTTATTGGCTGGTTCCTGTTGGACGCAGCAAACGCCAGCCGGCGGCAAGTCGAGGTAAGCAGCCACCTGCGTGGCATTCGCGCGGGCGACCTGATCGAGCGCGAGTGCGAAGTGGTCAGCGCCCACGAGAATCTTCAGCACTTCGTGGACGAACATCTGCTGCGGACCGGCAATCAATGTTTCCTGGTCCGCGATGGCCACGGCATTGAAGGGATTATTACGCCCTACGAAGTTGCGGCAACTGATCGCGCGCGCTGGGCCGACATGACGATCGATCAGGCAATGCGACCGCTGGATCAACTGCCGTCAGTTGATCCCGACACGCCGATCACCGAAGCGATCGAAACTATGGACCGCGAGAATGCGAATGAATTGCCGGTGGCGCGCAACGGTCGGATCGAGGGATTTATTACGCGCGGAGGTGTCCTGCGATTGCTGCAGAGCCGTGCCGCGCTGGAAATGTAGTTCATGGGGGTTCCTTGTGTAGCGAGGCGTCTCGCTCAGACAACAATATCTTTGGTCAACCTGAAGGAGACAGACATGCGAACGAGAAGCTTACGAATGGCCGTCATGCTGATGGCAATTTCACTATTCGCTCCTGCGGTCATGCGGGAGGTATCGGCAAAAAGCGCTGCGCAAGTTGATGCTCGTCTGGTCAAGCGGATCCGGCACGAACTGGCCACGCTGCCTTACTACGGAGTTTTCGACTGGCTCCAGTTCGAAGTACGCCCCGACAACACCGTCGTGTTGCGCGGACAAGTAGTGCGACCGACGACGAAATCAGACGCCGAGGCGCGGGTGAAGGACATTGACGGCGTGACGGGCGTGATTAATGAGATCGAGGTGCTGCCGCTTTCACCACAGGACGATCGGCTGCGTACCGCGCTTTACCGAACACTCTACAACTGGGATTCGCCGTTGTTTCGTTATGCGACCCAGTCCATACCGTCGATTCACATCATTGTGAAGAATGGACGCGCGACGCTGAAAGGCATCGTTGACTCGAAGGGCGACGCGCAGTTGGCGTACATACGCGCGCGCGGCGTACCCGGTTTGTTCGATGTAAAGAACGAGTTGGTGGTCTCGAGCGATATGGCGCAGTAGGAGTCGAGGTTGGATCTCCGTAGGAACGCGGTTTTCATAGTTCCGACACCTTCAAAAGATCAAGCTCCGCAGGAGCGACACGGTTCGGTTAACGGATGACATTTCGCTCCTATCGGAGCTGGAGAAATATTTTCGGGCTTGAGGCTATAAACATTTCATCCCTACGGGACTGCTGACATGGAATCTCGTCATCAAGCGGGTGTCCACGAGAGGAGTAAGCATCATGGCGAAAGCTATAGGTATCGATCTTGGAACAACTAATTCAGCCGTAGCGACCATGGAAGGCGATAGCCCGACTGTGATCGTTAACAGCGAAGGCGGACGCATCACACCATCGGTCGTGGCGTTTACCAAGACGGGCGAAAGACTGGTCGGCCAGGTCGCGAAACGACAGGCCGCGCTGAATCCGGAGCACACAGTCTTTTCAATCAAACGTTTCATGGGCCGCAAGTTTTCCGAGGTAGCGCAGGAAATCAAACAGGTGCCATACAAGGTTGTTCCCGGTCCCAATGACGCCGTGCGCGTCGACATCGGCGGCAAGCTTTATTCGCCGGAAGAGATCTCCTCGTTCATCCTGCGCAAACTGGCCGACGACGCGGGTCACTTTCTCGGTGAGAAGGTGAAGGATGCGGTCATCACAGTGCCGGCTTACTTCAATGATGCGCAACGGCAGGCAACGAAGGACGCGGGCCAGATCGCCGGACTCAATGTGCTGCGGATCATCAACGAGCCGACCGCTGCGTCGCTGGCTTACGGATTGGACAAGAAGAAGCACGAGACGATTCTGGTTTTCGATCTCGGCGGCGGGACCTTTGACGTTTCGATTCTTGAAGTGGGCGACGGAGTCTTTGAAGTGAAGAGCACGGCCGGAGACACGCACCTGGGTGGTGATGACTTTGACAAGCGGATCGTCGATTGGCTGGTTGACGAGTTCAAGAAGGATCAAGGGATTGATTTGAGTAATGATCGCCAGGCATTGCAACGGCTCACTGAAGCTGCTGAGAAAGCGAAGATCGAACTTTCTTCGGCAATCGAGACCGAGATCAATCTTCCATTTATCACCGCCGATGCTTCGGGACCCAAGCACCTCCTGATGAAACTTTCTCGGGCAAAGTTTGAACAAATGGCGCACGACCTGGTCGAGCGCTGCATGAATCCTGTTAAGCAGGCCATTGCTGACGCCAAAGTCAGCGAGAAGGATCTGGACGAAGTGATCCTGGTCGGGGGCGCGACCCGCATGCCGGCCGTCAAAGCCCTGGTAAAGC
>JAXDGO010000098.1:0-12651 GCA_034665005.1 Solirubrobacteraceae bacterium | reverse complement strand
CAGGTACGAAAGTAGGAGTTAGTGATCCGGCGGTTCTGTATGGAAGGGCCGTCGCTCAACGGATAAAAGGTACGCCGGGGATAACAGGCTGATCCTGCCCAAGAGTTCACATCGACGGCAGGGTTTGGCACCTCGATGTCGGCTCATCGCATCCTGGGGCTGAAGAAGGTCCCAAGGGTCCGGCTGTTCGCCGGTTAAAGCGGTACGTGAGCTGGGTTTAGAACGTCGTGAGACAGTTCGGTCCCTATCTAGTGTGGGCGCAGCAGGATTGAGGGAATCTGTCCTTAGTACGAGAGGACCGGGATGGATCCACCTCTAGTGTACGAGTTATGGCGCCAGCCGTAACGCTCGGTAGCTATGTGGAGCATGGATAAACGCTGAATGCATCTAAGCGTGAAGCCAGACCCAAGATTAGTCCTGACCGCGAGACTCCTTGTAGACCACAAGGTTGATAGGCTGGAAATGTAAGTGCAGTAATGTGCTCAGTTGACCAGTACTAATCAGTCCCTAGGCTTGACCGTAAAATTTATTAGCCAGCAACGCTTTTTTGAAATCTCAGATCCCGGATTTGAAATTTCAAATCGGAAAAAGTTCTTGATGATGAGATCCATAGGACCTTAATAGTCCCATTGACTCTATCGCAAGGACTGGCGAAAAATTTCAGACCTTGCACAACTTGCCGTGTGGTCGCTATTCGATTTTGAAATTTCAGATCTCAAATCTGGAATTTCAAATCAGCAAGTTCCGTAGCGCGGGCTTTGGCCTGTTTCTGCTGCGCCGGCAATCAAATGCCGAACGCGCACGACGGCTAAGTCTCCGCTACCGAAAGAGATTCTTTGAAATATCAAATTTCAGATCTCAAAGTGGAGCAAGTGTTCCCGTCAATTTCAAATTTGAAATTGGAGACTTGAGAACAGTTTTCCGGTGGTTGTGTCGAGAGGGTCACACCCGTTCCCATCCCGAACACGGAAGTTAAGCCTCTTGGAGCCAATGGTACTGCGCGGGCAACTGCGTGGGAGAGTAGGAAGCCGCCGGGATTATTAAACGAAGCCCGCTCAGGGTAAAACTTGAGCGGGCTTTTTCGTTGGTTGGCTGAACGCTCAGCAACCTAATAATTGTTCGACACTGGTTTCTCTCTCATATCACTTGTTTCCGATTGCGTCCCCTAACCTGTTCGAGCGGTTTTGTACGGGAGAGCCCTCCTTCGCGGTCGGGTTAGCGTCCAGGCTTTCGGATATCTAACCTTGCCATGCTTCATGAATAGTGGGCCGTGGGTTAAACTCAAGAACCATCGACCGATGAACTTCAACACTTACTTCCGTTTTGCTTCCTACGCCACGGTGGCTGCAGCGACGTTGGCGCTGTTTGTCGCCGGTGGGACCGGAGTGTGGTTGGCGGCGGCTGTGGCAATTGTCATCATCATTGCCCGGAAGCTGGAAGGCACACGCTGGCAATTCTCTGAGCGCGCGGCGCTGATCATAATTTTGGGGTCGCTGCCCTTGTTCTATGTTGATTGGAGGTTGTTGTCTGTATACGTAGACATTCAGTTTCTGGAAAATGGAGCCGTAAGCCGCGGCGGCGAGGTAACACTGCTGGCCCACCTCATCTTGTTCTTGTCGGCGGTCAAACTGCTGCAGCGCAAAGGCGATCGCGACTGGTTCTTTCTTTATTTGATTTCGTTTTTCGAAGTGCTGCTGGCCGCCGGTCTCAGTGCCAGCCCAAGGTTCATGGCGACGCTCGTGCTTTACCTGCTCTGCGCGTTGACCACGATAGTCGCGTTTGAAATCCAGAAGGCTGGCCGAAAGGTCACAGCCACGCAAACCAGGCTACTCGTCCCGCCGGATACGACTTTGTTTCGCAAGCTGCCCATGCACCTGTGGCGCCGACGCTATCTCGAAACGCGCCGCCTCCCCTTTGTTTCCCTTGGCCTACTTTTCCTGATCGTCGTGCTCGCGCTTCCATTCTTTTTGATGGCGCCGCGCTCTGCTTCGAGTGCGCTTAAACGCGGCGGGGGCAGGGTGTCAGGTGTCATTGGCTTTTCCGACAGCGTGACTCTCGGTGAGATCGGACAATTGAAACGGAACGATGAGGTCGTCATGCACGTCAGGATTGAGGATGCCGGCGTCGTGCCTTCGGCGAGTTTGCGTTGGAGGGGTGTAGCGCTGGATGAATTCACGGGGCGCAGTTGGGCCAAATCCATAGAAGCGAAGAACTTCGAAGACAAAACAGACGACCGTGGATTCTTCAAACTCGACACTACGGAAGACGTCGCGCGATTAACGGCGCAGACCTTTTTGATCGAGCCCATCGATGCGCCGGTTCTCTTCGGCGCACGGAGGATCTTAGCGATCCAGGGCCGTCTGCCGTTTATCCGAGTTGATTCTGAGGGAGCAATTCAAACGCGCCCGCACGACCAGGAGAGGTTGGTGTACAAGGTTTATTCGGATACCACCGCTCCCAGTCCGATCGTGCTGCGCGCGGATCGGATGGATTATCTAATGCCGGCGGCACGCTATCTTTACCTTCCGGACAAACTTGATCCACGTGTCGGGGCCTTGGCGAAAGACGTAACCGCGCGAGCAGGAGCGCGCAACGGTTATGACGAGGCCCGCGCAATCGAATCCTATCTGCGGGACAATTACCAATACTCTCTGGATTTGAAAGCGGGCGGTCAGGATCCTCTCGCAGATTTCCTTTTCCGTGTCCGCTCAGGACACTGCGAATATTTTTCCACGGCGATGGCCATCATGCTGCGCACCCGCGGCATAGGCTCACGCGTCGTCAATGGTTTTCTGCCGGGCGAGTATAACCAGGCAGCCGGCGCGTACACTGTGCGCCAGAGCGACGCGCATTCATGGGTCGAGGTTTATTTTCCGAAGACGAACTCGTGGGTGACGTTCGACCCGACGCCGGCGGCTGGCCGCACGGCGCTGGTGCGGACCGGTTTGGCTGCCCAATTGAGCAAGTACAGCGAAGCGCTCGAGTTGATGTGGTTCCAGTACGTAGTTGGATACGACAAGCAGGAGCAGCATTCGCTGGCGACATCTCTGCGCAAGGATCTCTTGGATTTGCGGCGCAGTTCATCCAACACGATCGACCGCGCGCGCGGCGCTGTACCGGCCATGATTCGCCCTGTCATGATCAGTTTGGCCGGCCTGGTTGGGTTGATGGTGGTCATACTGCTTGCTCGGCGAGTTCGACACTTTGGTTGGCGACGCGGATTGAAAATATGGCGGACCGGCGTTGAGCCGGAAAGTTCACGAGTCGATTTCTACGAACGGCTGATCGCTTTGCTGGAACGCCAGGGCATTAAACGCGAGTCATCCCAAACACCGCTGGAATTCGCCTCAGCGGTCGGCGCCAGCGAGGCGTTGGCAATCACGAGTGCCTACAATCGAGTACGCTTTGGCGAAGAGAAGTTGTCGGCATCCGAACGGAAGCAGATCGAGCAGTTGTTGTCGGAGCTTGAACGTAATCGGAAAGGGCGTTGATGGCAATAACTCAAGGGTTTTCGCAAGGAACCCAGACAATCGCTGTTTAGAGGCGGGCTACTGCCCGCCGGGCGATCACAAAAGGGCGGGCGGTAGCCCGCCGCTAAACGGGTCAATTTTGAATTATGAAAATAGGTTTTATCAGTCTCGGGTGTCCCAAAAATCTCGTCGACAGCGAGGTGATGATGGGGCAGCTCAAGCAAAACGGATATGAGATCACGGCCGACGCTGCTGAAGCGGACACGGTCGTCGTTAATACGTGCGGGTTCATTGATTCAGCCAAGCAGGAATCAATCGATACGATTTTGGAAGCGGCGCGTTTGAAGTCGGGTGGCAAGGCCACGCGGCTGATAGTAGCTGGTTGCCTGGTCGAGCGTTATCGCGATGAGTTGAAGGCCGCAATGCCCGAGGTAGACGCGTTCATCGGTACCAGTCAGATAAACGACATCCTCGCCGTTTGCGATCCCAACACGAACACGAGATCGCTGCCGGTTGTTCCGCTGGGCAATCAGACCGCGACCTATCTCTACGACGAATCGACACCCCGAGTGCTGGCGACTCCCAGCCACTATGCATTTATCAAGATCGCCGAAGGCTGCGATCGTCCCTGTGCCTTCTGTTTTATCCCGCAGATGCGCGGACATTTTCGCAGCCGGCGTTTTGGATCGATTGTTGCTGAAGCGCAGCAACTAGCGGAAGAAGGCGTGAAGGAATTGATTCTGGTGGCGCAGGATTCGTCGCGCTATGGTGAAGATTTGGGCAAGAGTGACGCGCTCGCACATCTGCTGCGCGAGCTCTCGCACACAAAGGGCATCGAATGGGTGCGCGTGATGTACACCTATCCAACCCACATCAGCGATGGTTTTCTCGATGTGCTCGCCGCGGAACCAAAGGCCGTGAAATATCTCGATATGCCTTTGCAACATGCTTCACAGAACGTACTAAAACTAATGAAGCGAGGTGGTAATCGCGCCAGTCTCGAGCGCTTAATTGCACGTGTGCGGGATCGGGTTGCCGGCATTGCAGTGCGCACGACATTCATCACCGGCTTTCCAGGCGAGACCGATGCGGACTTCGAAGAGCTACTTGCCTTTGTGAAGAGCGTCGAATTCGATCGCGTCGGGGTGTTCACGTACTCAGACGAAGAAGGTACGCCCGCTTACGATCTGTCGAACAAGGTTGATCCAAAAATCGCCAAACAGAGACGTACGCGTTTAATGAAGGAACAAGCGAAAATCTCTCGGCGAAAGAACAAGACGCGTGTCGGTGAAACCGTGCGGGTGTTGTTCGAAGGCGAATCGAAAGAGAGCGAATTGCTCTGGCAAGGTCGTCTGGAGACGCAGGCGCCCGACATCGATGGCTGTGTTCTGATAAGCGATGCGCCGGACGGCTTCACTCCACAGCCAGGTGAAATCGTGAACGTGCTGATTACCGAAGCGCAGGAATACGATCTCGTGGGGAGTATTGTTACTTAATGCCAAAACGACTCACACCTCAAATTATTTTAGCCTTGCAAGAAGCCCTCGCGGTTATCTACTACTATCGAGACGATCTGCGGAAGTTTCTTGAGACTTGCGGCGTTGACCGGGCAGTTGTGGGCCAACTGAATTGGGATCAGTATAAGCGATATGTCGTAAAGGACCTTTTTGAGGTGCTGTTAGAACACCCAGATTCTTCAATTTCCGTTATGACCAGTCTTTGCCGGGACGTAGCCTCAATGGATAACTTTTCTCATTTAGCGAAGCTTAAAGACGGCGAGCGCAAAGTAGTAACAGCAAAAGCGGCGGTGGAAGAACTAAGACGGCTCCTCGGTCGCCACAATGAGCAAGAGGAAGATGAAAGACTAGCAGAAGTGCGGCGCAGGCGATTACAGGAGACCCAGGGTAAACAAAATGTATTTCAATCTAAACTGTCGCAAATTCACCTGATGTTTAAGAATGTGGCGGCGAAACATGGAACACCACAGACGCGTGGTGCCGAATTAGAGGCAGTAATGACGGAAATCTTTGAGCTCTTTGAGCTCGACCCTAAGTCCTCATTCCGCATTACGGGAGAGCAAATTGATGGGGCGTTCAGCCTTGATGGGACTGACTATCTGTTTGAGGCGAAATGGGAGAAGGATCCAATTGACCGGGCGACACTGGATGTCTTCTCAGGCAAAATAGGAAGGAAGCTCGACAACACGTTGGGATTGCTGCTCTCGATGAACGGATTTATGCAGACCGCATTAGACAAATACTCAGATCGTCGCTCAACATTTCTCTTGATGGACGGCTATGATCTTCAGGCGGTCTTAGAGCAGCGCATTGACTTTGTCGAAATGCTGCGCAGGAAGAGACGACATGCCGCTGAAACAGGCAATATTTTCTTCCAGATTTATCCCACCGTATTGTAACGCTTGATTTGTCGATGCCCATCAAAGAATCCAGTGATGAACTTAATCCCGACGTCGTAACCGCGGCGGCGATTCCTCCAGCTCCCAAACGTAAGACTGCCGGCGATTATCTCGCACTCGCGATTTCTACCTGTGGCGTTGGTTACTTTCCCATTGCTCCCGGAACCATGGGCTCGCTGGTTGGGGTCGGGCTTTACCTTGGTCTCTGGGCCGCTAGTGATGCCGTGCTTGAGACCAATCCGTTTGCCAGGAAGATAACGCTGCTGCATGTGTGGACGCCGCAAATGGCTTTCATGCTGGTGATGATCTTCCTGGTGACGATGGCCGGCATCTGGGCCGCGACGCGCGCCGAGAGACTTTTTCGCAAGGAAGATCCTTCCGAAGTCGTGGTCGACGAAGTCGCGGGTCAGATGATAGCCCTCTTGTCGGGGCCGTTCTGGGTGCACACCTGGTGGAGCATCTTCACGGCGTTCCTGTTATTTCGCGCCTTCGACATCTGGAAGCCTTATCCCATTCGAAAGCTTGAGGATCTGGAAACCGGTCTGGGCATAATGGCCGATGATCTCGCGGCCGGAGCGTACGCGTTAATAGTAAATTCCGTCCTGATTTCGGCGTACTTGTTATTGTTCCCGGGAGCTGGCTAATTCGAGCGTATCCGCGATCGATTAAATCACGTTACGCCGTGTTCAGCGTGCAGTGTCCTGTCGCTGGCGCTGCTCACTTGCCTTCATCAATTCATTCATGTCCGCCGCGGGCCGAATCTCAAAAACGTTGCCGTACTTCAGGGCCGGATGCTGCGTCATGAGCTGTACAGCATGATTCATGTCCCTCGCCTCAAGGACGAGTATGCCGCCGAGTTGTTCTTTGGTTTCGGCATAGGGGCCGTCGGTCGTTGCCACCTTGCCGTTCTTCCAATTCAGGGTCAGGGCGGTCTCCGGCCCCTGAAGCGCTTCTCCACCGGCCCAGTGCCCGTCGGCGCGAAGATGGTCGTCATATTCAAGGCATGTATCGAACATGGCGTTTCGCTCGCTCTCAGTCATGCCATCGAATTTGCCTTTGTCGTAGTAGCCAAAACAGACGTATTTCATCGTTCTTCTCCTCCTTGGTGGTAGCCAGCAGCGCAGCTGTCGCAGATTGTTCTGTTACTATTTCAAGTAACCTAGCGAGCACATCCTGATTTAAGGATCTTTGACTCAACGAGTTCTACAGGCTCAACACCTTCCAACAACCGTCTCCCTTCTCCTGCAACCATTGGCGTATGATCAGGAAAAAATAATTTTGTTGATCAGAAGTTTCTGAGCGCGACCCTCGCGCACGAAACAATTATTTCATCAGCCCACCTTTTTCATTCTGAGCCTCAACCCCATATCGTATTGCCGCTTCAAGCGTATCAAGGTTTATATCTTTTAGAGTTTTGAACCTAATGCAATATCCGGTCACGCTTGCCTTGCCTAGTTTTTTTCCATACGTTTGGGCTAAGTATTTCTTATCCTTGATACCAAGGATATAGACAGAGATCCCGGTCTTGTTTGCGCTGATACCAATTTGATAAAACTCCCTGGTTGTTCCATCAGCATATTTTATTGTGTGGGATCCATATCCTATATTAGGGTTACTAACAGTTTTATTTTCGCTGTCTTTACCATCTAAGAACCAAAATTTACATTCTGGTAACACTTGAAGTGTGAGCAAGTGCAACGCTTGCATGTCACTACGTTTTGGTTCAGGTTGGCTAGTAATATACTTTTTGATTTGTTCTTGTACGTTCATATCAAATTTCTCATTTATTGCCTTGAGGGCTTGGCATCGAGAAAGTCGTTCACCATCGGGACGATCGTTGACATGCGGAACATCAGCATGACGTGGGTTGTGTCGGGCAAGATGGCCAGTCTCGATTCCGAGCGCGGCCCCAGGTCGCCGGAAACTTCGCCGCCCTTCAGGCGGATCATTTCGGCGATGTGGTCGAGCCGCACGCCATCGGCGTCGCCGAAGATGAAGAACATCGGCGCTTTGGTGGCCTTGAGTTTGTCGGCGCCGAAGTCGTACGGTTTCGCGGCCGCCGCTTTGATGTGATTCACAAGATCGGCGAATTTGTCCGGCGTCGGGCTCAGTTTCTTGTACTCGGTTTCGATGGGCGAGCCTTTGAACGCTTCTGGCGTCAGCTTCGGCATTGCGTCGTTCTTTTCCTTGACCCATCCGTCGCGGCGAAAAGTGTATGACATGATGACGACCTTACGCACTTTTTCCGGATGGCGGATCGCGCACTGCATCGCCGCGCCGCCCCCAAGGCTATAACCGAGGATGTCTGCCTTTGGGGTTTTGAGATAGTCGAGCAACGCGGCCACATCGTCGGCGAGGTTTTCGGCAGTGATATCGCGATCGATGTCGGCTGTACGCCCGTGGCCCTGCATTTCGACGGCGATCACTTTCCGTGTTTTGGAAAGTTCGGCGATCCAGTCCGTCGCTCCGTTGCCCCATGGAGCTGTCCAGTTGTTGGTGATGGTCATGAACGCCCCGTGCAGCAAGACCACGGGATCGCCCTCGCCGTGAATTTCGTAATACATCTTAAGTCCGTTGACCGGTGCAAAACCCGTAGTCGGCTTTTGCTGCGCCGATACGACCGCCGACGGGAGCATTATCATAAGCATCAAAACGAAAAAAGCTGTCGTCTTCATATTTGAATCCTCCCGGTCATTTTGGAATCTTGCCTCCGAATGCCACCAATATAAAGCGTTGGTGAAACCTTGCGAATTCCGAAGTCGCGGCGGCGGACTATTCCGTTGCTCCATCCGGGTCCGGGAAGAAAAGAAGCTCGCGCACCTCGCCGGCCACATCGCAGGCGATGGCACCTTTCTTCGCCCAGAAGAGCGCCTCGTCGATATCAGCGCACTCCAGTATCCAAAATCCGCCCATGTGCTCCTTGGTCTCGGCGTACGGCCCGTCGGTGACGAGCACCTTGCCGTCGGGCTGGGCCCGCAGCGTCTTCGCGTTGCTGGCCGGGGAAATGCCGCAGGCGAACTTCCTCACGCCGGCAGCAATCATTTCGCGGTTGAGCGCGTGGATCTCTTCGATCATCGCTTCGGTTACGGCGGACGGGTCGAAGTCGTCGGGGAGGTAATTAGCAACCAGATAATGTGGCATGACTTTTCTTTTCTCCTGTAACGGTCTTTATTTTTTAGTCTTTGGGCGGGCCGGTTGCCCTGCCTTCACGAGATAGTCGAACGGCCGGTCCGGAATTCGACACATGGTCAAAGAAATTTTTCTTCTTCCGCGCTTTAGTACGCCGCGCACGGCCTCGGCTATACTGGGGACATGACGATCAAGAGATTGGACCACATCAGCGTCGTCGTCGACGACCTTGCAGCCGCTATTGATTTTTTCACCGCGCTCGGCATGACGAAAGAAGGCGAGATGCCGATCGAGGGCCCGTGGGTGGACCGCGTCAATGGGCTCGAAGGTGTCCAAGTCGACATCGTTATGATGCGGACCCCAGATGGGCACGGGAAGCTTGAGCTGACGAAGTTTCGCAACCCAAAACTGGTCGAGATCGAACCGGCGGTCGCACCGCCGAACGCGCTGGGCCTCCGCAGCATCATGTTTACAGTCGAAAGCGTCGACGACACTGTCGCTCGCCTGCGCGCCAACGGCGCCGAACTCGTCGGCGAGGTGGCCCAGTACGAGGACAAGTACAGACTCTGCTACATGCGAGGCCCTGCGGGCATCATCGTCGCGCTGGCCGAGGAACTCTTCTGAAATAACGATCAAAATATTGGCAAACAATGGACCTGCGAAATAGAGTCGCAATGTAAATTCAACTTCCAAGTGCAACAGTGGAATTCGTTTTCGCTCCAGCGGAGCGAGATGTTTATAGATAATGCTATGAACCCGATACTCGCGCTCCAGCGGAGCGCAATGTTTCCGACAAATGATACGCGAGACCGACTTATGTTTCGCTCCGCTGGAGCGAGGAGAAACCTTTAGGAGGTCGCGCGTTCTGTAAACATCTCGCCCCTAATGGGGCGAAGGGCAACAACGATCTATTGCACTTCCAAGTTGAATTCGCGCAATGTAAATCAGCCACAAGGATCAACTATGAAACGAGGCTCGACGATCTTCCTTCAGGTAGTAATTGGACTTCTCGGCGTAGGCGTTTTTGCCTTGCTGCTTTGGGAACCCCAAGTCGAGGGCAGGAACGTGAACGCCACGCTTTTTGAGATCTACTTCAAGGATCCATTCCTGGCGTATATATACCTGGCCTTCGTCCCATTTTTTGTCGGTCTTTACCAGGGATTCAATATCTTAGGGTATGCCAGACGAGATGAGATCTTTCTCCAGCATTCAGTGCGAGCTTTGCGGATCATCAAGTACTGCGCATTGACTACTGCGATCTTTATTCTCGGGGCGGAAGCCTATTTATTCATCTTTATGCGTGGTAAGGATGATATTGCCGGTGGAGCCATGATGGGTGCCTTCATTATTTTGGTCTCTGCCATCATCGCCACAGCCGCCGCGGTGTTTCAGCGGAGATTACGGATCAGAGCGATCTCGTAATTCCGAAGTGCAAGAATCGCAGGCCTGACCCCAGTCTTGGGTCTCTGTCGCATGCGGTCGCGATGAAGCTCACCGCCCACTCGCTCCGGCCTTCTGCCTTACCCGAAACATTTGTGTGTAATGCGCGTAATCTGAGGATATGACTTCCAGAACTTCCCCGCGCCTGCTCGGCCGCGTAATCGCCCTTCTTTTTCTGCTGACCATTATTACCGGAGTGTTCGCTCAAGGCTTTATCAGCGACAGACTGTATGTCTCCAACGATGCAGCCGCCACCGCGACCAACTTCCTGACGCACAGAGGCCTGTACGAGTTGGGCTTCACTGTCTTTATCCTCGAGATGGCCAGCAATATCGCCACCACCGCGCTCTGGTATGTGCTGCTGCGGCCGGTGAACCGAAGCATCGCCTTGTCGGCGGCTTTTCTCGATCTGAGCGGCGGTATCATCAAGACTTTCGCCCGCGTCTTCTTCATTGCGCCGCTGTTCGTGCTGGGAAATAGCGCCGCAGTATTCCCTGGCTTCACCACGCAACAATTGCAGTCCATCTCGCTGATTCTTTTCAAGGTGAATAATCAGGGTACATCTCTGGCCATGGCCTTCTTCGGCTTTTCAGTTTTGCAGTATGGCTATTTGATTTTCCGTTCAACGTTTCTGCCGCGCTGGCTGGGCGTGCTGGGGATGATTTCAGGTCTATGCTGGCTGACGTTTATTTATCCGCCCTTCGGCCGCGGCATATTCCTCTACACCGCAATCTTCGGCCTCTTGAGTTCCGTCGCGATGATCGTGAGGCTGCTTATCGGTGTGAATGAAGAGAGATGGAAAGAAGCGGTCGCCGCCGCCGCATGAGCGAGTCTTGCCTCCTGCGTTCTGATTACTTATCACGGAGACGTTTAGGCTTTCGCTCCGTGGGAGCGAAATGTCTATAGCATCGTGCATCACTAAAAGGACGAAAAAGTTTCGAGCCGTGGCTATAGCGCAAATCGCAGAACCGAAGGCCTGACCCGATCGGTTGTCAGATTCAGTGTCGGTGAAGGCTTGGCGAAGGCGGCGTTGGGTTGGCGAAGTACGACTGGGCAATGGGATCCGCCACGGTGCTGCTATTGATATTCGGAAGGACAGAACTCCCTTGAGTACCAAGTTGGATCAGGTAATCCTGGGCCACACTCTCTCCCGCAGCCAGGTTTAGCGGCACGTTTCCATAGTACCAGCGCTTCCAGCCCGCCCAGTTGTGCCTGCCCTGTGTACCCTGTCTGGGATTGCCGGGCTTGGGAACTAAGAGAATGCTGGCTTTGGTATAGTTCGCATAGGGCCCGCGGGTGGTGCTCGCTCGCCAATAAGCGAAGAGATAGTTCTCCTTCGCGCCTACATACTCATAAGGATTTTGGATCGCGCTGGCGCGGATCCAACCTGTCGAATCGGGAGCGGTATAAGGGTTCCCGCTCGTGGGATCACTCAACCCGAGCACCGCGCAACGCCACTCCTTCGCGGTTTGCGCTTTGGCGACTCGGAGGACGCTGTGGACATAGATTTTCCCCTTCGGGTAGATGTAGTAGGTTACATCGCCGGTCACGTTGCTGAGCACGCCCGACGCATTAGTGATCGGGCTTGATATGGCTTGCACGACTACCCGTGCAGGGGAATTCTCCAGGATAGTGAAAGTTCGGGGGCTGTTCGGAAAGTAATAACTGGCCGCCCGTGTATATAACTTGGGATCATCCGGAATCGTCCCGTAGAAGACCTCCTGAAACAGTCCCGGTTCCGCGGTGGAGACATCAGGGTTCACGCCATATCCAGGTCCGGTGAGATTAGTCTTCGCCGACCCATCGTTGACCAGGTCGTACCACTGAGAGATTCCCCAATTATCAGCCGCCTCGAAAACGAGACGAAATAATCCAACGGACTCGACGGTAACTTTCCGTTTCAGGCCCGATCCCGAGTCGATTAACTGCATGCCGCCAACCGGAGACGCCTGACCATCTGCATTGCCTGCAAGGCTGAGACTTAGCAAGAAGGTAAAGAGTATCTTCTGCGTTAAGCTAGTGTTAGTCATTGGTTGAGGCAACACCGGGGTCAGGCCTTCGATTCTTCGGTTTCACACTATGCTGGCTGACATTTATTTATCCGCCCTTCGGCCGCGGCATATTCCTCTACACCGCAATCTTCGGCCTCTTGAGTTCCGTCGCGATGATCGTGAGGCTGCTTATCGGTGTGAATGA
>JAXDGO010000097.1:0-42500 GCA_034665005.1 Solirubrobacteraceae bacterium | reverse complement strand
CCGAAATCCTGCATTCCCGAGTAGGCGCCGAGCGCCTTCAGGACCGCCTCAGTACCGTCGCTTCCCTTCTCAGGCTGGCTCGAGGCGCCGCGCGAATTCGCCGCCTTATAACCGTATTCTTGAAAAAGGCTGCGGTACACATCATCGAGCGAATGTTTCCTATGACTCAGACTTCGCAGCTTCAGGTCGTAGAGAAATGCCACCACCATGCTCTTCGAGTAAACGGAAGATTCTCCGACTGTCCATCTTCTTTTTGAAGCTTCCACGAGTGACCAGCGATCACGATCTAACCCCAGCGCGTATCCATCGTAAGCGCTGCCGATCGCATTTAGAAATTCCTGGAACGTCAACAGATCCAGACGCACGGCAACCTGCGCTGACTGATAGACAGTGAACCCTTCGTAGAACCAATCGTATTCGCCCGTAAGATTCAAGCCATTCGGCGCCCAGAAATGAAGAAACTCGTGCGTCAAGGGCACACTCAACTGGGCCAACGCGGCGACTTTCGACGGCAGCTTTCCGATAAGCAAGGTCACCGAAGAGCCGCGCGTTTCCGCGCTCCATTTCTCCGGCGCGCCGCTTTGCGGGAACGGAAACAAGATCAAAGTTGCCCGCCGCGACGGCACTCCGCCAAATACATCGCGATGCGTCTTGAGAACCTTTCCGGCAAGTTCGATCGCTTCGCCATCGCTGAAAGCCCAATCGCCGGCGGCGACCAAACTCAACGTCATTCCTGAGACGTTCGTCGTCGAAATCCGCAAGTGGTCGCCTACAGCGAACACCGCGAGGTCGACATCAACATTTTCGAATTCAGCGCCGGCGTTCTCTGCTTCATTCGAATGCGAGACCCAACTCTGTGGAAGTTTGAGCCGCACAGTCACGCGTTCCGGAGTCTGGTCGGTTGCGACAGTACCCGACTGACGAGCGGGCAGCAGATCCCGCAGCATCAGCAACCCGCGGTCCGAGCTCAGCCATGACACCCTGGCGGCATCGGTACCTCGTAGGGGAGGAACGAGGCTGACCTCATAACGAAACTTCGTCGCCGGCGCCCCTGACTGGAATTGACCCGGTGCAATCTTTCGGCTAATGACTTCACCTCCTGCCGCATCGAACAGCTTCAATCCATCGATGCGATTGCCGAGATTCAACACACCCGCATAGCTATCGCGAAACGACCAGACGGTCGCCGGCGCACAAGTGCCTTCGATAGTTACACGGCCTGTGGAATCCGGAAGAACTCGAATTTCAATCGTCGTTTGCTGCGCTGCGGCGATAGAGGTTAAGCAAGTCAGCACCGCAATGAAGGCAAACCCTGCGGGAATGTGTTGCCCACGCCGGCCTTCGCCGGGAAATGACGTTACGGATGAATTGCTTCTCAGCCGTTGGAAAAGTCGCATTGACATGAGATTCATGCGTGACTAGACTATCAGTTCAGTCTAGCATCAAAATTAAGAACCGTGATCAGTAACCCAGCCCAAATGCTTTTCCGTAGCCCAGCTAAGAGAGCTCGCCTGCTTGCTCTTATGCTGCTGGCTTCGCTCGCCTGGGGCAGCACGGTTGAATTAACGCACCACCACGGTGTCAAAGCGGCTGCATCGCTTTCCGGCGCGGCGCAATCGCCGGCAGCGGACGACGCCACCGCGACGCAGATCAGTTCAAGCGAGACCAGCGGCACATCGTCGAACTCAAAGACCGGCGGCGAGTGCTTGATTTGCCAGCTTCACCAGAATCTTTCCACAACCATAATCGCCCATACGCCCGGCGACGGACCAACAGAAACACTCGCTCTGCGTTCAGCGCCGAGCGCCGTCGTTCACCTCTCTGAATTCACCTCCACCGGCCAGGGCCGCGCTCCGCCTTCAATTCTCTAAGCCACCGCTCGCTGTTAGGGTGCGCGTTCATTCTTCTTAATCATTTAGAACTGCGCACTGTCCGAAGCCAGCGACGTTCATTCACCAACGTGGGTCTACGTCTGCGAACTTCGCCTGGCAACCAAATTTCCGATAGGAGACAGCTATGATGATAAAGGCTCAGAGAAATGTTTTTTCGATCGCAATCGCCTTCTTACTTTTTTCTTCGGCATTCTTACTGGCAGATCAATCCACGAGCGCCCAGGGACTCAGCGCAGGTACCGTGACTGGGATTGTTGTCGATCCGAACAAGGCGGTCGTTCCGAACGCCACGGTAACGCTTGAAAACGCCTTGACTGGCTACAACCGATCAATGACAACTGGCGCGGACGGGGTGTTCCGTTTTGATAACGTTCCATTTAACAACTATGTATACAGCGCGTCCGCCACGGGGTTTGCCGGAATTCGCGGCGGCATCAACGTCCGCACTTCAGTCCCAATCGCGCTCACGATCCCGCTTACTATAGGTACCGCAACCGCATCGGTCACAGTCACATCTACCGGCGCCGACCTTCTTGAGAACGTGCCTTCAGCCCACGTCGACGTCGACAAGAGTCTCATCAATCGATTGCCAGCAGGAGATCCCGGCAGTGGCTTGAGCACCGTGGTGACACTATCAGCACCGGGAGTCGCGGCGGACTCGAACGGTGGATTTCATCCCGAGGGTGATCACTTTCAGAGTCAAATCGTGATCGACGGCCAGCCAGTCACTGACCAGCAGAGCAAAATCTTTTCCACACAGATTCCGGTTAATGCCATTGAGTCGGTGGAAATCGTTACCGGGGCCGCCGTCGCAGAGTATGGTGACAAAACGAGCCTGGTAATTAATTCCACGACGCGCTCGGGTCTGAACAAGACGAAACCCACCGGCAGTTTTGGCGGCACCTACGGGACTTTTGGAACCACCCACGAGGATGGAGCGATTGCTTACGGCAATGCTAAGGCGGGAAATTTCGTCGCCTTCAACTACGAACGCTCAAATCGCTTCCTCGATACTCCGGAATTCACGGTATTTCATGCTAACGGCTCAGCCGTGAATCTGTTTGATCGCATGGACTACAGTCCGAATTCTAAAGACACTTTCCACCTAAACCTGTTTTTCGCGCGCAACCGTTTCCAAACTCCAAATCAGTTCGATCAACAAGCTGTCGGCCAGGATCAGCGTCAGTTGGTTAACACAGTCAACATTGCGCCGGGCTATGTGCATGTCTTCAGCCCCACGACAGTGTTGTCGATCAATCCCTATTATCGGCTCGACAATGTTAAGTACTTCGCCAGCCCCAATCCATTTTCGGATCTGCCGCTGACTTTTGGGGAGTCGCGCAGGCTGAACAATGTAGGCTTGAAAGCAGATTTGTCCTACGTCAAGGGAAAGCACAATGCTAAGTTTGGCGTCCAGGTGTCGCATACTTTTCTGACCGAAGGCTTTAATTTCGGTATCACCGATCCAACTTTCAACGATCCGGCTGATCCGGCGTTCCTGCCCGGCCTGCTGCCCTTCGATCTAACGCGCGGTGGAAAGCCTTTCCTCTTTCACGGCCACACGGACATCAAACAGGAAGCGTTCTATGCACAGGACAGTCTTACCCTGGGGAACGCCACGGTTCTATGGGGTGTGCGCTTCGACAACTACAATGGCATTACTAAAGCCAGACTAGTTCAACCGCGCCTCGGTGTTTCATATCTAGTAAAGCGGACTAACACGATCTTGCGCGGCGCTTACACGCGTAACTTCGAGACGCCCTACAACGAAAATTTGATTCTGTCGAGCGCGACCGGCGCCGGTGGTTTAGCAAATGGCATCCTTGGCGATAGCACCAACCTACCATTGTCTCCGGGCAGACGGCATCAGTTTAACTTCGGCTTCCAGCAAGCCGTCGGCAAGTACATCGTGATTGACGGCGATTACTACTATAAGCGCACTCAGAATGCTTTTGATTTCAACGTGCTCCTTAGCACATCCGTTGTATTTCCGATTGCCTGGCAGAGATCAAAGCTCGATGGAGTTGGCGCGCGCATTAATCTGACGAATTACAAGGGGCTAACGGCCTTCATGGTTGTCGGGCATACGCGGGCCCGATATTTTCCGCCAGAAAGCGGTGGATTATTCTTCAATTCCGATCTACCGGCCGGTGTCTTTCGGATCGATCACGACCAGGCTTTCCAGCAAACAACACAGGTTCAGTACAGATTCGATCATTGGAAAAGGCTGGCGCCTTACGTCGCATTTACCTGGCGGTATGACAGCGGTTTGGTGGCAGGTTCGGTTCCCGACTTTGCTTCGGCGCTGGACTTGTCAGCGGACCAGCAGGCCCAGATTGGGTTGTTTTGCGGCAGCACCTTCGCGACCCCTACCTCGCCTATTCTGGCGTGCGGTTCCGCCAATCGTGGAGCCTTGCGGCTAAAGATTCCAGCGGACGGAGCAGAGAACGACGACACTAATCCGCCACGAATCACGCCGAGGCATCTCTTCGATTTTAGTGTCGGTACGGACAACCTGTTGAGGGGTGAACGCACAAAGGTGACGCTTCGGTTCAGCGGAATCAATATCACCAACAAGGTCGCTCTGTACAACTTCCTGTCGACTTTTAGCGGTACGCACTTCGTCACGCCGCGCACGTTTCAAATTCAGGCAGGCGTAACCTTCTGACAAGAAACGCGAGGCTGCTCGGGGCAGCCTCGCGTCCAGTACCGTCATTAGTGATGAGGTCAGTACCTGGAGCGGTACTGACTCCATCATCGTCGTCGAGCCTTGCGTTAGAGCAGGAATCGGTCGTTCCAACGCGAGACTACCCAGGCTTTAGATTCCAATCAACCGCACCGCGATTCCGATGAAGAGAATCCCAAAAACAGTCGCCATCGCTACCATGATGCTCGGCGAGCGTCGATGCGCCTCAGGCAAGAGATCACTCGTAGCTGTGTAAAGGAAAAATCCCGAAGCGAATCCGAGAAAGACAACCAGAGCACGCGGCGGTGGCAGAATAACCAGGGCCAGCAAAGCGCCCGCCACCGGAGCCAAAGCGTCCGCGACGAGAAATAGGATGTCACTCCGTCGGTGCTGCTCGCCATGAGTAACCAGCAGGATAGTGTTCAGACCATCGCTCGTATCGTGAACGATGACTGCCAGCGCCACCAGAAGTCCGGTGCGCCAGTTAACCAGAGAAG
Source organism: Solirubrobacteraceae bacterium (assembly GCA_034665005.1). Lineage (GTDB taxonomy): Bacteria > Actinomycetota > Thermoleophilia > Solirubrobacterales > Solirubrobacteraceae > Palsa-744. The sequence goes on along the minus strand of JAXDGO010000097.1, from coordinate 37,425 downwards.
CAGCCCCAATCGCTGCTCCGTCCAGCGTGCTGTGCGCAATCAAACCGACCGCACTAAAGCGTCCGAGATGCTGATGTACCTGGTTGTCGCAGTCCTCTTCCGGACATGCGTGCAAGATCAGCAGCCGCTCGGTTAAATAAAAGAGCAGGAAGCCGACCACCACAATGCCCAGCACGACGCGGGAACTCCACCCGTGATCGCGCGCGACCGTCAGCGATTCTGGCAGCAAATCAAAGAACACCGCCCCCAGCAGCACGCCGGCTCCCAGACCCATCAAAAGATGAATCCGGCGCCGAGCGGCAATCGCGAGATAGCCGCCCACCAGAGTTGAACACATAGCCAGCGATGCGAATGCTAAGGCAACCATCCATCTCCCTTACATCGAAAACGTAACCACGGTTTCGAAAGCTCCCTCTCATTCTAACCTTTCACCTCAGTGATGACGCTATAGGTCGAGGACATAAGGCAGGTGGTGGAAGCCCTTCGGGTTGCCGTAGGCTATGAAAACTATCTCAAAAACCATACCGAAGCCTCATTGACACGTCCTATCAACGCGACTAGAATTGCCCACTAACAATTTAGTTTTCGCCCCAGAGGAAGCGACCATGAGTCTCGTAAAGATCATCGTCATTACTGTCCTGATAATCCTGAGCATCCTGTTCTTCGGGCGCTTTCTTTTCTAGCCCGCCTGAACATGGTTCTGCATAATCCGCACCGCGCGACGCGATTCCCTCTCTGTCTGGCTGCATCTATCACTCTGTTGCTGTTTTCCTTCTGGGTTAAGGCGCAGGAGACGGAACCAGTCGATGTTATTTCGGTGCGCACGGACCTCGTCGCGGTGCTGGTTACCGTAACTGATTCGCGCGGTCGTCGTATTTCAGATTTGACTCAGCAGGACTTCTCTCTGATGGACGATGGCCGCGATTCCAAAATCGACTACTTCGCGTCAGGGACCGAACGAATCGCGCTGGCGTTTGTGTTGGATAATTCGGGCAGCTTGCGTGAGCAACTCTCGCGTCAGCGCGAGGCCGCCCTCGGACTCTTCTCGCGTTTCGGTCCAAACTCGAGCGTGGCCGTAATCCGTTTCGGAGAACAAGCGAAACTGCTGGCGCCATTCACCCGCGAAACGGACAGGGCGGTATCCGCCTTTAGCATTCCCGTTAACCAGAGCGCCCTTGGTAATCGCACGGCGATATTTGACGCCGCGTTGACCGCGATACAGGCTTATGCGGGGCGAAATGAAAATTCACCCGAGCGCCGGATTGCGATTCTGATTAGCGATGGGCTGGACACTGCCAGTCGCGCAAACGCCCAACAGGTCATCGCGGCGGCCAGTCGCATGAATGTGTCCTTCTATGTGATTCAACTGCCTTTGTTCACGCCGCGCGACGGGCGCCTGGTTCCCCGCCCCGCGGCCAAAGGCTTTCGCGATTTGGCGGAGAGAACGGGCGGCAGGTATTTCGTCGCCGGCACTTCGGCAGCGGCTCTGGCTCCGAACAGTCCGGTCGATCTAACCGCGGTATTCACGGCGATCGAAGACGACTTACGCAGCCAATACGTCATCGGCTTTTATCCCGGCGAAGCTTCGCGGGATGGCAATCCGCATCGCACTGCCATTCTCGTTTCAAATCGCAAATTGAAAGTACATCAACTCAGAAGCAGCTACAGTCTAAAACCGGGCCCATGACCAAAGAGAACAAATCAGACTTGGTAAGGATTCGCCGTGCGTTGATCAGCGTTTCGGACAAGACCGGAATCGTTGATTTCGCGCGTGAGCTAAAACGGTTCAGCGTGGAGATTATCAGCACCGGTGGAACGGCGGCAGCGTTGCGCGATGCCGGTCTGGCCGTGCGCGACGTTTCCGACGTGACCCGATTTCCGGAAATGATGGACGGCAGGATAAAGACTCTGCATCCGCGCATTCACGGCGGATTATTGGCGGTTCGCGACAATCCCGCGCACCTTGCGGCGATGGGCGAGCATGACATCGAGCCCATCGACATGGTGGTCGTGAATCTTTATCCGTTCGAGAAAACCATTGCGCGTAAAGGCGTCACTCTTGAAGAAGCCATCGAGCAAATCGATATCGGCGGCCCCGCGATGATCCGGTCGGCGGCCAAGAATAATGAGAGCGTTACCGTCGTTGTCTCCCCGGAGCAATACCCAAGAATCGTTGCCGAACTGAACCAGCATGCCGGTTCAATTTCATTCGATACTCGACGAGCATTGGCTCATCAAGCTTTCCAGCGCACGGCGACGTATGACGCCATGGTGAGTGTTTTCCTCAAGCACGCCGACGACGATGCCTTAACGGAGCCCGATCACCCACCCCGAATCAGTTCTTTTGGCATCCGCTCTAGCGGTCCTGAAGCTTCATCGATTGAAATGGCATCCTCTCCTCCGGAGCTCGCGCAATGGACACTGCGCAAGACTTCGGACTTGCGATATGGCGAAAATCCACATCAGGTCGCTGCGCTTTACGACACAGGAGGACGCCCAGGCATCGGGAACGCCGAACTGCTTTCCGGCAAAGAAATGTCTTTCAACAACTACGTCGACGCTGATGCGGCGTGGCAACTCGTCTGCGACTTCGACGACCTGGCCTGCGCGATCATCAAGCACACGAATCCCGCGGGCGTTGCTTTGGGCGCGTCGAACGAAGAAGCTTATCGAAAGGCGCTGGCCTGCGATCCGGTCTCAGCATTCGGAGGCATCGTCGCATTCAACGCCCCGGTCGATGAGGCCGCCGCGCGCGCGGTCACTGAGATCTTTACCGAAGTAATCATCGCGCCGGAATACGAACCCACCGCATTGGAAGTCTTAAAAGCAAAGAAGAACCTGCGCGTGCTGAGCACGGACAAGCTTGAACCGCACGAGGGACTGGAATACAAACAGATATCCGGCGGCATGCTCGTGCAGACACGCGACACTCACCGTCTGAAACGCGAAGACCTGAAAGTCGTCAGCAAGCGCGGCCCGTCGGATCAAGAGATTGACGATCTGCTGTTCGCCTGGACGGTTTGTAAGCACACAAAATCAAACGCGATCGTTTATGTCCGGGACCGGCAAACGGTGGGTGTAGGCGCCGGCCAGATGTCGCGAGTCGATTCGGTAAAAATTGGCGCTATGCGCGCGCAGTTGCCGATCGCCGGATCCGTTTTGGCTTCCGATGCCTTCTTTCCTTTTCGTGATGGTCTGGACGAAGCTGCCAGGCATGGCATCACCGCCGTCATTCAACCGGGCGGATCCGTGCGCGATGCCGAAGTGATCGCCGCCGCGGACGAGCATGGCCTCGCGATGGTCTTTACCGGCGTCAGGCATTTCAAGCATTAAGAGTTGACTGGAGCGCGGACCTCCTGGTCCGCACAGCTTGCGGAGCAAGCTAGGTCTTGTTCGCACTACGCGCTCAATGCGAGCAGACGCCCGCGCTCCCAGCATTGACTTGCTCTTTGGCTCGGTCTTACTTAATACTCGGCTTCTAGTTTCGATAACCGTTAAGGAACAGTCCGAATGCTGAAAAACAAACAAGGAATCATTTTTGGAGTAGCCAACAAACGCTCGATCGCCTGGGCCACCGCGCAGGCGCTGCACGAGGCCGGCGCGCGGCTCGCTTTTACTTACCAGGGAGATCGCCTGAAAGATAACGTCGAAGGCCTTACCAAAGTGGAGATGCCCGATTCGCCTTTGATATCGTGCGACGTAACCAAGCAGGAAGAAGTCGACGAGACTTTCAATCGCGTGGCAGCAGAATTTGGGCGGCTCGACTTTCTAATTCACAGCATCGCTTTCGCGCCCCGGGAGGCTCTGGAAGGCCAATATCTGAAGACGGATCGCGAGGCGTTTCTGACGGCCCTGGAGATCAGCACTTACTCGTTGACGCAACTCGCTCGCGCTGCGGCGCCGCTGATGACCGAAGGCGGCAGCATCGTTACGATGAGCTTTCACGGAGCCGAGAAGGTCTATCAGGGTTACAACGTGATGGGCGTCGCCAAGGCGGCGCTGGAATCGAGCGTGCGCTATCTCGCTGCCGACCTCGGGCCGAGCAACATCCGGGTTAACGCGATCAGCGCCGGACCCATTCAGACGCTTTCCGCACGTGGCGTCGCCGGCCTGAGCACGATGTTGAAGCATCACGCCGAACGCGCGCCGCTCCATCGCAATGTCGAACCGCGCGAAGTTGGCAACACAGCCCTCTTTCTTTGCAGCCCGCTCTCATCCGGCATTACGGGCGCAACGATCTATGTCGATTGCGGCTATAACATCATGGGACTTTAACGAAAATAAGCCCTGGCTATTGTTTAGAGTCGAGCAAGTACGCGACGAAGCGAATGGTAGCCCGATTCAAAACCTGCCGACAAATCATGGGGGCGCGCAGACTGAAATTTGCGCTACTTAACGAATGAACAATAGCGAAATCGACAAGACACCACCGGGCGGAACCCAGGACGAGCGGCTGCTCGAGTCTCCGCAGCGTTCCGATGAATTTCTCCACACCGACACTTGGCGCGTGTTCCGCATCATGGGTGAGTTTGTGCAAGGCTTCGAAGACCTCGCCCGCGTCACCAACGGCGTGTCGATATTCGGCTCGGCCCGCACCCTGCCGGACGATCCGGTTTATCAAGCTGCACGTGAAACCGCGGCGTTGCTGGCGCGCGCCGGCTTTGCAGTGATCACCGGGGGCGGCCCCGGAATTATGGAAGCGGCAAACCGCGGCGCTCTCGAAGCAGGCGGCATGTCGGTGGGCTGTAATATCGAACTGCCGCACGAGCAGAAGGGCAACGACTACACGACCCTGTCGCTCAAGTTCAAATACTTCTTTGTCCGGAAAATGATGTTCGTAAAGTACAGCGACGCCTTCATCATTTTTGCCGGCGGCTTGGGAACGCTGGACGAGTTGTTTGAAGCGCTGACCCTGATTCAGACGCGCAAGATTCGTAACTTCCCCGTGGTGCTCTACGGTTCGAGTTATTGGCAAGGAATGATTGATTGGATCAAGGGCCCGGTGCTGGGCGAGGGAAAGATTTCAGAGGAAGATTTACAGCGGCTGCACGTTACTGACTCGCCGGCAGAAATCGTAGAGATTATTTCCCGGAGCCATGACGCGCTGGAAGAAACACCACTAACTCCGTCTAATTACCTATAGGTGTTTGCCGAAGCGACGGCACAACGGAGTAAGGCTCAGTCGTCGCCAGCCCCCATTGCTTCTTGCAACCACTTTCGATATGGCCCAGAGATTGAGGCAACCGGCAAGGCAAGAATCTCTGGGGTCTCGTAACTGTGAATCTCTCTGACGGCGCGATCCAGTTCATCGAATCTCCCGCTGGTGGTCTTGGCCAGCAGCAAGACTTCACTCGCGCGCTCAACTTCGCCCTGCCAGCGATAGACAGATTGAATTTCAGGTATGATCTGCACGCATGCGGCGAGGCGCGTGCTGACCAGCATTTCTGCGATGCGAACGGCTTCTTGGCGATTGGCGGCCGTCATCAAAACGACGACCGGTTCTGACGGAATGTCGCTCATACATTCGTGCCACAGACTTGGAAGGTCTTTCGCCCGCTCCCTTTGGGAGAGGGCCGGTAAGGGGGTCTTGTCTGCCTCAAGCTAAGGCCCACCTCCCCTATGATCGGGGTGGTGGCAGCGATGAAACCATATCCATGCGGGTTCTGGAACGACTGCTATACAGGAACGCGTAAATATTAATCACAGACTCAAGTCTGTGCCACTCATTCTGCTTCGTCAAAATCTTCTTCCGATGTGGAACCACCTGTGAGCGGCGAGGTATCTTCGCCAAAGAAGGAAGCATAAATCTCTTGCGCGCGATCGAGGTCACGCTGATCGACCAGCACGCCCCCCGGAGAAACCTGAGAGAGCAATGGCGAGAACGCATCAGCGCCGCCTGATTGAATCGCAGAACGGATGCCGTTCTGTCGCAAGATGTCCATGACCATTTCGGCTTCGGCAGGCGACGACATTGTATGGAGCATGACAAAGCGCGCTTCGCTATCGTCGGTCGCGCCCGCCTCGGGCGTCAGACGCTCGACCAATTCCGCGCCATCGTCGGCACAACGCGTGATGCCCGGTTCGTATTCAGCTTCGCAAGTTGGACAAAACATGATTGAGATTGTAGCGCAAGATGCTATCTTGCGCGATTGGCCAGACTACGACTATCGCAAGTTAACAACTTGCCCTACACAGCACTGACGGCCCGCTCAAATGGTATCTCTTCGAAATGTGTAAAGCGTTTGAAGTCACGGAAGCGTTGGTTGATCTCTTCGTTAGTCAACTTTTGCACGCGCTCGGTGCCAAATTCTTCGACGTTGAATGACGCCATCACCGACCCGAAAATCATGGCGCGGCGTAGCGCGGCGGCATCGATCTCTTTCTGACTCGACAGATAACCCATCAAACCACCCGCGAAGGTATCGCCCGCTCCCGTGGGATCGAAAACCGCCTCGAGCGGATAAGCTGGAATCGCGAAGTACTCGTCCTTGGTAAACATCGCCGCGCCGTATTCGCCGCGCTTGACGATCAGAGTACTCGGTCCCCACGAGAGGATTTTGCGGGCGGCTTTGATCAGGTTGGGCTCCTCGGCCAACTGGCGCGCTTCGGCATCGTTGATAATTACGAGGTCAACGACTTCAATGGTTTTCTGTAATGAATCGCGGGTCGTATCGATCCAGAGATTCATCGTATCAAGTGCCACCAACTCGGCATCCGGAACCTGTTGGCGCACGCCGCGCTGCAGATCGGGCTGAATGTTTCCGAGAAAAACCAGGCGGGCCTGCTTCGATTTCTCGGAAAGCTTCGGCTCAAAGCCGGCAAAGACATTCAATTGAGTCTCGAGCGTGTGGGCCACATTCAGGTCGAATTCGTAACGGCCGTGCCATTGAAAAGTCTTGCCATCCGGAATGACTTCCAGGTCGCTCGTATCAATATTATGGCCAGCAAAAACGGCCTTTTCATCCGGTCCAAAGTCTCCGCCGACAACTGCGACGACGCGCACGTCGGTAAAGAAGCTGGCCGAAATGGAAAAGTGAGAAGCTGAGCCTCCCAGCATGCGATCGCGTTTACCGAACGGCGTTTCGACCGCGTCAAATGCAACTGAACCTACGACGAGTAATGACATGTTGGATTGTTTTTTAGAATTTCAGATTTGAGATTTCAAAAATTTCAGATTAAGCAACCGGATAGTACGTACGTCCGGCTAACGAAGTCGGAATTCAATGCTTACTCCGCCGCTGCTCACCGCTTACTGCTTACTGCTTACTGTCCTTAGCCTTCGGTCCTCCCAAAGACTTCAACTGTTCCAGGGCCTCATCCTTGAATCGGCTGTCCGGATAATTGTTGACCAGCATCGAAAGATAGTCACGCGCATCTTCTCGCAGCTTGTCGGTAGCAGTCTTCACGGCTTGCTTCCCTTTATTCTCTGACAGCCGCAGGCTGCTTTGCCCGGCGATCAGCAGCACTTCGTCAATTTTTGAGAAGTTTGGGTTGCCCGCAATAATTTCCTCACAGCGAGCAAGTGACGCCTTGTAAGCCTTTCGCAGCTTGAAATATTGCCTCGCTACCTCAAGGTTGTGCAGCGAGTCTTTCTCCATCTCGGGATCGCGCACTACATCGGGTCCCTGCTTGGCGCCGCCCTGCGCTCGGGCCGCTGCGGGCGCGATGACGACAAGCGTCAAAGCGATCAGAGAGATCAAACAAAACGTTTTCATAGCCGTAACTCCCTTAACTTCCACTTCCAAAACTCGAATTCACTTTTGGTACTTCTCAATGATGGCCGCAAGCTTGCGCATAGTTGCTTCCGGCCACAAATCGGAGGCGGTGAAGATCGCATTCTTCAAAGCCGATCCGCATTTACATTCGCGCGGGTTGTTCGCCAGACTCTTGACTGCTTCGCGCATGATCACCTGGGCGTTCCTGACATTCTTATTCAGGTACTCAATGACCGCTTCCACAGTAACGGCGTCGTGGCCCGGATGCCAGCAACCTGAGTCAAATCAGTAACGAGAAAAGCGCGAGTGTTTAATTGAAACTCTGAGCGGTTGCCGACGTTCATGCTTTTTACAAAATATCTCCTGAACTAGAACGGCAGACGCTCAATGACATTCTCCCATCAAAGATATCTCTGCACAAAACCTATTTCAAGATCAATTATGCTAGCCAGCCGAGCCATCAGAGAATTCTCAGAGCACTAAAGCGGTATTCCAACGGTTCGATTGCCGACTCTATCCGCTGCGCACTGAGCGTGTAACTGCGCGATAACGGACAAGGTGGAGGCGGTCCTTTCCTCTCATCTGGATGAGCTAATCCTGAATGAATAAGCGTCAAGCGGGACCAAGACATTATTATCGTCTTCCCCAGAAAGCGACAAGTTGTAATCGCCGGCCCTAAGACCGTTTACGACTATCGGTACTTTCAGTATCGACACGTCCTTTTCAGCCATTAGGCCTGAAACCACAACTGGACCTCCAGTTTCGATTGGCGAGATCTTCACTTGATATGATTTGAAGCGCCGTTGATTCTCTAAGGACAGCTCCAGGATAGCCACCTGGGGCAAGCCGCTGCGCTTGATGACCGATGGTTCGCTTCCCGACCCGCTTCGCTCTTCTCGATAAGGTTGTAGCCGCATGGAGAGTAAATTACCCCCCTCCTGACGGCCAACATTGCTGAGGCTTTCGAGCTTTTCCTGAGCACTCAGGCGAAGTCTCGAGGACAACCCAAGCGCTCTAACAATCCCGTCTTGTGAAAAGCCAAGATGCTTTCTTATTTGAAGGAGCTTCTTTCCAAGCCTTGTCGGCTTTTCCCGTGACCCTCTGCCCATCAGGAGTTCCCTCCTCCTGACGAGCCTTCGGGCTTACAATTCCTCTTGCAATGCCTAACGAAGAAAACAAAAGTCGCGACGCTTCTGGAAAATCGTAATAACTGTAGTTGTGGTTTGGATTGTAGTTGTTCCTATCGCAGCTGCAGTATCCCTTGCCATCGTTCGACATCAACAACAGAAATCGGTTGAACACGAAAAGTTTGTTCCGAGTCTCATCGGACTTGATCTTAAATCTAAATTATCGATCCTTGATTTTCAATACTTACAAAATCGCTCAGAAAAAATGTACGTGCATGCACTGCATGCATTGCCTGATTTGCGTATCGCTTGGGGGACGTTCGGGGGACGGTTTTCTATCATCTGTGTGCGGTCCTTTATTATCATCCTCGTCAATGCCGTTTCGCTGAATAAGCAGATTCACCCTTAAAGACACGGAACAGGAAATAGTACGAAGGAAATAGTACGAGCACCCCCGCAGCAAGCGCGGTGATTAGCAACCGCAGTGTAGCGCGCGGAGCAGCAGCGGAGTAGATAGTCATATCCGGTTCGACAAGATACGGAAATTGAGCCAACGCCCAGCCCAGGAGAATTAGAGTTACCTGTGCTGCCGCACAGAGGCGGGCCACTCTGTATTTTCTGGTCCACAGACTATAGAACGCGCCCACGGCAACTATTGCAGTGCCGAGGTGCAGCGCTAACGCCCACCAACTTCGGCTGATACCTGCGCGCACAGTCGGCGCCCCCGTTGCAGCCAAAATGAAAACGGTTAGTGCCAACATCCCGACTACGGTGCCTGCGATTAGGGCTCGCAGTCGAAAATCTTCCTGCAATTCATTCGCAGACGCTTCAACCGTTAAATAGACCGCCGCGAGAAATGCGAACAACGAGAGCGCGAAAAAGCCGACGGCAAAGGGGAAGGGCGCCAGCCACGACTTAAGAAAGCCTGATACGACCACACCATTTTCAACCCGGATAGTTCCAGAAGCGATAGCGCCGAGTACGATGCCCAACAGCACCGGCGTGATGATACTGGCAACCGAAAAGACCAGGCTCCAACGACGCTGCACGTCATCGCGCTTAACATCATGAGCACGAAAGGTGAACGTAGCGCCCCGCAGTACGATGCCGATCAGCAAGAGTGTGAGTGGAATGTGAAGCGCAGTTGAAATAGCAGCAAACGCAGGTGGGAAAGCTGTGAAAAGAACGACAATCACCAGGATCAACCACACATGATTCGCTTCCCAGACTGGGCCAATTGCGTCTGCAATGAGCGCCCGCTGTGCCGGCGCACGCTTGCCAAAAGCAAACAGATCCCAAACGCCCCCGCCGTAGTCTGCACCGCCCAGCAACGCATAGATGATCAGGGCGGCGATCATTACGGCCGCAATAATCATTTCAAGCGGCAAGCCTCACCTCCTGTCCGTCTGATCCAAACGCTTGCGGGCTCGCTGCAAACTGTCTCAGTAAGAACCAAACTGTGATGGCGGCCAGAAAAATATAGAGAAACGTGAAAGTAATGAAAGGTACGACCAGTCTTGGTACGGGCGTGACTGCTTCAGCCGTCCTCATCACGCCATAAATAATCCAGGGCTGACGACCGACCTCGGTGACGACCCACCCGGTCTCGATAGCGATGAAGCCCAGCGGCGCAGCTAAGATGAGCGCCCGCAGAAACCATCTGGAAGCGAACCATGCTTTAGATTTTTTCCGGCGGGCCCGCCAGTATTGCCACGCCGCCCAAACTGCGATTCCCATCATCGCCAATCCGCACGCCACCATGATTTGAAACGAGACGTGCACAATTGCGACTGGCGGACGCTCTGTTGCCGGAAAGTCGTTCAAGCCTTTAACGGTCGCATTTGGATCGTTGTAAGCCAGTATGCTCAACCCGTACGGAATCTGAATCGCGTATCGGGTCACTCCTGCACCTTCATCTGGAATGCCGCCGATGCGGAGCGGCGCGCCCTTCTCGGTCGCAAATTGTCCCTCGAGCGCTGCGAGCTTCACCGGAAGATTCTTCGCCACCATCTTAGCGAGCAGATCGCCACTCAAAGGTTGAAGAATCGCCGCAACTCCTCCAACCGTTAGCGCGATGGCCAGCGCGCTTTTGTGAAAACGGTTGTTTGCATCGCGTCGCAGCATGAACGCATGGATACCGGCGACGACAAATCCCGTGGCTGCGTAGGCGGCCAGAGTCATGTGAAGGGTTTGTGCGAACGCCGCCGGATTCATCATCGCCGCAAGTGGATCGATATCGACGGGCGTGCCATTAACGTTGTGGAAACCCGTGGGAGTGTTCATCCATGCATTAGCGATAACGACGAAAATACCCGAGAGCGCCCCGCTGACAGCAACCATCGCGCCGGCGAACAAATGTGAGCGCGACGGCACGCGAGTCCACCCGTACAGGTAGATGCCAAGGAAGATCGCCTCAGTGAAGAATGCGAATCCTTCGAGCGAGAACGGCATGCCGATAATCGCGCCTGCGTACCGCATGAAAGCTGGCCAGAGCAATCCCAACTCGAACGAGAGCACCGTTCCCGAAACTGCGCCCACCGCGAACAGTATTGCCGTTCCCTTCGCCCAACGTTTGGCCAATGCCAGATAAACTTCGTCTTTGGTTCGCAGCCATTGCCACTCGGCAATAGCCATCAAGAGCGGCATTGCAATACCGATTGCCGCAAAGACGATGTGGAAAGCGAGTGACATCGCCATCTGCGCGCGCGCTGCAAATAGGCCGTTCATGATCCTCAATGACCTAATCTTTGAGAAGAGGGACCATCTCGTCTCGGGTGCCTTTATCGTCGGGTAAGTACGATTCGACGATCTCGTACATGCCAGGCTCGAACTTAGCGATAGCCAACGCCGCTTGCAGATGGTCACTCGAAGCCGGGTTGTTACGCATCGCTTGGTAGTCCTCCATCGTTCGCCATTGTGCGTACATCGTGACCTTGGTGCCGTCGAGGCTTCGATGAAGGGTGGCGGACACGAAGCCGGGAGCATGGCGCACCGACGCAACGGTCGCGTGCGCGAGCAGGTCCACGAGGCGTTGCTGATTCGCGGGCTCGACCGTGAAGACGTTAATGAACGTGACTAGCTTGGCGTCGTTCGAGAGCGTCATCGCCACCTCAGAAGATTCTATTATCTTTCATCGTTTGTGCGTAACGAGCTGAACGAAAGCCTCAGAGTAACAGCCCATCAGCCTTGCACGAAATACATCGTGGCTTCAGCACTGCAAGTGCAAATGGGCCTCTACCATCCAGAGCCACTTGTCCACGCCGCGTGATATTTCAGTGAAGATGTCTGTGCTAACGGCGTCACCAAGCTCGTTACCCTCGTGTATGGCCTGACTTGCGATTTTTCCAAATGACGCGAGCGCGCCAGAAAGACTCTGGACATAGTCACGCCCGCTGGCGCTTTGAGCGTCGTTTTCCTGCATGTGCGCCCAGGTCGTAACCACATGCGCCGTAGAATTAGCGATACCGCCAAGCTGGACCGCCCGCTCGGCAATCAGGTCGATGTAGTCCTCGACACTTTCGTTCACTTGATCGAAGAGCTGATGCAGTGCGATGAAGTTCGGCCCCTTTACATTCCAGTGCGCGTGTTTGCAATGCAATTGCAGATCAACCGCTTCCGCGAGGCATGCGTTGCATAGTTGAATGAGCTGCACTCGTTTCGTCTCCGATAAATCAATCCCGGTTGCATACATATTAGGGCGTGTCCTTTCGGCAGTGCTTCCGGCGCTGCTATGTCCTTGCTACCTGCTCTTCCACAATGGCCTTTACCGTCGCAACCAACCCCACGCCGCTCATCGCATAACGGACACTATTGATAAAAGTAGTAGGCGTGCCTGTGATCCCGTGGTTAAGGCTGAAATGAAAATCCTTCAATATTTGATCGGCATGGATGCCGCTGGCCATCTCGCGATCAAATCTCGCAAGATCAAGCCCAACCTCATTGCCGTACCTACGTAGGTCTCGATTCCCTAATTGGTCAGGATGGAGATAAAGCAGGCGGTGCATCTCCCAGAACTTGCCTTGAGCTGCGGCGGCTTCAGCTGCCTCGGCCGCACGCAGCGCCCGCGGATGGCTTTTCACGAGCGGGAAATGTCGATGAACCAAACGCACGCTGTCCAGCAATTCAAGAGCCATCTTCTCGGTGGACCGATGTCTTTGTTGACAGCCTGGACACTGGTAGTCGCCATAATTGACGACTGTAACGGGCGCGCTGGTTGGCCCCATCACGTGGTCGTTCTCATTCACCGGCACCGCCAGCATGATCGAATCTGTTTGACTCATCTCAAGGCCTCAGCTCAAAGAGCGACGTTCAATTCGCCGCAACTTCTGAATACATAAGATTACTCCTGAGCTCTCGCGCATCAATACCGAGTCTCTTCATGCGATCGAGGAGAGTGCTTCGTTTAACGCCTAATCGAGATGCTGCTCCGTTGGGACCACTCACGCGCCCTTTGGTCTCCTTGAGAGTATTAACAATTCTCTCTTGCTCTTCGAAGTTACCGACAACTTCCGCCGCATCTATCGCGCCGTTCATCTTTTCAGGTAAACAAACCGCGAGTGTATTGCCATTCGTCAGGATCACTGACCGCTCTACGAGATTCTCTAATTCGCGCACGTTTCCGGGCCAGGACCAACGCTCCAGTTTCAGTATTATCGCCGCCGGCACTGCGTCGATTCGTTTTCCCATCCTGTGCGCGTACTTCTGTGTGAAGTGTTGTACCAGCAGTGAAATGTCTTCAGGACGTTCACGCAATGGCGGAATACGGATCGGAAACACGTTCAACCGATAGTAAAGATCGCTCCGGAATTGTCTCTCCGCCATCATCTCTTCCAGATCCCTGTTAGTCGCTGCCACCAGTCGCACGTCAACTTTTTTGGTCCGCGCGCTACCCACCCTCTCGTACGCACGCTCTTGCAGGGCACGCAAGAGTTTAGGCTGCAGTTCAAGCGGCATATCACCCACTTCGTCGAGAAACAGCGTGCCGCGATCGGCCAATTCAAGCCGGCCCAGCTTCTGCATGTACGCACCGGTAAAAGCCCCGCGCTCATGTCCAAAGAGTTCACTCTCAAACAGCGAACTGGGAATCGCGGCGCAGTTGAGAGTGAGAAAAGCTTGATTCTGTCGGCGGCTACGTTCGTGGATGGCCCGGGCGATTAGCTCCTTGCCCGTGCCGGTCTCGCCCAGCAAGAGTACGGTGGCGTCGCTGGCGGCTACCATTTCCACCAAGTGCAGGACTTGGCGCAGCGCCGAACTCTGACCCACAATTCCTGTGAAGTCGGCAATACCTGCTATGTCTTCGGAGATTGAAAGCTGCTGATCCGCTTTCAACTCCGCGATGCCGGAACTGGTGAGCGAAGCTTCGGATAGCGGCTGGGGATCGGACAAAATACCAAAAGTCATTTCAACCTCCTGGAAGTCATGCTTCTAAACTACCGCCTCTCACCTGCGTTTCTTTCAAATCAACTTTTACGCCTCCGCCATCAGCGAGTAAATGCACTGCGGGTCATTTTGTAGTCATTTGCTGTAATTCTGCGGTCCTTCTAACCAAGCTGCGCAAGTAGTACACTTTGCAATTTCGACAACACCTATGGAACGCCCATTATCAGGTCGCGTGCGAATCGGAGACTTTGAGCTTGATCTCAAGACGGGTGAGCTGTCTTCGGCGGTTGATCGAGATCAGAAAGTCCTCCTCAGAGAGCAGCCATTCCAAGTTCTCCGAATGCTGATTGAGCGGGGCGGCACGATCGTGACCCGCGAGGAAATCAGACGAAAGCTCTGGCCCAATAGCACCATTGTAGACTTCGACCATAGCATCAATGTTGCCATCGGGATTCTTCGGAAAGTGCTGGGTGATTCAGCAAACAACCCCACCTACATCGAGACCTTGGCGCGGCGCGGGTATCGACTAGCTGTAGCTCTCGAGTTTCTGGAAACGACAACAGAAGTCCATCGCCCGGAGACTCCCATCGTACAACCTCCACCCGGAGCTGCCGCGCTCATCGGTAAGAAAGTTTCCCATTATCGCGTACTTAGAATCATAGGCGGTGGCGGCATGGGAATGGTCTTCGAGGCAGAGGACCTCAAGTTGGGCCGGCGCGTGGCGCTTAAGTTTCTCCCTGAAGAGCTGGCCAGTGATCCGGTTGCTCTCCGGCGCTTTGAGCGTGAGGCGCAAACAGCCTCAGCGTTGAATCATCCCAACATCTGCACGATCTACGGAGTTGAAGAGTATGAAGGCCAGCCTTTCATCGCTATGGAGCTACTTGAAGGAGACACTCTGCTTCATCGCATAGATAGCTCGGCGCCAAAGGAAATCTTGCTCGATACACTGTTGGATATAGCGATTCAAATTTGCAACGGGTTACAAGCTGCTCACGATAAGGAGATCATTCATCGCGACATCAAGCCGGGAAACATTTTTCTGACGAAGCAAGGCCACGTGAAGATTCTCGACTTTGGATTGGCGAAATTGGCCGAGAGTGAAGAAGTTGCCGACAGGGACAAAGGGACATCAAACGTTGAGCCCTTGCCGGATAACGAACAAATCACCACTGATAGCACGCCTGAAAGCATCGAGCGGATCTCCCCAGGTTTAACGCGCCCCGGAACGACGCCGGGCACGGCTGGCTATATGTCTCCGGAACAGTTACGCAAGGAAAAGTTGGACGCCCGCACCGACCTTTTTTCCTTTGGGCTGGTCATATACGAGATGGCGGCTGGCCGACGTGCCTTCACCGGCGAAACGGCGGCTTTGGTCCAGGACGCGATTCTCAACCAGACCCCAAACCCAGCGCACGATCTGAACTCCGCCGTCGCGCGCGAACTGGACGCCATCATCACCAAAGCGCTTGAGAAGGACCGGTCGCGACGCTACCAGTCTGCTGCCCAGATGCGTGGCGATCTTGAGCGAGTCAGGAGCGAGACGGAGCCGGCACGCCGCCGCCCGCTAAGATGGCTCGCGGCAGCCGCGCTGCTCGTGCTGGTAGCTTCAGGAACCTGGATCTATCTGCATTTCCGCAACAAGGTGACGCTTTCCCCCAGTGACACGATTGTCCTCGCCGTCAGCAATCAAACCGGAGATCCCGTATTCAACGACGCTTTATACACCTCATTGCGTACCGGCCTGGAGCAGACGCCCTATCTCAATGTCCTGGCCGCAAACAAAGTCGGCGAGGCACTAAGGACGCTCCACCTTTCTGACGATCCAACGAAGATGACGCCGCAAACCGCACGTGAAGTTTGCGTTCGGTCGAACAGCAAAATGGTAATAGCTGGTTCTATCGCGGAAGCGGGTAACGGCTTCCATATCGAGCTAGACGGAATCAACTGTCAATCGGGAATGACCATAGCGCGAGCATCGAATGACGCTCCAAGTCGAACCCTGGTCGTGCATGTACTGGGCGTCTCCGCAGCTCAACTGCGCGCCAAGCTGGGCGAACCAGACGCTTCGGTTGCCAGGTTCAACAAGCCGTTAGACGAGGCGACGAGTGCGTCTCCGGAGGCCTTGCAACTGTTGACTGAGGGCTATAGGCGCCACCTCGCGGGGGATGGCTCTGGTGCTGTTCCGTATTACCAGCGTGCCACCGAGATGGATCCAGACTTCGCGATGGCACATGTCGCTCTCGCGGCTGCTTATGACATTGTGTCTAAACCGACTTCGGCGGCAGCCTCTGCAACGAAAGCCTACCAGCTGCGGACTCGGTTGACCGAACCGGCCCGGTTCAACGCAGAGGATCTCTATTTCGATTACGCAACAGGAGAACAGGAGAACAGAAGTGCTGTCCTCTCGCAATGGGTGCAAACCTTTCCTGACGATTTTATAGCGCACTACAACCTCGCCCAGTGCTTGCAAGTCCTGGGGCAACCAGATCGGTCTCTCGCCGAAGCGCGCGAAGCAGTTCGCTTACTTCCCAGTCCAGCCAGTTATGGCGAGGTGATACTTGGCGCGATTTTGACGGACCGGGTCGACGAAGCCAAGGTCGCATACGCTGAGGCGGAGTCGCGCAAATTTGACAGCGCCGACTTGCGCGACTACCGCGCCCAACTCGCTTTCCTTCAAAGGGACATTCCCGCGATGGAGGAGCAGTGGAATTGGGCCGTGGGTAAAGCGGGCGCTGATTACCGGTTCCTCTATCGTAGGGCATATGTGGAGGGTTACGATGGCCACTACCGCAACTATCGACGCGTTTTGGCGCAAGCTAAAGATTTAGCGGCGAGGGAAGGATCGTTGCTTTATGTCGACCTGTTAAATAGTGACAATGTGTTGCACGAAGCCGAAGCCGGCAACTCGGCCCAAGCTCGACGAATAGCAGAAAAGGCTCTCAAGGGGGTTCAGAACCGCGCTACAAAACTCCTCCTGGCTCTGGCCTTTGCGCGAGCCGGAGACAACGTGCAAGCCCAGAAACTGGCAGATACGATAAGCCAGGAATTTCCATTGGATACGGGAGTCCAGAATTACTCGCTGCCGACCATCCGAGCTACGATGAAATTGAATACGAACGATCCCGCAGGAGCCGTCGAAATCCTGCGGGCTACAATGAAGTACGAATTAGCGATGCCCGGTGGTTTCGACAGTCTTTATCCTGCCTACATTCGCGGGCTTGCATACCTCCAGATGGGCGAAGGGCGTCTGGCAGCGGCAGAGTTTCAGAAGTTGCTCGACCATCCAGGTATCGTCGGAAGATATGTAATTGGGGCGTTGTCACACTTGCAGATGGCAAGGGCACAGAAAATCGCGGGTAATGAAGCCGCCGCACGCAAGTCCTATGAAGATTTCCTGGCCCTGTGGAAGGATGCCGACCCCGATCTTCCCGTCTACCAGCAAGCGAAAGCCGAGTACGCAAAGCTAAGTAAAGGCTAGAGTCATGCGGACTGCGCTAGTTCTTTTTTGGCGAAGCTCGGACGCTCTTTCTTTTAGGTGGAAATTTTCATCTCGTCGTCCTCAGCCTTAATAATAATTCTCGCTGCTCGGTCGTGCGTGAGCGCAGACCAACCCCAGTTCCAAAGTGTTTCTATCCGGTTACGCATTCCAGTCAGTAGCGTCAGGTGAACTCCCAACCACGCGAAGTAGGCCAACTGCCCTTGAAGAGTTCGCTGGTTCGGAAACTCCACGACCGCAGCGCCACGCCCGATGGTTGCCATAAAACCCTTATCCCAATACTTGAATGGTTGGGCCGACTCTGCTGCCAGGCGTCGGGAGATCTGTTGCGCCACGTGCCCTCCCGACTGCATCGCTACCGAACCGAGTTGCGGCAGAATCTTTCCGTCTGACGCCACCTCACCCATATCCCCGACAACAAATATTTCCGGATGTTCCGGTACACTCAAATCAGAATTCAGTTTGATGCGGCCGCCATGTCCCTGTGGCAATCCGAGAATATCCGTCAATAGATTGGCTCGCACACCAGCCGCCCAGATCAGTGTGTGGGTCTTGATTTCTTCCCCCGACCCAAAACGTACAAAGGTGGGTCCTACCTCTGTGACTGCTTCTTCCAAACGAACTTCAACTCGTCGCTGCTTAAGTTCTTCTTTAGCGTACGCACGCAGATTTTCTTTGAACGGAGCCAGCACTTCCTTACCCATCTCCACAATGATTACTCGCGCACTTTCAGTCGCGAGCTGGTGATAATCGTCAGGCAGAAGGTTGTACGTAAGATCCGAGAGCGCACCCGCTATCTCAACGCCCGTGGGCCCTGCGCCGACGATGACAAAATTCAACGCGCCGTCTTCAATCAACGTAGAGTCGCGGTCAGCCGCTTCGAATCGCTCCAGGATTCTGTTGCGAAGGGTAACTGCATTCATCAGAGTGTAGAGCGGAAACGCATGCTCCGCTGCACCCGGAGTGTCGAAATAGTTAACAGTCGCTCCCCCCGCGAGCACCAAATAATCGTAAGGGATCTGGGTGCCGTCCTCTAGTTGTATTCTCTGGCTTGGAATATCAACGCCCGAAACCGTTGCCATGCGAAAGGTCACATTTTCCTGGCGTCGAAAAATGCTACGCACCGGAACCCCGACATCTTCAGCATTAAGCAGAGACGTTGCGACTTGATAAAGAAGCGGCTGGAACGTGTGGTAGTTGTGGCGGTCAATCAGGGTCACATCGACGGGGACGTGCGCCAATTCCTCGGCCACTCCCAAACCACCAAACCCCGCGCCGACAATAACGACGTGTGGGTTGTTACTCATGACTTTTCATCACCTTCGCGCCCACTACTTCATTTGCGGCCACAGCCCGCGCCAATAGGTCGTACGCGCGTGGCGTCTTGCGAATCTCGATATTCATTCTCGCCAACCGGAGTGCCTTGTCCGGATTAGCGCCCGCAGCAAGCCAGAATTCGGCTGCATGATCCGCGAAGGCCTCCGGGTGAGTCGCGACCAACTCGTCATAACGCGCGGCGGCCAGCCGGCACCAATGCCGGAATTGGGAGCAGCCCGCGTCCCTGAGAATGCGCGCGAGTTGCGCAGCGTAGTCAGGATCATCCGAAGAGGCTGGTAAGGAATACAGCCGGGCGAGTGCTGATTCGGTTTGCCCCAATTCGGCTTCGACCTCGGCGAGGTGGCCTTGCGCCGGCGCGTAAGCCGGGACACGGCGTCGCGCGGCATCGAATGACGTGCGTGCATTGTCCAACCGGCCCTTGTTCATCCACATCAGGCCCAACTGGAAGTCGAGAAGCGCCAGCGGAAACGGTGAGACACCGCGGTATCGTCGGCGGCTTTCCGCGTACAGTCGTTCTGCTGCGTCGATTTCGCCGATTTCGGAGTAGAGTCCAACCAGGGCCGCGACATTTTCAAAACTCGCTCGACGGTCCGCGGCTTCTTCGCGTATGGCAAGGGCTTCATCGTAGCGACCGAGGGCTTGGAAGATTGCGGCACGGTCGCCATTTGTAGTTTCGAAATTGAGCCCTAGTCTCTCAGCTCGATCGATGTCGTCTAAAGCATCGGTAAACCGATGGAAGCCAGCCCTGGTTCGCGCACGTGCGACAAAAGCCGTCCCGTCAGTGGCTGCGTCGCGCACGAGTTGTTCCGCCATCTCGTCTGCCCGTTGATAATCGGCAATGTGGCCGAGGATGAGCCCGCGAAGCGTGATCAGGTCAATCAGACCAGCTCGACTTTCAATGGTAGTGTGACTGAGGCTGACGTCTGGCTCCAGACCGTCGATTTGCGCCTGGAGATTCAGCAGCGCAATGGTCCCATCGGTGATCGGTACCTCGCTTACATCGTACATCTGTGTTACGGCAATCATTGCTAAGCAGCCTGTGTGCGATTCGGTGGCGCCATGTAGGGGAAAACCCTTGATGACCAAGCTATCGGCCCGTCGACACCGTCGCTAATGCGTGGACCGTTTCCGGCGTTCACGTAGAGCGTAAGAATAGAGTCGACTACGTCCTCATTGAGCCATCGCCCTCCGCATGTACCATGCGCGCGCTCCTTAAGCATCGCCTGCTCAATCTCAAAGTAGCTGGTTTCACAGAACGGTTCAGAAGCATCAACTACCAGGTAATCCGCGAGCAGGAGTTCCGTCAGCGGATGGTTCCCATGCTCGTCGAGCGGCCAATCAGTTTTTCCGTCGAGGCCATCGTAGAAAGCGAGATTAGCGTTCAGCCGTGCGCGATACGCCCCAACGTAGTGCTCGGAAAGGTTGAAGGCGTCTTCATTGTTGTACAGGTCGCGAATCTCGAGATCCCGATTGACCGGATCGAATATCTTCGCACCTAGAGTGATATTCTTGATCTCCGGCCGGCCAACTCGTTCCAACCGGATCGGCCGTTTGCCGGACGTCAGAGTCTCGCAGACGACAGCGAACATGGGCCCGCCCTTAAGCAAAGTTGCCCATTCGATTCTCAGCACAATTCCCAAAACATTTTTGCCGTAGAGTCTGTCAGAACCGACTTGCTTGAATGCGAGTTTTCTCGTCGCGAGGGTTTGTGCGGCCATCGGACCGTCAAGGAAGAACGGATCGGACCTCTGTCCTGCGAAGACATGCAGGACTTCGCCATTACCGCCGTTCTCGTCGTTCACGCGAAATAGAACGGACTCGCCGTTTGGCATCGTGCAGCGGCCCTGTTGTACGAGTTGTCTGTCGCCGTCCGAATTGGCGGGGATATCGAACGTGCAATCGAAAGTGAGTTCATCGGCCCCGACGGCGAACGCGCGTCTGTTGGGCGCGATAGATACAGAACGCACGCGCAGCCGGTATATGACGGCGTCGGAAAAACAGGCGGACGCACCGGCGTAGGGAAACACATTCATGATCAGGACGAGATGCCGCGGGCTCCCGGGACAGGGAAAGGCAAAGACGTCCGTGATGTCAGTGACTGGGTCGGCGATAGCACGAGGTCCGGAGATGTGGTCAGACATGCGATATCCTCTTGTTATTGTACTTGCTTGGCTTTTGCTGATTGGCAATCGATGCACCGATCGCGTCCAAGAGCCGATAGCGGGTCCTGTGCGCGCGAATGACTCGCCACAGAAAGGCGCCGATCAGAAGCACGGCAGCTCCGAGCGCGATGACGAGGAGGTGGACGGGCTCGGTGAAATAGTGGCGGCCACTCCAGCCGCCTCCTTCGGCCCCGTGACCTGGATGCGCCCAGCAAGTCGCAGGCATCAAAACGCCAACCACGAGGCTCCCGGCCTGCTTTGCTACGTTTCTCATCATCGAATCCTCATGCTTCATTTCTGCACCTCACTTTCCTTGCTCTCGCTTAGAATTGTCTCTGCTAGCTGGAAGCAATCTGCGCCGACCGGGATCCCACAATAGATGGTGATGTGGACGAGCACCGCACGCAGTTCGTTCCGTGTAAGGCCGTTGACGCGTGCGCCACGGAGATGACTGGCAAACTCGCCCCTCTCGCCGATCGCAGCGACGATGCCGAGGGTGAGGATGCTGCGCTCGCGAGGCGACAAGGTCTCGTCGCCCCATGCCTCACCCCAACAATATTCGGTCACCAGCCGTTGGAAATCACGATTGAAGTCGTCGAGCTTCGCGAGCGCGCGGTCTACATAGGCATCGCCCAGCACCTGGCGGCGCTTGGCAAGACCACGGTCGTACAGGTGTTTATCCATGACACTCACGCTGACCTTTCCACCGTTTCCGCATTCAGGCCGGCCAACCAACTAAGCGCGGACAAGCTCGGCATGAAGAGGTACTCGCCACCGCGAAGCACATTGAACGTTTCGATGTCGTGTATGCGGCGCCTCACCGGCTCTTTCGGAATCGTGAATGTATTCCTCTCCTCCTGCAGACCGACGAGGGGGTCGCGTTCACTACCCAAATTCATGAACGTGCCGTCATTGATCCAGTCTTGCTGGAGAAATTCGAGGGTACTCATCGCCTTGGCGCTGATGAATAAGAAATAGATGCCTCGCGCGCCTTCGTCATCGAGCTCGGAGATTGTGTTCGCATCGTAGGGCGCTCCGTAGGTCGTGCTGCGCCTGATAATGCGATGGATGTTCACGTCCGTGAGCACCGGCATCTTCGTGTCCCGTGGGTTCATGCGACGCATGTGGCAGCCCAACGGGACCTGTTTGCCCTGTGGATCGTTGGCGTAGGTGAAATCGTTATTTCGGTGCGGATCTTCGCCAAGCGCCGCATCGTCCTTTGCCGGTGCGAGCGTCAATGGCGCGCCGCTACGCCAGCGCCCGACGAGCTTCGCGGCCAGCAGCTCGCGCTCCTCGTCGGTCTGACCATTCTCTCGCAGGAACCGGTTGAACGCTCCGACGCGGGACTGGTATTTTCGCAAACCAACGTAAGTGCCGTTGCGGCCCAACGTGTCCGGCTGAGGCATCGCAAGGGGAACGCCGGCCTCGCCTGGATAGCTGAGGATGAACTCGCCGGCTTTGATAGGTCGCCCCTGACCAGGAAGCGGCTCGACGCCACTGCCCTCAATGGCGGGTTGGCCGATACTGTCTTTATAACCGAGCGAATTGAGACTACCCGGTTGAGCGCCGAAGTCTTGAATCAGCAGGACGGTGACGCCAGAAAAGCCTTCATACTGCTGCCGCGCCGTCTCCATGGTACGGCGCCACTTGTCCTCAGTGGGGCTGACAATGCTGACTTGGAGGTGAATCTGTCCGGTACCGAACGGCCGTTCCCAGTTCTTTGGATCGTTTGCTCCATAGTCACGAAGCTCCTCCGCACGTGCAGCCATTCCCGCTCGAAATGCTTCCGGAAAGCTTCGCAGCGAGTCGTCGGGCACGCCCAATGCCACCAGCCCTGGATAGCTGATGGCAACTGCAATCCAGGCATCCCCCGCTTTCCACCAATCGGCGGCAGAACCGATGTGCGGTGCGAGTCTCCGCAAGAACTCACGACCTCCGTGCGCATCGTTGATGTGCAGGAAGACGTGCGTGCCGAAGTACGGCTCCGGTCGATGGCGCAGAATAGTCGCTTGAATGTCGTGGAGGTCGACGGCGATGCAGTTGCGTGAATCTTCGCCGACTCGATCTTCTGATGACATAGCGTCCTTCCCGTGATTAGCTGATCTTGTCGAGGAATTCTTCGGTCGCTTTGCCGATACGCTCAAGCCGTCTCGTCTCCACCACGGTCAGATTAGGATTGGCGACGTACCAGAAGTCCGCTGTGATCTGGTGGCTCGCGATGAAGTCCTTGACCTTCGGGCTACGAACCCCGGGCCAACCTTCGACATCGCCGAACTGGAGGTCGAGGATGTCGGGGATCTTCGTCGCGAAGTCTTCGATGTAGGGATCCCAGTCGAGATCGTAGGCAGTGCAGAAAAGAAGCTTCGTATCGTTGTCCAGAATCACGAAGCGCATGTCATGGACGGTGCCAACCATATCCACCATTTCATTGCCAATGCTGCCGTGCAGAATCTCCAGAAAAGCGCGCATCCGCTTAGCTCCGCCTGGTGCGAGCGGAGCGATCACCGTCAGCTCCGACACCTTACCCTGCCGGCGACCGATCCGGCCGGCAGTTCCAACCGACGCTGCCGGTTCCCTTGCCGGCATGCCCGACTTTAGAGTGCGGATCACGTTCTCCAGCGCGGATTTTTGAATGTCTGTCGCGTCGGCGTAAAGCTCCCGCAGCTTCTGTACCTTCTCCTCGAGGTCCGTCGACTGCTCCGATTTTGTCTTCACTTGCTTTTGTGTTGCCATGGTTGGTCCCCTTTCTTGTTGATTGTTGTTCCGTGGCGTGTCGCTCAACGTCCACGTCCTGCGGTTGCTTCTACCGGAGGCAAAAGGTGTGGGATAGCTCCACTGGTTCTTGGATTCCGAAGTGCTTAAACCGCATAGGAGCCATGCTCTACGTCTTCCAAAATGTCATATCTGGTCGGCGTCCAGTTCAGAACTTTTCGGGTCTTCTCGCTGGCGAGGCGCTTATTCACCGACAGGCTCACGCCGCCTCCGCCTCCTCGGGTGTACATCTCCAGAAGTGACAAGGCCTCGGTTCGGCCGCCCGCGCCCACAAGTCGGCTGGCCGCCGCGGCTAGATCCCCAAGGGCGATCTCGTCGGTCACGGCATGGAGCATCGTGCCAGCCGGGGCGCGTTCAAGTGCCAGGACGTAGACTTCAACCAGGTCGTCGAGATGCACGTAGCCCTGCCGAACGCCGCCTATTCCGAGATGCGGTGCAGCGCCATGAGTCTTGGTCAGGGCGATCAGATTGGGCAGGTCGTAGCCCCTGCCCTCGCCGTAGACGAGACCGGGTCGAATCACGATTCCGCGAACGCCGGCCGCGTTGAGCACAGCTCTCTCCGTCTCGGCTCGGGGCGCCATTGAGCCACCGAAGCCGTCGATTAACGGCTGCGGTATCTCAGCCTTGGGCGGTGCAAATACCGACGCGGGAAGTGGGACGGGGTGGTCTTCATCGAAGATGGTCGGGCTGGCCTCACCCTTGGTGAAGACACCGAAGATCGCCGAACCGCTGGTGAAGATGAATGCATTTCCCGCATCGCCGGCGGCCTTGATCATCACCTCCACGGCGTCACGATCCTTGGCGAAGCTCTCCGGAGTCCCCTCGATTTGCCCGATGCTGGCGAGGCTGACGACCGCATCTACCTCGGTTACGGGAGCGACCAGGCTCGCGGGATTAGCGAAGTCGCCGATGACTGGTGTCATCCCTGCGGCTCGCAGCTTTACGAAGGCGTCCTCAGTTTGCGACATAGCCACGACCTGATGGCCTTGCTGCAACAACTTTCGGGCGACGGCGCCCCCGATGAATCCGGTTGCGCCGGTGACGAGAATCTTCATGTGCTCTCCTTTACCTCAGATCAAACGCCAGCCTAGTGCCTCGTAAGAAACGTCACCAAGCGAGAGTGCGTCAATCTGCGAAGCCAGCCGCGTTCACGCGGCTTTCCCGAAGGGTTACTAGACCCGCCCTTTTAGGGCTGGTAGAACAGGAGCGGAAATCGAAAGGGCGCTTTAGCGTCCTTGCTCCTGATACCGCTAGCAATGCTAAAGCGGTCAGAGAAGCCCGTTAAAACGGGCTGCGCAATTCCAACGGACCTTTACCCAGCCGTAAAACGGCTGGTCTAATAACCCTTCGGGAAAGCCGTCTGAAGACGGCTAACCGCAGATGTTTTTCGAGCGACAATGCCGGCATCGCACACAGCAACCAAACAAAAGAAGCAGCTCAAGCAACTCAATTCATGAGTCGCAATCTGTTAGACGCGCTACGTTAGGACCGCGGTCGGTGCTACCCAGATCAATTTCTTGTTCACGAACTCCTCGATGCCGAGATTGGAAAGCTCCTTGCCATATCCGGAACGCTTGATGCCGCCGAAAGGCAAATCGGGGGCGCTCATCGATGGATAATTAATAAACACCATGCCGGTTTCGATACGGCTGGCAACTTGCTTCCCGTGCTCAATATCCGAAGTGTAGACCGAGCCACCCAATCCATAGGGCGAATCGTTTGCAATAGCTACGGCCTCATCCTCATCTTTAGCGGTAAAGAAGAGCGCGACTGGCCCGAAGAATTCCTGCCGGTAGGCCGGATTGTCGGGAGTGACGTCGGTGAGAATCGTTGGTTGCATATACGCGCCCGTTTTTCCAAGCCGATCGCCTCCCGTGAAGACCCGCGCGCCATGGCCCACCGCTTCACCGACCTGCTTGAGCAAAAGTTTCAAAGCGGCGTCAGAGGACAATGGCGCCAACGTGGTCGCTTCATCCAGCGGGTCGCCCGGCTTGAGTTGTTCGAGAGCATCACGAAACTCATTGAGGAACTGCTTTGCACGCGCGCCAACCACAATGAAGCGTTTCGAGCCGATGCAAGTTTGTCCCGCGTTGCTCATACGACCTGCGACCGCCATTTGAACCGCGTACTTGAGGTCGCTATCTTCCAGCACAATAAAACAATCACTTCCGCCCAGCTCCATCGTCGATTTCTTCAAATTCTTGCCGGCACGCGACGCGAGTGATTCGCCCGCTCGTTCCGACCCAGTAAGCGCGATGCCGCGAACGCGCGGGTCGTCAATCAGGGCGCCGACCTGATCGTTTGAAAGAAATAGATTTGTATAAGCGCCAGCCGGCGATCCCGCATCAGTGAAGAGTTGCTCGAAGGCAAGCGCGCACTGCGGGACACCCGATGCATGCTTCACTAAGAGAACATTGCCGGCCATCAAATGGGGCGCGGCAAATCGCGACAGTTGATAGTAGGGATAGTTCCAGGGTTGAATGCCGATCAGCACTCCGAGCGGAGAGTATTCAAGGCGGGCAGATCCGGTTTTCGATTCGATGATCTTGGGCGAAAGAAACGTCTCTGCATTATCTGCATAGTATTGAAGAATGGAGGCGCTGAGATTAACCTCATCGCGTCCCTCCGAGATCCGCTTGCCCATCTCGAGTGATGCCAGGCGTGCCAGATTCTCTATACGTTCCCGCATCAAAGAAGCTGCTCCGCCGACAATTTTGGCCCGGTCGCGAATAGGCATCGTGGACCAAACGTTTCGATATGTGTTGTCAGCCGTCGCTAGCGCGCTTCGCATTTGCTCATCGGTATGCTCATCGAAACTGCGAAGTATCTCGCCGTTGGCAGGGTTGACGCTTTGGTATGCCATGCTTGTTTCTCCTAAGAATTGGTTTGCTGTTTCTTTTCCTAAGTGCCTAACAACGAACTAGAAGCGCGAGAAACCGCCCCAGGCGGAGCGATAGCTGGCGCCGAGCCGGTCGAGAATCTCGCGGGCTGCGGCATTCGGGTCGCCGTAGACGACGCACCTCGTCGAGTCCACACAGTCCATGAAGCGCCTGGCCCAGTTCTTCATCATGAACCCCTCGCTGATGTGGTGGGCCACCACCGCCTCAGAGTCGGCGTAGATTTCGAAGACGTGGACGGTGCCGCCGTCGGGCGAGATGTACCACTCGTATGCGATCGTTCCTGGTTCGGCTTTCGTGCCAGAAACCATCTCTTCCATCAGCTCTTTGAATGTCTTGAGCGCGCCGTCTTTGATCGCCAGCTCGTTAACCCAAGAAACGTGTCCCTTCATCGCGTCCTCCGTCACATGTATCTTCCACCGATGCGAAGGGCAACCTGCATACCAGTTCGACAGGATTCGAAATTGGTTGAATCAGTGAGGTTTTCTGAATCCAACTACCAGTGTTGTCGGAATTGCCGGAGGCACTCGGATCGCTGTCGGCAGAACTTCCGGCA
Organism: Solirubrobacteraceae bacterium; assembly: GCA_034665005.1. GTDB lineage: Bacteria > Actinomycetota > Thermoleophilia > Solirubrobacterales > Solirubrobacteraceae > Palsa-744. The sequence goes on along the minus strand of JAXDGO010000097.1, from coordinate 9,983 downwards.
GTTTTAGTGGTGGTTGTTCTTGGAGTTTTAGTACCCGAGATAACGAGGGCGAGTGTTAAGGCCCATCAGCGAGCCATCGCCAGTCGACAGGGCTGGTGGCCAGGGATAATTCCGTAGGGCTCCGTCCATTGAATGGACATCATTAGCAGACGCCTCTTAGAAGATGGATCGGACCACCCCACCATCGACTCTTAAGGCCGCGCCATTTGTCGCTGCCGATAATGGACTGCAAATGTAGGCAACCAGGGAAGCCACTTCTTCAGGCTGTATGAATCTCTTGATAAGCGACGAAGGGCGCGTGTTCTGAAAAAACTGCTTCTCAACTTCCTCGATGGCAACGCCCTGCTCTTGCGCTAATTGCTGTATAAAAGTTCCGACACCCTCAGATAGCGTCGGGCCAGGAAGTACCGAATTGACCGTGATCCCTGTTCCGACAGTTGTTTCCGCTAGGCCTCGAGCAAGCGCGACTTGAGCGGTTTTCGTTACCCCATAATGAATCATCTCTGCGGGTATGTTGGCTGCTGATTCACTTGAGATAAAAACAACTCGTCCCCAGTTACGATCCTTCATCTGAGGGAGATAGTGCCGGCTTAGCCGCACTCCACTCATTACATTTACCTCGAAGAATTTTACCCAATCGGCATCCGGGATCTGCTCAAACGCGCGGGGCTCAAAAATACCTACGCTGTTTACCAGTATGTCTATGTCCGGATACGCTTCTGTGATCCTGGTAACTCCATCAGCCGAAGAAAGGTCCGCAGCAACACCTCCAATCTTAGCTTTTGAAACCTTGGCAGCGATTCTGCGCTTTGCCTCGCTTACTTTCTCCTCGGTGCGGCCATTCAGTATTACTTCAGCGCCCTCTTGAGCTAGAGCCTTTGCGATAGCGAAACCAATACCCACAGTTGAGCCTGTAACCAGCGCCCTCTTGCCGCTTAGTTGAAGATCCATAGCTCGTTTTACCTCGTTCAGATTTTCAGATCATTTAAACTTATAAGCAACGCCTAATAACGAAGCAATACCAATCGCATATTGGCGAGAAATATCCTTCGCATATTCCGGCAAGTTCCTTAGGCTTTTCTGGAAGAACGCTGTTCCAATTGTTCGCTATTCAGCAACGCGCGTACCGGACGGCCACGGTTCTACAATGGTTGAAGGAAGGCCGATAGCTCAGACGACATTATGATTCTTGCCGGAATTGCCGGGCAGGATTGAAGTGATGCCGGGAAGTCGTTCCGACACTCTACGGAGTGACTGACTTGATCAGACTCGGTTGCGCGTCACTTACTCTCGCAATCCTCATGTTCGACATTGGCAGGTCTCTTGCCTGTGTCAGAGGCGATGAACGTAGGATACCTGACCGCTATTGCTGCTCTAGCTGGCGCAGGGCTCGGCGGATTAACCTCATTCGCAAGCTCATGGACCACCCTGCACGCACAAATGAAAGCTCAGCGGCTTGCGAACAGTAAATCGACACGGCAAGAGCTTTACAAGCAATTCATCGACGAAGCGTCGAGAACTTACGCAGACGCGCTGGTTCATGACACGCTGGATGTATCCCGCCTGGTTGGCATTTACTCACTCGTCAGCAGAATGCGCGTTCTGTCCTCTAACAAAGTGATCGACAGCGCCTCTAGTATTGCCATACTTGTCACCGACACCTACTTCCAGCCCAATAAGACGGCTACTGAATTGCAGGCGATGATGCATGACGGCGGCGTGGATCCGTTACGAGATTTTAGCGAAGTTTGCCGCGATGAATTAGAAAGCGATCTCCTTGCCTGAGCATGCGAGGCATTAAAGGGAATGTTGCCGGATTTGCCGGACACGCCTGGGCAGTTCTCTAAGAATTAACCGGCACTTTCATCAGGTTAAGGTCACTTGCAGACTGAAACTGCCCACATTCTCTCACTGAAATAGTTGTGCCGACCTTGGCCGAATCATTGCAGGTCTGACGGGCAAGAAGAGGTGGCCCGAGGTAATGAGAAGCAAGGTCGTGCACAATCTAAAGAGCTATTTTGCGGCACTGTCTTTCTTGCTGGCCACACCGTTGGCCCTGTGGTGTCAACAGAGCGCTCCAACTGCGGCTGACGTATTGAGTCTTGATCAGGCCATTAATATCGCCCTGCAGAAGAATCGTTCCCTCAAGAATGCGCGCCTTAACGTCGAAAAGGACGAAGACGAAATTCGAAGCATACGCACATCGCGTCTTCCATCCACACATTTCTACGCGCTGGTCTCGCAAGACATGGTCAAACACGAAACTAACCTGACCAGTCCCTTCACCGGTGTCTTTCCTGGGTTAGGACCATTCTTCTCACTGAGCACTCCCAGACGGCCAACGGCGATATTCGCTGCTCAGGTTCTGCAACCGATCTCGCAGCAGTACCGGATCGGCCTCGCTATCGATTCGGCGAAGTTGGCTCGCGACGAGGAGCAACAGAAGCTTCGTTCGGAGGAACAGTCACTCGTCAATAACGTCAAGAAGACGTACTACGGAATACTCCAAAGTGAAAGTGCGTTGGAAAATGTGCGTGACGAAGTCAAATCTTACCGCGAACTCGATCGCGTAACGGGCGAGTTCGTTCTGCAACAAGTTGTCTTGAAGTCTGATCATTTGCAAGTTCAAACTCGATTGGCAAAGGCGGAATACGAAGCTCTCGATCTAACTAATCGGCTGTCGACGCAGAAAGAGCAATTGAACAAGCTCCTGGGGCGAGATGTGCTCACGGACTTCAGCGTCAGTCCGGTGGCTGACGCAACAGTCTTTGAGTATGACATCTCAGCCTCGCGCCGTCGGGCACTAGAGCAACGACCTGAACTCAGCGAAGCCCGGCTCAAGATCAAGCAAGCTAGGCTCGATAAACGTCTCAAGAAGTCGGAATACATCCCTGATGTGAGCGTTGGGTTCACCTGGTTGACCCTGCGAAACTTTGACGAAGTAGTGCCCAAGAATATTGCGTCGGTTGGAGTCGTGATGAGTTGGGAACCCTTCGACTGGGGGCGCAAGAAACGTCAACTGGCTGAGAAGAGCAAGACTATCGAGCAGGCCGAGAATGCCTTGCAGGAAACGGAAGACCAAATCCTCATAGAGGTCGGCGATAAGTTTCGCCGCTTACAACAAACCCAACAGGCGTTGCGAGTCGCACGTCTCAGTCAGGACGCTGAGCGCGAAGGTCTCCGCGTCACTCAAGGCAGGTACAAATTTGAGGCTGCTCTGTTAACGGAAGTACTGCAATCTCAGGCTAAGTTGGCAGATGCAAACAATCAATATCAACAAGCATTGCTGTCTTTCTGGACCGCTAAAGCTGAATTGGAAAAAGCGTTGGGCCAAGACAAGTGAAAGAGGGATGGTGAACTTTCTAAATCGGTTCAAAGCGTGGGTGGTCGGCGGGACTCTTTTCCCACTGGCCCTGGTGGTGGCTTGCCAGTCCAAGCAAGTACAAAAACCGCCGGTGCCGGTGAAGGTCGCGATCGTTGAACTCCATGCTGCTAACAGCGGAGCGCGGTATTCGGCGACGATTATCCCACGCACACAGGTGGACTTGGCTTTCAAGGTAGACGGCTACGTTGAAGCGCTGCAGAAGGTGCGTGGCATCGACGGCCAACTGCGCGACCTCCAGGAAGGCGATGCAATTGTCGCGGGAGCGGTGCTTGCGCGCGTGCGCCAGAGCGAATATCAGCTCAAAGTCAAAGAAGCCGAATCCAAGGCCGCGGAGGAGAGATCGGCTATTGACGCCAGCAAGGCTCAGTATCAGGAAGCGCTTTCCGCTATCGAATCGAGCAAGGCTCAACTCGCCGATTCTGAGGCAGCTTATGAAAAAGCAAAACTGGATTTTGACCGCGCTCAAAACCTATTTGCCAGCCAGAGCCTGACCAAAGCCAATTACGATGCGGCAAAGGCACAGCTCGAACAGACGACTGCCAAGGTCGCCGCTGCCCGCTCGCAGGTTGGCATGGTCCAAGCCAGAGCCAATTCCGCTAGGTCTCAGATCGAAGTAATAAAGGCCAGGTCAACTGGGGCGCAGGCCGTCGTGCATGAGAAGTCCATTCCCCTCCAGGACACCGCGCTCAAGGCGCCGTTGAATGGATTTGTGCTGCAAAAATCCGTCGAGAGAGGCACATTGGTCTCGCCCGGTAAAACAGGATTCGTAGTCGCGGACACATCTTCTGTAAAAGCCGCTTTCGGCGTCGCGGACATCGCGGTGCCGGAAATGAAATTGGGAACCAGGTTGAGTATTGAAACTGAAACCATGCCCGGCACCGAATTCGAGGGACAGATCAGTTCTGTTTTTCCCGCCGCCGATCCCAAGAGCCGAGTCTTTAATATCGAGGTCACGATCCCGAACCCGAAAGGTTTGCTCCGACCCGGCATGATCGTCTCCCTCAGAGTGGGACGTTCGGAGGCTGCGCAAGCGCAGCCGGTTGTGCCGTTGAACGCGATCGTGAAATCCCCGACCGACGCGAATGGCTACGCCGTTTTCGTGATGACCGAGCAAGGCGGACGCCAGATCGCAAGAGTTCGCGATGTGAAACTGGGCGAAACATACGGCAACACGATTGCCGTGACCGAGGGAGTGAAGGAGGGCGACCGCGTCATCACGACAGGCGTCACTCTGGTTAGGGATGGCGAAGCGGTGAAAGTGATTCCATAGAAAGACGTCATTTGTCAGTTGTCAGTGGTTAGTGGTTAGTGGTCAGGTGTTCGTGTTGTTCGTCTTGTTTCGTGTCTTCTATTTCGTGTGATTTCGTGGATCGGTCCTAAGCGTATGGAAGTTGTCACGATCTAGATCCTGATAAGAACCGTAAACACCGATCCACGAAATCACACGAAATGAAGTCCATAAACAACTGACCAGTGACCACTGACGACGATCCGGAGAAGAAAATGTCTCACGCAAAAAGCGACGAAGAAATCATTAAGCGCAAGTACAACATCTCGCGCTTCTTCGTCGAACAGCGTCACATCTCCTGGGTCATGTTGATCGCTGTCTGTCTCTGGGGTTTCTACAGCTATCGGAGTATGCCTCAGCGCAAAGACCCTGACACGCCGGTCAAAAGCGCCGTCGCCATCACCGTCTGGCCTGGAGCAAAAGGCGAAAAGGTCGAGCAACTGATTACCAGGAAGGTCGAAGAGAAGATCGCCCAGAATGCCCGAGTGGAAAAGATTCGCTCGATCTCTCGCACCAATTTTTCAGTTGTCTATGTAGATCTGGACGAGAACATGCCGGGCAGTCAGGTCGGCAAGGAACTCGACGACATCGCGCTCAAACTCGGCACTGTCACCGGCCTGCCGGAAGGTGCCGGTCCCGTCAATTTCATCAAAGACTTTGGCGATACAGCCGCCCTGATGCTGACGGTCGCCAGCCCGAAGATCAGCGAGACGGCGATCGCTTTGCGTGCTAAGTCAGTGAGTGATGCGATCACGCGTCACCGGGCACAGTATGAGACAACGAGTGGCGGAACGCGCTTCACAATTGTCATCGGACTCACCCAGCCGGTAAGCCCTCGCGTTGTGCAGGAACCGCTCGATCTGTTTTCCGATTACCTCAGGGACAAGCAAGCAGCAACTGATGTGCACGTCATCGTCGAACCGGATTTTGTCGGAGTTGATGGCGTCTCCTACGCGAGCGATGAAGCTTTGCTCGGTTACACCCGGCAGTTTATCAATGATCGTTTGCAGGCCTCGGATTTTCACCCAGACAGCTGGCAGCCTGTGGTGATCCGAGATCCAAATGAAACACGCTCCAAGCTAGCCTCAGTGGCGGGCGACAAATACAGCTATCGTGAGATGGATGACTTCACCGATCTCATCGAGAAGACTCTCAAGAGCGTTCCGCAAGCGTCGAAAGTTTCGCGCTCCGGCATTCTGCCGGAGAAAGTTTTTCTCCTATATTCTCAAGAGCGCATTGCTTCATACGGGTTGAAGACGTCTGACCTGTCCAATATTTTGGGCGCACGCAACATCACTCTTGCCGGTGGTCAACTGGAAGCTGCCGGAAAGAACCTCTCAATTGATCCTTCGGGCGAGTTCAAGAGTGAAAAAGAGATTGGCGATGTGGCCGTCTCCCAAACGAACCTGGGCGCGCCCGTTTACCTGCGAGACCTGGTGGATATCGCGCGCGGTTATGACAGCCCGCCACGCTTTCTCAACTTTTACGAATCGCTTGACGCGCAAGGCAATTGGCAGCGCACGCGCGCCATTACGGTCGCAGTTCAAATGCGCCCGGGTGAATATATCGGTGAATTCGGTAAAGGAATCGATGCAGCGCTGGCCCAAGTCAAGACGCAGTTGCCCGAAGACCTGATCATGTCCCGCACCTCCGACCAGCCCCGGCAAGTCATAGAGAACGTCGACCTGTTTATGGACAGCCTCTACGAAGCGATTATCCTGGTGGTGATCGTCTCACTCATCGGCTTCTGGGACTGGCGTTCGGCGCTGCTGATGGGGCTGGCGATTCCCATTACGCTCTTTATTACTTTTGGAATGTCGCGCGCGCTGGGAATCGATCTGCAACAGGTTTCCATCGCTACCCTGATAATTGCGCTCGGTCTGCTGGTGGATGTGCCGGTAGTATCCGGCGATGCGATTAAGAATTCGCTGGCCAGCGGGTTTCCGCCGCTCATCGCTTCATGGCTTGGTCCCACAAAACTAATCACCGCGATCATTTTCGCCACGATTACTAATATTGTCGCTTACCTGCCATTCCTTACTTTGCCGGGAAGCACGGGAGAATTCTTATACAGCCTGCCGATCGTGCTTACCTGTTCGCTGGTAGCAGCGCTGATGGTGGCGATGATGTTCATTCCCTTCCTCGGCTATTTTTTATTGAAAGCCAAACCTCAACTGCCGATCGAGCAGCGGCGCAAGCAAGGTTTTGCGGCCTTCTATTATCGGATCGGAGAATGGGGAATCAATCATCGCTGGAAGGTGCTGCTCGGCTCCTTCATCCTGCTGGCCGCCGGCGGGCTCGCTGCCAGTCGGCTCAAAACCGACTTCTTTCCGAAGGACCTTTCGTACCTTTCATACCTTGATGTGTGGCTGCCCGAAGATGCACCGCTCTCCGCCACGAATGAAGCCGCTGGGCGCGCTGAAGAAGTGGTGCGCGAGGCGGCGCAGGAATATGGCAAGGCGCATCCCGGGAAAGATGGGAAGCCGCGTGAGATCCTTGAATCACTTACCACTTTTGTCGGTGGCGGCGGTCCACGGTTCTGGTTCTCGGTCTCGCCCGAGCTGCAGAAGTTGAACTATGCACAGGTCGTCATCCAGGTAAAAGACAAGCATGACACCAACGCCCTGATCGGCCTTTTTCAGAAAGCGCTGGACGACAAAGTTCCGGGCGCACGCATTGATGCCCGACAACTCGATACCGGCAAGCCCATTCCGATGCCGGTCGAAGTTCGGATCGCCGGCGCGGATATGGCCACGCTACGCCAGGAAGCCGAGAAGGTGAAAACCATCCTGCGCACCACTTCATACGCTCAGCGCATCCGCGACGACTGGGGGGAGGAGAGGTTTGCGGTCAAGCTTCAGACCGATCCCGACCGCGCAAACGCCGCGGGGATCACAAACCTCGACGTGGCTGCTTCTTCGGCGACCGGAATCAACGGCGGACAAGTGACCGTATTGCGCGAAGGCGACAAGCAGATTCCAGTTGTGACACGACTGCGGATGGAAGAACGCGCGCAGCTGGCAGACGTGCAAGACCTGTACGTTTATTCCGCACAGGGACCGCAGAAGGCGCCCCTGCGGCAGATTTCATCGGTGGACCACGAGATGCAGACCGAGACGATTCGCCGCCGCAATCAATTTCGCACGATCACAGTTGGCTGTATGCCCGAAGCGGGACACCTGCCCTCTGAGGTTATGAATGCCATCCGGCCTCAGTTAGCAGCCTTCGCAAACCAGCTGCCGCCTGGTTACCAAATGCAGATCGGCGGATCGGAGGAGGAGCAAGTCAAGGGATTCAAGAATCTGGTCGTCGTCCTTTTGATTTCCATTACCGCGATATTTCTAAGTCTGGTGTATCAGTTCAAAAACGCCATCAAGCCCTTTGTCGTCTTCGCGGCAGTACCTTACGGGATTGTCGGAGGACTTACCGCGCTCTGGATCATGGGCACGCCGTTCGGGTTTATGGCCTTTCTGGGAATCATCAGCCTGGTCGGGTTGATCGTCAGTCACATCATCGTGCTCTTCGACTTCATTGAAGAGAAACACGCAGAAGGCGAACCGCTCAAGGAAGCAGTGCTGGATGCGGGCATTATGCGTCTGAGGCCGGTGCTGATAACGGTACTCGCCTTAGTGATTGCCCTTGTCCCACTGGCCCTTCGCGGCGGGCCACTGTGGGAGCCGATGTGTTACGCACAGATGGGCGGAATGCTCTGCGCCACTTTCATCACCCTGCTGTTGGTTCCAGTGATCTATTCCATCTTCGTCCTCGATCTCAAACTCATTAAGTGGGAGGTCCCAGATGCGGCCCGCGATGTCGAAGGGCCAAGTCACGTAGCCCAGCTTCCCACCCCGGAGGGGTGAAATGTTTATAGCCCAGAGCGTACCTAATCTCGACGGCGCCGTTCCGAGGAGCGGAACTCAAGTTTACAGATACCGTCCAAGTTCATTCCGCTCCTCGGAACGGCGCATCGTCTTTGTTATGCTCGGTTCTATAAACATTTCACTCCTACGGAGTGAGGAAGAAGGATCGACCGATGAGTAATTCAATGATTGGCATGCAAGTGGTGCGAGGAATGTCTCGCTTCCTCTGCGTCGTATTGTTGCTGCTGACCTGCGGCGCGCTCTTTGCGCAGACGGAAAACCATCGCATCCAAAATATTGTTCTGGTTCACGGTGCCTGGGCGGATGGTTCTGGCTGGAAACGCGTTTACGACATTCTTGTCAAAGACGGCTTCACCGTCAGCATCGTCCAGGAGCCGGAGACATCCTTTAAAGAAGATGTAGCTGCAACGAAACGCATCCTTGCCCAACTGGATGGACCATGCATTCTTGTCGCACATAGTTATGGAGGAGCTGTAATCACTGAAGCCGGGATGGATCCATCTGTTGTTGGATTGGTATACGTCGCGGCCCACATGCCAGATGCTGGAGAGAACGAAGCTGATGTCGGAAAACGATTTCCAAGCGATCTCAGCAAGTCTACTGCGATAAAGACGACGGCTGACGGTTTCACTTATCTCGACCCCGCACAGTTTCATGAGTACTTCGCAGCCGACTTGCCAATTTATCAGGCCGCATTCATGGCGCGATCGCAGGTACTCAACGCAGTAGACAATTTCAAAGCGGTTATCACGACGCCAGCGTGGAGAAGCAAACCAAGCTGGGTGTTGGTTCCGACAAAAGACAGAACCATTAACCCCGACCTCGAACGGTGGTATGCCAAACGAGCCAACAGCCGCAAGGTCGAAGTCCCAGGCGCGAGCCACTCCGTCTACATTTCCAGGCCGAAGGAGGTCGCAGCTTTGATCGAAGAAGCTGCATTGCACGCTCGCCGATAGCGATGGTTACGTTTTGATCAAATCGATTATCCGACCCGCATGGTCGCCTGGTGCGGTGCAAGTAAAGGAGCCAAGATGGAGAATCCAACGCGAAAACTTGATGGAAAGGTCGCTTTAGTAACAGGAGCATCGAAAGGAATCGGGGCAGGCATTGCCTTGTCGCTGGCAAAGGAAGGCGCCGCGGTTGCGGTGAACTACGCCTCCGATCGAGAAGGTGCAGATCGTGTTGTTGAAAAAATCGAGGCGGCAGGCGGAAAGGCTATCGCTGTGCAAGGAAGCGTGACCTCGTCGGAGGAGATCGATCGCTTCTTCAATCAGACACAGAAGCAACTCGGCAATGTGGACATCCTTGTCAACAATGCCGGCGTCTTCTCTTACCTGCCCTTACAAGACGTAAACGAAAAGGAGTTTCATCGCCAGTTCGACACGAATGTGCTCGGACTTCTCCTGACTTCCAAACGTGCTGCAAAGCA
>JAXDGO010000096.1:0-3095 GCA_034665005.1 Solirubrobacteraceae bacterium | reverse complement strand
CCCATCATTCCGGTGGCTAACGCCCGGATCATGGGTCGGCTGCTGCCGCACGCGACGATGCATCTGCACACCGGCGGCCACGTCGACCCAGTCGCGAATCCCGCGGAATTTGCGCCTCTCATCGAATCTTTCAGAAACAGCGAGCGCGAGTCTCATCTCGACGCGCGTTCTGCGGCGAGGCGGTTGTCATGCGTGCAATGACCGTTATGCCGGGTTGCAAGGGTACGGCTGCCGTGGAGACACTGGACGAGCCGGCACTCGGCCAGGGTGAGCTGTTGGTGTCGGGGCGGCTAGTCGGCGTGTGCGGCACTGACCGCGAGATTGCCGAGGGAGTCTATGGAGAGCCGCCGCAGGGCGAGTCGCGGCTGGTGTTGGGCCACGAGGGGCTCGGTGAGGTGCTCGAAGCGCCGGTCGGCTCGGGATTTGAGCCCGGCGATCTGGTTGTCGGGATTGTGCGCCGGCCTGACCCGGTCCCGTGCCCAGCCTGCGCAGCGGGGCAGTGGGATATGTGCCGCAACGGTCGGTTTATCGAGCGTGGAATCGTCCGCGGCCACGGGTATGGCAGCGAGCGCTGGCGGGTAGAGCCGCGGTTTGCGGTGTCGCTGCCGCGTGAGCTCGGGGACCTGGGTGTGCTGTTGGAGCCGGCCTCGGTACTGGCCAAGGCGTGGGATCAGATCGAGCAGATCTCGAATCGCGCGTTCTTTCTTGGCGGCCGGGGTCTGGTATGCGGAGCGGGGCCGATCGGCTTATTGGCGTGTCTTTTGGGTGTGCAGCGCGGATATGAGATGCACGTGGTGGACCTGGCAACCGGAGGGCTCAAGCGCGACCTGGTCGAAGGGCTGGGCGCGCATTACCACAGCGGGGACGCAGCCGAGTTGGACGTGGACGCCGAGGTGGTTATCGAGTGCACGGGGCTGGGCGCGGTGGGCCGGGCGGCCGCCCGCCGGCTGGTCAACGGCGGGATCATGTGCCTGACCGGGATCATGAACGTCGACCCGGTGCCCGACGTCGATACGACGGTTATGAACCGTGCGATGGTGCTGCGAAACGTAGTGATGTTCGGGACTGTGAACGCCGGGCGGCGCCACTGGGATCAAGCGGTCGCGGCGCTGGCGGCGGCCGACCCGACCTGGCTGTCGGCGATGATCACCCGCCGGGTGCCGCTTGAGCGATGGGCCGAAGCGTTGAAGCGAGACCGTGATGACGTCAAGGTCGTCGTGGACCTGCGCGCATGAGCGCCAGCGCGGTCAGTGTGTGGTCGCCCGAGCCTGGGCTGCTCAGCGAGGGACCTCGCTGGCATGAGCAACGCCAACAGCTTTTGTGGGTCGATATTCTCGGTCGCCGGATACACCGTGCCAGCCTGACGCGCGACGGCCAACCCAGCCGGATCGAGACGGTCGAGCTGGACCGCGACGTCGGCGTGGTGGCTCCGGCCGCCGCAGGGGGATACGTGGCGGCCGCGGCGGTGTCGTTTTTGTTAGTCGACGAGCGCGGCACCGTCACAGAGCTGGCGTCCCTGACCGACGCCCCGAGCGGCGTGCGCTTCAACGACGGGGCCTGCGACGCGCGCGGCCGGTTCTGGGTCGGGACCATGGCCTACGACAAGTCAGCGGGCGCCGGGGCGCTTTACCGGCTCGAGCTGGACGGAAGCATCAGCACCGTGCTGACCGGATTGACGATTCCCAATGGGATCGGCTGGAGCCCCGACGGCGCCGTGATGTATCTCAACGACAGTGGCGCCGGCTGTCTGTACGAGTTTGACGTCGACCTTTCCACCGGTGAGCCGCGAAACCGACGCACGCTGGTGGCGTTCGAGCAGCCCGGCCCCGCGCCCGACGGTCTCACGATCGACGACCGCGGGGATATCTGGGTGGCGGTGTACGGCGGCTGGGCGGTGCACCGCTACTCGCCCGACGGAAACTTCCTTGGCGCGGTTGAACTTCCGGTCGCCCAGGCAACATCGTGTGCGTTCGGCGAAGCCGACCGCGGCACCTTGTTTGTCACAACCGGCCGCGAGCAGCTCGATGCGCGGGCGCTTGCCTGCCAGCCCCACGCAGGACGGGTGTTCCGCGTCTCGGGCCTCGGCACGCGCGGCCGGGGCTGCAACCTCTACCGAGGGTCACTTACCAGATTGGCCGCCGGGTGGTCGTCGGCCTGGGAGTCGTGATGACCAATGTGAGTGTGTTTCTTGCCGAATCGGCCGAGGTTGACCCCGATGCGGTCGCGCTGCGCTGTGGCGCGGAGTCAGCGTCATACTCCGAATTGGCAAGCACCGCAGCGCGGTTAGCCGACTGCCTCATCGAGGGGGGCGTGCGGCCCGGCGACCGGGTAGCGATCATGCTGCCCAACGGACCCGCGTATGTTGCTGTGCTGTACGGAATTTGGTACGCGGGTGGGGTCGCGGTTCCGATGACCCCGTCACAGAAGGCTCGCGCGGTGGAATACGTGCTCACCATCTCTAGCTCGAGGGTGTTGTTGTTCGCATCCAGACGTGCGGTTGCGACCGCCGTCGCAGCTGTGACCGCGGGCACGCAACCGATCGGTCTGGGCAAACACGGCATTCGGCGCCTGATCGCGGGCTTCCGGGGTCGCGCCGAACCAGTGAGTCGCGCCGCCGGCGACGCCGCCGTCGTCCTGCACACCACCGGGACGTCCACTGTTCCCTGGTGGTCCGAGCTCACCCATGGCGATCTCGTCGGCAAACAGACGGTCATCGCGCGCAAACCGCTCAACCTCGGGCAGGCCGACGTCGTGCTGGGGTGCCTGCCGCTCCGGGAGGGATTCGGGATGGTTTGCACGCTGCTGGGCACTATGCTCGCATCGGCGACGCTGGTTCTGCTGCCCAAGTTCAGTGCCCATAAGGCGCTAAAAATGATTGCGGCGCAGCATGTCACTGTCTTCGAGGGTGAAGCCGACATGTACCTCGCGATGTTGGAGGCGGCCGACCGTTACGAGCTGGATTTTGGTTCGCTCCGCATCTGCATGTCGGCGGGCGCGCCGCTGCCGATGGACGCCTTGCGCCGATTCGAAGACCGGTTTGGTTGCACCGTTTTGCAGGGCTACGAACTGACGGGCAAGCCGGGGATGTGCTTCAG
>JAXDGO010000095.1:0-4552 GCA_034665005.1 Solirubrobacteraceae bacterium | reverse complement strand
AGGGTTATCGCGGCCACCACAGCCATTCGCCCGCAGATCTCAAATCTCCGTATACGAGCGACAAACTGTCTCGGGCCAGTAACATTCGAACGTAACTACCTTCGATTCTGCCGGCTCATAATCGCTTATCGCGCCCCCAGTAAGCTCCCCACCAAACCAAGATAGCCGACTATGTAGCAGGCGTCGCTGTCGCCATAACACACATCACTTCAATATTAGGCCTGATATTGCACCTGATATTTGACTCGATAGTTGCCCTGATAATCGACGTATAACGTATATATTGACTATAAAACTGCTATATATCCCTCCCATCTGCCTGCCTGTGTTGAATCGAAGCTAGACTACCGTTGGTCCGTTGCTGTCGCTGATTACCCCATTTTGTGTGTATAAAAGGAAGGAATGGAAGGAAAGAGAGGACGTGAGATCTCGCTAGCTTCAAAGTCAGCATCTACACGAGGTTTAAGCTAGAGGAATAATACCTTATTGAGAACTACGAAAGGGCAAATCCATCAATTGTGATATATCTTCTAAGATGGGCTTCTTCTTGCGTTTAGCCTCCTTTTGCAACCTAGCCTCCTCATCGCGTCTATTTTGTGATGCTTGCTTTGCTGTCGACTTTCGCATTCGCTGTGGTCTTGTAGGAGGGGAAGGAGGTGCTATCGCTGTCGTATTCGCAGGTGATGGAGAGCATATCTTTGCAATTGTAGGAAAGAGGTCGAAGAAGGGGTTAGTCAAAGATGAGGAATTATAATCGTTGCCATCTACAACGTTAGCTATATAGTCTTCTTCTAAGTCAGAGCGCTCGCTGCTATTAGATTCGGCCGCATCGTTAAGGAGAAATTGAGGTTCCAATTGCTCTTGTTCTTGCGATTCTAAGTCAGATAAAATATAGCCACCATCTATAGAAGGAATCTGCGACTTTTGCTGTGAGGAATACTGGTATTCGGTCTCAACTTGTGTATTTTCTGGCTTTAGCTGCATCGCATCCCATATAGCTTGTGATTTACTGACAGGTATTAGTTGTATTCGAGGGTTTCGTGCCTTAGAAGGTGCTTTTAAGCTCTCGCTATTAAAGGGGAAGTCATCAATATCAACCCATTCGTCCTCGTTATCGCTAGCTCCTTGTAACCCTGTAACTTGATTGAAGTATGCCGCCGCTATTTCCGCTTGAAATTGCGATCGAAGTTGAGCTGCCTCCCCTATGAGATCTTCAGCCTCCTGCGCTTGCTGTGCTAATCGTTCAGCTTTTCGACGTGCTCGAGCTTCGTCAGCTTCTTGTTGATCTGCAGCTTCACGCCCCGTTAGCGCTCTCTTCCTTCCTGGCCCAAACTTCAACTTTGGAGGTAATTGCGCATCTGGAAGTCGTGCTGGGATAGCCTCTCTTGACTTGAGCTTCTCGTCCTGACGATTAGCCAATTTATCGCTAAATTCCTTAAAAGTAAGCGCAAACTTGGCAGCCTCTTCGGGAGGGAGATTCTTGTGCTTTTCAGCCATAAGAAGTGCAGTGTCGATAATTAACTGAGCTCCACGGCCAGCAAATCGATCACTAGCGTATCTCTCCTCTAATATAGTAGACTGATTGTAGTCAGGATTGTCTAGCTTCATTTCCCAGTTTCCATGAAGAACAGCTGGTCCATCGAGCAACCAACGAGGGTCGAAGAGATTCGGAGGGAGAGGGAGGTCATTCAAATAGAAGTGAGCCATCCAACATTTGCATGGTATCCCTTGTTGTAAAGGCAATTCGCACGAGGTTTGACAGCCAACCTCTGGGTCAAATTCAAAGCCTTCCTCCTTATTCTCGAGATCGTCTAACATTCGTTTTGCTTGCGCAAGCTCGACCATAGCCATTTCTAGACAGAAGTGCGTAAAACGTCGAATGCAGAGCTGAAAGAAGTCCTTGTCGATAAGGCGAGGAGTGGTGATCCTGTCTTTATTGACTCGCGTATCATATTCTTTTCCAAGGTAATTGATGCGTTTACAAATAATCTCAATGGCGCGTTGAACAGGGAGATTCTTGCTAAGGCCTTCAGAAGCGGTAAAGTGGTACCGTTCGTTGCGCTGAGTCGAATGGACCCCTAGGTTTGGATATCTCCTTGTAAAGGCGCGACAGAACGATTGCTCCTTAGGTTCGTAGTACGAGGTAAAGTACTCTTTCTCTGCATCTCTAAGATTGTCTTTTAGCTTCTGACGAGCAGTGTTCAATGTCTTGAAATCGGGAGCTTTGATATACTTCCAAATCAGGTCAACGAGCTTCTCACGCTTCTCTTTCGAGTACCCTTTCTTGATAAGCTTCTTTTTGATGGCCTCCACAGCATGCCACTCGCAGCGTTGCAAAATGATTCGACTGCCGTCATGAGCTGGCGCTGTTTCTTCGACTTGTGCGACCCAATCGACAATAATGGTTTGAGAGTCAGCTTCATATAGAGGTGCTGTTGGCAAAGGGTCATCCATTTGCAAAGTGTCGGGAGATTTAGCACGACTGACTTCCTTGCCTTTAGATGCAGCTTCCTCTGCAGTTTTGCTAGCAGCGGCAGCATCTTCAGCAGCTAATTGAGCAATAGCAGAGCTAAGACCAGCAGCAAAGTCCCCACACCAAACAGCAGGACCGGGGCAATCATAGAAGATGTAAGTACTCCAGATGTGCTGAATAAAGCGGAAAGCACGTGCCGACTCTGACAAATGGAAGAGTTGCATGCTAGGGAAGGTTTTGCCAGTATTATCGATACCGATCACATTTTGCAAAAGGAGCCGTTTCTCATTAGTATTAAAGGTTGCATCTGATTCAGCTAGGCGCCGTGGCATGAATCGACGACTCTGTCGCTGTTGCTCTGGGGACCACCAGGCAATAGCTATAATGATTCGGTCAGTCTTATTGCCATTAATATCGCGAATATAGGCCTCATCGACGGCAATATAGTATCCCTCTTGTTCCAGGTAAGCTAGCAAAAGTCGCGCCTACTCCTAGTCAGACACCTGACCTACTGACTCTTTGCGCTGGAGGTTGTAAAACGACTTTTGATCAAGCTCGAGACCCATATTACGGAGAATATTCCGCGATGTCTGAAAGCCTACGACTCCACGATGTGTTGCAGCTAGTCTGAGAGCCTCAGGTCGACCTGGCTGGCGCTGACGATGTGGAGGGAGCTGGAAAGGGTCAACGGCAGGGGGGTGATTATGCTCTGTGTGCTTAGAATAACACAATACCCATTGGTCTCCTGCCTGCTTTTGACGGCTGACATATAGGCAGACCAGACAGCCTGTTCCTCGCACGAGAGTTTGAATACGCTTCCGATCTTTCTCCTCCGTCTTTCGAGTATTCTGTGTCTCATTCTTGTGGTGTATGCACTCGAATCGCACGCGCCGATCGTTCTTCGACTCTGTCACGAAAGCATATCCTTGAGTAAAGGCCCAGTCTTGAATACGAACGAACGCGACAGTGGGATCTGCGACAATGGTACCGTGTATCGGTGGCTCTCGATGAGGGGCGGGAATAGCTTCAATTGCAGACGCAATTTGACTAGATAGCTCGGGGGTAATTGATGACATTGTGGTATAATGATACTAGTGATGATATAGAGGTTTGACAGCAGTGAGGTCTGCCAGCACAGCGACGATGTGAACGATGGCCTTTGCAGTGGGATTCCCAGTACTATGAGAGCATGCTAGCCATATACTCGATGCGCTCTATATGCCATTGCCGACGGCGACCTACGGGAATTATAGAGTGAGAAATTAATGATTATGAAGCATTTTGATGAGTTGGCATAAGGATGTAGGAGGCAACGGCGACATCGTTCTACAGCCAATAACAGTATTGTGAGTGATGTTCCTAGCCGACGGTGAGCTCACCGCCAAGATAACGTGGTGTTAATGATTATAAAGCATATTGCTAATATATCATGATCCAGGATGGATGCAGAGGGAGCGACAGCGACATCGATTACTGTGGGGTTTACTATGTACAGGGGGCGCCAGCGACATCCTCACCGCCTACGATTATTACGTTCGAATGTTACTGGCCCGAGAGAGTTTGTACTAGATCGACTCCATATTGACACCTGGGGGCCAATCAAGATTCCATAAATCTACAAGAACACCTACCTCTTCTCAATTACAGACGAGGGTAGTGAGATGCGTGAGATATTCGGCATGCGGAGCAAAAAGGAGGCTATTCAGCACCTTAAAGCATATGTAGCTCGCGCAGAGACTGAATTAGAGCGCAAAGTCAAGTATATTCGGCTTGATGGCGCTGGAGAGTTTCACTCAGATGCCATGACTATATGGGCAAAGGATAAGGGAACTCAACTAGAGTACACTACGCCATACACGCCTGAACAGAATGGAATCGCAGAACGTGGGATGCGTACGATACTAGATGGCTCTAGGAGCAACATTATCGATTCCGGTCTGCCACCTGAATTTTGGGAGGATGCTGCTAAGGCATTCGTATATGCGGCAAACCGTGGATACAAGCCCTCACTAGGCATGAGCCCTTTCGAGGCATGGCATAAGAAGAAGCCAGACGTAGCCCACCTACGTGTGTTTGGAA
>JAXDGO010000094.1:0-2578 GCA_034665005.1 Solirubrobacteraceae bacterium | reverse complement strand
CAACTGGCGGATTTCGGGGTCACGACGGCGCTGGACATGGGGGCTTGGCCGCCATCCATGGTCGACTCGCTGCGCAACAGGACCGGTATGGCGGATATGCGCAGCGCGGGCATCCCCGCCACCAGCGCAGGCAGTAACCACAGTCACCTGCCGGGGTGGCCGCCCGAGGAGATGGTCGACGGTCCCGCGCGCGCAGCCCAATTCGTGACCGACCGCATCGCCGAGGGAGCCGACTACATCAAGCTCATCGTCGACACCCCCGGACCCGACCAGGAGATACTCGACGCACTAGTTGCCGCGTCGCACCGCCACGGCAAGCTCACCGTCGCACATGCCACGTCCACGGCTGCCCTCGACATGGCACTGCAGGCTGGTGTCGACATGATCACGCATGCCCCGCTCGACCGCCCGCTCACCGAGTCCACAAAGGCTCGCATACTCGCGCAGGGGTGCGTCAGTATTCCGACGTTGACGATGATGAAGGGCGTCGTCGACCGGGTCGCCGCTGTGGCGGCTTCGCAGCCCGACGGTGTACCAGCGACTGGGCCGAGCTATGAATCAGCTCGCGACAGCGTCGCGGAACTGCACCGAGCCGGTGTGCCGATCCTCGCGGGTACCGACGCCAACGCCGGTCCCGGCATTCCCTTCTCACCCCGCCACGGCGAAAGCCTGCACGACGAGCTCGAGTTGCTGATCGAAGCTGGCCTGTCGAACGTCGAGGCGCTGCGCGCGGCGACGGTACTGCCGGCCCAACACTTCGGGTTACACGACAGAGGCGTGATCGAACCCGGCCGACGGGCCGACCTCGTACTGATCGACGGCGATCCCATCGCCGACATCCGCGCCACGCGACAGATTCGGCGGGTGTGGTGCGCTGGTGTGGAGCACGACATCGAAACCGTTGTCGGGATTTAGGGGTCGATGCTTCCGCAAGGCAGTGGTTGCAGCGAATAACAACCAGTTAGATTGCTCGGATGACAAACATCCTGCTCGTCGCCGCCGTCGTCGCCTCTGTCGCGGCAAGCCTGTGGCTCGTCCAGCGAAGTGGTCGCAATCGCTGACGTTTGCCGACGAAGTAATCCCGAAAAGTCCGTGGCCGTGCCGAGGGCACAGATGGCGGCACCGCGACGTTGGCACACGTCTACGCGCCGTCATACCCCGGTCGAACACCGCTTAACGGTTTCATCGACCGCTTTGTCGCAGAGCTGGCTGACCGGCAGAACTGACCTGTCAGATGCGTAGCAGCGCTTCGGCGTTGCCGTGCGCGATGGCGTGCATCTGGGGGCCGGAAAGGCTGGCACTGGTGAGGAATTCGGCGACGTTGTCCCGTTTGACGTAAGGGAAGTCTTCGGAGTAGATGATCCGCTCGGCGCCGAGTTCGGCGAGCACGTGGTCGAGCTGATGCTGGTTGAACATTCCCGACGGGGTCACCCAGATCTGTTCGCGATAGTAGTCGCTGATGTCGCGGTCGCGGCCGGTGCGCACCAGCGCGAAGGTCTCGTCGAGCCGTGCGAGCCAGAACCCCATCACCTCGCCCCAGTGCCCGCTCAACAGTTTCAGGCCGGGGTGTCGGTCCAGGGCGCCGGATAAGATCAACCGGATGACATGGATGCCCGCCTCGGCGTGCCAGCCGAAGGCGGGCCCGCTGAACATCACGCCGATGGCGGCGGACCAGTCGCCGAAATAATAGGGTCGAGTCACCTGCGGGTACGGTAGTCCGGGGTGGACGTAGATCGGCAGGTCTACAGCGTCGGCGGCGGCGAGAATCGGGTCGAAGCGGGCGTCGTCGAGGAAGAGCCCTTCGAATGTTCCCGCGATCAGGGCACCGACGAATCCCAGGTCGCCGACACAGCGATGCAATTCCTCGGCCGCCGCGGCAGGGTCGTAGAGCGGAAGTGTGGCGAACCCCCGGAATCGGTCGGGGTGCTCGGAGATCTGTTGTGCGAGATCGTTGTTCACTTGCCGGCATAAGTCCACTGACTCCGGTGCGGCCAGCGTACTCGGGCTGCCGTTGCCATGAGAGATAACTTGAATATCGACACCCACGGCATCCATGTGCGCCAGCCGATGCCCACCCAACCGGGTTGCGGCATCGCGGTCGTCGTTGAAAATCGAGCCGAACTCGGCGAGCTCTTCCAGCGGAAGGCCGCTAGGTGGTCCACCTAGCTGGAGAACCTGCCGGCTGACCTCCGGGTGCTCGAAGTGCTCTTCGACGGTGATGATGCGCATTCAGGTCCTCCTTCGCGGGTCGTGGCGCGCGTACAAAAGCGGCTATCGGCTACTGCGTGTTGACCGCAAGAAACTCGAGCACAGCAGAATTGAACGCGGCCGGTGACTCCAGATGCGGCACGTGACCCGTTTCGGGCACCCCGACGAAACGGCCCTTGGGCATTCTGGCCGCGAACCCCTTGGCCATTGCCGCGATATTGCCCTTGGCCCCTTGATCTTTGGGGCAGTGTACTACGCGCCCACGTAAGTGCGGTCGGACAGGCCGCAAACGAAGAGCGACGGGAGCGGTAGCGAACCAACGAAGTCCACGGCAGGCTGGTTGAGAAGCATGTCGCCTGGTAGCCACTCC
>JAXDGO010000093.1:0-2891 GCA_034665005.1 Solirubrobacteraceae bacterium | reverse complement strand
TCGACCCGGCGAGCAACGTGGCAAGCAATGCAAACCCGAGTCCTCCGATCCAGAAGAACGGCGAGTTGCAGAACAGCCGGTCGGCGGGAGTCAAGCCTCGGATCGTATTGAGGTTTCTCTGGTGGTTGAGCAGCGCGGCGTGGGTGTGCACCACCCCCTTGGGGGCGGCGGTCGTACCCGAGGTGTAGACGATCGTAAGCGGGTCCGAGCCGTCGACATCGCCTTCCATCGCCTCCAAAAGCCGCTCATCGACCGTCTCGGCCAGCCGATTAAGGCGGGTGAGGTCAAAGATCACGTGTCGTAACTGCGGTGCGGCGACGTCGAATAGCCGATCGCCAGAGTCGAGGTCCGAACCGGGCAGCAGGTCGGTCAGCTGCTGTAGGTAGTCGTGCGAGCGGAAAGACGCCGCAGCAAACAGGATTTCGGTGTCGCTGTCGACGAGTTGCTCACGTAGCTCGCGCGCGGTGGCGAACGTGGAGAACGGCACGACGACGGCGCCGACTCGCGCCGCCGCCAGCATGCCGACGACGAACGCGACACCGTTCGGGTAAAGCAGTCCCACATGACTGCCCTTGCCGGCACCCAGACCGATGAGCCCACGAGCCAGTCGCGCCGAAAGCCGGTCGGCATCGGTATAGCTGACGCGTTCGGAGTCGCAGATCAGCAGCGGGTGATCGCCCCTGCTCCGGGCTTGTGCGCGCAGTACGTCTCCGACGGTTGTCGATTCACTCGACATGGTCGCCCTGCGCCGCGGACAGCGCGTCGTGAAAGTGGCGCCGGATCGCACCCAGATCGGGTTTGCCGGACGGCGTCCTGGGGAGATCGGCGACGATCGCGATGTCGGTGGGAATTTCGTAACGGGCCAGTCGGGCTTGCAGGAAGTCGATGAGGTCGGCCGCGTTCGCCGATCCTGGCGCTCGGAGTTCCACCATGGCCACCGGTGTTTCCCCGAGGCGCTCATCGGTGTGCGCTACGACAGCGGCACCCGCCACGGCGGGGTGGCTTTCCAACGCATTGCGCACGTCGTCGGGCATGATTTTGAAGCCGCCGCGAATGATCGCCTGGTCGGCGCGGCCGGTGATCCACAGAAACCCATCGGCGTCGATGCGGGCCAGATCTGTGGTGCGCATCCAGTCCGCGGAAGGCCCAAGCTGCGCGGGTTTCACCTCCAGCAGGCCGATCTGATCGGGCCCCAGCGGTCTGCCGTCGTCGCTGACCACCCGCAATTGAGCCCCAGGGTTGGCGCGTCCCACGCTGCCGCGCTTGGCCTGCCAGTACTTCTGGTGGTCGGTCAACGTCCAGCTGGCCACTCCGCCGCCGAATTCTGTTGCGGCATAGGAAGTCAGAACCGGGATTCCGTACTTGTCGGTGAACGCGTCGGCGTCCTCCGGTGACAGCGGGGCGGTCCCAGACGTCACGGCGCGGATACTCGACAAATCCTCCCGAGGCACGTCGGAATGCAGCACCATCCGTAGCGCTGTCGGCACCAGCGACACCGCGCGAGGTCGATGCGCGCGTACCGCTTCGGCCCACCGATTGAGCTCGAATCGTTCCAGCAACACAAAGGGGCGCGGCTCGGCAACGCATTGCAGGACTCGGAAGACCCCACCGATATGCACCAGTGGAGAATTCACAATCGCCACACCTCGACGCAACTCTATTGGGGCCGTTGCGTGCTCGGGTTCCGGGCCCATCACACTGTGCGCCAGCATGTCGTAGGTGAGGTCGACCCGTTTGGGCGGTCCGGTTGTCCCGCTGGTCAACATCCGCACCGCGACCCCGGGCCGCGCGTCGTGGGTGTGGATCTGGCTGGCTGCGACTACTTTCAGCTCGGCACTGGTAGCCGAGATCGACACCATCGTCGTGGCCGGCGGCCCGCCCGCCATGGCCAGATCGTCTGGTTCGCCGATGATCAAAGGCAGCACAAGCTGATCGACGTCAGCTTTGATGCGTTCGTCGCCGCGGCCCGGGTTGATGACAACGACCGTGGCGCCGTAGCGCAGCACCCCGAGCAGCGCCGCAACGTGCGCGGGGCGATTGCGTAACAGAATTCCCACTTGTGGTCGGTCGGTGCCGACGAGCGAACTGATCTGTTCGACGAGGTCGCGTAGCTGTCCCCAGGACAGCCATTGGTGGTCGTACTCCAGGGCGGGTGCGTCGGGTTGTAGGCGCAGCACGTCATCGATCCGCCGACTCAGCCGGTGCGACGTCATCGAATTTTCGGGTCCGATGCGCGATGGTTGCCACGCTTCGCGAGCTCGGCTGTGCCGAGGGGATTCCCCAGCCGGGTGTAGATCAGCCCCTGGTCCAGTGCCGCCCGGTAGGGCTTGTCCAACGATTCCCAGATTGCCTTGACGGTGCCCTGGGTCGCCGACGGCGGGTTGGCCGCAATAGTCGCGGCGATCTCGTGTGCGCGTATCCAAAGCTCCTCCGGAAGGACCACTTCAGATACCAGACCGATGCGCAGAGCCGTGTCGGCGCTGACCCGTTCGTCGTTGCCCATCAGGGCGATTCGCAACGTCTCACCCAGTCCGATGCGGCGCATCAGCCCGACCGGCTCCAGCGCGCACACCAAGCCGGCCGACACGTGCGAGTCGAAGAATGTCGCGTCGGTCGAGCAGATGACCACATCGGACTCGTTGACGAAGTAGAACGCGCCGGCCGTGCACATACCCTGCACCGCGCACACCACCGGCTTCCACATCTTCTGCCACTTGGGGCTGAGCGCCTCGCCGGGATCTTCGTGGTTCCAGATGTTTTCCGGTTGGCCATAGGGTGTCTTGATGTCGAGGCCCGGGCTGAAAGCTCGGTTACCGGCGGCCCGCAGCACCACGGCGTTGACGGAGTCGTCCGCTTTGTCGGTCCGCCACGCTTCGTCCTCTTCCTCGCAC
>JAXDGO010000092.1:0-2554 GCA_034665005.1 Solirubrobacteraceae bacterium | reverse complement strand
ACGCCAAGCCGGCACCGCCGCGGAAGTTGGCGTGGCCGTTACCTCGTGGCGCCCCTAGGCGAGGCAGGCGGCCCGCAGCCACAGCGACAAGCAGGTTTCTGCTGCGCGGTTTTCCCACTCGGCTTGGTAGTGCTTGGCCCACGAGTTCATCACGCCCGCGGCGTCATTGGCCGCCCGGGGGCGAGCCGTGCCCCTTCTGTAGCGTGGCCGCGATGCGGCGCACAATGCCGGTAATTCCGCCATTGGCAAGCAGACGCAGGGCCATCGCGACACTCTGGAGCATCCGCCCGTCGGGGTCGTTATGCGTCACAGCCCACCTCCCCAGCAGATCCAATTGCTCACGGAGCTGCTGCGCCTGGAGCTGGCTGTCATGCTCGAATGCGTATAGCCCCTCGGACAGCGCAGCGAGCGCCACTTCGGCTAGCTGCTCCTCGGGAGTCCGCTCGTCGCTCATGCCGCACCCACCGACCGTCCGAGCTGGAGAACTTCGTCGCGGTCTAGGCGGATCAGACGCGGACCATTGCGCTTCGCCGACAGCCGGCCTTGCGAGATCCAGCGCCGCAAAGTCTTTGGGTCTACGCCAACATAATTGGCGGCCTGCTAGCGTTGCAAGCTCTCATCGAACAGAAAAAGGTCAGAGGGCTAAAACGCCCTCTGACCTGTGGGGTGAGTGACGGGACTCGAACCCGCGACATTCAGGATCACAACCTGACGCTCTACCAACTGAACTACACCCACCATTGCTGTCAGCCGCCGAGGCGACATACAGCGCCGTCGATACTAACTGGTTGAGTCCTCCGGGGGCGAATCCATTTCCTCCGGCGCGGCCGGTTCGACGCCGAGCTCGTCGGCCACGGCAGCGATCTCGCTGGTCGTGGGGCCCGGGGGTGCTACGAAGGCGGTGCGCCGGTAGTACTGCAGCTCGCGGATGGATTCGTGGATATCGGCCAGCGCGCGGTGCGCCAGACCCTTGGCCGGCTGGCCGTAGTAGATACGAGGATACCAGCGCCGGCACAACTCCTTGATCGAGCTCACATCGATCATCCGATAGTGCAGAAACGAATCCAGCGTAGGCATGTCGCGGGCGATGAAGCCACGATCGGTGGCGATCGAGTTGCCGGCCAGCGGCGCCGTTTTGGCTTGCTTGACATGTTGACGGATGTAGTCGAGCACCAACTTCTCGGCTGTCGCGAGATCCACAGTGGATGCCCGCACCTCTTCGATAAGCCCGGAGCGGGTGTGCATCTGCGTCACCACGTCAATCATCGACGACAGCGCCGCATCATCGGCGTGGATCACCACGTCGACGCCGTCGACGATAATGTTCAGGTCAGCGTCGGTATCCAGGTCGGCGATCTCGATTAAATTGTCTGAGCTCAGGTCCAGGCCGGTCATCTCGCAGTCGATCCACACCAGTTCGTCCCGCACAGCATTCACAGTAATGAACGTAGCGGGACCCCCGGGCTTCAAGGCGGTGAGGCGGCGCCGTTCGCGGTGAGCGTTTGGCCGCTGCTCGAGTTCCGACTCTGTCAGACGCGCTGATTAGTGTGCCCGGTATCGGGAGGTTGGATATGGGAGAGTCCGCTCGTTATACGTACCGCTTGCGTATGTCGGCTGCGGCCCAGCAGGCTCTACTCGCCGAGTGGGATCGCTGCCGGTGGATATGGAATGAGTGTGTCGCGCAGTCGCGTATTGCTCACCGCGCCCAGCGCGACTGCGGCCCTGCGATGCTCGACCTGATGCTCACTGGCTGGCGAGCAGAACACGAGTGGTTGAGGGCGGGTGCCTCGGTGCCACAGCAGCAAACTATCCGTGACTTCGGGCTGTCGCGGGCCAAAGCGCTCAAAGACATGCGAGCCCGGCTCCCTATAAGTAAACGGGCAGGGATGCCCAGATTCAAGTTGAAACATCACGCTTTGCCCACTCTGAACTACACTCGCCGCGGATTTCGCCTCGATGGCACGAATCTGTTTCTGGCGAAAGCTATTTGCGTGCGGCCAGTCTGGTCTCGGCAGCTTCCTTGTCGGCCGTCGAGCGTGCGGGTCTACCGCGACAGTCTCGGTCACTGGTACGCATCGTTCGTAGTGGACGCCACGCCACAGTCGTTGCCACCAACCGGCAAAGCAGTCGGAGTCGACTGGGGTGTGGCACAACTGGCCACGACTACCAGTGCCGCCCATGACCTATCTCATCCCGAACATGGCCGAAGGGGAGCGGCGAGGCTGGTGCGGTACCAGCGGATGATGGCCCGTCGGCGGCGCGGACGGGGAGTTCCCGCGTCAAGCGGCTACTCGCAGGCACGGCGCCTCGCGGCGCGTCAGCACAAGAAGGTGACGCGCCAGCGCCGCGATACCGCCTGCAAGTGGGCGAAAACCATGGTGCGCGACTTCGACCTAATCGCAGCCGAGGACTTTCGCCCAAAGTTCTTGGCCAAATCCACCATGGCTAGAAAAGCGGCTGACGCCGCGATAGGGATTACCAAGGCGGCCCTGATCGAGGCGGGCCGCAAGCATGCCCGGCGGGTGGTGCTGGTCGATCCGAAGTACACGACGAT
>JAXDGO010000091.1:0-3173 GCA_034665005.1 Solirubrobacteraceae bacterium | reverse complement strand
AAGAAGGTCGTCGGGCTGATCAAGCTGCAGATCAAGGCCGGCGAAGCCAACCCCGCCCCGCCGGTCGGTCCGGCACTCGGGCAGCACGGCGTCAACATCATGGAGTTCTGCAAGGCGTACAACGCCGCGACGGACTCCCAGCGCGGCAACGTCGTCCCGGTGGAGATCACCGTGTACGAGGACCGCAGCTTCACGTTCGCGCTGAAGACGCCGCCAGCCGCCAGGCTGCTGCTCAAGGCCGCGAAGGTGGCCAAGGGCTCGGCCGAACCGCATGTCACCAAGGTCGCCAAGGTCACCTGGGATCAGGTCCGCGAGATTGCCGAGACCAAGAAGGCCGACCTGAACGCCAACGACATCGACGCGGCCGCCAAGATCATCGCCGGGACCGCCCGGTCGATGGGGATCACCGTCGAATAGACGGCGTCCGACAATTCAATACCCGTGGGAGGGCCAGCTTCGGTCCGCCATCAACCACGACCCAACATCAGATTGGATTAACGAATGAGCAAGAACAGCAAGGCATATCGCGCCGCCCTCGAGAAGTTGGACCGCGACAACCTCTACACCCCGCTGCAGGCCGCCAAGCTTGCCAAGGAGACGTCGTCGACCAAGCAGGACTCGACCGTCGAGGTCGCCATCCGACTCGGAGTGGACCCGCGCAAGGCCGACCAGATGGTCCGCGGCACGGTCAACCTCCCGCACGGCACCGGTAAGACCGCTCGGGTCGCGGTGTTCGCGGTCGGCGAAAAGGCCGACGAGGCAACGGCCGCCGGTGCCGACGTGGTGGGTAGCGACGACCTGATCGAAAAGATCCAGGGCGGCTTCCTCGACTTCGACGCGGCGATCGCTACGCCCGACCAGATGGCCAAGGTCGGCCGGATCGCGCGGATCCTCGGGCCGCGTGGCCTGATGCCCAACCCCAAGACCGGCACCGTCACTCCGGACATCACCAAGGCGGTGAACGACAACAAGGGCGGCAAGATCAACTTCCGGATCGACAAGCAGGCCAACGTGCACTTCGTGATCGGCAAGGCGTCCTTCGACGAGAAGCAACTCGTGGAGAATTACGGCGCGGCGCTCGACGAGGTGCTGCGGCACAAGCCGTCGTCGTCCAAAGGCCGCTACCTGAAGAAGATTACGGTGTCGACGACCACCGGACCGGGCATCCCGGTCGACCCGGCGGTCGTCCGAAACTTCTCCGACGCGTAAGGAAGGATGCTGACACCGTCGGGTGCTGACGGCGAACAGCACTTTTATCTCTTAGACTTCCCTAATGCTAAGTGTCTGGGATACCGACGGCGGCAGTCGGTTAAACCGGCCGGAATTGACTGACTACCTCGACGCGGATGGCGGCATTGTTCTGCCAGACGGCGCCAACGTGGTGACGTTTCTGGACCGCCATATCGCTGACATCGGCGATGCCGTCGCGTACCGCTACCTCGACTACAGCCAGCATGCCGACGGCAAGATGATCGAGTTGACCTGGGCTGAGCTGGGCACCCGGCTGCGGGCCATCGGTGCTCGCCTGCAGCAGATCACCTCCAAGGGTGATCGGGTGGCGATCTTGGCGCCCCAGGGCATCGACTACATCGTCGGCTTCTTCGCCGCGATCAAGGCCGGCGACATCGCAGTGCCGCTGTTCGCACCGGAATTTCCGGGGCACGCCGAGCGCCTCGACGCGGTGCTAAGCGACGCCAGGCCGTCGGTGGTATTGACGACGGCTGCCGCGGCCGCGGCGGTTCAGGAGTTTGTCCGCTCGCTGCCGCGCGCCAGCAGACCGCGGGTCATCGCAATCGACGAAGTTCCCGACTCGGTGGGTATTACGTACGCTCCGGTTCGGCTGGACACCGACGACATTGCCTATCTTCAATACACCTCGGGGTCCACCCGATCCCCGGTTGGTGTGGAGATCACCCATCGCGCGATCGGCACCAACGTGCTGCAGATGGTGATCTCGACCGGTATCGACTGGGACATCCGCAGTGTCAGCTGGTTGCCGCTCTACCACGACATGGGCCTGCTGATGATCGTCTGTGTGGCGGTATTCGGCACGCAGGTCACGCTGATGTCACCGGTCGCGTTCGTCCGGCGGCCGCAACGGTGGATCCGCCAACTGGCCGCGGAGTCCAAGCACGGCCCGACCTTCGCCGCGGCGCCGAACTTCGCGTTCGAGCTGGCCGCCGACCGCGGGCTGCCCGATGACGGGGAGGAGCTGGACCTGACGAATGTGGTGTCGCTGATCAATGGCTCCGAACCGGTGAGGATCGGCTCGATCGAGAAGTTCAACGCGGCGTTCGCCCCGTATGGGCTGCCGAGCACTGCGGTCAAGCCGTCTTACGGTATGGCCGAGGCGACCCTTTTCGTCTCGACCATCGACCTCTCCGCCGGGCCGTCCGCTATCTACGTGGACCGAGAGCAGTTGGGCGCGGGGCACGCGGTCCGGGTTTCCCGCGACGCTCCCAATGCCATCTCGCAGGTTTCTTGCGGCCGGGTCGCCCGCAGCCAGTGGGGTGTCATCGTCGACACCGAGAACGAGGTGGAAGTAGCCGATGGGCAGGTCGGTGTAATCTGGTTGCACGGCGACAACATTGGCCGTGGTTACTGGGCGCGCCCCAAAGAATCCGAGCAGGTGTTCGGAAACAAGCTGCAGCGCCGACTGCAGGCAGGCAGCCATGCTGACGGGGCGCCAAGCGACGCCACCTGGCTGCGGACCGGGGATCTCGGCGTCTATCTGGACGGTGAGCTCTACATCACCGGGCGCGTCAAGGATCTGATCATCGTGGACGGCCGCAACCACTATCCGCAAGATATCGAGGCCACCACGGCAGAGGCGTCGCCCAAAGTGCGATCTGGTTTTGTCGCAGCGTTTTCGGTGCCGGCGAACGAGGTACCGGGAGCGCCCGCAGGTGAGGTCGGCGAGCGCGGAGTGATCGTCGCCGAACGAGCGCCGGGGGCCGGCCGGGGTGATCTGCAACCGGTCATCGATGACATCCGCACGGCGGTATCCCGTCGGCACAGCCTGCCGCTGGCCGACGTGCTGCTGGTGGCGGCCGGCGTCATCCCGCGAACCACCAGCGGCAAGCTGGCTCGTCAGGCGTGCCGGGCGCTGTATCTCAAAGGTGAATTGGGCGTACGCGGCCATTCCTGACGGCTCATCCGATTATCCGCCGCAC
>JAXDGO010000090.1:0-2525 GCA_034665005.1 Solirubrobacteraceae bacterium | reverse complement strand
AGACGCTGCAGGCAAACCTCATCATGCCCGAGCCGTGCGACTTCATCAGTCCAAGCCTGCCGGCTTGCGCGATCATTCGCCCGAGCGGTCCAGGACAGTTGGATGCCACCGGCGCGATCAACAGCTTTATCGCGGACGGATTGTTCAGAGGACAATCCAATCAGTTCCTGCAGCTGCTCAAATCTTTGGCGCGCGCCGCGGACACCGCGCAAAGGGAAGTCGACTAAAGATTTCGGGAATAAAACCGCGCTGAATCGGTCAGGAATGTTGAAAAGCAAAACCTTACTAAATCAAACCTAACCAAGGATCAATATTATGTCGGATTACATTTCTCACGACCACGAACACGACGGAATCGATCGCCGCGGCTTTCTCCACTGCATGGCATGGGCGGGAACCGGTCTGCTGTGGACCATAAGCGGCGGGGTGCTGGCATCGAGGACTCTTGCTCAAATCGCGAAAGCAGGAGACTCGTTACCTTCGGCTACGGATCTCAGCTTTCTCCAGATTAGCGACAGCCACATCGGCTTCAGCAAAGAGGCCAACAAAGATGTGACGGAGACGTTCAAGATTGCTCTGGATCGCATCAACGCGATGCCCACCCCGCCGTCTTTCCTTATCCACACGGGAGATATCACCCAGCTGTCGAAGCCGGAGGAGTTCGACACCTTTGATCAAGTGCTAAAGAGCTGCAGAACAAAGGATGTGTTTTTTGTGCCGGGCGAGCACGACGTCCTAAATGACGGCGGAAAGCTTTACCGTGAACGTTATTTAAAGAGCGTCGAAGGTAAAGGCGCGGGCTGGTACAGCTTCAACAAAAACGGCATCCATTTCATTGCACTGGTCAATGTCCTAGACCTTCAGGCCGGCGGCCTGGGCCAACTCGGCGACGAACAGCTAGAGTGGCTCGAGGCCGACGTAAAGGACCTTGGGTCGAGCACGCCGATCGTTGTTTTCGCTCATATCCCTCTGTGGGCGGTTTATCCGCAGTGGGGCTGGGGTACGAGCGACAGCGAACGCGCACTGGGATATCTGAAACGCTTCGGCTCGGTGACCGTGCTCAACGGCCACATCCATCAAGTGCTTCAGAAAGTCGAAGGTAACGTGACTTTCCACAGCGCGATGTCCACTGCCTTCCCACAGCCCGCGCCTGGAACCGCGCCATCGCCCGGTCCTATGAAGGTGCCGGCTGAAAAGCTCCGGAGCATGCTTGGCCTAACGAGCGTTCAGTACAAGCAAGGCACCACTGCTCTCGCCGTTGTCGATTCCAACCTCAGCTAGACCTACTCAAACTATGATTACATCTACTCCAAAAAATAAAATGGCGGCACTGTTGTGCGGCGTCGCTTTTCTGAATCTGTCCCTCTTCGCGCTCGGCGGCGAGATGAAGAACGCCGACGGCGCCAAGCAAAACAGGGTTGAGATCAAAGACTTCGCCTTCAATCCCCAGACCATAACCGTGAAGTCTGGAGAGAAGGTGACCTGGATTAACCGGGACGAAGAACCTCACACCATCGTGAGCGTCGAGAAGCAGTTTAAGAAATCGACCGCGCTCGATACGGATCAAGAGTTCACGATCACAACCGGCGCTCCCGGTACCTACACCTACTTTTGCTCAGTTCACCCGAAGATGACTGGGACCATTGTGGTCCAGAAGTAGTAAGGCGCGATTAGATGCCCATTGTGGTGGCGGCCCGTAAAGATTATGAACCTACTTCTCGCGACCGCCATCAATCCCTTCGACCTGAAGGCCGCGCTCCTCGCCCGACACGCGCAGCATCCAGTCATCATTCATTTTCCGATTGCGCTCTTTATCGCGAGCGCTGTCTTCGAAGTGCTGGCGGTCTGGCGCAAGCAACCGGTTTTTGCAGCGGTCGCTTATTATAATCTCCTCGGCGCCGCGCTGACCGTCCCATTGGCGATCGCCACCGGCTTGGGAGCGTGGCAATTGCAACTCGAAGGCGCGACCCTGAAAGGCAATCTACTTCTGCATATGATCTGCGGGCTGACTTCGGCGTCGCTCATCTTCATTCTCTGCTGGAAGCGCTCGCGCCTCCGCGCGAAAAGCGTCCCGCCGGGTGTCGTTTATTTAGCAGTGACGTTGCTCGCGCTGATGGTGATTACGCTCACTGGACATCTCGGCGGAATTCTCAGCGGTGTTGAAGCACCCTGAGCGGTAGGTCAACCGAAGACTCAAAATGCACCCAACCATTAGTCAGATGTTTTACCCGGATCGCCGGGCCTTTTTTGCCAAGCTGTCGGTGAGTTTATCGCTACAGCCGGCGATCAAGATCGGGCCGGCACCGCTCCCTAACGGAAAGCACGGGCCTGGATCACGCAATCTGCGAAAGGCAGTGCCCACGGAGACGCTGAGCAGCGCGCAACGACGCATGAAGGCGCGGATCATCCGCGGGAACGCAGATGAGTTAGCATGAAACCAATATTCCAAATTGACGATTGCAAACCGCCTTTCCACGCTCTCAGTCGGGATTATTTCACGCGCGAAGCGCATCATCACTTCGCAA
>JAXDGO010000089.1:0-2858 GCA_034665005.1 Solirubrobacteraceae bacterium | reverse complement strand
GCTGACTGTGGTCGGAGTGCTCAACGCGGCGGGCTCGACTTCCGTCGCCAACGAAGACGACCAGGCAATCGTCCCGCTCAGCACTGCATCCGAACGGCTTTTCGGCGGCGCCACCCGCGCCTCGGTGTTAGGGATGTCTTTTGGCGTACGTTCAATGAGGCTCCAGCCTTGTTGTCCTTGGTCCCCATGCGTCACCGTGCGACCGGGCGCGCCAAAGGACACGAGCCAAGATCACCATGGACAGCAGGATCAGGACCGATCTGACCAGCATGCCGTCTGGCGTAGCGATCACGTATCTCCCCGACGCTGACCCGTTCGCTGTCCCTGGTGGGGCTTGTCGCCATCCCCTGGTCGACTGCCGTATTTGTTTTGTTCATCGTCGGAGCGCAGCGTTGCCGCCGCATGAGATCCATGTATGCGGGAGGTTCGCCTGGTGACAATCCTCACCTGCGGTGTGCTGGTGCCGCCGCCGATGGTGTTTTCACTCCGGGTCGCCGGGGGCCGTCACGGCTGGCATCGGGTTGGTAAATCCCGTCCCGCGGTGACCGCGAGCCTTTCGACCAGCGGCTCGGGTGATCCGGCTCAGTCCGAGACCGCGCGTCCACCGGCCCGGCCCGGACCGACCGCGGTGACTGCACGGCGGGCTCACGGGGCTTTCAGGTTCAGCAAACGCGCAGCAGCCCCGCAGCGAGACCATGTCACCGGGGAGCTGGACAAGGTAGCCCCGCACCCCGCGCGGCACTCACCTGAGCGACCCAATGAACCAAACCAGGGCGTCCGCATGACCCCGCTGCCGGCCGGGCGCTGCGCTCCCGACGGGTGAGAAAGCCCGACGTTTCCCGGATTTACATCAATTGGTTTCAGCGGTGATGGGGGATCGCCGCATCATTTTTGGAGGTTCCTCGTCATGCCCCGCCTTCCCCTTCCCCTCATCCCGATAGAACACCGCGCCACCACGGCCGGTCGACCACGTCCGGCCACGAGCCATCCACCCCGCGTCTGGACGTTGGCCGGTGTCGTGGCCATCGCGCTGGCGACTCTGATGGCGCTGCTTGTCTCGGTGCCCGCGTCGGCGGCCGTGTCTGCCACCAACGGCCCGATCGTTTTCCAAAGAGCCGTCAACGGCAAATTCGCGATCTTTAAAATGAACCCCGACGGCACCCATCAAGTCCAGCTCACCAACAATCCGACGGCCAACGACAGCGCACCGTCGGTCTCCGGTGATGGCAGCCACATCGTGTTCAACAGCGACCGCGACGGCAACATCGAGGTCTACTCCATGAACATCGATGGCACCAACCAAACCAACCTCACCAACAACTCCGCCAACGATCAAGAGCCGCAGTTCAACTTCGACGGCAGCAAGATCGTGTTTTGGTCGAACCGGGACGCCACGCCGCCGGGCAACCGCAACGGCAACGAGATCTATGTGATGAACGCCGACGGCACCAACGTCGTGCGGCTGACCACCGACCAGCGCAACAACCGGCGCCCGACGTTCTCCCCGGACGGGACGAAGATCGCCTGGAGCAACGACGTCGGGCGCAACCCCGGCGACAGCGAAATCTGGACCATGAACGCCGACGGCAGCAACCACGTGCAGCTCACCTTCGACCCAGTCTTTACCCACAGCACCGAGGCGGCGTTCTCCCCCGACGGTACCCACATCGCCTTTTCCAGCACCCGCAATGGCGGCGATCCCAACCCCGAGATCTTTCTAATGAACGCCGACGGCACCAACCAAACCCAGATCACCACCATCCCGAAAAACTCACAGGCCACGTTCTCGCCTGACGGCACCCGCATCGCCTTCAACGCCAACAACACCCACGACGGCAATAGCGAGATCTACTCGATGAACGTCGATGGCAGCAACCAAACCAACCTCACCAACAACCCTGCCACCGACAGCCACGCCAGCTGGGCAATTCCGCAAACCACCACCACCACGCTGACCACGACACCAGCCTCCCCGACTGTGATGGGCACCCCCGAGACCCTCACTGCCACGGTGACCCCAGCATCAGCGGTAGGCAACGTCCAGTTCAACGATGGCGCCACCCCCCTGGGTAGCGCGCCCGTTTCCGGCGGCACCGCGTCGATCACCCCGACGCTACCCGTGGGAACCCATTCGTTGACCGCCGTGTTCACCCCCACCAACGCCCCAGACTTCAGCACCTCAACCTCCAACCCAATGCCCTACATCGTCTACGCCACAACCACTAGAACCACACTGACAGTCAGCCCCAACCCTGCCTTCCAACGCCTTCCGGTATTCCTTATCGCCAACGTGGCACCCTTCAACGCAGCCGGCCACGTTCAGTTCATGGACGGGTCCACACCCTTGGGTGCCCCGGTGGGGGTGACTGCCGGTTTGGCCTTGTTCCACACCTCGGCGCTGTCGAAAGGCACGCACTCCCTCACCGCCGTGTTCACCCCGAACAACCCGGTGGCCTTCGGCCCATCGACCTCCTCACCAGTGTCGCTCACCGTTCGATCGATCTTCTAACCCGAGCATGATCCACGACTGACCAACCCGATGAGCGGGAACCGGTCTCGGACACCGGCTCCCGCTCACGACTCGACTAATGCGCAGCACCCGCAGCGGCGCACGCTCAACGAGGTGTCGACCGGACGACCAGACCGGGACCGAGCACGGCCCGCTAGGGCCGCGCGCAGTGTCGCGGTCTGGTCGTCCGGCCTGCCGGATGAATGCGCCGCCGAAGGCGGCCTTGATCTATTCAGAGGCGTATTCGGCAGCACAACGCCCTGTGAGGGCGGCATGGTCGGAATCCACGCAGCGTAAGGACCTGCGTAAACGGCGTCTCTCAGGCGGAAGACCAAGCAGTTTGGGCGCC
>JAXDGO010000088.1:0-2770 GCA_034665005.1 Solirubrobacteraceae bacterium | reverse complement strand
GGGCAGAATTTCAGAAGCTTCCTGCCGAAGAGCGGCTCAATCTCGTCCAGTTTGGCCAGCAAATGGAATCACTGGGGATGCTTGTTGCCGATGGGCTCATCAATATGGACGCTGTTGATAAAACGCTGGGTTCGTTCGTAACAACCGCCTGGGAGAAAAGTAAAGGCATGTTCTTGGATATACGCGAACAGCGCTCCGATCCTTTCGCAGGCGAGTATTACCAATGGCTGGCAGAAGGAATTGCTGAACGGATGAAGAAGAACCCGCGCAAGCCTTTTTATGTGAAGGGGTAAAGGATTGACCCATTTAACAAAACTTTCTGTTGATTAGCACGTTACCTTTGTAGAAATTAAAATTTAAAGATATTGCATGGCCACGACAAGAGCCGCCGCCAAAGCAGCAACAGAATGGATCAACTTCTTATGGCACGCACTGAACTCCAGAGCGCACCTCGATTGATCCAGTCAGGGTACAGCTTGAGCATTTCGTCATATAGTTCCAGCGCGGTGGTCGTCTGCTTGGCAAGGCGCTCGAAATCGCGAACACATCCCACCTCAGAGATCTGTTTTGAGTTGTACTTCCGGAGTTGGAGTTACGGCTGTCGGATTGTTCGTGAATCGAATGGGCTTGGTCAGCTCGGGCTTGCCAAGTCAAGGCCGTTACGAGAGCAACTCCGAGGGCATTCGATACGAACTCCCGTCTTGAAGTCATTATGGCCTTTTTGGATTGCATATCTTTGCTCCTTTTTTATAAAGCAACGTCGTCGCTCGGGCATTCCGCGCGATCCCGTCAAAAAAGTCTCCCCCCTTTCGATTAGATCTGGGCTCTGCCGCCATCAACGAACAGTTCGATACCCGTGACGAAACTGGAGTCATCAGAAGCCAGAAACAAGGCCGCCTTAGCAACTTCCTCGGGTTCCCCCATGCGTCCCATCGGGATGGTGGACGCAATCCCTGCGATCACGTCTGCAGATTGCCGACTGGCCAGCGGCGTATTGATCGGACCCGGACTAACAACGTTTGAGCGGATACGCCGGTCCTTCAGATCCGTGGTCCAGGTTCGCACGAACGAGCGGATGGCAGCCTTACTCGCGGCGTAGACGCCGAAGGCGCCAGTACCCTTAACACTCGCGACGGAGCCGGTGAGGATGATAGAGCCCCCATCATTCAGTAGCGGTAAGGCCTTTTGCACCGTGAACAGCGTTCCTCTCACATTGATGTTGAATAGTTTGTTAAAATGCTCTTCAGTGACCTCTCCAAATGGAACAAATTCGCCCACGCCGGCGTTGGCGAAAACAATATCGATTCGCCCTTTCACCTTAGCGACGGTCTCGTAAAGACGATCAAGATCAGCCAATCGGGCAACGTCCCCCTGAACTCCAGAAACGTTCATGCCGATTGCCTTCACGGCCTCGTCAAGTTCCTTCTGGCGGCGGCCCGTAATGAAGACATAGGCACCCTCGTTGACGAAGAGCTTTGCCGTAGCAAATCCAATCCCTTCTGTGCCGCCGGTAATGACGGCGGTCTTGCCTTCGAGCTTTTTGGTCATTGTCTTTCTCCGTTGTTGCTGAGCTGGGAACTCTCCAGCTCCGATGCTTTACGCTCGATCACTTGAGTCCCAGCACCGCCTGGCCCAGGTGATAGGACAGATGGTTCGTGCGGCTCAGTAGGATAGCGAAGCGATTGCGCGAAGCATCTTTGGCGAAATCTTCTTCCGATACGGCGGCGTGCCGCTGGACCCAGTCGGGCAACGACATTTTTTCAAACCCCTTCGACAATTCAGCGTTTACTGTCGTCCATGCCTGGCGAACCTGTTCGTGGGAAGGAATCGCTGCTTGTGACTTGTCGGGATTGGATACGAAGGCGACATCAAACTCGGGATAAAGCCGTTCTCCCATCCCCAACAGCGGCAGCATCGCGTCGTGTATGGCTGTGAGATGTCCCCACAAGTAAAGTAGCCTGTTCCTGCCAGGCGCTATTTCTCGCAGAACCTCCTCGGACGAGAGGCTCCCAAATAGCTTGTCCGCTCGTTCGATTTGCGCCTTCCACACTTTCAGCCCGAGAGCCACATAAGAGCCTTCGTTTCCCATCGCTACGTCTCCTTTCGACAACTCCCTCTCATTTGTACTTTGGAACAGTCTTTCCGAACATTGGAGCGCCACTTTTCGATTGCTTTTCTGTGGCCTAGTTCTGAATGACATCCCAAGGATTAAGTTTTCATGGCGCGCACCGAACTCCAGAGCGCACCTCGATTGATCCGATCAGGGTAGAGCTTGAGCATTTCGTCATAGCTTCGGATACTTCGAATTAATTCTGTGTTCTCAGCATACGATCGACCGATCGGCTCATTTGTTTCAAAATAAATCCAGGCGCCACGCGACTCATCATTTTGAGCTGATTCGCCTGACCTGGGCGGATTTCCAATCGATCGGTTTGCATTCCTTTGACGGCGACTTTAACCATGTCTTCCACCTTCATGAGAGAAGCGCCTTTCATGTCTTCAAAACTAAAGTTACCCAAGAGTTCTGTTTGTGTCGCCGGCGGTGCTAGCTCAAATACCTTCACTTTGGTGTTTTTCAGTTGCACACGGAGAGACTCGGTGAACGAATGCAGGCCGGCCTTGGTGGCGCAATAAACCGGTGAGATGGGCAATGGAACAAATGCCAATCCCGATGAAACGTTCATGATTGCGGCCTCTGATTTTGTTTTCAAATGCGGCAAGAATTGTTTCACCATGCGAATCGGCCCGCTCAAATTGATTTCAATCTCTC
>JAXDGO010000087.1:0-2524 GCA_034665005.1 Solirubrobacteraceae bacterium | reverse complement strand
GAGACGAAAATAGCTCGGGGCTGGTATCAATGCTACGTCGAGGCTGACTACGACGCGGCTAAAGCTTCTTTTGAAGAAGTGCGCCGACAATACCCGAACAATTCTAGCGTTAGCGAAGCGCTAGCCGCGGTGCTACGGCGGCAGGGCCATTGGGACGAAAGTCGGAGTCTTTTCGATCAAGCTATCGAACTCGATCCACGGAATGTTTTTCTCCTGGCTAATGCCGCGCTCGCGGGACTGGAGACACGCGACCCTGCTTACACGCAAAAATATATGCGTCGCGCGCTCGACCTTAGTCCACAAAACGCGACGCTCGTTTCTCAGTTGGCCGTCAGTTACCAAATGAGTGGTGACATCAAACAGGCACAAACCGTCCTCGATTCGGTCCAGCCGCAGGACGGCGATAGCTTCTACTTCAGCATCCTGGCCTGCAACGCGATCTACTTGCGCGATTACCAGCCGGCGATTGCCACCTTCCAATCACACCTGAAGAATCTGCAGGCCTCGGATTCATTCTTTCCTAACTATGAGAACTTCCTCGCCGATCTGCAGCGCCACTCCGGTGACATTCCAGCAGCGACCACGACCTATAGGAAAGCGAAAGCTGATGCCGAAGAGCTATTGCGCTCTCAACCCAATAATGCCGACCTGCTCGCTACTCTAGCCTGGTCTGAGACTTGGCTGGGCGATAAGTCCGCTGCGTTGAAGCACGCGCAGGAAGCTGTCGTGCTTATGCCTGCCTCCAAAGAACCAAGAGTAGGTCCTAGTTACGAAGACACGCTTGCTCGCATCGAAGCCCAGGTCGGCGAGAAAGACGCCGCCATCACAGCTCTGCAACACCTGTTTGTCACTTCCTACAGCTCGCCGGTGGTGACGCCCGCCCTGCTTCGTCTTGATCCCGATTGGGACAATCTCCGCGGCGATCCGCGCTTCCAGAAGCTTTGCGAAGAGAAGTAAGGCTCGAATTAATATGACAACCGAGTCTCCTTCAGAGCTGAAGTTCGATATCGGCCACGTCTTATTTATCGACATTGTCGGTTACTCGAAGCTACTCATCACCGAGCAGAGCGAGCAGCTCGAGACGCTGAAGGCAATTGTCCGCGGAACCGAGCAGTTCAAGAACGCAGAAGCTGATGGCAAGTTGCTCCGGCTGCCCACCGGAGATGGCGGGGCCCTCGTCTTTCGCAACACTCCTGAAGCGCCGGTGCTATGTGCGCTTGAAATCACCCAGGAGTTACAAAAGCCGCCCGGGTCAAAAGAAAAGCCTCAGTTGAGGCTGCGAATGGGAATTCACAGTGGCCCGGTCAACGAAATCACGGATTTAAACGCACAAGCCAACATTGCCGGTGCTGGAATTAATCTCGCCCAGCGAGTGATGGATTGCGGTGACGCTGGTCACATTCTTCTTTCCAAACGCGTCGCCGACGATCTGGAACATTATCCGCGCTGGCGCTCATGCCTTCACGATCTTGGCGAATGCGAAGTAAAACACGGCCACAAAGTATCTCTCGTTAACCTTTACGACGGCGAAAGCGGTAATCGAGAAACGCCGCAGAAATTTACACAAGCAAAAAGGGCCCAAGCGAAAAAAATCTGGAAGATCGCCGCATTGATCGTGTTCATCATTTTGCTAATTGCAGGCAGCCTTTTCTATCGGTTGCGTCAAACCAAGGTGCTCAGTAACAAAGACACCATCGTCCTCGCTGATTTCAACAACACGACTGGTGATCCCGTGTTCGACGGCACCTTGCGGCAAGGGCTCGGTTCGCAACTGGAGCAATCGCCGTTTCTAAGTCTCATTTCGGACCAGCGTATCGCGCAGACTCTCGCGCTGATGTCACAGCCGAAGGACGCACGGCTCACGCCGGAGCTCGCGCTCCAAGTTGGTCAACGCATTGGAAGCGCCGCCAGTATCGAAGGTTCGATTTCGATGTTGGGCAGCGAGTACGTCGTCGGTTTGAAGGCGGTAAACTGCCGCACTGGCGATATGCTGGCACAAGAACAAGTCACCGCCAACGGGAAAGAGCAAGTGCTGAAAGCGCTCGGTCAGGCGGCAAGCAGCTTGCGTCGAAAATTGGGCGAATCATTGGTGTCAATCCAGAAATACGACGCGTTACCCGAAGACGTGACCACTCCGTCACTGGAGGCGCTACAAGCGTATTCACTTGGTATAAAGGCTTCTGATGTGACTAACGATTACGTTGCCGCCATGCCGTTTTTTCAAAGGGCCTCCACCCTGGATCCAAA
This sequence comes from Solirubrobacteraceae bacterium, assembly GCA_034665005.1. Classification (GTDB taxonomy): domain Bacteria; phylum Actinomycetota; class Thermoleophilia; order Solirubrobacterales; family Solirubrobacteraceae; genus Palsa-744. The sequence goes on along the minus strand of JAXDGO010000087.1, from coordinate 277 downwards.
CTTTGCCATGGCTTATCTGCGCCTGGCTGAATGTTACCAACCCCAAGGCGAACTCACCGTCGCAGCTGAAAACGCACGCAAAGCGTACCAGTTGCGTGATCGAACAAGTGATCGGGAGAAGCTACACGTTTCTGCGTTTTACGAATATGTGGTGACTGGAAATCTGGACGCTGCTCGCAAAGCCTGCGACTTGTTTGCGCAAACGTACCCTCACGATGAAGACCCACAGGTCTATCTGTGGGTTATCTACACCGGTTTGGGAGATTACAAGAAAGCT
>JAXDGO010000086.1:0-3398 GCA_034665005.1 Solirubrobacteraceae bacterium | reverse complement strand
CCGCGTTTGAGGACGTATTCAGAGGGTTAGTAAAGATAGTATGTTTTGAGGTTCGTTTGAAGCTTAGGCAGAGAGGTACGTGCGCGATGGTGATGGTTTCGAGTGAGTTTCAGCGTGTTTGAGATAGGGGACTGTGGTATGGTTGGTGCGGGAGTCAGAATAGCTTCGATTTGTAGGAGCTCTGCGAGCAGAGTTGTGGTTGCGGGAGATGGTAGGTGGTAGATGGCGGATTTGACCGGTATAGATTCGCTGAATCCTCCGGTGGCGTAGAATAGGATTAAAACACAGGTTTTGATCTGGAATAATTGTAGGACGTGTTGGACTACTTAGAACAATTGTAAATCAAGTGAATCGTTCAAGAAGAAGTGCTAGAAGAGCTCAAAAAGGATGAAGAATATCGATGGGGGAGAGTTAGACATATATACGCACCCTTGAATTAGACCCCTGCCAATAAAGAGAAGGTGCGTGCTCCGAGCCCCCCACGTGACGCCGATCATTACTACTTGGAGACGAAATTCCCTTTTCTGGAGTAGTCAGAGGGGCTCATTTGGTCAACTTATATTATATACTACTGTTATTGTCACCGGTTATTGACTCTACTCCTGCTATTGTCTATATAATAGAAGATGAGATAGAAGGAGAGGGCTACCCCTATGTCCCCTTTCACTACAAATCAATTTAAATAGAAGTTTTACAGTAAAATGTATAGGAGTCTTACGCTACGTTTTCACCCCTTCCTAATCCCTTTACTGTACGTTTAAATATTGATTCTACAGTGCTAGGCGACCTCGCTGTCGCTCGAGTATATCCTCACGACTTTCCAACGCAGTACCCTCTGTAGTTTCTCGGTAGTACTCCGTAGTGATGGTGGTCAGGCCACGCAATGGCTTAGTCAGAGCGGGATATTCTTCAATATTTAGTCAGGATCCCTCACCTAACTTATTAGTATTTAAGTACAGTACTGTACGCGCTCAAAGTTTAACACAACCTACGGCGTTTCCCGCGCTATAGCATGTGCGCTGTAGGATGTGCCAACCGCTATAGGAACTGGCCACCTCTACGAATGTGCTCTGTCTCTGCAAATCGTTTCTGAAACCTTTTGCCTATATGTAGAAATTTTCTACAGCCGTTACGGGTAGCTTCCCTGCATAAAATTTTCTCCTTTAATCATTTTTCCTCCTTTATACACTCCTAACACGAGATGTATAGGGGAGAATAATATTAATAATTTAATACTATTCCCCCGCGATTTAAAGGTTTGTTTTTCCTTTGCGCTTCTTACTAGTAAAACGCAATCTTTAACCAGGAGGTGCAGACACGAAAGCTGATGTTCCTATAGACGCGCAAGCCGATACCCCAGACGCGTAAGCCGATACAGGCGGGGAAGCCCAGGAAGCTTTTACTTTAGGACCGATCACCATAGCTAGACGGAGCAGCAGCTCAGCCGGCCAAAGGGGTGCAGCTTGCGCGTCTGCATCAGCTTGCGTGTCTCCGTCAGGTACGTGGAAAGCTTATTATAAATACCACTCTTTTAGCCCTCTACCTACCCCTTTAGCAGCTCCTTAATCCGCCATCTCCTGCTTCTTTATCACTAAAATATTATATAGCTACTTATATTTCAGGTATAGAGCCCTCAGTTCTTTCTATTAATTCCCCCACAGCCACGATGGCTACTTGGTTTACTGTTATCGGGCGCATTGCCCAAATCGAAGGCATCTCCGATTCCAATTACAAGAATGCCCTAGTCGAGTTTGAGGAGGGAGACTCGGCAGAGAAAGAACCATCTTCGTGGCGCAGCTTCTACGTTGCTTTCTGGGGCGACCTCCTCGACAGCGGTAGAAGTTATATCATCTTTGGATCAGGGCGCTTGACTGGTAATGAAGATTGTACTCAGCCCAAGGTTAGATTTCTCACTTTAATAACTCTACTATGGTACTGCACTATCCCGGTGTATATTCATCTATAGTGGCGAAGCTATAGTGCACATTGGAATTGGCCTCTCATTGGTCACTTAGTTTACTGCGACCGATGCTATCCCTTTCGTTTCGGAAGACTTGCCTATCCACTATGTTCGGATCCTAGTAGCCGTTGAGCTCAAGAATACACCAAATCTTGAGGCAGACGGCAAGACATATACCTTTGAAGGAGACGTGTCCGGTTATTACAATGACCCTACACCTCCAAGTCTCAGGAATGATAAGCTTTACAAATCCAGGTTCACCCACACTACTACCCAATACTTCTACGCGGAGGTAAACCCGCGCTTAGAGCGTGTGCTTGGCAGTACCAACATGCACGCATCAAGTAAGGTGTTTGTCAACGGAGATTACAGATTCCCCGTTGAACAAAATTCCACTCCAGGCTATATTGAGGTTCGGAACATCAGCTTTAACGCCACAAATCGACCGACTCAGGGGGGCAATGTAGCAAATGGCACAGGAGCTTCTAGTGGGAGCGGTGGGAAACGTCGCAATGTTGTTTTGAAGTCATCACCAGCTAAGCCTAGATATACCCTGGGTGTATCATCTCAGGCCGGCCCTTCTCGGTCCACCTCCTTTAGCCAAGCTACAGCATCAACTTCTCATCGTCAGGCATCTTCTCGAGGTGTTGATTTCACTACTAGCGGTGCCTCTACCAATGACACAGGCAGGATAGCTGACATGTTTAGTGTTGCCGGACCTAGTACTCCACATCATCAGCGTCAAGGCTTTGCAGGCCCTGAATACCAAGCTACACCCGGCTCCTCTGCAACTGCCACTGCAGCTGATGACTACGAAGCTGGCATGTCGTTTGCTCTTGGGGAGTTTGGGGACGAACTAGAAGTTGACGTCCCGGTTCCTGAAGGACGTTCTATACTAGATGTCGAACCGGCAGTAAACACACGAAATCTGCAGAACAAGAGGGGGCATGATAACACTGGTGGTCCGGAAACCTCTAAGCGACAGAGGAAGCCTAGTGCAAAGGCCAAAGACCAGGACGGGGACATGTTTTAAAGGGTTACGAAGGATTGCGCTAATTCTTTGCTGTTATATAGATTTAAATCAAATTGTCCCGTATTTTCCATCCCTGAGCCATGCCGCAACAGGCCAGATTCTACGGCTACAACATCATCTATGATGAGCAGCGTGATCGACTCGGAGCTGTGGCTACACCGATTACAACATTCGTACCTGGCACTGATGCCGTTTTGAACACTTATTCCCTATACCAAAATGTCAACATGCAACGAACACCTACGATAGCTTCTCAGCCGTCTCGTCAGCCTAACTTATCGCGCGAAAATACAGCGACTCCTCCACTAATGGTTCAACCACCAGCCCGTCGCAGAAGGAGGAGAGAGGATTCCGACGGGGATTTCACTCAAAGACCTGCGCAGCAGCGTCGCCGCCATAGACGTG
>JAXDGO010000085.1:0-2941 GCA_034665005.1 Solirubrobacteraceae bacterium | reverse complement strand
ATTCAGGACGTCGTAGGTCCACAGGGCCTCGGCGCCGCGGGCATCGCGGGTGTGTCGCAGGTTGTTGGCCGCATCGAGGACAGACATACGTCGTCCCGCGTCGATGCTGTCGACCCGCACCGCTCGGCTGACTAGATCGTACGCGTGGGTCAGTGCGGGTCGGCCAAGCTCGTCAACGACGGCGAGCACGTTGCCCCTCATGTCGTAGCTAGTGCGAGCTACGTGCCACTTGGTCGCGTTGGCCTCGCCGCGTGTGATCTCGCAGACGGTCCGTCCGAAGGCGTCCTGGATCGTGGTGGTCGGCGTGAAGTGCTGCTCGGCGGGCACCCGACCGGCCAGCGACGCCCCGTCCCCGCCGGTGCTGACTGCGGCCAGATCGTTCTCGTCATAACTGGTCATAGCCCACGAGGTCGATTCCACGTTGTCGAGGTCGGTGAGATCGGCCGGGACGCCGAAGATGGTGCGGCGTTGCGATCCGTCCGGGTTGACGACGCGGACGAGCCTGCCGAGCGGGTCGTATGACATTCGCACGGGCCGCCCGCGCGGCGTCCCGTCCTGGTACCCCGAACCGGCTGACAAGAAGGGCTCGTATTTCTCGATCACCCGCCCCTTATTGTCGTAAACCTGCCAGCCCGACACGACGAACCGATCCGAGTCTCTCCTGCCGACTGCGGGGCCGCCGACCGCCCCCGGCACCAGCCGTGCCGGACCGCCGGGATCCAGCACGATCAGCCCGGCGTCGTCACCGTCCGCTCCGAATGCGAGGTCATCGGCCTGTGCGCGCTCTTGAACTACCCGGCCGAACCCGTCGGAGTATCCCCACGACTCGATGAGCTCATCGGAGATGCCGTCGCTGGCGAAGTGCACCCGCTGCGCCGTGTGCACTGAGATCGGGCGGCCGGCCTCGCAGAAGGCCGCCATGTCGTAGGCGTGGGTAATCTCCGGACGATCTTCGGTGCCCGCCCGACCATCGGTGCCAGCACGGAACGCCGCGGTCAGCATCCCCAGCGGATGGTAGCGAAAATGGTTCTCCGTACCGTTCGGATCGGTGATCAGCTCCGGCTGGCTGGTCCGGTAGTGCGGCGTCACGACTGTCTCGAGGCCTGCCGGGTCGCGCACCGACACCGGCGCTAGCCAGTGAATGTCGGGCGTCAGCCGAGTCTCGTTCCCGAGCGCGTCCCGGGTGCCGAGCACGAGACCCCGCTGCGGCAGCGGCTCGGCGGCCGTTGCGAGCTGGACGTCGTAGGCCTGTCGCGTTATGTCGGCATACCACCCGTCGATGTACCAGGCCCCGGCCGGCTCCTTCCGGTAGCCGAGGTCCGCGCCGTAGCCCGGTGGCGCCCCGACCGGCAGCACCGCGGGGCCGCCCAAGTAGGCCGGCCGCCAATCGCCGAACGCATCGTCCAGCACGGCCTCGGTGTGTACTAGCGCCTCACTGCGGGTGAGTAGCCCGTGCGCGCCAAGCAGCCCGGGGTCCAGGCCCGTGTAGGCGGGGCCGTCGTAGTGGTGCACGACGTGCCCGATCGGCTCCACACCGTCCGGATCCAGCGCGTCGAAGGTCACGAGTACCTGCCGCGCCGCCCGGTACTGGTCGGCCAGGACCGAGCCGACATCGCCGGGATCGGACTCGACGACGTTGACGGCCGACGCGAGCTGGTAGGTGCGCACATCGGCCACCCGGTCATGGATTCCGACGCCCGCAACGTCGGAGGCGTAGCGGATGCGTTCGTGGGTAGCCAACACTTCGACGGGGTCCGGGTCTACGGTGCCGATGGCCGCGGCCGACACCGGCCGCCGACATATGGATCGGCGCGGCGGCGCGATTGAGGTGCGGCGCCGGGGCTGGCCGACCTCATCGTGGTCTCCGGTGAACGAGAACCGCGTCATCGGGTCGTCGCCGCGTTCCCACTGCGTGCTCCGCTGCGCCGTGTCGAACGCCACGAAAACCCGCCGGAGCCCGCCGGCGGGCTCCTCCCGCAGCTCGTAGGTGTGTTCGGTGACGGTGTAGGGCTGGCTCTCGCGCGGGGTCCCGTCCATCGCGTACAGCTCCGAGCGCAGGGGGCGGCCCCGCAATACCCGCAGTGCGTCGCGACGGCTCGTCCCGTCGGGCAGACTGGCGAGGAAGCGCTGGACCTGCCCAGTGTGGTCGAGCAGCTGCCCGTCGCCGTCCCAGTACTCCGCGCTGAGGTCCAGTTCCGTCCAGTGTTCGTGGTCGGCATCGACGGGTCCGAGGTGAAACCAGGTGCGGGTCAGCGTCGGCGGGCTGAGCGCTGCGGCAGCCGGCTGTCCTTGTCCGTCGCGAGTCTCGGTGTCGGTCTGCTCGACACGGCCGAACCCCCGGAATTCCCGCTCGAGACCGTCCCAGTATCCGTGGCGGTAGTGGTACTCGGTGCTTAGCACCGTATGTGAGACCTGGTCAGTGGTGCGCACCCGATTCACTACAGGCACCGGAAACGGCAAAGGGGTACGCCAGCGGGTCGTGGAGTCGACGTAGTCACGCGCCGCGAGTGTTGTGGAGGAAGTGTAGTCAATCGTCGTAACCGCGCCGATGTGGTTGTCGACTTCGACGAGCAGTCCGGGCTTGATCCCGCCCGCCAGGTCGAGGAAGTACATCGACGGCCGGTCACCCCCGCTTGCGGCGCGGCTGCACAGCAGCCCTCCTGCGCCGGTGCCGAGCAGATCGGCGATGCGAATGTCCCAGCCCGCTGTGGGTAGCCCCCGCACGGCAAGCGGCTCACGCCAGGCGTTGCCTCCTCGGTTGAACCACACCAGCACTTTGTCCGGCTCGACAAGTACGACGTCCGACGTGCCGTCGCCGCCGACGTCGCCGAGCTGTAATCGGGCCGGGTCATACCCCAGTGGCAGGTCGGGCAGCGTGCCCATTCCGACCCGTTGCCCGAACCGCCCGTGTCCCAGATTGGGCCGATAGTCTACGCCACGG
>JAXDGO010000084.1:0-2711 GCA_034665005.1 Solirubrobacteraceae bacterium | reverse complement strand
CACAGCGGGCACATTGTTCTTCGACGGGGCGTGTGGAATGTGCACGCGCTCCAAGGATCTACTGCTGAAGTTCGACCGAACCGGAAATATTCGGACCGAGCCACTGCAAGGCCCCGGAGTCGCGGAGCGACTCGGCGTCGCGCCGGGGAGCCTGCTTGATGCGGTGCGATGGCTGGATTCTTCGGGCACGGTCTACTCCGGCGCTGAGGCCGCCAACGCTGCGCTCTCAACGGCGATCGGCAGCCGAATCCCTTTGGTGGTCTACCGCATTCCCGGCATCCGCTTCATCGAGGACGTCGTCTACCGGTGGGTGGTTGCGCACCGTTATCGGTTCCCCGGGTCGACGCCGTACTGCGAGTCACACCCAACCGCCTGCTAGGCCCGTCGCGGCGGGCGGGGCACAAAGCGGGAAACCCGGTCGATCACGTCCTGATAGTCGGGCCGCCGCTGCAGGCTGCGCGTCTCCATCATCGGGATGCTGCCGCCGAGGAACATGCCCAGCATCCCGAGGGCTCCCAGACACACCCACCAGGCGTCCGACGGCGCGACGGCCACACCGAACAACGCCAGCGAAACCCAGAAACTGAACTCCCCGAAGTAATTCGGATGCCGCGACCACGACCACAATCCGCGGTCCATCGCCTCACCGTCTTGCCGATCCCGGATGAACCGGTGCATTTGCACGTCGGCGACCAACTCAAGGATCACGGCCGCCAGCCCGACGACGAAAGCGATATCGGTCAGCCAACCGATGTCGCCGCCGGGTCGGGTCACCGCGACGTATACCGGCAGCATGCCGGCGAACACCAGCAGTGTGGGGATGAGGTGGATCGTCACCAGGTCGACCACGAATTCCCATCGCCCGGCCCGCTCGCGGAACATCGGGTAGCGCCAATCCTCATGGTGCAGACCGGGAAACGCGTACAACCAGTTGGCGGTCAGACGTATCGCCCACAACACCACCACTACCGCGATCAGCCAGCAACGCAATTGCTGTACCCCGGACTGACTCCACCAGTAGAACAGCAGCACGGGGGGCACCACGCTCCAGTACGCGTCGTAGAAACTGGAGTTGCCGTACACCCGGCTGAACGCGAAAATCACCAACGTCGCCAGTAGGTCGGCGATCAGCGTATCCAGCCACAGCCGGCAGGTGTGCACACCCCATACCAGCCAGGCTGCGCCCACCGCGATGGCAACGACGTACGCGATACCGACCAGCGTCAGCGACTTTGCCTTGCTCATCGTCTCTGTCGTCACGTGCGCCTCCATTCTTTTTGACGGCGCCGCCAGTGCGGACTCTTGACCGCCTCGAGTGCTTCGGTGACATAGTCGTCGAGCGCCTTCGGCCTTTTCGTCGACTGGCAGACCCACCGCTGAAACGCGAAGTCGGCTGCCGCAAAAGCAAGTTGAACCAAAAGTCCGGGCCGGATGTCGGCGTCGGGGTTGGCGCCCATGCGTGCGGCGACGAGCTTGGTCGCCCGCTCTTTGTCGGCGGGCCGGTGCACAGTCAGCTTGCCCAGCAGATCGGGCGCGACCAGCAGGGCTTCCCGCCACTCTTCGGTGTCGGCCACCCCGAACGAACGGGTCCGGGTGATGATGGCATTGATCAGCGCGAGGTCGGGCGACTCGGCGGCGGGCCGCTCTTGGAGCAGGCTGACGATGGCGGTGCCGCCATATCGCACCGGCGCCAGCAGTAATTCCTCCTTGGTCGGCACATGCCGAAAGAAGGTGCGCGGCGAAACGCCTGCGGCCGCGGCTATTTCCTCGGTCGTCACCGCGTCGTAGCCGCGTTCGATGAACAGCCGGAACGCCGCTCGACGAATGTCGGCCCGGATCTGCGCCCGCTGCCGATCGCGCAGCGACTCGGTCATCGGAAGCAGCCGATCCCACCGTCGACGTGAATGGTCTGCCCGGTGACGAAGGTCGCGTCACTGCTGAGCAGGAACGCGACCAGCGCCCCCACGTCGTCGCGTACATCGCCGATGCGCTTCATCGGAACTCGTCGCACTGCCTTGGTGTAGTCGTCCGGTGCGAACTGCTTCCACAGTTTGACGCCGTCGGATTCGGCGAACGGGCAGACGACGTTGACGCGAATGTTGTCCCGGCCCCATTCCAGCGCGGCCACTTTCGACAGCCCACGGATGGCTTCCTTGGCGGCGGCGTATCCGCCCCACTTCGGCTCGCCGCCGGTGCCCGTGCCAGAGCCAAGGTTGACGATCGAACCACCACCGGTCTGAACCATCAAGGGATGCACGGCCTGCATGAGCAAAAAGCTCGCGCGCGGCCCGACGTCGTGGCCGAGGGCGAAGTCTTCAGTCGTGATGTCGACGAACGCCTTCGGCTCGTTGGTGGCGATGGCGTTGTTGACCAGCCCGTGCACCGCACCAAAGGCGTCGACCGCGGCCGCGACGATCCGCTGAGCTGATTGCGGATCGCGCAGATTGGCGACTAATTGCTCAACGCGGCCGGCCGCTCGGAGTTCATCGGTGGTCGCGGCCAGCTTCTCCTCGAGAATGTCAACCAGCAGGACCGCTGCCCCGCGTTCGAGCAACGCGGCGGCGACGCCTTTGCCGACGCCCTGGGCGCCGCCGGTGACGATCGCGACGTGGCCGCGCATCGAGTCGGGGTGGGTGTAGCTCATTCGACCGGTCCCATTCGCAGCGGCACACCACGGTGCATCTCGTAAGTGCTGCGCACGCCACCAGGCA
>JAXDGO010000083.1:0-2777 GCA_034665005.1 Solirubrobacteraceae bacterium | reverse complement strand
CATCGCCCCCAAAATGGTGTTCCGTGGCTATGATGCATTTGAGGCAGTTTCCACATGTCCGGATGTAGATGCGGTGCAAATTTCAACGCCTCCTTGGTTTCACGTTCAGCACCTGGACGCCGTCGTGAGCGCTGGCAAGCATGCATACTGCGAAAAGCCGGTAGGCGTCGATGTGGCGCAAGCAAATCAAGCCTTGCAGATTGCGAAACGTGCAGATGGCCATGTGAGCGTCGAGGTCGGATTCCAGATTCGCAAGGCGCCCCCCTTCGTTGAGATTGTCCAGCGCATCCAGCAAGGCGCATTGGGAAAGATTGCATGCATTGCCACAAACTACAACGCGCCCGAGGTGAGCTATCCTGAACGGCCGCACATGTCTGCTGACGAACTGCGCCTCCGAAACTGGCTGTGGGACCGCACTCTCTCCGGCGACATCATCGTCGAGCAGAATATCCATGTGATTGATATGTGCAACTGGATTCTCCAGGCGCACCCGTTGAAAGCCACCGGGACAGGCGGCCGAAATGTCGTCTCCAACTTCGGCAACACGTGGGACAACTATGAGTTAGTCTTTACCTATCCCGAAAATGTTCGCGTGAGCTTCTCATCGACGCAGTTCGGAACAAATGGCTGGTTTGAAGTTTCGACACGCGTACTCGGCTCTGCGGGCATCGCGGAGGCGCCGTACTCGGGACCACTGCGCATACTTGGTGACCATGCTTGGACCTGGAAAGATGAGACGCCTGCGTCACAAACCGCAAGCCCGGCCGCGTTCGCCGCAAACGGAGCGTTTGCCAACAATCTGGTATTGGCTGACCGCGAAAAGGAGCGAAGCTTCATCGAGAGCATCTCGTCAGGAAAATTTCACAACCAGATTGCAACGGGCGTCGAGAGCGCGATGAGCGCAATGCTCGGTCGAATGGCCGGCCGCATGGGCCGCGAAGTTACGTGGGAAGAGCTCTTGCAAAAGGGAGAAGAGTACCAGTTGAACATCGATATGCACCGCTTCTCATAACTAAGACCAAAGCAAAGGCTGATGTGTCAATCAGCTATATCATTGGACTCGCGGAAAGGCTAAACGGTCGCACCATCGCGGATATTCGAAGGAGCGATAGCAGATCTCTTCAGGCGGGGAGTATCGGAGGCATGGAATGAATCGACGAAAGATATTGATTGGCGCTGGCAGACTTGCTCCGGCCTTGATGACAGGAGCAGCCGCCATGCAAGCGATGGCTCAAGCACCAACCGTTCCGGAACTGTCGCGGAAGCTAAAGATTATTGTGACAGGTGGACACCCGGGTGATCCGGAATATGGATGTGGTGGCACGGTAGCACGATTTACAGCACTCGGCCACGAAGTGATTCTGCTTTACTTAAATGATGGGGGATGGCCTCCTACACCACCGACCACGCGCATTGCCGAAGCCAAGAAAGCAAGCGAGATATTGAAAGCGCGCCGATCCTATGCAGGCCAAGCCAATGGCCATGCAGTTGTAGATAACGCGCATTATGAGGCATATCAAAAATTCTTCGACGCCGAAAATCCAGATGCTGTCTTTAATCAATGGCCCATTGATAATCACCGGGATCACCGAGCAATTTCGATGCTGACCTATGACGCCTGGAAGCAGTCCGGGAAGAAATTCGCTCTTTACTATTACGAGGTTTCCGACGGTGAAGATACGCTGCAGTTTGCGCCTACCCACTTCGTGGATATCACAGAGACAGAACCTATAAAGCGGGCCGCATGCTATGCCCATGCGAGCCAAACCCCGGACCGCTACTACGAGTTGCAGGACTCGGTCGCCAAGTTTCGCGGCCTACAAAGTGGTTACCCGCGAGCCGAAGCGTTTATTCGGCAGGTACAGAGCCCTTATGACATCTTTCCGATGGCAAATCTGGCGACACGCTAAAGCGGGCGAAGCACTGTAGAGAATGATGGGGATCTATGACTCGATTTAGCGCTACGTTCGTGATAAAAACTCCCCTGTGCGCAGGGCTTGCGCTTGCGTTGACCTCGAACGCACCTGCTCAAAATACGAGCGATTCGCGGCCGGATAGCTATCTCGCGAACAACCGTCCTGCCGACCCTCGCTACAAGGCCGACATTCTTGTGGTGGTGGCACATCCCGACGACGAAACGATGGTCACTTCTTATCTGGCGCGTGAAATATACGACCACCAGAAGCGAGTAGCGGTCGTTTATCAAACTCCTGGCGATGGTGGAAATAACGCCGTGGGGCCGGAGCAGGCTGCGGCATTGGGCGAGCTACGCGAGATGGAGGGACGCCGCGCCCTGGGCTCTCTGGGTATTACAAATGTCTGGTTTCTGGGCGGTCACGATACCGCGAGTCAGAACGTCTTGAGCTCTCTAGAACACTGCGGGCACGGCCGGTGTCTCGATCAACTTGTGCGCATTATCCGAATAACACAGCCATCGGTGATTCTAACGTGGCTCCCCGATTTCACGACGGGGGAGAACCATGCCGACCATCAAGCGTCTGGCGTACTTGCTACCGAGGCATTCGACCTGGCAGGCGATCCAACCGTGTATTCAGAGCAGGTCTCCCCAGCCGCTAATCCTGACAAAAATATGAATTTAACGGAGGGGCTGAGCTCGTGGCAGCCGGAGAAGCTCTATTACTTCTACAACCCGACACACGATATCTTCGCTGGGCAGGGCCCGCAGTATTCTTCGGAGGAAATGTCTCCTTCGCGTCATTTGAGTTATGGGGTTTTAGCAGCCAAAGTATTCACGTATCACTTGACCCAGGGTGGGG
>JAXDGO010000082.1:0-2503 GCA_034665005.1 Solirubrobacteraceae bacterium | reverse complement strand
TGCGCGAACACATCGAGATTCCGGGTTCGCGCATCGGGCCGCGCTTCGCGCGGACCGTTGCACGCCCCGGAATGACGAACGTTACTTCGCCAGATAATCGAACGCCACCGTGCCCAGCCCCAGCGTCAGGTCGGTCTTGAAGTGCAGCGCGGAGACCACCTCGCGCACCGGCAGCCGCGCCACGTCCGCAAGCGCATGCGGAAACAGGCCAAGCGCCGCGGGCCCGGTCCAGGCTTCCTTCAAGGTGATGTCCTCGAGATGGAAGCGCACCAGTTCGCAGATCCGCGAGGAACCGTCGACATGCGGGATGATCTTGAGCATGAAGTTCGGCGCTTTCAGCGAACGCATCACGGCGTCATGATCGACGGCGCGATGCTTGTAGCCCATGGTCGCGCTGACGCAGAGCACCGAGCCGTAATGCAGCGTGCCGACCAGCACGTCGGTCTCGGTCGCGATTTTCGGCGACGCCAGTTTTTTCGGAAAGCCCCACAATTCGCGCCCGCCGGCGATCGGGGCGTCGTCGTCGAGATACATCGAATGAACGTAGCCGCCCTCCTCGCCATTGAAGCGGACCGGGATCACCTGGCCGGTTTCGGTGTAATCGCCAAAGCCGGTGGAATCCGGCATGCGGATGAACTCGTATTTGACCAGCGGCTCCACCACTTCGAGCGGCTCGGGCACCACCGCGGCCAGCGCCTCCGGATCGGTGCGGTAGGTGATGACGAAGAATTCACGGTTGAAGAAGCGATAGGGCCCCGGCGGAAACGACGGGCTGGTCAGCGGCATCGAATAGGCGGTTCGCCTGACATCGTCGATCTTCATGGCCTGCCTCATCTGCTGTCGCGATGAGGGATTATGGGGCAGCGGATCGCGACAGGCGAGGCTGTAAAACCGGCAACGGCAGTCAAAACAACGTCAGATGTCGCGCCGGCTTGTCACTCACAACGGCATTCCGGGGCGGTGGGCCTAAATGCCTAACGTGCGCGGCGGCGGGGGTGACGCGCGCGAGGGCGGCGGCGGCGTCGGAATCACCCGAATCTGTGGCGGTTGTGTAGAGGGCGGCGGCGCTCCCAACGCATCGAGCGCGCACCTGCTGATCCTGGCCTTGTCTGTGTCTATGATGCAGGCGGGAAGCGTGATGGTGCTCATCGAAAGCTTGTTATCCGTCACCGACACCGTGTAACCAAGCCTCTCCCCGGGATGGAACGCGATCCCGGACCATTGAATGGTGTTGTCCTTCTTCTTGAGCGTCTGTCGTACCATCTCGTCCGTGCAGGGCGCAAAGTCGGTGATGACCTCCGGCTGGCTCGCTTTTCCCGCAAAGAAAATCAGGGGGCGCATGGTGCAGCCGGTGGCTTGCTTGAGGAAGAATACGAATAGCCCGAACTGGTCTTCGCCATTGACATTGGCGAGGTAGAAATCCTTGGCATTATCGAAAGTCCGGAACACGCGGCCGTTCAGTTGCAGGGTCGCCTTGCCGGTCGAAAGATTGAGGAAGGTTACGATCTTCTGGTCCGCGAAGGCGCCGGCGCCGGTCGGCAGTCCGAGGTTGCCGGAACCGATAGCCTCTGCAATCATCGCCTGGTGACATTCTTCTTTTGACGTCGTTGCGAACAGACAGGGCCGTGCCTTGACATCCCGGGTGGACAGCCTTTCGTCCTTGCTGAACGCAACCCGCGCGGTGGCGCGGTCATCGCGATACGCGATAGCATACCAGGTTGTCCACGTTGGCCGACGCTGTACCGCAAAGGTGAGCCGGTCGTTGCAGGCTCCGAAATCGGACAGGACCTCGTTCTTTCCTGCATCGGCAAGCAGGGAGACCTGGACAAACACATAAGAGCCACAGCCGGCAGCGGTTTTTATATACAGGTAATAGAGGAACGAGGTCGCGAGCTCGGCCGTGGTGATCTTGCCGATTTCGGCTACGTCTGCCTTGGCCACGATCTCGCGACCGTCGAGGCGGATTGAGGCCCGACGTGTCGCCTCGTCCAGAAGTGTCGTCAACCGATGGCCCTTGTAGAAGGAATCGCCGTTAGGTTTTCGGGGCTCCTCTGCGTTCGCCGCCAGGCACATGATCGACACCAGCACCACGGCCGCGCCGATAATGGCACGCGCCGTCCACGCAACCATTGCCTGATGCCATCGAGCAACCGTCTTGGACATTTCCCGCTCTCTGCCCGCCCCGCAAGGTCTGAAAAATAGGCCTTGGAATCGAGACAAACATAGCGCGAAGGCGGCAATTCGCGCTATCGCGAATTTGCCGGAGTCCTGCAGCTGGTTCTAGCGACGGATGTCTATCTTTCCTTGATCGGCGCGGCGGTCTTCTCGGCCGGGGCCGGCGGCAAGGCCGGCGTGACGCCTGCTTTCTGCGCCTCCGCATCCGGACGCGCGGGCTCCGGCGCAGTATCGCCGGGCCGTTTGCCGGTCGTTGCCGGCTCGGCCGGCGCCGACGGTTTTGTTTCCGCGCCCGGGGTCGATTGCAGCGGCTGCGTCGCCTGCGCCA
>JAXDGO010000081.1:0-3253 GCA_034665005.1 Solirubrobacteraceae bacterium | reverse complement strand
GCGGTTCGCCGCCAGCTCAACAAGGTGTTTCCGACGCACTGGTCGTTCCTGCTCGGCGAGATCGCGATGTACAGCTTCATCGTGCTGCTGCTCACGGGCGTGTACCTGACGCTGTTCTTCGATCCATCCATGACCGAGGTCACCTACAACGGGGTGTACCAGCCGCTGCGCGGTATGGAGATGTCAAAGGCCTACGCGTCGGCGCTCGACATCTCCTTCGAGGTGCGCGGTGGCTTGTTCGTGCGCCAGGTCCACCACTGGGCCGCGCTGATGTTCGCCGCGTCGATCATGGTGCACCTGGCCCGCGTCTTCTTCACCGGCGCGTTCCGCCGGCCTCGCGAAGCCAACTGGGTCATCGGTTCGCTGCTGCTGATCCTGGCCATGTTCGAGGGCTACTTCGGCTACTCGCTGCCCGACGACTTGCTGTCGGGTACTGGGCTGCGGGCCGCGTTCTCCTCGATCACCATGGGCATGCCTGTGATCGGCACCTGGCTGCACTGGGCCCTGTTCGGCGGTGACTTCCCCGGCGACATCATCATTCCCCGCCTCTACGCGCTGCACATTCTGCTGCTGCCGGGGATCATTCTGGCGCTGATCGGCGCGCACCTGGCCTTCGTCTGGTTTCAGAAGCACACCCAGTTCCCGGGCCCCGGCCGCACCGAACACAACGTCGTCGGCGTCCGCGTGATGCCGGTCTTCGCCGTCAAGTCCGGCGCGTTCTTTGCACTGACGACCGGCGTGCTGGGCCTGATGGGCGGACTGCTGCAGATCAACCCGATCTGGAATCTGGGGCCCTACCAGCCTTCTCAGGTTTCTGCGGGTTCACAGCCGGACTTCTACATGATGTGGCCGGACGGCCTGGCCCGGCTCTGGCCGGCATGGGAGTTCTACATCGGCCATCACACCGTTCCCGCGTCAGTGTGGGTCGCGCTGATCATGGGCCTGATCTTCATCCTGCTGATCATCTATCCGTTCCTGGAGAAGCGATTCAGCGGCGACTATTCCGATCACAGGTCCTACCACAACCTGCTACAGCGCCCCCGGGACGTGCCGGTGCGCACCTCGATCGGTGCGATGGCCATCGCCTTCTACACGGTGCTCACCCTGTCGTCGATCAACGACATCATCGCGTACAAATTCCACATCTCGCTCAACGCCACCACCTGGATCGGGCGCATCGGCATGGTGGTGCTCCCACCGCTGATTTACTTCATCACCTACCGGTGGTGCGTCGCCCTGCAGCGCAGCGACCGCGCCGTCCTCGAACACGGCATCGAAACCGGCATCATCAAACGCCTGCCGCATGGCGCCTACATCGAACTGCACCAGCCGTTGGGACCCGTCGACGACCACGGTCACCCGATCCCGCTGGAGTACCAAGGCGCTCCGGTCCCGGTCAAGATGAACAAGCTCGGCTCCGGCGGCTCCCCCGGCTCGGGCAGTTTCCTCCAAGCTGACCCGGCCGACGAGGACGCCGCGTTGTCCGAAGCCCATCACGCCGCCGAGCGCCGCGCGCTCACCGCGCTGCGAGATCGCTGAACGCACTACGGCCCAACGGGTTCGCGGCCTATTAACGGCGTGCCCACTCCTCGGCAAGCAAGCGGTAAGAGTGCACCCGGTCGCCGTGGTCATGGGTGATGGTCGTGACGATCAACTCATCGGCTTCGGTCGCGTCGCGCAGCCGCTCGAGCTGATCGGCCACCTGAACTGCGGTTCCGACAAACTGGGTTTCTACTCGGTCGGCCACGAGTTCCCGGTCGGAATCGCTCCAGGTGTGCCGCCGCGCTTCTTCGGGCGTGGGAAACGGGATCGCGCCTTCGGCGGTCCGGATGCTGCGCACCCACAGTCCGTAACCTGTTGCCAGCTCGCGAGCGGTGGCCTCATCATCGGCGACGACGACGTCGGCCGACACCGCCACGTAGGGCCGGTCCAACTCGACTGAGGGGGTGAACGCGGCTCGGTAACCATCGGCCGCTTCGAGGACGGTTGCCGGGGCGACATGGTAGTTGGCGGCGAATCGTAACCCCTTGTCGCCAGCCACTATTGCGCTCTCCCCGCCGCTACTACCGAGGATCCAGACCTGTAAGTCAGCGCCGCCTCCAGGTACGACGCGCGCCTCGATTCCGTCGGCCGACCGGTAGGTGTCCGCGATCAACGCGAGAACGTCATTGACTTGCTCGGTGTAGTCCTGCGACTCCGCGCCCGGTAACTGCAACAACGCCTTATGCACACCGAACCGTGGCGATTTCAGCAGATGTCTGAAATCGAAATTCGGTGGAATCAGCAGTCCGTTCGCTGTGCGGCCATTGACCACAGTCCGCGCAGGCGGTGCGGTCGTAGCCGGTTCGCGGGGTTTTCCGCCCGAGCGCCCCAGACCGAGATCGAATCGGCCGGGATGTAGGGCGTCTAAAAGCCCGAACTCCTCCACCGTGGACAGCGCGGTGCGGTGACCCATCTGCACGGCACCCGAGCCAAGCCGGATCGTCGAGGTTTCAGCGGCGGTCAGTGCGAGCACCACGGCTGGTGACGTACCTGCGACGCCGGGATTGAGATGATGTTCGGCGAACCAATAGCGCACGTAGCCTAGGCTTTCAGCCTGCCGAGCCAAGTCGATACTGTTGCGCAACGCTTGGGCAGCCGTTGATCCCGACGAGATCGGGACGAGGTCGAGGACTCCTAACTGTGTCGTCATAGGCTCAGGAAGCCACCCCGGTAGCGTTGTTCGCGGTGGCGTTTCGGAGTGGCCCCAGACCCAGGTGGTCGCGCAGCGTTGTACCGGAGTACTCGGCGCGGAACACGCCACGTTCTTGCAACAGCGGCACGACCCGATCAACGAACGGATCAAGCCCGCCGGGTGTGATGTGTGGGACGAGGATGAAACCGTCGCTGGCATCGGCCTGCACAAAGTCGTTGATCGTCGCTGCAACAGTTTGCGGTGACCCGACGAAGGATTGGCGCCCCATTACCTCGACGATCAACTCGCGGCTCGTCAAGTTCTCCGCCGCGGCCTTGGCCCGCCAGTCGTTGGCAATCGCAACCGAGTCTTTGAACATCCGGACGCTGGCCCTACCGCGCGAAATGGTGTTCTCTCCCACGATCGGGTCGACGCTGGGCAGCGGACCGTCCGGGTCGTGGTCGGAAAGGTCACGGTTCCAAAGCTGTTCGAGAAACTTGATCGCCGTCTGCGGGGACACCTGAGCGAGCCGAACCTCGTGGGCGATGTCGGCGGCCTCAGCGTCGGTGTCGCCGATAA
>JAXDGO010000080.1:0-2620 GCA_034665005.1 Solirubrobacteraceae bacterium | reverse complement strand
TAGTTCTGCTTGAGCCGCCATGGCGCGCGTGAGCCCGATTTGGGAAGTAAGTGCGCCGAACGCTGGAAGTAGCCGGGGCTGAAGTCCATGAACGGCAACTCCTCGACGGCATCGCCCGGATGCTTTGGCTCCACGGTGTCAAAACCTTTGGCGTCCATATAGTTCAGTACCCGGCAGGCGAATTCGGAGACCAGATCGGCCTTCAGCGTCCATGACGCATTCGTGTAGCCGAAGGTGATCGCGAAATTCGGTACCCCGGAGAACATGCACCCTTTGTAGGTCATCAGCGATGTCAGGTCGACGGGTTCACCGTTGCGGGACGGCCGCACCCCGCCCAGCAACTGCATGTTCAAGCCCGTCGCAGTGACGATGATGTCGGCCTGCAGTTCCTCGCCCGAGGTGAGCCTGATTCCGGTTTCGGTGAACCGGTCGATGGTGTCGGTGACGACGTCGGCCTTGCCGTGCCGGATGGTCCGGAAGAAATCGGCGTCGGGGGCCAGGCACAGCCTTTCGTCCCACACGTTGTACCGCGGTCCGAAGTGCTTCTCGACGTCGTAGCCCTTCGGCAGGCGCCGCTCGGCCATAGTCATCAGTGTCTTGCGCATGTAAGCGGGCGCTTTCCGGGCAAGCTGGTACTGAACGGTGCTGAACGCGATGGCTTTCCAGCGATTCGCCATGTGCGCGAGGCGCTCCGGCAGCAACCGGTTGAACTGCTCGGCAAAGGGGTCGACCGAGGGCAGCGAACCAATGTAGGTCGGTGAGCGCTGCAGCATCGTCACATGGCCGGAGCCGGAGTTGACCAGCGCCGGGATCAGGGTCACCGCCGTAGCGCCGGATCCGATGACGATGATTTTCTTGCCCGCGTAGTCGAGGTCCTCAGGCCAGTGCTGCGGATGGACGATCGTTCCCTTGAAATCCTCGGAGCCCCGGAACGCGGGCGAATATCCCTCGTCGTAGTTGTAGTAGCCGGTGCAGGCGAATAGGAAGGAGCAGGTGATGTCCCGCTGTTGCCCGTCGTGTTCCACGGTCAGGGTCCAGAGGTTGTCGGCATCCGACCAATTTGCGGCCACCACGCGGTGCCGATAGCGGATGTGCCGCGCAATCCCGTTCTCCTGTGCCGCCTCCTCGATATAGGCCTTGATCGAGGCGCCGTCGGCGATCGATTTCGCCGAACGCCAAGGCTTGAACCGGAAGCCGAGGGTGAACATGTCCGAGTCCGAACGAATGCCCGGGTATTTGAACAGGTCCCAAGTGCCGCCGAGATCGTCGCGGCGCTCGAGGAGGGCATAGCTCTTGGTCGGGCAGCGGTCCTGCAGGTGCCAGGCCGCACTCACGCCGGAGATCCCGGCGCCCACGATGACGACGTCAAGGTGCTCAGTCATGAGGGCCACGCTATCAACGGGCTGTTGATCTAGTCAACATGCTGTCGAGATTCTCAACGATGTGTAAAGTAGCGGGCGTGACCACCGCCGGCCAGACTCGTGCTTTGCGCGGCCGCCGCTCTCTTCGTCCTTCGGGCGACGACCGCGAGCAGGCGATCCTTGCGACCGCCGAGCGGCTGCTCGAAGAGCGTTCGCTCGCCGACATCTCGGTCGATGACCTGGCCAAAGGCGCCGGCCTCTCGCGTCCGACGTTCTACTTCTATTTCAAGTCCAAAGAGGCGGTGCTGCTATCGCTGCTCATGCCGGTGATCGCGCGTGCCGACTCGGAATTCGACGGCGCGGTGCAGCGGTTGCCGGCAGACCCGCGCCGGGTGTGGCGCAACGGCATCAATGCGTTCTTCGTGGCTTTCCACTCGCACCCTGAACTGGCCCGGGCCGCAACCGAGGCACTGGCCACCAGCTCGGAACTGCGCACGATGTGGTCGGGATTCATGCAGAAGTGGATCGACCACACCGCGACGTTGATCACCGCGGAACGGGAGCGCGGCGCCGCACCGGAGACCATCCCGGCCGCGGACCTGGCCACCTCGCTGAACCAGATGAATGAGCGCACGATGATGGCAGCCCTGTCAGCAGAGAAACCGGCGATCGACGTCGACCGGGTCGTCGACACCCTTACCCATATCTGGTTCAGCAGCATCTACGGCGAATCCGGCTAGTTGTCACCGCCCCGTGCGAACATATGTTCGTGCGGTGTGATGCGTCAATCCTGCACGCGGACCTGGATTCGTTCTACGCGTCGGTGGAACAGCGCGACGATCCCAGCCTGCGTGGCCGCCCGGTGATCGTGGGCGGCGGGGTCGTGCTGGCCGCCAGTTATGAGGCGAAGGCCTACGGCGTGCGTACGGCGATGAGCGGGATGCAGGCACGCCGCCTGTGCCCAGATGCCGTCGTGGTGCCACCGCGCATGACGGCCTATTCCCGCGCCAGCGACGCGGTATTCGAGGTATTCCGCGACACCACACCGCTCGTGGAGCCGCTGTCGGTGGACGAGGCCTTCCTCGACGTCGGCGGTCTGCGCCGGGTCTCCGGCACGCCGGTTCAGATCGCGGCGCAGTTGCGTGTGGATGTGCGTGACCAGGTTGGCCTGCCCATCACCGTCGGAATTGCCCGGACGAAATTCCTGGCCAAGGTGGCCAGCCAGGAAGCCAAACCCGATGGCCTGCTGCTGGTTCCGC
>JAXDGO010000079.1:0-2549 GCA_034665005.1 Solirubrobacteraceae bacterium | reverse complement strand
ATGTAGTGGTTATTGTTAAACTCCTTATCCCAATCGTCCAATAGCTTCTTTGCTGCCTTTGCTGTACTGGCCTTCAAATCCGTGAGTACATCGCCGCAGATGAGAGAAATAACATGTGCAAAGCAGCGAATCCAGCTCTCTTTTCCGTGAAATCGCATTTGAGGCCTCCCAAGAACACTGGGCTTGTCATCGAATTCCTGTACCAAAATCCTAAACAAAGCATCGCAAAGAGTCCCATTGTTTCCGGCATTATCACCAGTAATAGTGAACAGCTTTTGCTTCAGCTTGAGCTCTATAAGGAGCCCCTCAACGACTATCGCGAGTGTCTCTCCAGTGTGTGACCCTTTTACTTCAACAAACTCCAAAACCTCCTCACGTTCGTCGAAGGTGGGAGTGACCCAATGGCCAATAATCGCAAAGATTGGCTTTCGATTTGGAGCTGTCCACATATCGAGAGTAAGACTAATCGTTGTACAGTCGATTTCAAGCTCTTGAGCAAGGCCAAGGCGACGAAGGAGGAAGTCGTCGAATATGTGATTTCGAAGTGTAAGTCGACTCCTGTAAGGGCACGCCACACCAAGTGAAAAGAACATCTCCTGGAACTCAGGTTGCTCTACTTCTGCAAAAGCTTGCCTTGACTTGATAAACCAACGTCGTATAGACTGCCTAGAAGTAAGGCGTGCATTGAGGAGGTCGTCGGTGCCACTCCACGTTGAATCAGGGTTATTGTGAGGTGCCTTGACATAGCCAGCTTTCCTGGCGTTGTGGGTATCTTTTGTGATTCCGTGAGTCTTTAAATGATCTCCCATCCCTGTTGTAACTCCCTTGCGGTGTGATTCGAGAACATCGTACTTCTTTCGGAGCTTTTGCGGCTCTAATTCGCATATATTGCAGGTCCATCGATACTCCTGAAGAATTGCAGGGCTATCCTTAAACTCAGGATAGAGGCAGCCAGGGAGTATGCGTTTTCGGAAATAGAAGTACACGTGGCTTGTTTTATCCCTAGGCTTGCGATCGTGCTTTGCTCGGTGTATCTTCCACTTCGATATCGCCGCCAGCTTTTCGTCTTCGGTCATAGCTGTGTCTTCGAAGGATGGTGTAGGGACATCAGGCATCTCCTCATCGTCATCGTCTCTCATTGGCGCATATGGGTCGACGACGATAGTATCGGAATCGGCAAAGGCAGTAGAGGAGGCAGGGAGAGAGGCATTTGAAGGAGGGTTAGCTGGCACTACCTCTCGACGTTCGATAGAGCTATAGTCTTGGCGTACAATATTTCGACGCGCACGAAGGCCAAAGAAGTTTATAGGAGGTTTAGATTTCGTAACTTTAGAAGCTTGGCCGATAACAGACGGTGGCATACTATTAAAGTGTTAGTTGTTGTCAAATGGAATGTTAGAGAGATATAGACTTGATGAGTTCCGCGTAAATGAACTGAAAAAAGGCGACGCGATTATACAATAACAATAACTTCAGCTCTTCTATGCTTGACGGATAACGATTCTTTGATCAAAGTTGAGTATCGAGAGGTACAAATTATTTGATTTAATACAGCCTTGAGGTGGTAAAATATTAAGGAAGGACGAAGCTTTTCTTGGGGATCTCATATATAGAAGGGGAAAAAAACGCGAACTTCAAAACAACCACTTTTACAATATTATACCCTACATCACCGCCACTACGACACCTTTTGTAGAATATTATTTTATAAAGTATTGGTGATTTTTCTAATGTATCTAAGTATGAAATTTAGGACAATAGAATAGTGTTTTTGTTGCTTCAGAAGTGTGAGGTGGAAAATGTTTAGATTCTTCAAGAGAAATTTACCCATTTTCACGGGAAAGTATTACCAACTAACAATTCCTCTTCATATCACTTGGGAATAGTTTTAATCCATATATATATATCTAGTTACTTTTAATTTTAATTATTAGGCCTGTAAGAGCTAAGGGTGATTAGTAAAAAATATATATACCGGGCTCTCTCACTAAGTCGGGAGTAAAATAACATTTAACTCAACCACAACAACAAACCTTCTCCAATAGAGCTAAAATTTGAAACAGAACTCGATGAATAGTAGTCCAAATTTTCTTTTCAACTGTAGTATCTGTGAGTGAAGATTGCGTTCGTTAATAACCTCCGATATAGTGTCATTAGAAATCGCATGTAGCTTTATCATTTTAACCCGCAATGTTCAAAATTCAAGAACCTTATCAATTTCGATCCAATTAACTTGAAATGCAAACCAAGCAAAAGCTATTAAAATTTCAATACTATGCTTTGCTGGAAGTATAAAGAGCTTTTGCTGTTGAGTTGGATCTCAATATAAGGTTGGATAGAGGAGTAAACATATGGCCCCGTTACATGATATGCCCCTACACGTGACGCGGATATCTATTATGCCGACTCTTCATGAAGATTTTTGAATGAAGTTGAATAAAGATCTATACATTCGATTCAAATTCATGAAGATTAGTCAAAAGTACACTTCAATTCGTTCAAATAGGCTATATTAGATTCAACTTCAAATCCGTTGAATATCTCCCCTA
>JAXDGO010000078.1:0-2727 GCA_034665005.1 Solirubrobacteraceae bacterium | reverse complement strand
GTCAGCTTGGCCACAGCAACCTCGGCATCACCTCCGTCTACCTCCAAGGCATCGACAACGCCGAGATCATCGAGACCGTTCACGCGAGACGCGCACCCATGATCCCGGTCCGCGCATCGCTTCGTCGCTAACGACGGCCGACTCTCGACGCCGCTCATCGCGCGAAGCAGCACTCCTACGCGGCCACGATGTCGAGATCGCGAAACCACGCTAGATGTCGCTGCTGATCGGGGCGTCCAGCCCTCTGCCAGAGGGCGGCGTAGTGCTCGGTGAGGCCGGCCCAGTCGGTCGCGGGGACGGGTCGTTGACGCCAGCCGAGCTGCTCGAGCGTGAAGTCGGCTTTGATCGCATTGCATGGATTGCAGGCTGTCGCGAGGTTGTCTATGGCGGTCCAGTCGCCGCCGAGTCTTCCGGGCACGATGTGGTCGACCATTGGGCTGCGGGCGGCGAACGCCGGGTGGGTCACGCCACCTCGCCAGGCGTCGGATTCGAACGGGAAGATGTCGGGATACAGTCGCGCGAGGAGCTCCATGACGGGCGTCAAGATGGTCTTGCCGCCGCAGTAGCGGCACATGAAATGGTCGCGTTTGAAGACGCGACAGCGCAGTTCTCGCGAGAGGCTCGGACGTCGCGCTATCTCGAGGGGCGCGTGCGCGATCGGCTGTAGTTCAGCTCTGCCGGCATCGATGCCCTCTTGGAGTGTCACCACCACGGCTCGCTCGATATAGGCCGGGAACTCGTCGGACTGCGGACGCATCGCCCGAGTCTCTCGCCGGCGAGCCCGTCCCGCTAGCGCCGTTCGCGCAAAGCATCACTG
The DNA here is from genome assembly GCA_034665005.1 of Solirubrobacteraceae bacterium. GTDB lineage: Bacteria > Actinomycetota > Thermoleophilia > Solirubrobacterales > Solirubrobacteraceae > Palsa-744. The sequence goes on along the minus strand of JAXDGO010000078.1, from coordinate 1,910 downwards.
AGCCGGCCTTGCCGGAGGACATCGCGTTCAGGCGAAAGCAGCACCGCGTGAGCGGCCGTGCCGCAAGGCCGCGTCGGTGTCGAATCGCATTGAAGCCGGTAGCGCCGCTGTTCGCGGCTTTGCCCGCGTCGATTGGTCAGCTCAGGCGTGCACTGCGCCCGGTTACGGCCTCCGAGGGTCGCGGGCTGTGGCGATTACGTAGGGTGCCTGGCAATGTCGGAGGTCACGGCCGAGGCGAGGTTTCGACGCTGGCATCTCCCGTGGAAGGAGCGGATCTGCGACGAGGCGAGGCCGTTCTCGCACGGGGTGGTGTTCCGCAGCCCGCGCCACCCCGACTTCTGGGAGTACAACTGCATCCGGCTGGACCGGCCGATGGAGGCCGATGAGATGATCGCGGCGGCCGACCGTGAGCTCACCGGCTGCGCTCACCGGTTCGTCGAGTGGATGATCCCCATGCCCGACGGCGTGGTGGGCGAGCTCCGCGAGCGGCGGTGGATGGCCAACCAGCTCGTCTTCCTGCTGCATGATGGCCGGCCACTTCCACAGGCTCGCGGCGAGTTGGTGGAGGTCGACTACGACGTGGTGCGGGAGCTCCGCGATCTCTGGCATCGGGAGGATTTCGGTGAACATACCGAGCCGGAGGCGTTCCACGCCCAGGCGCGAGAGGTGGCCGAATTCGCTGAGGTGCGGGTCGTAGCGGCGATGGAGGAGGGTCGCCCGATCGGCTTTGCTCAGGTGGAGACGCACGACGGTGGCAGTGAGGTGAGCCAGGTGTTCGTGCATCCCGAGCGCCGCGGCGCCGGCCTCGGTGGCGCGCTCACCGCGCGGGCGATCGGCCTGGGCGCCGACGTTGCGCCGGATGTCTGGATCTGCGCCGAGCGCGATGGTCGCCCACGCCGGCTCTACGAGCGTCTCGGCTTCTGCGCAGTGGTCGAGACGGGCGTGGCAATCCTGCCGCCGAATATGTGATCCATCAGCGGCCGCCTCGGCTATCGGACATGGCTAGTGCCTGATCAGGCCGCAGCGCGGCCTCCATACGCGCTGTCGCTTGGAGGCAAGAGCGAAAGCGTGTGTCCTGGTTCGGGCCTGGACGGCTCTCGCCTGTCAAGACGTGACGCGACATCCGCCCGCCGTAAAGCTCCCAGTGCAAGCATGCGGCGACCCGCAATCGCCCGCCGGCTCGCTGGGTAGGGTGATCGAGGTGGTGAAGGACATCGCGGTCGGCGACGGAAGGACGCTGCGCGTGCACGACACGGGCCCCGGCCCGTCGCAGGTCGTGGTCTGGCACCATGGAACGCCGGGGACTGGCGCGCTGCTGGCCCCGCTGGTGCTGGCAGCCGCTGATCGGGAGATGCGGCTGGTTTCCTATGACCGGCCCGGCTACGGTGGCTCCACCGCAGTTGCCGACCGCGACGTGGCTTCTGCTGCTGATGACGTCGCCGTGGTGGCCGACGCGCTGGGACTTGACCGGTTCGCCGTGATGGGGGCGTCAGGCGGTGGACCGCATGCGCTGGCTTGTGCCGCGCGCCTGGACGCGCGCGTGACCGGCGTTGCGTGCCTGGCCTCGCCCGCGCCCTACGACGGGGACCCGGCTTGGTTCGAGGGCATGGCGGCCCCGCAGGCGCTGCGTGCGGCCGCGATGGGGCGGGCGGCCCGCGCCGCGCTCTCACCGGAGGAGGCATTCGACGACGCCTGCTTCATCCCAGCCGACTGGGACGCGCTCTCCGGCCCATGGCAGGAGCTGGCTGCGGACGCCGGCGCCGCCGGGCGCACCTCGCCAGCGGCCGAGGTCGACGACGACTTGGCCTACACCGCGCCGTGGGGGTTCGCTCTCGCCGCGGTCCGGGCGCCGGTACTGCTCATACACGGCGGCGCGGACCGCATGATCCCGATGCACCATGCCGAGCGGC
>JAXDGO010000077.1:0-2682 GCA_034665005.1 Solirubrobacteraceae bacterium | reverse complement strand
TTTCTCCATTATTCACGAGATTAGGTAACAGTCCTGCGTGCAGCGTCATGTCTCAGCCTTGGCAGCAGCGGCAGAACTCCAAAGGGAACCAGGATTGGCGCGGTCCGGGTAAAGCTCGAGCATCTTGTCATAGAGCTCGCGGGCGGTTTTCGTCGCGTCATTCAACCGAATGAAGTCGCGGATATACTGGCGCGTTTCTTCCACGTTCCGCGGACTGTCGTCGTTGCCGGGAATCTTATGTCCCGCAACGACTGCCAACGGTTTCAGGGCGTCGATTTTGTCGAGCGCGGCAATCCATTCCCGCCTGGTTTGCCTGTTCGACTCGTTGAGAAACGGATGAATGCCGTTGTAGACGGCATCGCCGGCGACGACCAATCCGATGGATGGGACGTGAAGGCACGTCGTATCGTCGGTGTCGGTATGTCCGACCCTTACGACGATTAATTTGCTTCCTTCCAAATCAATCTCGTTGCCTTCCAGCGGATCCGCGACGGAAATGACGTCCGGAATTTGGTTTGGGAACAGCTTGCGCCATCGGCTATTCAATTTCTCCGGCGTGATCTGAAGCTTCATTTTGGCGACGACCTCATGTGTCGCCAATGCTTTCACGCTCGGAAATCGATCCTGCAGAACTTTAATCCCAAAGAAATGATCGCCATGGGCATGAGTGATATAGATTGCCTTCAGCGTCTTTCCGCTCGCAACGATGGCGTCAGCCAGACCGTTGCACTGCTCCACCGTAAGGAAGGTATCTACGAGTACCGCGTCTTGCTCGCCGTAGATCAGCGTCGCCGAATTGGCCACCCACATCAGGGGCTCCTTGCCGGGCGGCACTTCGCGGTTCAGGCCCGGACGGGTGACGGTAAAGACCTTGTACCTCAACGCAGGCGTCTTCCCGTCCGAACTTGCCACGGCTGCGCCCGGTATCGTGGGGAGCATCACCAAGGACATGAGTTTCATCATATCGCGACGCTTCATACCTAGCCTCCGGCGGCGTTCAGTGGACGGAATTATTGATAGCGATCGTAATGATTGACTTTACATGACGACCGTCACTATTATTGTCAATGCGTCAACGCCGGGGCGGTCGATCACAAGGAAGAGAGCGATGCGGGTTACCAAGGAAAAGGCTGCGGAGAACCGCGAGCGGATCCTGACCGAGGCAGCGCGCCTGTTTCGGGAGCGTGGCGTATCTGCGGTGGGCATGGATGCCCTGGCCGAGGCTGCAGGGATGACCCATGGCAGTCTCTACAGCCAGTTCGGCTCAAAGGAACATCTGGCCGCGGAGGCGCTGGGTCGTGCGTTCGATGCCAGTGCCGCCAATTATGGCGAGATCGAAACTCTCTCCGCGTATGTCGAAAGCTACCTGTCACCGCGCCATCGGGACACTCCAGGAACCGGCTGTGCCATCGCGACACTTGGCTGCGAGGTCCCTCGCCAGGGCAATGCGATGCGGCAGACGTTTACGGAGGGAGTTCGGCGTCTGATGGAGCGATTGACGCGCTTGTTGAGTCCCAAGGCGCGCCGAAAACGCGAGGACGAGGCTTTGGCGATCGCCGCAACAATGGTCGGCGGTATGATTCTAGCTCGCGCCGTCGACGATCGGGAGCTGTCAGATCGGATACTGGCAGCGTGCCGCGCGCGATTAAGCCGGGCCTAAGGCTCGATTCCCGCCGCTTGAAGGATCATCCACGCGGGGCATCGAGATCGGATCAGCACTGTCGCCTATTGGCACAAATGCGAAGTGCCGACTGCATTGAGCAACGTCCGCTTTTCGGCGCAATGCGGAAGTCATTTGCTCACACTGAGTTCTTCTCCGTTTGACCCAAAGCTGTCATTGGCGCCCGATCGCTTGTAAATAAACGCAGCTATTTCCGATCGAATTAAAACATCACGGAGATTGTTGGAAGACTTCCTACGTCATGCAACATAACCACCGTCGATCGTCTGGCTGGAGCCGGTAATGAATCCGGCCTCGGGGCGTGCGAGATAGGCCACCAGCCCGGCGATCTCTTCAGGCTTGCCCAAGCGTCCAAGGGGCACCAGCGGCTTCACCATCTCGGCGTAAGCAGCTGTCATGTCTGTTTCGGTGGGTCCGGGCTGGACATTATTGACCGTAATCCCGCGCGGCGCGAGGTCGATAGCGATGCCTCGGACCAGCGAGGCAACCGCGCCCTTTGTCATTGAGTAAACACTTGCCCCCGGGAACGCAGTTCGAACGGCTGTATTGCTGCCGATGGTGATAATCCGGCCGCCTTCCCTGAGATGAGGGGTCGATGCCTGGATCGCGACGAAGACACCGCGCACATTCGTCGCCACCATTCGATCGAAGTCTGCAAGATCATACACGTCAACCGTACCGCGTATTAAAATGCCGGCATTGACAACCAGAATGTCGAGATGGCCAAAGCGTGCGATGGTCTGCGCCACGGCATCCACGACGGCTTTGGGATCGGCGCTGTCCGCTTTAATTGTGATCACTGGCTGGCCATGCGCCTCCGCCGCACGGGCGGTTTCGGCCGCCTTTTCCGCCGAGTTGGCGTAGGTCAGAGCGACCATCGCACCGTCCGCGGCAAGCCGTCTCGCTATCGCCGCGCCAATACCCCGAGAGCCTCCCAAGACAAGTGCGACCTTATCGACTAGCGCAGGTTGGTTACTCATGCATTCTCTCCATTATTGACA
>JAXDGO010000076.1:0-3001 GCA_034665005.1 Solirubrobacteraceae bacterium | reverse complement strand
CGAAGCAATCCGATCAGATGGTGCGCGGGACTTGCCCGCTTCCACACGGCAGCGGAAAACAGGTGCGAGTACTCGTTTTCGCAGAAGGTGAAGCGGCAAGGGCGGCCAAAGAAGCCGGCGCGGAGTTCATCGGCATGAAAGATTTGATTCAGAAATGCCAGGAAGGTTTTCAGGATTTTGATGTGGCGATCGCTACACCGGCGGCAATGGCCGAAGTGCGGAAGCTGGGAAAAGTGCTCGGTCCGCGCGGGCTGATGCCCAACCCGCGGACGGGGACCGTCACCGAAGACACTGCCAAAGCGGTCCAGGAGGTGAAAGCTGGTCGCATTGAATTCAAGCTCGACAAGAATGGCAACGTTGCCGTGCCGGTTGGAAAGTTCTCCTTTGAAGAAAATGCGCTGGTGGAGAATGCAAATGCAGTGATTGAAGCCGTGGTCCGAGCTCGTCCGCCGACGGCCAAGGGCCGCTACCTTGAAGGTGTGACAATCAGTGCGACTATGTCCCCGGGCGTCCCCGTCGATCCAACCCCATATCAGAGCGGAGTGTAGGACCGGAATAATTAGCTCGACAGTATGCGACCAGAAAAAGCCAGCATTGTTTCAGAGTTGTCCGAGGCATTGAAACGCTCGCCTTTTGTGCTCGTGACCGATTATCGCGGAATGAAGGTAGCTGATTTTGGCGAGTTGCGAAATCGACTCGCGCCCGCCGGCGCCGAGGTGCACGTAGTGAAGAACAATTTTCTCAAACTCGCGATGGCGGATTCTGGTTTCCCGGAAGTTGGTGACCAGTTCGTGGGGCAAACCGCGGTTGTTACAGGCGAAGCAGATGTGGCCCCCGTAGCCAAGATTTTTAAGACATTTGCGACCGAGTTTAAGCTGGCCGCACTCAGGGTTGGCTTTGTTGATCGCGCAGTGCTTTCAACAGCGGAATTGGAAACTTTGGCGGAATTGCCGACGCGCGAAATTTTGCAGGCACAATTGCTGGGGCTGCTGTTGTCCCCGGCGACGCGTCTAGTGAGTCTGTTCAATGAACCGGCCGCGGCGTTAGCGCGACTGTTGAGCGCGAAAGCTGAAAAGGAGGGCGCACCCGCGGCATGAATTTTGTACGGCAGATATTTTGTCTGTCGGACAAATCCAACACAAACGAAATTGTCCGAGCTGGTGGCTACCGGCTTTAATTCTTCGAAGGCTTTCGGGGGCGGCAACTGGAGGAAAAACTAAAATGGCAGATACAGATAAAATAGTAGAGCAACTCAGCAACCTCTCGGTCCTGGAGATTGCTGGATTGGTCAAGCAACTTGAGGAGAAATGGGGAGTCAGCGCCGCTGCGCCAGTAGCAGTCGCGGCGGGACCCGCTGCGGGGGCACCTGCGGGAGCAGCCCCAGCCGCCGAAGAGAAGACCACGTTTGACGTGATCTTGACAGAAATGGGCGCAAACAAGATTGCAGTGATCAAAGAAGTACGGAGCGCGGTTCCGGGACTCGGCCTTGCGGAGGCGAAAGCGCTTGTAGAAGGCGCGCCCAAGACGATCAAGGAAGGTGTGACCAAGCAGGAGGCGGATGAGATCAAGAAAAAGATCGAGGCCGCAGGTGCAAAGGTCGAAATCAAATAAACAAATCGAAATTTAGGCGCTGTCGGAGCATTAAATCTGTTGCGCGGCGCCAGATCCATAATAAGGTTACAACCCACTACAGCCCGCCAGACGTATTTTTAACCCGGCGCTAACGAGGCAAATCACATTACCGGCTGCGAGACGGAGGTCGTCGATTTGACAGGTCACCGTTTTGGTGGCATTTTTGCGCCCTTCGCCCATCCCAGAATCGGTAAATCTGCCCGCGTTGGCCCGCGTTTTGGTGGAGTCGGTGTGAGGTTTTAGCTCGTGAGCTTAAGCACTATGTCGGAACGTATTTACTTCGGAAGTATCAAGGAAGCCATCGAACCGCCTAACCTCATTGAGGTTCAGGCAAATTCATACGTCGATTTTCTTCAGAAAGACGTCCAGTATTCGAAGCGCAAAAATCAGGGGCTTCAAGCTGTTTTCAAGGAAGTTTTTCCTATCGAAAGCTACGATGAGAAGGCGGTCCTTGATTTCAGCCACTACGACATCGGCGAACCAAAACTGACGCCACTTGAAGCGCAGCGCGAAGGGCAAACCTACAGCGCGCCGCTGCACGTGACGTTCCAGTTGCGGGAGGAGAAAGGCACGAAGGAAGAGAAAGTGTACATGGGTGAGATCCCGCTCATGACGCCGCAGGGTACCTTCGTCATCAATGGTGCGGAACGCGTTGTGGTGAGTCAGTTGCATCGTTCTCCCGGCATCGCGTTCGAATCCACCGTCCACGTCAACGGGAAGGTCCTCTATAGCTTCCGCATCATTCCAGACCGCGGCTCGTGGATCGAGGTGCAGTTTGATACGGCTGACCTGCTTTACATTTACCTCGACCGACGCAAGCGCCGTCGGAAATTCCTCGCGACGACTTTCCTTCGCGCACTCGGCTATGGCTCTGACGAGGAGGTCATCAAACTTTTTTACAACATCGAGACCCTGAAGCTGAGCGACAAACTCGACGAAGAACAGCTCGCCAGCAAAGTGCTCACAGCAGATATCCGCGACGGAGAGGTGACGGTCGCGCGCGCGTTTGAGCCCCTGACTCTGGCGACAGTTCGCCAGATCATAGCGCTGAATATTCACGAGGCTAAAGTCATCGACATCTCGAACGATGACACGGTCGTGAAGGCGCTTAGAAAGGATCCGGCGCACGACCAGGAAGAGGCACTCAAAGACATTTACCGCCGTCTCCGTCCGGGCGATCCGCCAACCGTGGCCAACGCACGCGCCTTACTTAAGCGACTCTTTTTCGATCCGAAGAAATACGATCTTGGTCGAGTTGGTCGCTACAAAATCAATCAGAAGCTCGGGATTAACGTCGATTCTTCCGAGCGCATTCTGACCGACAAAGACTTTATCGCGGCGATCAAGTATTTGATCAGTCTGCGACGCG
>JAXDGO010000075.1:0-2583 GCA_034665005.1 Solirubrobacteraceae bacterium | reverse complement strand
CGAAACTCATCGATCGTTTTTGTCATGTATTCCCTGCTCATGCCCGCCAGACGCGGCTCGGTGCCGTCGCCCTGAAACTGATCGAGATGGCAGCCCGTACAGCCTACCGAGCCGTTGGCTCGCAGGGCCCGGGTCGCAACTTCCTTCGGCGCACGCGGCTGACCTAGATTCGGCCATGGCTTCTTCGAGAAATATTCCGCGATCGCCAGCATTTCGTCGCGCTCCATGGACGAGGCGATCGGTTGCATGATTTCGTTCTTGCGGTCGCCGCGCTTGAAATCGCGCAGCTGTATATAGAGGTAACCCTGTTGCTGCCCCCAGATCGCGGGAATCATCCGGTCGACCGGCTTGCCGTCCACGCCATGGCAGCCCGCGCAGACCTCGACCTTCTCTGCAATGCCTTGTGCATGTGCGGGCGCGGCGCCGACTTTCAAAATGCTTCCCAGCGCAACAGCGCCTATGACGTACCAATTCAGCTTGCCGCGCATCATTTTAAGTCCGGTGAGGCCTCTCAAGCAAACGGGGCCGCGACCGGCCCCGTTTCTCCGTTCGATGACGCCCGTTCGCTCAGTTGAGCGAGAAGGCGATGATGTTGTTGCCGCGGCGGAAATCGACCTGCGTATTGCCGCCCGCGCCGACCACGATGTATTGCTTGCCCCCGACCATGTATGTCGAGGGGGGCGCGTTGACACCAGCCCCGGCGCGGAAATTCCACAACTCCTTGCCGTTCGACGAATTGTAGGCGGCGAACTTGCCGTTGCCTTCCCCGGTGAAAACAAGACCGCCCGCGGTGGCGAGAATACCGCCGATCATCGGTTCGGGCGTCTTCACCTGCCATTTGATCTTGCCGGTGTTGTAATCGACCGCGGTGATATTGCCCGACTGCGCCTCGGACGGAATCACCTTGAAGGCGCCACCCAGCCACAACTTGCCGTTCGGATATGGCGAGTTCTCGACATGGTAGGTCATCGGCTGATGCAGGTTGATGGCATAGGCAAGCCCCTGCGACGGGTCAGTGGCAATCGGCGACCACTCGACGCCGCCATTGGCGCCCGGCAGCATCCGCGCGCCTTCCTTGGTCGGCAGCACCCACATGTTCTCCTGCGCCACCATGGCTTCGGAGAAGCGGATCAGGCTGCAGTCCTTGCGATCGTGCACATAGATATGCCCGGTCTTGCCGGCATGAAGGACGCCCGGGATCATCTTGCCATCCTTGCCCTTGACGTCGACAAGCACCGGCGGACTTACCGCGTCGAGATCCCAGACGTCATGGGCGATGTACTGCAGGTGGCAGACGTACTTGCCTGTATCCAGATCAAGCGAGACCAGCGAGTCCGTATAGAGATTGTCCCCCGGTCGGGGCGAACCATCGAGATCGGGCGACGGGTTGCCGACCACAAAATAGATCCGGTTGGTCTTCAGATCGACCGCGGGATTTTGCCAGACGCCGCCGCCAAGCTTCTGGTTGGGATCGCCGCCTTTTGCAAGCTGATCCTTTTCAGCCTGGATATCACGATGCATGTCCCGGCCGGTGGCGTCTTTCGTCGCCCACACGCCGACCGAGTTCTCCGGAATCGTGTTGAAGGTCCAGAGCAGCTTTCCGGTCTTCGCATCATAGGCTTTCAGAAAGCCGCGAATGCCATATTCGCCGCCGTTGGTTCCGATTAGAACCTTGTCCTTGATGACCGTCGGAGCCATGGTCTCGCTGTAGCCGAGCTCGGGATCGGCGATGTCGCTCTGCCAGACGACCTCGCCGGTCTTTGCCTTCAGCGCCACCAGCTTGGCGTCGAGCGTGGCGACGTAGACGAGGTCGCCAAGCACCTGGACGCCGCGATTGTTGGGGCCGCAGCAATAGGTCGTCACCGGTCCCATCTTGTGCTTGTAGTGCCACAGCTGCGCGCCGGTTTTGGCATCGAGTGCATAGACGTGGCTGAAAGACGTCGTGACATACATGACGCCATCGATCACGATGGGCGACGTCTCGAGCGATTCCTTGACGTCGGTCTGGAAAATCCATGCGACGCGGAGATTCTTGACGTTGTCGCGGCTGATTTGCTTGGCCGGATGAAAGCGCGTCTGCGCGTAGTCGCCGTTGGTCAGAAGAAAATTATTCGTGCTCTTGTCTGCCGCGTTGAGCTGGTCCTGCGTGACCGGAGCAATCATCGCCTGGCCCGACGCCGACTTGGTTTCCTGCTTAACTTCTTGCGCGCCGACCGGTCCCGTTAGAAAACCGGCAACCCCGAGCAAAGCGACGCCTGCAACAGCAAGTCTACTCATGTTCTCTCCCCACGTTTTTGGTTTAGCCGGCGATGCTAATTGAATGCTCGCGGCCTTGGACACAATCTGGCCCGGCTGGTTCCATTTAACAAGCCGGAAACGAGGTGGCTGAATACTGCACCGCGGCAACGACCGCGGCGTAAACCAACGACAACCTGCTACCGGATCGAGAACTGTACCGGGATGCTAAAGCTCATCGACGCCTGCGTCAGCTCGGGCGGCATCGGCGGGAACGGCTGCGCGCGGCGCACCATCGCCAGGGTCTCGCCATCGAGCGCCGGATGACCCGATGACCCCGCAAGCCGG
>JAXDGO010000074.1:0-2618 GCA_034665005.1 Solirubrobacteraceae bacterium | reverse complement strand
ATCGGCCAGTGTCCGCAGAATCTCCAAGACACCGCTGCTCGACAGCCGGTCGACAAGCGCGACAAGCTCCCCAACGACAGCGCGTGGAGCAGCATCCAGCAGGCGCCCCGCGAGGGCGCCTTCATGTTCTTTGGACTTGTCGCGGCCGCCGCGCAAATGCTGGTGCTCGATCGCCAGCTCAGCCGGGAGCCGGCCGCTGCCGTGGTAGGCGCTTTCGTAGCCGGCGAGCACCCAGCACGCGCGAGCCAAGTTCTGCTCCGCAGCGCGGGTGGCCGCAACAGACCCGGGGGGAACGTGCTGCACGAGATAGCGTACAAGCCACCTGGTGAACACTTCGACCACGTGGTCGGCACTGCCCGGTTCACCAGCGGGAATTTCCCACGGTCGGAGGCATGCGCTCGGCGCGAGGTTGTGCCAGCCGGTGGGGATGGGCCGCAGCTGCGATGCTTGCTCACGGTATCTGGGCGGCATATCACGCTGGGTCGGCCACAAGCCAACCATGGTGTCGATCATGGAGGCGCTAGGGAGACCGACGCGCGCGGCGCCGAGCAGCGCTGCATACGGGGACTCACGGGAGGCGAAGAACGCCAGCCGCTGCCTGAAGGCGCCGTCGATCTGTGTCCAGTGGTCGGAATTGACCTCGCCGATGGGACGTACCGGAAGGCGGCGACGGGCCGCGGCGTGGACCTGGTCGATCAGTCCCTCGACACCCGGAAATCTGTCGGCGCACCGTGCGCTCAGTGCCCCGTGGTGCAGCTGTGAAGTCAATGACATGCCGATCACAGGCCTCATCTGCGCGCTGGTGGACGTTATGCGTGCAGCGCCGCAGCCTCCGCGTATTGCGGGACGGTGCGGGCATCGAGCCAGGTGGTGATGTCTCCGAGCACGATTCGCCGCTCGGGTTCGTTGAGCAGTTCGTGGTAGAGGCCCTCGTAGAGCCGCAGGCTGCGATCCGGTGAGCCAGCCCGGTCGTGAACCATCCGGCTGCCCTCAGCAGGGACGATTTGATCGCCAGTGCTGGCCATGACCAGCAGTGGCAGGCGTAGCGTCGGTAGCTCGGTGGCGAAGCGTTCAATCGCCGTGGTGACCTCCGCGACGGTGCGCGCGGGAACCTTCCCGTGGTAGACCAGGGAATCGTCACGGTAGGCTTGGACCACCGCTGGGTCGCGGCTGATCAGCCCGGGATCGATGTCCATGATCCCCGCAGTGGGGGTGACCGCAGCGAGCACCTTAGCCTCAAACCGGGTCGACACCGGTGCGCTTTCCGCCGAGGCGGCGGCTGAGGACAGCAGCAGCCCGCGGAGTCCCTCCTGGTGGCGCAGCGCGTAAGCGATCGCGATGGCGCCACCCATGCTATGCCCGAGAAGATAAACGGGCCGGCTGGCATGGCGAGAGCTGGCGAACGTGACCAAGCTATCGACATCGGTGACCGCGTGATCCATGCGATCGATCAGCGCTCGCGGTCCCGAGGACTGGCCGTGACCACGGTGATCGAGTGCGTAAACGGCGAAGTCAGCCCCGGTCAACCGCGCAGCGACGTGCGCATAGCGCCCGGAGTGTTCGCCGATGCCGTGAGCGAGGACCACCACGGCACGAGGCGTGCCCAGAGGAAGCCATGCCTGCCAGTAAATCTCAGCCCCGGCGGCACCGGCGAAGAAACCCTCCGTATACTCCTCGATCATCTGTGGCCCAACCGGGGTGCCGCCTTCCGTCAGAGCCACTGCGTCGCCATTCATCGTCGTATTGGGCTGGGATCCGTCGTTCATCGTGTGTGCTCCTAGGCCGTGGTGCCGTAGGTCAGGCGGGCGATCAAAGCGTCTGGTCGATCTATCAGTCGGTGACGTGTATGGAACCGGTAAGGACAATTTCTGTTTTCTATGCTTCGACTTGTCGTCCCGTTTTCAGGACCGCCAATTTCCCCCTGGGCGATCGCAAACATGACAATAAGAGAACTTCTTGCGATCGCCACCGCACCCATGCTGGAGGTCGAGCGGACACATCACATCGTGCCGTCACCACAAAATCTCCTGCGCCTGTCGTGGGCCCTGCACAGCGGTGGGCATGGACGCTGCAACTATCGATCCCATAATTATTATGCTCCTCACACACTCTAATTATTAGATATCAGTCTCGGCTCGATCTATGATCAGCGGGCGTGTGGCAGGCGTGCTCGACGGCCCAGCGCAGGGCGTAGTCGGCCACCTCTTCCCAGCCTGGGGCACCGGGGAAGTGCGGACGCCCGGAGAACTCGATGAACTCGGTGATCGAGACCGAGTCGTCGTATTTCTCCTCGTTGTGGCGGCTGGCCTTGGGGGGAACGATGTGGTCTTCGGTGAACGCGATGAACAGCAGCGGCGCCCGCTCGCGGTGAAAGTCCACCTTGGTGGGCGCGTCGCGGTGGAAGTTGGCGAACGCTCCCTCGCGCAGTACCGTGCTCGCTGCGGGCACGTGATAGCGCTGATAGATCACGTCGGAATCCTCGCGGCTCATCGTGTTGGCGAAGGCGTAATGGAACTCCTTCGCGGTCAGCGGCACCGCTTGCCCCTTCTTGAAGGGGTTCAGCGCCGGCGCGGTGGCTTTAATCGTCGACAGCGGCAAGTCAGGGACACCCTTCACCG
>JAXDGO010000073.1:0-3512 GCA_034665005.1 Solirubrobacteraceae bacterium | reverse complement strand
CTTCTTCAACGCAGACAGGTCGCGGCCGGGTCCGCGCGGTGCGTTCATACCGCGACCTCGCTCACCTTCGCGAGTCGACCCAGGAGTTCCTCGGCAAGGCGTTGGTAGTCCCCGGCGAGATGTGGGGCGGAGGTGGCGAGCTGCGCTGCGGCGGAGACCGATTCCGGCTCCGGCCGATGCTTGCCGCTCCCCTGCCCTCTCCTAGCCCGCAGCCACGCAAACCGGGCCCGCCGCGCGTCGGGAAGCTCGGCCTCGATCTCATGCACCAGGAGGCCGAGGCGTCGGCAGTCCTGAGCCGGGCCCTCCACATGGCGGATCTCGGTATCGAACATGAGGGTGGCGTCTCCAAGGTCGCGCGCCACGGCACTGCGAGCGGCCTCGGCGATCCGCCGCGCGCGGGAACCGATGCCGAACAGAACGACGCCGAGCAACTCGATGCCGGGATTGGTCGTCTCCCGCGCCGCGGCGAATAGCTCCGCGACCCGCACCAAACCGTCGAGGCTCGCGTCGTCGGAGCGGGTCGGAATCAGCGCGTAGTGGGCAGCGGAGAGCGCTTGTTGCTGAAGTGGCCGATTGCCTGGAGGGCAGTCGATGAGGATGAGATCGTAGTTTCCCGCCAGAGGAGCCAGCTGATCCCGCACGGCCCGAGTGGTCTCCTTGCCGCGCTGGCCCCGAGCGGCGAGGGCGCTGGACAGGTCCTCGACGTACTCGCCTCCGCAGATCACGTCGAGGCCAGGGCGGACATCGCGCAGCGGAACCAACGGGGCGCCGGGCGTCATCACCGCAGAGAACAGTGCCTGTCCCCCGTCCGACGTATCGAGGTACCCGAGATCGCGACCAAGGTTGCCCTGGGGATCCAGGTCTACCGCGAGAATTCGGTACTCCGCAGCTGCGAACAACCCGGCAAGGTTCGCCACGATGCTCGTCTTACCGGTGCCACCCTTGCCGTTGATCACACTAATACCCTGTTGCAACACGGCCGTGTGCTCCCTATTTGTAGCTTGGGTTCTGTTTGCCTTCACGGTGCCCGCTACCTATGAGCTGGGCGCTTATCGTCAATGCTCTGCATGCGACGCGGAAGCACTTTAGCAGCGGCCAGGATGCCTGCTATCTATTGAAGGCCCGCGTGTCGGACGCAGTCTTAACGCATGTGGGCTGCCTCCGGGGCACTACCGGAGTGCTACAAGGATGCACTCTGCGAGCCCTCCGGTTGCGGGGCGCGCTCGGTTCAGACGGTTGTGGCCACATCGCTGCGTGCTCCCTGTTTGTAGCCTGGGTTCTGTTTGCCTTCACAATGCCCACCACCCACGGGCTAGGAGCTGATCGCCAACACTCTGCCTGCTTCGTTGACGCACTTTAGCAGCGGCCAGGATGCCTGCCATCTATTGAAGGCCCGCGTGTCGGACGCAGTCTTAACGCATGTGGGCTGCCTCCGGGGCACTACCGGAGTGCTACAAGGATGCACTCTGCGAGCAGGCTCGCATCCATCCGTTGTTCAGTGCTTGAACGCCACGCTGTGGCACTTCATCGTTTCATCGCTCCCGGCCGCCGACCAAGCCGATCAAGCCGCCGCTCGTTATGGCAGGGGTTCGAGGTCGACGCCGGCCTGCTGGTACGGGGCGTACTGGGCTGGGTGGGCGGTGAGCAGGGGCCAGCCGCGTTCCTGGGCGCAAGCGATGGCGTGGGCGTTGACTTGGGGGCCTGCGAGCTGACCGACGGTCCGGGCCCGCGCCTCGTCCAGGTTGTCGATGACGGTGACCGGGAGGTGGAGCAGGACGTCGAGCACGGGGCGGTGTTCGTCGGTGAGTTCAGCCCATGCTGCCGCGACCGCGGTGGAGGGCACGATCAAGACGATGGATTCTTCGACGGCGGTCCAGACTGCCGCGGCGGCGTAGATGGAGGTACCGCGTGCGAATGCGAGGAGTGCGGAGGCGTCGAGGACTCGTCCCCCGATCACCGCGCGTCGGCGGGCAGTGCGGGTAGTCCCCAGGCGCGGCGCACAGCTGCCCGCGCTTCGAGGGGCGGTGGGCCGCCAAGTACGCGGGCGAGCTCGGCGAGCGCGTGGGTGCGGCTGAGTCGGTCTCGGAGGGCGTCGGCGACGAACGCTGAGAGGTTGTCGGCGGCGCCGGCGTCGACGGCACCCCGGGCCCCGGCCAGTACCTCAGGCGGCAGGCTCACGGTGATGCGTTCGGCAGTCATACTATAATGGTAGCAGCGTCATACTGTTGGGTGTCGGCAAGGTGGCAGTACGGGCGAGTGCCTAGACAACTCGTCAGCGGCTTCGCCCCTGGCGCGGTGGGTGAGCTGCCGGCGCTGAGTTCATCCGCGAGGGCGTAGTAGTGGCGGATCACCTCGTCTACCGCTGCGGGGTCGGTCGGATCAAGCTGGCCACGCACCTCTGCGGCGCAATCGTGGGGGCGCGGGAGGGACAGGGCGGCCTGGCTCGGACCCCGCCGGCCCCGGCGGCGCAGCGGTGAGATCGGCGGGGCCGGTCAACCGGCACGGGTCTCAGTGTGCGGTAGCGCCGGAGGCGGTGATCAGATCGTCGTGGTGCTCGACCTCGACGGGGGTGGTGTCCTGCTGGAGGGTCTGGGCGTCGGAGGCCTGCGGTTGGTGCCGCAGCACGAGGTAGTTCCCTGCTTGCAGGTGTTCGCTGTATTTGGGCACATGCTTTTTGGCGATGAAATGCCCCAGCACCGCACCCATCCCGCCGCCGGCTGCGGCGCCCTCGGCGGCGGCGACGGCTCCGGCGGCCAGCGGGCCCAGCACGATCAATGCGCCCACACCGGGCACGAACAACACCGCGGCCCCGGTCAGCACACCGAACAGCCCACCGACCCACGCCCCGCCTTTGGCGCCGGTCTTGGCCATGTCTGCGGTGGTAACGAAGCCGTGAACGTGGGTCTCACTGTGGAGGTCTTGTCCCACGATCGACACCTGCCCGGCCGGCACTCCCTGCTCCAACAGGGTGTGCACCGCCGCCTCGGCGTCTTTCATCGACTCATAGACACCCACCACTGCATCCGTCGACTCGCTCACTCAGAAACCGTCCCTTCTGCTCGCGTCATCTAGGTTGCAGCCAGTTACCCGCTGTCACCTAGCAGTAAACCCGGTTCCCCCGCGGCGCTGGCTGAGTCCCCGGCCCGGCCTCCTCGATGGACGCGCGGTAGGGGAGACCTGAGCTCCGACGTCCCGAGCACGGTCAGGTGATCACCCGTAACGGGTTCAGGATCCAGTACACCGTCATCCGCGATGGCCCCGACTGACCCCCACCTCGTGCGTCGTCGCCACTTCGGTGGCGCGCCTTATCGGCGAGGACGCAGTGGCCTGGATTTCGTGGTGTGCCACGCTGTGTGCCCAGCTGGTCACGATGGGTGTGGTGGGGGTGGGGGAGGGGGCGTTGGGACGCAGACCGCTGCTGTGGTTCGCGCTTGCCGGCGCCGCGGTGGTGATGGCGTTCGTGATGGTGTTGTTCATCGCGGTGGCGGCCGATCAGGATGCTCGCGCTGATG
>JAXDGO010000072.1:0-3512 GCA_034665005.1 Solirubrobacteraceae bacterium | reverse complement strand
GCCACGTCCGATTCGGGCACGCCGGTGGTGGAAAGCGAGCCGGACGGCCCGTATGCGGCCATCTATCGGGCCATTGGCGCCAAGGTCCGCGACCAGCTGCAGGGTGTCATTGCGGCCGCTTAACCCCCCCCCGCAAAGGGCTGCCTCGGGCAGCATTCGACTTTCGTTTAATCGGCTCTGTCATGCGTTGGTTGCGTTTCCGCTTCCCAATATCCGTGTTAGAGACCCCTGCACCGGAGCGTCGGCGGACGTGAATTCGCGTCGCCGCTGAACGCGTTCCAGAAAATTCCAAGAAACGTCCTCAAGGAGAGCCTGAATGAAGCGTCGTGATTTTTTGAAAGTTTCTGCAGTCGGCGCCGCCGCGACCGCGGTTGCCTCGCCGGCGATCGCGCAATCGTCGCCGGAGATCAAGTGGCGCCTGACCTCGAGCTTCCCAAAATCGCTCGACACCATTTACGGCGGCGCCGAGCAGTTGTCGAAGCAGGTCGCCGAAATGACCGACAACAAGTTTCAGATTCAGGTTTTCGCCGCGGGTGAGATCGTTCCGGGTCTGCAGGCGCTTGACGCAACCAGCAACAACACTGTCGAGATGAGTCACACCGTCTCGTACTACTACGTCGGCAAGGATCCGACCTTCGCGATCTATGCGTCGGTGCCGTTCGGCCTCAATGCGCGTCAGCAGAATTCGTGGTGGTACCAGGGCGGCGGCATGGAGCTTGGCAACGAGTTCTTCGCAAAGCACGGCGTGATCGGTTTCCCCTGCGGCAATACCGGCACCCAGATGGGCGGCTGGTTCCGCAAGGAGATCAAGACCGTCGCCGATCTCAACGGCCTGAAATTCCGCATCGGCGGTATCGCCGGCCAGGTCTTGCAGAAGGTTGGTGTCGTGCCGCAGCAGCTTGCTGGCGGCGACATCTACCCGGCGCTCGAAAAAGGCACGATCGACGCGGCGGAATGGGTTGGGCCGTATGACGACGAAAAGCTCGGCTTCCAGAAGGTCGCCAAGTACTACTACTATCCCGGCTTCTGGGAAGGCGGACCGACGGTTCATGCCTTCTGCAATCTGGAGAAATGGAATTCTCTGCCGAAGAATTATCAGGCTGTTGTCACCAACGCGACCGCCCATGCAAATACCTGGATGCAGGCACGTTACGATATGCAGAACCCGACGGCATTGAAGCGTCTGGTTGCCGGCGGCACCCAGCTTCGTCCGTTTACCAACGAAGTGCTCGATGCATGCCTGAAGGCGACCAACGAATTGTGGGGCGAAATCTCCGCGAAGAACGCCGATTTCAAGAAATCCGTCGATGCGATGCAGGCCTACCGCTCCGACGAATATCTGTGGTGGCAGGTTGCCGAATATACCTTCGACAGCTTCATGATCCGCTCGCGCACCCGCGGCTGATTACGTCTTAAGTAGCATACGACAAGCCCGGCCTTCGCAAGAAGGCCGGGCTTTTTGTGTTGCGGGTGGCAGTTCGTGATGGAAATCGCGGGCGGGATGTTCCATGCTCCGCTCAGGCCTCAACAAGAAGGCTGCATCAAACGCAAATTATCAAAGGGGAGAGCTCAATGAAGCGACGAGACTTTATCAAGGTGACAGGCTTGGGCGTCGCTGGCGCCGCCGTCGCCGCGCCGGCAATCGCGCAATCGATGCCGGAGATCAAGTGGCGCATGACAACCAGTTGGCCGAAGTCGCTCGATACGCTGCATGGCGGCGCCGAGATGATGGCCAAGATGGTCGGCGAAGCCACCGACAACAAATTCCAGATCCAGACCTTCGCCGCCGGCGAAATCGTTCCCGGCCTGCAGGTGCTCGACGCCGTACAGAACGGCACCGTCGAGATGGGTCACACCGCGTCGTACTATTATTTCGGCAAGGATCCGACCTTTACGTTTGGTTCGTCGATACCCTTCGGGCCGAATGCACGCCTCAATCAAGCCTGGTACATGCTGGGTGGCGGCAAGGAGCTTCTGAACGAATTCTACAAGGGCTACAACGTCACTTCACTGCTCGCGGGCAATACCACCTGTCAGATGGGCGGCTGGTTTCGCAAGGAAATCAATACCGTCGACGATCTCAAGGGATTGAAATTCCGCATCGGCGGTTTTGCCGGTCGTGTGATGCAGAAGCTGGGCTGCGTTCCGCAGCAGCTTGCCGGCGGCGACATCTATCCGGCGCTGGAGAAGGGCACCATCGACGCGGCAGAGTGGGTCGGTCCCTACGACGATGAGAAGCTCGGCCTCTACAAGGTAGCACCCCATTACTATTACCCTGGATGGTGGGAGGGCGGTCCCATGCTCCTCGCCATGGTCAATCTCGAGAAGTGGAATGCGCTGCCGAAATATTATCAGAATATTCTCGAGCAGGCCGGCCACTATGCCAACAACTGGATGATGGCAAAATACGATGCCCAGAATCCGACGGCGTTGAAGAAGCTGCTGGCTGGGGGGACCAAGCTGCATGGCTTCTCGCCTCCCATCATGGAAGCGAGTTTCAAGGCGGCGAAGGAGCTGCACAGCGAAGTCGCCGCGGGCAACGCCAACTTCAAGAAGGTGTACGAGTCGATAACCGCCTTTTCGAACCCCGGCTATCAATGGTTCCAGGTCGCAGAGGCCGGCTACGACAATTTCATGGCGCGCCACTCGCAGAGCTGAGGCTCGGCGCAATAATCGAAAAGCGAAAAACCCGGAGCAATGCTCCGGTTTTTTTCTCGGGTCGTGCTTGTTTCGTCAGTGAAGCAGCCGGTACTGCACGATGTAGGCGGCGGCCCCGCCGAAATAGCCCAACAGGGCCAAGCCGCTGATACGCCTGACATACCATAAGAAGTGAATTTTCTCGAGACCCATCGCGGCCACGCCGGCCGCCGATCCGATGATCAGGATCGATCCACCGGTGCCGGCACAGTAGGCGACAAACTCCCACAAGAAACTGTCGGTTGGATATTGAGTCAGGCTGTACATGCCCATGGATGCGGCGACCAGCGGAACGTTGTCCACGATGGCGCTGAGCAAACCCAGCATGACCACGATAGCGTCTTGACGCCCAACATTCGCGTCCAGCCAATTAGCCAGCATCTCGAGAACGCGGGTGTGTTCCAGAGTGGCGACCGCCAGTAAAATTCCGATGAAAAAAACGATCGAGCTCATGTCGATACGCGTCAGCGCATGAGCCAAGGTCAGATGTTTTTTTTCATCGTCCTCCTTGTCTCGATGGATCAATTCACCGACCACCCAGAGGATTCCCAACCCGAAAAGTATTCCCATGAACGGGGGCAAGTTGGTGGCGGTCTTGAATGCCGGCACCGCCACCAGGATGCCGAGTCCTAGGTAGAAGATCAAATTGCGCTCGAAGACGCTGGTTCGCAAAAGTTCGCTCTGTGCCTCGCGGGGCGAAACAATGTCTCGGCCCCGCAACCGGTAGCTCACGATAAGCAGCGGAACGATGAGGTTGACCAGCGAGGCCAGAAAAACTCCTTTAACGATAGCAAGGGGCGTGATCTGCCCCCCGA
>JAXDGO010000071.1:0-2583 GCA_034665005.1 Solirubrobacteraceae bacterium | reverse complement strand
ATAAGGGGAAAGACATATACCTCTCCCCGCGAGACCGCCGAAGAGACGCTGCATCTGCTAGGAATAACCGATCGATATGCCGCCATCCTGACGGCCAGCGCTGAATGTTCCGGTAATTGCGGTTCTGCAGAATATGTCGTGATCTATCAGCTCGCCGGACAGATCCCGCTTAAGCGCGCTGACGTAATCGAATTCGACGCCCAAACCGCGCTGTTGAACCGCCTGGTTGAGCAGGAGAAGAACCTCAAGATTGGTCCCCACTCGATCGCGTGCGATCAATCGGACGCCGATTCCGATAATGCGGACGAAGCACGATGCCTGTCACTCGCTGAAATCTTGGACGGTGTAGTCGGCTCAAATGGGGACGACGACGACGACAAGGTCCGCTTCAAATCGCTGCAGGAAATCAAACAATTCGCGGAGAATATCAATGTCGGCTTCACAACCGATGCTGGCGGACGCGTATTAACTCTCGATATTTACATCATATCGGCTCGGCGATTTCCCAGTCATTATGAGGCCTATAGATGGCCTATTGACGCCAGGCTGGCGGCGCCCTTGCTCAACCCGGCGTTCCGCGAACTCGTCACCGATGGCGGAGCTTCGACGAAATAATCAATTCACCAAATGCGCGTCCGTAACGAGCACTTATCGTCATCCCCGCGTAACGTTAAGTCGCACCAGCGAAACTTGCGACGACCCCGTGAAGATGCATAATACTCCCATCACAAGAGCGCCCGATTTCACCGGCGCCTTCCCGGGAGAAACGCCATGCCCAACATCACGCGCCGCGCGTTCGCGGCTTCATCCGCCGCGGTCGCGGCCACCGCGGGCCTTGGCCTGAAACCGGGCTTCGCACAGGCCTATCCGGCGCGCCCGGTGACGGTGATCGTGCCGTGGGGCGCGGGCGGCGGCACCGACGCTACGGCGCGCATCGTCGCGGCGCTGCTGGAAAAGGATCTCGGCCAGCCGTTCAACGTCGTCAATCGCACCGGCGGCTCCGGCGTGGTCGGCCATTCGGCGATCGCAAGCGCACAGCCCGACGGCTACACCATCGGCATGCTGACGGTGGAAATCTCGATGATGCACTGGCAGGGGCTCACCGAACTGACGCCGCGAAGTTATACGCCGCTCGCGCTGATGAACGAAGACCCGCCCGGCATCTCGGTGAGCGGGTCGTCGCCCTACAAGACCGTCAAGGAGCTTGCGGATGCGATCAAGGCGGCGCCTCCCGGCAAGATGAAGGCCTCCGGCACCGGCCAGGGCGGCATCTGGCATCTGGCGCTGGTCGGCTGGATGAAGGCGATGGGACTTCCGGCCAACCAGGTCGGCTGGGAGCCGTCGAACGGCGCGGCGCCCGCGATGCAGGATCTCGCGGCCGGAGGCCTCGACCTCTGCACCTGCTCGATTCCGGAAGCGCGCGCGATCATCGAGGCCGGCAAGGCGCGGGCGCTCGCGATCATGGCGCCGGCGCGCAACCCGTCTTTTCCGGATGTCGCGACGCTGAAGGAGGCGATGGGCATCGACTATTCGACCGGCGCCTGGCGCGGCATTGCCGGGCCCAAGGGCCTGCCCGCCGATATCGCGACAAAACTCACCGCGTCGCTGCAGAAGGTCTACGACTCCAAGGAGTTCAAGGATTTCATGAGCAATCGCGGCTTTGGGACGGTGTGGGGCAATGCCGCCGAATTCGGAACCTTCATGGACAAGGGCGACGCCCAGATGGGCGACGCGATGAAGGCCGCCGGCCTCTCCAAGGCCTGATCCGTCCCGGCGGCGAGTGCGCTCGCCGCCATCATTTCATTCGTGAGGCTCGTTCATGCGTCTTCCCGACCGTGTCACGGGATTGTTTCTCGTTGGCCTTGGCGCTGCCGCGGCCTATGGCGGCTGGCTGCTGCCGCCGGTGCCCGGCCAGCCGGTCGGCCCCAACGTATTCCCGCTGGTGATCGGATCAGGCCTCGCGCTGTGCGGGCTCGCGATCGCGTTCGGGATCGGCCACACGTTTGAGGAGGAAGAAGAGATCATTCCGGTCGAGGGCGGCCAGGCCACAGCGCCAACCGGCAAGTTTTACGGATTGCGCGCCTTGCTTCCGCCGGCGCTGTTGCTGTTCTACGTGACGGCGGCCGACCGGCTCGGCTTCATCATCACCGCCGCGCTGATCGTGTACGCGACCGCAACCGCGCTCGGCGCGCGGTGGAAGCTGTCGCTTCCCCTCGCCGTGCTGGCGCCGATCGGCATCCATCTGATTTTCAGCAAGCTCTTACGCGTGCCGCTGCCGGCCGGGCTGCTGCCGATGCCGTGGTGATCCATGCTCAAAACCCTGATTGAAGCCTTCGCCCTGATCTCGACGTGGGAAGTCATCATCGCGATGCTGGCGGCCTCGGTCTACGGGCTGGTGATCGGATCGTTGCCCGGCCTGTCCGCCACCATGGCGACTGCGCTGCTCGTCCCGGTCACGTTTTATCTCTCGCCGATCGCCGCGATCGCCACCATTGTGGCTGCGTCCTCGATGGCGATCTTCTCCGGCGACATTCCCGGCGCCTTGCTGCGCATCCCGGGAACCCCTGCCTCGGCGGCCTACGC
>JAXDGO010000070.1:0-2725 GCA_034665005.1 Solirubrobacteraceae bacterium | reverse complement strand
TCAGCGAAACCGTGGAGCTCGACGGGAAGCCCATGCGCACCCCGGAGGTGCTCGTGTTCGAGCTCGACGGCGACGGCCGCATCGCGCGCGTGGAGGTATTCATCCAGACGCCGCAGGGCTGAAACCGCCGCGTCGGTACGCTCGGATCATGTTTAGTTTCCTGTCCGGCATCCCCGGCGCCGATGACCTGCGCACCCTGGCCCGGCGGGTGGACACCGCCCGACACCACGGAGTTCCCGACGGGTGTGTTCTCGAACTGGATCTACAGGCGGTGCCGCAGGAAACAAGCGGCTTCGATCCATTCGCGATGATCGCCAGCGGTGGTAAGCCACTGCTGTTGCGCGAAGCGATCGCAGCCATCCACCGCGCGGCCGAGGACTCGCGGGTGGCCGGGCTTATCGCTCGGGTTCAGATTCCGGCCGCCTCGGCGGGCCCGGTGCAGGAGCTCCGCGAGGCCATCGGGGCCTTCAGCGACGTCAAGCCGTCGCTCGCATGGGCCGAGACGTATCCCGGCACACTGTCGTACTACCTGGCATCGGCGTTCCGCGAGGTGTGGATGCAGTCGTCGGGCACCGTCGGGCTTGTCGGTTTCGCCACCAATGCGATGTTCCTGCGCGACGCGCTCAAAAAGGCGGGTATCGAAGCGCAGTACATCGCGCGCGGCGAATACAAGTCCGCGGTTAACCGTTTCACGCAGGACCGCTACACCGACGCCCACCG
This sequence comes from Solirubrobacteraceae bacterium, assembly GCA_034665005.1. GTDB lineage: Bacteria > Actinomycetota > Thermoleophilia > Solirubrobacterales > Solirubrobacteraceae > Palsa-744. The sequence continues at coordinate 2,005 of JAXDGO010000070.1, read as the reverse complement.
CGAGGCCGACAGCCAGCTGATCGAAAGCCTGCACACCCAGGTGTGGAAGGCGGTCGCCGAGGCACGCCATCTGGAATCCGCCGAGGTTGACGCGCTCGCTGACAAGGCGCCGCTGCTGCGCGACGACGCGGTTACCGGACGCTTGATCGATCGCATCGGCTTCCGCGACGAGGCCTATGCCCGCATGGCTGAACTCGTTGGGGCACCTGGCATTTCGCCGGAAGGCGGCTCTGACACTCCCGCCCAGCTTCGCCCACCCGATGCCGACTCCGACGACGCGCCCCCGCGGCTGTATCTGTCGCGGTATGCCCGCGCCACCGCCTCGCGGCCTACGCCGTCGATGCCGCCGATCCCTGGTCGCAAGACAAAGCCGACCATTGCCGTCGTCACCCTGCACGGCCCGATTGTCAGCGGCCGCGGCGGTCCGCAGGTGCTGCCCCTTGGCAACTCCAGCGCAGGCGGCGACACCATCGCCGCTGCGCTGCGTGAGGCCGCCGCGGATGACGCGGTGTCGGCGGTCGTGTTGCGGGTCGACAGCCCAGGCGGTTCGGTGATCGGCTCGGAAACCATTTGGCGCGAAGTGAATCGGGTTCGTGACCGCGGTAAACCGGTGGTCGCGTCGATGGGCGCGGTTGCGGCGTCGGGCGGCTATTATGTGTCGATGTCGGCCGACGCGATCGTCGCCAACGCGGGGACGATCACCGGCTCGATCGGTGTGATCGCCGGCAAGCTGGTGGCCCGCGAGCTCAAGGACCGCCTCGGCGTCGGGTTTGACTCGGTGCGAACCAACCCCAACGCCGACGCGTGGTCGATCAACCAGCCCTTCACCGACGAGCAACACGCGCACGTCGAGGCGGAGGCCGACCTGTTGTACACCGACTTCGTCGAACGAGTCGCGCAGGGCAGGAAGATGACCGTTGAGGCCGTCGACGCGATCGCCCGCGGCCGGGTGTGGACCGGTGTCGACGCCCAGGAGCACGGCCTGGTGGACGAGCTCGGGGGCTTGCGCACCGCGATCAAGCGCGCCAAGGTGCTGGCAGGGCTGGAGCCCGACGCCGACGTGCGGCTCGTGAGCTTCCCGGGCTCGTCGATGTTTGACTTCCTGCGGCCCAAGCCGTCGTCGCAGCCCGCGGCGGCGTCGCTGTCGGATGCGGTGGGCGCGCTGCTCGGCCGCTCGGTGCTCGGGGCGCTCAGCCAGGCAGAGCGATCGTCGACCGGCGTGAGCGCGCTCTGGCTCGGCGACTACCGCTTCTGAGCCGCCCTGCCGCCACCGCGGACGAATGCTCCGACAAGGACACCGGCCGCTCCGACGATCGTCAACGGGATGGCCCAATGACGCCGTCCCGATATCGCGTCTGCGCATAGGGCGACGAAGTCGGGGTGTGGGACAGCCTGATTGAGGATCGGCGCGCTGGCCACCGGCGCTTCGTTCGCCGCCCGGGGTCCGGACTGGTCGGCTGTCACCGCATTCCCGCACGCGACGGTGGAGCTGTTGCCGTCGAATACCGACACCGGAAGAAACAGTCCGACTACACCGGCGATCAGCACGGCCGCGCCTATGACCACATTCCGAAGCCGACTTGTCATGCTGTCCCCTCCCGAGTCGGGTTAGCCTATCCAGCAAACGCGTTAGATGTGCTGCGGTCTGAACAGCCTGTACGGATGCTGGGTATTTGCTGTGAGCTCGGACGAACGTCGACTTGTCGTCGCGAATTCGCTCAATTCCGCGTCATAAGTCGACGTTCGCGGCCAGCCTTGAGCCGTGGCATTCTCCGCGGGCAAACGGGTGCTCCTCACCGGCGCCTCCTCGGGCGTTGGCGCGGCGCTGGCCAGGGCGATGGCCAGGGACGGCTCGATTGTCGGCCTGATCGCCCGTCGGCGCGACCGGCTCGCCGAGGTGCTGGCGGATTGCCGGGAACATTCGCCCGACTCGAAGATGTGGGTGGCCGACCTAGCCGACAGCGCATCCGTCGGCCCGCTGGCACAACAGGCGTGGGACGGACTC
>JAXDGO010000069.1:0-3300 GCA_034665005.1 Solirubrobacteraceae bacterium | reverse complement strand
GCGGTGCAACTGTGGCGGTGATTCGCGCCGGAGACGATGCAGAGCGAAGCGATGAGGAGGAGCGGCGCCCATGAGTAGCGTCCCGTTTCTGAGCGCACTGTGGCTGATCCCGCTGGCCGGTGCGGTCGTGACCATCGCGCTGCCCGGCCAACAACGACAGCTGGCCAAGTGGGTTGGCCTGATCGTCGCACTGGTGGTACTCGCGGTATCGATCGTCATGACGGCCCAATTCCAGCCCGGGGCCGCGCAGTATCAATTCGTCGAATCGCACAGCTGGATACCGGCTTTCGGTGCGGGCTACACCCTGGGAGTGGACGGCATCGCCGTCGTCCTGGTGCTGCTCACCACGATCGTGGTGCCGATGCTGCTGGTGGCCGGCTGGAATGACGGCGGCGAGCGCAGCCGCGGTCCGCACGCCTACGTCGCGTTGACGTTGACCGTCGAGTCGATGGTGCTGATCTCGTTGGTCTCGCTCGACATCCTGCTGTTCTACGTCTTCTTCGAAGCCATGCTCATCCCGATGTACTTCCTCATCGGCGGTTTCGGCAACGGCACCGAGCGGTCCAAGGCCGCGGTGAAGTTCTTGTTGTACAACCTGTTCGGCGGTCTGATCATGCTGGCCGCAGTGATCGGCCTGTATGTGGTCACCGAACAGCGTGGCCCCGGCACGTTCGACTTCCGCCAGATCGTGGCAGAAGTCTCGTCGGGCTCACTCGGCGCCTCGTCGGCGGTGCTCAAAGCGCTGTTCCTGGGCTTCATGTTCGCCTTTGCCATCAAGGCGCCGCTGTGGCCGTTCCACCGGTGGCTGCCCGACGCCGCCGTCGAGTCCACCCCGGCGACCGCGGTGCTGATCACCGCGGTGATGGACAAGGTCGGCACCTTCGGGATGCTGCGCTACTGCCTGCAGCTGTTCCCGGACGCCTCGACGTATTTCCGCCCGCTGATCGTCGGTCTGGCCATCGTCGGGGTGATCTACGGCGCCATCGTGGCCATCGGCCAATACGACATCATGCGCCTGATCGCCTACACCTCGATCTCACACTTCGGGTTCATCATCGCCGGGATTTTCGTGATGACGACCCAGGGGCAGAGCGGTTCGACGCTGTACATGCTCAACCACGGTCTGTCCACCGCCGCGGTGTTCCTCATCGCGGGTTTCCTGATCGCCCGTCGCAACGGCAACCGGGTGATCTACGCCTACGGCGGCGTGCAGAAGGTGGCCCCGGTGCTGGCCGGAACGTTCCTGGTGGCAGCGCTGGCGACGCTCTCACTGCCCGGTCTAGCGCCGTTCATCAGTGAATTCCTCGTTCTGCTGGGCACTTTCAACAGGTACTGGCTGGCAGCGGCGTTCGGATCCGTTGCGCTGATCCTGTCGTCGATCTACATGTTGTGGCTTTACCAGCGGCTGATGACCGGACCAGTGCCCGAGGGCTGGGAAAGGGAAGACCGCATCCGTGACCTGGTGCCCAGGGAGGTCGCCGTCGTCGCGCCGCTATTCGTGTTGTTGTTGGTGTTCGGGGTGTATCCGAAGCCGCTGCTGGACATCATCAATCCCGCGGTCGGTCGCACGATGACCACGATTCACCAGCACGACCCCGCGCCGAGCGTGCCGGCGGCGCCGCGAGCAGCCGAAGGACCGCGTCGATGAGCATGCCCACCCCCAGCGTCGAGTACTCGCTGATCTCCCCGGAGCTCATCGTCTTCGGCGTCGCGGTGACCGGAGTCCTATTCGAGGCCTTCCTGCCGCGCCGGTTCCGCTACGGCGCCCAGGTGCTGTTGGCCTTGGGCGGCCTGATCGCCGCTTTCGGCGCGGTGATCGACGTTTCCCACCGGATCCCGTCGTCTGGTCAGGTCGCGGTGCTGCGGGCGGTAGCGGTCGACGGGCCGACCCTGGTGCTGCAAGGCACCGTGCTGTTGGTGGCGATCCTGGCCGTGATCTTCTTCGCGGAACGCAGTCGCAACGCAACGGCGGCCGTCGGGCCCGGCGCTGCGACCGCCACTGTCGCCGGGCTGGATTCGTTCACGCCGCAGGCCTCCGCAGTGCCGGGCAGCGTCGCCGAACGCCAGGCCGCCGGTGCGGGAGCCGCCCAGACCGAGGTTTTCCCGCTCACACTGCTCGCCGTCGGTGGAATGCTGGTCTTCCCCGCCGCCAACGACCTGCTGACCATGTTCGTGTCGCTGGAAGTGCTGTCGCTGCCGCTGTATCTCCTGTGCGGGCTGGCCCGCCACCGCCGGCTGCTCTCCCAGGAAGCGTCGTTGAAATACTTTCTGCTGGGCGCGTTCTCGTCAGCGTTCTTCCTCTACGGGGTGGCCCTGCTGTACGGCGCGACCGGCACACTCACTCTGAAGGAGATCGGCGGTGCGCTCGCTGCGCACCGCGACAACGCCATTGGCCTGATCGGTGTGGCGCTGCTGGCAGTCGGCCTGCTTTTCAAAGTTGGCGCCGTGCCGTTCCACTCCTGGATTCCCGATGTCTACCAGGGAGCGCCCACCCCGATCACCGGGTTCATGGCCGCGGCAACGAAAGTCGCCGCGTTCGGTGCCCTGATCCGCGTCGTCTACGTCGCTTTGAGCCCGCTGCATGACGTGTGGCGACCGGTGCTGTGGGCGGTCGCGATTCTGACGATGGCGGTGGGCACCGTGACCGCGATCAACCAGAACGACGTCAAACGGCTGCTGGCGTATTCATCGGTGGCGCACGTCGGTTTCATCTTGACCGGTGTGATCGCCGACATCCCTGCGGGCATCTCCTCGACGCTGTTCTACCTGGTGGCCTACAGCTTCAGTACGGTCGGCGCGTTCGCGGTGGTGAGTCTGGTCCGCAACAGCGACGGCGACGAAGACGCCGAAATGGCGCGCTGGGCCGGGCTGGGGCGTCGTTATCCCATGGTCGGTGCACTGTTTTCGATGTTTCTGCTCGCGTTCGCCGGAATTCCGTTGACCAGCGGGTTCGTCAGTAAGTTCGTCGTCTTCAACGCTGCTGCCCGAGGTGGTGCGGTGCCGCTGGTGATCATTGGTGTGATCGCCAGCGGTGTGGCCGCCTACTTCTATGTGCGGGTGATCGTGCTGATGTTCTTCACCGAGTCGCCCGCCGATCCGCCGCATGTCGTGATACCCAGCGTGTGGAGCAGAGCTGCGATCGCGGTGTGCGCGGCGGTCACTGTCGGGTTGGGGGTCTTCCCGCAGCCGCTGCTTGATCTCGTCGACCACGCCGCACACTTCGTCGGCTGACCGGTCAGGCAGCCGGTCTCATCATGGCGACCGGCTACCCTGCCGCCGCCACCGGTCGCAGGTAAGGAA
>JAXDGO010000068.1:0-3091 GCA_034665005.1 Solirubrobacteraceae bacterium | reverse complement strand
GCGCCACAGTCGGCCGTGCTTGTCAGTGACCATGGGATTGTCCAAGGGTTTCCGGTCGCCATCGGCCCACACGCGGCGCACCTAGCTTCTCCGCGTCGCTCGATCATCGGCCACTGCCGACCTCCGTTGCTGTCCCGTTGTTATCGAAGGGGACCGACCGGCCGCCGGGAACCGTACGGGGGATAGAGCTCAACCGACGGCCGACCGGGATCTGGAGAGTGCGGAGCGCATCAGTCAGCGCGCCTGCCGCTGCGTGAAGTCCGCAAGCAAGATCAGCCGGCAGTTCTCGCACGGCGGGCCCGGTGGCGGCTGATCGTAGTTGCTGACGCCGGTGAGCAGCAGATGCCCGCAGCGCGCCGTGAGCACGCCCGCGCTGGCTTCGGGCAACAGATGCACGCAAAAGTCCAGCGGGGATACCGCCCAGCGCCTGGTCTCGCGGGTTACCGGGCATTCCTGGTGCTCGCCGGACCCGGGGTAGCGGGTCATCCGAGCCACTCGGTCAACGCGTCGCGCAGCGCGCAGGCCTCGTCCTCGGACAGCGTGAGCAGGCAGCCGCCATCAACGTACGGGTCCAGCTCGATCTCCCCGTTGCGCTTGGACACCACCAGGTTGGTGAAGCCCACCGCGACCTGGTGCACCGAACACGACGCGTGGATCACCACCCTGCGACGGTCGCTGGTCGGCTGCACCGGCGGGATGTTGGCGGTGCCGTTGGTCACTGGCCGCCTCGTGGGCGGTGATGCAGGACAGCGGCCTCGCTGGTCGCCTCAGAGGCGCCACCACTACATGTCTGCCCCACGCGCATCCGGCGCACCAGCTCGGCGACGAGGGCATCGTTGGCGGTGTGGTCACCACGGTCGGCGTTGGCCAGGAAGTAGTCACACAACACACGGCCGGCAGCGTCGGCGCTGATCACCGGCGCACTGGGCACAGGCGACGTCACGAGGTTCCCTTTGGGTCGGCGTCGGGCTTCGGGGAGGTGGCGCCGGTGACGCAGTACCGCGCCCCCGACGGGCTGTTGGTGATAGTCAGGCCGTCGCCCGGTATGCGCTGTCCACAGACGGCCTGGGCCGCGCCCGCCGGGCTCCCGGTCGCGGCGGCAGCCAGGACCGCTGGGTCGGTCGGTGGGATCAACGGGAGGTGGCAGCGGCACCGAAACCGGAACACCGCTGATGGGGCCGGGACGCGTTTGTCTGGCACAGGGGCGAGACTCAGGCACGGCGGTATCCGCATCCCATATCACGATGGGTATCTCACGGTGAGATGTACCCTGTGCGGGTGACCGAATCCGCTGTCTCTCTCGTGTTGCCGGACTGGGCGTGGAAACGCCCCGAAGTCCGCCAAGCCCTTCGCGAGCGGGACGTAGCGACGCTGCTGCGGGCCGCGCAACAGTACAGCGGAGCCAGCCAGGGCCGCATCGCTGTGGCAACCGGGCTACTACAGGGTCGGGTCAGCGAGATCATTCACCGCGCCCGGACGGTCACGACGTTGGAACTGTTCGAGCGGATCTCCCACGGGCTCGGCATGCCCGATGACGCCCGAATGTTGCTCGGTCTCGCTCCGTGTCACCCTGCCGGGCTGGATCACCTCAGTGCGTCAGGCCGCGCAGAGATCCTCGCGGTCTACCCGTCGCAATCCTCAGCGATGACGGACATGCGGGGGCTCGCGAACAATGCACGAGAGATTGACGTGCTGGCGGTACGCGCCCTGGGCATTTTGGGGCTGAACGACTCGTTGCTGCGCGCGAGCGTGCAGCGGGGCACCCCGACAGTGCAGGTATTACTGTTGGATCCGGACTGCGAGGCCGCGCGGCGCAGGGCCGCCGAGATCGGCGAGGGATTCGACAGCTTCACCTCGGGCATTCGCCTCTCGATCGCGCGACTGCGTGAGCTGAACGAGCAGACCGGCACGGTGTGCTGCTACCTGTACACAATGTTGCCTACCTGGCGGGTGATCTCCCTGGACGGCGTCATGTTCGTGTCAGCTTTCGGCCAGACCCACGAGGGACACACGTCGCCGATGTACCGGCTCACCGGCTCACCGCATGGCGCGTTGCACCGGGGGTTCCATAGGTTCGCTGAGGAGCTACGCGGGACAGGGCGACAGGTGGTGGGAGGCGATGGTGGCGGTTGAGGCGGAGCTGAAGGCGCTCGCACGCCACCCAGAGCACATCCACGCGGCGCTGTCGCGGCGGGCGGTGGGCGAACGCTCGATCTACTCCGATCGCTATTTCGACTACCCGGATCGTGGCTGGACCCGCCAGGGCAACGAGCTGCGGGTGCGGACCGTCACCGACGAACTCGGCCGGACCCGCGCGTTGCTCACATTCAAACAACCAGCTGTGGACGAAGACAGCGGATCGAAACCTGAGCATGAGACGGCTGTCGAGGATGCCGACGTGCTGATCACCGTGCTCACCGCACTCGGTGTCGAGCAAATCATCGCATTCGAGAAGCGGTGCGTGAACTACCGGTTCGCCGCCCAGGGCCGTGACCTGCTCGCCACCGTGGTCACTGTCCCAGAGTTGGCGGGGCAGACGTTCATCGAGCTGGAGACCGTCGCCCATTCAGGCGACGTGGACGCCGCTCTAGACGTAGTGCGGTCCGTGTTGCGCGAGTTAGGGATCGAGGACAGCGACCTCACCACCCAGGCCTACACCGATGCGGTCGCGACCCGAAGAGGCGCCCAGTAACTCTGGTCATCACCACTGACGAAAATAGAGGTGGGGCGTGGAAGCCGTTTTCCTCGTTGTTCCGTAGAGCAGGAAACCAAACCGCCAGCCACATCCTGTCTAGACGCACCGCCCTCCCAGTCAAGCAGTGGCAGCTAGCCGATGTCGTTGGCTGGCATAGCCGGGAGATCAGGCCGTGATAAAGCGGGGTATCACCCGGTCCGCGCTGCGCTGTTCGAGGGGAGCAGGCGGACCCTGGCGCCGGATCCCGGTCCAAAACCCTTGTCGATGGCAGCCCAATACTGACCACCGCGTGGCAACTGAAAATTGACCAGCTTCCCCGAGACCCCTGGCTTGAACCGAGCGGGGGAGGAGCGGGTGTTGAGTGTGGAGGATTGGGCGGATCGTGCGACACAACAG
>JAXDGO010000067.1:0-2573 GCA_034665005.1 Solirubrobacteraceae bacterium | reverse complement strand
CACGAAAATCAGCGGCGCCCCGGGACAGAAAACGTGGCGGGCATCGCGGGAATGGCTGCCGCCGCGGAATGGATATTGCACGATCGCGAGACGGAGCAGGAACGCAGAGCCCAGCTGCGCGATCAATTGTGGAGAAGCATCGTAAACGTTTTTCCTGATGCGCAGCAAAATGGCGACCCAACTCATCGGCTCGCCAACACGCTCAACGCAAGCTTCATCGGCGTAGATTCGGAAACGATGCTGATGGCGCTGGATTTGGAAGGGATTTGCGCCTCGAGCGGTTCGGCCTGCATGGTTGGGTCAGTGCGAGAATCGCATGTTTTGCTTGCGATGGGTCTGCCGATGGAACGCGCCCTATCCGCCATCCGTCTCTCACTTGGCAAATGGACAACTGCGAAAGAAATCGCCGATGCTGGCGATGCGCTTGACCGAATCGCGAAGCGAACCAAAGACGCCCGCGAATATGCCCTCGCTTAGGCAACTCGAATTTGCGTTTCGTACTGTAGCCTCGTCCCTGTGGGACGCTTCGCGCTTCGTGCAGCAAAGCGGCTACAAAGCCAGCGATCTTGAAAGAAAGGCTCGCCAACTCTTGTGTTCGTTAGGCGCCCAACGAATCGCAACAGAACTTCGCGTCGAATGGAATTCCCGTCTCAAAACCGCCGCCGGCCGCGCCGATCATCGCCAGAAGCTGATTTCGTTGAACCCGCGGCTGGTTGAACATCCCGCGGAGATCGACCGCACGCTGCGGCACGAGCTTGCTCATATCCTCGCACAGTTTCGCGCAGGGCGGCGACGGATTTCACCGCACGGGTCCGAGTGGCAGCATGCTTGTCGCGATTTAGGAATCGCAGGCGAGAAGCGCTGTCATACGTTGCCGTTTCCGGCGAAGCGTTATGCCCCGCGTTTCATTTACCGTTGCCCGAATTGCCGGCGCGATTTCCCCCGCGTCCGCAGGATCAAACGCACAGTCGCCTGTCTCGCCTGTTGCCGCGCACATAACGGCGGCGAGTTCGATGTTCGTTTTCGGTTGAAGCTGCCGACAGTGTAGGGTTTGTGTCAAACGCCGGCCGTTCGCCCCGAGCGCCTCTACAACTCTTTGTCCTCGCCCTTTGTGTTTTTCTCGCCGCGCAATTTCGCCTTAATAAACATGTCTATGTCGCCATCCATCACGGCCTGCACATTGCTCGTCTCGGCCCCGGTGCGGTGGTCTTTCACCATCTGGTACGGCTGAAACACGTACGAGCGAATTTGATTTCCCCACGCGATCTCGCCTTTCTCGCCATATTGCCGCTCTATCTCGGCGCGTTTCTTATCTTCTTCGAGTTGATAAAGTTTTGCTTTCAACATTTTCATCGCCAACTCGCGGTTGCGACCCTGGCTGCGCTCGGCCTGGCAGGCCACGACTATTCCACTCGGCTTGTGCAAAATCCGCACCGCCGTTTCGACCTTGTTCACGTTCTGTCCGCCTTTGCCGCCGCTGCGAAACGTGCCGATCTCGAGATCGGCCGGGTTAACTTCAATCGGCGCGGTGTCGGCGATTTCGGGCACAACGTCGACACTCGCGAATGACGTGTGTCGCCGTTTATTCGCGTCGAACGGCGAGATGCGCACAAGCCGGTGCACGCCGCGCTCGGTTTGCAGATGTCCGTAACCGTACTCGCCTGTTACGAGCAAAGTCACCGATTTGATTCCGACTTCTTCGCCCTGCTGAATGTCCACTGTTTGCGATTTGAGACCGCTGCGCTCGATCCAGCGCTGATACATCCGAAGCAACATGTCGGCCCAGTCGCACGATTCGGTCCCGCCGGCGCCTGAATGAATCGTCACAAACGCGTTCGCGCGATCGTTTTCGCCGGACAAAAACTGGCGCAGTTCGAACTCGTCCAGCTTGTGAGCCAGACGGTCGTGTTCGGTCGCCACTTCTTTCTCCGCCTGCGCGCGATGCGCCGGATCGCTTTCTTCCGCAGCGAGTTCTTGCAGCGCGCCGAAATCTTCGATCTCTCGTTCCAATTGTTGGAACGGATTGATCAGCGAACGCAAACGCGAAACTTCCTCTACATCAGTCTGGGCGCGCTCCCGATTCGACCAGAAATCGGGCGCGGCCATTCGCGCTTCAATTACAGCTAGATTTTTCTGAAGCTGCTCGACGTCAAAGAAACCTCCGTAATTCGCGCACGCGCGATTTCAGATCCTCAGCATCTGGAATGGAGATTTCCGTTGGCATGAAAAAACATACTTTGACTCGGTGCTAAGCGCAAAGACGTGGCGGCGTTGTGTAAGGCCGCGGTCTAGAGCAGGCACTCGCCGCGGCGAGCGCCTCTACGCCTACTTGCGCGTAGGAGCGACGGGTTTTGCCTTCGCGCGCGCGGTTTCCAGGCGAAAAATTGTTTCGCCTTCCTTCATCAGATCAAGGCGGTCGCGAGCGATCGTTTCGAGATAGCTGACGTCGGTCTTGAGCAAACTGACCTCGCGCGTCTGCCGCGCCAGCAAAGTGTGTTGCTCGTTGACCTGTTGCTGAAGGTTGTCGATCACCGTGCGGCTCTGCATCAGTTTCTTATATGGCGGCACGAACA
>JAXDGO010000066.1:0-2885 GCA_034665005.1 Solirubrobacteraceae bacterium | reverse complement strand
CCGACGAAGATCTGATCCGCGCTGCGCTGGCGGTTGCCGCGACCGCGGATCCCCGTGACGTCCCGGTGGGTGCCGTGGTCGTGGCGGCCGACGGAACCGAGCTGGCCCGCGCGGTCAATGCGCGTGAGGCCCTGGGTGATCCGACCGCGCACGCCGAGGTCCTGGCCATTCGGGCGGCCGCGCGCGTGCTTGGCGACGGGTGGCGGCTGGCCGGTGCGACGCTGGCGGTGACTCTCGAACCGTGCACGATGTGCGCGGGTGCGCTGGTGCTGGCGCGGGTCGAGCGGTTGGTGTTCGGGGCGTGGGAGCCCAAGACGGGCGCGGTGGGCTCGCTGTGGGACGTGGTCCGCGATCGCCGGCTCAACCATCGTCCGGATGTGCGCGGCGGGGTGCTGGCGGAGGAGTGTGCCGGCCTGCTGGAGACCTTCTTCGCCCGGCAGCGATTGGGATAGCCCAGCTGCTGTTGGGTAAGCTCTCCGGCGGTGGCGTGTCCGAGCGGCCTAAGGAGCACGCCTCGAAAGCGTGTGACGGGTAACCCCCGTCCGAGGGTTCAAATCCCTCCGCCACCGCCACAGCTGTCCCTGTGTTTGTGCAGGCCACAGCGCTGCTGCGCATCATGTGAGCGTATCGGCTCCGATCATTGGCCACGTTTTGGCCACCATGGTGCAAGCACTTTCGCCACACCACCGTGACTGTGGCGCACTCAGCGCGCGAGAAGGCGTTCCTTCTGGTCGGTGAATTCCTCGTCCGTGAGGAGCCCTGAATCGCGTAGGTCGCCGAGTGTGACTAGTGCTTCAGCGAATTGGCGAATGTCGGCGGCGATTGCCGTCCCGTGGCCGCTCGGCGCGGCGGCCGTCGAAACGGTGCGGGAGCGGGAAATCGTCCCCGTGCGCTCCTGACATCCTCGGGTAGTCGTGCCGGTGATGGCGCGGCCGGCCATGTTCGCCAGGGTCATCTCGCTGAAGAGGCTTCCGGGACTGCTGGACGCCATGACTTCTGGGGCGGCGCCCAGGCCGGCGGACGGCGACGTTAACGCTGCGAGCCTGATCTCCGGTGCCGCGACGGTCCAGGCCTGCGGCACGGACAATGTCCCGACCGTGGGAGCCCGACCCAGACCCGCCGTCACCGACGCGACCTCCGTCGGGCCCAACGCCATCGCCGGCCGCGTCAACCCGCTCTCGAGGGCGACATCGGGTGGTAAGTGAAAACCGTTGAACGTGAGCGTTTTCAAGATATCTTGGTCGGTGCTTTCCAACCCCTCAAAGTGGAGTTCATCGTCGTCGAACGATAAGTCGGTAAATAAACCGACGGTGTTCAATGGCGTCAGCGCAGCCTGGGCCACATTCGGCAAGAACAGCACGTTTCCCTCGAAGTCCGACAGCGTCGCCGCGGACGTCGCGTTGGTCGCCGCCGTCGATGTGAGCGCCTGCAGTGCCGTGGAGGCGAGTTGGGACGCCGCCGTCTGCGTGCTCGCCGCGGCCGATGTCCCGTTCGTGGCCTGCGGTGCAGGGGTGAACGGAGTCAGGGTTGCCGCGGACGCCGAGGTGCCCGCGTAGCCGTACATCGCCGTGGCATCTTGTGCCCACATCTCGGCATAGAGGGTCTCGGTGGCAGCGATCGCCGGACTGTTTTGCCCGAACAAGTTTGTTGCCACCAGCGCCTGCAACAGCGCGCGGTTGGCCTCGACCACCGGCGGAGGCACCATCGCCGCGAACGTCACCTCATAGGCGGCGGCCGCCGCTTTGGCTTGGATCGCTGTCTGTTCGGCCTGGCTAGCCGTGGATCTCATCCACGCCACGTAGGGTGCGGCCGCGGCTGCCATCGCTGCCGACGCGGCGCCAAGCCACGGCCCCGCGCTCAGCTCCGAGATCACCGATCCGTATGAGGTTGCCGTCGCGTGCAACTCGGTGGCAAGCGCGTCCCAGGCCGCCGCGGCGGCCAGCATAGGCCCCGACCCAGGGCCTACATACATTCGCCCGGAGTTGATCTCCGGTGGTAAAAATGCGAAATCCATTGCTGCACAACCTCCTAATTGATCGCCGTTGCGTCGGCAGCCTCAGTGGGCGGATTCGACCCGTCAGACAGAATCGAAGTTCTCTCGCGCACCCATAGCCGCATGACTGCAGCTTGCGCCTCTATAGGTGGATTGCGACGCCAAATGTTTGGATCCTGAGCGCAAAGTCGATGGAACAGAACACCCGGAAAAAAAGGTTGACGGCGGCCAAGCGTGGCCGAGCTGGCGGTGCCGACCGGACCCGGGCGGCCGCGGAGGCCAACGGCCCTCGTGGAAGGAGCCAACCGCTTATCCTTGAGCGCGACATGGATAGGCGCGCAGAGCGCGATTGGACGATCTCGGGATTCCTGACGACGGCCGGCTGGGGCAGCGCCGCGCGGACGGCGTTGGCGGGCGATGCCTCGTTCCGCCGCTACTGGCGCCTGACAGACGGCGCGCGGCGCGCGGTGTTGATGGACGCGCCGCCCGACAAGCTCGACATCCGCCCGTTCCTGGCGATCGACGCCCATCTGCGCGGCTTGGGTTTTTCCGCCCCCGAGATTCTCGCCGCCGATCCGGTGACTGGGCTGGCGCTCTTGGAGGATCTGGGCGACGCGACTCTGGCGCAGCGGCTCGAGGCCGGCGACGATCCGGACCGGATCTTCGGCCTGGCGATTGACTGGATGATCGATCTACACGGGCGCGGCGCGGCGGCAATTCCGGCTGGCCTTCCCGCCTATGACGATGCGCGCCTGCTGGAAGAGGTGGAGCGGTTCCTGCTGTGGTATGTGCCTGCGGCGCGCGGAACGCCTGTCGACGAGGACGCGCGGCAGCACTTCGAGGCGATTTGGTGCGCAGTGTTGCCCAAGGCCCGCACGGTGCCCGACACGAT
>JAXDGO010000065.1:0-3771 GCA_034665005.1 Solirubrobacteraceae bacterium | reverse complement strand
ACGAGGCCGAGGTGCTGGTCGGGATCGAGACCGACCGGGGCCCGTGGGTACAGGCGTTGATCGCCGCCGGGTACACGGTATTCGCGATCAATCCGTTGCAGGTGGCCCGCTACCGGGAACTTATGTGGAATTTGGGACCTGTCAAGATCAGTTTGTCCCGCTGTGCTTGATGGACAGGATGGGCAGGCTGATGGGGGTTGGTTGGGGTTCGAGTTGGCGTGGGGTGGGTCCTGCCGGTGTGGGGGTGTCAGCAAGTTGGTTGAGCAGGTGGTCTAGGGCGGCTTGGCCGTCTTGGATGGCTGCTAGTTCGTCGTCGGTGAGGGGGATGGTGGTGGTCATGCGTTGCAGGTTGGTTTTGGCTTCGAGTAGCTCGGCTTTGGTGGAGTGTTTGGGGGTGTAGAAGTCGCAGCGGGCGCAGGCCATCCGGTGTGGGCATTGCTCGAAGAAGGTGTAGCCGCAGTAGCCGTGTCCCAGGTCGTAGTGCTGCCAGGGTTCGTGGGCTGCGGTGGCGCTGGAGGTGACGGCGTCGCGGTCGATGAGGACTTCGATGGCGCGGAGGTTGCGGGTGAAGTAGCCGGCGTCGCTGTAGGCCTTGGCCAGGGTGGTGGGGGTGAGTTTGGCGTAGTGCTGGGTGGCGGTCAGTGATCGGTGTCCGAGCCATGCTTGCAATTCGAACAGGGTCATGGGTTCTTTGGCGTTGTAGAGCTGTGTGGCGATGGTGGATCGGGCGCGGTGGCTGGTGATGGCGCCGCGGACGTCGAAAGTGGGAACGCCGGCCTTGGCGCACAGCATGGGGATGATTGTTTGGTTGATGTAGGTCTTGCCGACGCGTCTGGCGCGGTAGGCGTAGAGGAAATCGACCTGCTCGCCGGTTTTAGGGTCGAGCATTTTGGGTTGGTGTGGGCGTAGGGACTGCCAGGCGTCGATGGCTTGTCCGAGCAGCGGATCGACCGGTTTGGTGAATGCGGTGCCGGTTTTGTGTACGGGTAGGTCGAGCAGGCAGATCGCGTCGCGGGCCAGCACTTGGTCTGAGTTTCCGGGGATCGGGACGTCGTGGTGTTGCCAACGGATGCAGCCCAGTCGCAGTCGCGTGGTTTCGTCACTGCGTAGTCCGCTGAACAGCCAGGTCAGGGTAATCGCGCGGACCAGTTCGACGGGGTAGATGAATCCGTAGCGGTTGGTCGTGATGTCCTCGGGTTTGAGGTTGAGGCCGGCCCATAGCAGTTTTGCCCAGATGTCGTCGGCGATGACGCGCGGGTTGGGTCCGATCAGGGTTTGGATGCTGCGTGGTGTGGTTAACGCGACGATGGGGTCAAATCGGCGGGGTATCCATTCCCATTCCTGGCAGTCGCGCAGGAATACGCGAACGACTTTAATGTAGCTGGCCTTGGTGCGTGCTGACAGGGGTGTTCCCCAGCGGGTCGGTGATCCAGTCCGATGTTGGACGTAGTCGCCCGCGGACAGTCGATCGACCGCGGCTAGCCATGCGGCGCAGGTTTGCCGTGTCCACTGCTCGGGGCTGGTGATATCCGGATGCTGCTCAGCGAGCCAGCGGCCGGCCTTGGCCAGGATGGTGCGGTAGGTCGTGCGAACCTTGGGGGTCAAGGTCGAGGTCTGTGCCCACCGGTCCACCCACTGGCTCCAGGACGCGGCCGCGCCGGTGATCGGCGCTGGTCCCGTGCTGGTGCGTGGGGCGGCTGGAGGATGGGTGTAGCCCAGCGCCGCGACCGCGCGGTGGATGGCGTGGATCGCGTCTTGGTTGCAGCGGCTTAGGGCGGGTTGTTGGCGGAGGGCCAAAAGCGTGTCGCCGGACAGGTCGGCAAGACGAGGACTGCGGTTAAGCAGCAGCACCTCGCACAGAATCCGGCGCAGCCCGTGGTGGGAGCCGGCGGTGCTGCGATAGCCCCAGCCGTTGAGCACGCCGCTGATTTCATCTAGAGCGTGTTGGATCGGTTGTTGTCCGAACACCCGACGGGCCAGGGCAAGCCGACCGTAGGAGCCGATGAGCTCGAAGTTGGTGAACTGGCACAGCAGATAGGCCAACGAGGTCACATAGGGGCGGGTGAATGGCTCCAGCCATGCTGGCCAGCCAGCGGTGAACGAGGCCCGGTCGGTGCCGATCAACCGCGCCCAGTCGTGAGGCGTCCACGCCCAGTAGCTGGTGTTCTCGCTCGCGCAGCGGTGCAGCACGAGCCCGATGGCGTCGGTGATCGCGCGCCGGTGATTGACCTGGTCAGGAAGCCAGCCCAGCGCGGCACGAGCGTCGTCTAAGGGGGCGACGAGGCGATCGATAACTTGCCAGCTAGCAGCGTCGCGGTCATAGCCGTGGCGACGGCGTACCTGCCAACCCAGCGCCCGCAACGCCGCGAGTTCCTTGTCCGACAGCAGCCGATTGCGGTCATATCTGCTCAGGTCGATCGGCCATCGCCAACCGACAGCTAGGACCTCTGTTACAGCTGACGACATCGACACGGCCAGACGGCGCTCAGTGCGGCATCGGCGTCGGCGGGGTCTCCAGCCGCGCGATCGTCTCCACCCGCCAGGTGTGGATCTGGTGCATTCCGCGCTGGAGCTTCTCGGCCAGCTCCCGCCCGGATAGGTGGACGTACTGCAAGGTAGTAGTCGGATCCCGGTGACCGGCGAACGCCGCGATCGTGTGCAGCTCCCACCCCGCGCGAGCCAGGTCAGTCAGACACAGGTGACGCAAGGTGTGCGTGGAAAACCGAGGTACCTCTGCTTCCAGCGCGATCCGCCGCACGATCTTCGACCAGCTCCACAGCGTGATCGGCTCAGCCCGGTTCCGGCGCGACTCGGACAACAGCAACGGCCCACGCGCACGGCTCAACCGCTGTCGAACCAGCAAGTATTGATGCAACAACCGAGCGGTCGCCATCGAGTACGGCACGATGCGCTCCCGCCGCGTCTTGGTCGTCTCGGCCCGAATCCGCAACATCCGCTGGCCGGGGTCCAGATCATCAGTACGCAACGAGCACAGTTCCTCGCGGCGCAGCCCACCGTCATAGGCCAACGCGAGCATCAACCGATTGCGGACCCTCTCAGCCCGGGCAACCTGCAAAATCGCTCTCCACTGTGGTTCAGAGGGAATCCACGGCAACTTCGTCAAACGAGGTACCAGACCGTGCTGTTGGCCTCTGGAACCCTGCCCCGGCGAATAGCGGCCACGCCCCACCGGATTCGACTCGCGCCGGCCTTCCTCGACCAGATAGTCATAAAACAGCCGGACCGGCACCATCCGCTGCTGCAGCGTCGCGTTCGACAACCCGGCACCCGAGTCCAACGACACAACCTTCGCCCCGCGCCGACTTGGACGTTCCCTCAGCACCCGGACATAGCCAGCAACATGCCCCCGACCAGCAACCAGCGGATCAACACCCGTCTGCTCGCACATCTGCAAGTACTCAGCCAAACCCCGGCCGTAGGCATCCAGCGTTCGTTCCGCCAAACCCGCATCAGCCCGCATCCCCAACCACTCGGCCGCACCCTCGTGCCGACCGAGAATCGGCCACCTATCCACCCACACCGCGCCCGACTCCACCAACACCGCGCCCGACACGGTCCCCTCCAGTTACGCAGTCCTCAGCCGACACCATGATCAACGGCTGAGCAGATTCCACGTAACTGATCGGTAGCGGTCGACGGCTTTGGGGTTGATCGCGTACACCGGGTGCCCGGTGGCGCGCAGGCAGGCCACCAGCAGACCTCGGTTGGTCTCGATCGCCACCGGGATTGGATCATCCACGGTGTCACCGG
>JAXDGO010000064.1:0-2662 GCA_034665005.1 Solirubrobacteraceae bacterium | reverse complement strand
ATCCTGTTCAATATGTGTATCACCCCCTCATGCAACAGAGGCCACAGTTCCTCCGGAACGTCATACTGTATGGTGGCAGCTCGAATACCGTCGTTGTTTCTTTTATTTGTAGCTTCAGAAACACCGTTTTGATAGGCGCTGTAGGGGTCTGTCTCCTCCAATGTGGCTCCATTCAGTTTACAGAAATCTTAGAGAGCTTTGCCTCCAAAATCATAACCTTGGTCGATTCGGACAGTCTTGATGTTGATGTCATATTGAACTTTGACATATCGGAACAATTCCTTAAGGTAAGCTTGCGCACCCTTCTTTTCCACTACTGTAGTGCCTTTAATGAGTCTGGTGCAGTCGTCTGTGGAGTTAATTTGCCATTCTTTGCCGTCTA
The DNA here is from genome assembly GCA_034665005.1 of Solirubrobacteraceae bacterium. Taxonomy (GTDB): domain Bacteria; phylum Actinomycetota; class Thermoleophilia; order Solirubrobacterales; family Solirubrobacteraceae; genus Palsa-744. The sequence continues at coordinate 2,280 of JAXDGO010000064.1, read as the reverse complement.
TTCCGGTAGGGTACAGCTTTCCAACGGCGTCAAGGTGGACATACTCCCAGGGCTTATAGGCTCGCCGTTGTGCCTCTCGCGAGATATTCTTCTTTGATTTGGCTTTGATGCAGGTAAGACATGGGTTGTCCTCTTCTTTGGCTTCGGGATTGGATATCTTGCAACCGCGAGTTGCTTTGGAGATTTCGCGGATTCTATCGTAGGAGCAGTGGAGTAGAGCTTGGTGCCATTCTTGCATAGTTCTAGGCTTGTCCTGCTTCTGGGTGTAGAGTGCATATAGATCTTGTTTAATATCTGGCATATTCTCTGCGCTCCAAAGATCCCAGAGACTTAGGAGCGCTGTACTTTTCCCTCCACGGTCCCTGTGACCTTCATTGCATTTATAGCCTTGACAATTCCTTCCATGTATGTAGGTGCTACCTTCACGAAGAACGCCTCTCCATCGAACTTAATTCCAATGAGCTTGTCAGAAGTCCCGAGCCGCTTGATGGCTTCGTCCATGGCGTCGTGATAGTAGCCGCTTTTCATGAGCTTGATTCCGGAGAGGAGGTTTGTTGGTGACTCTGGCATATAGTACACGCTTTCCAATTCCAGTCTAACCTCTTCGTTGGTTTCCGGGTCAATGATGTTAATACCCACTGTTCCAACCCCTTGCGGCATGACGAAACCTCCTAGCGTCAAGACCCATGGTACCTCATCTTTGGATTCGGTGAAGCTAGTGAAGGAAGACCTTTGATTACAGACATGAATACTGGCAGCTGTGTCGAATTGCCAGTCGTGCTTGGTGTTGTCGACCGCCTGCGTGTTGAGGACTCTTGCGATACTGATCCTCAGTCTCTTCCTTCCATCCTCGTCCGTCTTCACGTCATGGATTGTAAGGAGTTTTTTATTTCCATCCTCCCCTCCTGTACTTCGCTGTGGCATATAGTCAGAGGCTGGAAGATTCGAATCGGTGTTGGAGGTGTTCTCGCTACAGTCGCCGAGCTTCCATTTCCGAGACTTGATATTGCATTCATCTTCGGTATGTCCATGTCCCAGTCTCTTCAGGTTCTTTCTACAGTAGGCACACTGCTTTCTACATCCATCTCCTTCATGGTGCTGACTCCAGTGTGTGAAGCGCCTTCCGTGGCTGTTTCCCCCTTTATCTTCTGCTGCAAGGTCTTTGGTCTGTAGGGAGTGAACCCGCGGTGTTTTCGGAGCCATCGTGCTGGCATGATCGGACAGTTCACGAATAAGGGAGTCGAGGGTGTCTTCGGTGATGGTAGACCTGCCAGTTGTGCCATTCCACAGTTTGGTAAGTTCACCCCTCTTTGACTGGTACCAGTTTGGGTAGGTGTATTTAAAGGCGTTGATGAAGAAGGAGACTTTGTGGATTACTGGGGCAGGGGTTCTCATGGTCTCTAGACCTTGGACTGCTTTATGGAAGTGGGTGATTGTTTCTTCGGCGTTCTTGTCGTTGGAGTTGTTGAGGGAGGCTAATACGTGCAGGAATCCTTGAATCAGTGTGAACCCGAGTAGTCCGTACGCTTGTTGTAGCTTGCTGAGCATTTCTTTGGAAGTGGTGCAATTTCCAAGTCGATCCAGCGGTCCAGATTCGCAATTGTTGCGTATGCCGCGTTTGACTCTAGTATCCAATTTCTTCCATCTCCTAACCTGCTTCAAAGTGACCCCGTTAACTCCTTCGACAGGGCAATCTTCCCCCTTCTCGACGTGCTCTGCGCACCCCTTCTCTTCCCAAAGGATCTTCTCATCTTGGAGCCAACGCTCGTAGTTCTCCTGCCCAGCCAGCTGGGTCTTGATCTTGTAGGATCCGCTTCCTCCATGGTCAGAGTCGGTGTCGGACATATTCGTAGGTTCTGGTGTAAGGTTCGCAAGGGCCGTTTCGAGGTCTATGTGGATTGATTTGAGGGTATTCAAGATCTCTGGAGTAATTATGAGTGCTACGTCTTCGAAGCCTAGCAATTTGGTCTCATAATCTGTTGCACTCAGAATTGGTTCATAGATCTTGATATCTGTATTATCTAAATCTTATCGATACAGAGTACAGAGTCCCCTCAATACCGAGACCATTTCTATACTCATCTGATCCCCTTGCAAGTTGAGGGACCGTTGATACAGCATGCGCCCCTTGATACAGCATAAGCCCCTTGACACAGTATGAGATCCAGGAATGGTTTCAACATGACTTGTGCCGATTGGCAGCACCTGCATTCTGTGTCTTCCCTACGACAAGCCTTTCAAACACATCATATATTTCGTAGCTGGAGCGATTGGAGCATA
>JAXDGO010000063.1:0-3598 GCA_034665005.1 Solirubrobacteraceae bacterium | reverse complement strand
AACGGCTATCGGGTTCGTTGACTGGAGAGACGGTAGATACCAGGACATACAACAACGCCCCAGCCGTGATGATCAATGGGATTATGGGGAGGAGGTTATGAGGGGTGAAGCAGACCACCGTGAGGGTTCCGAGCACGGCTGTGACCCACTGAGGCCACCGGAACACCCGGCTCAGCAGGGCGACAACAAGTAGGACAAAGGTCATCGCTATCAGCATGTGTGGACCACCCCCGTCCGGTCGTGACCGCTGCCACTAACCCAGGTCCCACCCAAGACCAGCACATAACGCGGGCGAAGGTTACAGGCACGCAACGCCAGTCGGTTCGCCACCAGCTGGCCTCGCCCGTTCTCGTCAAGCCCCTAGCCGCCGGCGGTTTGCGGGTTTTCTGACGGTTGCCAGAGGTTTGCCTGTGGGGGAGGGGCCCGCGGCGCGGCGGCTAAGATCATCAACTCCCGGCGTGGCCGTCGTCGGCTCAACGATCGGTCCGACACGACGACTTCCTCACCTCCGACACCTCACCCCATGCCCCCCACAGAAGTGATCATGACCTCTCCGTCCCCCTTGATGATCAGATTTCGCGCACGCATAGGCATCATTGATGTGAAGGGGGTGTCACGTCGCCGTGTTGAGCCCTAGACTGCCCACTGTGGGCCTGTCTATCGGCATCGGCGGTGATATCGAGTACTACGAGAGAGACGCCGACAACGAGTGCGAGCCGGCGCGGGAACATGATCTTCATCGCGGCTCGCAGCGAGCCAGCGACTACTACAGCGGTGATGTTCACAGCGGTCGGGAGTTGGCCGGGCAGTGGCGGGGTGTGGGGGCGGAGAACCTGGGTCTGCGCGGCACGGTCACCAGTTGGCAGCTGCACACGCTCTACGGTGAGCACATCGATCCGGTCACGGGTGCGGCGTTGGGCAGCCGCCAGCGCAAATACCGAACCCCCGAAGAGCGTCTTGCGCAACGGCTAGCTCAAGAGCCCTATGCCACCGCGCAGCGGCGGCGGGAGATCGAGCTGAGTGTGTCGGAGGTGACTCAGCACAACCGCAACTTTTTTGACTTGACCTTTAGCCTGCCTAAGTCTTACTCGTTGCTGTATGTGGCGTTGTTGGCCGCCGGTCGTGATGAGGACGCCCGCAAGCTTGTGGACGCCCAGCATTATGCGATCGAGGAGGCGATGAAGGTCGCGATGGATGAGGCGGGGTTCAGTCGCAAGGGGCATCATGGTCGTGTGGTGGCCGGCCATGCGTCGGGGGAATTCGTGGGAGCCCATAACTGGGTCTACTCATTTTTTGATCACCGAACCAGTCGATGCGGTGACCCACAACTACACACCCATGTTCTGGTGAACGCGAAAGTTTTGTGTGATGACCAGGTGTGGCGCACCCTGGATTCTCGGGCGATGTTCAAGATGAGCCGCTCGATTGGGGCGCTGCATGAGCGCTTCATGGCGGCGGAAACCAGCCGTACGCTGGGCTTGTGTCACCGGCCACGCGCCGATGGTTACGGCTGGGAAGTCGAGGGGATCACCCAAGAGGAGATCGACCTGTACTCCTCGCGTCGGCGGGCGATTACCCCTCACGCCGAGCATTTGCTGACCATGTTTCGTGACAAGTTTCACCGGGAGCCCAGCGCCCGTGAAATGGAAAGGATCATGGATGCTGCTACCAGGGCAACGCGGCCTGCCAAGAACCACGACTTGACCTTCGACCAGTACATGGTGCGTTGGTTGGACCAATACGAAACTGAGTACGGTCAGCAGTTGCTTCAGATGCTGGAGCGGGTGCCGATGGACGGTCACCGCGATGATGGCGTGCAGGACACGTGGGATCGTCAGGAGATCCTGCGGATGGCGGTGACGCGCTGCGAGCAGAAGTATCCGACGTGGGGCCGACTGCAACTGCGTCAGGCTCTTTCTGACCTGCTGCCCCCGTCTCTGGGACACATCAGATCCGAGGATCTGCTGCCCTACCTGGATATTCTCGTGGATGAGGCAGTCGGCTGCGAGGAGGTCGTGACGCTGCACCAGCCGGCGGCGGTAGACGCACCGGCTAGCCGACGTTTCGATAACGGCCGCTGCATCTATGAGCCCTTCCACGTGGAGCGCTTCACCACACGGGCTCGGCTGAGCAACGAAAAAAGTCTCGTCGCACTGGCGACACTGGCCAACGGTCCACGCCTGACACCAGCGGATGCTCAACGCCTCCTCGATGAGACGACGCTGTACCCCGACCAAGCCGATGCTGTTCGTGAGGTGCTGACCAGTGGACGGCGACTGATGCGGATCGAGGCGTGGGCCGCCACAGGCAAGACCTACACCGAAGGTCAGCTGTCTCGCCTGTGGTACCTCGCGTTTGGAATCAAACCGATAGGGCTGACCAAAAACAACAACGCCGCCACTGTGATGGCCGACAGTGGTGTGACACGCTCCACCAACTTTGATCGGTTCAGGACCGCTCACGAGTATCTTGCGCAGGGCGACGTGAGCCCACAGTCATTAGAGGTGATGTATGAACGCTACGGTGTGACACCACGAACACTGCTCATTGTCGATGAAATCTCCACCCTCAACGATGAAGAACGCTTCTGGCTGGCACGGTTCGCCCACGAACACCGCGTGCCGATGTTGTGGGTGGGCGACCGTGGTCAAGTCGGTGCGATTGGCGCTGACGCCGCCTTGGATGTCCTTGACGAGATAGTTGCGCCGATGACGCTGAAGCACGCTCGGCGGTTTCGCCACCAGTGGGAAGGACCGGCCTCCTTTGGGTTGCATGACGGCCAGGCCGCCGCGATCGCCCAGTACGAGGCGCAGGGGCGCATCATCTCGGGCACACGTGAGCAGATGAACCAAAAGTCAGTCAACTATCTTGTCGCTGACCTGATCCAGGGTCGTCACTCGCTGCTGATGGTGCCCACAGTCGAACTTGCCGACGAGTTTTCCTCGCACGTTCGCCAACAGTTGATCAACCTTGGGTATGTTGATGACCGCAGATCGGTGACGCTGCACAACAACACCTACGCCTCACGCGGTGACCTCATCCAAGCACGGTTGACCACCAGAGACCTCCCAGGTCCACCCGCAGACACCGCGATCTCCAACCGCGACCTGTTTTACATCACGACAGTGCACCACGACGGCTCGCTGGTGGTGCGCGAACACACCGGCCACAACGGGACCAAGCCGATACTGGGACCCCCACGGACTCTGCCGGCAGACTATGTGCGCGACAACATTGAACTGGGGTATGTCACGACGGTGCATTCCAAAATCGGGCGCACCGTGTGGAACGGCTACAACCTGGTGACCAATGCCAGCACATGGCCGACGATCTACACCGCGCTCACGCGGGGAGCAAACCTAAATATTATTTTCGTGCCGGTGGAACACGACAACAAGGATGTCGCGATCGAGACCGGCGGGCAGGTGCTGGCTCGTATCGCCGCGGAGCACCGCAGGATGCTGGCCGATCCGGATGCCGCCTCCGCCAGCACACGGCAGCAGTTAGAACTGGACGCGGTGCACCACATGGCCCGCATCGGCCCGATCTATGAGAACGAACTGCTCGCTCACAAACAAGCTGAGCGTCAAGCGCTCTT
>JAXDGO010000062.1:0-2866 GCA_034665005.1 Solirubrobacteraceae bacterium | reverse complement strand
AGTTGCGCCTCGGTGGTCGCGCCACCACGAAGTTCAATCGCGCCGCTGAATTCGAGGGCGAGGAACCCGGCCAGCATCATGTGCACGAGTGCCTGGCCTACTGAGATATGGCAGTAGACCACGCCTTTGGGATGACCGGTGCTGCCTGAGGTGTAGAGCAGCATCGCCATGTCTTCGGGATCAGGACGCACAATGGCGTAATCGCGACCGCGTCCCGCTGCCAGGGCGTCCTGTATGTTCCTGATGTCAAGATCCGCTACGGAGTGGCGGTCGAGTTGTTCTGAGCCACCGTCGACATCGCTGAACATCAGCGCCGTTCGGCGTTGCCGCAGCGCTTCGGCGGCCAGTCTGGCGCGGGGGCAGGTCGGCGGCTAGCACGGTCGGATTCCAGTCACGCAGGGTGAATTCGAGCTCCTCGGCCGATCCCCAACTGTTGATCAGCACTGCGACCGCGCCAACGTGGATCGCGGCAGCGAAGATCAGGATCCAGTCCGGACAGTTGCGCATCGCAATGGCAATCCGATCGCCGGGCTTGACACCCATGTCGTGTTGGAGCACGGCGGCCAGCGCATCGACGTCGGCGAAGAACTGCGCGAAGGACCACCGTCGGTCACCGAAGACCAGAAAGTCCGCTCCGCCGTGCCCGCGACCCGAAGTGAGGATGTCGAGGACGGTGGGTGCAGCGTGTGTGAAGACGCGTCGGGGCACTCCGGCCACCTGCCGCTCGGTCACGGCGAAGATCCCATCGGCGGCGGTGAACCGGCGAACGGCCTCGTGGACGAGATCAGGAGTCAGAGTCACGATGTCCTCCCTCAGCGTCGGTGCCATACGCCCACTCCTTCCGAGTGGTTGGGTACACGAAGTCCACGGTAAAACTACATCGTTTTTCTACAGCACGGTGGTCCGGGTCACACAAAGTGGTCTGCCGGGCGGGACGGTGCTGACAAACCGGTCACGGAGCGTGCACTGTTAGAACAACACCGTCACCGTAAGATGACGGCATGTCGTCGCCCCGTTCCAGTGCCATGCCGCGGCGGGAGCCTGCGAATGGCTAAACCGCTCATACCGGTCAACGTGATCTACGAACACGCCTTGGCGCTGATCGACGAAGAGGGCGCCGAAGCACTCAACGCGCGACGTCTCGCCTCAGACCTCAAGTGCTCCACCCGCACGCTCTACCAGCAGGTGGGCAATCGCGAAGAGCTGATTCGGGCGCTCGTCGGTCGTCATTTCTCGCAGCTGCGACTGGACTTCCACGAATACGGCACATGGGAGTCCACTGCCGTGCAATGGAGTGTCGCGCTCCATGACGCCCTGCACGCGCACCCGTTCCTCACCGAACTGATGAACGTCGACGACCGTGGTGCCGTCACCGCCTATGTCAACAAACTGCTGAAGTCCCTGGTACAGGCGGGGATTGACCGCCCGCTCGCCACCGACTGCTGTCGTTCGTTGGTGAACACGACGATCAACCACACCATCGTCGAAGCGCAGGCGCTGCGCCAGTCGCCACCCACTCGCGCGGGCGTGCTGGATGCAAAGAAACGGCACCAGTCGTATCTGCGAACCATCGACTGGATCGTCGCCGGAGTCCGCCAGGAAACGCTTTCGACGACGACCGCCGGCCGGCGCCGTTAACTCGACGAGCAGCGTCAGCCCGTCCGCTTCATTTTGGAAAACGATGTTGTTTAATGCACGTTATGGATGACGGTGTGACTGCAGACTCCCCTAACCGTGGTCCGTTGCACGGGATACGAGTGGTCGAGTTCGCGGAGTGGGTCCAGGACCGCACGCGGCGATGGTGCTTGCCGACCTGGGTGCCGACGTCGTGCGCATTCAGCGACCAGGGGTACTTCCTCGCGCCGGGTTCAATGCCGACGGAATGCTGCGGGGGCGAGCCGTGGTGGAGGCGGACTTGAAGGACCACGACGACAAGGCCTCGGTCATGAGCCTCATCCGGCGGGCCGACGTCCTCGTGGAAGGCTTCCGTCCGGGGGTGATGGAACGTCTGGGATACGGCCCTGAGGACGTGCAGTCGCTCAACCCCAGGGTGATCTACGCCCGGATGACCGGCTGGGGTCAAACCGGTCCGCGCGCGCCCCGAGCGGGCCATGACATCAATTACCTGGGTTTGACCGGCTTCCTGCACGCGATCGGGCGCCGAGGGGACCGGCCCGTCCCGCCGTTGAATCTGGTCGGCGACTTCGGCGGCGGCTCGATGATTCTGCTGGTCGGCGTGCTCGCGGCGCTCGTCGAACGCCAGAGCTCTGGCCGCGCAGGTGATTAATGCAGCTATCGTCGACGGGGTTTCGGTGCTCGGCCAGATGATCTGGGCCTTCCGCGGAATCGGAATATGGAGCGACGAACGCGGCATCAACATGCTCGACACCGGTGCGCCGTACTACGACACGTATGAAACCGCCGACGGCAAGTACATGGCGGTCGGAGCCATCGAACCCCCGTTCTACGCCGAACTACTCACAGGCCTCGGCCTTTCCGACCGAGCGAACTTGCCCGACCGCAACGACGTCTCGCAGTGGGAGACGTTGCGGGAGATGTTCACACAAGCGTTTCGGGCCCGTACCCGCGACGAATGGGCCGCGGTGTTCGACGGCACCGACGCGTGCGTCACGCCGGTGCTGACGTTCGCCGAGGCCGCTACCGACTCGCACATGACGGCCCGCGGGGCGGTCAGCATCATCGACGGCGTCATGCAGGGTCGGTAGCGCCCCGGTTTTCGCGCACGGTACCGCCTGCTCCAGAAGGGCCCGCCCGCGTGGCCACTGATCCGGACGCAGTGTGGAACGACTGAACACGCCTTTGCAAAATTGTGAAAACGGTGTTTTTCTAATACTTGACCCGAAAG
>JAXDGO010000061.1:0-2548 GCA_034665005.1 Solirubrobacteraceae bacterium | reverse complement strand
CGGGAACTGTTCGATTCCATGGCCGAGACCACTCTGCTCGGTCGGGTTGCCGAACCGCAGGAGATCGCCGACGTGATCGGATTCCTGGCTTCCCCGCGCGCGTCCTACATCACTGGTACCAACGTGGCCGTCGACGCCGGTCGCCCCGCCGCCGCAAATAAGCAACGAACGGACTTGGCATCATGAGCATCTCGATAATGGCGGTCAGCTTCGACGCCCGCGACGCCGCCCAACTCGCACAGTTCTGGGCCCAGGTCCTGCACCGCACGGTCAATGACGGCGCCACCGAAGACGCCGCGTCGATCCCGGCCGACACCGACGGCCAACAAGCACCCCTCCTGTTGTTTCACAAGGTGCCCGAGGACAAGACCGTCAAGAACCGCGTGCACTTCGATCTGCGGTCCACCGACGTCGTCGCCGACGCCGAGCGACTGACCAACCTGGGCGCCAAGCAGATCCGCTCACTGGCCGAAAACGACAACCGATGGATCGGCTTCATCGACCCCGACGGCAACGAGTTCGATCTCGTGGCCAGCTGACCGCATGGGCAACCCCGATGTCCGCAACTGCTGAAACACCCGTTATGCAGCGCCAGATCCTGCTTGTTGGACCATACGGCGTCCTTGGTACTGGCGTTATCGACGCCGTCGCAGAGAACGCGCAATGGGCGGTTACCACTGCTGCGCGTCGACCCGCACCGGCCTACCGGGCGCAGTCCGCACCCCCTCACCTCAGCGTCGATCTGATGGACTGTGAGGGTACGAAGAACGCCTTTTCCTCTCTTCATGAGGTGACCGATCTGGTCTTCGCTGCCTATGTCGAGAAACCCACGATGGCCGAAACGGTCGAGCCAAATGCCAGCATGTTGAGAAACACGCTCGACGCTCTCGCCGCGGGCAGTGTGCCCGTTCAGCGCGTCGTGCTTGCCGGTGGTGCCAAGTCCTACGGCTTCAGTCTCGGGGCGTTCAATGCTCCAGCGAAGGAGACGGACCCACGTCTGATTGCGCCGATCCACTACCACCAGCAGGAAGACATTCTGGCCGACTGGGCCGCCGAGAACGGGGCTAGCTGGACGGTTTTGCGCCCCCATCTGGTCATGGGGCCAAGCCTGAACTCGCCAATGAACCTGGTTACCAGTCTCGCGACCTATGCCGCGATGAGTCGCGAACTGGGGTTGCCGCTGCGCTTTCCTGGCACCAAGGAGGGATGGAACAGTCTCCAGGAGACAACTGACGCCGAATTGTTCGGCCGCGCGACGTTGTGGGCTCTGGGTGAAGACAAAGCGCGCGATGAGATCTTCAACATCTCCAACGGAGACGTCTATCGCTGGAGGCAACTCTGGAACGAGCTCGCCGCCTTCTACGATCTGCCAGTCGCAGAGCCGCTTGCCATGTCCACCGTTTCTGAGATGAGCGAGAAGGCTCCGTTGTGGGATTCGATGGTCGCCCGCTACGGCCTGCACCCCACGCCCTATGAGCAGATTGCGAACTGGTCGTTCGTGGACTGGATGCTCAACTTCGGTGAAGAGACCATCCAGAGCACAATCAAGATCCGTCAGGCAGGTTTCGCGGATTGCATCGACACGCATCAGAGCTTCAGACGGCAGCTCACCAGACTTCGCGATCTGCGCGTCATCCCCTGATGGTTCTGCTCGCGTTGCCGCAGGAGCTGCGGCCAAGCCGACGGAAACCCGCGCGCTAGGAGGCACATCATGGTGGGAGCAGAACCCTTCGGGCAACTGCAGTATCGCAACGTCAATGGGTGCCGGATGGCCTACGTCGACGAGGGCGACGGCGACGCCATCGTCTTTCAGCACGGCAACCCGACCTCGTCCTACCTGTGGCGCAACGTGATGCCACACCTGGAAGGGCTGGGCCGGCTAGTGGCATGCGATCTCGTCGGAATGGGCGGATCGGACAAGCTGCGCCCGTCGGGCCCGGCTCGCTACAACTATGCCGAGCACCGCGACTACCTGTTCGCGCTGTGGGACGCACTGGATCTCGGCGACAACGTGACACTCGTGCTCCACGACTGGGGTTCGGTCCTCGGCTTCGACTGGGCCAATCAACACCGCGACCGTGTGCAGGGGATCGCGTTCATGGAGGCCATCGTGACCCCGATGACATGGTCGGAATTCCCCGGCGCGATCCGCGAAGTCTTTGAGGGCTTTCGCTCCCCGCGCGGCGAGTCAATGGTGCTGGAGCAGAACGCGTTCATCGAGCGTGTCCTACCCGCCCAGATCCAGCGCGAACTCAGCGACGAAGAGATGGACCATTACCGGCGACCCTTCGTCACGCCCGGCGAAGCCCGCCGCCCAATGTTGTCGTGGCCACGCAATCTCCCGATCGACGGCGAGCCGGCAGACGTCGTCGCGGTCGTCGATGAATACAGCGGCTGGCTGGCGGCAACCGAGCTGCCCAAGCTGTTCATCAACGCCGAACCGGGCGCGATCGTCCGCGGACGCATCCGCGAACTCGTCCGAACCTGGCCCAACCTCACCGAGACCACCGTCAACGGAAGCCATTTCATCCAAGAAGACAGTCCCAAC
>JAXDGO010000060.1:0-5079 GCA_034665005.1 Solirubrobacteraceae bacterium | reverse complement strand
CAGTCGGCGAGCCCGCCGCGGATTGCCTGCGCCGCGAGGAACAGCGCGCTCGACCCGGTCGAGCAGTTGCTGTTGACGTTGAACACCGGGATGCCGGACATCCCGAGCTCGTAGACCGCGCGATGCCCGGAGCACGACTCGCCGTAGACATAGCCGACGTACGCCTGCTGGACCAGGTTGTAGCCCACCCCGGCGTCCGCCAGCGCCATCTCCCCCGCCTCCCGCGCCCAGTCGTGGTAGTCGCCCTCCTTCGTGCCGGGCTTCTCGAACTTCGTCATGCCGACGCCGACCACGCAGACCTTCCTGCCCATACCTCCGCACCCCCTAGAGACCGAGCGCCGTGCGCCCGATCAGCTCTTTCATGATCTCGTTGGTCCCTGCGTAGATCCGCGTGACCCGGGCGTCCAACCAGGCCTTGCCGATCGGGTACTCGGTCGTGTAGCCGTAGCCTCCGTGCAGCTGCACGCCGGCGTCGGTCACCTCTCCGAGCAGCTCCGTGGTCCACCATTTCGCCATCGCCGCCTCCTCGACCGTGGCCGTGCCGGCGCAGTAGCGCTCGATCGTGCGGTCGACGAAGCAGCGCGTGATCTCGAGCTTGGTCTTCAGCTCGGCCATGAGGAAGCGCGAGTGCTGGAACGAGCCGATCGGCCGCCCGAACGCCTAGCGCTCACGGACGTAGTCGAGCGTCATCTCGAAGGCCGCCTCGGCGCCTGCGATGGCCGAGACGGCGAGCACGAGTCGCTCGGGCACCAGCCGCGCGACGAGCTGCAGGAAGCCCGATCCCTCCTCGCCGAGCACGTTCTCAGGCGGCACCCGGACGTCGTTGAAGAACAGCTCGGTGGTGTCCGAGCAGTGCTGGCCGAGCTTCTCGATCTGCTTGCCCCGGTCGAAGCCCTCCATCCCCTGCTCGACCACGAGCAAAGAGAGCCCGCCGTGCTTGTCCTCGGAGGTGCGCACGGCGACGATCACGAGGTCGGCGTTCAGGCCATTGGTGATGAACGTCTTGGCGCCGTTTAGCACGTAGGCCTCGCCGTCGCGCTTCGCACGCGTCTTGATGCCGGCGAGGTCCGAGCCGGTCCCGGGCTCGGTCATGGCCACCGCCAGGATCAGCTCGCCCGCGGCGACCCCCGGCAGCCAGCGCCGGCGCTGGTCCTCGTCGGCGGCGTTGAGCAGGTAGGGCAGGCAGACGTCGGTGTGCAGGAGGGGACCGATCAGCGCGTCGCCCGCGCTCGACCGCGCCGCCACCTCGCTGAGCACGACGCTGAAGCGCCAGTCGTCGAAGCCCGGCCCGCCGTACTCCTCCGGCACCGCCATCGCGAGGAAGCCGTGCTCGGCCGTCTTCGTGAACAGCTCTCGCGGCACGACGTGCGCGCGCGCCCACTCCGCGTGGTGGGGCGCGACCTCAGCGTCGACGAAGCGCGTGAAGCTCGCGCGGTAGTCCTCGTGCTCGGGCTCGAAGAGCGGGCGCTTCGTGGTGTTCGTAACGGTGGCGGTCAAGAGAACCTCGCAGGAAGTCGGACGGCTGCAATATACATATCGGACGTCCGTCTTGTATGTTGTGGCCACGATGGCGGTCATGCTGGCCCACCGCACGCAGGAGGAGCGCCGTGCCGAAACGCGCGGCAAGATCCTCGACGCGACGATCCGCTCGCTACTCGAGAACGGCTACGCGCGGACGACGACGCGCACGGTCGCCGCGCTGGCGGGCGTCTCACCCGGCGCGATGGCGCACTACTTCCCGCACCGGGTCGACCTCGTGGCCGCCGCGATCGAGCAGCTCGTCGAGCAGCGCATCGCCGCCTGGCGCGAGGCGGCCGACGATCTGCCCGCCGCCGCCTCCGAGCGCATCCCCGCGCTGCTGGATCACGTCTGGCGCGACTTCAATGGCCCGACGTTCCCGGTCTTCATCAAGCTCTGGGCCGCGGCCGCGGACGACCCCGAGCTCCACGAGCGGCTCGCCGAGAGCGAGGAGCGCATCGCCCGCTCGATCACCGAGCTCGCGGTCGGCGCGTTCCGGGAGCTCGACGCGCCCGCGGGCTGGGAGGGGCGACTGCTCATCACGCTCGCCGCGATGCGCGGACTGGCGCTGACAGAACACTTCGAACCGCGCACGCGCAAGCGGCCGGACCCATGGCCGATGGCGCGCGCAGCGCTGCTGGAAGGCCTCGGCGGCAAACCGGCGCGCCGAGGGACCTGAGCAATCACACTGAAGTCGGGAGGGGTACGGATGGCAATGGGAAAGGTGTGGGTCGCAACGCTGGTCGCCATGGGCTGCGCGGGTAGCGCGCACGCACAGGCACCGGGCGACGGCTTCACCGGCTGGGAGAAAAAGGTCACGAGCGTCACCGGCCAGGGCGAGCCGGAGATCTCGATCGGGCCGCACGGCCGGCCGCTCGTAATCGCGATGAGCGGCTGCGGGGCTGCGGTGTCCCGCGACCGCGGCACGACCTTCGACGTCCTGCCCAAGCATCCGGCCGACCCGGGCCCCACCCCCGGGGTGCCCGACCACCAGTGCTCGGACGCCGCCACCGCAGCGGGGCCCGGCGGCGTCCTCTACACGGGGGCCGGCTGGTGGGACACACCCGCCGGGTTCGTCGACTACTACAACATGTTCGTCTCGCGGTCCGACGACGGTGGGGACACATGGCGCGGGCCGGCGTTCGCGACGGGCGACCAGCAGATGCCGCAGGCGCTGCTGCTCGGCCGCAACACCGGCCACAGCGACCGGCTCTTCCTCGCCGCCGACAACCGCACGGGCACGCTCTACGCGAGCGCCACCGACCTCCCGCGCTTCGTTCGCTGGGTCGTCGCCTCCCACAACGGCGGCCGGTCGTTCGGCCCGCCGTACGCGATCGACTCGAACCTCTACCCCCAGGTGCAGGGCGAGCAGGGCGGCGACTACGTCCCCGCCGCGGCGAACGGCGTCCTTGCCGTCACCTACGTCGCCTCGGTCGCCCCCGGCCGGCAGTGTCCGTGCGGGATCTTCGAGACGAGCACCGACGATGGCCGGACCTGGACGCGCCACCCGGCGCCGTTCCCGGCGAACTGGACCGCCGCCGATCCGAGCCACCCGGGGCGGTTCGCGATCATGAGCGGCCAGGGCGTCACCGCCACGCCCGCGACACCCGGCGAGATCGCCGTGAGCACCACCGAGAACAGCGGCAAGACGTGGACCAAACCGGTGCTCATCGGCGGCCCGCCACCCGCCCACCCCGAGATCCAGCCGTGGATCGCCTACTCGCCCACCGGAGTCCTCGGCGTCGCCTACAAGGTCCTCGCCACCGGGCTGATCTCCCAGCCCGAGTTCTTCCTCGACGTCGTGTCCGGCACACTCTCGGCGCGGTACGACGCGTGGAGCGCGGTCTCGTTCGACCACGGCCGCCACTTCAGCAAGCCGCTGCGGATCAGCAACGCCACCTCCCCCGCGGGCAACCGCACCGGCGACGACTTCTCCTCGGTCGCCCTCGACGACCAGGACCTCTACGCGACCTGGGGCGACCTGCGCAACGGCCCGACCGACCCATCGCCCGGGCCTGTCTCCGTCTACCTCGCCCGTGTTCCACTGACCGCCTCCTCCACGCATCCATGAGAAGGACAGTCCTTCTCGCGATGCTGGTCCTCGCCGCGCCGAGCGCTGCCGCGGCCGACCCGGCCCGGATCGTGTCGGAACGCCCCGTCGACGGCAACGGCGTCGAGTTGACGATCGCGACCTCCGCCTTCAGCAGCGGACAGGCGAAGGTGCGGGTCTTCGTACCCGCGGGCTATGACGCGAACCCAGACCGGCGCTGGCCCGTGACGTACTACCTCCACGGCGCCCAGGGTGACCAGGCGCGTTTCTGGCCCTGGTACGGCGACGAGATCAAGGACTTCCCGTCGATCGTGGTCGCCCCCGACGGCGGCTGGCTCGGTTGGTACAGCAACTGGTACAACGGCGGCGCCGGCGGCCCGCCGATGTACGAGACCTTCGACATCGGTCAGCTGATCCCGCTGATCGACCAGCGGTTCCGCACCTACGGCACGCGCGCCGAGCGCGCGGTCATCGGCGAGTCAATGGGCGGCTACGGCGTGATGACGCTCACCACCCGCCATCCCGACCTCTTCGCCACCGCGGTCAGCATGTCGGGCGCCCTCGACAGCAACTCCCTACCGCTGATGAGCCTCATCAGCGCGAGCTCGACGGCGCAGGAGGCGGGCCAGGCGCAGCAGGTCGCCGCGCCGGACGGGGTCTACGGGCCGCGCGCCACGCAGGAGATCCGTTGGCACGGCCACAATCCCACCGACCTTGTGGACAACCTGCGCGACGTCGTCCTGCAGGTCCGGACCTTCGACGGCGCGCCGAACCCGCTGCTCGAGAACAACGACCCCACGAGCATCGTCGGCTGCTCGGAGGAGAACGAGATCCACCGCGACAGCGTCAGCTTCCACGACCGGCTGGTCGCCGAAGACATCCCGCACCTGTGGAAGGACTACGGCCCCGGCTGTCACGGGATCCCGGAGTTCCGGCGCGAGTTCGCCGACTCGCTGCCTGGCATCGAGCGCGTCTTCGAGCACCCGCAGCCCGCGCCGAAGACGATCAGCTACGAGTCGATCGAGCCGCAGTTCTCGGTCTGGGGGTGGCAGGTCGCCGCCGATCCGGCCCGGGCGCTCGAGTTCCTGCAGCTGGACCACGCCGGGCGCCACGGCCTGACGCTCGTCGGCTCGGGCACGACGCACGTCACGACGCCGCCGTTCTTCCGGCACGACGACGCGGTCGACGTGGTCACCTCCGACGGGAACCAGGTCGTCTCGCCGGACGGCGACGGCCGCCTGACCTTCCGCGTCAACCTCGGCGCGCCACACCGCGACCAGCAGGACACGGCGGCCTCGCGTGCCGCAGGCGACGGCGCGCCCGGGTACTTCAGCAAGCGCACCGTGAAGCTGGTGCCGCGTCCGTGACGACAAGCTCTCGGCAGTCCGGTCGTTTCGGGGCCATGCGTCGCACGACCATCGTGGCCCTCCTGCTCGCGACCGCGGCGGCCCTCCCGGCCGCCGCGCACGCCGGCACGATCAGCATCCACACCCTCTCGAACCGCGCCGACC
>JAXDGO010000059.1:0-365220 GCA_034665005.1 Solirubrobacteraceae bacterium | reverse complement strand
GAAGCACCGGCTACGTCGCGATGGTCGACATCTTCAACTACATCGACTACGGCAGCAACAACTGGTACGGCATCGAGCGCACCAACCGCACCCACAAGACCTCATACACAACACTCGCCGAAGCAAGTCGCTAGCCGGGCGACCTCAGCGCTGCTGAACGTGCAGGTAGGACTCGACCCTCTCGAGAAACGTCGTGGCGGCCAGGCGACCGGTGGGCTGCAGGCGCAGCGTCTGACCGCGCGGGCTCTCGACGATCGGCATGCCGTCTCGCGCGCTCACCACCTTGTAGTCGTCGGGCAGCGTTTCCAGTCGCCTCAGCTGGCGCTGCGTGAGCAGCGGCGGGCGTGGCGTCGCGTTCGTCATTGCAGGAGCCCGTCAACAGGCGCTGCGCCGTCGTGCACGGCGCCACGCTCGGCGTCGCCGGCGTCGCAGATCGCCCAGGCCACGCGCTCGATCAACTGGTCCGCCGAGTGAGCGTTCTGCAGGTGCTCGGGACGGACTTCCTCGTTCATCAGGACGGGACAACCCTCGAGCTGTGGCTCTGCAAAGTCGGGCACAACGATGATTCTTGACATGACACGAGTCCCCCTCGTTTTAAACCCAGACCCGCTAGGGGTTACTCCGGTGCCGAGCGAAAGGCAAGCGCGAATCCCGCAACTTCCGGGACTTTCGGGAGGTGGATCGTTCAGAAGGCCGCCTTGCTGTGATATACGCACGGCGACGATCGCCTGCCGGCGCTGCTACGTGCGCTCGATCTCCCCCAGATGCGCGATGTTCGCGAGATCGGCGGCGTCGTCGCTGGGCTCGCCGGCGAACCAGGCGTCGAGGATCTCCCTCAGTTCGGCGTCTGAGGTCGCGCGCAGGCTGAGCGCGAGCACGTTCGCGTCGTTCCAGCGCCGAGCGCCGTCGGCGCTGGGCGCGTCGAGGCAGAGGGCAGCTCTCACGCCGGGCACCTTGTTGGCCGCGATCGAGGCGCCGGTGCCCGTCCAGCAGCAGACGATCGCCTGCTCGGCCCGGCCCTCGGCGACGTCCCGGGCGGCGGCCTCGGAGGCCCACGCCCAGTCCTCGCGCTCGCCGTCGCCGAGCGCACCGTGGGCGATCGCCTCGTGCCCGCGGCGGCGCAGCTCGTCGACCAGGGCGCCGGCCACGCCTGTCGTCTCGTCGGCCGCGACCGAGATCAGCATCGGCTCCGAGTATCGCCGATCGAGGGCGCGCGCCGGCTGATCGGCGCCCGCCGCGCGGATGACAGGGACGCCGGATGTCCCCGCTCGCAGGTACGGTGGCGCCGTGGAGCATCGCCCCCCAGGGACGCAGCCGCCCCAGCGCTGGCGGCCACGGCTGCACTGGGAGCTGCTGCTGTGCGGCACGCGCGGTCACGAGCTGGTCGGCACCGACGCCGCCGAGGTCCGCCCGCAGGATGCGATCTTCGTGCGCGAGGACTCGGCCGGCACGCGCTGGTACCGCTGCCTGCGCTGCGACAGCTGGCTGGCGCTGCCGCCGCCCGATCGTCCCACGCGTCCTCACCCCCCGGAGCGCGAGGAGATCGAGCTGCCGCTCCGCGGCAAACCGCTGCGCGACATGATCGTGCTGCGGCTGATCGCGATCAACCGGGCGTTCCACTTCCTGGTGCTGGGCGCGCTGGGGGCGCTCGTGCTCGTGTTCTCGGCCAATCGCGGCACGCTTCGTGAGACCTTCTACAAAGTCGTGGCGGACCTCCAGGGAGGCGTCGTCTCGGGCCAGGCGCATGCGAGGCACGGCCTGCTGCACGAGCTCGACAACCTGTTCACCACCTCCTCGGCGCACCTGCACGAGCTCGGCGCCGTGCTGCTCGTGTACGCCGCCGTCGAGGGCATCGAGGCGGTCGGGCTCTGGTACCAGCGCCGCTGGGCGGAGTATCTGACCTTCCTGGTCACCGCGTCGCTGCTGCCGCTCGAGATCTATGAGATCGTCACGCGCACCACCGTTCTGAAGGTGCTCGCGTT
The DNA here is from genome assembly GCA_034665005.1 of Solirubrobacteraceae bacterium. Taxonomy (GTDB): domain Bacteria; phylum Actinomycetota; class Thermoleophilia; order Solirubrobacterales; family Solirubrobacteraceae; genus Palsa-744. The sequence goes on along the minus strand of JAXDGO010000059.1, from coordinate 363,238 downwards.
CGTGGTCAACGTGGCTGTCGTCATCTACCTGCTGTTCGCCAAGCGGCTGTTTGGCCTGCGCGGAGGCGCCGCGGCGGACGAGGCGGAGGGCGAGCGCGACCAGGGCTGGGAGGCGCTGGAGCGCACGGCGCCGCCGGTGGCGGCCATGTGAGCGGCTGTGCGGCGGCTCAGCGCGCCTCGGAGCGCACGGCGGGGGATCGCGCCTCGTCGACCTCGCGGAGGAACAGGCGGTGCAGGCGATCGTCGCCGCCGAGCTCGGTATGGAAGGCGACGGCGAGCATGCTCTGCTGGCGCGCCGCCACGGCATGGCCGTCGACGCTGGCGAGGACCTCAACCGAAGGCCCGTGCTCGGCGATCCATGGCGCGCGAATGAAGATCCCGTGGATCGGGCCGCCGTCGAGCTCGCGCAGCTCGACGTCCGCCTCGAAGCTCCTGATCTGCCGGCCGAAGGCGTTGCGGTCGGCGCGGAGGTCCATCAGGCCTAGGTGATCGCGGTCGAGCATGATCAGGCCCGCGCAGGACCCGAGCATCGGCGTGCCGCTCGCGGCAAGCCGCCGCAGCGGCTCTGCGAGCCCCTCGCGCTCGATGCCGAGCGTCATCGTGGTCGACTCGCCGCCGGGGAGCACGAGCCCGTCCAGGCCGTCGAGGTCGGCCGGCACGCGCACCTGGCGCGTCCGCGCGCCGATCCGGTGCAGCATCCGCTCGTGCGCCTCGAATCCGCCCTGCAGCGCGAGCACGCCGATCAGCGCGGCGCCGTCACCAGCCACGTTGTGCGAGGAGCTGCTCACCCTCGAGCTTGGAGCTCTCCAGGCTGACCATCGGCGTGCCGAGGCCGCGCGAGGCCTGCGCCACGCGCTCGGGGTCCTGCCAGTGCGTCGTCGCCTCAACGATCGCGCGCGCCCGCGCCGGCGGGTCCTCGGACTTGAAGATGCCCGAGCCGACGAACACGCCTTCGGCGCCGAGCGCCATCATCAGCGCCGCATCGGCCGGCGTGGCGATCCCGCCGGCGCAGAACAGGACGACCGGCAGGCGCCCCTGCTCTGCGACGTCCTGCACGAGATCGAGCGGGGCGCCGATCTCCTTGGCGGCGGCCGCGGCCTCGTCGGGGCCGAGCGTCGCGAGCTTTCGGATTTCGCCGGTGATCCTGCGCATGTGGCGCACGGCCTCGACGATGTCGCCGGTCCCGGCCTCGCCCTTGGAGCGGATCATCGCCGCCCCCTCGCCGATTCGCCGCAGCGCCTCCCCGAGATTCGTGGCGCCGCAGACGAACGGGACCTTGAAGGCCCACTTGTCGATGTGGTTGGTCTCGTCTGCCGGCGTGAGCACCTCGGACTCGTCGATGTAGTCCACCTCGAGCACTTCGAGCACCTGGGCCTCGACGAAGTGCCCGATGCGGGCCTTTGCCATCACGGGGATGCTCACGGCCTCCTGGATGCCGGCGATCATCTCGGGATCGGACATGCGCGCGACGCCGCCGTCGCGGCGGATGTCGGCTGGGACGCGTTCGAGCGCCATCACGGCGGCCGCTCCGGCCTCCTCGGCGATCGTCGCCTGAGCGGGGGTCACCACGTCCATGATCACGCCCCCCTTGAGCATCTCCGCAAGGCCGGACTTGACCGCAAATGTCGCCTCGTCGCGCATCAGCACCTAGTTTGACAGGCGCTAAGCGAGTTCGGCGGTCGAAAACGCCGCGGGCGGCGTCCAGTCGAGTCGGCCACGAGCCACCGCGGCCACGCACACCTTCGGGCGCTCGCGCGGACGACCGCTGGCGCTCCCGGCGCTACTTGAGCCGGAACGCCTTGATGCGGTCGTCGTATTGGGCGGTGTCCTGGGCGTAGACGCCGTAGGCGAGGGCCTGGATGATGCTGAGCAGCGCCGTGTGCGAGCGCACGTAGGCGGGGCTGTTGGAGGAGTAGTAGAGCTTGATCTTCGCGAGCTTTGCCACCTCGGAGAGCGTCGCGTCGGTGATCGCCGCGGTGCGGGCCTCGCGGTGGCGCGCGAGCTTCATCGCGCGCACGACCAGCGGGTGCGGACGCCCGGCCGACAGCCCGACGACGAGCGTCCCGGCGTCGATGCGCCCTAGGCGGCTGAGCGCCTCCTGGGAGGGGCTCGCGACGACGTCGACGCGCAGGTCGAGCAGCATCAGCAGGTGGCGCATGTAGCTCGCGAAGAACGCCATCTGGTCGGTGCCCGCGACGAGCACCTTCTCGGCGTCGACGATCGCCTGGATCAGGGCGTCCACGGAGCTCCTGGACACCTTGCGCGCGGTGTCCTCGACGTTCAGGTGGTCGGCGGTCAGCGCGGACTCGAACTCGTTCTGGTCGAGCGAGAACAGCGGCGTCGAGCCGGGCGTCTCACCGTTCTTGGAGCCGGCCTTGGCGTTCACGCGCCGGTATTCCTCGCGGGCGGCGGCCTGCAGCTCGGGAAAGCCCTCGAAGCCGAGCGCCTGTGAGAAGCGCACGACCGTGGAGCTCGACGTGTTGGCGCGCCTGGCGAGCTCCTCGGCCGTCTGGAAGGCGGCCTCGTCGAGGTGGTCGACGATGTACTGGGCGACGTCCTTCTGGGAGCGCGAACACTCGTCGAAGCGCGCCTGGATGTACTTCGACAGGCTCTGATGCTCGCTCGTGCCGTTGACGGGCGGATGCTCGGTGGTGCTGGCGGAGGCTCGCTTCATTCGGCGGTTCTGTTCGACGGGTCGGCCTCTCACTCCTCCCCGGCCCCCGGATCCGCTGCCCGCGGCGCTGCTGGCGCGCGGAACGCGTGCAGCTGCCGGCGGCGAAGGCGGGTAGGGTCCGCGCTGCATGAGGCGCACGCTGTTCGAGGATGTGCACGAGGACTTCCGCGCGAGCTTCCGCACGTTCCTTCAGCGTGAGGTGATCGGCGAGGAGGGCCGCTACGGCGAGTGGGAGCGCGCGGGGATCGTCCCGCGCGAGGTGTTCGCGCTGGCCGGGCGCGGCGGCTTCCTGGGCATGGCGGTGCCGGAGAGCCACGGCGGCGCGGGCGCGGAGGACTTCCGCTTCAACCTGGTGATCGGCGAAGAGACGCAGCGCGCGGCAGTCGGCGGCTTCGGGCTGGGGATCACGCTGCACAACGACATCTGCCTGCCCTACTTCCTCACCTACTGCGATGGGGCGCAGCGCGAGCGCTGGCTCGGCGGGATCGCCTCGGGAGAGCTGATCACGGCGGTCGCGATGACCGAGCCGGGCATCGGCTCGGATCTGGCGGCGATGTCCACGCGGGCGATACGCGACGGCGAGCACTACGTGGTGGACGGGACCAAGACGTTCATCACCAACGGCATCAACGCCGACCTGGTGATCGTCGCCGTGAAGACCGACCCGGCCGAGCGCCACCGCGGCATCAGCCTGATCGTGCTCGAACGGGGTATGGATGGCTTCGAGCGCGGGCGCAACCTGGAGAAGATCGGCCAGCACTCCCAGGACACCGCCGAGCTCTCCTTCTCGGAGGTGCGGGTGCCGGCCGCGAACCTGCTCGGCGAGGAGGGCGAGGGCTTCCGCTACCTGGTCTCGAACCTGCCGCAGGAGCGCCTGTCGATAGCGGCCTCGGCTGTCGCCGCGGCCGAGGCGGCGCTCGGATGGACGCTCGACTACGTGCGCGAGCGGCGCGCCTTCGGCCAGCCGATCGGCTCCTTCCAGAGCTCGCGCTTCACGCTCGCGGAGATCCGCACCGAAACGGAGATCGCGCGGGCCTACATCGACCGTTGCGCGCAGGCGCTCGACGAGGGCGAGCTGAGCGCAGAGGACGCGGCAATGGCCAAGTGGTGGTGCACCGAGCTTCAGGGGCGCGTCGTGGACCGCTGCGTGCAGCTGTTCGGCGGCTACGGCTACATGCTCGAGTACCCGATCGCGCGCGCCTATGCCGACGCTCGCGTGACGCGGATCTACGGCGGCGCGAACGAGATCATGAAGGAGATCGTCGGGCGCTCGATGGGTCTTTAGCGGCTCTCGGCACGACCCGCTCGGACTTCTTGGGAGGCAATCCGGCGCGGGCCCCGCAGGACGGCGGACCTCGCCGGCCTCAGCGCGCGCCGGTCGAGTCGGCCGGCTCGGGAGCGAGCTCTGCGGCGAGCCGCACGAAGTAATCCAGGGAGCGCGGGTTGGCGAGCGAGTCGACGCTCGCCGCCTCGTTCGGCGGCGCGCCCATGAGGATGCGCTTGACGGGGACCTCGAGCACCTTGCCGGAGAGCGTGCGCGGCACCTCCTCGATCTGCATGACGTCGTTGGGGACGTGGCGCGGCGAGCAGTCCTCGCGGATGCGGCGCTTGATCTGGGCGGCCAGCTCGTCGTCGAGCACCGCGCCGGGCACGAGCGCGACGAACAGGATCATCCAGAGCTCGCCGTCTCCCCCGGGCTTCGGGACGTCGACGACGAGCGCGTCGAGCACCTCCGGGACGGCGCTCGCCGCGCGGTAGATCTCGCTGGTGCCCATGCGCACGCCCTGGCGGTTGATGGTGGAGTCCGAGCGTCCGTAGATGACGGCGCCGCCGCGCGGCGTTATGCGGATCCAGTCGCCGTGGCGCCAGACGCCGGGATACATCGCGAAGTAGCTCTCGCGCAGCCGCTCGCCGTCGTCATCGCCCCAGAGGAACAGCGGCATCGAGGGCATCGGCTCGGTGACGACCAGCTCCCCCACCTCGTCGCTGAGGCTGTTGCCGTGCTCGTCCCAGGCCTCCACTGCGCAGCCGAGCACGCGGCATTGCAGTTCTCCCTCGTAGACCGCCAGCAGCGGGCAGCCGCCGACGAAGGCCGTGCACACGTCGGTGCCGCCGCTCGTGGAGAACAGCCAGATGCCGGAGCCCACGTGCTCGTAGACCCAGCGGAACGTCTCGGGGGCCAGCGGCGAGCCCGTCGAGCCGATCGCGCGCAGCGCGCTCAGGTCGTAGTCGCGCGCGGGCTCGACGCCAGCCTTTTCGCCGCTTGCGAGCAGGCCGGCGCTCACCCCCATGCAGGTGATGCCGGCGCGCTCGGCGAGGCTCCACAGCACCCCGAGGTCAGGGTGCGCGGGACTGCCGTCGTAGAGCACGATCGCGGCGTCGCTGTGCAGGCAGCCGACGAGGAAGTTCCACATCATCCAGCCGGTCGTCGTGAACCAGAACATGCGGTCGCCGGCGCGCAGGTCCAGGTGCAGGCGCTTCTTGAGCTGCTCGACGAGGATCCCGCCGTGGCCCTGCACGATCGCCTTCGGCAGGCCGGTGGTGCCGGAGGAGTAGAGCACCCACAGGGGGTGGTCGAAGGGCACCTGCTCGAATTCCGCCTCGGCGCCCTCGCCGAGCGCGAGCAGCCTGCTCCAGCTGAGCCTGCCCTCGCTGCCGCGGTCGGGGAGATCGCCCTCTGACAGATAGGGCAGCATCACGCTGTGCTCGACCGTGGGGAGCTCGGCGAGGATGCCCTCGAGCACGGCGCTGCGGTCGAAGTCCTTGCCGCCGTGGCGGTAGCCGTCGACGGCCAGCAGCACCTTCGGCTCGATCTGCGAGAAGCGATCGATCACGCTGCGGGCGCCGAACTCCGGCGCGGCGCTCGACCAGATCGCGCCGATGCTGGCGGTCGCGAGGAACGCGATCAGCGTCTCGGGGATGTTCGGCATGTAGGCCACCACGCGGTCGCCGCGCTCGACGCCGAGCGAGCGCAGCCCGCCCGCGGCGGCCGCCACCTGCGCGGAGAGCTCGCCCCAGGTGATCTCGGCGAGCTCGCGCAGCTCCGAGCAGTGCAGCACGGCCACCGCATCGGGGTCCCGGTCGGCGCGCAGGAGGTTCTCGGCGTAGTTGAGCTCGGCGCCCTGAAACCAGCGCGCGCCGGGCATCTCGCGCGAGCCGAGCACCCGTTCGTAGGGCCGCGAGGCGCGCACGCCGCAGAACTCCCAGATGTCGCCCCAGAACTCCTCGATCTCCGCCACCGACCACTGCCACAGCTCGTCGTAGCCGGCGAAGCGCCGGCCGTGGCGCTCGCCCGCCCAGCGCATGAAGCGGGTCATCTCCGCGGTCTCGATCACCGCCTCGGAGGGCCGCCAGAGCGGCTTCTGCAGGTCCTGGCTGGCCATGAATGTATTCTCGCGTTTTGTGAGCTTGTCCGCGCTGCGAGCCGAGTTCCCCGTGCTCGGGCGACTCGCCTACCTGAACGCGGGCACGGACGGGCCGCTTGCGGCGCGGGCGGTCGCGGCGGCGGAGCGCGAGCTGCGGCGCGAGCTCGAGCAGGGGCGCGCGAAAGACCACTTCGAGCGCCGCAGCGAGCTGACGGACTCGCTGCGCGCAGCCTATGCGAGGACGCTCGGCTGCGATCCCGCCGATGTCGCGCTGACGACCAGCACCACCGAGGGCATCGCGCAGACGATCGGTGGCCTGCAGCTCGCGGCGGGAGACGAGATCGTGACCAGCGACGAGGAGCACCCGGGGCTGCTCGGCGCGCTGTCGGCCGCGCGGGAGCTCCACGGCGTGCTGATCCGAGAAGTGCCGCTGGCCGAGGTCGCGGAGGCGAGCGGCCCGCGCACGCGCCTTTTGGCGTGCTCGCACGTCGGCTGGATGAGCGGGTCCCTCGCGCCGGCGGAGCTCGCCGAGCTGGATGTGCCGGTGCTGCTCGACGGCGCGCAGGGCATCGGCGCCGTGGAGGTCGACGTTCGGGCGCTCGGCTGCGACGCGTACGCGGGCGCCGGACAGAAGTGGCTTTGCGGCCCCGACGGCACGGGCATGCTCTACGTCAGCCCGGGCCTGCGGGAGCGGCTGGCGGTCCCGAGGCGCGGCTATCCCAACCTGGCCGACCCCGACGCCGGCCTCGAGGCTCGCGTGCACGACGATGCGCGCCGGCTGGACACGCTGTCGCTGAACGCGGAGACGGTCGCCTGCGCGCTGGCAGCGCACGAGCTGCTCGAGTCCGCGGGCTGGAAGGCGGTCCACGAGCGCGCCCGCTCGCTCGCGGCGAGCCTTGCCGAGCAGCTCGCAGAGCGAGACCGCCCGCCAGCCCCCCGCGACGACACAACGCTGGTCTCGTTCCCGAGCCCGGACCCGGAGGCGGAGCGCGCGAGACTCGCCGAGCACGGGGTAATCGTGCGTAACATTCCTTCCCGGCCGTGGCTGCGAGCGTCTGTCGGGGCGTGGAACGACGAGAGCGACCTCGATCGGCTGCTGGGGACGCTCTTCACATGAACGTCCCTCGGCGTCCGCGTCTGCGGCCGGGTCCACGAGCAGTGCACAACCAAAACCATCGCCCACGCTGATGAACTCCGCGCGTCAGACCGCCAGCCCGCAGGCGAGCGTGCCGGGGGCCGCCGCAATCACACCCGCTCTCGCGCCGGCCGCGCGCCTGCGCGCGCGCCTTTTGGCCACGAGGGCGCACCCGCGGCATCTGGCGCTCGCGGGCGTGCTGGCGCTCTCTGCCGTGCTCAACACCTACAGGCTCTCTCAGAACGGCTACGCCAACGTCTTCTACTCGGCGGGCGTGAAGTCGATGCTGCACTCGCTCCACAACTTCCTGTTCGTGTCCTTCGACGCCGGCGGGCTCGTCTCGGTCGACAAGCCCCCTCTCGGCCTGTGGCTGCAGGTCGCCAGCGCGAAGCTGTTCGGGTTCTCTCCGCTCAGCCTGCTGCTGCCCGAGGCGATCGCCGGGGTGCTCGTCGTCGCGCTGGTCTACCGCCTGCTGGCACGGCGCCTGGGGCCGGCGGCCGGGCTTGCCGGCGCGCTCGCGCTCGCGGTATTCCCGTCGTTCGTGGCGGTCTCGCGCGACAACGGCGTCGACACGGTGCTGATCCTGCTGATGGCGCTCGCCTGCGGCGCTGGGCTGCGGGCGGCCGAAACGGGGCGCTGGCGAACGATCCTGTTGAGCGGCGTGCTCGTCGGCCTCGCCTTCAACACGAAGACGCTCGCCGCCTACCTCGTGGTGCCGGGGATCGCTCTCTCCTACCTCGTCTGCGCGCCCGGCCCGCTTTCGCGTCGCGCCGCCCAGCTGCTGGTGGCCGGCCTCGTGATGCTCGCCGTCTCCTTCTCCTGGATCGCCCTCGTCGAACTCACGCCGGCATCAAAACGGCCATATGTGGGGAGCTCGACGAACAACACCGAGCTCGGGCTGACGTTCGAATACAACGGGTTCGGGCGCGTGAACGGCCAGGTCGGAGGCCCGGGGCGCGTCCCCTTCCGCCCGGGGGCGCGCGTTCGCCCCACCCCGCGGCCGGGCATCGCCCGCCCCAGACGGGCGGCGCCAGCGCGCTCGCCGGGGGCCGCCGCGGGGGGCTCGGCTGGCGCAGAAGTCAGGGAAAAGAACCCGATCCCGTTCGGCGGCCCGCCCGGGCCGCTGCGCCTGTTCGGGGTCGGCCTCGGAGACCAGGGCGCCTGGATGGTCCCGTTCGCGCTGTTCGGCCTGCTGGGCCTGGCCCTGCTCGGCCTCGCAGCGCGCCGTCCGCTCGCCGCGCCGTCCGCTCGGGGCCCTGCTGGCGGAGGCTCCGGCGAGTCCGGCGGGGACCCGGCGAGCGCCGGACATGGCGCCGGCGAGCCCGGCGGGGGTCCCGCCCCTGCCGAGCGACTCGCCGGCGAGCCCGGCGGAGGTCCGGCCCGTACGGAGGGACTCGCCCGCGAGCCCGGCGGGGATCCGGCGCTCACCGGACGTCGCGACCCGCGTCTCGCGACGACGCTGGTGCTGGGCGGCTGGTTCCTCACCGAGGCCGTGCTGCTGAGCCTGTCGAAGGGAATCGTGCACCCGTACTACCTCTCGGCGCTCGGACCGGGCACCGGGGCGATGGCCGGAGCGGGCGCGGTGGCATTCGTCTCCCTGGCGCGCGGGCCCAGGCGCATGTGGGGGCTGGCGCTCGTGGCGGTCGCCGTCGGGGCGACAGTCGCCGCCCAGCTCGTGCTGCTGCGCCGCGAGCACTACCTGGTCTGGCTCATGCCGGTGCTCGTCGTCGGAGCCGTTGCGGGCGTCGGGGCGATGGTCGCGGCTCGGCGCCTGGCGATGCCGGCGATGGCGCTGCTCTTCTGCCTGCTGCTGGTCGGGCCGGGCGCCTATGCCACGACGACCTGGCTCGCGCCCGTCCAGGGCACGTTCCCGGCGGCCGGGCCGAGGCACACCAAGGGCGCCGGCGGCGTCGGCGTCAGCGGCGGCCATCTGCACACCTACCGGGCGCTCATGCGCTATGTCGACGCCCGCGCGCCCCACGCCCGCTGGCCGCTGTTCACAGATGCGGCGACGACCGCCGCTCCCTTCATCCTGCTCGGCATGAACGCCGGCTCGCTCGCGGGATACAGCGGCACGGACCCGGTGATCGACGGCCCGCGGCTCGCGCGGCTCGTATCGCGTGGGGAAGCGCGCTACGTGGTCCTCGGCGGCGAGTTCTCGGCGCGGGGCGGCAACCGCGCGACCGCCGCGGTGCTGCGCGGATGCCGGCAGCTGCCGCCGGAATCCTGGGAGGACCCGAACTTCTCCCCCTACGGCCTCGTGCTGTTCGACTGCGCCGGGCGCGAGCGCGCCCTCGCCTCCGGCTGACGGCGGCGATCAGGCGGCCACGGCGAGGCCGTGGTGGAAGGCCCGCGCGAACAGCTCGCTCTCGCGGCCGGCGGCCCAGCGCGGGACCGCCGCGTCCCCGTCGGCGATCAGGCGCAGCTCGACCTCGTCGTCGCACAGGGCGAGGCTCGTCCGGCGCACGAGCTGGTCGCGCGAGCGCTCGAGATCCTCGGCGAGACGCAGCAGCGCCGCGCAGCGGTCCAGGCGCTCCGCGTCGCCCTCGCCGAACAGCGCCGCCATCGGCCCCGGCACGGGCATGCCCTTGCGGTGGTAGCGGGCCGCCTGCGCGATGATCGCCGTTTCGACCGGGCTGAAGCCCGGCAGGGCTCCGTTGAGGATCAGATAGCGCGAGTGCTTGTGGTGGTCGTCGTAGTCGATCGACATGCCGATGTCGTGCAGCATGCTCGCCGCCCACAGCAGTTCTCGCTCGCGCGCGTCGCCGTCGTGCAGGCCGAGCCGCGCGAGCTCGTCGAACATGCCGAGCGCGAGCTGCGCGACATGGCGCGTGTGGTCGGGGTCGACGTGGTACTGCGCCGCCATGTTCAGCACGCTCGTGCGACGCACGTCATCGAAGAGAGGCTGCTCGCAGTCGGCGAGGAGCCTCTCGAAGAAGATGCCCTCGCGCAGGCCCGCCTCGGTCGTCTCCAGGCTCTCGAAGCCGCCGGTCTCGAGCACCGCCTGCACGACCACCGCGCCGGCGAGGATCAGGTCGGCCCGCGCGGGCTTGATGCCGGGAACGCTCGCGCGCTCGGAGGCCGGCAGCGCTGCCAGCCGCTGCACCAGATCATCGAGCGCGTCGCGCCCGATGACCATGCCCTGAACGCCGTTGGAGGGCAGACCCGCCGCTCGCTGGGCGGCGGCTGCGAGGTTGCGCACGGTCCCGCCGATGCCCACCAGGCGCCCTCCGTCCGCGGCCCTGCCTGCGCCGGGCAGCCAGGAGGCGCCCTCGAGCGCGCCGGCGACGTGGGCGCGCAGCTCCTCCAGCTGCTTGCGCTTCGCCGGGCCGTTCGGCGGCAGATAGCGCTCGCTCATCCTGACCGTCCCGAGGGGCCAGGAGCCCGAGCGCCTGGCGAGACGCTCGGCGACGTCCACCAGCTGCAGCGAGCCGCCGCCGAGGTCGAGCACGCAGCCCTGTGCGAGCGTCGTGGAGTTCACGGCGGCGAGATAGCCGTAGCGCGCCTCCTCCTCGCGGCTGAGCACGCGGATCGCCAGCCCCAGGCAATCCCGCGCGCGCTCGAGGAAGCCGTCGGCGTTCTCGGCGTCGCGGATGGCGCTGGTCGCGACCGCATCCACCGCATCCGCTCCGAGCCCGCTGGCGCGAAGGAAGTGTGCGAACACGTCCAGCGTCGCGAGCGCGCGGCGCATCGGCTGCTTGCCGAGCTTGCCGCTAGCCATCAGCCCCTGGCCGATTCGCACCGGCTCGTAGATCTCGTCCGTGCGCTTCCACCAGCCGTCACCGGCGGTGAAAACGACCAGGCGGAAGGAGTTCGACCCGAGGTCGATCACGGCGAGCCGCTCGTCTGGCTTCATGCTGTGAGCGTATTGACAGCGGCGGAGGGCTCCGCAGGGGCGAGAAGCCCGCTTGCGGCGCCTCGTTTCGGCGCCCGTGACGGTCAGCCGGAGGCGGGCGGCCTGGCGTGCTTTGCGAGGCGCATCGCGCCGTGGGCCTCCGCCAGCGCCCGCTCCGCGCTCGTGGTGGTCCTGTCGATGATCGCGGCTCCGATGCTCGCCGACAGGTGCAGCACCTGTGCTCCCGTGTCCACTGCGCAGGCGCGTATCACGCGCGAGAGGCCGTCGGCCACCACGCTGATCCCCTCGGCATCGATGTGCGGCAGCAGCACCGCGAACTCATCCGCGCGCAGGCGCGCCACGAGGTCTGTCTGGCGCAGGCGGCGGGTCAGCGCCCGGGCGAGCGCCCTGAGCGTCTCGTCGGCGGCCTCCCGACCATGGGCCTGGTTGAGCGGCCCGAACGAGTCGAGGTCGATCACCATCAGGCCTGCGGCCTCGCCGTAGCGCTGCGAGCGCGCGACCTGGAGCTTCAAGTCATTCTCGAACAGCCTGCGATTGCGCAGGCCCGTGAGCGGATCATGGTCGGCGAGCCGGCGCACGTCGGCCTCGAGCCGCTTACGCTCGGATATGTCCTGCAGTTGCGCGACGAAGTGCAGCGGCTCGCCGCCTCGGTCGCGGACGAGCGACAGCGCGAGGATCGCCGAGACCGTCTCGCCGGCGGCATCGAAGTAGCGCTTCTCGGTCTGGTAGGCCGGGATCTCGCCGGCCAGCAGGCGGCCACGTTGATCGGCGTCGTTGTTCGCGTCGTCCGGGTGCACGATGCCGTCGAAGCGCGTGCCGATCAGCTCCTCGGTCGTATAGCCGGTGATGTCGCACAGCGGCCGGTTGACGAGCAGCCAGCGCCCGTCCGTGTCGAGCAGCCCGGTACCGATTGGCGCACGCTCGAACGCCTCCTCAAAGCTACCTGAGGGATCCGGCCCGAGCAGGTCTGCGCGCCTGCGCGCGGTGATGTCGAGCATGATCGCGACCCCGCCGGCGAGCGGCCCGTCCTCGGCGCCGGAGCCAGGGCCATCGTTGCGCAGGGGGCCGGCGTCCACCATCAGGCAGTGGCGCTGCCCGGCGGTCCAGATCTCGCGCGAGCGCGTCTCGCCCTGGAGCGCCGAGCTGAACAGCGGCTCGATCGAGCTCCAGAGCTCCGCTCCGAACATGCGGCCGACAGGCTGCCCCTCGCGGCATACGCCCGCGTCTCCGACCCGCTCGAGCGCCTGCCCGGCCGTGTGGACGAAGCGAAGCTCGCTGTCGAACGCGACGATCAGTGCCTCCGGCAGCTCGCGCAGGGCCGCCGCGGCCGCCTTCTCGGCGCCTGCCAGGAGCGGGTCTGCATGGGCGTTGTCCTGCACGGACGCTGACACGCCGTATCCATCGGCCGCTCGGGCCGATTGCTTGACCGTCTCCTGGACGGCTCGCCGTCAGGGCCGCACGAACGTCTCAGGGTCCGGCCCGATGCGCCGGCCGGAGTCCAGCCGGTTGATCGCCTCGACGTCCTCGCCCGAGAGCTCGAAGTCGAACAGCTCGAAGTTCTGCCTGATGCGCTCGGGCGTCACCGACTTCGGTATCACGACGTTTCCGATCTGAAGGTGCCAGCGAAGGACGATCTGGCTCGCCGTCCGCGAATGCGCCTCGGCGATCGCGACGATCGCCGGGTCGTCCAGCACCCGCCCTTGCGCTAGGGGGCTGTATGCCTCGGTCACGATGCCCAGCCGCTCGTGCTCGCGACGCAGCTCGCGCTGCTGGTGGTAGGGGTGCAGCTCGATCTGGTTGATCGCCGGCGTCTCGCCCGTCTGCGAGATCACTCGCTCGAGGTGCGAGGGCAGGAAGTTCGACACTCCGATCGAGCGCGTCAGGCCTTCCTCGCGCAGCTCGATGAAGGCTCGCCAGGTCTCGACGTAGCGGTCGCGGCTCGGCACCGGCCAGTGGATCAGATAGAGGTCGACGTGGTCGAGCGCGAGCCGCTCGAGGCTCTTGCGGCAGGCGCTCTTCGCCTCCTCATAGCCCTGGTCGTCGTTCCAGCACTTGGTCGTGAGGAACACCTCGCTCCGGTCCAGCCCAGACGCGCGGATCGCCTCGCCGACCTGAGCCTCGTTGCCGTAGGCGGCCGCCGTGTCGATATGGCGGTAGCCGACGGCGAGCGCTTGCGCGACGGCGTCCACCGTCTGCGCGGGCGGCACCTGAAAGACGCCGAACCCGAGCTGGGGTATCGCTGCGCCGCCGCGCAGCGGGATTGCCGGAACCTGGCTGGTGGAGGTTGTCATTGACGAGCGTTGCCCGGCTCCGCGGCGGTCAAACGCGGAGCTTGCCCGCTCAGCGCGACGCGCGTCACGGCACGATCCACTGTCCGCCGCTGCGCTCTCGCGAGTCCGGCGGCCGTCTGCGGCTCTTGCGGGACGTCCGGTGCTCCACGGAGGCGTCGCGGAACGGCAGCTTGTCGACGAATCCCCTGACCTCGAACAGGCGTTGCACCGGCTCCTGCCCGCGGGTCATCGAGAAGCCGCAGCCGCGGCTCTCACAGCGCTTCTTGCTCAGGAGGATCGCCATCAGGCCTCGCGAGTCGATGAACGACAGGCCAGTGAGATCGATCGTGATCTCGCCGGCGCCGGATGCGCAGAGCGCCACCACCCTCGCTTCGAGCGTCGGCGCCGTCACGAAGTCCATCTCGCCTGTCAGGAAGACCGTGTGGCGGCCCTCCTGCGCCTCCTCGCGGACCTGAAGCTCCCCGGGCCGCAGCGCGGACATGCGGACCGCCTTGCGCCGTCTCGCGATGCAGCGCGGGCAATGCTCGATCGGGGCCTCGAGTCCGCGCAACGCCACCGTCAGGCCGCACTCGGGGCAGTTGAGATAGGACAAAGGGGCGCTCCGCACTCTTGACCGGTGCGGCGATCTGCTCTGATCCACCCAGACCTCCAACCCTCCCGCCGCGGCTTGCCGCCCGCGACCCCGGCTCATCGAAACCGACAGACAGTCGAGCCCTACCCTGAACCTTAGGGACGTCTCGGCGGCCGACCGCCGCGCGGGCACGAATCCTCTGCAATTTGCGCTCTTTTCGAGAGCCTCCTCCATTGGTCCAATCGACGCGCTCCGCTCAGGCCTCCGGCGCTCGCGACGATGAGTAGGTATGGCCGCGGATCCGCAGTCGCACGGTAGCCCGCGCCAGAGGACGGTGCCGGGGCAGGACGCCGAGCGGCAGCTGGTCGGCAGGCTTGAGCTGCTGGAAGATGAGGTCGCGGAGCGCATGCGCGAGCTCAAGGCCGACCGCGCCGAGACGCTGCAGCGCCTGGCTCTCGCGGCCGAGTACCGCGACGACGCCGGCTCACAGCACACCCAGCGCGTGGCCGCGACCGCCGCGGCGACCGCCGCGAAGCTCGGGCTCGGCCCGGCGGAGGTCGAGCTCCTGCGCGAGGCAGCGCCGCTGCACGACCTCGGCAACCTTGCGATACCCGACACGATCCTGCTGAAGCCGGGGAAGCTCAGCGCGCAGGAGTACGAGCTGATCAAGACGCATGCCGAGCTCGGCGCGCGGCTGCTGTCCGGCAGCAGCTCGCCGGTGCTCCAGATGGCCGCTGTGATAGCCATGAGCCACCACGAGCGCTGGGACGGCCGCGGCTATCCCGAGGGACTCGCCGGCGAGGCCATCCCGCTCGTAGCACGGGTCGTGGCGGTGGCGGACGTCTACGACACGCTCACCCACGACCGGCCCTACAAGTCCCTGTGGCCTGTGGAGCAGGCGATCGCCGAGCTCTGCCGTGCCGCCGGAAGCCAGTTCGACCCGCGTGTCGTAGACGCCTTTCTCGAGATGCACGAGGACGCCGCATATGACCACGAGATGGATGGCCCGCCACAGCGGGGCCTCTGGACGCGCGCGCCGCTACGCCTCCGCGGCGGCGGCGCTCCCGCTCCCGCGCCCCGCGCGGCGCCGAGCGCCTGACGCTCGCCGGCTCACGGCCGCGTGATCACCGGCGGCTGGCCGGGCGCCGGGGCGCGTTTTTCCTGCTGGCGGCGTTTGCGAGCGGCTTCTTCGCGCTGCTTGCGCGCCGCTTCTTCGCGCTGCTTGCGAGCGGCTTCTTCGCTGTGCTTGCGAGCGGCTTCGGTTTTCGCCTTGGCTTCCGCGTGTGCGGCTTCTTCGCGCTTCTTCGCCTGGGCGCGCGCTGCCGCTTCGCGCTTCTTGGCATTCGCGTCGGCCGCCTGTTCTTTCTTCTTCGCGTCTGCGAGCGCGGTAGCTTCGCGCTGCTTCACCCTCGCTTCGGCGGCTGTTTCGGTCTGCTTCGCTGTCGCTTCACCGGCTTCTTCCTTCTTCCTCGCTTCGATCTCTGAGAGCAGTTCGCGCTGCTTGGCCGATTCCGAGGCTTCTTCGCGTTTTAGCGACGTTTCTTCGGCGCGTTCGCCGGCTTCTTCGCCCTGTTCGGAGACGGGTCGGCTGCCGCCCCCGCCGCCGCCGCATCCGGCGACGCCGCCGGCCACGATCGCGCAAGCGAGCCCTGCACAGAGGATGCGACGGACGTCCACAGCGGCCGGCCCTCAGCGGTCGTGGGTCCCCGGGCGGGCAGCTCGCCTCCGGGGATCTGCGTCAGGTGCGCACATGATCACCCGAGTCTAGGGGCATTTCGGGGCCGCGGCGAGGGCGCACGACGGCTTGCGCTCCGGCCCGGCTCGCCCCGTCGCCTCACCCGCCGCCCGCCGGCCCCTGCGAGGGGCCCTCCGGCTGCGAGATCTTGGCTCTGGAATGCGCCATCCCGACATCGGGCCGGGTCGCCGCCGACGGCTGTCCCGGCACCCCGCGAGCGCGTGCTTTTGCGTAAAGCTGGGTTTTTGCCAGAGGCGCTCGCGCGCGCTAGTATCGGCGCGTCTTGGCTTTCTTGGGAGGGTCCGAGACAGTGACATAGGCGGTACGACGTGCTCGCGCAGATGCCGGGGTCGGACTACTGTCGAGGGAGTCTTGGTGCGGAGCTCGAGTAGGGCTAGAGGTCTATCTGCGCATGATCTGGCGAGGGGAAACGCGTGATGGCGAACATCGACTGTCCTGGCTTCAAACCGAGCCCAGCCAAGCTGCGGGAAGCCCGGCCGTGACGACGTCGGGCGGCTTCACGGTCCAGGACGTCGGCGCCGACGGCCGGCATCGGCTGGCGCTGGCAGGCGAACTGGACATCGCCTCGGCCCCGATCCTCGAAGCCGCGATTGCGGGCCTCTGTGAAAACGGCACCAGCGCGATCGTGCTCGACGTCCGCGACGTCACCTTCATGGACTCGACCGGCCTGCGGGCCGTGCTCGCGGCCGACAAACTCTGCCGCGGCCACGGACATGCGCTCTCGCTCGCCGGCGCCAACGGCGCCGTTCAGCGGCTGTTCGAGCTGACGGGCGTGAGCGGGGCGCTGCGGTTCGAGGGCGCCGACTCCGGAGCCGGGCAGCCCTGAGCGCATGGGCCGCGGGCCCGCCGGCCCGCGCCGTGACAAGCGCCATCCAACAGGACGCTCGCATCGGCCTGCAGCCGGCTGCTCGAGGGTGGTAGGTTTGACGGCGTAGGCCCGGCAACGGGCCGGGCCGCAAGGTGAAGGGGGGCCGGCATGGCCGACCGACTGTTGTTCATCGGCTGGAGTACCCCTGTGCGTGGCCGCGAGGAGCGCGGCATCGAGGTGTTCAACGAGGCCATAGGCATCGTCGGACGGATGCAGCAGGAGGGCCGCATCGAGAAGTTCGACGTCGTGCTGCTCGCGCCGAACGGCGACCTCAACGGATACATCGAGCTGCATGGCTCGGCCGAGCAGCTCGCAGCGGTCCGCGAGGACGAGGCGTTCCAGCGCAACACCGCAGACGCGAGCCTCGTCGTGGACAGCCTGCGCCACATCGAAGGCTTCACCAACGACGAGGTGGCGCGGCAGCTCGCGCGCTACCAGGAGAGCATCGCGCGGGTCCCGCAGACCGCGTGACGCAGTAGACCGCTCGCGCCAGGTGCCTCGCCGGCGGCGGGGGCACCTGGCGTCGTTGCACGGCATGGCCGGCCGGTGTGCCGGCCGCGGTCGCGGAAACGACCTAGAACGTCGGGTTGATCTCCACGGGTTCTTCGTTGGTCTGTGTCGAGGTCACGCTCAGGCCGACCTGTTCGCCGAGCGAGTTCGCCAGCACTTCCGGCGCACCGTCTTCGAGGCGTTCGGGTTTCTGCCTGCCGGCTGTGGCCGTGAATTTCAACGTTGCCGTCGTGAGCATTTTGCCTGAGCTGACAGGCGCGATCAGCGACCCGCCGAGCGTGGTCGGCGCGCCCCCACCGCACGTGTATTCGATGAACGGTCCCGCCCTGCCGGCGGGGTGTAACTCGAGCGCGATGTGCCGCACTTCTTTACCTTCTTTGAAGGTGATCCGTTCGATCGCCAGCACCCCTTCGAGGCTGCTCGATTCGAGTTCCCCTTCGGCGAGGCCCGCGGTCGTGCACTTCTGCGAGTCCGATTCGCAGCCTGTGAAGCTGATCACCAGGCCGGCGACCGTTTTCGGGCCGCTGATGACGCCGGCGCTGCTCTCGCCCCTGCAGGTCACTTTCACCCTGTTGACCGCTTCGAGCGTGGCCGTGGTCGCCGGCTTGATCGCCGTCCTGAAGCCCGTCTTCACCACCCCCGGGTACCATTCGAACTTCCCGGTGTGCGTCGCGCTTTCCTGCTGGCAGGTCGCGGTGGTGAAGCCGCCGTTGTAAAAGGTCAGCGTGCCTTCTTTTTCGGCAGGCGCTTTCAGGCAGCGCCCGAATTCGGGGGGTTCGGCGCCTTCGCGCGGCGGTTCTTCGTCCGGAGGCGGACTGGCGCTCGTCGCTTCGATCGGGCTGCTCGCCTGACTGGTGCCTTCGGCATCTGTGTTCGTGACAGTGATCCGGTAGGTCGTGGACGGCTGCAGCGGCCCCACGAGCGCGCCCCTGCCGGACCCGCTCACGGTCGCTTCGAGCACCGGCGCTGCCGATCCCACGGGAGTGGTCGTCACCGTCGAGGAGCTGATCAGCCCGGCGGTTTCGGCGGCCGGCACCCATTCGACGCTGAACTGTTCCCCGCTCTGGACGGCCGTGACGCCGGTGGGCGCGGCCGGCGGCGCGAGCGGCGGCGCGATGGCTTCCAGATAGGCCCGATAGGTGCAGTAGGCGGTGGTCCCCACCGTGCAGTTGGCCGGCGCGACGTTGACCGCGGAGAGCACGTTGTAGACCCGGTCGGCGTAGGCATCTTCGGCGGAGAACGTCGGGCTCACGCCGGCCGGTGCGCTTTCCAGGCGCGTGTAGGTGCGAACCCCGCCGAAGAAGTCCCAGGTGGCGGCGACCCACGCCGAGTATGTGGTGGTTTTGTAACCGCCGCCGCGCCCGCTGCCACCGCACCGCGTCTGCAAGTAGACGTCGCCTGTGGGATAGCCGCTGATGGCGTCGAACCCGGTGGCGAACGCCTGCTCCTGTACGCCGCCGCAGGAGCGCCCGAGGAGTGAGAAGGCCGTGGACTGCGGCAGCAACAGCGAGGTCGGTGTGGCCGCATCGGCGGCCGGCGCCAGCCCCAGCGCGATCAGGGCCGAAGTGACAATGCTCAACACAGCCCCGCGCGCCATGGTGATTTTCCCCTCCTCGATGTCAGAAAGGCCCGGCCGGCGGACCGGCTGGACCTTAGGTCACCCAGGTGTTCCCCCGAGGCATCCCGGCGAGGACGCTATCACTGCATCCGGCCGTCCGTAGGCGATTTGGACAAATGTGAGAATCCTCATTCAGCACGTGGCGCGCGGGGATTTGGAAGATATTGTTAGGCGGTGGTGGGAGCACCGGGCACAGACTCCGCCGAGGAGCCCCCGGCAGGGGAGCACCAGGCGCTGACACTCAGCACGATGTGCGCGTGCGGGCACGAGCGGAGAGACCACCGCGGGCTCTACATGCAGGCAACCGGGCCCTGTCTGGAGTGCCGTTGCGATGAGTTCATGCGGGCGTCCGCGCCGCCGGATCTGCACCGGCACGAGATGGACAAGATCCGCGCGGCACTCGATCAGCTCGAGCGCCTGCAGGCGGTCGTGGCCAGGCTGCGGGCGCCGTAGGCGACGCGGCCGGCCGCATGCCCCCTATGGGGTCTGGAGGTTGTGGACGGGAAACTGCTTGACGTCCGGGGGATTCGGAAAGCCGCGGTCGCCAAGTCCCTGAAGGCGCGGCATCAGGCGCTCGCCGACAAATCGATCGAAGTCCTCGCGCGACTCCCAGAAGTCGATCACGGCCCAGCCACCGTCCACCGGCCCGGCTGAGTGGACGACCATGCCCTGCGGTGGATCGGTGTCGATCTCCATGACGCCGTGAGCCGCGTCGTAGTTCTCCTGCGTGCCTCCATCGAACTTGAGCCTGATTCCGACGGCCATTTAGGTTCCTCTCCTCGGGTTTGTGGAGGAGTGTATGGGGACCGACCACCTGAGAGGAGAAACCGATGTCCACCTCGGCAGCCATGGCCGGTGGCGAGGGCGAGCCGCTCGCCCAGCGCGCCGCCGGCAGCATTCGCCACCCGCTCACCCGCACGCTCCTGGTGCTGACGTTCACGACCGGGCTGGTCGACGCGGTCAGCTATCTCGGGCTGGGGCATGTCTTCACCGCGAACATGACCGGCAACGTCGTCTTGCTCGGGTTCGGCATCGCCGGCAGCGGCGGCCTGCCCGTCCTCGCGCCGCTCATCTCGCTCGGAGCCTTCCTGCTCGGCGCGGGGGGCGGCGGCGTCATCGCGTCGCGCACGGCACGCGGCCATCCACGCCACCTGGCCTATGCGCTCACGACCGAGGCGGGGCTGATCGCGCTCGCGGCGGCGCTGGCCGCCGCAGCTGACATCCATGCCAACTCAGCCTCAGGCGACACGCTGATCGCGCTGCTCGCGCTGGCCATGGGCGTGCGAAACGCGACCGCCCGCCGGATCGCCGTGCCGGACATGACGACAACCGTGGTCACGATGACGCTGACAGGCCTCGCGGCCGACTCGCCGCTGTTCGGCGGGAACGGCAAGGGCTCCACGCGAAGGACCGCCGCGGTGCTTGCGATGCTCGCGGGCGCCATCGCAGGCGCGCTGCTCTTGAAGGCCAGCCTCGCGCTGCCTCTGGCGGCCGCAGCCGCGCTCGCCCTGCTCGCGCTGGCCGCCTACTCGCGGGGCATCGTTCGGCGAGACTGATGTAAGCGGTGATGTTCCGCGTAAGAATGAATGTTTGGGGACCGCTCCTGGTGGGTATCTGCTCCCATGACCCAACGCTTCTCCTGGTTCAACCCGCGTAATCGCCCCGGCTGATCCCCCCTCGGCCGGGGCGTGACGCGAGGGCTGTGTCAGTACCGCGCCGTTACCACTCACCCGGTGCCTGATACTGGACGGGCGATGTCGGAGAACCTGCCCGGGGTGCGGGATACTGAGCGGCGATGCCTGAGGAGGCCACGACCCCTGACCTGGTCTCCCGCGCGCGGCCTTTGATCGACGCATTCAGCCACAGCGGCCTGGCGGAGTAGGCGATGTCGCAGCAGAACGTGGAGATCGTGCGGCGCGCCATCGACGCCTTCATTCACCACGACCTCGACGCCGCAGTCCGCGACAACGACTCCGAGGTTGAAGTGGACTTTTCGCGCTCGCGGGGGGTTGAGGCAGGCATCTACCACGGACATGAGGACGTCCGAGCCTTCTGGAGGATGTTCCTCGATGCGTTCGATCGGATTAGCGTCTCGGTGGATGAGTTCATCGAGTGCGGCGAACACGTTGTCGTGCCGAACCGGACTTGCTTTTGGGGCAGGGAAGGCATCGAGGTCGAAGCACACAGCACGTATGTCGTGACCTTTCGCAACGGACGCATCGTTGAGTGGCGGCTCTTTCAGACGAGAGCCGAGGCCCTCAAAGCCGTGGGGTAGTGCCGCGTGCGGGCGCATCGCGCGTCGCGGAGTGGTAGATGAGCAAGGGCATGTCGATCTTCACCCGCCTCTACGGAGTCAAACCGGACCGGGATGCTCCGCCTCTGGAGCGTGCGTATTGGTTTCGGCGCTACTACTTCGTCAACCTGGCCCTCGCAGTGCCCGCCTGCGTGCTGGTTGTGGCGTTTCTCCCGTTCTGGGTAGTCGCCATCGTGCTGCTGCCTACGCTGGTCGGCTGGTCCCGGCTGGCCGCCGAAATCAAACGCGAGCACAAGCGGCGCGAATCGCCGTAACGGGCGCGCTGTTACCACTTCCGTTACCACCCGGGTGGAATCGCCTCGCTGGCGGGGCGCCCTGAAAGCGGAAAACCCCGCCGAAGCGGGGCTTTCCGAAGGTGGGCCCGCCTGGACTCGAACCAGGGACCTACCGATTATGAGTCGGCAGCTCTAACCATCTGAGCTACGGGCCCGCTCGCGCTTGGAGGCGCGACCTGCAAGACGCTACCAGCGAGATGTGGAATGCTCCCGCCGGCCGCCGCTGTCCTTGGGCGGCCGTTTGACTCCCGCTCATCAAAGGAAGGGACGGACATGGCAGCAGCGCGCGCAGCGATCGTCACGGGGGCCTCCAGCGGAATCGGGCTGGCGATCTCGAAAGTGCTCGCACAGGAGGGCTTCGCGCTCACGATGGCCGCTCGCCGGCCCGAGAAGCTCGACGCGGCCGTCGAGGGCCTGGCCGTCGAGGGGTTCGATGTGCACGCAGTCGCGGCGAACGTCGCCGACGAGGAGGAGATCCAGAAGGTGGTCGAGGCCCATCGCGAGCGCTACGGCAGGCTCGACGTGCTCGTCAACAATGCCGGCGTGGGAGTCGGCGCGCAGGTCGGCGAGATCCAGACCAAGCGCCTCGACATGCAGCTCGACATCAACCTGCGCTCGATCATCCTCTTCTATCGCGAATGCATGACCATGCTCCGCGAGGCCGCCGCCGAGCACAGGAACGCCTTCGTCGTCAACACCTCCTCGATCTCCGGCAAGCACGGCGAGGCCTGGCTGTCGGTCTACTCCGCTTCCAAGCACGGCGTCGTCGGCTGGACCGAAGCCATGAACAAGGAGCTGGGAGGCCAGGGCATCAAGTCGACGGCGCTCTGCCCCGCCTTCGTCGACACGCCCATGACCGACTTCGTCAAGGGCCAGGTCGCCCCGGAGGACATGATCCGCCCCGAGGACATCGCCGAGTCCGTGCGCTTCCTGCTGAGGGTCTCCCCCGCATGCGTCGTGCCCGAGATCATGTTCGTGCGGCCCGGCGAGGCGATCTAGCGTCTCGCCCGGGCTGTCGGGGCTCGCTCAGCCCCGCGATGAGACCGGCGAGGCGAGCCGCCGGTCGGTCTTCCCTGCGGAGTTGTCTCCCGAAGCTCTCACCGCCTGCCCCCTACGCGACCGGCGGACGACGATCTCGCCTGCGGGCTCCAGGACCTTCAACATCCCGCGGGCGCGGCGCATGCGGCGGCCGCGCAGCTCGCGATGCTCCTGGATCGCGCGGTCGAGCTCCAGGCCACCGGCGCCCATCAGGCTGTCCTCGAGCTGCGCGACCAGGATCGCTACCTCGCGCGCTGTCGCCGCGCGCATCCTCGCCGCACGCGTGAAGCGGTCCCACGACTTGGCGAACGAGAGGAAATCCGTGCGCCCACCGCACCGGTGTGCCGCGAGCATCGGGCACACGCCGCCCCGCTCGTCCACATAGGCGCCCGCGATGATCCGCTCGTTGACCCGCACCCCCTCGAGCATCGCCTCGCGTGTCGCCACCGGCATGCAGTCGATCGCCAGGCGCAGCTGCTCGACGGACTGACTGCGTTGGCGGCGGCGGTTTCGCATAGGCTGTGCCCCGCCGCCGGCGCCCTTCGCCGCGATCGGTGCGCGGCCAAGCCTAGGACACGCGTTCGCGGCCCGCAACGAATTCCCTTCCCTGAAAGGAAACCTGCACATGAAGCTCGGCGTGCACATCGGCTACTGGGGTCTCGGCCTCAGCTCGGAGGACCAGCTCACGATCGTCCAGGAGGCCGAGCGGCTGGGCTATGACTCGGTGTGGGCCGCCGAGGCCTACGGCTCCGACACCGCCACCGTGCTCGGCTGGCTCGCCGGTCAGACCTCCAAGATCCGCCTCGGCTCGGGCATCTTCCAGATGCCGGGGCGCTCACCAGCGATGACCGCCATGACCGCCGCCACCATCGACCAGCTCTCAAACGGGCGCATGCTGCTCGGCATCGGCTCCTCGGGGCCGCAGGTCGCCGAGGGCTGGCACGGGCAGCGCTTCGCCAAACAGCTCCAGCGCACGCGCGAGTACGTCGCCGTGGTGCGCATGGCGCTCGCACGCGAGCGCGTTGAGTTCCACGGCGAGACGCTCGACCTGCCGCTTCCCGACGGTCCCGGCAAGGCGTTGAAGCTGACCATCTCCCCCGTCCAGGAGCGGATCCCCGTCTACCTCGCCGCCATCGGCCCCAAGAACACCGCGCTCGCCGGCGAGATCGCCGACGGCTGGATCCCCACGCTGTTCTCGCCCGAGCACGTCTCCGAGCTGCGGCCGCTGCTGCAGGAAGGAGCCGACCGGTCCGGCAAATCGCTCGAGCACTTCGACATCGCGCCCACCGTCAACGTGTTCGTGACCGATGACCTCGAGGGCGCGCGCAATGCGATGCGGCCGTTCATCGCGCTCTACGTCGGCGGCATGGGCTCGCGCGAGCAGAACTTCTACAACCAGCTGATCCAGCGCTACGGCTTCCAGGACGAGGCCAAGCAGATCCAGGACCTCTATCTCGAAGGCAAGCGCGAGGAGGCGATGGCAGCTATCCCCGACGCACTGATCGACACCGTCTCGCTTTGCGGCCCCAAAGACGTCGTGCGCGAGCGTCTCGCCGTCTACCGCGACGCCGGCGTCGGAACGCTCGGGGTGACACCGACCGCGTTCACCGCACCCGAGCGGCTCGAGCAGCTGCGCCTCCTGGCCGAGCTCGCAGCCTGACGCGCCTCCCGTGAGCGACGCCGCCGCACCGCCCAGACGGGTGCTGCTCGGCGCCTTCGGCGACCCCGGCCACGCCTTCCCCATGATCGCCCTCGGCCGCGCGCTCGCCGCACGCGGGCACCACGTCACGCTGCAGACCTGGACGCGCTGGAAGGAGCACGTCGAGGCGGAGGGCCTGGCGTTCGCGCCGGCCCCCGAGTACGAGGTCTTTCCGTCGGGGCCCGAGCCCCTTGACTTCTACGAGGCCGTCGTCCATGCCACCAAGGACACCCTTCCGCTCGTGCGCGAGCTGCGCCCGGACGTCGTCGTCGCCGACATCCTCACGCTCGCTCCCGCGCTCGCCGCCGAGCTCGAGGACGTGCCCTGGGCGACCCTCGTCCCGCACGTCTACCCCCACGGCGAGCCCGACTTCCCCATCTACTCGCTCGGCGCCCGCATGCCGCGAACCGAGGCCGGCCGGCGAATCTGGCGCATCGCCCAGAGCCCCGTCGACCGCGGCCTCGAGCGCGGCCGCCGCGAGCTCAACGCGACCCGCGAGCGGCTCGGCCTTGCGCCGCTCGCCCACGTCCACGGCGGCATCAGCCGCCGTCTCGCGCTCGTCGCCACCTTTCCCCAGCTCGAGTATCCGCGCACCTGGGGTGGGTGGGCTCCGAATGTCCATGTCGTCGGGCCGCTCATGTGGGAGCCGCCAGCGCACGACGTCGAGCTCCCCCCCGGCGAGGAGCCGCTCGTCCTGATCGCCCCCTCCACCGCGCAGGACTCAGAGCACCGGCTGCTGTCCGCAGCGCTACGCGGGCTCGCCCGCGCGCCGGTTCGCGTGCTCGCAACCTGGAACCGCCGGCTCCCTCCCCGCCCGCTTCCCGTGCCCGGCAACGCTCGGCTGGTCGACTGGGTCTCCTACTCGCGCACCATGCCCCACTGCGACGTCGTCGTCTGCCACGCCGGGCACGGCACGCTCGTGCGAGCCCTCGCCAGCGGCTGCGCCGTCGTGGCCTGTCCCGCCATCGGCGACATGAACGAGAACGCCGCCCGGGTGGACTGGGCCGGCGCCGGGGTGCGGCTGCCGCGGCGGTTCGTGGCGCCACGCACCGTTCGGCTGGCCGTCGAGCGCGCGCTGCGCGAGCCCTCGATCCGGGCCCGCGCGCGCGATATGGCCGGTTGGGCGGCCTCGCATGACGCTGGTGCGGCGGCGGCCATGCACGTGGAGCAGCTGGCGGGCTAGGACGCGGGGCCCGGCCGAAAGCCGGGCCCCGCGGGACCGCCGGTTACGCCTCGACGAGGCCCACAATCGTCTCGGGCCGAACACCGTCGGCCTTCATCGCCTCCGCCGCCTCCTCGGTCTGCAGCGTCTGCTGCCAGACGGAGATGTCCGGGACCTCCACGATCAGCCCGACCCGATTCGAGCCCTCGGGATCCCGGAACGTACGCGCCGTCATCCCCAGCGGCCCAAAGAGTTCCTCTCGCTTCGGTGAAGCGAGCCAGTGGTCAACATCGTCGACCTCATGAAACACAAGCAGCGTAGCCATCGTGCCTCGTCTTTCCCACAGCGGCAAGCTGTGCGGTGTCGGGTATGTCGGCGCGAGAAACCTAACGGGTCCTGTAGGCCTGCGAGGGCCTAGGACGGCGGGAGACACCAGCGGGACCCACTGAAACTACGCACAAGCTGCTTCAACCAACTCCGGGGGTGGGACTCGAACCCACAACCTCTCGATTAACAGTCGAGCGCATCTGCCAAATTGAGCTACCCCGGATTGGGCTACCCCGGACGCATCGCGGGATCGTTGCGAGATTGTAGGCCAGCGACATCGTCCGGCGCTAGCTTGATCAGGCCAGCCTCGACCTCTGCCTGGCAGTTGGCGCATAAGAGAGCGCACTTCTTTGCCTCTGCCCTCGCCTTCGCAAGAGACCTCGCGACCCCACGATGGCTCAACGAGAAGCTCTTCTCGGCCGGCACGATGTGATGGAACTCGAGGGCCGCGACAGAGCGATCCGCGTCAAGCCGTGCCGTGCACACCGAAGCACGAGCTCGTGTTGACGCTCTTTTGACGCGTGACGCCTTTCGGCCCATACCGTCGTCAGGCCGAACTCGCGAAGCCAATGACGCACCGTCGTCTTGCTCAAGCCAACCACCTCGGCTATTTGAGCGCTTGACATTCCGGCCCCAACCAGCGACTCCAGGTCCTCTCGGCGCAGGCCTCCACGGGCAATGTGCTTGTCGCGGTTCACCGCCCGAAGCCCGTGTTTCTTGACCCAGTACCCAACCGTTGCTTCGTGCAGATCGACGCGCCTACCGATCTCCGCGAGTGACAGGCCGTCGCCGAGGAGCTGCTCGAGTACTTCGCGATCCATGCACCGTATTGTCCGCCGTGCTTGGGATGAAACGCCCTGCAAACGCGGCCGTTTCAGCGCCGAATCAGTGCCAATTGTGTGTCCTGGCGAAGCCGGCGCGGAGCCGCGCTCGCCGCAGCTGGCGAAGGGTCGCTACCCCTCCCTCTCCCCCGTGTCGTCGAGCACGCGCGAGTAGGCCAGGTCGAACTCGCGCTTGACCTGCGCTTTCTCCTGCGCGAGCGCGCTCACGTCACCCCTGCCGGCGCCGCGGGCACGCTGGATCTCGCGTTCCACGCGCGCGAGCTGCAGCTGCAGCCGCTGCACCTCGAGCATCGCCGGATGCGCCTGGTCGCGGCCCGCCTCGACGATCAGCTCGGCCAGCAGAGCCTTCAGCTCGGGATCCTCGTCGAGGTCGCCGACGCGCTCGGCATCGCCGGACATCGGCTCCCGCAGGCTCCCATCGCGCAGCCGTCGCGCCGCGCGGCGCAGCAGCTCGCTGGCGAAATGCTCCTCCACGTCGAGGCTGTCGAGCGCCTGCCTGCCCTCCTCGGGCGACGCGATGCAGAGCGCCAGGAACGCCCGCTCGGTGTCCTCTCGCCGCGAAGCGCCCACGGCACGGGCGCGCGAGCCGTTGGGGCGGGCCCGATCCCCGCCGGACGCCTGCGGCCGGCCGCCCTGCGCGAGCAGCGTCTCGGCCAGGCTCTCCGGCAGCGCGAGCCGACTTGAGACCATCCTCGTCAGCTCCATCCGCATCGCGCTCGGCGCGAGCGTCGCGAACACCGGGCGAAGCTGCTCGATCATGCGGTCGCGGCCCTCCGGCGTCGAGTGATCGCCGCCCGCCAGCACCCGCTCGACTCGGAAGCGCACGAACGGCACCGACCGCTCGACCGCCGCCCGCATCGCCTCCGCCCCGTCGCGCTGGATCAGCTCGGCCGGGTCCGAGCCGGCCGGCAGCGCCACCACTCGCAGTTCCAGCTTCCGCCTCGCGGCCAGCGTCGACGCCCGCAGCATCGCCTCCTGGCCGGCGCTGTCCGCGTCGAGGGCGAGCAGCACGGTCTGGGCCATGCGCGCGAGCTCGCCCACCTGCTCGCTCGTCAGCGCCGTGCCCATCAGGCCCACCGCGTTCGTCATGCCCGCCTGGTGCAGCGCGATCGTGTCCGTGTAGCCCTCGCACAGGATCACCACGCCCGCGCGGGCGGCATTCGCCCGGGCCAGGTCCGCGCCGTACAGGTGCAGGCCCTTGTGGTAGACGTCGTTGTCCGACGTGTTGAGGTACTTCGGCCGCTGCTCCTCGCTCATCGCACGCGCGCCGAAGCCGAGCACCCGGCCGCGGATGTCCGCGAGCGGGAACATGATCCGCGAGCGAAAGCGGTCGTACGGCTGGTTGTTCTGCTTCGAGCGCTGCGCCAGCCCGGTCGCATAGAGCTCCTGCTCTGAGTAGCCGCCAGTGCGCGACGCGTGCAGCACCCTGTTCCATGCGCTCGGCGCGTAGCCGACGCGAAACGCCTTCAGCAGCTCCTCGCTCAGGCCCCGCTCCGCCAGGTACTCGCGCGCGTGCGCCGCCTCGCTGGACTCCCACAGGTAGCGCTCGTAGTAGGCGCTCGTGCGCGCGAGCAGCTCGAGCAGCCTCGAGCGCCGCTGCCGGCGCTCGGCCTCGCGCGGGTCCTCCTCCTCGCGCTCGAGCTCAACGCCGTAGCGTTCCGCGAGGAGCTCGAGCGCGCCTTTGAAGTCCACGCCCTCCGTCTCCTGCACGAACGTGAACACGTCTCCCGAGGCCTGGCAGCCGAAGCAGTGGTAGACCTTCTGCGCCGGGTCGATACCGAACGAAGGCGTGCGCTCGTCGTGGAACGGGCACAGGCCCTCAAAGCGCGCCGGGCCCGCGCGGCGCAGCTCGGTCCGAGCCGAGACGAGCTCGACGAAGTCGACCGCATCGCGCACCCGGTCCTTGGAATCGCTCGTGTAAAGCGCCACGCCGGCAACGCTAGCGGGCGAACGCCTGCGGCACCTGAAGCTCGCTGTACTCCCGTATGCAGTACCGGTCGGTCATGCCGGCGAGGTAGTCGGTCACGCGCCGCGAGAGCCCCTCATCACCGCCCTGGCCGTCCGCCGGCGCTGTCGGCGGAAGGAGCTCCGGATGCTCTGCATAGTGCTCGAACAGCCTTCTCATCACGGCCGAGATCTTGGCGTGCTCCGCCCGCACCGCCGGCCCCATGTACACGCGCTCGAACATGAACTCGCGCAGCTCCTTCATCGCCGGGCCGGCCTCCGGCCCCTGGACGATCTCGCCGGCCCTCTCGGAATGCTCGACCATGTCGTGCACGAGCGCGTCGATCCGCGCCGAGCCGCTCGTGCCGAGCACCGCGATCGGCTCGCGCGGCAGCTCCTGCTCACGCAGAATGCCGGCGCGCACCGCGTCGTCGATGTCGTGGTTGATGTATGCGACCCGGTCCATGACGCGCACGATGCGCCCCTCGAGCGTCGCCGGGGGGGGCGTGCGGCTCGAGTGGTGCGCGATGCCGTCGCGCACCTGCTCGGTCAGGTTCAGGCCGGCGCCATCGCGCTCGAGCCGCTCGACGATCCTCAGCGAGTGCTCGTAATGGCGGAAGTCCTCGCCGAAGCGCTCTTTCAGGCAGATGTCGAGCATCTCCTCGCCAATGTGACCGAACGGCGGATGCCCGAGGTCGTGACCGACGCCGATCGCCTCGACCAGATCCTCGTTCAAGCGCAGCGCCCGCGCGACGGTGCGCGAGATCGTCGTCACCTCCAGCGTGTGCGTGAGCCGCGTGCGGTAGTGGTCGCCGCGCGGCGCGACGAACACCTGCGTCTTGTGGGTGAGCCGGCGAAACGCCTTGCTGTGGACGATGCGGTCGCGATCGCGCTGGAACGGCGTTCGCAGGGCGCAGTCGTCCTCGGCCCGCGCCCTCCTCGCCGGATACGAGCGCGCCGCAAGCGGCGAGAGCCGCCGCTCCTCCTCCTCACGGCAGCGCTCGGCAAAGCCGGCTGCGACGAGGTCCTGCTCGCTCGCGGTGCTCACCGCCCGCCCCTCTCGGCGATCGCGGTGGCCAGGTTCAATCCTCGCGTTTCCAATCCCCGCGTCCGGTCGCAATGTGCACCCAATGGCGCCAGCCCTTCATCTCGCCGGGGTTCTCGTCGTAGACGGGCGCGCCGCCCCCCGGCTCCGGCAGGCTTCGCACCGCTGCCGAGTCGATCCTCAGATCGACGCCGCGTTCATGCAGCGCCTCGACGTCCGCGGCCTCGACGAAGCGCCGGCCATGTCCCTCGGTCGAGATCACGAGGCCGTGGAAGATGTCCTGCTCGACGGCCGCCACGACATGGTGGACGGTCCCGACGCGCTCTCCGTCGGACGCCACCACCGGGACGCCCTTCTCGAGCACCTCGTATGCGATCGGCAGACCCTCGTCCATGAGCTCCACGATACCGCTGCGCCGTCAGGCCGAGCGCGCGACCGCCGGCATCAGCCGCACATGCGCGTGATGCTCGAGCGTCGCCGCGATCGCCCGCTCGACCTGGCCGAGGGCGTGGTCGGGCGCGCCCGGCACCTCCGTCAGGCCGCGGGCGAGGGCCTCCGACATGAAGCGGTAGCCGTCCTCACCAAGCCGGAACGATCCCGCCTCGCAGGCGCCGCACACGACTCCCCCCGCCGCTCCGGAGAACCCCACGAGGTCCTCCCGCTCGCCGCAGCTCGCGCAGGCGCCGAGCTGCGGCGCAAGGCCCGCCGCGAGCAGCAGCTTCAGGCGGAACGCGAGCGCGGCCGCCCAACCCGCCGTCGCCCCGGCGCCGCCGGCGGCTACCCGGGCCTGCTGATCGAGCAGCGCGAGCTGCCGGCAGAGCAGGTTGAACACGCCCGGGTGCGGCTCCGAGGTCTCGAACAGGCGGCTCACCGCGTCGCACGCACGCGCGGCCGCGTCCAGGGCGCGCCCGTCGGCCCGCAGCCGGGCAAATCCGTCGACCGTCTGCGCCCCGGTGACCGTCAGCAGCTCCCCGCGCCCTTCGTGCAGCTCGATCTTCAGGCGAAAGAACGGCTCGAGGCGACCGCCGAAGCGGCTGCGCGAGCGGCGCACGCCCTTCGCGATCGCGCTAACACGCCCCCGGTTCGGGGTATACAGCTGCATGATGCGGTCGGCCTCGCCGTAGCGCATCGATCTGAGCACCACCGCCTCGGTCTTCACAGGTCCTGGCATCGGACAATCGAGTCTAGGTCCGCCGGCGGCGTGAGCACGACTCCGAGACGCTCCAGGCCGCTGCTATCTTTTATGAAGTAATGAGCAAGATCACCGTCTACACCACCGAGCCGTGCTCGTTCTGCGCTCGTGTGAAGGGTCTTCTGTCCTCCCAGGGCGTCGAGTTCGCCGAGGTCAACCTCTCCAAGGATCCCATCGGTCGGGCCCAGCTCGCGATGGAGACCGGCATGATGAGCTTCCCGCAGGTGATCATCGACGGCGAGCTGCTCGGCGGCTTCGCCGAGCTCCAGGCCGCCGCCGCGAGCGGCCGCCTCGACGAGCTGCTCGCCGCCTGACGCCCGGCCGGCCGCCGAGCCCGCTGCGCGTCAGGGCTGGGTGGGGCGCCGTTGCCGCGTCCGCGGCCGCGGCTGGCAGGTCTCGCAGACGTACGTGCCGCGTCCGCCGACGACCATCTTCACGATCTCCGATCCGCAGCGCGGGCAGGGCTCGCCGGCACGCCTGTGCACCAAGAACTGATCCTGGAAGGATCCGCTGACGCCCTCGACGTCGCGGTAGTCGTCGATCGTCGCGCCGCGCGCGTCGATCCCGGCCAGCAGCGCCTCGATGACGGCCTCGCGCAGCGCGGCGTACTGCCGGCGCGACAGGCGCCCGGCGGCCCGGAGCGGGTGCACCCCGGCGCGGAACAGCGCCTCGTCCGCGTAGATATTGCCGACGCCCGCGATCCGTCGCTGGTCGAGCAGGAACGCCTTGATCGGAGCGGTCCGGCCCCGCGCGAGCCTCGCGAGATGCTCGGCCGTGAAGCCCTCCTCCAGCGGCTCCAGACCGAGTCGCGCCGCGAAGAACGCCTCGAGCGCCTCGCGGCCCGCCAGCAGCTCGCCCGTCCCGAAGCGGCGCGCGTCGGCGATCACGAGCCGCACGCCCTCCCCGCCGCCCTCGCGCGGTCCCAGCTGGAGGCGAACCCTCGTGTGCGGCGGGTCCGGTCCCGGACGCTCCCCGTCGGGCAAGCAGAGCACGGCCCCGGTCATGCGCAGGTGCTGGACGAGATAGACGTCGTCCTCGAAGCTCCAGACCAGGTACTTCCCGCGCCTGTCGAGCCGCTCGATGCGCCGCCCCTCGAGGGCATCGGCGAGTTCACTCCCGGCAAGCGGGCGCGCCCAGCGCGCGTCGAGGATCTCCATCTGCTCGAGCCGTCGGCCCTCGACCAGCGGCGCGAGCTGGCCTCTGATCGTCTCCACCTCGGGAAGCTCGGGCATCGTCCCACCAGCCTATGCGCTCCCCATCCGACGCCCGGCGACGAGTTCTCGCGGACGGCACGTTTGCCGGATCGCGCCTGCGGGTATCTGCTCGCGCGGGGATGGAGAGGTCAATCTGCGGGGCACGGTGGGGTCGACGACAGCTCAGGCTGGCGTCGTGGGGCCGTGCCACCGCACTCGCCTGCGCCCGGCCGCGCCGCTTCGTGCGCCGCCGTCATCTCCTCGCGATCATCGCGGTGGCGATCGGCTTTGGGACCTGGACGGGCCAGGCGTTCGCCGACTTCCCCTACGTCGGCGATGGCACCGCCGCAGACCCGTCGAGCTGGGCGCTCGCGCCGGGCCACGTACCGAGCAACCTCGGCGGCCTCGGCTGGAAGTTCGCCGCCACACCCGCCATGCCCCCGTCGCAGCAATCGGACCCGTCCGAATACCAGGGCATCACGCAGAACAACTCCCAGCAGGACGAGCTGTGCGGCGTCACCGGGATGAGCCTGGTTGACGCCCATGCCAGCTTCCCGTCTGCAACGGGCTCGTGCATCGCCGCCGGCGGCCCGGTCAAGACGGCCTTCGGGGTCACGCTGGGGCGCCCGGATGTCTCGATCGGCGAGCTCGACTCGGGCATCAAGTGGAACGACGCCGGCGACATGACCCAGCTGCGCAGGAAGGTCCTGCTCAACGCCGGCGAGCTCCCCGCGCCGAGGGTGGATCTGAGCAAGACGTTCGACCCCTCCACAGGCGTCGACTGCGAAACGGCGCACGCCGGCAGCGGCGGCGACTACAACGCGAGCGGCGGCATGCCGGGCGGCTCGCCGGGCGCAACGGGGCCGATCCCCTATGACATCAGCGGCCGGGGAGTGTTCGAAACGCTCGCCTATGCCTGCGACTCGCGCGTGGCCCACGTCGTAGAAACGTATCCGCGGTGCTCGAACCCGCCCACCACGACCGCCTGCCGCAACGGCCCGCCGGGGATGCTCACCCCCGAGGACCTGATCATCGCCTTCTCAGACGGGGCGGACCACGACAACAACGGCTACGCCAACGACATCGCCGGATGGAACTTCGTCGACAACAACAACGACCCCTTCGACGACGTGCAGTACGAACACGGGACCGGCGAGGACGAGGACTCGACCGGCGAAGCGAACCAGAGCGCCGGAGAGGTCGGCACGTGCCCGAACTGCACCGTGCTCCCGCTCAGGGTCGGCGAGTCGTTCATCGCCGACGCGAACCGCTTCGCCGAGGCGACGATCTACGCCACCGACCGCGGCGTCAGCATCGTGCAGGAGGCGCTCGGGACCTACAACGACCCGGTCTTCGCCCGCCAGGCGATCGACTACGCCTACGGCCACGGCGTGACGGTGATCGCCTCCGCCGCTGACGAGGCCGCCGAACATCACAACCAGCCCGGGGCCCTGCCTCACACGATCGTGGTCAACGCCATCGAAGGCCCGGCGCATCTCGGAGGCGTCCCGATCACGAACAAGCCGCCCTCCTACCTCCAGCTCGACGGCTGCACGAACTTCGGAACGCGCGTCGACCTCTCGGTGCCGGCCACGTCGTGCTCCTCGGAGGCGACGGGCAAGAGCGCCGGAGTCACGGGCCTCATGTACAGCGCCGCGCTGAACGCCTGCGGCGCCGCGCTCTACGGCCACTGCTCGAGCGGCGCCGGGTCGAAGCTTGCGGCCGCGAAGGACTGCACGCGGATCGACGGCTCGCCGTGCGCGATCACGCCCAACGAGGTCCGCCAGCTGATGGCCTCGGGCAACGTCGCCGCCACCACGGTCAACGGCTCCTCGGCGCTCGGCTCCAATCAGCCGAGCAGCGGCCAGGCTCCGGCGGACGCCGGTGAAGGCGGCCAGGCCGACGACATCAACACCGCACAGCAACCCGAGACGGCATGCAGCGTCGGGATGGCGCCCGGCTGCACCGACCCCAACTCGAACTCGGTCTTCGCCGCCGACGAGAACGCCGGCGTCGTCGGGCCGCTTCCCGACACGTTCCGCTACCCGTCGCGCAAGGGCTTCGACGAGTTCTTCGGCTACGGGCGGCTCGACGCCTACAAGTCCGTCGAAGCGGCCGCGCAGGGCCGGATCCCACCCGAGGCGGACATCACCTCGCCTGAATGGTTCGACCAGCTCGACCCGAGCCTCGCGTCGTTCAGGCTCAGCGGCTACGTCAACGCCCGCACGAGCTACACCTGCCGTGTCGAGATCGCGCCGGGCGCCCAGCCCAACAACGCCGCGAGCTCCGCGGGCGGCGACTTCCTGACCGTGCCCTCGACGTTCTGCAACGGCACGACAAAGCACTCGCTGCCGCATAGTGGGCTGCTCGCGTCGGTGAGCGTCCAGACGCTCGAGTCGCTGTTCCCGCACGGCGTGCCCAGCTCGTTCACGGGCAACGAGAACGGCGGACCGGGCCTAGCGCAGACCTCCAACGGCCGCCCCAACACGCTGCCCTACGCGTTCACCGTGCGCGTGGTCGTGAAATCCGCCGCAGGAGCGCCCGGGCCGGCGATGACGGGCGAGGACCGGCGGCAGATGTTCCTTCATCGCGACCAGGACATGCTCTCGGGCTTCCCGCTGGAGATGCGCGGTGACGGGGACGCCAGCCCGCTGCTGGTCGATCTCATCGGCAGCGACAGCAACCAGATGATCGTCGCCAACTCCGACGGCTGGATCCACGCCTACCGGTACAACACGGCGACCGGGAGGGCGGCCGACCTGCCAGGCTGGCCCGTGCACACCGATCCGCTGCCACTGCACACGGGCGAGCGCGCGTTCGCGAGTGGCGAGCAGTCGAGCGCCCACTACGACCCGGTGCTCGAGGCGCCCGCCGCCGGCGACCTCTTCGGAGACGGCCGCAAAGAGATCGTCGCGGGCGACCTGCAGGGCAACGTGTATGCGTGGGACTCGACGGGACACCTGGTCTTCCACCAGAGATCCAACCCCAAGTTCTCGGGCGCGCCGCTACCCGGCGACCCGTCGTGGGCGGCTCAGCGCGCGGGCACACGCGAGCGCACCGAGAGCGGCTTTTTGACCTCGCCCGTGCTCGCCAACCTCGACCCCGCATCGGGGCACGGCCTCGACATCATCGCCGCAGGCGAGGATCGCCACGTCTACGCCTGGCACGCCGACGGCAGCGCGGTCAGCGGCTTCCCTGTGCTCGTCGAGGACCCGAACAAGGTCGCCTCGGTGGACGCCACGAGCCACCAGCCGTCGTTCAACGGGAACGCCAAGGCCAACCCCGGCAAAGACGAAGACCAGGGCAAGCTCGTCGACACGCCGGCCGTCGCCTACCTCGACGGCCCCGAAAAGCCACCGAGCATCATCGTCGGCAGCAACGAGGAGTACCTCGTCAACACCGGCAACGAGGGGGCGATCAACGCCTCCGGCGTCACCGCGGCATCCCTCGGCGTGCTCGGCACCAGCGGGGTGCTCAAGTTCGCCAACGGCCGCGTGTACGCGATCAAGGCGAGCGGCTACTCCTCGGACCCCTCGAGCGCCGCGACCGGCGGCTTCAGCTGCTCGGGCTCGCAGTGCACATCCTCGGCCTTCCGCGCCGGCTGGCCGGTCAAGATCGGGCTCATCAACGCCGGGCTGCTCCCCGACGTCGGCGAGGGGATCAACGGCTCACCCGTAGTCGCACCGGTCACGTGCCCGGAAGGCGCAGGAGGGCTCAAGATCGGCGTCACACCCGATGCGGGCCCCGGCTACATCCTCAACTCCGACGGAAGCTCCTGCTACGGCTCTGCGAACGGCGCCTACAACGCGCTCCAGACCGACTTCGCTGCCGGCAATGGAAAGACCGACACGCCGGCGTTCCCGGCGGTCGGGGAGCCGTCGTTCGGCACGCTCGACGGGGTCAGCACCAACATGTTCGCTCCCGTCGCCGGGTTGCTGCGCGCGCTGGACGTGGTCGCCCCCAACTACCAGAAGGGCAGTCAGGACTTCACCGCCGCGTGGAACGCGAACAGCGGACAGTTCGCGCCGGGGTTCCCGGCCGTCAACAACGACCTCTCGTTCATAACGGGCCAGGCGATCGGCGACGTGACCGGCGCGGCGCCCACGCAGGAGGTCGTCGCGGGGACCGCATCGAACGACCTCCAGGCCTACAACCTGACGGGGGCGCCGGCGAGCAGCGCTTGGCCGAAGCTGACCGGAGACTGGCTCGTCGCGACGCCCGTGCTCGGGTCGCTGGGCACGATCGACAGCGAACCGTCAGCCAAGAAGAACGTCGTCACGCTGACCCGCTCTGGGACGCTCTCGGTGTACTCGACGCCGGCGTCCGCCTGCTCGCCGAGCTCCTGGCCGAGCTTTCACCACGACATCGCGAACTCGGGCGATTACACGCGCGACGCGATCGCGCCCGGCGTCCCGGTGCACCCGAGCATCGCGAGCAGGGTGCTGAGCTGGACCGCGCCCGGCGGCGACCTCATGTGCGGAACCGCCGCCTCCTATGAAATCGTGACCTCAGCGAGCCCGATCACGCCGCAGAGCTTCGCCGCCGCCAAGCGGCTCGCCGGAGCGCCCGCACCGGCGCCCGCCGGCACCACCCAGTCCTATGCGCTGCCGGTCGGGACCCAGCGCTACATCGCCATCCGCGCGGTCGACCAGCAGGGCAACATCGGCCTGCCGGCCGTCAAGTAGCTGCGAGCAACGCCTCCCCGGGCAGCTCGGCGGCCTCGCGACCCGTCACCCACCGCAGCACGCTCGCGCCGACGTCGGCCAGCGGCCCATCGTGGCGTGCGCCGCCGAGCGGCCTGCCCAAGGCCCGGCGACGGGCCATCTCACCCGTGAGCGCCAGCAGCGGCGCATACTCGCGCGTGTGGTCGCTCCCCGGATGGACCGGATCGACGCCGTGATCGGCGGTCACGATGAGCAAATCGCCCGGCCGCATGCGCGCGATCAGCCCCGCGAGCCGGCGATCGATCTCGCGCAGTGAGCCCGCGAACCCGCGCACGTCCTTGCGATGGCCGTAGAGCTGATCGGTCTCGATCAGGTTGGCGAACACGAATCCCGACTCCAGCTCGCCGAGCAGCGCGTCGACGCTGTCGAGCGCCTGCGCGTTCGTCGTGCCTGGATGCGCACGCGTGATGCCGACCCCCGCGAACAGGTCGTCGATCTTGCCGACGCCGTGCACCTCCGCGCCTGCGGTCTCGAGCTCCTGCAGGTAGCTTCGTGCCGGTGGCGGCAATGCGAAGTCGCGCCTGCCGGCGGTGCGCCTGAACGCGCCCTCGCTGCCGGTGAACGGACGCGCGATGACACGGCCGACGGCATGCTCGCCGCTCATCGCCGCGCGTGCCACCGCGCACGCGCGGTACAGCTCGGCCGGCGGCACCCGCTCGACATGGGCGGCCAGCTGGAGAACCGAGTCCTGCGAGGTGTAGAGGATCAGCGCCCCCGTCCGCAGATGCTCTGCCCCGAGCTGCTCGATCGCCGCGATCCAGTTATAGGGCCGGTTGCCGATCACCCCGTGCCCCATTGCCTGCGCGAGGCGCGCGATCACATCCGGCGGGAACCCGCGCGGATAGGTCGGCAGTGCGTGCTCCAGCACCACGCCCATCAGCTCCCAGTGGCCGGCGATCGAGTCCTTGCCCGGCCCCAACGGGTGCAGGCGGCCGTGAATCGCCGGGTCCGCGACGGCGGGCACCCCCGCGAGCGCCACGATCGATCCGAGGCCCAGCGAGCCAAGCGTGGGAAGCTCGAGGCCACCCACGGCCTCCGCGACATGCGCCAGCGTGTTGGTCCCCTCGTCCCCGTAGGCCGCGGCGTCCGGCAGCGCTCCGACTCCGCACGCGTCGATCACGAGCACGACCGCCCGGCGGGCACGAGGGCCTGGTCGGGCTGCCGGCGTCAACGCGTCGCGCGTGGATGCGCGCTGAAGTAGGCGTCCTTCAGCCGGTCGGCGGACAGGTGGGTGTAGACCTGCGTCGTGGCGAGATCGGCGTGTCCGAGCATCTCCTGCAGAGAGCGCAGGTCGCATCCGCCGGCGAGCAGGTGCGTGGCGAAGGTGTGCCGCAGGGTGTGCGGGCTCATCTTCTGCTCGAGCCCGGCCTGGCGCGCGTGGCCCTGGACGATCTTGTAGAGGCCCTGCCGGGTCAGCCCGCCACCGCGCCGGTTCAGGAAGAGCCGCGTCTCCGGGCCGCTGGCGGCGTGGAAGGGCCGTCCGCGACCACAGTAGGCCCGCAGCGCCGCGACCGCATCGCGGCCGATCGGCACGATCCGCTCCTTCGACCCCTTGCCGCGCGCGCACAGCACTCCCTCCTCGAGGTCGACGTCGGCGAGCTCGAGTCCGATCGCCTCGGAGGCGCGTAGACCGCATGCGTACATGACCTCCAGCAGCGCGCGGTCGCGCAGCGCGAGCGGATCGGTTCCCCGTGGCTGGCTCAGCAGCCTCAGCACCTCATCGCGCGAGAGCACGCGCGGCAGGCGCTGGGTCTTGCGGGGCCCGCGCAGCTCGGCCGTCGGGTCGTGCTCGATCGTGCCCTCGCGCCGCAGATGCCGGTAGAAGGAGCGCAGGCACGCCACCTTGCGCGCGAGCGTGGACGCTCCCACGGCCGGGCGCCCGCCGCTGCCCGCGCCGAGCTGCGACAGGAACGCCGCGATGTCGGCATGGCCGGCGTCTATCGCCGTCAGTCCGCCGCGGTCGAGAAACTCGCCGAACTGGTGCAGGTCCGAGCGATACGCCTCGAGCGTGTTGCGCGACAGCCCGCGCTCGAGCTCCAGGTAGGCGAGGAAGTCGAGGATCAGCCGCTGCATGCCGAGCGGGGCCGACGGCGATGCTGTCTCGGCTGAGCTCATCCCCACAGCTTCGCCTCTACGGGGTGGGCTCCTTGGGGCTGCAAGCGGCCGTTCAGCCGGTGCCCGGCTGCCGAGCGTCGCCGTCCTCGCTCGAGCGTCAGGCCTTCAGCCGGCGCGAGAGCCACAGCAGGGCGATCAGCGTCTTTGCGTCCCGGCACTCCTCGATTGCCTGCTCGAGGTCGGCGAGCGGCCAGCGAACGATCTCGATTCGCTCGTTCTCCTCGCTCTCGGCACGGGACTCGAAGAGCTCCGTGGCCAGGAACAGGTGCACGCGCTCGTCGGTGAAGCCGGCGCTGGTGTAGTAGGTCACGATC
This sequence comes from Solirubrobacteraceae bacterium, assembly GCA_034665005.1. Taxonomy (GTDB): domain Bacteria; phylum Actinomycetota; class Thermoleophilia; order Solirubrobacterales; family Solirubrobacteraceae; genus Palsa-744. The sequence continues at coordinate 324,410 of JAXDGO010000059.1, read as the reverse complement.
GGCTCCCAGCTGCGCGCGCCGCATCCGATCTCCTCGGCAAGCTCTCGCTGGGCGGCCTGGAGCGGCTGCTCGCCGTCCACGTCCAGCCGTCCCGCCGGGATCTCGAGCAGCTCGGGCTCGTCGACCGTCTCGCGCGGCTGGCGCACCAGCCACAGCTGCCGGCCGTCGTGGGCCAGGACGCCGACCGCTCCGCGGTGGCGGACGATCTCGCGCGTGACCTCCTCGCCGTCGGCATGGCGGAAGCGCTCGACTCGCACGTCGAAGAACCGCCCGTGGTACACCGTCTCGCCGCCGAGCGCCTCGAACCCGCACCGCACAGCGCCGCCCGCGCCCGTGCCCTCGCCGGGGTCGCTGCTCATCTGGCCTCCCCCGCCCCGTCCTCGGAGCCCGGCCGGCCGGCGGGCGTCAGGCCGGCGAGCTCCGCAAGCGCGGCGCCGCCGGCGAGCGCGGCTGCGAAGAACAGCGGATCCTCGACAAGCCCCCGACCCATCGTCTGCGTGGGCAAGCCGCTCTCGGAGTAGGCCGGGAGGTCGATCTCGGCGGGCCGCCAGTCGTGGCGCGTGATGCGCACCGGGCGCTCCACATCGAGCGCGAGCGGCGGCCGGCCTTGTACCGCCCCGCCGAAGACCGCGCCGAGGCCGGCCCTCAGATCGGTGCCTACGGGCGAGCGCATGCCGGCGGGCAGCGCCACCGTGACGGGCTCGAGCAGCAGGTCGAGGACGGTCAGCGTGTGATGGGAGATTCCGCGGTGGCGGCTGCGGCTGTCCGCCGAGGACATACGCGCCACCAGCAGCGTGCGGCAGCCCAGGGCGAGGGAGACGTGGGCTGAGTCGAGAGCCGACATCCCGCCATGCCCGAGCGCGGAGCGCGATCCCACGATCCCCGGGCCGGGACCGCACACGGCTGCGTCCCAGCCGAGCGAGCGCAGCCCGTGGTGCAGCGCGCCGGCGGTCGTGATCGCCTCGCCGTCGCCTCCGAACGTCGCCCCCGCGGTCAGATGTCCCGCGAGCAGGCCGCGGCGGCGCAGGTCGCGAACCGCGCGCGAGTGCACACCGGGCAGCGCTCCGCCCTCGGTCTGGACATATCCGAGCTTCATCGAGGGCTCCTTCTGCGCGAACGCCCAGGCCACCGCCGCGAGCTGCCCATGGAGGGCGAGCACCGCAACGGGACGCTCCAGCGGCAGGCTCAGCCGTTCCTCCTCGACCGGGACGACAGCGTGCTGGAGGCTCGTGTAGTTGAGCTTCATCACGTCGGCGCCGCGCGCACCGTCGCCATCGAGGCCGCGGGTGAGATTGACGTGGACGACGTCGAAGCCGCCCGAGCCGAGGCCGAGATCGAGCGCCTGCACGTTGACCACCAGCTCGTCTCCCACCTCCGCGCGCCCGAGCAGGGAGACGTCCGCGATCGCGGCCCGCCGTTCGCCGGCCCCGCCGGTCAGCTCGATGACCAGCTGCTGCTCGCCGGCTCGCAGGCGACCGTCACCGTTGCCGGCTCCGTCCTCGATCTCCGGGTCGCCGACCTCAACGACGATGGCGGGTCGCAGCTTCAGCATCCACGCAGGAAGCTACCGCGCCGCGTCCGGCGAGAGCGCCGCCGCCTCGTCGAGCAGCGCCAGCGCGACCTCGAGCATCTGCTCCAGGGCTGCCACGCTGACGCTCTCGCCGGGCTCGTGGTTGCGCTCGGTGCCGTTCGCGAGATTCACGGTCTGAAAGCCCTGGGCCAGCAGCGCGTTGGCGTCAGAGGCGCCGCCGCTGGCCACGCGCCGCGGCTCGTGCCCGCAGGCGCTCAGCGCCGCCTCTGCGACGCGCATGGCCGTCGCGCTCGCGGGCAGCCGGTACCCGGAGAAGGTCCGCTGCACGCTGACGTCGGCATCGCAGTCGCAGTCCGGAAGGTTCGCCGCCTCGTGGACGCGGTCGACGATCTCAGCGACCACCTCCTCGGCTCGCTCGTCGCGCATGCTCCGGACCTCAGCGACGAGCGAGCAGCGCTCTGGGACGACGTTCATCGCGGTCCCGCCTGACATGGTCCCCACGTTCACGGTCGTCTCCGAATCGACACGGCCGAGGCGCATCGAGGCGACCGCGCGCGCGGCGGCGAGGATCGCGCTGCGGCCCTGCTCGGGGCGGATCCCGGCGTGGGCCGCGGCGCCGCGGAATGTCGCCTCGAGCCGGAAGTGGCTCGGCGATTCGACAATCACCTCTCCGATCGGCGAGGCATGGTCGAAGACGTAGCCGAAGCCGCTGCGCAGGCGCGAGGCGTCGAAGGCACGTGCGCCCGCGAGCGCGGTCTCCTCGCCAACGGTGAACAGCAGCTCGAGATCGACCGGCGCGCCGGCGCTACGCACGTGGCGCGCCAGCGCGAGCATGACGGCGATCGCCGCCTTGTTGTCGGCGCCGAGGATGCCGTCGTTGGCGTTCGCCCAGACCCCGTCGTGGAGAACCGGCTCGATCTTCGCCTGCAGCGGGACCGTGTCGAGATGCGCACACAGCAGCAGCGAAGGCCGCTCGCCGGCCTCCCATGCGCTCCCGCCCGGCGCCTGCCCGCCGGGGATTCGCGCCAGCAGGTTGCCGCAGTCCGAGCCCGCCACGGCGCCGGCGTCGTCCTCCTGCACCGTGACGTCGAGCGCGCGCAGCTCGGCGATGACGCGCTCCGCGCAGGCTCGCTCGCGTCCCGAGGGGCTCTCGATCCGACAGAGCTCCGCGAAGGTGGCGCTCAGGTAGCGATGCTCGAGCGTGCCGACGCTTGACAGCGGCGCGCCGGCGCTCACGGCAGGCCGGCGCGCGAGCCGCGAGCTTCGCCGGCCGCCGGCGAGGACCCGCTCGCGGCACGCGCGTCCTGCACCTGAAAGCCCTCGCGCTCGGCGGCCCGGGCGAGTGATGCCTCGATGAAGCCCCGGAACAGCGGCGCCGGGCGCTCCGGACGGGACTTGAACTCGGGGTGGAACTGCGAGGCCACGAAGAAGGGATGGTCCTCGAGCTCGATGACCTCGACGAGGCGCTCGTCCGGGGAGGTGCCGGACACGCGCAGCCCCGTGCCCCCCTCGGCGCCGGCCGCGTTCGTGAGGCGCTTGCGCAGCAGGTTGTTCACCTCGTAGCGATGGCGGTGGCGCTCGTAGATGACTGCCTCGCCGTACATCTCGCGCGTTCGCGTGCCGGCATGCAGCTTGATCGGGTCAGCGCCGAGCCGCATCGTGCCACCGAGGTCTGCGACCTCCTTCTGCTCGGGCAGCAGATCTATCACGGGATAGGGCGTCTCGATGTCGAACTCGGTCGAGTTCGCCCCCTCCATGCCCGCTACGTTCCTGGCGAACTCGGCCACCGCGACCTGCATGCCCAGGCAGATGCCGAGGAACGGGATCCGGCGCTCGCGCGCCGCCCGTGCCGCCGCGATCTTGCCCTCGATGCCCCGGCCGCCGAAGCCGCCCGGGATGAGAATGCCGTCCGCGCGGGCGAGCATCTCATACGCGTCGCTCGCCTCCGTCTCGCCGTCGTCGTCCTGCGGGCTCTCGCCGTCGCTCCCGGCCCTCTCCCTCAGCTCGCCGTCAGGGCCGTCCGGCCCGGCATCGGCGTCCTCGCCGGCGAGCTCGCCGTGCGCTGAGAGCTCGAGACCCTCGGAGTCGATCCAGTCGATCTCGACCCTCGCATCCTGCAGCGAGGCGGCGTGGCGGAGCGCTTCGGAGACCGAGAGATAGGCATCCTCGAGCTGGACGTACTTCCCCACGAGCGCGATCCGCACCGTGCGGGTGGCGCCCTCGGAGCGCTCGATCGGCTCCTTCCACCTGGAGAGCTCGGGCGCCGGCGCCTCGAGGCCGAAGTGGTCGAGGATGAAGTCGTCCACCCCCTGTTCGCGGAAGGTGAGCGGCACCTGGTAGATGTTCGGCACGTCGCACGCCGAGACGATCGCCTCGACCGGAAGGCTCGCGAACAGCGCGATCTTCCTGCGGATCTCCGGCGAGAGCCGGCCCTCCGAGCGGCACATCAGCATGTCGGGGGCGATCCCGATGCGCCGCAGCTCGTTCACCGAGTGCTGGGTGGGCTTCGTCTTGAGCTCCCCGGCATGGCCGATGTAGGGAACGAGCGTCAGGTGGATGAACATGCAGCGACCGCGCGCCGCGCGCGCGCTACCGCGGCCGACGTCGACGGGGAACTGGCGGATCGCCTCGAGGAACGGCAGCGACTCGATGTCGCCCACCGTCCCGCCGATCTCGGTGATCACGAAGTCCACGTCGCTCGACTCCGCGATCAGGGCGATCCGCTGCTTGATCTCGTCGGTGATGTGCGGCACGACCTGGACCGTTCCGCCGAGGTAGTCGCCGCGGCGCTCGCGCCGGATCACGGTGTCGTAGATGCCGCCGGCGGTCACGTTCGACGCGCGGCTGGTGTTGGCGTCGGTGAAGCGCTCGTAGTGGCCGAGGTCGAGATCGGTCTCGGCCCCGTCCTCGGTGACGAACACCTCTCCGTGCTGGTAGGGGGACATCGTCCCCGGGTCGACGTTGATGTAGGGGTCGAACTTCTGCAGACCGACCGTCAGGCCGCGCGATACGAGCAGGCGCCCGAGGGACGCGGCCGCGATGCCCTTGCCGAGGGAGGACACCACGCCACCGGTGATGAAGATGAACCGGGTCTTGCTCGGAGCTTGTGCGTGGCGTTCGGGATGGTGCAAGGTCATGAGGGCCTGCCCCAAGAGTCTAGTTCGCGCAGCACCGGAACCCGTTCCACGAGCGCCGAGATCGACCGCAGCTCGCCGTAGAGCGTGATCGCGGCCAGCAGCGCGAGCGCGATCAGCTGCCCGACGCCCGACAGCGTGAGCACGAGCCAGAGGCCGGCGAGCGCGCCGAGGAGGTTCGCTCCGGTGTCGCCGAGCATCGCCCGCTCGCGCAGGTCGAAGCTGCCGGCGATGAGCGCCGGCGCCGCAAACAGGCCGATCGCCCATAGCGGCCGCAGGTCCGTGGAGCCGAGCGAGAGCCCCAGGCCGAGCACGACGAACGCCTTGGCGGATCGCCCGGGTCTCAGGTCGAGGAGGTTGAAGACGTTGGTGGCGAGCACGAGCACCCCGGCGGCCAGCAGCCAGCGCCCGTCGGAAAGTCCGAGGTAGCTCATTGCGAACAGCGCGAGGCCGAGCGATCCGACCGCCTTCAGGGCGCCGGTGGAGAGCTCGCCGCGGAGCGCAGCGGAGCCGTGGCCGCGCCATCCGCGCTGCGCCGGCGAGCCGGTCTCCCCCGGCCGTTCGCGGGCGAGCGTGTCGTCGACGAGACCCAGCGCGAGCACGCCGAGGGCGTACACGGCGACCGGCAGCGCCGCAGGCTCGAAGACGTCGCCCGAGCCCAGCCGCTCCAGCAGCGTCAGCGGGATCAGCGCGAGCAGCGCGGCTGCCAGCGCGAGCACGCCGAACGGGCACGGCAGCGCGCGCCCGCGGTAGTTGAGCTTGGTGTGCCCGCCCTCGCTGAGCGCCCGCAGCAGCGGCGTCGCGAGGATCGCGCCTGCCGCGAAGGCGAACAGGAGGGGCAGCGCGTGCATCGCTTGAAACTAGCGGCGATGGCGGACGCGCTCAGGGCTGTCCGGCGCCGGCGGTGACGCCCGGCAGAAGCGAGTCTGCGGTGGCGTTCGTGCCGAAGGAGCCGCGGTCTCCGGCGAGCGCGTAGTCCAGCGCAGCCTGGCCGGCGAGCACGTCGAGGTCGTCGACGCTCGAGATCCCCTTGCCTTTGTACCAGGGGACCTGTGAGGGTTCGGAGCCCTTGACCTCGACGCCCACGGCGGGAACGCCTGCTGCGGTCACTCCGGCCAGCAGGCCGGTCTCGAAGGCGGCGCAGGCTTCGGTCTGCGCCGCATCCATGCCGGTCGGCTCCGAGCGCACGACGACGAGGCCTTCGAGCCGCGTGAGCTGCCCGTCGAAGGCGCTCATCAGGCTGGCTCGCACGCGGCTGAGCAGCTCGCGACTGACGAGCGCCCCGCCGCTGACGAGCTGACGGCCGGCGAGCTGCCCGAAGCGTTCGACGAGCTGAGGCGAGCCGGCCAGCGCCGCGTAGTGCGTGCCCGCCGCCTCGCGCGCTATGCCGGCGAGGTCGAGCGGCTCGCGCACGGCGACCACCGTCGCGAGGCTCGCGCCGGCGCGCGTCACCGCCGCCCGCACGAGCGTGTTCACCCTGTCAGAGGAGGACCCCAGGAAGACCAGCCCGATGCTCCGGCCGTTCAGAAGTTCGTGGACGGCCAGCGGATAGAGGCCGGTCGCGAACGCTTCTTCGTCGGATAGTTTCTCCTTGAGCTGGCCGACCTGCTGGCGCGCTTCGCTCACTTCCGAGTTGAGGTTGTTGACGATGCCGTTCTTGGCCGAGGAGACGAGGTTCGAGTCGCCGATCGCGACGCCGATCAGGACCCCGAGCGCGAGCGCGAACAGCACGGCGGCGAGAGACAGCGCGTGGTAGCGATAGTCGAACATGCTCGAGGCGCCTTGAGCGGGATCAGCCGCCGGAGGCGACCGATGGGACCTCTGCCAGCAGCTGCAGCTTCAGCCACAGCAGTTCTGCGACGTCGCGGAGCGCCGGCGTCATCCATACGACGGCGATCATCGCGATCAGGCCTGCCGCGATCACCACGAGCAGCGGTGTGAGGCCGGGTCGCGGCTGGTAGAGGCGACTGACGCCCTTGGCATCGACCAGGATCTCGCCGATGCGCAGGCGCGTGAGGAAGGTCGAGGACATGCCTTTGCGGTTGCGGTCGAGGAACTCGACGAGGTTGAACTGCGAGCCCACCGAGACGATCAGGCGTGCGCCCTTCTCAGCGGCGATCAGCATCGCCACATCCTGACTGGTGCCGGGCGCGGGGACGAGTTTGAACGGCAGCCCGAGCTCCTCGAGCCGATGGCGGCCCGGCGCACGTCCATCCGGGTAGGAGTGAACGACGAGCTCCGCGCCGCAGCGAAGCGCCGGCTCTCCCGCCGAGTCCATGTCGCCGACGATCATGTCCGGTGTCATACCGACCTCCAGGAGCGCCTCGGCGCCGCCGTCGACCGCGACCACCAGCGGTCGCATGTCCCTGATGAACGGCCGCAGGGCTCGGAGGTCCCGCTGATGACCTACGCCGCGGACGACCACCAGCGTGGAGCGATCGCGAAAGTCGGTTGCGAACCGTGGCAGCTGGATCCTGCCGGAGAGCAGTTCTCGCTCCTCGCGCATGTGCTCGATCGTGTTGTGCGCAAAGCGCTCGAGCGCCTCTCCGATCTCGCGCCGCCTGAGCTCCGTTTCGGCGGATATGCGCGCGAGACCGAGGACCTCCCCGCGGGCGAGCAGCTCGCCCTTACGAAACACGTCGCCGGCGGACGCCCCGCCGGCCGGATCGCCCACCCTGACCGTGAGCGGGTCGCCGTCGGAGATCAGCTTGAAGAGCGCGTCGTCGGGCAGGTCAACCAGCAGGATGCCCGCCTCCACGAGCAGCTGTGGCCCGAGGTTCGGATAGGAGCCGCTGGAGGATGGGCTGCAGTTGAGCACTGCGACAGCGCCCGCGGCGATCAGCTCCTCTGCCGAGACACGATCGATGTCGAGGTGATCCACGAGCGCGATGTCGCCGCGCACGAGGTGCTTGACGAGCAGCTTCGTCTTGCGCCCTGGCCGCACCGATCCGCTGACGATGCGCCCGGCCGGAGGCTGCTCGACGCGAACGGGCATGCTCGCCGGCCGCAGGTAGTCGGGCTCGGCCGGCTCGGACGCGGTTGCCTCTCCTGGGTGTCCGGGCCCTGTGGATCGTGTTGCAGCCACGCAGCGAGAGTAACGCGCGCAGGGGCAGAGCGCACTGTCTGACTGTGCTCAGGCGGCGCGGCGCAGACCCCGCGCATGCCGGCGCGCGGTCGTGTCGTCGTCGTCGGCGCCGAGCATGCGCACGAGCTCGGAGACGACCTCCGGCTCGGCGAGCTGCACGACCGTGGCGCGTGTCGGATCGGCGCCTGTGTCCTTCGCGATCGAGAAGTGGCGGTCGCCGAGCGAGGCGATCTGCGGCAGATGCGTGATGCACAGCACCTGCGTCCGCTCGGCGAGGTCCCGCAGCCGAGCGCCCACGGCTCGCGCGGTGTGCCCCCCGATACCGGCGTCGACCTCATCGAACACGAGCGTGGCCTGCGCCGATGAGCGGCCGGCCACCGTCATGATCGCGAGCATCACCCTCGACAGCTCTCCGCCCGAGGCGATCTCGCGCAGCGGGCCGGCGGGAACGCCCGGATTGGGCGCGATCGAGAACTCGACGGCGTCGCCGCCGGAGGGCCCCGGCTCGCGCTCCGCGAGCCTCACCTCGAAGCTCGCCTCGCCCATCGCGAGCGCCGCCAGCTGCTTGCGCACGCCGGTGGCGAGCTGGTCGGCAGCCGCCTTGCGCGCGCGCCGCAGGGCCGCCACGAGCTCGTGCACGGCCGACCGCGCCTCCTCCAGCTGCTCGGTCGCCTGCCCGATCGCCACCTCGGCGCCCAGTAGCTCCGTCCGGCGGGCACGCGCGGCCGTCGCATGGTCGAGCACCGCCTGGACGCTTCCGCCGTGCTTGCGGGCGAGACGCTCGATCATGGCCAAGCGCTCTTCCAGCGCATCGAGCGTCAGCTCTTCGCCGATGTCTCCGGCGCCGTCAAGGTCATGCGACGCCGCCGCGCCGTGGTAGTCACGCAGCTCCGCGGCGAGATCCTGGGACTCGATCAGGAGCCCGCGCATGCGCTCGGCGAGCCCGTCGAGCCGGGCGTCGACGCCGGCCAGCGCGTCAAGGCGCGAAACCGCTTCGCCCATCAGCTGCGCGGACGTCTGCGCGTCGGCACCCTCGGGCGCCAGCGCCTCCGCCGCCGCGTCGGCCGCGGAGCGGAGCGCGTCGAGCTTGCGCAGGCGCTCACGCGCCGCCAGCAGCGCCTCCTGCTCGCCGTCCCGGGGGGCGAGCGAATCGATCTCCGCGAGCTCGTGCTCGAGCAGGTCGAGCTCGCGCTCACGCGCACCGGCGAGCTCGCGCAGATGCTCGAGCCGCTGCTCGATCCCCCGGCTCCGCTCGAGCGCCTCGGCACAGGACCGCAGGCGCAGCGTCTGCTCGGGACCGCATAGATCGTCGAGGACCTGCATCTGGGCGGCCGCCAGCGTGAGCTTGCGGTGCTCGTGCTGGCCGTAGAACGTGAGCAGCATGCCGCCGATGTCCCGCAGGTCGGCGACCGTCGCCGCGCGGCCGTTCAGATAGGCGCGCGTTCGCCCATCCGAGCCGACGCGGCGAGCGAGCACGATCTCCTCCGCGTCCGCGGCCAGCCGCTCGCCCAGCGCGTCCCTGGCCTGGTCGGAGAGATCGAACACGCCCTCCACGTAGGCCTCCTCGGCGCCCGGGCGCACGATGCCCGGGCGCGCCCGCCCTCCGAGCAGCAGGTCGAGCGCGTGCGCCAGCACCGTCTTGCCGGCGCCGGTCTCGCCGGTGAGCACGTTCAGGCCGCCGACGAGCCGCAGCTCGGCGCGCTCGATCAGCAGGAGATTCTCGACGCGCAGCTCTTGAAGCATGGACGCAGGTGTACCAGCGCATGCCGACGGATCGCAACGGCGCGCGCGTGTGCGCGGCCGTCGCGGGACGTCCCCGCGCCCATGCATCCTGCAGGACTGGCCAGATGGCCCCGGCACCGGCATAATCTCCATCGGGGGGCGCCGGAAAGGACACACACCGATCGAAGATCGGCCGGCGACCTAGACTCGTCCACCGATACGGCATGGCTGCCAGCGACATCAATCCGCGCTCCGATCCGCCCTCGACGGAGGGGTTCGCCTGCCTGTCCGCCACGGCGCTGGCCGAGCGCCTCGATGAGGAGATCGGCCGTGCCGAACGTCACGGCACCCCGCTGAGCTGCCTGCTGATGGTGATCGACAACCTCGACGAGATGTCGCGCGAGCACGGCAGCGACCTGCCCGAGCGGACGCTCGCCTACCTCGGTGGGGCGCTGCGGCGAGAACTCCGGCGCTTCGACCGGATCGGCAGGCCGAGCGGCGAGGAGCTGCTGATCGTGCTGCCCGGCGCCGACGGCCCGCGGGGCGAGATGGTGGCCAGGCGCGTGCTCGACAGGGTGCGAACGATCAAGGTCGAAGCCGACGGGACACGCCGCCCGCTGCGGGTGTCGGTCGGCCTTGCGGCCTGGCGAAGGGACATCAGCAGAGACGACCTGCTGGCGCGAGCTCGGGCCGCCACGCGCGTGCGCAACGGCGAGAACGGGTCGGGCGGGATCCAGAGCGCCGCGCCTCCGGCGCGCTGACATCTGCGGCTGCACAATCCGCCGTTCGGGGACCGGCGGCCCCCAGATGCGTCCGCCCGGCCGGTGGTCATAATCTCCAGGGATGCTGTCGGGATCAGAGTTGTGGCTACTGCGGCTGATGGCCGATCGCGGGCTCGCTCTGCTCGATGCCGGCTCGCTGCTGATGGTGATCGAGGAGCGGGGGGAGCTGCGCGTCGCGGCCGCCAGCGGAGCCGGTACGCCACGTGTGCGGATCGTCCACGTGCAGGGCAGCGCGCTCGGCGAGCTCTACCTCTCCGGCAAGCCGCTCTCGCTCGATCGCCCGCGTGGCCCGGAGGCAGCTTGGCTGCACGAACTGGGGCTGGACGCGCGCGCCGCCCTGGTGGAGCCGTTCAATATGGAGGCGCAGGGCGGCGGCATGGTCATCGCGCTGCGAACCGAGGGAGGCTTCCGCGGCCCCGACCAGCAGGCGCTCAGCGCGTTCGCCGCAAGCGTCGCGCAACGGTTGGCGGCTGAGCGGTCCGTCGAGATCGAGCGCCTGCGCTACGGAAACGAGGCGCGCGAGCGCGAGCGCACGCGCTGGGCGCGAGAGATCCATGACGAAAGCATCCAGGGGATCGGCGCGTTGCGCCTGCAGCTCGCGAACGCGCGCGATCTCGACGACCGCGATTCGCTCAAGCATGCTGTCGACATGGTGCTCGAGGGGCTCGGCAACGAGATCGACGGGCTGCGCCATCTGATCACGGAGCTTCGCCCTGCGGCGCTCGACGATCTCGGGCTCGCCGCGGCCGTGCAGGCCCTCGCCAGGCGCGCGCAGGCGATCGACGGGTTGGAGGTCGAGACCCAGATCGAGCTGGGCCAGGAGGCCGCCGCCGGCAACGGGGATGCCCACGCTGACGGTCGCAGGCTCGACCCTGAGCTCGAGAGCACGATCTACCGCATCGTTCAGGAGGCGCTCACGAACGTCAGCCGCCACGCGCAGGCCACGAAGGCCGTCGTGAGCATCGTCGAGCGCGACGGCGTCGTGCGCGCCTCGGTGACAGACGATGGTCGCGGCCTCCCCGGCGCGGGGCCGCTCGGGCCGCGAGGCGACGGGCTCGAGGGAGGCTTCGGCATGGGCGGCATGCGCGAGCGCGCCGAGCTGATCGGCGGCGAGCTCGAGTTCGGCCCCGCGCCGGACCGTGGCACGACCGTGCGCCTCAGCGTGCCGCTCGCCGGGCGCCCGGCGGCCACGCCGCAGCCCTGAAGCTAGTCCGCCATGCCGATCCGGCGAACGTAGGCTGTTATCTCCGCGCGTGAGGAGAAGCCGAGCTTCTCGATCGCGCGTGCCCGGTAGGTCTTGACGGTGCGCTCGGCGACGTTGAGCTTCTCGGCAATCTCCGAGTTCGTGTAGCCGTTGGCGATCAGCCTGACCACCTCACGCTCGCGCTCGCTCAACACGACGCCGTCGCTCGCCGCGCCGCCGTCGCCAGTGGCCATCAGGGCGCCGAGTCGCGGGTGCAGGTAGTTGCCTCCCGCGACGGCGAGACGGAAGGCCTGGAGAAGCTCCGCCGGCTCGGCCTCCTTGAGCACGTAGCTGCGCGCACCGGCGCGAAGCGCCTGACGGGCGTACTCGGGATCCTCGCGCATCGTCAGGATCGCGACCGCGAGGGTCGGATGAGCGATGAAGCACTGCGGCAGCGCCGCGAGGCTCGAGCCTCCCGGCATCGTCAGGTCGAGCGTGAGCAGATCGGGCTTGTGCTCGCGCACTTCCCGGATCATCGAGGGGATGTCGGCGGCTTCGGCGACGACGTGAAACTCGCCGGCCTCCCGCTGCAGGACGGCGCGGATGCCGTCGCGCACGACCGTGTGATCGTCGGCGATGATCACCTCGATCGGTCGCGTCACCCCTGGCGTTCCGGCCTCCACGGACGACACGGTAGCCGCTCGAGGGGACCGATCACAAGGTCCCAAGAGAACGACACGATCGGCACCCTCCGCCTACGCGCGATCCGCCCAGGCGAGCCGATGATGCGCTCATGAGGAGCAGAATCGCCGACCAGGCCGGCGCGAGTACATGCACCGCCCCGGTCGCGCCCGAGAATCGGCGGCCCCGTCCCGTCGCAGGGAGGCGTTAGCGTGACCGTCTTGTTCTCGGTGCTCCGATCACCGCAGTTGCGCAGGATCATCACGGCCTACACGGTGAACCGCCTCGGCACGTGGTTCGGCTACGTCGCGCTGTCGCTGGCCGTCTTCGAGCACACGCACAGCGCCCTCGCGGTGGCGGCCCTGCTGGTGGCGGGCCAGGCGCTGCCCGCGGTCCTGGTCCCGGCCGTCGTTGCCCGCGTCGAGGCCTCGCCCCGGCGCGGCCGGCTCAGCGCGCTCTACCTCTTCGAGGCTCTCGCCACCGTCGCCCTGGCCGTTCTGCTGTGGAATTTCTCGCTGCCGGCGATCCTCGTGCTCGTGGCGCTCGACGGAACCGCGGCGCTGGCCGCCAGCGCGCTGTTGCGAGCTGAGGCTGCGCGCAGCGCGCGTGGCGAGGCCGAAGCGCAGACGGCGGGCGCAGTGGGAGCGGACGAGCACCACGATGACGCCCAGACGGCCGAACGCAAGGCGAATGCGGCTCTCAACATCGCCTTCTCGGCCACATTCGTGCTCGGCCCCGCGCTTGCCGGCCTCCTGGTTGCCGGCGCAGGCGGCCCGACCGCTCTGCTGATCGACGCGGCGTCGTTCCTGATCTGCGGCGTGATGCTGATCGACCTCCGGCCTCACATCGACGGCGCGCCGGAGGAATCCGTGCGGGCCCGCCTCCGCGCCGCATGGGAGTACGTCAACGAGGTGTCCGCCTTGCGGACGCTGCTCCTCGTCGAGGGCCTCGCTCTCATCTTCTTCGCCGCTGACGCGTCGATTGAGGTCCCCTACGCGAAGGCGACCCTGCACGCCGGCGACAGTGGCTATGGCCTGCTCCTGACGGTGTGGGGCATCGGCGTCGGGTTGGGAAGCCTGGGGTTCGCGCGCGCGGTTCGGCGGCCGCTCGGAGCGATGCTGAGCGCGGGCACACTCGCCGTTGGCCTTGCCTACATCGGTTTCGCCGTCGCCCCCTCGCTCCTGGTCGCATGCTTTGCAGGCCTCCTCGGCGGGCTGGGCAACGGCGTGCAGTGGGCGTCGCTGCTCTCGGCCGTGCAGCAGCTCACCCCGCCGGCACTCCACGGCCGGATGATGGCAGCCGTGGAATCGATCAACGCTCTCTGCCCCGGGCTCGGCCTGCTGCTCGGCGGGGCTCTCGTCGCGGTGGGCTCCACACGGAGCGCCTTCCTGATCGTGGGAGTGGGAGCGACGGCGACCACGGCTGCGTTCCTGCGCCTCGGGGCTGGGTCGGGCCTCAAGCCCGAAGTGCAGCGCGCACAGCACGCTGCCACCGGCGAACGCGCCTCATGACGGGTGCGAGGGCCCGCTGACGCCGGCGCGCGCGGCTCGTGGAGAGCCGAGTGCTCAGAGAACGGGCCGTCAGCCCCGGCCGGGTGACAGGAGTTGGCTCAGCAGAGCGGGCTCAGCACCTTAAGTGCCACGCCGAATCGGTCGTTAAGTACGACAGACCACGAGATGCCCGCGCCGAAGCTCATGAGACGACTGTTCTGGCTCGCCCAGGGCCTGCTGTTCGCGGGCGGGGTCGGCGGTGCCATCTTGGTCTCACGTCCCCAGGAATGGCATCCGTTCGTGCTGATCGTGCTGCTGCTGCTCGTGGGCCTGCTGGGGGAGCGGCTCGAGTTCGAGATCCGCGGGCAGCATCTCTCGGCGTCGCTCGTCGTGCTCGTGCTCGCCATGGGCCTGCTGGGCCCTGCGCCCGCCGTGGCGTTCGGCATCGCCATGACGGTGCCGAACTCGGCGATCAGGCGGCTGCCGGCGGCGCTGTGGTTGAACAACCTCTCGGCGTTCGCCTCCTTCCCGCTCATCGGAGGCCTCCTGGTTCGCGCGCTGATCGGCGATGTCCATGCCCCGGCCGTCGAGCAGATCACGCAGAGCGTCAGCTTCGCGCTCGTCATCTTCGGTGTGTTCATGATCACGAACGCGCTCAACTTCGTTTTGATCGTCGCCGAGTCATCCGTAATAGGAGGGCGTTCGCTGAGCCGACAGTTCCGCGAACTCTTCCTGCCGATGCAACCGGGCCAGCTCGCGCTCGGCGCACTGACCGCGCTGCTCGCGATCGCCTACACGAACCTCGGCCTGTCGGCGCTGTTCGGCCTGATCCTGGTCCTGGTGCTCTTCCAGTACCTGATCGCGGCCCTGCTGCGATCCGAGGACCGCGCCGAGCAGCTGGACGCCCGCTCGAGGCAGCTGGCCACCCTGCAACTGGGGGTGCTGAGCACGCTGATCGAGACCCTTGCGCTGCGCGACCGGACCACCGCGCGCCATGCCGCCGCGGTCGCCCGCTATGCGCGTGCTCTGGCGCTGGAGGCCGGTTGCAACGAGGCTGAACAGGAACTGATCCACACCGCGGGGCTGCTCCACGACATCGGCAAGTTCGTCCTGCCCGACAGGATCCTGCACGCCGACGTCCTCTCCGACGAGGACTGGGCGGTGATCCGCCGCCACCCCCAGGACGGGGCCACCCTCGTGGGCAGGCTCGACGGCTACGGCCCGGTCGCGGACGCCATCCTCTACCACCACGAGCAGATCGACGGCAGCGGCTATCCGGCGGGGCTGATCGGCAACGAGATACCGCTCGCCTCACGCATCCTCGCGATCTGCTCGGTGTACGACACGCTCACCGCGCGCGACACCTATCGCTCGCCGATGACGCCCCAGGACGCGATGACCGAGCTGCGGAGGGTCTCCGGGAGGCATCTGGACGCCGAGCTCGTCGAGCACTTCATCGCGTTGCTCCAACGCCGCGACCATTCGGCTCTCGCCGAAGGAGAGAACGCCGACTTTGCGGCCGAGCTCGCGTTCGAGAGCCGCGTCCGCCAGATGTCCCAACCCCAGCTCGGGGTCACCGACGACGGCTGAGGCGATGTCCAATCCCCGGGGCCGTTGACGGGGAGCTTTACAAAGCAAAAGGCGCCGGGCCGACCGATCACCGACCGGTCGTCCGACGCCTCAGGCTTGGCCAGTTGGCCAATCCGACTCTAGCTTTTCCAAACCACGCTTTTCCTCCTTCGCTAAAGGCCCGAAGGCCGTGTTGCGAAGCGACCCCCCTGTTTGTCTCCATCCACAGATAAGCCGCTGCTTTGAGTAGGTTCGCGAAGGATAGTACTCGTATTAGACGGAATGTCCAGCTTCACGCAGCCCTGTGCAGGAATGCTTGCAAGCGGTGTGGCGGCGCAAAACGCGCCGCCCGCTCGGCTCCTTTCCGGGGCGCCGTGGCGCATTTTGCACCCATGCCCATAGTTGGAGACGCCCCTTTACGGGCGCCGCGCGAGCCGGCCGGAGAAGGGATTCGGCCCGCCGGGGCGACGCGCCCGCGCCCACCCGCGCAAGGCAGCGCGGGCTCCACCGGTCAAACGTCCACAAACCTGCACGGCGCTCAAGTTCTCCAAGCGGCGCGACGACAGAGCCAACATGCCCCTCTCACTCACCCCCAGCGCACAGCGCAACGACCGCCAGCTTGTCTTCACCAGCTCTCAGGCGGCCCGCTACCTGGGCGTCTCGCTGGCGACGATCCGTCGCTGGACGGACGCCGGCCATGTCAGCTGCTACAGGACCCCGGGAGGACAGCGGCGCTTCTCGCGCGACCAGCTGGACACCTTCATCGCCTCGATGCACCGCGGCGTTCAGGCGGACCCGGCGACCGACGCGCAGCGCCGCAGCGCCGGCGTCGCCTGAGCCGCGAGCCGTCGCTCAGCTCGCGAGGCGGCCGAACTTCTCTCGCAGCCTGCGGTAGAAGGACGAGCCGGGGACCTGCGCGATCGTCCCGATGTCGTGCTCGAAGCGCGCGTGGATCGTCCCGCCCGCTGGGATCTCGCCACAGGGACGCCCGTCAACGGCCACGTCGAGTGGCTCATGAGAGCGGTTGTGGATCGTGAGCCGGTCATCCGGCGCCACCACGAGAGCGCGCGCCGTCAGCGAATGCGGCGCGATGAAGGACACAACGAAGCCCGCGACGCCCCACGCCATCACGGGGCCGCCGTTGGCGAGGTTGTAGCCGGTCGATCCCGCCGGCGTCGACACCACGAGCCCGTCGCAGCGCACACGGCCGACCTCCTCGCCCTCGAGCTCGTAGGCGATGTCCGCCACCCGCTCGCCGACCTTGCGGTGGATCGCGACGTCGTTGATCGCGGTCGGGAGCACGCCGCCGGTGCCCGACGGAACGCCCTGCGAGCCGTCGCCGAGCACGACCGCCGGCAGGCGCAGCAGCTCGAAATCGCCTGACAGCGCGCGGCGAATGCCCTCCTCGGCCTCGTGGCGCTCGACGGTTGCGAGGAACCCGATCTCGCCGAAGTTGATCGCGAACACGGCGACCCCGGTGCCGGCGTAGAGCTGCAGGGCGCGCAGGATGGTCCCGTCTCCCCCGAGCACCACGCACAGGTCGACGTCCTTCTCGAGCGGGGCGTTCACCTCGACGCCGGGCCCGGGCCTAACACCGTGCTTGAGCGTCTCCTCCTCATCCAGGCGCAGCGTCACGTCCGCCCGCCCGGCCTCCTCGATGAGCCGCTCGAGGGTCGCAGCCGTCTCCTCGGGGCGGCGGTGCGTGAACACGGTGATCTCCCTCACGAGGGCTCGGCCTCCTCCGCCATCCGCTCCATCTCGGGCGCCGTGCGTGCGCCGGCTCGAGCCGCGCCGCCGTCGCCGAGCCAGATGAAGGTCTCGCGGTTCCCCTTAGGCCCCGGCAGCTTGGAGGAGTAGTAGCCGAGCACCACCGCGCCGAGCGAGAGTGCCGCCCGGCCCACCGCGACCAGCGCCCGGCGCCGGTCGCCCGCATCGCGCACCACCCCGCCTTTGCCGACCCTTGCGCGCCCGACCTCGAACTGGGGCTTGATCAGCGCGAGCACGTCATGCGCGGGTGCGAGGCAACCGAGCACCGGGGCGAGAACCTTCTCGAGAGAGATGAATGAGACGTCGATCGTCGCGAGGTCCGGCCGGTCGCCCGCAAGCGCCGCAGCGCCCGGCGCCCTCCCGGCCGCTGCCTCGTCTTCCACCCCGGCCGAGGACGGCCCGAGCATCGCCGGTGTCAGGGCGCGTGCGTTCGTCCGCTCCATCACGCGCACCCGCGGATCGGTGCGCAGCCTGTAGTCGAGCGTCCCGTAGCCCACGTCGACAGCGATCACCTCGCGCGCCCCGCGCTGCAGCAGGCAGTCGGTGAAGCCGCCGGTGGAAGCTCCGACATCGAGCGCGCGCCGCCCTGCCACCTCGAGGCCAGAAGCTGCGAGGGCGTTCGCGAGCTTGATGCCCCCGCGCGAGACGAAGGCGGGGCGGTCGGCGACGCTTAGCGGCTCGAGCGGGTCTACGAGCTCTCCCGGCTTCTCCGCGCGCCGCCTGCCGGTGCCGATGCTCACCTCGCCGGCCATCACGGACGCGGCCGCGCGACTGCGGGATGGGAACAGGCCGCGCTCGGCCAGCAGGGTGTCGAGGCGGCGCTTTGCCATCTGCCGCGAACCCTTACACAAACGCCGCCCTCTGCACCCGGCGCCGCGAGCGGTGTCTGTGATCGATGTCACACAAGCGCGGCCGCACGGCGGGCATCATATTTAGCGATTGAGAGTTCATCTCTCCTGAACCCCTCCTCCCTGAGACGGCCCGCTTCCCCGGCGGGCCGTTTCTTTTCTCCCACGAGGTCTCGTCCGGCCCCGGGGAGGGACTCGTTCGCGCGTCGCTCAGGCGCCGACGACGGCCGACCCGGCGCCCGGCGCCGGCTGCTGGCCGTGATCGGCGATCGCCGCCGCCACGCGCTCGGCGATCCGCTTCCCCGTGTAGCCAACCTCCTCGTGCAGGAGTGCCGGCTTGCCGTGCGTCACGTACCTGTCGGGAAGCCCGACCCTCAGGATCCGCGGGGTCGCGCCGGCATCGTTCAGCGTCTCCCAAACCGCTGAGCCGAAGCCGCCGGCGAGCACGCCCTCCTCGACCGTCACGAGCAGATCGTGCTCTGCCGCCAGCTGGGCCATCAGGCCTGCGTCGATCGGCTTGGCGAAGCGCGCGTCGGCCACCGTCACGGCCAGATCGTGGCGCTCGAGCTCGGCCGCCGCTTCAAGCGCCTTGCCCACGCCGCTGCCGTAGCCGATGAGGGCCACCCGCCTGCCGGCCCGGGCGCCGGGTCCTGTGAGATCGCACTCGCGCAGGATCTCACCGGTTCCGATGGCCAGTGCCTGAGGCTCGCTCGGCAGCGCCACGCCGGTGCCCTCGCCACGCGGATAGCGCAGCGCGATCGGGCCGTCGTCGTACTCCAGGGCGGTGCGCAGCATGTTCACGAGCATCGCCTCGTCGCGCGGCGCCATCAGCACCATGTTCGGCAGGCAGCGCAGATACGCGATGTCGAAGGCCCCGTGATGTGTCGGGCCGTCGTCGCCCACGAGCCCGGCCCTGTCCATGGCGAACACCACGTTCAGCTTCTGCAGGCAGATGTCGTGGACGATCTGGTCGTAGGCGCGCTGGAGGAAGGTCGAGTAGATCGCCGCGACCGGCTTGATGCCCTCGAGGGCGAGGCCGGCGGCGAACAGGATCGCCTGCTGCTCAGCGATCCCGACATCGAAGTAGCGGTCGGGCATCGCCTTCTGCAGGATGCTGAGGCCCGTGCCGGAGTTCATCGCGGCCGTGATGCCGACCACGCGCTCATCGCGCTCGCATTCGCGCACGAGCGCCTCGCCGAACACCTGCGTGTACTGGGGCGGAAGCGTGCGGGCCGCCCTCGCCGAGGAGGCGCTCGCCGCCGGGGGGCGCGTGGGCGACCCGTTGAGGATCGAGTGGGGCTTGGCCGCGTGCCACTTCTCCATACCCTCGAGGCCGCCGTCCTCAGCCGGCGCGAAGCCCTTGCCCTTGACCGTCGCGATGTGCACGACCACGGGCCGTTCGGCGGCCAGCGCCTCGCGCAGCGCCTCGCGCAGCGCCTTGACGTCATGGCCGTCCACGACTCCCATGTAGGCCCAGTCGAGCTCCTCCCACCACAGGCCCGGAGCCCAGAAGGCCTTGATCGACTCCTTCAGATGCGGCCCCAAGCGCTCGAATGCCGCGCCGATCCCGCCTGGCAGGCGCGTGAGGCCGCCCTCGACTCCCGCGCGGGCGTGCCACAGCTTCGGGTTGAGCCTGATCCGGTTGAAGTAGCGCGACAGCGCGCCCACGTTGGGGGCGATCGACATGCCGTTGTCGTTCAGCACCACCACGATCGGCGTGCCGAGCCCGCCGGCCTGGCCGATCGCCTCGAACGCGACGCCGCCGGTCATCGCGCCGTCGCCGATGACCGCGACAACCTTGCCGTCGCCGTCCCGGCCGCCGTGGCGCATGCCCTCCTTGATGCCGACCGCATAGCCGATCGAGGTGGAGGCGTGGCCGGCGCCCATGATGTCGTGGGGCGACTCCGCGATCGAGCAGAAGGGCGCGAGGCCCGCGTACTGGCGGATGGTGCTCAGCTGCTCGCGCCTGCCCGTGAGGATCTTGTGCGGATAGGCCTGGTGGCCGACGTCCCAGAGGATCTTGTCGCGAGGGGACTCGAGCAGCGAGTGCAGCGCGACGGCCAGCTCGCAGGTGCCGAGGTTGGCGCCGAAATGGCCGCCTATCTCGCCGACGGTGTCGATGATGTGCTCGCGCACCTCCTGGGCGAGCAGTGCGAGATCCTGCTCGGATAGCCCGTGCAGGTCCTCGGGGCCGTTGATGCTCTCAAGCAGGCTCATGACGTGCGGGTGTAGATGAAGTCCGCGATCCCCTCGAGCTCGGCCGTCTCGGGCCGGCTGCCGTTCGATCGGCCCTCGGCCCCGCCGCCGAGCGCGGGACGCGCCGCCACCTCGGCGAGAGCCTCGCGCGCCGTGCGGTGGGATTCCGCGGCCAGCTCCCTCGCTCGATCGATTCCGAACTCGCTCACGTATGTTCGCTTCCCGTGACGCTCATCGCTACCTCGTGGCTTTCCCAGTGCATCATCGGTGCCGGTCACATCGAGTATGTCGTCGATGATCTGAAACAGCACACCCAGCTCAGCGGCAAAGCGGCGCAGGGCAGCCGTGCCAGGTCGATCGGCGATCCCCGTCAACAGTAGTACGCAGAGCACCGACGCGCCGATCAGACGCCCCGTCTTGAGCTCGTGCAGCCGGCGCAGCCCCTCGACCCCGGTGGGCGTCTCCGCACTCACGTCAGCGTACTGGCCGCCGACCATCCCGTTGACGCCTGTGGCGGCGGCCAGCTCGGCGGCCGCGGCGAGCACCCGCTCGGGCTCCGAGCGCTGCTGGGTCAGCAGGTGGCGAAAGGCCTCCGCGTAGAGGCCGTCGCCGGCGAGGATCGCCACGTCCTCACCGAACTTGACGTGGCACGTCGGCTCCCCCCTGCGCAGATCGTCGTCATCCATCGCGGGCAGATCGTCGTGGATCAGCGAGTAGGTGTGGATCAGCTCTATCGCGCCGGCAAGCGGGAGCACGTCGCGATGCTCGACGCCCACCGCTCGCGCCGTCGCAAGAGCGAGCACCGGACGGATGCGCTTGCCACCGGCGAGCAGCGAGTAGCGCATCGCCTCCTCCAGGCCTGCCGTCAGCGGCTCATCGGAGAAGCGCATCGCCTCGACGTAGCGCTCGACCTCCTCGCGCAGGTACTCCGGATAGCTGGATTCCACGGTGGCGCGGGTCGGGCGAGAACCTATAGGAGGGTGTCCTGGCCGGGCGCGGGCGAGGAGACCTCGGCACGGCTGAGCTGCTCCAGCTCGGCCGCCGCCTGGGTGGCGAGCGAGGCGCAGTCCTCGACCATGGTCGCGGCCGCGTCCGGCGAGAGCTCGCCCGAGCGCAGCTGCTCGGCGGCGCGCTCGAGGCGCGTGATCAGATCGTCAAGGTGCTCGCCGCTGGTCATTTGCTGTGCGCATTCTCTCGCACCTCGCGCAACGCTGCGGCGAGGACCCCGTTGACGAAGCCGGGCGCGTCCGACCCGCAGAACGTCTTGGCACTCTCGACCGCTTCCTCGATGGCCCCCTCCGGCGGTATCGGCTGCTCGCCCGGCGCCGCGTCCGGGTGGAGCATCTCGATCAGCGCCACCCGCATGATGCTCCGCTCGAGCGGCTGGATCCTCTCCACCGACCAGCCATGCGCATGGCGGTCGATCACGCCGTCGAGTTCCTCCGCGCGGTCGACCGCGGCGTGCACGAGCGCCTGCATGAACTGGGACGCGTTGGGCGGCAGGAGCTCGATCGGCTCGCGGCCGGTCAGGTCATGCTGATAGACGGCGATGACCGCGGCCCGGCGTTGATCGGAGCGTCGCATCAAGCACGCGCGACGTAGTCGCCGGAGCGGGTGTCCACCCGAATGCGCTGACCCTGCTCGACGAACAGCGGTACCTGTATGACGGCCCCCGTCTCGAGCGTCGCCGGCTTGGTGCCGCCGCCCGAGACGGAGTCTCCGCGCAGGCCGGGATCGGTCTGGGCAACCGCGAGCTCGACGGCGCTCGGCAGCTGCACGTCGGTCGGCTCCCCATCGATGTACAGCACCTCCACCTCGCTGCTTGGCGTGATCCAGCGCAGCGCGTCCTCGAGCGTGGGCTCGGCGACGGCTATCTGCTCGAAGCTCTCCGTGTCCATGAAGTGCGCGTCGGTGCCGTCGGCGTAGAGGTACTGCATCGTCTTCGACTCAGTGCGCACCGAGCGAAACTTCTCGCCTGCCCTGAACGTGCGGTCGATCACGTTGCCGTCGGATGCCCGGCGCAGCTTCGTGCGCACGAACGCGCCGCCCTTGCCGGGCTTTACGTGCTGGAAGTCGACGATCTTGAAGATCGTGCCGTCGACCTCGATGTGATTGCCGTTCTTGAACTGATTGGTGCTCACCATCAGCCGGAGCGTAGCGGGCGCGCCGAGGCGAGCCGGTCGGCGACGGCCGCGACACAGCTCGGCCGCGACCTGCCTGCCGTCGCGTTCGCGCTCGCGCCCGCTCAGAGGATCAGTGACTAGGACGCGAGAGCGAGCGGAGCGCGGTCAAGACCCGCGCCCGCCGACGCTTCGGCGTCCAGCTCGGTGCGCCACCAATCGATCCGCTGCTGGTGAGTGCGCTGGATGTCTTTCACACTTGCCAGCGACTCGTCGTACTCATACACGAACCCGTTGACAGAGTCGTGGCGTGACATCTCGACGACTTGAATTGAGGCCATTGTCCCCATCCCCGTCCGTTCCCCCGTTCACGTTTCTTATTGTCCAGTACCCCGTTCCCGCCGGATCAAACCGGCACCGGTCCGCCACACCGCGCTCGCGCCTGCCGGTCGGCCAGGCCCGGCGCGAGACACCGGCCGACTGAGATCGCCATTAGGCTGCGCCGAATGACGCTCTCGGCGGGCCATGGCTGACCGCAACGACATCGACTTCACCTACTCGCTGACCGACCGTGTGTTCCGCCTCAGCCTGGGGGAGCTCGCTGACTTCAGCGGAGCGAAGTACGACGGCGACTTCTCGTTGAGCCTCGCCGAGGCCCAGCGGCGAAAGCACGAGTACGTCGCCGAGCAGATCGGCATCGGGCCCGGCCGTCGGGTCCTTGACCTCGGCTGCGGCTGGGGGCCGCTGCTCGCCTTCATCCGCGGCCGCGGCGCAAGCGGCCTCGGCGTGACCCTCTCCTCGGCGCAGGAGGCCGCCTGCCGCCGGCATGGCCTCGACGTCCGCCTGCAGGACGCGCGCCAGGTCAATCGCGACACCTTCGGTCCTTTCGACGCCGTCGCGAGCCTCGGCGCCTTCGAGCACTTCTGCTCGCCGGAGGAGCACCTGGCGGGGCGACAGGCGGAGATCTACCGAGGGATCTTCGAGCGCGTCGCGAGCGTGCTTCCCGAAGGGGGGCGCTTCTACCTTCAGACGATGGTCTTCGGTCGCAACATGATCCCGCTGGAGCTCGTCGACGTTCGCGCGCCGCGCGACTCCGACGCGTGGTACCTGGCCCTCATGGGACGCCAGTTCCCCGGCTCGTGGCTGCCGATGGACAAAGACCAGGTCGTCCGCTGCGCGCAGCCGGGCTTCCGGCTCGTGGAGAGCTCGAACGGCCGTCTCGACTACATCCAGACGATCACCGAGTGGGGCAAGCGGACCGGGGCGCGCAGCCTGCGCAAGACGCTGCTCAAGCTGCGGCTGGTGCCGCGCTGGCTCACGAGCTCGGACTTCCGTCTAGCTTTCACCTCGGGCGTGAGCGCCAACAAGGTGTGCTTCGAACGCGAGCTGATCGATCACCACCGGATGGTGTTCGAGAAGACCTCCTAGCCCTGGCGCGCCGGCGAGGAGCTAGGCGGCCGCGGCGAGCGTCGCGAGGTCTATGCCGATGACCTTCAGGCGCCGGTGCAGCGCGTTGAAGGCGAACGTGTTCGTCTCCTCCATCGTGTAGTCGAGGATCGCGTAGCTGTCGGGATCGGCACCCGGCGGCACGAGCACCCTCGCGGCGAGCGGGATCAGCTCGGCGATGCGCTCGGCGATGCGTCGCTTGAGCGCCGGGTCCTTGGCCTTCTCGCGCAGAAACCACGTCCCATAGGCGACGTGGCGGTGCTCATCCTGGGAGATCAGCCTGAAGCCCTCGACCCAGCCCGGCAGGATCTCATTGCGTTCCATGTAGTCGGTCAGGAAGAACTGGCCGGTCAGCGCGAGCGTGCCCTCGATGATCATGTGGTAGAGCGTCACGAAGTCGACCTTCGCCTCGACGTCGCGAGGGCTCTCAACGAGACGCCCTCCCCACTCCACGAGCACGCCGTCGAACATCTCGATGAACGCGGGGTTGAGATCCCGCCGCGCCCGCTGCAGGCGATCCTCAAAGCTCCCATCGAGGCCGAGCACCTGCTCGTAGAAGCGGTTGAAGTGCTGCGCGTGGCGCGCCTCGTCGACCTGCTGCGTGGTCAGGAACGCCTCTTCGCCCTGGCTCTCGTAAGCCATCACCAGGCCGGAGAACTGCGTTGTCACCCGCTCCTCGCCGACGAAGAAGGACGACAGGTTCCACGACATCTGCTCGCGCAACTCGACGTCCATCGTCGCCCAGTCGCGCTGGTCCTGGGCGAAGTCGATCGTGTGCGACTGCCAGTTCTGGCGCTCCCACAGCTCATAGAGCTGCTGGGGGTCCATCAGCGTCACGGAGGACAGCTTGGACTCGTCGGAGATGGTGCCGACGTCCCCCTGGGTCGTGAGATCTAGCAGCGACGGCATGGTGGACGGAAACCTCCCTGGCAATGAGCGTGAACGGTGGCTGAGGCGATCGGCCGACCATACTCCCTCGTGCGCCCTTGCAGCCGTGAGAAGCTCAAGCCGTCGCGCCCAAACGCCGATGCGAAGCCATGCGGCGAGTTGTGCGCGAGAACGCCCTGTGCGCGGTGGTGGCGGCCGCCGCCAGCGCGACGATGGCCTGGCTCGGCCTGTACGGGTTCGCCTGGAACGACTACGACAACGAGGTGCGGCCCGCGATTGAAGCTCTCACGCACGGGCACGTGCTCGAGTTCCTGCGGCTCGCCCCCGCCTACGGCGGCTCGCTGATCGAGCGGGCGCCGTTCGCCCTCCTGCCCGGCCTCTGGGGCGGCGGCGATCTCAGCATCTACCGGATGCTCGCGCTGCCCTGTCTGCTGGCCGGCGCGGCGCTCGGCGTCTGGCTCGTGGCGAGGATGCGCTCGGAAGGCCGCTCCCGCCTCGCCCGGGCCGTCGCACTTGGCATCTGCGTCGCGAACCCGCTCACCTTGCGCGCGCTCGAACTCGGCCATCCCGAGGAGCTCCTCGGCGCGGTGCTGTGCGTCGCAGCGGTGTTGCTCGCAGCGCGATCTTCGACCGGTCGCGCCCGTCCGCTGATGGTCGGGGTGATCCTCGGTCTCGCGATCGCCAACAAGCAGTGGGCGGTGCTGGCGGTCGGACCCGTGCTGCTCGTGCTTGCGCCCAGGCAGAGGCTGACCTTTCTGCTGGGCGCAGGCGCCACCGCGGCCGCGGTGATGGCTCCCCTGGCCTTGTTCTCATCGGGCGGCTTCGTCGCTGGGACTGGCGGTCTCGCCGCGCCATCCAGCACGATCTTCCAGCCGTGGCAGGTGTTCTGGTTCCTCGGTCATCACGGCGCGCTGGTGCACGGGGCGTTTGGGGCGCCCAAGCTCGGATACAGGATCGCGCCGGGGTGGGTCGGCGGCGTCAGCCACCCGCTGATCGTCTTCGTGGCGGCCGCGACCACGGCGGCCCTCTGGCTGCGCAGCCGCCGGCTGACTGAGCGCGACGCGCTGCTCGCGCTGGCGCTGGTGCTGCTGCTGCGATGCGTGCTCGACACGTGGGACGCCGTCTACTACCCGCTGCCGTTCGTCCTTGCGCTGCTCGCCTGGGAGGTGCGTGGACCCGCCGAGCGGCCTCCGGTGCTCGCGCTCTCGAGCACGGTTCTCGTATGGGTCAGCTGTCAATGGCTCGGGCAGCACGCCTCGCCCGACGTCCAGGCCGCCTTCTTTTTGTCCTGGTCGCTTCCGCTTACGGCGTGGCTCGGCATCCGCCTGTATTCGCTGCCCGCGCGGGCGCTCGAGCGCCAGCCCGACAGCGATCGCGCAGGCAGCGCTCAGGAGATGACGGTGAGCTCCTTGGGCAGGCTCGTCAGGACCTCCTGAGCGTCCTCGCGCACGACCACCAGATCCTCGATCCGCACGCCGAGCACGCCGGGGACGTAGACGCCCGGCTCGACCGTCACGACCTGACCGGCGCGCAGGGGGTCCTGCCCCGCCGTTCGCGACAGGCGCGGGCCCTCGTGGATCTCCATGCCCACGCCGTGGCCGAGGCCGTGTCCGAAATGCTGACCGTGACCACCGTCCTCGATCACCGCCCGCGCTACCGCGTCCACCTCGCGGCCGGTGGGGCCGGCCTTGACGGCGGCGAGCCCGCGCTCCTCGGCTGAGAGCACGAGCTCATAGACCTCCCGAGCCTGCTCTGAGACGTGCTCGCCGGTCGCATAGGTGCGGGTGCAGTCCGAGCAGTATCCATCGAGCCGCGCGCCCCAGTCGATCGTCACGAGGACGTCTCGCGGGATCTTCTGCTCGTGTGGCTCCGCGTGGGGCAGCGCGGCGTTGGCGCCCGCGGCGACGATCGAGGGGAAGCTCGGCTCCTCGGCGCCCAGGCGGCGCATCCGCAGCTCGAGCTCGATCGCCACCTCGCGCTCGGCGCGGCCGACGACGCCGGCCTCGAGGACACCGCCGAGCGCCTCATCCGCGAGCTCGGCGGCGGCGCGGATGCGGGCGATCTCTCCGGGTTCCTTGACGGAGCGCAGAGCGGCGACGGCGCCGTCGCTGGGCGCGAGCTCCCATCCGGGGCCGAGCAGCGCCCTCAGCCGCGTGTGCCCCTTGACGGTGAGATGGCCCTCGTCGAATCCGAGCCGCCCGCCGCCGTCCGCGAGCGCGCCGGCCACCGCCTCCAGCAGCTCGCCGGCGACGATCTCGCGCTGGAAGGTCTCGGGCAGCTGTTCGCCGGACTGCGTCGCATAGCGGGAGTCGGTGAAGAAGCGAAGCGGCCCCAGCTTCTCGCGGAGCGCCTCGCCCGCCACGAGCGCAACGCCCGCGGTGCCGGTGAACCCGGTCAGGTAGCGGACGTCGATGAGCTTCTCGACGAGCAGCACGTCGAGCTCGCGCTCGGCCAGCATCCGCGCAAGGCGCGCGACGCGCGCGGGTCCCGGCTGCTCACCGCCGCGCGCGGTCACGAGCCGCCTCGCTCGAGCTCGGCGCGCAGGCGCTCGAGCGCCTCGCGGTAGCCGGCCGGCCCCTGCCCGGAGATCGTCGCCACGCAGAGCTCGCGGATCACCGACAGCTGCCGCCAGGGTTCGCGGTGCTCGACATCGGACAGGTGGATCTCCACCGCGGGGAGCGCTGCGATCTCGAGCGCGTCCCTGATCGCCCACGCGTAGTGGGTCCACGCGCCGGGGTTGATCAGGATGCCGTCGGCATGGCCGTCGAGGGCGTGCAGGCGCTCCACGAATGCGCCCTCGTGGTTCGTCTGGAAGAAGTGCGTGCCCATGCCGAGCTCGCCGGCGTCCTGCTCAACCTGTCGCTCGAGCTCGCCGAGCGTCAGCGCGCCGTAGAGCTGCGGGTCGCGCCGCCCGAGCTGGTCGAGGTTCACGCCGTGCATCACCTCGATTCGGTAGCCGCTCATGCCTCGAGCTCCGCGATCGCGTCCCTGAGCCGCTCCAGCGCGACCTCGCAGCCGAAGCGCACGTCGCCGGGCTCGCTCAGCAGCACGAACGGCACGCTCTTGCCGAGGCGCTTCTTGTCCCGCTCGGTCGCCTCGAGCACGGCGTCGACCGAGGCGCCGCTGAGGCTCACAGGCAGCCCGCGATTGAGCAGCAGCTCGCGCACACGCGCACGCAGCTCATCCTGCCCGGACAGGCGGAGCGTCACGAGCAGGCCCAGCCCGACGGCCTCGCCGTGGCGGTAGCGGGCGTAACCGGTGGCGGTCTCGATCGCGTGGCCGACCGTGTGCCCCAGGTTCAGCACCTGCCGCCGGCCGGCGTCGCGCTCGTCGGCCGCGACGATCGCCAGCTTGGTGCGCACGCAGCCGACGATCATGTGCTCGTCTACCTCGTCGCCCGCGGCGACCGCCTCCCAGAGGCCTCCGCCGGCGATCAGCGCCGTCTTCAGCACCTCCACCCAGCCGGCCGCCAGCTCGGCCGGCGGCAGCGTGGAGAGCGTGTCGGGATCGACGAGCACAGCAGCGGGCTGGTGGTAGGCGCCGACGTAGTTCTTCGCCTCGGGCAGGTCCACGCCGGTCTTGCCGCCGTAGGCCGAGTCGACCTGCGCCACGAGCGTGGTGGGCACCTGCACGACCGGCACGCCGCGCTGGTAGGTGGCGGCGCAGAAGCCGGCGAGGTCACCGACGACGCCACCGCCGAGCGCGACAACGTGGTCGGCGCGGGTCATGCCGGCGTCGAGGAGCGCTCGCCAAATGCGCTCGGCGCCCGCCAGCGTCTTGCTGTCCTCGCCCGGCACGATCGTGACGGTCGCCGCGAGCTCTCCAAGCCGCTCCCCGTAGAGCGCAAAGGCCGTTTCGTCGCTGACGCAGAAGGAACGCGAACGCGAGCGGTCGAACGGCCAGATCCCGTCGAGCCGGTCGGCGGCCAGCAGCCCGCGGCCGACGAACACGGGATAGTCGGACGACGCGGAGCTGGCCCACAGCAGCCGGGCTCCCGGCCGGGCGCCGGACAGGGCGCGCAGGGCGCTCAGCGTCGTCGGCACCCTGACGGCGGGCAGGTCCGGCAGGACAGCATCCGCCACCTGTTCGTAGATGCCCCGGCGCTGCGAGTGCAGCGCGAGGAACGCCTCGCGGTCGCGTGCAAGTGGACGCTCGGCGCCGTCCTGTGAGGCGTGGACGCGCTCCCATGCGATCGCCGGATCGACGTCGAGCAGCACGGTCAGATGGGGCGCGAGCGCCTCTCGCACGCGAGCCGACAGGACACTGCCGCCGCCGAGCGCGATCACGTCCTGCGCGCCAGCATCGCTGAGCAGCTCGCAGACGAGCTCCTCCTCGCTGGCGCGGAACGCCGGCTCGCCCCGTAGCTCGAAGTCGCGCGCGACCGGATGGCCGAGGCGCTCCTCGAGCAGTGCGTCGCTGTCTCGCGCCACCGCGCCGAGAGCCTCTGCGAGCGCGGCGGCGGCGGTCGACTTGCCGGCGCCCATGAAGCCGATCAGGACGAAGGCCATCCGATCCGCTCCCGGTAGGCGCGGACGGCCTCCAGCACGTCGTCGATGTGGTCACCGCCGAACTTGCTCCGGCAGGCGTCCGCGAGGACGAACGCCACCATGGCCTCGCCGACGACCCCGGCGGCGGGGACGGTGCAGGAGTCGGTGCGCTCGCGCAGGGCCTGCGCCGGCTCGTGGGTCTCGGTGTCGACCGACTGCAACGGCTTGGTCAGCGTCGGAAGCGGCTTCATCGCGCCGCGGACGACCAGCGGACAGCCATTGGTCATGCCGCCCTCGAGCCCCCCGGCCCGGTTGGTGGTGCGGTAGTAGCCGCGCTCGGGCGAGTAGAAGATCTCGTCATGCGCCTCCGATCCCGGCATGCCGGCGACCGCGAAGCCGTCCCCGATCGCCACCCCCTTCACCGCCTGGATCGAGCAGATGGCCATCGCCAGGCGCCCGTCGAGGCGCTCCTCCCATGAGACGTGCGAGCCGAGCCCCGGGACCAGGCCGAACGCCTGCACCTCGAAGACGCCCCCGAGGGACTCGTTCTCCTTTCGCAGCCTGTCGATCTCGCCCACCATCTCCTTCGTCGCCTCCGCGTCGAGGCAGCGCACGGGGGAGCGATCGACCTCGGCGAAGTCCTCGCTGGTGAGCGGCCGTTCGCTGGGCGGTGCGAGCACGGAGGCGATCTGGATCACGTGTGAATGCACGCTCACCCCGAGAGCGCGCAGATAGGCCTTGCAGAGGGCTCCGCCGGCGACGCGAGCAGCGGTCTCGCGCGCCGAGGCGCGCTCGAGGATGTTGCGAACGTCGCTCTGCTTGTACTTCTGCGTGCCCACGAGGTCGGCGTGGCCCGGGCGTGGCAGATGGACCTCCTCGATCTCCTCGCCGACCGGCCACGGGCTCATCCGCTCTTCCCAGTTGGCGTAGTCCCGGTTCATCACCTGCAGCGCGATGGGGCCGCCGAGCGTGCGCCCGTGCCGAACGCCACCCGTGATCTCGGCGGCATCGCGCTCGATCTTCATCCGCCCGCCGCGGCCGTGTCCGAGTTGCCGGCGGGCCATGTCCTCGTTCACCTGCTCGGGAGACAGCTCGAGTCCCGCCGGCAGGCCCTCGACGATGCATGTGAGGCCGGGACCGTGCGACTCGCCGGCGGTTATGAGACGGAGCGCCACGGCCCCTAGCTTATGCGGAGGAGCTAGAGCAGACCGGCAAGGTCGAGGAAGCCGGCGCGGCGCAGCGCTTCAGTTCCCGCCTTGGACGCGCCGCCGAGCACACGGCTCACGGCGGCGCTGGATGCCTTGTTCGGCGCGATGCTCGAGACCCGCAGTTCGTAGGTGACCGGCGGGCCGCTGACTGGCAGGTATTCGAGCTGCTCGGCCTGTCCCGGCTTCAGGTTGATCCGCTGACACTGGGCGGCGCTCGGCAGGCAGGTTGCGGCGCCGCGGAGGATCGCTTCGCCGACCAGCGTGAAGGTCGCGCTCTTGCCGCCGGCCGGGACGCTTCTGAAGACGATCAGGGCCTTGTCGCCGGACGGGAGGGGCGTGAGCAGCTTCAGGTTCTGGTAGGGAGTCAGCGTCGCCGTCAGCAGCGGGGTCCCGGCGGGAACCGCTCCGAACAGCACGGACACCTGATACGTGGTGGCGGGCCTGCGAGGCGCGGCGGGCTTGGATGGCGCGACCGGGCTCGTTTCGGCTTTCGGGGACGCGCCGGAGCCCGCTGGGACGCTGCCGGTGCCGCTCGCAGCGGGGGCTGACGTGGTCGAGGAGCTTGACGTTGTGGTCGAGCCCGTCGAAACCGCCTTCACGGCGCTGGGAAGAGGGTTGAACGGATCGTGTGCGTTGCCGCGCCTCTGAACCGAAGAGCCGCTGGTCGTCTCGGCCACGCCCTGGGACGGGTGCGCGGGGGCTTCGCTCGTGGCGATACCGGCCGGGACGTGGGCCGAGGGTGTCGGCGCCGTTGCTGTGGACGCCTTGCCGCCGCCGCCGAGGGCCACGTAGGCCAGGGCGGCCACGAGCCCAACGCCCACGACGGCGAGGATCGGAAGCAGCCGCCTGTCGAGAAGGTCGGCCTTCAGGGAGTTCAGGAACTCGTTCATGGGGTCACCCTGGCGATCGCGGGAGCAGTCGGGGAGCTCTTGGCTCCGGTTGTCGAGGTCACTGGCGTGGTCGCGCCGGCGGGGGTCGCCGCGGTCGCGCCGCCGGTCAGGCCCTGGCTGGCAGGGAGGACGTACGCCGTCGCCGTGATGGTGCCGGTCAGTGGCTGCGGTCCGCGCAGCGCCTGGCCCTGGGTCGCGCTCGATGCCACCGGCGCGAGCTTGACGCTCTGGATCGTCAGCAGCCGGCCGCTCACCTGCAGGCCGCCCGAGACGTTACGCACCGTGAAGCGGTTGAGCTGCTGGAAGAGATGTTCGAGGTCGAAGAAGCCGCCGCCGAACACGAACGTGAACGGCATCTGCGTGAACCCGGCTGTGGCCGCGGCCGCGGTGCTCGCTGCGGACGCGCTCGCGGGCGCTGCCGAGCCGGCACCGGCGGTGCTCGTGGCGATCGAGTTGAATTCGACGTTCTTCTGCTGGGTCGCCTGCGAGAGCTGATAGATCAGTGACGGGACTTCCTGGCTGGCCGGGACGGCTTTGCCGAGGCTCACGATCGACGCGTACGCCTTCGCGTACTGCGACTGGGCCGAATGCGCCTGGGCGAGCTGGCCTTCGGCGCTGGAAAGCTGCGTTTGGGCTTCAGCCACCTGCGCGGCCAGCTTGCTCGCTTCGCTGCGCTTGGGCGAGACGACCAGCATCCAGGCCGCGCCGAGTGCGACGACGACCAACGCTGCCATCAGGACGATGCGATCGCGGCCGGTCATCGGGCACCTCCGGTGGATGTCGTTGATGCCGCGGATTTCGTCGCCGCATGCGTGGTGGCGGGCGTCGGGAGCGCTTCGAAGGCGACCTGCACCGTGTACGCGGGCTCGCCTGCGGTGCAGCCGGCGCCGCCGGCTCCGGCGCTGGCGCTGGCGGCCTTGGTCGAGCTCTGAAGCGTCACGCTGCTGACGCCGTCGATCAGGCGCAGGCGATCAAGCATCAGCGCAACCGCCGGCTGGCTCGTCGCACATCCCGCGAGGGTGAAGGTCGGGACGCTGCCGGGCGGAGTCGCCGAGGTCACGGCGGGCGCGGCAGGCGCCGCAGCGGTGCCGGACGCGCCGGCAGCCGGCGTGGCGCCGGCGGGCGTGGCGGCGGGCGTCGCGGGGGCCGGCGCAGCCGGCGTGGTGGATCCCGAGGCGGTCGCGCCGGCGATCGTGCCCTCGAGCGATGAGACCGAGACCTGCGCAGGCAGCACGCGGCCGAACTCATGGAAGACGTGTGCCCAGTCAAAGCGCGAGTCCACCAGCGTAGACACCGCCTGCATGCGCTGTTCGCGCAGCGAGGCGAAGCTGGTGTAAGGGGCGAGCTGGGTCGTTTCGGCCTGGGCGCGCTGAGCCTGCGCTGTCAGCGTGGCGGCCTGTGCGCGGCGGCTCGAGATCTGATGGTCTGCGCGACCGTAGAGGAATGCGAGCAGCGCGAGGCCGCCGATCACCGCCATGACGGCATACGCGGCGCCTTCCGAGCTCCCCGCGCCGAGGCCCGCGCCGGCGCGCTGTTCGGCCGGGATCAGGTTTACGGCTCTCATTGGGGCGCCTCCGTGGTGGCGAGGCCGGCGGCAACGGACAGCCTGTTCATCGAGACCGTGCCGGCGAGGCGCTCATCGGCAAGACCGACCGCCTCGCTGCGCACCTCGACGCCGAGTGAGAGCTCGAGCGCCGCGGCGAAGCCTGGAATGTCCTGAGCCGCGCCGCTGAGGACGACGTGCGAGACCTCGCCGCCGCCGTCCTGGGAGCGATGGAAGTCGAGTGAGTTGCGCACCTCGCCGGAGATCTCGCGGATGCCGTTCTCGAGCACCTCCACGACCTCGGCGTCGGATGTCTGCGGCTGCGCCGGCGCCGGAGCGTGTTCCACCGCGGCCATCTCCTCGTAGCTCATGGACCGCTCACGCTCGTCGAATTCCTCTCCGTCCTCGAGTGGATCGGCCTCTGGCGCCGCCTCCTCGAAGGCCTCCTGCTCGGGGAATGCCTGCTCCGCATAGTTGTCCGGTGCCGCCGGGGCGGGAGCGTTCAGATCGACGTCCGCCAGCAGCGCGTGCGCCTCGGACACGGCGATGCCGCGGCGCGCCGCGAGATCGCCGGCGAGGCCCTCGAGCCCACCGCCCACCACGCGGGTGAATCGGCAGACGGTTCCCTCGGCGATCGCGAGGTTGGTGAGACCGTCGACGTTGAGGTACAGCACGCGACCGGAGCCATCGGCTTCGGGCCGGTACAGCGAGCGGATCAGCGCGAACGCAGACAGGTCGACACCCTCTGGGCTCAGGCCGGCGCCGCGCACGGCGGCGAGCAGCCGCTCGATCATGTCGCGCTGGGCGGCGACTAGCACGACGCGCTGCCGGGGACCGGCGGGTGTGTCGATGATCCCGAGCGGATGGAAGTCGAGAACTGCGTTGCTCAGCGGCATCGGGACCTGCTCCTGCGCCTGGAAGCTGACCGCAGCTGCGAGCTCCTTCTGGTCGGTCAGCGGGGGCAGCTCGAGTGTTCGCAGCACTGTGCGCTGGTTGGCGACGCCCACGCGCACGCGCTTGCCGAGCCCGCTGTCGGCGAACAGCTCGCGCAGGACTTCGCTGAGCGCGCCCTCGTCTGCTACTTCGCCGTCACGGACCGTGTCGGCCGCCAGCGGCAGCGATGCTGCGCGCTCGGCCATGATCGTCCCGTTGACCTGGGCCTGCACGGCGGCGACGAACCCGGGCTGAATGTCCAGGCCGACCAGCGCCGAGTTCGAGCGGCGTCCAAGATGGAGATCGAAGTTCATGTTCAGTGAGGGGAATCGCATCTGCAGTCGGGCGGTTTCAGGCGGTTGGCCGTTCGCCGCACGGGGGGTATCGGCGGCGAAGCGGCAGCGCTTTAGTGGACGAAGTGATTGACGTAGAGATTTACGATCGGCTGGCCCGCGAAAACCGCCACCAGTGCACCCAGCGCCAGGAAGGGGCCGAAGGGAACCGCCGTCTTTCGCCCCTCGCGAGCCCCCTTGCGGGCGATGACCACCGCTCCCGCCAGCACGCCCGTGAGCAGCGCGACGAGTAGGCCTGCGGCAACGGCGCCCCCGAGGAATAGGCCCATCATCCCGGCGAGCTTCACATCACCCATACCCATGCCGCCGGGATAGGCAAGGGCCGCCACCAGCAGGAAGCCGCCTGCGGCGACGCCGGCGATCAGCCGCTCCGGCTCACCGCTCGGATCGAGCGCCAGGCCGATCACCAGCGCGAGCACGGCTCCCAGCGCCGTGATGCGGTTGGGGATGATCCGGTACTCCAGGTCGATCAACGCGGCGGGCACGACGAGCAGGATCAGCGCGATGCTGAGCGCGATCGCCGCCGACGAGTGGTGTGCGAGCACAGCACCCACGCACAGCGCTGCCGTCAGCGCCTCCACCAGGGGGTAGCGCGGCGAGATCGGCGCGGAGCAGCTGCGGCAGTGCCCTCGCAGCAGCAGCCAGGAGAGGATTGGGATGTTGTCGTAGGGCTTGACCTGTGCGCCACACGACGGGCAGTGTGACGGCGGGGCGATCAGCGACTCGCGCCGCGGGAGCCGGTAGGCCACGACGTTGAGGAAGGAACCCAGGACGGCTCCGAGCACTCCCGCGAATGTGACGGCCTCCATATACGGGTCATCGGCGTCGATCGAAAACGGCTTGAGCACTAGACGAAAGAAGGGAGGCGGCCCGTGGGCCGCCTCCCTGGTGCTGCTCGAGATCGCCGTGAGCTAGCTCAGGCGGATCCTGACTACCAGCTTCCGCTGGGTGGGCAGGCACCCACGCCTACCGCGGTGCATTTACGAATCACGTTACCGTTGGCGTCACGCAGGATTTTGAACACGTTTTTGGTCGTGACGTTTTCCGACTGGACTTCGAATTCAGTCGCGGTGTTTTTCGTCACCGACGGGACGTTGGTCGCGTGGTCTGAGAGCGTCGGCTCGATTTCTTCGAGCCGTTTGAGGGTCGCTTCGGTGTAGCTGCCGTTGGAGTCCGTTGCGCTCGTCTCGGCAGCGGTCTGAAGCGAACGCGCCTGCACCTTCGCCGACGCGTCGTTGGCCTTGCCCTTCTGGTTCAGGAACGACGGAATCGCGATCGCGGCAAGGATGCCGATGATCAGGATGACAACCAGAAGCTCGATAAGGGTAAAACCACCCTCATCACTCGAGCGCTGGCGCAGTCGATACAACATCTGAATCCTCCTTGGGATCCACCTACAGGGCGCCAGCCCTCGGTAATCGCCTCAAACGGCGATGCGTCCCCCACATCGAGAGCCGCCGGCTTCGCTACGCACCTTCACGATGCTTGCCTTGACACCTCAGCACTGGCCTTATTTGCCGCTGCATCGACAGCCTCGCCCTTCCTCTTTAGCGGTGTGTGCGAATTGATGGACCGATGACCGATTGTTGATTGAAGGCATGCCACTCGCGTCGGTGGTCGCTGGACGAAAAGAGGGAGGCGGCCCGTGGGCCGCCTCCCTGGTGCTGCTGATCGCCTAGAGCTAGCTCAGGCGAGTGTCGTCTACCAGCTTCCGCTGGGCGGACAGGCGCCTACGCCTTTTGTCGTGCAGGTCCGCGTCACGCCGCCGTTGGCGTCACGCAGGATTTTGAACACGTTTTTGGTCACGACGTTCGTCGAAGTGACTTCGAATTCGTTCGTGGTGTTTTTCGTCACGGCGGGGACGTTGGCGGCGTGGTCTGAGAGCGTCGGCTCGATCGCTTCCAGGCGAACGAGGGTCGCTTCGGTGTAGCTGCCGTTGGCGTCCGTCGCGCTCGTCTCTGCGGCGGTTTGAAGCGAACGTGCCTGCACCTTCGCCGACGCGTCGTTTGCCTTGCTCTTCTGGTTCAGGAACGACGGAATTGCGATCGCGGCAAGGATGCCGATGATCAGGATGACAACCAGAAGCTCGATAAGGGTAAAACCACCCTCATCACTCGAGCGCTGGCGCAGTCGATACAACATTTGAATCCTCCTTAGGATCCACCTACAGGGCGCCAGCCCTCGGTAATCGCCTCAAACGGCGATGCGTCCCCCACTTCGAGAGCCGCCGGCTTCGCTACGCATCTTCACGATGCTTGCCTTGGCACCTCAGCACTGGCCTTATTTGCCGCTGCATCGACCAACCGCATTAGTACCTTTATACGTGCATCACGTCTTGGACGGATGGCCTCGCGCGCCACAAGGCCGTGTGGACACTCACCCGTCCAGATGTCCAGCCCCGAGCTACTGGGCTGCCGGCTCGGCGGGCGTATCCGCCTCGGCACGCTCGCCATCGGCGTCCAGCCATCGGGCCTGCGCGTCTACACCGGGGACGCGCACGCCACCACCACCGCACCACGGGCACGTCACGGTGCTGGCTGTGCCGCCGAGGTGTGAGATCACCTCGCCGGTGCCGCGGCAGGGCATACACTCCCGCGGCTCATGGGAGGCCTCCGCCCCATCCTCTGCCCCCTCGACCGTGTCGCGGTCCTCGCCGGTGTCGCGTGCCATGAGGCGTTGAGACTAGCGTTCCCGGCATGAGTAGACCCCTGCGGCAGTGGGAGTGGGCGGCCATCGCCCTGATCACCGTGGCGGCGGCGGTGCTTCGGCTGCTCTACATCGGCCGCGTCTCTCCCGATCCCTTCTACGACGCGGCCGTGCGCAGCATGGGGCTCTCCTGGCACAACTTCTTCTTCGGCGCATACGAGCCCGGGGGCAGCGTGTCGATCGACAAGCCGCCGGTTGATCTGTGGCTGCAGGTGGCAAGCGTGAAGCTGCTGGGGTTCAGCTCCACGACACTGAAGCTGCCGGAGGCCTTTTCCGGGATCGTGGCCGTGCCGCTCCTGTTCGCCGCCGTCAGGCGGATGTGGAGCCCGGCGGCGGGACTCGCCGCGGCACTCGCCCTCACGGTCCTGCCGGTCGCGGTGATCACCTCGCGCAGCGACACGATGGACGCCGTGATGATGGCTCTGATCGTGCTCGCGCTGCTGCTCCTGGTCCGCGCGTGCGAGACCGGCGGCAGCGTGTGGCTGATCGCCGCGGCAGCCACGCTGGGCGTCGCGTTCAACGTGAAGCTGCTCGAGTCGCTCGTCGCGCTGCCGGGACTGCTCGTGTTCGCCTATCTCGGCATGCCCGCCGAGCGCCGCAGGCGCGTGCTCCAGCTCGGCGCGGCGGCCGCCGTCTACGTGGTCGTCGCGCTCTCATGGCTGACCGCGACGCTCGCCTTCCCCGCGCACGAGCGACCATTCGCGATCGGCTCGACCAACGGGAGCGCATGGAACGCGGCGTTCGTGTTCAACGGCACCGACCGCCTCGGCGGCAAATCGCCCGAACCTCAGTTCACCGTCTACGAGCCCGGCCACCACTACC
This sequence comes from Solirubrobacteraceae bacterium, assembly GCA_034665005.1. Classification (GTDB taxonomy): domain Bacteria; phylum Actinomycetota; class Thermoleophilia; order Solirubrobacterales; family Solirubrobacteraceae; genus Palsa-744. The sequence continues at coordinate 287,026 of JAXDGO010000059.1, read as the reverse complement.
CCGTGGCAACGCAGTCCGAGCGCGACCACATCCCGATCGTGCCGCCCTCCCCCACGCGGCTGCTGGCACGGATCGGGCCTCTGTCGGGCCAGCGGCTGGGGTTGGAGCTGCTCGCCGCGCTGCTGCTCGGGATTCCGGCCCTGTTCTGGGGCGTGAGGAGAGTCGGGCGCGGGGAGCTCGAGGACGAGACCGCCGACGCGGGCGCGCCGCCGGAGGATCGCCTGCGTATGCGCCGGGCGGTTGCCGGCGGCGTCGCGGTCTGGATGCTTACGGGCATCGTCCTGTTCAGCTACATGTCTCGGCTTCACCCGCGATACGTCGAAGGATTCACGCCGGCGGTCGCGGCGATGCTGGGGATCGGCGCGGCCTGGGCGGCGTCGCCGCGCGGTCGCGCGCGGCTGGCGGCGCTCGCCGGCGCGCTCGTCGTCATCGTCTTCTACGCAGAGCGCCTCGTGTACGGCACCACCGGCGCCTGGTGGGTCGGGCTCCTCGCCGCGCTCGGCGCAATCGCATGCGCCGTGCTCGCCCGCACGCCGAGGCTGACGCAGCGGCTGCGCTCGGCCGCGGCGCCCGCCGGGGCGCTCGTGCTGTCGCTCGTCGCGATTCTCGCCGTCCCGCTGAGCGCCGACGTGACGGCGATCAACAACGGCGTGACCGACGCGGGCTATGTCGGGGCGCTTCCCACCGAAGAGCAGCGCCTGGTGAGCGCCTACCTGCGCGCACACCAGGACGGGGCGAGGTACGAGATGGCGGCGCTGTCGGCGACGCAGATCGGCTCGCTGATCGTGCAGGATGCGCGGCCTGTGATCGTGCTGACGACCTACGGCGCGCGCGTATTCACACCGGTCGCGAAGCTGAAGCGCCTGATCTCCCAGGGACAGGTGCGCTACGCCTTCCTGAACACATCGTGCGGAAAACATGGCTCGGCGCTGAACGCGGCGTGCTCGGCGCCCGCCCGCTGGGTCCGCGCGCACGGCACGGACGTCTCGCGCAAGGCCGGGCTGAGCGAGGGCAAGGTGCTCTGGAGGCTGCCTGGAGTGGCGCCATGAGCGCCGCCTCGGAGGCTCCATCGCTGCAGGCCATCGCCGAGGGCGCCCGGGCGGCGGGCAGGCTCGCGCTCGACACGGAGTTCATGGGCGAGGGCCGCTACCGGACGCTGCTCTGCCTGGTCCAGCTGGCGATCCCGGAGGACAGCGGCTTGGCCGAGCGGATCATGATCGTCGACCCCCTCGCGGAGGGCCTCGACGGCGCTCCGCTGGCAGCGGTGCTGGCCGACCCGGCCATCCAGATCGTCGTTCATGCGGGCAGACAGGATGTCGCCTTGATGCGCAGGCGCCTTGGGACCGAGGTGCGCAACGTGTTCGACACGCAGGTCGCGGCGGGCTTCGCGGGACTGGGCGCGCAGGCATCCTATGACTCGCTGCTCGCGGAGATCCTGGGGCTGCGCGTCGCGAAGTCCGCGAGCTTCACGCGCTGGGACGCCCGCCCGCTGTCGCCCGAGCAGCTCGCCTATGCGCGCGAGGACGTGGTGCACCTGCTCGAGCTGTCTGGTGAGCTGGAGCGCCGCCTGACGGCGCTGCATCGACTGGAGTGGGCACGCGAGGAGTGCGAGCCTCTGGAGCGCTCCAGCGACGAGCGCGACCTGGAGACGATCTTCGCCCGGCTGCCGCGCATCAGCAGCCTCAGCGCCTCCGCGCGGCCGGTCGCGCGCGAGCTGGTGCAGTGGCGCGAGCAGACGGCTGAGCGCCAGAACCGGCCTGTGCAGAGCGTTCTCAGCGACGCCGCCCTGATGGAGGTCGCCAAGCGCGCGCCGTCCTCCGGCGGACAGCTCGAGAAGATCCGCGGCGTGGGCGGCGGCAATGGCAGGGGACGACGGGCCGAAGAGCTGCTCGCGGCGGTTCGCCGCGGACGAGAGCGCCCGCCCGAGCCTGCGCCGGAGCGCGCTCGACAGCCGCCGTCGCGACCTGACGACGCCCCGCTGGTGGCGCTGTCCGAGGCGCTCCTGCGCGCCCGGGCGCGCGAGGCCGACGTTGCCTACGAGCTGCTCGCCGCACGCGCCGACCTGCAGGCGATCGTCGCAGCGGCGCGCACGGGCGGCGCCGAGGCCGACGTTCGCACGCTGCGGGGGTGGCGGCGAGAGCTGGTGGGCGAGGAGCTGCTGGCGCTACTCGACGGCCGCGTGTCGCTGTCGGTCCTGGACCGCCAGCTTCGGATCCTCCGCCCAAGCGACGGCTGAGCACCGACGCGCCGCGGCGCTTATTTGATCTGGTTGTACACCGTGAACAGCGGCAGGTACATCGAGATCACGATGAAGCCGACGATGCCGCCGATCACGATGATCATGATCGGCTCGAGGATCGAGGTGAGCGCCTTGACGGAGGCTTCGACCTGTTCCTCGTAGAACTCGGCGACCCTGTCGAGCATCGCGTCGAGCGCCCCCGTCTCCTCGCCGACGCCCACCATGTGCGTGACCATCGGGGGGAAGATCGGCGCCTGGGCAAGCGGTGCCGCGATCGTGCCGCCGCGCTTGACCGAGCTGATCACGCCGTCCATGGCCTCCTCGATCGCGACGTTGCCGCCCGTCCTGCCGGTGATGTCGAGGGCCTGCAGCAGCGGCACGCCGGCGCTCGTCAGCGAGGCCAGCGTGCGCGACCAGCGCGCGACGGCGACCTGCTGGACGATCGTGCCGATCTTCATCGGCACCCGCAGGCGGAAGTGGTCCCACTGCGGACGTCCCCAGGAGGACTTCTTCCACTTCAGGAAGGCGACCAGAACGGCGGCTGTTGATCCGAAGATCAGCCACCAGTAGCCGGTGACGGCTTCGGACATGAACACGGACACCTGGGTGAGCTTCGGGAGTTCGCCTCCGAACTGCTTGAAGACGCCCTGGAAGACGGGCACCAGGAACGCGACGAGGGCCATCATCACGCCGACGGCGAAGACGATCACCATCGTCGGGTAGACCATCGCGGATTTGATCTGGCGTCGCAGCCCCGCGTCCTTCTGCAGCTGGTCGGCGACGCGCATCAGCGCGTCCTCGAGCACTCCTCCCATCTCCCCGGCCTGCGTCATGGCGACGAACAGCGGGTTGAAGACCTTGGGGTGCCTGGCCATCGAGTCGCTCAGAGACAGACCGGCCTCGACGTCCTTGCGGACCGCGACGATCGTTTCCTTCAGGAACTTGCTCTCGGTCTGCTCCTCGAGCACGTAGAGCGAGCGCAGGATGCTCATCCCGGAGGAGATCATGGTGGAGAGCTGACGCGAGAAGACCGCGAGCTCGGAGGCTTTGACCGACTTCGTGAAGCCGAGCTCGATCTGGCGCGATGAGTGCTTGTCGGCGATGTCAAGGACGATCAGGCCGCGCTGCTTGAGCTGGTCGGCGACCGCCTGCTTGGAGTCGGCCTCGACCTCGCCGCGCGCCTTCCCGCCGGTGAGATCGATGGCCTTGAAGAGGTAGGTGCTCATCTGCCCATGCCGCCTACGCCGCCGCGAGCGTGCCGCTTCCGAGCAGCCGCTTGAGCTCCTCGGGGGTCGACGAGCGCGACTCGGCGAGCTTCTGGGTGATCTTCCCCTGGCGCACGAGCGTCGCGAGCGAGGCGTCCATGGTCTGCATGCCGGACGCCGAGCTCGTCTGCAGCACCGAGTAGATCTGGTGCGTCTTGCCCTCGCGGATCAGGTTGCGCACCGCCGGGTTCGGCACGAGCACCTCACATGCCGCAACACGGCCTGAGCCGTCGGCGGTCGGGAGCAGCTGCTGGGTCATGATGCCCTGCAGCGCCACCGACAGCTGCACGCGCACCTGGCCCTGCTGGTGGGCCGGGAACACGTCGATGATGCGGTCGATCGTCTGCGCGGTGTCCTGGGTGTGCAGGGTTGCGAACACGAGATGCCCGGTCTCCGCCGCGGTCAACGCGGTCGAGATCGTCTCGAGGTCGCGCATCTCGCCGACGAGGATCACGTCCGGGTCCTGGCGCAGCGCGGCCTTCAGGGCGTCGGCGAAGCTCTGTGCGTCGGAGCCGAGCTCACGCTGGTTGACCAGGCACTTCTTGTGCGCGTGAAGGAACTCGATCGGATCCTCGATCGTCATGATGTGCTCCTCGCGCGTGCGGTTGATCTCGTCGATCATGGCCGCCAGCGAGGTGGACTTGCCGGAGCCCGTGGGCCCGGTCACGAGCACGAAGCCGCGCGGCTTGCGCGTGAAGTCGTGCACGGTCGCCGGGAGGCCAAGCTCGTCGATCGTCGTCAGACCGAAGGGGATCAGGCGGAACGCCGCACCGATCGCGCCGCGCTGGTAATAGGCGTTGACACGGAAGCGGGCGTGCCCGGGGATCGAGTAGGCGAAGTCGAGCTGCCAGTTCGTCTCAAGGCGCTGGCGCTGATCGCCCGTGAGGATCGAGTAGACGATCTCGCGCGTGTCGGTCGAGGACAGCTTCGGGTATTCCTCGAGCGGGCCGAGGCGCCCCCGGACCCTGACGCTCGGGTGGGCGCCGGCGCTCAGGTGCAGGTCGGAGGCCCGGCGGTGCACGACCTCCATCAGCAGATCTGCGAAATCGATGTCCATGGTTGGGCGCATCGACCCGCGGCAGGAGGCCTCCGCACGGTGGGTGCACGACCTGGACGAAGGTTCGAGTGCCGAGCACCCGGCTGCACGGGACCGTGCGCTCAGGGTCAGCTGCTGCCGATGACGCGGGCGATCTCTGAGATCGAGGTGCGCCCCTGTTTGACCTTCTCGAAACCGTCATCACGCAGGCGCCTCATTCCCTGCTCGACCGCCAGATCGCGCATCGCCTCGGCGGGGCGGCGTTCGAGCGCCATCGCCTGCACCTCCGGCGTCACGTTCATCACCTCGTACAGCCCGATACGGCCGCGGTAGCCGCTCCCACCGCAGCGCCGGCAACCGGCCGGCTCGTAGGCCTCGAGATCGACGCGCGCCTTGTAGCCGTTCTCCCGCAGCACCTTCGCCGGGATGATTGTCCGACGCTTGCAGCTGGGGCAGAGCATCCGCGCGAGTCGCTGCGCGACGACGCACTCGATCGACGAGGCGACGAGGAACGGCTCGACCCCCATCTCGATCAGGCGGGTGATCGCCGAGGGGGCGTCGTTGGTGTGCAGCGTGGAGAGGACCAGGTGCCCGGTCAACGCCGACTCGACCGCTATCTGCGCGGTCTCGCGGTCACGGATCTCGCCGACCATGATCACGTCCGGGTCGGCGCGCACCATCGCGCGAAGGCCGGCGGCGAACGTGAGCCCCACCTTTGAGGCCACCTGCACCTGCGTGAGGCCGGGCATTTCATACTCCACCGGGTCCTCGACGGTGATGATGTTCTTCTCCGGCGTGTTTAGCAGCTGCAGCGCGGCATACAGCGTCGTGGACTTGCCCGAGCCTGTGGGCCCGGTGACGAGCACGGCGCCGTGGGTCTCACGGCAGGCCGCTTCGAAACGCTCGCGCTCGGTGTCCGCCATGCCGAGCTTGTCGAGCTCGACGACCACCGATTCCTTGTCGAGCACCCGCATCACGGCGCCCTCGCCGTGAACGCTGGGCATGGTCACCACGCGCAGGTCGACGTGCCGCCCGTCGACCACGAGCCCCACGCGTCCGTCCTGCGGCAGCCGGCGCTCGGCGATGTTCAGCTCGGCCATGATCTTGATGCGCGAGATGACGCCGGAAGCCATCTTGCGGGGGACGGTGGTGATGTCCTGCAGCACGCCGTCGATGCGGAAGCGGACACGCAGCTCGCGGCCCTCGGGCGCGAGGTGCACGTCGGAGGCGCCGCGCTCGACCGCCTGCGCGACGATCTGGTTGACGAGCTTGATGACGGGCGCGTCTTCGGAGGTCTCGTTGAGGGCGACGACCTCGCCACCCTCGTCTTCCAGCTCCTCCACCCGGTCAACCGAGTCTCCGACCGCGTCTTCGAGGCGGTCAAGGCGCGAGACGAGCGCCGCGATGTCGTCCGGGGGCGCGACCGCGACCCGGATCTCGTAGCCGGTCATGATCGCGATGTCGTCGACGGCGAGCACGTTGGAGGGGTCCGCCATCGCGACCAGCAGCGTGCGCTTGTCGGAAAAGGCCACCGGGACCGCCTGGTAGCGCTTGGCGATCGCGGTCGTGACCAGGTTGGCGGCGCCCATGTCCACCGAGAAGACGCCGAGGTCAAGGTGGTCGAGCCCGTAGCGCTCCGCCAACGCCCGCGCCAGGCCATCGTGCGTGATCGCGCCGTTCTCGAGCAGCACCCGCTCGGGGGTGGTGCCTGACACTCGAGAGTGCTCGAGCGCGTCCTCAACCTGGCCGCGCGATGCCAGTCCCATGTCGACGATCACGTCGGTCAGGAAGCGTGGAGAGGAGCCACGCCGCGACGGCCGCGTGATGCCCGTGAACTCCTCGGGCACGGTGCCCTCAGTGCGGGTGGGGTCGAGCTCCTGCGGCGGCTCGGACAGCGGGTCGGCTTCCACCGGGACCTGCTGGAGCGCCTCGTCGAAGCCGACCGCGCGCAGCTCGCGGGTCACTTCGACATCCGGGTCCGGCTCATTGGTGAACTGCACCTCCACGTCCGGCTCGGGGCCGGCGAGCTGCGGATCCTCGATCGCCTCCTGGTCGGACTCGACCTCCGCGGCGATCTCGACATTCGGTTGGACATCGGGATCGGCGTCGCCGAGCCCGCTGCGCTGGAGCGAGATCACCGGCTCGGGGCCCTCTGCGGGATCGCCGTCGATCCCGAAGATCGCGTGCAGGTCGGGGCCGGCGTGCTGGGGAGCGTCGCTCATGGCAGCGCCCCCGCGCGAGGGGCCTCAGCGAGCTGGATGCTCCTCGTGCGCGGCCCGGCGCATGACCTCGAGGGGGGCCTGCCTGCCCGTCCACAGCTCGAAGCTGAGCGCCCCCTGGGCGACGAGGATCTCAAGCCCCTCGAGCGTGCGCGAGCCGTGCGCTCGTGCAGCTGCGAGCAGCGGAGTGGATCCGGATCGGTAGACCATGTCGACGACATACGAGTACTCACCGACCTGATCGAACGTCAGTCCGAGTTGGTTGAGCGCCTGATCCTCACTGGCCGAGCGTTCTAGGGTCCCGTTGCCCGGACTTTCCCCGTTTTCGAGGCTCTGGCGCCCGTCGGCTGCCTCCAGGCCGACGGCGGTGCAGTTGATCAGCACGTCGGCTGGACCTGGCCGCGGTGCGAATCGCACGCCGAGCTCGCTCGCCAGCGCCTCGCCGCGCTCACCGGTTCGGTTCCAGATGGAGACCTCGCTGGCCCCCTCCTGGCGCATGGCCCAGGCGGCCGCGCGCGCGCTGCCCCCGGCTCCCAGGATCAGCACGCGCTGGCCTCGCACGGAGGCTTCGAGCGCGGCAATCAGTCCCGGGGCGTCGGTGTTCTCCGCGGCGATGCTGCCGTCGGGCGCGAACGTGAGCGTGTTCGCGGCGCCGATCGACCTCGCCGTCTCGCTGGACTGCTCGGCCAGCGCGAGCGCAGCCTCCTTGTGCGGGATCGTGACGTTCGCCCCGAGGAAGCCCGACAGCGCCAGCGAGCGCGTGGTCTCGGGGAACAGCCGCGGAGGGACCGGCAGGCGCTGGTAGCGCCAGCCGGTCAGCCCGAGCGAGGCCAGCGCCGCGTTGTGGATCGCGGGCGAGCGGCTGTGCGCGACCGGCCAGCCCAGGACTCCCAGGCGCTTCATCACTTCTTCTTGCAGACCGGGGGGCGCCCGCCGTTCTTCCTGACGGCCGCCTGATATGCCGCCGCGTTGGCTTCGAACGCCGCCTGGCTGGTCGAGAACACCTGCGTGCCACAGCCGTCGGCGGCGGCGACGTAGTAGAGGTAGGAGACGTGCGCGGGATGGGCGGCGGCTCGGATCGACGCAAGCCCCGGGTTAGAGATCGGCGTCGGCGGCAGCCCTTTGCGCGTGCGGGTGTTGTAGGCCGAGTTGATGTGCAGCTGGGCTTCTGTCAGTTCGTGCGTGAGCGTGGGGATCCCCGCCCGCAGCTCGACGGCGTAGTAGATCGTGGCGTCGATTCCGAGGGGCATCCCGCTGCGCAGGCGGTTGTAGATGACCGCCGCGATCTTCGGCCTCTCGCTCGGAACCTTGGCCTCGCGCTCGACCATCGAGGCGACGATCAGCAGCTCATAGGGCGTCAGGTGCAGGGCGTGCGCGCTGCGCTTCTGGCTGGCGCCGAAGTTTTCGGCGAAGGCCGCGAGCTGCTCGTCCACCAGCCGGCCCACCGGGGCGTGCGGCTTGACTTCATAGGTCGCTGGAAACAGGAAGCCTTCGAGCCCCGATCTGCCGTGCGGCGCGCCGTAGCGCACAGGGTTCAACAGCACAGAGCGCTCCGCGGCGGCGCGGTAGCTTCCGGTGAGGCCGTCGGCGGCCGCGATCTTTGCGATCTGCATCGCCGTCATGCCCTCGGGGATCACCACCTTCACGGCGGCCGGAGGGCGGGGTGCGCCCGAATGCCGCGAGTCGAGCAGCGCGCGGACCAGCAGGACCACCGCTGCGATCGCCGCCGCGAGTGCGATCACAGCGCCCAGGCGCGCCCGCGGCGAGCGGCGAGCACGCGCCCGCCAGGCGCGCTGCGCGCGAGGGTCCGGCGGCCCCCATGCCGGCGGCGGGGGCAACGGTGGACGGGACCATTCCGGCCGCGGGGAGCTCTCGGCTGACTGCGCCGGCGCGCCCTCGGGCTCCGGCGCAGGAGCGCCATCCAGCGGAGCCGGCGGGTCGATGGGCGGCGACTCGGGCGGGGAGTCGGGCGGCGGATCTGCGTGCATCGGCGTGTCCGCGGACGGCACGTCCAGCACAGGCTCCTCATATGGCGTCGGATCCGGGCCGGGCTCGACAGCCGCCGCAGAGCCGTCGGTCTCGGGATCGGCCGTCGGGTGGTCGGCCGCCGGAGGGTCAGGCGCCGCGGGAAACGGCTCGGGCGCCGGCGCTGATGGCGTCGAATCCTCTGCCTGGGCGGCCCCGATCTCGGGCCGGTCCTCCGGGAGCGGCGGCTCGACGGGCGGCGGCACGGCGATGAGGCCGGGATCTGTCAGGCCGTTTGCGTCGCCGGCAGGGGAGCGCCCCGCGCGCCGGCGGGCGCGCTCCTCACGAGCGCGGTCGCGTTCCTCGGCGCTACGTTCACCCGGGGGCCTCGATCGATTGCCGCGAGACAAGAGAAGGACCTTAACGCGATTGCGCGGCGAGCCAGCTTTCAAGCAGGTGCGCGGCGGCGCGCGAGTCCTCGCTGGCGCTGAAGGGGCCGTCCATGCGCTGGGCGATGCGCGTGGTGAAGCGCTCATCGTGCATCTCCACCGGCACGCCCTCGCCGAGGCGCTGCGCGAGCCGGCGCGCGAAGTCCCGCGTCTCGCGCGTCTGCGCCGTGTCGGTGCCCCGCAGCGACAGCGGAAGCCCCACGACGACCCGCTCCACGCCGCGGTCGCCGACGAGCTCGAGCAGGGCCGCGATCCCGCGCTTTGTGGCCGGCCGCAGCACCGGGTCGATCGGCGTGACGATCGTGCCGGTGGGATCGCTGAGCGCGCAGCCGCAGCGAGCCTCCCCGTAGTCGAGCGCGAGCACCCGCATCGTGCTCACCCCTCGAGCGCCGGCTGGTGCCGCTGCGCGAAGCGGTGTGGGCCTCCGGGCGCGCGCAACATCAAGTCGCGAGCGCGGACTCGATCTTCGAGCGTCCCGCGGCGATCGCGGCCTCGAGCTTCTCCGGATCGCGCCCACCTGCCTGCGCCATCGTGTCGCGGCCTCCGCCACCGCCTCCGACGACCCCGGCGGCGGCCTTGACGACCTCTCCCGCCCTCACTCCGCGCGCGACCAGCTCAGGGGCCACGCTCGCCACGAGATGCACGCGGCCGTCGACGGCCGTGCCCAGGAGGATCGCGGCATCGCCCACGCGGCCCTTGACGCGGTCGACGACGGCGAGCAGCGCCTTGGCATCGGGAACCTCGACGCTCGCCGCGAGCACGCGGGCACCCGAGATCTCATCGGCGTTGGCCGCGAGCTCATCCAGATCGACCTCGCGTGCCCCGCCCTCTGCGCCGGCGCCCTCCCTGAGGGCCTTCTCGAGGCTCTTGCGCTGCTGTGCGAGGGCGCGCACCGCCTCGGGAGCATCCTCTGGACGCGCGCGCAGCTCGGCCGCGACCTCGCCCAGCAGACGCGTGCGCTCGCGCAGCAACTCGACGGCGGCGGGCCCGGTCAGCGCCTCGATGCGCCTCACATTGGCTGAGCTGGAGGTCTCGCTGAGGATGTGAAACGCTCCGATCTCGGCGGTGGAGCGGACATGGGTGCCCCCGCAGAGCTCCCGCGAGTACTCGCCGCCGCCGACCTCAACCATGCGCACGACGTCGCCGTACTTCTCGCCGAAGAGCGCCATCGCGCCGAGGCGCTTGGCCTCGTCGAGCGTGGTCGTGATGGGGCGCACGGGATCGTTGCGCGCGATCCATTCGTTGACGCGCTCCTCCACGTCGCGCAGCTCGGCGGCGCTCAAGGCCTGACCGTGGCTGAAGTCGAAGCGCAGCTTGTCGGGCCCGACGTAGGATCCGGCCTGGCGCACATGGGCGCCGACGCGCTCGCGAAGCGCCGCCTGCAGCAGGTGCGTGGCCGTGTGGTTTGCTTCGGTGGCGTGCCTGGCGACGCGATCGACTCGCGCGAGCACCGCGGCTCCCGGGCGCAGAGCGCCCTCCTCGACGGCCACGACGAGCGCCTGGTCATCGCCGAGACGCAGGACGTCCTGCACGCGCGCGCGGCAGTCGCCATCGTCGCATTCAAGCGTTCCCGCGTCGGCGACCTGCCCGCCCCCGGCGGCATAGAAGGGCGACTCCGCCAGCTTGACGAGGTAGCGAGTCCCCGAGGCGCGGCTCCCGTCCCCCACGGCTGCGCCGGCGGACCCGTTCGCGCCGATGCTCTGCACGGCGCCCACGGTGGTCTGCTGCTCCTCGGTCTCATAGCCGGTGAACCGGGTGGGAAAGCCACTCTCGCGCGCGAAGGAGCTCGCAATGTCTCGCACGCTTCCGACGTCGGCCGCCCCGCCCCCGCCCGCTCCGGCGCGCCCGCGCGCGCGCTGCTCCTCCATCAGGGTCTCGAAGTCGCCCTCGATCTCGATTCCCTCCTCGGCAAGCAGCTCGCTGGTCATCTCATAGGGGAAGCCGTATGTGTCGTGCAGGCGAAACACCTCGGCGGCCGCCACCGAGGGGCGCCCGGAGGAGCGGGCCTGGTCGATGTGCAGGCGCAGCGTGCCCAGGCCCTGGGCGAGCGTGCGGCCGAAGGCCTCCTCCTCCGCGGAGAGCCACATGTCGATCGCATCGGCCTGCTCGCGCAGCTCTGGGTAGGCGGCGCCCATCACCTCGCGCACGCGCTCGGCGTAGCGGGTCAGGAAGCCGGGCTCGAGCTCGAGCGCCCTGCCCTGCTGGATCGCGCGGCGCATCACGCGCCTCAGCACATAGCCGCGGTCCTCGTTTGACGGCACGACGCCGTCGGCCAACAGGAACGTCATGGCGCGGGCATGGTCGGCCAGAATCCGCATCGGCCGGTCGGTCGCGAAGTCCTCGCCGTAGCGCCGGCCGGAGAGCTCTTCTCCCAGCTCGATCAGCGGGCTGAACTGATCGGTCTCGAACACCGACGCCTTGCCCTGGAGGATCGCCGCCATGCGGTTCAGGCCGAGGCCGGTGTCGATGTTCCTCGCCGGCAGGGGCTCGAGGATTGAGCCGCTGCCGCCGGCGCCGGGCTTCTGGTCGTACTGCATGAACACCAGGTTCCAGTACTCGAGGAAGCGCTCGTTCTCGCCACCCGGGAGATCGTCGGGTGAGCCGTACTCGAGACCGCGGTCGAGGTAGAGCTCCGAGCTCGGGCCGCAGGGGCCGGCTGGCCCGGCCTGCCAGAAGTTCTCAGAGCGAGGGCATTCGACGATCCGCTCGCGCGGAACCCCGACCGCCAGCCAGTGCTCGATCGCCTCCTCGTCACGACCGAGGCCGAGAGCCTCGTCGCCCGAGAAGACCGTGACCCAGATGTCGCGTTCGTCGAGCCCGAACACGTCCCGTGAGAGCTCCCAGGCGAACTCGATCGCCTCGCGCTTGAAGTAGTCGCCGAACGAGAAGTTGCCGAGCATCTCGAAGAAGGTGAGGTGGCGGGAGGTGTTGCCGACGTTGTCGATGTCGACCGTGCGAAACACCTTCTGGCAGCTCGTCAGCCTCGGCGCCGGGGGCGCCTCCTGGCCGAGGAAGTAGGGCTTCAGCGGGTGCATCCCGGCGACGGTGAGCAGCGCCGAGGGATCGTGCGCGGAAGGCACGAGCGAGGCCGAGGGAATGCGCCTGTGTCCGCGCTCCTCGAAGAAGCTCAGGTAGCGCTCGCGTATCTCATCGGAGGTCATCCTGCGACGGATCTTAGGCCGCGTTCGGTGCGCTAGGCCGCGATGGTGGCGTAGCCGACTACGAGATCGCCGGAGTACATGCAGGCGACCTGACCGGGAGCGGTGCGCTCGGCCGGCCGCTCGAGCTCGATCTCCACGCTCGGATGGCGGCCGGGGCGCAGATCTTGCGCCAGTCGGCAGGCAAGCCTGCGCCCGTGCGAGCGGACGCGCACAGCGTCGACGCATCGTCCGTCGCGGCGGAGGCTCACCTCACGGAGCGCGATCCCGTCGGCGAGGAGCTCCTCGCGCGCACCGACCGTCACGGTGTTCGTCCGCACATCGGTCGCCAGCACGTAAAGCGGCGCCGGCGCGCCGATCCCGAGCCCGTGACGCTGCCCGATCGTGAACACGTGGGCTCCGTCGTGCTCGCCCAAGACCCTGCCGTGCAGATCGACGATCGGCCCGGAGCGCGCGCCGAGGTTCGCGTGGCGCGCGAGGAAATCGCCTTGACGGGTGCCCGCCAGGAAGCACAGGTCCTGCGAGTCGCGCTTGCGCGCGACTGCGAGCCCGGCCTGCTCGGCCAACTCGCGGACGCCCTGCTTTTGCATCTCCCCCAGCGGGAAGCGCATGCGCGCAAGTGAGCGCGGCGGCAGCGCCGAGAGCACGTAGCTCTGGTCCTTGCGCTCATCGGCCGCCATCCGCAGCAGCGGCCCCGTCCCCTCGCCGGCGGTGATGCGCGACGGAGCGCGATGCACGCGCGCGTAGTGTCCTGTGGCGAGCGTCTCGCAGCCGAGCCTGTCGGCGAGCTCGATCATCGCATCGAGGCGAACATTGCCGTTGCAGCGCACGCACGGGTTGGGGGTCAGCCCGGCCGCGTGGTCGGAGAGCCAGGCATCCACCACCCCGCTGCGGAACTCCGCGCGCAGGTCGATTGAGAGGTGTGGCAGGCCGAGGCCGTGGGCGAGCTCGCGCGCCCCGCGAACGGCCTGCGCCGAGCAGCAGCTGAGATCGCCGTCGTTCTCCGGGTCCGACCACAGCTCGAGCGTCACGGCGACGGCCTCCGCGCCGCCCCGGGCCACCAGGACGGCCGCGACGGCGCTGTCGACGCCGCCGCTCATGGCCACCAGCGTGCGGCCGGCCTGCGGTGCGAGCGCCGCGCGGTGGCGGGCGCCGGCGCCGAGGGCGCGGTGCAGGGCATCGGCGGCCAGCTCGGCCGCATGGCGCTTGGCGGCGCTGAGCCCGCCCAGCTGATCCGCGATGTCCTCTGCGCCGATCCTGGCGGCCCGCAGCAGCGAGCTGCCGCGCAACATGCCCACGGCGGCGCTACCGGCGGCCACGATCGTGCCGCAACCGCTCGCGTCGAAGCCGGCGTCTTCTATCCGACCCTCGGGACTGTCCGGGTCGATCGCGAGCGACAGCCGGATGAGATCGCCGCACGCCGCCCCGCCGGCGGCGCCGGTGAACGCCTCGCGCGGCGAATGGCCGCGTCCGAGCGGCCGTTCGAGATGGCTGATCAGGTGCTCGGGAGTACCTCTCACCCGAGCGAGTCTAGGCTAGCGCTGCCGCGCTTCGTCTATGGCCTGCTCGAGCGAGTAGGCGTCGATCAGGCCGGTCAGGGCGATCACCTTGCCCTGCTTGTTGATCACGAGCAGCGTCGGCGTCTGGTTTACCTGCACGCCCCTTGTGATCGAGCCGAACGTCGCGACCTGTGTGGCGCTCGCTTCGAAGGCCGCGAACTTCTTCTGCAGCTGCTGGCCGGAGCGCTGAAGCAGGCGGCGCACCGCGGGGACGCCTGCGACCGGGCGGATCAGGTGGTGCACGGCCTCGAGCAGCCTCAGCTGGTTGCGAGTGGCGACGTCGTCGGCGCCTTTCCGGTTCCAGAAGAGGATGACCGCGACCTTACCTTCGTGCAGCGCTCGTTCCACGAGCGCCTGCATCGCGGGCTTGCGCTGCGGCCCAGTCTGCGTCGCGCTTTGCGTCGGCTTGGCTGCATGGTGCGCAGCCCCCGCGCCGGTGGGGGTCGTGTGCCGGCTCTTCGGCGCCGTGGCCGCCGGGGAGCCCTTTGTCAGAGGCGAGGCGGGGTGGGTGGCGGGAGCCGCGGCGGCTGCGGGCGCCGAGCCGCCTGAGGCCTGGGCGGACTTCTGTTCGAGCTGCCTGGCGTTCTGCTGCGAGGTCGCGACGGCGCCGTGCGCCTTGGCGAGTGCCCGCGTCAGGCCTTCGACGCCAGGTGCAGATCCGTGGTAGACGCCCCCTGGCGCCGCACCGTTGCCGGGCGTCGCCGCCTTGGCGGATTTGACGGGTGCGGGTGTGGGGGCGGCCGGCGAGGAGCCCGCCGTGGTCGCTTTGTTCGAATGCCCGTGCAGGGCAGCGAGCCACACGCCTACGAACAGCACCAGCGCGACGAGCGCTATCTGGAAGGGTCGGGAGATCTGCGCCATGTTCCCCTCCTTCGGCATCTCTGCCCAAAAGTTGAACGGCGAAAGAACCCATGGACGGCTTTATCCGGCCAAAGAGGGTTTCAGCCGTACAAGGAAGTGTCGGTGCCGATCTACGTCGACGTCGTGGCATTTGCCCTGGGGCCGGCGCAGGTCGCGATGAGCGCCGCCAGCATCACGCAGCCGGTGCCCGCGGCGACCGAGCGCCAGCTGCTCGCACTGCTGCTCGCCCGCGCGAAGGCCCATCCCCTCTGAGCCGGCGCCAGCACGCGGGTCGTGCGCGGCGCGCCGCTCGATGCCCCGTCGCGCTCTCAAAGGTCGTGCAGACCGCGTAGTACGGCGTGCACGACGGCGTCTGGCGCCAGCTGCCGCTGGCCGCCGGTCTGCATGTCGCGCAGCACCGTCTGGCGCTCGCCGACGATCGCGACGAAGCGGGCCCCGAGCGCGTCGGCGTGGCCGAGCTGGCCTTTCAGCGAGCGTCCGCCCAGGTCGACCTGAGCGGTCAGGCCCGCCGAGCGGGCCTCGCTGACGAGGGCGAAAGCGGCCCTGCGAACATCAGAGCCCTGGTCCTCGCGCGCCACGAACAGCTCGACGGGAGCGGGCGCCCCCGGATGGCCACCGCCCTTGGACGCCTCGCCCTCGAGCTCCGAGCGCTCGCCGGCGAGCAGGATCCGCTCGATGCCGGCGGCCCAGCCGATGCCGGGCGTGGCAGGGCCGCCGAGCCGCTGCACCAGCCGGTCGTAGCGACCGCCCCCGGCAACGCCGCTCTGCGCTCCGAGCGCATCGGAGGTGAACTCGAAGACGGTGCGGGTGTAGTAGTCGAGACCGCGCACGAGCGTCGAGTCGACTTCGTAGGCGACGCCGGCCGCATCAAGCAGCTCGCGGACCTCCACGAAATGGTCGGCGTCCTCGTCGCTGAGGTGCTCCAGCAGCCGCGGCGCGCTCTCCATCACGGCTCTCGTGCCGGGATGGTCGGAGTCGAACGCGCGCAGCGGGTTGAGCTCGATCCTGGCCCTTACCTCATCCGAGAGTCTCTCCTGATGTGCCCGCAGATGCGCCTGTAGGCGCTCGCGGTACTCGCTCCTGGTCTCCGGGCTGCCGAGGCTCGAGAGGCGCAGCTTCACATGCCGGACCCCCATCTCGTCCAGCAGGCTCGCGAGCAGCGTGATCGACTCGGCGTCGAGCGCCGGGTCGTCCGAGCCGAGCGCCTCGGCCCCCACCTGCCAGAACTGGCGATAGCGACCGGCCTGGGCACGCTCGTGGCGGAAGAAGCTCGAGAGGTACCAGAGCTTCACCGGCTGGCGGCGCTTGTGCATGCCGTGCTCGACGTAGGCCCTGCATACCGGGGCGGTGCCCTCCGGGCGCAGCGTCAGCGAGCGCCCTGCGCCGTCCTCGAACGTGAACATCTCCTTGCTCACGATGTCCGTGGACTCGCCGACACCGCGGGCGAACAGCTCCGTCGCCTCGAAGGCCGGCGTCTCGATCCGCTCGTAGCCGGCACCCTCCAGGATCGAGCGAGCCCGCGCCTCCAGCCCGGTCCGAGCCGCCGCCTGGTCGCCCAGCACGTCGAACGTGCCACGCGGCGCTTTGATCTTGGAGTCGCTCAACTTCAGGCTGGCGCCGCGCCCGGGCCGGCCATCACGCTGGGCACACGAACGCGGAGCTCGCTCAGGAAGGGGTTCGCGTCACGCTCTCGTCCAAGCGTCGTCACGCCCATGTGTCCGGGGTAGACGACCGTGTCCGCCGGGAACGTCTTGAGCAGGGTCTCGATCGAGCGCTCGAGCGTGGCCCAATCCCCGCCGGGGAGATCGACCCGGCCGACGGAGCCCTGGAACAGCACGTCGCCCGAGAGCAGCAGGCCGGACGCCGCGTAGGTCACATGGCCGGGGCTGTGTCCGGGGGTGAACACGACGTCGAAGTCGATCCCTGCGAGGCTCAGCCGCTCGCCGCCGGCGACGGTGTGCTCAGCCTCGTAGCTCTCGAACGGCCCGAACCCCGGGGGCACCCAGCTCATCACATCGGCGAGCACCGGCCGCTCGATCACGGGGCAGTAGACCTCGGCGCCCGTCGCGCGCGCCACGGGCGCGACCGCACCGATGTGATCGAAATGGCAGTGCGTGATGAGAATCGCCTCGATCTCGACGCCGAGCTCCTCGGCGGCTCCCAGGAGCCGGTCGGGCTCCTCGCCGGGATCCACGATCACCGCCCGCGTCGCCGACGCGTCGGTTCGCACGATGTAGGAGTTCTCCTGAACCGGCCCGACGGTGAAGCCGCGCACGTCCGGGGCGCTCATTGCGAGGCCGCCTTGCCGCCACCGCCACCGCCGCCGCCGCCGCCGCCGCCGCGCCGAGCCTTGCTGCGCTGGCGGCGGTTGTAGACCCACTTGTCGGTGTAGAAGCTGATCAGCGTGTACATCGCGAGCACCACCGGAAACAGGGCGATGGCGGAGTTGGATTTCGGGAGGAACAGGATCACGAACAGGAGGAACAGCACCGCGGCGATCATCGCCTTGATCAGTGCCCCGCGCCAGGTCGGCGGGCGATCCCGGCGGTCCAGGGCCTTCTCCTTGGCCCGCGCCAGCTCGGTGGCGTTCCCGCTCTTCTCCGCGGCGGTGGGCTTGCGTCCGGTGCGACCGCGCGACTCGACCACCCCGGCCGCGTTGCCGCGGTGCTTGGTCTGGCGCTTGCGCTTGGTCTGAGCCATCTCTAGCAGCCTAATGCGTTCTCGAGCACGTGGCGCTCGGGATCGTGTCCTTGGATCTCGATGCTCGCAGGAAAGCCCTCGAGCGCGGCCCGGGGCGCTAGCCCGACCAGCTCAGCGCCGGCGATGCGCGCGTGTCTGCCGACTGCCTCCGCGACCATCGCCAGGGAGACCTCGAACGGGCGCTCGACGTTCATCGAGACCTGAGCGATGTCACCGCTCAGCGCAACCGCGATCGCGCGCACGCCGGGCAGGCCCTCGCTGCCCCCCTCGCGCACCGTGGCGGCGATCCTCTGCGCGTCGGCGATCGTCGCGGGGGACGCCAGCTGCAGGTTGAACGCCACCAGTGGAGGTCTCGCCGCGACCAGCGTCGCGCCGGCGCTCGGATGCATGCGGGGCGGGCCGAAGTCCGGACGAAGCTCGCCGCGTGCGATCCGCCCGGCCATGGCCCCCGCCCCACCGCGCCGCAGCTGCGCGCGCGTGCGCGCAGGCGTCGAGTCGGCTTCCGTCAGCTCTCCATAGAGGAAGACCGGCACGTCTAGCTCCTCGCCGAGGCGGTCGGCGATGACGAGCGCCTCGGCGCAGGCGGTGCCACGCGAGCGCTCGTCGACGTATACGACCGGCGCGACGTCGAGCGCTCCGACATGTGGATGCTGTCCGGCCTGCGAGCGCTCAAGATCCGCGCGGCTCATCACATCGATCTGCTCGACGGCCACGCGAGCGCCCGCGAGCACGGCGTCCGCGAGCCTGCCGGGGCGTGCGGCGAGCGTGAACACCGAGCGATGGTGATCGGCATCCGAATGGACGTCGATCAGCCGAGCACGGGGCGCCCCCGTTCCAGGCGCGTGCTCGCCAGGCGACCCGGTCTCCTTGCCCTGCGGCCATGTCGACTCCGCTCCGGCGAACGCAGTGCGCAAGGCCGCGATCGTCGTCTCGTCGCGTCCCTCGGACACATTCGGCACGGCGAGCAGGATCGGCGCATCCATCGGGACGAGGCTAACCTGCGGGCGCGCCGGCGTGCCTGCAGACCCGTGGCTGCTCATTTCGCCGCGTAGACTGTGCGGCGAAGCTTGCGGCATGCGCGATGCCGCCCCCAGCGCCGCGAGGAGGAGCTGGACGGCGATGCGCACCGCGCCCCGCCGGAGTAGCTCAGTCGGTTAGAGCAGCGGAATCATAATCCGCGTGTCGGGGGTTCGAGTCCCTCCTCCGGCATCACCGAAAACGGCTCTGGAATGCGGGGTTCCGCATTAGGCCAGGGCCGCGTTGAGCGCGTGGGCCAACGGATGGGGCAACACGGCGAACCGCGAGAGGCGAGCAAGCCGCTTGGGTCGTCGCGCGAACGGATTGACGCCGCTCCTAGTCACGGATACCGGTGCAGTCGATAGACAAGAGCTTGCCGAGCACTGACTCCTGCTCGGCGGGAGCACGCGGGGAAGTGAAGTTGGTTCGCCCCGTGGGACGTGGCGAGTCGGGCGCGGTGTCGTGGCGCGTCCGACTCCGCGTTCTACTGCGACATCGCCTACGCCGCCAGCCCCACGGCTTTGAGGGCTTCATGCCACGAGAGAAAGGTGTGGATCAGGGCCACCCTGCCGTCCCGCGCCACGCTATGGATCGCGAACTCTTGGTCAAGCTCAACCCCGCTCGCATTTCCACGCATGTGGACGCGCCCGAGCCAGAGAGTGGCCTCGCCGAGATCCTGCACTTCACTCTCTTGGCACTCGAACACGTCCCAGGTCTCGAACACTGCCTCGATCCCAGCGCGCACCTCGTCATAGCCTCGATAGACGGTCCGCTCTACCGACGCTGGACCGGCGGGCATCCACTCGACGTCTGGCGTCCCCAAGTCAAGCCACACGTCGAGTTCGCGCCGGTTCCACGCTTCGATTCCCCGGCGCAACAGTTCCACGTTCTCCTGCGACATCGCCTAGCCCCGCTCCTCGGCGAGGCGTTCGGCGGCTGCACGGGCCTCGTCGACCTCGGAGGTCGTAAGGCGAGCGATCGAGCCTCCCACCCAGAGGTAGACCCATCCCTCACGTTGTCGAACACGGCCGTCGCTGCCAACCAGACGCCCGTCCTGAATCACCACGGCAAACACAACCCCACCGCCGAGGTGACTGACCTCCTCAAGCTCGTAGTCCAATTCCTCGTAGGCCCCGAACCACTCGTCAAGGAAGCCACGTATCGCCGCTCGACCCTCGATGAGGTCCGCCCGCCCGTCCAAGACCCCATCTTCGGCGACGCTGCTCATCACCCCGTCGAGATCACGGCGATTCAAAGCCTCAAACTGCTTGCGCACAAGCTCCACCAGGTCGGGGGTCGTGGACTCCTCAGACATCGCCCTGAGCAGTATCCCGCAGCGGCCCTAGACCCGACACCAGAGGGCGGTCGCCTAACCGGCGAACTAGTGCGGCTGGTGATGCCGGGTCCTCAGCGTGAGAAAAAGGCTTGACGTGTCAACAAGACCCCCTCGCTTCGACCTGCAGGCCCGCGAGCGACTGCTTGCGCTGTTGACGGTCGGCGTGTCGATGGAGGAGGCTGCGGCGGCGGCTGGCACGTCGCGGCAGACGGTCGCGCGGTGGGCTGCCCGCGGGCGCGTGGAGGGCGCTCCGGCTGAGTACGTGTCGTTCGCGAAGCGGCTCGACGCGATCGGGGGGGCGCAGGCCGAGGACGTTGCCGAGCGCCCTGACGTGCCGGGCGACCCACCCGAGCATCCGTACCGCTCGCAGGTCTGGGGATGGGTGCAGGCGGGCGACGTGTTCACGGCGATTTCACCCCGGGAGCTTGCTGAATTGACCGAGGAGCAGGCCGCGGAGGCGCAGGCCCCGCACTCCGTGGACGCTGAGCCGTGGCAGCGGCGAGTGCTCGACGGGTGCGCGAAGGAAGCCGCGAAGCTGCGACGAGCGAAGCGCAAGGGCCGGGTTCGTGCCGGGGGCCAGCGATGACGGCTGTCGGAGCTGCTCGGCGAAGAGCCCGTCGCCAACACGTCGAGTTCGATGGGAAGGGTGAGTTTGAACGCCGGCCAGCAGAAGACGGCACAGGCGCCATGGCTCCGGCAGATCGGCCGTGGCCGCGCGATCCTCATCTACCGCGACCTGCCGCCCGCGGTCGTCAGGGCTCCTGGGTGGTTCGAGGACCGTCGTTTCACAAACCATCCGATGAGCTAGCGTCCGGCTCGTTTGAAGCGCCGGGCGCGCGCTTGACTCCGCGAGCGAGCGCGAGCGCCGGCCCGATTCGGCCGCTCGCAAGTCGTCCGCAGCGGTAGCGAAGAGCGGCCCGCGGAGACGCCTCTTTCACGGAAAGCAGAAGCAGATTGCGGCTGGCTTCCGCAGCTCAGGGTCGATGCTTCTCGCAGCGTCGTTTGCTCGGGCTACGCCACGATCGTGAAGCGCAAATAACGAGCAGCAGACTTTTGCCCTCCGGCTTCGGCTGTGAGCGTGAGGATGTAGGACCCTGGGGGGAGTACGTGGCGCTTGGTGATGCGCCCGTCGAAGCGAAGGCGTCTAAGGCCGGCGCCCGCGGACAGCGTGAGGATGCCGCGGCTGACGGCTAGTCGGCAGCGACGCAGGCGACGACCGCGCGGTGCGCTGCGCACACATCGGCCGTGTAGGGTGCGGCCCATCCTTAGTTGCGCGAAGCTGAAGCGCGCGCGGGACGGCTCGTTCAGTGAAAACGCGAAAGTCGTCCCGACAGGTATCCGACCGTGCCTGCGGGCGAGGCTAGCCATCGCTCGGCCCCTGCGCCACGCTTGGTGGGTCTGACGTAGCGACCCGACGATGGGCGTCGTCGTGGCTGCGCTGTTGGGGGATCCGGCCCCAACGTTGCCCGTTTGTGTGACGTTTCCCGCGCAGAATCCGGACGAGTCGGGCGGGCTGGAGAACACGAACGCGGCGCCTCCCCGCTGCGATTCGCCGGGTACGCCATCCGCGCTTACGAGAGCCGTCGCACCGTCGCTGGCGAGCGAGACCGAATAGCCGAGGTTTCCGAACTGTGTCGAAACAGGGGGTTGGATGGGTTCCCGGGTCCAGCCGGAGGCGGTACATGTGAAGGCCCACGCCTTCCCTGCCTCTTCGGGGCTTGTTTCTGGTCCGCCGAGAAGCGCCGTGTTGCCGGAACGGGATAGCGCGACCGTCCATCCGATGGCGCCGTTGACTGAGCTGGGTTGTTCGGAGGTGAATCGAGCTTGTGGTGTCCAGCCGCTCGGACCGCGGTCGAAGACCCAGGCACCGCTGCCTTCGTTGTTTTCCCCGTAAGTGCCGATCAGCGCGCGTGAGCCGTCTCCGGACAGAGCGACAGAGCGCCCGAAATGCGCGCCAGGTTGGTGGCTCGGAGGTTGGAGCTTCGTCCCGTTCTGGGTCCAGTTTGGCCCGTTGCGCTTGTACACCCACGCGGCGCCCCTTGCGGATCCCAGCGCGCCGTCTTCGCCCATGGCGCCCACGATCGCCGTGTTGCCGTCGCCGGATAGCGCGACGGTGCTCGCGAATCTATCCTCGTTGCCGAAAGGATTGATCTTTTCTTCGCCGTGGAGCGGGCCGGCTTGCAGGCCCCAGGTGTTTCCGGAACGCGAGTAGATCCATGCCGAGCCGTCGAAATCGTCCGGGCAACCAAAGGGGTCGCCGATGATCGCTGTGCCGCCGTCTTCGGAGATGGCGACAGCTTGGCCGAATCGTCCCGGGCAGGCGGTTTCGCGCGGAGGTTCGATCCGTGTCGAGTGCCATGTAGCGCCTTCCCTGGTGAACACGTACACGGCGCCGTACATGGCGCCGACGAGCGCTGTGCTGCCGTCGGCCGAGAGGGCTACGCTGGCGCCGAAGCCTTCTTGGGGCACCCGATATACGCCGGGTTCAACTTCGGGCACGAGCGAAGTCGGCTGAGACCACCTTGAGCCCGACCGTGTGAAGATGAGCGCGTAGGACGATTCACCGCTTTTCCCGGCCGGGGCACCCACCAGAGCCGTGGTGCCGTCAGCCGACAGCGCAACGGCATGATCCCCCACGCCGCCCCCTCCGCCGAAACCCGCGCCGTGACCGACCAGCTCAGCCTGCTCGAGGAACGGATCAGCCGAAGTCGTAGGCGGGTCGCTGACGGCGATCTGGACGACCGCAACGACCGTGACGGCCAAGACGGTCGCGCCGCGACCCACAGAGCGAGGAAGAGCACCGTGACATGCTGCGACATTCGAGAGAGCGCTACGCATCTTTAGCGACGATTCCCGCAAACCGCCGACCTCATGCGCCCACCCTACAGCGGAATATGCTCTGCAGGGCGGCTTAGCCGCCCTGCGGGATACTGGCCGGGCGATGCCGGAGAACCTGGACCTCGTGCGCTCGATCTACGCGGACTGGGAGCGCGGCGACTTCAGCTCCGCCGAGTGGGCCGACCCCGAAATCGATTACGTGCAGGCGGACGCACCGGACCCGGGCACCTGGACGGGCCTGGACGAGATGGCGAAGCAATTCCGCGGCTGGCTTAGCACCTGGGAGGGGTTCCGTCTGATGGTGGACGAATACCGCGAGCTTGACGCTGAAACCGTGCTCGTGCTCGACCACTTCAGTGGGCGGGGCAAAACGAGCGGCCTGAATCTCGAGCAGATCCAGGCAAAGGGAGCCTGGGTTTTCCACATCCACGACGGCAAAGTCATGACGATGATCCGCTACTGGGACCGCGACCGCGCCCTCGCCGACCTCGGCCTGGCGGAGTAGGCGATGTCGCAGGAGAACGTGGCGTTTATCCAGGGTGTCAGCAGGGCGTCAGCAGGACCCACGGATTCGGCCCGCACAGCCGATCTGCTCAAAGCCGGATAACCGGCCCTGTAGTGCCATTGTCCCGCACCGCCACCCACCAGCCCGCACTCCGCCGGCGCCATCACAATCCCGCGTGTCGGGCGTCGAGTCCCTCCTCCGGCATAGCGATGGCTTCGAGGCCGTTCGGTTCTCATTTGAGTCGGCCTTACGCTGACGGCGCGCCGGAACGCTACGGATGCGACGTGCGGTTCTCTATCCAAGCCACGTAGAGGTTGCGCTCCGCGAACAGCCAGGTGCCGTGGATCTTGGCGAACGTATCGCCGTATCGAAGGTACGCGAGCATCAGCTTTCGTTGGTCGCCTTCGGTGTAGAGGTGATGGGCGATGCAGTAGCTCTCCCCGTTTGCACGGTCGCCGTCGAGACTGATCGTGCTTTGCCCGTTGAAGTGCATCGTGGCCTGATAGCGGTTGAGATCGTCGAAGACCGGCGTCAGCGCTTCGCGGCCGTCGAGTACCTGCGTGGGCTCGGAGCCCTTGCCGTCCATGTAGACGACGAAGTGGGTGTCCTCGGTGAAGAGCGACTTCTGCCCCTCGGCGTCGCGGGTGTCAGCGCAGCGCGCATAAGCGTCGACCAGCTCGCGGATCGCGAGACGGTCAGCCTGCTCGGCGGGCGTGATTTCAGTGTGGGCCATCAGCTCTCCTGTCTGTCCTCTGCATACCACGGCTCGCGTCGATTATGCGCGGTAACTCAAGGCGAGGACCATGATCTCGTGCCGGAACCCTCTGACTATCCGGTGACGCGTACTGCACCGGCGAGATGCCCCGACAGGAACTGTCCAGCTCTGTCCAGCGCCGCCGGCGCTTCGTCAAGGATCGGGTGATAGGCCTGGAAGACGTGGGGCACCCCAGGGGTGACTTCGAGTGTGACCTCGACGTCGGCGGTGGCGGCTTGTCGCGCGAGGCGGACGGCGTCGTCGAGGAGAACCTCGTGACTTCCGGCTTGGATGATCAGGGGCGGCAGGCCGGACAGGTCGGCGAATACCGGGCTGATGAGGCCGAGAGCGGCGTCTTGTCCCGCCGTATAGTCGGTGACTCGGGCTTGGAGGTTCTCTCGGCTGAGCAGCGGGTCGACCTCGCGCCTGGTCTCCATGGTCGTCCCGGCGAGGGTGAGATCGGCATACGGTGACATGACGAGGGCAGCGGCTGGCAGGGGCAACCCGTGGTCGCGGGCGTTGACCAGGGTGGCGACGGCGAGGCCGCCGCCGGCGGACTCTCCCGCGAAGGCGATGTCCGAAGCGGCGATGCCGTTGTTCAGGAGGGCTTCATAGGCTGCAAGAGCGTCGTCAACCGCTGCCGGATACGGGTGCTCGGGGGCGAGCCGGTAGTCGACGGAGATGACCTTGGCGTGTGTCCGCCGGCCGACCTGCGAGGCCAGGTCAGCGGCGAGGAAGGCGTCGCCCATCACGTACACGCCGCCGTGGAAATAAAGAACAAGGTGGCGAGCATCGATGCCGTCGACTGTGATCTCGGCGGCTGGGACGCCGCCCAGTTCGGCTGCGGTCACGGTCACCTCCGCGGGCAGCGGCTGCGCCGATAGCAACTCTCGGAGCAGTCGCCGTTGTTCGTCGACATCGCTGCCGGCGGGGAAGGCTGACTGTCGCAGGATTGCGTCGAGGGTCTCCTGCTGCTCGGTGCTCACGGAGGATCTCCATTCGGTTGGGTTGGTTGGCAGCGCCCCAGGCTCGCTGGCCCATGTCAATCCGCTGCTGAAATCTCCTGGCCTGAGGCCGCCACTCTTTCTGTCTCGGACTCCAGGGTCATTCCTTCAACAGCCTCTCGGTGAGCACGATCTCGACGACCTGCGGCACTGTCTCCAGCCGGTTCCAGTCGCGCTGTAGCTCGCACGCGAGCGAGACCCAGCCGATCGGGACGCCCTCGGCCTGCACGACACGCTCGATGCCGGTGCGGTGCGCCTCCACGGATGTGCCGCCGATCGCGTCGACGACGGGATAGACCGCGTAGCCCTCCCTCAAAGCGTCGAGCGCCGCGAACGCCATGCAGACCTCGGTCCAGAGCGCGCAGAAGATGAGCTTGCGCCGGCCGGTGGCGCGCACAGCGGCCAGGAAGTCGAGGTCCTCCCACGAGTTGACACTCGTGCGGTCGATCGGGGGACTGTCCTCGAGCAGCTCGGCCAGCTCCGGGACTGTCGGCTGTTGCTGGCCAGATGCGACGTTGACGGTCGAGTGGACGATCGGCAGCCCGAACGCTCTCGCTGTCTTGACCGTCGACACGATGTTCTTCAGCAGCAGGTCCGGATCCATCGAGCGAACCGTCGCGAATTGAGACGGTTGGTAATCAATCACCACGAGCGCCGCATTCTGCGGGGTGATCAGGTGGTCGCCAACCTGATCGCGGATCGGTGCACTGGCCATTGGCCTCTCCTCCTCCTGGCGTGTTTTCTGGATACGCGGGTCGCCGTCCGGCGCCGATCAATTCGGCTCTCGGCCCCCTAGTCCGGGCTCAGGGGTGGACTTGTGAGCCGTAGCCGAGGTCGAGGCGGATTGACTCCATGACCCAGAACGTGGTGCTCGCGGTGAACACGTCGGCCGCGGCCAGCCTGCCGGTGTACTTCTCGATCACGGGTGTTGCGGCGGCGGCCGTGGTCGCGTCGAGCAGGCCCCTCACCGCGGCCCAGCTGTTCTCGCCGTACTTCACGAAGAACGGCGTGGGATCGACCGTATCGATCGCGGTCCTGACGCTAGCGTCGATATCGGCCATGTACTGCTGGTGCAGGGTGACATCGTCGCGGGTTCCGAGCCGGCCCATGTGCCCGCCGATGAAGTGCTTCCACGGGTAGGCAAGCGCCGTGGCGGGCGCCTCGACGTAGCCCGGAATGTCCTCGGTGAGGTTGCTGAGATACACCGGCGCCCACCCCGGGTTGACGATGTCCACGAGCATCAACGTGTCGTGGTCGGGCAGGTGGATGTAGATGTTGTCCGGGGAGTGGTTGGTGCCATGCCACGCCAGCTCGATGCGCTCACCGCCGATCTCAAGCGTGCGGCGATCACCGAACGTCTCCTCCGGCGCCGGCCGCGCCGGGTCGTCGTCGCGCAGCAACAGCTTGCGCGTCTCCTCATGCCCGATCCGGGCAACGCTCTTGTCAAACAGCGACGACGCACCCGCGTGATCTGCATGGTGATGGGAGTAGACGAGATGCGTGACCTTGTTGCTCACGCCGTTCGCAGACGCGATCTCGTCGACCGCGCGCTGGATGTTATGGCCGATCGTCGGCGGCGCATCAAGCAGCACAACCCCATCCTTCGTCGTCAAGAACGCCGACTGATACGTGCCGTCAGTCACCCAATACAGGTTCTGCTCAACACGTCCCACGTAGTAGCCCTGCTCGTTCAACGCGGGACCCAACGCCGACCTCGGGATCGGCGCGTAATCCGGCAAATCCTCAGCCCTGCTCGGGCGAGTGTTCGCGTGTGCCTCAGTTGTCGTATCTGGTGTGCTCATGGACGCATCGTGAACCGACGAGCCAGCGATCGAATCCTTGAATTCCTTAGTCCGCGACCCGAGTGTCGTCCTAGGTCGGGGTACGAGGACGACCAGCCGTCACCCGGGGCGCTCGGAGATCGTCCTTTGCAGGACCGTTGCGGGCGCTGCCAGGTACCCGCCGTTACGCAGGAGCGACGGCGTGCGCGACAGCCGGCCGCCGCGTGCCTCCTGCGGCGGCGATCGCGTGGGCACTATGCCTCTAAAACGCGGGTTAGGGGGTCCACGCCTCGGCGAGCGGGGTGAGCTGTAGCTCGTGTGTCGCCGCGCGCGCATCCTGGTTGGCCAGGAAGAGAACTGCCTCGGCGATCCGGCGTGGGTCGGCAAGCGCCTCGGGGGAGATTCCGCCACGAGGGGCTCCGGTGAGCGGCTGGATGCCCGCGTCGACGATCAGCAGCGCCACGTGAATACCAACAGGGCGGAGCTCGAGCGCGGCAGCGTTGGTGATGGCTCGCACGCCGAATGCTCCCGCCGACCACAGGCCGCGGCCTGGCATGGCGCGCCGCGCCGACCCGCCCGTGACCTGCACCAGCGTTGCCGGGCCACCCTGCTCCACGGCGAACCGTCCGCTGGCCGACAAGAACGAGAACGCGGCTCGAGCCGGAGCTGCAGCCCAGGAGTCAAACCCGCTGAAGTCGGCCTCAACGATCGGGCCCCCGCCAAAGGGCCCGGCGCGGTCGCCGCCGTACGCCGAGGCCGCATTCAACGCGAGGTCGACACCGCCATGCGCCGCGGCTACCTCGCTAAGCGCGGCGTACACGCTCGCCGGATCGGTGACGTCTGCCTGCAGCGCGAGGCCCCCGGCCTCGGTAACCCCGTCGAGAGTGGCCTGCGAGCGCGCCACGCCCGCCACCGCCCAGCCATCCGTCACAAGCGCCTCTATGACCGCCCGCCCCAGGTTTCGCGCTCCAAACACGATTGCGCTCCGCTGCCTTCGCTTTGCTTCACTCATCGACTCGCTCCAGTTCTGGGGGATGGCGGACCTGTCGTGGCGCAAGCACATGCGGCGCGGCATCCGCAGCATTGGAATGGTGGCAGTTGCCGATCGCGTGACGGGCGAGCGCAGCCTTGACGGTGGGCACGCGAGGCTTGGACTGGCCGGGCAGGATCACGATCGCCAGAAGGAAGCCGACGGCGAAGATTCCGACCCCCCACCAGAACGCGGTGGTGTAGCCGTGAACTGCCGCGGCGTTGGCCAGGCCGGTGGCGTGGAGGTGATCGGCCGTGTAGCTGGCGACGGCGCTGGCAGAGATCGTGCTCAGCAGGGAGGTGCCGACCGAGCCGCCGACCTGCTGGGAGGTGTTGACCATCGCTGAGGCGACGCCGGCCTCGCGTCCCTCCACGCCTTGCGTCGCCGTCGAGAACGCCGGCGCGAAGATGCATCCCATCCCGACGCCGAGGACGAGCAGGCCGGGAAGGACATTGCCGGCGTAGCCGGCGCCGGGTGTCAGGCGCGTCAACAGGAACATCGCGATCGCCCCGAGCGTCATGCCGGCGAGTACCAGCGGCTTTGCCCCTGTGTGTTGGATCACGCGGGTCTGCACGGTGGTCGAGACGACCACCAGAACGGCGGTCATCGGGAGAAACGCCAGTCCCGTCGTGAGCGGCGACAGTCCGAGCTGCTGCTGCAGGAAGTAGGTGAGAAACAGAGATACCGCAAAGATGCCCGCGCCGGCCAGCGCGAGCGTGGTGTATGCGCCTCCGCGGGCCCGGTCCCAGATGATGTGTAGGGGCAGCAACGGATGCTTGGCTCGGCGCTCGATCAGCACGAATGCCGTCAGAAGCACGGGACTGGCGACGAGCGACACGATCGTGGCCGTGGCACCCCAGGAGTGGGTCTCGGCGTTGGAGAAACCGTAGACCAGCGCGAACAGGCCCAGCGCTGAGGTGAGAACCCCGGGTATATCGATCGGATCCCGCTCCGGAGCAGTCTGATTGACCAGCAGGCGCAACGCCACGATCGTCGTAGGGGCGGCGATGACAAGGTTGACGTACAGGCACCAGCGCCAGGACAAGACCTGGGTGAGCGCGCCGCCGAGTATCAACCCGAGCGAGGCGGCACCGCCGGCGATCGCACCGAAGATCCCGAACGCCGTGTTCCGGTCAGGAGACCCCTCGAAGGTCACCGTCAGCAACCCCAGCGCCGAGGGTGCGAGCAGCGCGCCGAATGCTCCCTGGAGCGCCCGGGCGGCCACGAGCACGCCGAAGGACTGGGCCAGTCCGCCGATCGCCGAGGCGACCGAGAACCCCACCAGGCCGGCGATCAGGGTCCACTTGCGCCCGAATAGATCACCGAGCTTGCCACCCAGCAGCAGGAGACTGCCGAACGCCAACGCGTAGGCGGTGACGATCCACTGCCGGCTCTCGATCGAGAAATGCAGCGCGTTCTGGGCCGAAGGGATCGCGATGGTCACGATCGTCGCGTCCAGCACCACCATCAGCTGCGCGACGCTGAGCAGGGCCAGGACTGCCCATCGATTCGGCTCACGGTACGTCGAGGCCACCGACATCAGATGGGCCGCATTCCGTCGAGCGTCTTGGCGGTCTTGGCCAGCGGGCGGACATTGAGCTCGACCAAGTCGGCGGGGGTTTCCGACCGGTGGTCGCGTCCGCCCTGCTCATCGAGCGCTCCTATGATCGTGCTCTCCACGGCCCGCATCGTGGCGGCGTCGCCAGGCGATCGAATCCAGGAATTCCTTAGTTCATGACCCCAGTGTCGTCCTCAGCAATGATTGGGCTCGAGATGAGCGGAGCCCCCTCACCGGTCCGGCAATTGCTCGGTCGGGAACGCGAGCGCGTGGCGCTCGATCGGCTGCTGGAGGCCTCGCGCGGCGGACATGGCGGGGTCTTGGTGGTACATGGAGAGCCGGGCGTCGGCAAGACCGCGCTGCTCGAGTATGCGGGCGAGGCCGGGCGGGAGTTCCGGGTTGTCCAGGCAGTCGGTGTTGACGGCGAGATGGAGCTGCCGTACGCCGCGCTTCAGCAGCTGTGCTCACCGATCCTCGACCTATCGGAGCGTCTGCCGGATCCCCAGCGCGATGCGCTTGGCGTCGCCTTTGGGCTGAGTGCCGGACAGGCTCCGAATCCGTTCCTGGTCGGACTCGCGGTGCTCGGGCTTCTGTCTGAGGCTTCGGAGGAGCGGCCGCTCCTGTGTCTCGTCGATGACGCGCAGTGGCTCGATCGTGCGTCGGCGCGCGCGCTCGCGTTCGTGGCCCGCCGCCTGCTGGCGGAGGAGATCGCGTTCGTGTTCGCCACTCGTGAACTCGGCGACACGCTCGCGGGATTGCCGGAGCTTCGCGTCGAGCCGTTAGGGCGTCGTGATGCGCGGATGCTGTTGGAGTCGGTCTTGCCCGCTCCGATGGACGAGCGCGTGCTGGATCGGATCGTTCTCGAGACACGTGGCAACCCGCTGGCTCTGTTGGAGCTGCCGAGAGGGATGACGCCGATACAGCTCGCCGGCGGGTTCGGGCTGCCGGCGGTGCCCTTGTCGACGAGTATCGAGGAGAGCTTCACACGCCGCCTGGCGAAGCTTCCGGGTGATGCACGTCGCCTGTTGCTCATCGCGGCGGCCGATCCCACGGGCGACCCGGCCATCGTATGGCGGGCAGCCCGGCTGCTCGGGATCCCCGAGTCGATCGCGGAGACTGTCGAAGCGGAAGATCTGTTGGAGCTTGGTGTCCGAGTGGTTTTCCGTCATCCGTTGGTTCGCTCGGCTGTCTATGGGGCATCCGGGCTGAAGGTGCGCCGCGCTGTCCACCGAGCCCTGGCGGAAGCGACCGATCCGGAGATCGATCCGGATCGCCGTGCTTGGCACGAGGCGCAGGCGGCATCGATGCCCGACGAGAACGTCGCCGCAGAGCTCGAGCGTTCCGCTGGACGGGCGCAGGCGCGCGGAGGGCTGGCGGCCGTTGCTGCCTTCCTCGAGCGCGCTGCCGACCTCACGCCTCAGCCCGCGCACCGAGCCCAGCGCCTGCTCGCGGCCGCCTGCGCCAACCGCGATGCTGGCGCTCCGGAGGGTGCGCTCGGGCTGTTGTCGGGCGTCGAGGCTGGAATGCTCGACGAGCTCGGGCGGGCACGTGTCGACCTGTTGCGAGGCCAGATCGCGGCCGAGCAGCGGCGCGGAGGCGAAGCCGGTCGCCTGCTCCTGAGCGCGGCGAGTCTCCTGGAGCCACTCGACCCCGAGTTAGCCCGCGAGACATACCTCGAGGCGCTCGCGGGCGCCATGTCCAGCGACGTTGAAGTCGTCGGCGGCGCGCCGGCGGTCGCGAAGGCCGCGCGGGCGGCGCCAACCGGCACCACCCCGCCACGAACTGTTGACGTCCTGCTCGACGCGTTCGCGATCCGCTTGACCGACGGATACGCGGCGGCGGCGCCGGCACTTGCTCGGTCTCTCGAGCTCCTGCTCGCGGACGTCTCCAACGAGGATGTCGGCCGGCTATCAGTCTCAAGCAGTAGAGACGGCAACATCGTCGCCCTCGAGATGTGGGACGACGAGGCCTTGCATCTCCTGGCCGCTCGCCAGGTGCAGTCCGCCCGCGACGCCGGCGCACTCGTCCACCTGCAGTTCGCGCTCAGCTTCCTGGCCAGGAGCCACATGCTCGCCGGCGAGTTGACCACGGCCACGCTGATGATCGACGAAGCCCGCTTGATCGCTGAGGCGACCGGAAACCCAGCGCTCGTGAACGCCCCGATGATTCTCGCCGCTTGGCGCGGCGACGAGGCGCAAGCGTCTGAGTTGATCCAAGCCACGTCGGAGGAGGCGGCGTCACGGCGATGGACGTCCAACAACTACGCGAGATCCGTGCTCTACAACGGTCTAGGCCGACATGACGCCGCCCGCGATGCGGCCTGGGAAGCGATGCAGCCCGATCCGATCGGATACGGAGCGTACTTGCTACCCGAGCTGGCCGAAGCGGCATCCAGGACCGGTGACCGAGCGCTGCTCGAGTTCGCGCGGGAGTGGCTCTCGGAGCGCACCGGCGTGATCAGCTCTGAGTGGGCGAGCGGAATCGGAGCGCGTGTGCGCGGGCTGTTGAGCGAGGGCGAGCTCGCCGAGAGTCTGTACGGCGAGTCGATCGCACACCTCTCCGGTCCTCGTGTGCGACTCGAGCTCGCGCGGACTCACCTGCTCTACGGGGAGTGGCTGCGACGCGAACGGCGCCGCCTCGACGCCCGAGGGCATTTGCGCACCGCGCTTGAGGCGTTCACAAGCATGGGCGCCGAGGCGTTCGCGGCCCGCGCCGAACGCGAGCTGCTAGCGACCGGCGAGCGCGCCCGCAAGCGGACGGTGGACACGCGCGACCAACTCACTCCGCAGGAGGAGCAGGTCGCGCGCCTTGCCGCGCAAGGAGCCACGAACCGAGAGATCGCCGCTCAGCTGTTCATCAGCCCAAGCACCGTCGAGTACCACCTACGCAAGGCGTTCCGCAAGCTCGACGTGAAGTCACGCACCCAGCTCGCACACCGTATCTCCTAACCGCCGGCGGCCTTTTGCAGACATCGACCTGACGCCCGAGGGACGCGGCAGCGACTGGGACGAGCAACTGCGCCACGACATCCTCGCGCCAGCCATCAAACCCCCACAGCGTGGCCGGTCAGGTGGGCTGCATGCCCTCACTGGTCTGGTCAGAGTCGATTCCGTCCTGATGCCAACCCTCGAAGAGGATCTGGGTGTGCGCTCAAGCCTGCGGCGAGGCGGGTGATTGGTGATCGTGGAGATCCTGAACCGCGTGTCCCGCCTCATCGGGAGGTCTTAGGACCAATGTCCAATGGAAAGCGCGACCGGCGGGCTGCCACGGTGTGCGAACGCTTACGAATCAACATCCAAGGAGAGCCCCATGACAACTCGCACCCTGACACGTCTACTCGCTGCGGCTGTCGCGACCGCGGCGGTATCGGGCGGCGGAGTCGCCGTCGCTAGCAACGGCGCTGATGACCCGGTCGGCCATATCCCCGGCGGCCACGGTGCAGATGACCGGGCCGGCCATGTGAGGCATCATCACCGTTCCCACCACCACAGCGCCAGCGCACTTCGCCACGGCGCGGATGACCCTGCCGGCCACGTCAGCGGCGGAAATGGCGCCGACGACCCAGCCGGCCACGTCAGCGGCGGACACGGAGCAGACGACCCAGCCGGCCACGTCAGCGGCGGGCACGGAGCAGACGACGGACCGGGCCACACCTAGACCGCAAGTGGAGATTCGTCGCTGAACTAACCGCGGTAGTTGAGACCCGGGACGGCCCAAAGAGGCGGTCCCGGGTCTTTCCCTCTCAGATTGCCTTCGGGGCCCTAGACGTCGCCTTCGAGGCGCTGCTCCCTGGCCCAGAGCGCCGCCTGAGTGCGATCGGTCACGCCGATCTGCTGGAAGACGCTCGTGAGGTGGGCCTTCACCGTCTTCTCGCTGATCCCGAGATCTCTGGCGATCAGCTTGTTCGGAAGTCCGCGCGCAACACAGATGAGCACCTGCCGCTCGCGCGAACTTAGTTCGGGCCCTTTTTTCTCCTCGCCGCGAGCGGCTACGACCGCCCGTGCGGCCTTCGGCGAAAGAGGTGAGTCGCCCCGGGCGGCGGCCCGGATGCCGTCGCGAAGCTCCTTCGGGGTTGCGTCCTTGAGCAGGTAGCCAATCGCACCGGCATCGAGAGCGCCCAGCACCTCCGATGAATCCGAAGAGGACGTCAACGCGACCACGCGGACCTTCGGATGCTTCGCCAGAATCTCGCGTGTCGCGGCGATCCCACCCATGCCCGGCATCGAAAGGTCCATCAGTACAACCTCCGGTAGACGAGCTGAGACGACCTCGAGCGCCGCCTCGCCGTCGACGGCGGTTCCGACCACATCGAGATCCGCCGTGGAGCCCAGGAGTTCGAGCAGGCCGGCCCGGACAAGCTCATGGTCATCAACGACCACCACCCGGATCACGATGAGGGGACCTCGACTCTGAGCTTGGCGCCGTGGCCGGGCGTTGAGTCGATCTCAAGGGTGCCGCCGGCGTCACGCACCTGGTCGTGGAGTAGGCGAAGGCCAAAATGGCCTTCGGCCGGTCGCGCGAGCGTCTCCTCGGGCGCGAATCCTTGTCCGTCGTCGGCGACCGACAAGGACACTCGGCCGTTCTCCTGCGCTACTCGGAGCTCGAGCGTGCGCGCATCGGCGTGCTCGTGGACGTTGCGGACCGCCTCACGAGCTGTCCGGTAGAGCAACCCGGTTATGTCGTCAGGCAGTTGCAAGTCCGGCTGTGACTCCACGCTTACTCGGATTCCCTGGCGTTCAAGAGGGCTCACCAGATCCTCCAATGCATTGGCGAGTCCCGCCTCGCGTAACCGTGGCGGATAGATCTCGACGAGAAGGCTACGCAGCTCTCTCACAGCAGTACGGCAACTCTCCTCAGCGCGCTGTAGCGCCTCGGCGGCGGGATCCTCGGAGCCGACCCGCTCGCGCGCGGCGGCGAGACCATACGAGGCCGCGACCAGCTCCTGGACGGTACCGTCATGAAGATCGGCGGCGATACGGCGACGCTCGAGCTCTGAGGCGTCGAGTGCGCGCTTGAGCAGCTCCGCGCGGTCGCGGTGGGCTCGGGCGACGCGCCGAGCGAGCGAACGAGCGAGCGGCAGCTGGATCAGCTGCAGCACGATCAGCGCCCCGATCAACGCCGGCAGGAACTTGACCCAAAGGTCGCGACCCGTGGCGGCGACGGCACTAAAACGAAGGTAGGCCTCGAAGAGCACGGGGCGTCCGCCTGGTGTGCGGATCGGCAAGTACACCTCGAGCAACTTGCCTGCCCGTCGCTCATACCGGTTCTCGGGTCGCGAAAGATCACTGATGTCCGCCTTTACTCCGCCGCGACTCAGCACTGTCTCCTCGTCTTGGCCCAGCGCGTAGCGTGACCCTAGTAGCTCAGGACGATCCGAGTAGAGGATTCGGCCGTCGGCGCTCCATACCTTGATGCGGAGGATGTCTCCCTTCAAGACGTGCGCGCGGACAACACGGTCAAGCTTCGCTCTTGCGGACTTGTCGCCGCGCAGGAGTGAGTCGCTCAGCGTCGGCTGGACCACCTCTCTGCCAACTAGGGCCGTGAGGTTCTTCGCGTTGCCGATGGCATCATCCCGGCTGATTCGGCCTAGGACGAGCACGCCGACAACCGCGAGGATCAGCGTAGCGACGAGGCCACCGATGGCGAACTTGGCGACGGCCGCGCCGACCGAGGGCGGCGTATCGCCGGTTCGGTCTGCTTTCTGACTGCGCCGCCTCAGCCGCATTGAGTAAGCCTAGTCAGCCTTACCGCCACTCCTTGCGCTCGGGCTGGGCGGACGCTCCCGCAGGTCCCCAACTCGTCAGACGAACCCGGTCCTCCCGGACTGGGATCAAGAAACGCACGTGGAGACCTTGGACCCAATCGACCT
Organism: Solirubrobacteraceae bacterium; assembly: GCA_034665005.1. Taxonomy (GTDB): domain Bacteria; phylum Actinomycetota; class Thermoleophilia; order Solirubrobacterales; family Solirubrobacteraceae; genus Palsa-744. The sequence continues at coordinate 251,883 of JAXDGO010000059.1, read as the reverse complement.
GCTTCCCCTGCGTGAGCGTGACGTGTGAGCTCGTTGATGTAGCTGGCGTCGTGGCCCCTTGGTTACCGGCGCCGGCGGGAGGGTGTGGTTTCGTAACCCATGGGTGGCTTGTCGGGACAGCTCGGGGCGGCCAGAGTTGAGATCGAGCCATTCCGGCCGTTCGCAGCAGTGTCCGCATGGCGCTGCGCCGCCACGGCCGCATGTCACTCAGGACCCGCTTTACGAATTTCCGCCATCGATCACGAACCCACACGACGAGAGGGATCGAGATGCAACTCCGAAGTCAATTTACCTTGGCGCTCGTGGGTTCAAGAGGCCGTCGCCCGTCCGCCAGCGCTGGCGTTGATGTCCGGTGCGCCGCCGTCACACCATGGGCGGACGGCTTGGCCGTGCGCGCCCCCGACTACCCCGCCATTGACGAGGCCCGCGCCGGCCCCGCCCGGCCCGCCGTGTCGAGGGAGTAGGCGATGTCGCAAACGAATATGGACCTTTTGCGACGTGCGGTGCAGGCGTTCAACGACCGCGACATTCCGACGATGAGATCTATCTTTTCCGAGGACTTCGTTTATCGGCTTATAGATGACATTGCCGACGGAGCGGCAGCCGAGTTTCAAGGCCAAGATGCGGTGCTGCGGTGGTGGAGAATGTGGACCGAAACGCTCGCGGCACGCGTGGAGATCCAGATGATCCAGGAAGTCAACGATCAGGTCGTGGCAATCCTGAAGATAGAGGTGACAAGTGCCGCGAGCGGCGCGGGAAGAGCCCTGCGGTTCGGACAGGTCTCGTCGTTTCGGGACGGGCGCATCAGCGGCCAGGACGCCTACTACACAGCCAAGGAAGCCCTCAAGGCCGTAGGACTGGCGGACTAGGGTCGCCGACGCTCGACGCCGGCGGGAGCGGACTGGTCGCCCGCCACACGGTCAGCTCGCTCAAACGGGGAGAGCGCCCCTTTACGGCCCGCGGATATGCGCACGCGGATACGCTTGCGTCCAGGATGCGAGCACCATCGATGATCCTTGCTGCGCTCGTCCTCGGGGCAGCACCCGCGACCGCGGCGGCTACGCCTGCAGACGTCGCCGCGACGCACACCTACATCCTTGCGAGCCAGCGGCTCGCCCAGGCAGGCGTGAGCCGTGTCAATGCCGCACAGGCGAAGATCGAGCGCTTCAACAGCAAGCTCGCGCGCGAATGCCCCCGCGCGGCCGCCGGCTCGCCGCAGAACGACGCGTCGCAGCCCATGAGTGGTCTTGTCGTCGTGGCGGAGTGGTCGATCGCGTTCGGAACCAACGCCGGGCCGATCAACACCTTTCTCCAAACGACCAGGCGCCTGCGCTGGAGCAATCCCACGCTCACGCGCCTCGCACATCGCTACGCGACGAGCCTGCATGAAATGGCGACGCTGCCGATGCCCAACCTCTGCCAGGTCATCGGCACTTGGAAGGCTGGTGGGTTCCTGACGCCGCCGGCCGGCGTCCTGAGCCTCGTCCGGCACGCCGAAGCTATCGAACTCAACAAGGTGCCGACGCGCATGCTCGCTCCATACGAGCGCGGAAGCGACGCGAGCACCCTCGCGCAGGCAGAACGCCTGCAATACAAGATCGCCGAAGCCGAATTCGTGCACGGGATGCACGACACCTTTCAGATCTTCGACACGCTCGCCCTCAACGCGTAGCGTCCCAGGCGCACAGCGTCCTGGCCCGTCAGCTCCCAGGCGGGTTCTCCAGCACGACGCCGTAGAGCCTCCTGACCCGCAGGCGCAGGACGAGCCGCCTTTCGTCGATCAACCGCCCCATCACGGCGTCCTCGTCCTGCTCCTCATAGAAGGCGGAATGCAGCTCGAGGAGCTCGCGTGACGCTTCGTCGCCGGGCGTTCTGGCCACCTCGGAGGTCTCGGCGTCACACTCGGCGACGGCGTAGGACCAGAAGTGAGGTCCCGAGACATGCAGTGCCGCATGCGGGTCGCGCTGCAGAATTCGGCCTTTCACCCGATCTGCCGTGGTCGAGACGCGTGCGGTCCGCTCCTGTCCGTCCCAGACGTAGAGCACGTTCGTCAGGTGTGGATAGCCGGCACGCGTCACGGCCGCCAGAACTCCCTGATGGCTGCCGGCGATGAGGTCCAGGAGCTGCTGTTCGTCAGCCACCCAGCCGCGCCTTGCTCGCGAACCACATTGTTAGAGCGTAGTCGAGGCCCGCAGGCCTGGGCCCAGGCCTCGCGGACCTGGCGCCAGGTCATCCATCCGGAGCCGATCCGGGCACGACGAGCCCGCTCTCGTAGGCCATCACGACCAGCTGCGTTCGATCGCGGGCGCCAGTCTTCGTGAGGATCCGTGACACATGCGACTTCACAGTGAGGGGGCTGATCACGAGCCGGTCGGCGATCTCCGCGTTTGTCGAACCTGCCGCGATCAGCCCGAGGAGCTCGACCTCGCGAGGCGTGAGATCCTCAGGAAGGCTTTCCGCGCTTGGACCCCGGTCTTCCGGGCCGCTCACATACGCTTCGATGAGCCGGCGCGTCGCGGTCGGCTCGAGGAGGGCGTCACCACCGGCGACGGTGCGCACCGCGCTGACCAGCTGGGACGGCTCGACGCCCTTCAGCAGAAATCCGCTGGCTCCGGCGCGGATGGCGCCGAACACGTACTCGTCGAGGTCGAAGGTGGTCAACACGATTACCCGTGTCTCGGTCAGATGCGAATCGGTCGTGATCAGGCGCGTCGCCTCTATCCCATCCATCACGGGCATGCGGATGTCCATCAGCACCACATCGGGCTGCTCGCTGCCGGCGATCGCGACCGCCTCGCGCCCGTCTTCCGCTTCGCCGACGACGTCGATGTCATCCTCGCTGGCCAAGATCGAGCGAAAGCCGTGGCGGACAAGCGCATGATCGTCGGCGACGACCACGCGCAACGGGGAGTCGCTCATTGCTCGGCAATTCGTGCCGGCAGGCTCGCCCGCACCCGCCATCCGCCGCTGGGAGCGACACCGGCCTCGCAGCGTCCTCCGAGCGCCGCCGCGCGCTCGGTCATGCCCAGCAGCCCTTGCCCGGGATTGGCCAACTGCCGGGTTGGGGCCTCCCCGTCATCGAGGACTTCGATCTTGAGCTGATCCGCGAGGACCCTCACCCTGACCACCGCGCTGCTCGCGCTGGAATGGCGAAGAACATTCGTCAGGCTCTCCTGAACGATCCGGTAGCCCCCGTGAGCGATCGCCGTCGGGAGATCCTTCGGGATCTCGTCGATCTGGAATTCGATATCCACTCCCGCGCCCCGCACGCCATCAACCAGCTCGTGCAGGTCGGCGAGGCTCTGTGCCGGTCGCAGCGGTGCCTCGCCCGCGGTGGGACGGAGGATCTTCAGCGAAGATCGCAGCTCTGCAAGCGCATCGGCAGAGCCCCGCATGATCTCCTCGAGCGCGTCATAGCTCTCGTTCGGGTGCTTGCGCTGGACGTGGACCGCCGCGGCAGCACGTGTGTTGATGCCGACCAGGGCATGGGCGATCGTGTCGTGGAGCTCGTGCGCCAGGCGCAGGCGCTCCTCATCGAAGCGGTGGACCGCCGCTGCCTCGCTCTGGCGTGCGGCCTCGGCTGACCGGGCCTGCACCAGCGCAAGACGCCCGCGCAGAGCATCGCCGGCCGCCAGGGCAGCGAGCAGCAGCGCCAGACGAGCCAGGGTCGTGCCGGCCGTGAACCCCTCTTTGCTGGTGATCACGACCGCGGCAGCGGCGACCGGTGCCATCGCGGCCGCGACGATCAGCGAGCGCAGGCGCCGTCCCTGAAGGCCGACGTTGTACAGCGCGAACATGATCACGCCGACGGCCGCGACATTGGGATGGAAGACCGCCAGGCACGCCAACAACCCGGCAGTGACGAACACGAGCGCGCCGAGCGGATAGCGTCGACGCACCACGAGCGGCAGCGATGTTGCGAAGGCCAGAACAATCGCAGCTGCGCTCAGGCGTCCGCCATCCCAGCCGAGCCCCGGGTCGGCGAGCAGACTGACGAACGCGGCGAGGGCCCAGGTCAGATCAACCTCTGGAGCCTTCCGCACGGCACGCGCGACCTCGCGAGCGCGACCAAGCCAGCTCGCCGCGCGGCGCAGTGACGCGAAGGAACCGCGGCTCTCCGAGCGACTTTGCGGGGTCATCACCGATCCTCCGGGCGCGCGAGGAGGCTCTGCGTCAGCGACCGGCGTCGGAGTGTTCACTGCGGAGGACGGTCCCACGGGTTGCTGCTCCCTTGGTGTGTCGGTGGACGCACATCCGCCCGGGCAGGCTCTAACGACTGTACCGCCGAGACCGCCACACGACATCGGCCTGGCGGATGCATCTTGCCTACATCCCGAGGACTACCTCCGAGCAACCGCTACCGCCGCCGGGCACACGGTGCTCTCCCGCCGCTAGGCCGCCACGTCCGGTATCGGAAACCCACGCGCGTCCTGCCGGCGCCCGTGCGAGCGTCTTGCCGGCGCTCGGCCGGACAAGCGGGACGCGGGCGGGCGCGCAAGCGACTGCGCTGGCTTCTCGGGCGCTTCCAAGCATGCGGCCTTGTGACGCAGCCAGGTCATCGAGTCCGGCTGAGGGCACACATCCTGCCAACCGTCGAACACCTCCTCGAGCTCGCTGCGAGTTGCGGCCCGGCCCAGCACCACCACCTCACCGGCGCCATCTTCCAGACGGCCAAGCCGCGTCACATAGAGCTCGCCGGTCTCGCGCACCCATGCGGCGCGATAGATCGGGCCATGCGCTCCCCGGCGCCACCAGAGTCCGACGTCCCGCTCGGGCGACGCCCTGCGGCGCCTGTCCGCCGAGTAAAAGTTATTGAGGGATTGATACCGGACAGTGCGGTCGGCGAATTCTGAGCGTAGGGTGGTCATGGTGTTGTCTCCTTGGAGTGGTGATCGTCGGGGGAGTCGTCAATGCTGTGGGGGTGAAGTGAAGCCGCGCTAAGCGGCGGCTGAGAAGCTGCCAAGATCCCGCTATGTGTGAACCGGCAGACGGTTTAACCTTGCGCAGCCGCGTCTGGCCGATAATGAAGCTAGCGGCCGGGCAGCGGCTTGTCATCGGCTGCTCGGACGGAGTTCACCTCCACCTCGGGATGTAAACGGGCTCGGCGCATCCACCTGTGGTTGTAGAGCTGCGCGGTTCGCAGGGTGTAGCTCTGCCCGCCCATGTCGACCGGGCGACGGACGCCGGCTGGCTGGTAGATCACTTTCCACTAGCTCTCGCGGAGTAGTGGCCCAGCCACAAAATGCGTCGCCGCGGCCGACGAATTTTCCATCCCCGCCGCTTAGCGTTTGTTGGAACAAGTCTCCGAAAAGCGGAGGCTGAGCTCTCTGGGAGAAAGTCATGCCTCGTCTAGCCCGTTGGTGCCTTGCTCATCGCCGCACCGTCGTCAGCGCCTGGATCGTGCTGCTTGTCGGCGCGGTCTTCATCCAGTCCACTACGGGGAGCAACTATTCCGCCGCCAACCAGCTCTCGGGTACCCAGAGCGCGACCGCGCAGAGCCTGTTGCAGAGAGCGGCCCCGAGCGTGTCGGGCGATACGGAGCGAATCGTCATCGCGACCAAGAGCGGCAGCGTCAGACAGCCGGCAGTGCGCTCGAGCGTCCAGTCGATGCTCGCGAACATCGCGCGTCTGCCCAACGTCGGCTCGGTCAGCTCGCCCTACAGCGCAGCAGGCGCTAAGCAGGTCAGCCCTAACGGGTCGATCGCCTTTGCCACTGTCACCTTCACGAAGGACCAGCACGCGATCTCGACCTCGGAAGCGACGAACTTCGTCAATACGGCGCGCGCCCCCAACAGCCGCGCGGTGCAGGTCGATGTCCTCGGTCAAGTCGCCGCGGCGACGAACCCGGCGTCGTCGAGCAGCACGATATTCGGTGTCGTCGCCGCCCTGCTCGTGCTGCTGTTCGTCTTCGGGTCGATCCTACCCGCGCTGCCGCCGCTGCTCTCCACCGGTATCGCGCTCGGTGCCGCGGTCTCGCTGATCGGAGCGCTTTCGAACGTTCTCTCGATGGCGAGCTTCACCTCGCAGCTCTCGATCCTCATCGGCCTCGGGGTGGGCATCGACTACTCGCTGTTCATCCTCACCCGCACGAGGACCGAGATGCGGCGTGGGCGATCGATATCCGACGCGATCGGCATCTCGGCTGCGACCTCCGGGCGCACGGTGCTGTTCGCCGGCATCACCGTCTGCATCGCGCTTCTCGGAATGTTGACCGTCGGCGTGAGCGTCCTGTCAGGGGCGGCCATTGCCGCGTCGATCGCGGTGCTGCTGCCGATGGCAGCGGCCCAGACGCTGGCTCCCGCGCTGATCGGCTTCCTCGGGCGCCGGGTCCTCACGCGCAAACAGCGGGCGGCGCTCGATGCAGGAGAGACCGACCCGCCCGAGGCCTCGGCTCGCTGGGCACACTGGGCCGACCGCGTACAGGGGCACCGTGTGAGCTTCAGCGTCGCTGCGCTCGCCGTCATGGTGGCCCTCACCATCCCGGCGTTCTCGCTTCGTCTCGGCGCTGCCGACTTCAGCACAGACCCGACATCAACGACAACCACGACGTTCCGCGCCTACGAGCTCCTCGCTCGAGGGTTCGGTCCGGGCTTCAGCGGTCCGGTCGCGCTCGTCGCGCCGGTGCAGTCCAGCGGCCAGCCGGCGACGTTCAGGCAGGTGGTCGCTGCCGCCGCTCACACCCCCGGCGTCGCCGCGGTCACGGCGCCGCAGCTGCTCCCGCCCGGTCCCGGGCACCCCGGTGTCGCGGTCGCGCAGGTCTACCCGACAGGCAGCCCGCAGGATGCCTCCACCTCCAAACTCATCACCAACCTGCGTAATCAAGTCATCCCAACCGCTCTCGCGGGGCAGCACCTGACTGTCTACGTGGGCGGGGAGACCGCACTCTCCGACGACTACGCGGCGCAGCTGTCCGCCAAGCTGCCGATGTTCGTCGCGATCGTCGTCGTGTTGTCGTTCCTGCTGCTGATGATCGTTTTCCGGAGTCTCCTGATCCCTGCAACGGCAGCGCTCATGAACCTGCTGTCGGCAGGCGCCGCGTTCGGAGTGATCGTCGCCGTGTTCCAGTTTGGGTGGTTGAGCTCACTGGTCGGCGTGTCTCACACCGGTCCAATCGCGCCTCTGGCGCCGATTCTGATGTTTGCCGTGCTGTTCGGGCTCTCGACCGACTACGAGGTCTTCCTGATCAGCCGCATCCATGAGCAATGGCTCAGGAGTCGCGATAACTCGGAAGCAGTCAACCACGGCCAGGCGGTCGCGGGAAGGACCATCACCGCCCTCGCGGCGATCATGGTTGTCGTGTTCTTCGCGTTCACCTTCACCACCGACCGGACCATCAAGCTGATCGGGCTTGGCATGGCGACGGCGATTCTCCTGGACGCGCTCATCATCCGGACCGTGCTGGTGCCCGCCATCATGCACTCCCTGGGCAAAGCCAACTGGTACTTCCCCAGCTCGCTGGAACGACGGCTCCCCCGCCTCGAGATCGAGGGCGCCGCGGAGCCGCCCGTCGATACGCCGTCGCCGCCTCGCAAGAGAGATGCGGCGCTGGCCGGCCAGGGCTAGACGAGACGGTGCCACCGCCCAGCGTCCACGACGCTGGGCGGTGGCCGTTCAACGTTTGGTGACACGGACAGCGGTGCCGTAGGCGCAGATCTCGGTCCAGGTTGTGCCCAGCTCGGAGGTGTCGAAGCGGAACGCGATAACCGCATTTGCACCCTTGGTGGCGGCCTCTTCGGTAAGCCGCTCCTGAGCATGCATGCGGCCTTCGGCCAACATCTTGGTCATCCCCTTCAGCTCTCCACCTATAAGAGACTTGAGCGACGCCCCGAGCTGCGAGCCGATATTGCGGGCGCGGACCGTTAGACCGAATACCTCGCCAAAGACCTCGTCGATGTCATGTCCAGGCAGATCGTTCATCGTCGTGATGATCATGTTCGCCTCCGGTTCGGTTGCAAGGCTGAGGCGCGCGAGCCGCCGAGTGGGCTCAGGCCCCGCCCTCCCAGTGATCTCGCGCCTTTGCGGTGTGCTCCGTCAGGAGCCTACGGATTCGTGAGACCTGGCTCGAGCGGCGCTCGGGCTGAGCGGCGTGGGCAGCCAGCTGCCAGGAGTGGGAGTCTTCGGGCGATGAGCTCGCCTGAGGAGGATCGCGCCTTTCCCGTCTTGAGCGCCGCTCAGCTCGCCGAGATGGCCCCCTTCGGCAGCGAGCAGCAGATCGCTGCGGGGGAGTTGCTGTTCGAGGCTGGGGAGGCGTCATACCAGCTGTTCGCAGTGCTCGACGGTGAAATCGAGATCGTTCGACGGGACGACGCCAATGCGGTCGTCATCGCCACATACGGACCGGGCGGCTTCGTGGGTGAGCTGAACCTGCTCACCGGCCAGCGCCGCTTTCTGACCGCACGCGTGACCCGGCCGGGCCGGGTGCTCGTGATCGAGCAGGCGGAGTTCCGTCGCCTGATGAGCCTCCGACCCGTGCTTGCCGAAACGATCTTCGGGGCGCTCGTGGCTCGCCGTGAGATCCTGCGATCGGGAGAGGGGGCGCAGGCGATCAGGATCATCGGCTCGCGCTACTCGCCCGAGGCGATGAGCTTGCGCGCCTTCGCCGACCACTCGCGCCTCGCGCACGTGTGGATCGATGTCGAGGACGCCGAGGACAGCGACGCCCTCCTGCAATCCATGGGCCTGCGTGCCCAGGACACCCCGGTGGTGATCACGCCGACCGAGGTCCTCCGTCGTGCCTCGCCGGCCACGTTCGCCGAGCGCCTCGGTCTCGCGTTCCGCCCGACGCCCGGCTACATCTTCGACCTGATCGTGGTCGGCAGCGGCCCGGCCGGCCTCGCCGCTGCGGTCTACGGGGCGTCGGAGGGCCTCAGCACCGTCTGCCTCGACGCTGTCGCGATCGGAGGCCAGGCGGGGGCCAGCTCTCGAATAGAGAACTTCATCGGGTTTCCGAACGGGGTCTCCGGCGGAGATCTCGCCGCGAGAGCCGCCGTTCAGGCGATGCGGCTCGGGGCTCGCCTGAACGCTCCATCCGAGGTGGTGGGCCTGCATGCAGAGGTGGGATTTCACGCGGTCGCCCTCAGCGACGAAAGCGAGATTCCGGCTCGAGCGGTGATCGTTGCGTCCGGAGCGCGCTACCAGCGGCTGGCGGTCGAGGACCTGGGCCGCTTCGAGGGCGCCGGCGTCTACTACGCGGCGACGGATCTCGAGGCGAGGGTCTGCGATGGAACGCCTGTGCTGGTGGTCGGCGGCGGAAACTCCGCCGGACAGGCCGCGATCTACCTCGGCCAGCACAACTGCGGGGTCACGATCGCGATCCGCCGCGGCGACCTCACGCAGAGCATGTCGCAGTACCTGATCGAGCGGATCGAGGCCGATCCGAAAATAGATCTCGTGACCCGCGTCGAAGTGCACGCGCTCGACGGTCAAGAGCATCTGGAGCAGGCGACGCTGCGCAACACCGAAACAGGTGAGCTGCAGACGGTGCCCTGCACCGGCCTCTTCTGCTTCATCGGCGCACGCCCGGCGACCGGGTGGCTCGGAGACAGCGTGCTGCTCGATCGAGATGGATTCGTACTCACCGACCGCCAGCTCCCCGGCCCTCCGATCGCCGGGACGTCGGGCGCGCTCCCGTTCGAGACGTCGGTGCCGGGCATCTTTGCCGCCGGCGACGTCCGCCACGGCTCGATGAAGCGAGTTGCGGCTGCCGTGGGCGAGGGATCAAGCGCCGTGCGATCGGTCCACGAGCGCCTAGCCACCGAAGCCACGCGACCCTAGTTGCGGCCTGCGACCGCGCCGCGAATGCCGCGACGGTCAAAGGACCTCCCCGATGGCCGCATCGGCGCACGACACGCGAGCAGCCCGGCTCATGCTGACGATCGGCCGCGAGTAGACTCGCTTGCCGTGCCCAGCAGCGCCCGCGGTCTAGCGACTCCTCGGCTGAAGCGGCCAAGGACCGCGAGCGCCGGGGGGATGAGCTGGCTGCCCGTCTGGTCGACCGCGGCGGCGATGCGCGCCGTTCGTGCGGCGATCGTCATCCCCGGCCTGTTTGCGCTCACGGACGAGGTCATCGGCAACCTGCAGATGGCCACGTTCGCCGCATTTGGAGGCTTCGCCACCCTGGTGCTGGCGTCGTTCGCAGGGACGCGGCGCGAAAAGCTCCTCGCACACGGCGCGCTCGCCATCGCCGGGAGCGTGCTGCTGATAATCGGCACAGCGGTCAACTCGTCCACCGCGCTCGCCGCGCTGGTCACCATCCCGGTGACGTTCGCCGTGTTCTTCGCCGGGATCGCCGGACCGAATGCCGCCGCGGGGGCCACCGGTGCGCTGCTCGCCTACGTGCTGCCTGCGGCCTCGCCGGGCACGGTCAGCATGATCCCCGACCGGCTGGCCGGGTGGTGGCTAGCGTCCGTGGCAGGCACCGCTGCGGTGCTGTTGCTCTCACCGCGACCCGGCGATGACACGCTGCGTGCAGCTGCCTCGAAGCTCGCCCGCACACTTGCCGAGGAGCTCGACGCGACCCTGAGCGGCGCGGCGAGCGAGGATCGGCTGGCGGCCGGGATGGCGGCGAAGCGCGAGCTGGTCGCGCGGTTCACGGCGACGCCGTACCGGCCCACCGGCCTCACGGCGCCCGACGAGGCGCTCGCAAACGGTGTAGAGCTGCTCGAGTGGTGCACGACGCTGGTGGCCGACACCGTCCGCGAGCGCGCCGACCTGCGCGACGCCTCGCCGGTGGACCGCGAAATGCTCGAAGCCTCGGCCGGGGTCCTGCGCGATGTCGCATCGCTGCTTGCCGGCGGCAGTGCCCGACCGGACCTGGCCGGCCTGGAGCGCCGGCGTACCGAGAGCCTCGCCTGGCTGGCAAAGCAGAGCCCCGAGCGCGACGGCTTCCGGGAGGCGGCACAGCTCTCCTTCCATGCCCACACCGTGGCCGGCGCGGTGCTCGCGATCGGCGCCGACGCGCTCGTTGCCTCACGCCTCGCCGATCCGGGATGGTTCACAGATGAGCGCCGCGAGTGGTACCTCGGATCGGCGGCAGGCTCTCGGGTCGCCCGCCGCCTGTCCCGGTTCGCTTCCGTGGCGCTTCGCGACGCCAGCCTGCGCTCGGTTTGGTTCATCAACAGCTTGCGCGGATCGCTCGCTCTGGCGGTCGCAGTGGCCGTCGCAGATCTGAGCAGCGTCCAGCACGGCTTCTGGGTCGTGCTCGGGACGCTGTCCGTCCTGCGCACGAACGCATCCGCCACCGGATCGACGGCCGTAAGGGCGCTCGCGGGCACCGCGATCGGCTTCGTGATCGGCGGGGCGCTGCTGCTCGCGATCGGGAGCGCGTCCACGGCGCTGTGGGTGGCCCTACCGATCGCTGTCTTCGTGGCCGCATACGCCCCCGGGACCGCGCCGTTCGCCGTCGGGCAGGCGGCGTTCACGGTGACGATCGCCGTTCTGTTCAACCTGCTCGCGCCCGTCGGCTGGAAGGTCGGCGTGCTGCGGATCGAGGACGTGGCGATCGGCTGCGGCGTGAGCATCGCGGCCGGGATCCTGTTCTGGCCCCGCGGCCTCGCCTCCCTCGTGGGCGACGACCTCGCCGACGCGTTTCGCTCGGGCGCCTCATACCTCGCACAGGCCGTCGAATGGGCGTCGGGCTCGCGAACGGGCGAGCCCGACGGCGCGATGGCGGCGACCGCCGCCGGATTGCGCCTCGATGACGCGCTGCGCGCGTTCCTGGCGGAGCAGGGAAGCAAGCGCATCGACAAGCACGAACTTTGGCGCCTCGTGGGCGGCTCGATGAAGCTGCGCCTCACGGCCCATCTCGTCGCCGGGCTGCCCCCCGACACGACCGGCACGGCAGCGGCGCGGAACGCGCTTGCGCACCGCGCGGACACCCTCACCGCGTGGTATGAACGGCTGGCCGAGCAGGTCGGCAGACCGCACCAGAGGCCTGTCGCGTCCCTGCAGGCGCCTGTGTTCGGTACGGCAGACGTCGTGCTCGGCCCGTCGGCCTCGCACTACGGCATCTGGCTCTGCGAGCACCTCGATCACCTCTCGGAGGGTCTCGGCGAGCTTCTGCAGCCGGCAGCGCGCGTCGCCCACATGCGGCGCACACCGTGGTGGCGGTAGTCGCCCTCGGCCGTGTGCGCCCCGGCGCCCAGCCGGCCGCCGCGTCGCGCCTGCGCTTCAGGCGCCGGCCAGCGGCGACACGTACCGGATGAACGAGTCGATCTCGATTCCGCGACCGGTGGCGTGCTCGACCAGTGCAAGCGTGTCGAGGCGACGTCCGTGGCGGTGGACGGTCTCGGCCAGCCAGGCCTGTATGCGACCCACCTCACCGGCGCGGAGGTCCTGGTCGAGCGCTCCCAGCGCGGCTTCCATCGCCTCCCACAGCTGCGCGGCGATCAGGCAGCCGAGGGCATAGCTCGGGAAGTACCCGAAGCTCCCTGCTCCCCAGTGGATGTCCTGCAGCGATCCGAGCGCGTCGGAGGGCACCTCGACGCCGAGCAGACGGCGCATGGCGTCCCGCCACGCCGCGGGCAGGTCGGCGACGGCGAGCTCGCCTTCGATCATCGCGAGCTCGAGCTCGAAGCGCAGGATGATGTGAAGCGGATAGGTGAGCGGATCGGCCGATACACGGATCAGCGATGGCTCGACGTGAACGAGCGAGGCGTGGAGCTCGGCGGGCGCCACCGGAGAGCCGGCCGCATGGAGCTCTCCGGCGAGCACCTCGGCGAACGCGCGACTGCGCGCGACGTGGTTCTCCCACAGCTTGCTCTGGGACTCGTGCACCGACATGGACGTTCCCTGTCCGAGATTCGTTCGCTCGAGGGCCGGGTCGATCTGGCGCTCGTACAGGGCGTGGCCGTACTCGTGCAGGGAGCTGAGCAGCGACTCGACGTCGCGATCGCTGTAGCGGGTGGTCAGACGTGTGTCCCGGCGACTCATCCATGAGGTGAACGGATGGGCCGAGACGTCGACTCGCCAGCTCGCTTGATCGACGCCAAGCCGGCGCAGCGTGCCCGCTACCGCTGCCTGCTGTGCGCCCACCGGCACCGACAGCTCCACCCTCGGCGAGCGCCCGCTCGCCTCCCGCACGAGCGGCCCGAGCGCGGCCGAGAGCTCGGTGAACAGGCGCCGCACTTCGTCGGTCTTCAGCCCGTAGTCGTAGTCGCTCAGCAGCGCCTCGTATCTGCTGCCGCCATCCTCAGAAAGGCAATCCCCATAGGCCCGCGCGAGCTCGACGTTGCGCTCGAGCGCAGGCGCGAACAGCGCGAAGTCGTCGTTGGCACGCGCGAGCTGCCAGCTCTCCTGACCCTCGGCGTGCGCGCGAGACATCTCGGCCGCGAGATCCGCGGGGACCCTGCGCGCGCGCTGCCAGTCGCGCGCGGCGAGGCGGACGATGTCGCTGTCGAGGTCGCTCAGCTGCGCCTGCTCGAGCTCCGCCAGCCAGCCCCCGATCTCCTCGGCGGTCGCCCGCCCGTGGGCAAGGCGGGCAAGCGTGCCCAGCTGCCGGGACCTCGCGCCCGCCCCCTCGCTGGGCATCATCACGAGCTGGTCCCACGAGGCCAGGCTCTCCACGGCAGCCAGATCGGCGAGCTCGGCCACTCGGCCGCGAAGGTCCTCGATGGCGCTCACCGGGTGAAGCCTATGCGCCCCGGCCGCCGCGCGAGGCCAAGCCGTTCCGCAGCACGGCCCTCTGCGCCGGGCCTGCGGCGGGCGCTGCCTTCACGATCGCCGCGCGCGTCTTCATAGCCGATTCCCGCGTCCGCTCCCCGATCCGGAACCTTCCCGCTGATCGGAATCTAGATGCCGCGGGCGCGGCGCACGGATTTGGGTTACCACTTGCGGATAATCCGGGCGAGCCGGCGTGAAGCTCCGCTGCGGGGCGACGAACATGAGAAACCGGCCATTAAAAGGCGCGGGGACACCGAGGGATGAGGTGTCCCCGCGCCGGTTTCGTCGCGCTGGAAGGAAAGGAGCTGAACCCTCCGCGCTGCCTTGACACCCGTTTCCTAGAGCTCTCGCTCCATGCTCATCGGGCCTCGGACCGTGCCACTGGAGCACGTGTGTCGCGTGCCCTTGATCTCGCGCCCGCCCAGTGCAGGCGGGCTCTGCGGCGTTGGAGGCGCACCGGTGCCTGCGTCCCGGCCTCGAACTGCACGGCCGGCACGGCGTCCCCGCGCGCCGCCGTGTGGCAGACGGCCACAAACAGTGCCATGATGAGGAGCCAGACTGTTGGGATCAGGACGAGCAGCACGTGAGCGATTCCTTGAGGGGGTTGGAGTTGCGCATCGCGGGTATTCCAAATCACAGGTTGCGCCGACGCCATGGGGGCGTGTTACGTGTAATTTTTTGGTTCCCCACGTAATCGTGAGTTTGCGTCATCGACGGACAAAAATCCAATACATATTGTCCATTCCGGTATAAACGGCGGCTATCGCAGATGTGCTTGCCTCGGGTAGGCGCAGGCGGTCGCCTCGGACGCGCGAAGGTTCTCGATGCCGTTTAAGCGCGGACAGCTTCGCTATTTCGTCACGGTCGCCGAAGAGGGGCAGATGACCCGTGCGGCGCGGAGGCTTCATCTCGCGCAGCCGGCCCTCTCTCATGCGATCGCCCAGCTGGAGTCCGAACTCGGCATTGAGCTCCTCGAGCGGCACGCGCGCGGCGTGACGCTCACGCCGGCCGGCGAGACGTTCCTCGAGAAGGCGCGCATCGCCCTCGCAGCCACCACGGACGCCGCCATGACCGCGAAATCGCTGGCAAGGGCGGCCAGGACGACGATGGAGTTCGGGTACCTCGGCTGCCCGCCCAACCTCCACAGTCCGGAACTGTTCGCAGCTTTCGCCGAGGCGGAGCCTGACGCCAAGATCTCGTTTCGCGAACTTCCGTTCCCCGCCGGCTCCACATCATCCTGGCTCGAAGACGTGGACGTCGCGATGTGCCACCTTCCGACGGCAGATCCCGAGGTCTTCATGCAGCCCGTCAGGACCGAGCCGCGTGTCGTGGTCATGCCCGACAGCCATCCGCTCGCGGAACGACAGGAGCTGACCGTGGCAGACGTGCTCGACGAGACCTTCGTCGGCTACGACCCAGCCGTTCAGCCGCTGTGGGCTGGGTTCTGGCGGCTCGACGACCATCGCTCCAAGGACGCCGCGCCGAGCGTCGAGCAGGCGCTGAACGCGCCGGAGATCTTCACGATCATCGCGGGGTGCCGGGGGATCACCACCGTGCCGGCGTCTCAGGCGGCGATGATCCAGCGGCTCTTGCGCGGCGTGGTCGTGATCCCGCTCGCAGACGCCCGCCCGGCGGTGCTTGGACTCATCTGGCACGGCCGAAACCACAACCCGCTCGTGCATTCCCTTGCGACGGCCGCAAGGAGGCTCGCGAACCCCAACGGCAAGCCGGCGACCGAGGCGGTGGACCCGGCAGAAGTCGGGTTCGAGGAGGCGCTTGAGAACCTGAACTCGAGGCTCGCCCAGCGCCGTGGGTCCGGCGCCAAGGCTCGGCTCGGCAAGACCGGTGCGAAACAGCCTCAACCCAATGGGTAGCGAGGTCTTACCGCCGCCCCGAGCACGGCGGTAAGGTGGTGCGGTGATCCTCTACACGTGCGCAGACGGCAAGTCCTTCGGTGGCCTTCCCGGCCCGCTCGCACACCCCTGCGGCAGGGCCGCAAAGGCTCTTGACGACGCCGGCCACGAGTACGAGTGGCGCAAGGTCAAAGGCGGCACCCTCAAGTTCTGGACCTGGCCGAGCCGCGCTCAGGACCGTGCTGAGGTCGAGAGCCTGAGCGGTCAGCGCAGCGTCCCGATCCTCGTGCTCGACGAGGGAGGCGTGATCACGGGCTCGGGAGCGATCGTCGAGTGGGCGAAGCAGAACGCGCCGCAGACGGCGGCCGCAGCGAGCTAGAGCGGCTCCTCGGACAGGCCGAAGGGGTTGCCCTCGGTGTCCTTGCAGATCGCCCACCTCTCCCCTGGGTGGATCACGCTTCCTCCGAGCTCGGTCACCGCCTCGAGCGCCTGCGTAACGTCCCGCACCGCGAAATAGGGCAGCGAGTACGAGTCGCCGGGGCCCCTGCCTCGGGCATGCACGCCGACGGCCGTCGCGTCCGTGCGTGTCTGCCAGCCCTCGCCCTCGGAGCTCTGCCGTGCCGGCAGCGGGACTTCGAGCAGCCCCGCCCAGAACCCCCGTGCGCGCGCGGGATCGTCGGCCGGGAACTCGATCAGCGAGGGCGAGGAGCGCGACACGACTCGCACGATAACGACCTCGGGCCTCTATCCGGGCGCCGCGAGCGGCCCGCAGGTCTGGGCTGTGGGAGCATGGGTCGGCGTGTCGCGCGACCGTTCGATCAGATGAGCTACACACAGGGCCTTCAGGAGGTGGGCGACGGTCTCTACGCCTACCTGCAGCCCGACGGCGGCTGGGGGTGGAGCAACGCCGGGCTCGTCGTCGACGGCGAGCGCACGCTGCTGATCGACACGCTGTTCGACCTCACGCTCACCGAGGAGATGCTGCGCTCGATGCGCGACGCCGTGCCGGCGGCCGCGCGTATCGACACGCTCGTCAACACCCACGCGAACGGCGACCACTGCTATGGGAACCAGCTCGTGGGCGAAGCCCGCATCATCGCCTCCGAGCAGACCGCTGCGGAGATGACCGAGCTGCCACCGGCAGCGATGGCCGCGCTCGTGGAGCAGGCGCCGAAGATGGGCGAGCTTGGCGCCTTCTTCCTCGACTGCTTCGCCGCGTTCGACTTCACGGGGATCGAGCTCGCACCGCCCGGTGAGACCTTCAGCGGCGAGCTGGAGATTCGCGTCGGGGACAGGGAGCTTCACCTGATCGAGGTCGGCCCCGCGCACACGCGAGGCGACACGCTCATCCATGTGCCAGCCCAGCGCGTCCTGTTCTCGGGGGACATCCTCTTCTCCGAAGCCCATCCGATCGCCTGGGCCGGCCCGGTGTCGAACTGGATCTCGGCGTGCGACCGGATCATTGGCATGGACGTCGCGGTGATCGTGCCGGGTCACGGCCCGCTTGCCGACCTCGATGGCGTGCGCGAGCTGAAGGCGTACTTCGAGTACCTCTACACCGAGGGCCGCGCTCGCCACGCCGAAGGCATGACCGCCCTGCAGGCCGCGAGGGCGATCTCGCTCGAACGCTGGGCGGACTGGGGCGAGTCCGAGCGCCTGGTCGTCAACATCGCGAACATCTACGCCGAGCTCTCCGGCGAGGAGGAGCCGTTGAATCCGCTCGCGGCGTTCGAGCAGATGGCGGCGCTGCGCGCAGCCTGACGGTTTGCCCGGTGGCGCGGGAGCCCGCCTCACCAGGCCCGGCGCGCTCGAAACATCTCGAGCAGATAGCCGCTGAGCGAGATCGGTGACATGACGAACTGGTAGCAGAAGAAGTAGAAGAAGAGCCCGCGACGGTTGTTGCGCATTTTCAGGTTCACGCTCGAGAAGACGCGGCGCTGATGGAGGAGCATGACGCCGCCGAGCGCCGCGTTGAGGGGAAGCACCATCACCGTCATCGGCCCGACGATCGCGAAGTTGCCCGTTGCCGCCAGCACGATGCCCGGCAGGAATGCCAGCGTGAAGGTCGCGTCGAGCAGCGGGAACATGAAGTTGCCCGCGACCGAGTGGGAGTAGAAGTCCAGGCGCTTGAGAAGGCCGAAGCCGTGGTCGCGCAACCCCTCGATCATGCCGCGCGCCCAGCGCCGGCGCTGGCGCACGAACGCGCCCCAGCTCGACGGAGCCTCGGTGAACGCGACCGCGGTCGGCTCGAATACGCAGCGACCGCCCTGGAGCAGCATCCGCCAGGTCAGAACGATGTCCTCACCGATCTTGTCGGGCCAGCCACCGGCGAGCCTCAAAGCCGTGCCGTCATAGACGCTGAAGGCGCCCTGTGCGACGAGCGTGCCCTGGAGCAGCGCCTGGCCGCGCTTGACGCTTGCGATGCCGAGGAAGTAGTCCCACTCCTGTGCGCGCGTCAGCAGGTTCACGCGAGAGTTGCGCACGAGCACGGCGCCGGCGACCGCCACCGTGTCGGGCGGTGATACGAGCATGCGTGCCACGGCGCGCTTGAGCGAGTACGGCATCAGCAGCGTGTCGGCATCGATCGTCGCAACGAGCGGCGCGGTCACCGTCGCCAGGGCGGCGTTGAGCGCGTTTGCCTTGCCGCCGTGCTCCACGGCGAGCAGCCGCACGCGCGCATCGCGGGCGGCGTAGGCCGAGACGATCTCCCGAGTGCGGTCGCTCGACCCGTCGTCGACGACCACGACGTCAAACGGACCCGGGTAGTCCGCTCGCAACGCGTAATCGAGCGTCTCGGTGATCGAGCTCTGCTCGTTGAATGCGGCGATCAGCAGGGTGACCTCCGGGAAGTTGACGTCGAAGCGCAGGAGCCGGGGCCGGTCGAGCAGGATCGAGCTGAGCAGCTGGATGTTCAGGTAGCCGGGAATAAGCGCGATGCCGACGATCACGACGATCGCCAGCGGCAGCGTGATCTCGTGCCCGAGGGTGCTGATCCAGGCGCGCGACAGCCAGAGCGAGAAGCAAACCCAGGTCAGCCCCGCCAGAACGGTCAGCCCGACGCGCAGCTTCAGTGGGATGTAGAAGCCGCCTCCGCGATCTGAGCCCGGTGGCGCCAGGTGGTGGCGGCGCTCGAGAGGGCGCGCGACTCGCAGCCGCGGACGCGACCCGGCCGGCGGCCGGGCGGCTGGAATGGGGGATTTGCTTTGCGGGACTCTCATCGGCGTCAGGCGCTGCCGCCCAGCGCCGTTATCGACTCAAATCGCCGAACTCTGTAGTCCCAATGGGGATTCGAGCGCCGCAAGGACCCGAGCGAGGTCGCATATCACGCCTCTCCCCCAGCAGATCAGGTCGCACGGCGCGGGTCGGCGCCGCGGCGGGGGTAGTGTGTGCCGGCGTTGCCGGCACCCTTCGTACACGAGCTCCGCGTCCGCTACGGCGAGTGCGACCCGCAGGGCATCGTTTTCAACGCCAACTACCTGCTCTACTTCGACGTCGCGTTCACCGAGCTGTGGCGCGCCTGTGTCGGGCCATGGCAGGAGATGGTCGATCGCGGGATCGACGCGGTCGTCGCCGACGCCAGCCTCAGCTTCCGAGCCCCGGCCCGCTTCGACGACCAGCTCGAGCTGCGTGCGTCGGTGAGGCGGCTTGGCAGAACCGCGATCACGACCGGCATCGACGTGGTCCGCGCAGAGCAGCTGCTCGTCGCTGGAGAGCTGCGGCACGTATGCGTGTCGACCGACACCTGGAGCAAGACCGAGCTACCCGAGTGGGTTCGCAGCGGCCTGCGTCGCTACGCCGACGAGGGACTCAACGGCACCGCCGGCGACTAGGTACGTCGGCTGGGCCGATCCGCCTCAGGCGAGCGCGCCGGGGACCTCCTCTTTCATGGCCCCACGGACCTCCATGCGAAGCTCCGGCGTGTCCTCGTGCCCGTGTGCGGTGACCGCATGTATCGCCGCCGCCTCGACCACGTGCTCCTCGCTCCCCGCCATCGCGAGATCGCAGTTGCTCTCACTCGGCATCTCGCGACAGTCGATGTATTTACGAGCCATGACTCCTCCGATCGTCTGGTGCCTGCCTATCAGACTACCCTTCTGGCCGCGGGCGGGGCAGATTTTCTCGGAGGTTGCAGGAAGCGACCGGCGAGACCGTTGAAATCGGCGGGCGCGGGCTCTAGCTTGCCCTCGACGCGGCCTGCGAGCCGTCAAGAGCGAGGCCAGCGAGGTGTGAGGCCGCGCCACCCGAGCCGTGAGCCCTCGGGCACGCCGGATTGGGTTCCTCGACCGGCTCGCGGCCGCGTCGTCTCTCCTCTTGTGCATGTGTCGCCGTCCGGCGCCCTCCGGCGGAGATCGCGCTGAAATCGAGCTGCGGCGGCCGGGCAGCTCTCAGGAAACTCTCAGGCGACTCAACGGCTACGCTCAGATGGCGTCGCGATCCTCCAGGCAATCCCGCCTCAGATCTCATGTGCCAAACCATGATGCCTCGCACCGAAACGACGTCTTCCGTCGCCACGACGGACCCGGCCACCAGGCCAGGAGCGCGGCATGGCTGAGAGCTCCGACGGCCACCGCGTGCTCGTGGTCGACGATGAGCCGAACCTCGTCGAGGTCGTGTCGATGGCGCTGCGCTTCCAGGGATTCACCGTCGAGACGGCAGCGACGGGCCGCGAGGCGCTGGCTGCGGTCACCAGGTTCAAGCCCCACATGATGGTGCTCGACGTGATGCTTCCCGACATGGAGGGCTTCGATGTCGCCGCGCGGCTCGGCGCGCAACGCACGGGAACGCCGATCATCTTCCTCACCGCGCGCGATGCGACCGAGGACAAGATCCGCGGCCTCAGTGGCGGCGGCGACGACTACATGACAAAGCCGTTCAGCCTCGAGGAGCTCGTCGCGCGGATCCGTACGATCCTGCGGCGAACGGGTCAGGCCAGCCCCGAGTCGGGCCGCCTCGTGTTCGAGGATCTCGAAATGGACGAGGAGTCGCGCGAGGTGACCCGCGCGGGAGCTCCGATCGAGCTGACGGCGACCGAATACCGGCTATTGCGCTACCTGATGCTCAACCCGCGCAGGGTGATGACGCGCGCCCAGCTACTCGACCACGTCTGGAACTACGACTTCGGCGGCGACGGCCGCGTCCTCGAGACCTACATCAGCTACCTGCGCAAGAAGCTGGACGCGCATGGACCGTCGCTGATCAAGACCGTGCGCGGGGTCGGGTACGCGCTTCAAGCGCCGCGCAGCTGATGGCCTCGCTGCGCACGCGCCTGCTCGCCAGCGTGCTCGCGCTCGCGGCGGCCGGGCTGGTCCTGCTCGCCGCCGTCACGTATGCCGAGCAGAGCTCGTTCCTGCAGGACCGTCTCAACCAGGAGGTCCGAGCAGCCGGGCCGGCGGTCTCCGAGGCGCTTGACCTCGCGGGCCTGCGCCCGGCGGGCGACCCGACCTCGACGTCCGACGGCACTCGAGCTGGAGGTGGTGGTCCCGGCGCCGGTCTCGGCGGGCCCCGCGGCGGACCGACCGGCGGTCCTGCCGGGCTCAACCTGCCGCCCGGAACCTACGGCCAGCGCCGCGAAGCGTCCGGGAAGGTTCTGGGGCACCAGGTCTTCAGCTACGGCCAGGCCGAACAGGCCGCTCCGAAGATCCCGGCTCACGTGACGCTCGGGAAGCTCTTCACGGTGGGCTCGGCTGGATCCTCCGGGCTGCAGTACCGCGTCTACGCGGTGCGCGATCCCGAGGACAGCGGGATAACGGTCGTGGCGGTGCCGCTGCACGATGTCCAGCAGACCCTCAGCCGCCTGCTGATCGTCGAGGCTCTCGTGATCGGTGGCGTGCTCGTGGCGCTCGGCGCCGCCGCGTTCTTCGTCGTGCGGCTCGGGCTGCGCCCGCTCGACCGCATCGAGATCACCGCCGGGCAGATCGCCGCCGGCGAGCTCTCGCGCCGGGTGAGCCCCGCGACGCCCAAGACGGAGGTCGGACGCCTTGGCCTGGCCCTGAACGGCATGCTCGAGCGCCTCGAGCGGGCGTTCGTCGAACGGACCGCGAGCGAAGAGCGTCTCCGCCAGTTCCTCGCCGACGCCTCTCACGAGCTTCGCACGCCGCTGGCCTCGATCCGGGGGTACGCCGAGCTCTTTCGTATGGGAGCGACCGAGGATGCCGCGGGGACGGAGATGGCGATGAGACGGATCGAGGACGAGTCCAAGCGCATGGGCATCCTCGTCGAGGACCTGCTGACCCTCGCGCGCCTCGACGAGGAGCCGGAACTGCGACGCGCCCGGGTCGACCTGTCGGTGCTGGCGCGCGACGCCGTTGAGGATGCGCGTGCCACGGCACCCGGGCGGACGATCAGCCTGAGCGCGCCCGATGCCGCGGTCGCCTCGGGAGACTCGCATCAGCTGCGCCAGGTGCTGGCCAACCTGCTGCGCAACTCGCTCGTGCACACGCCGGCACGGACACCTGTCGAGGTCTCCGTCGCACAGGACGACGGGATGGTCACGGTGAGCGTGCGCGACCACGGCGGCGGGCTGAGCGAAGCCTCACGGGCGAACCTCTTCAATCGCTTCTGGCGAGCCGAGGGCGGTCGTGAGCGAGGCAAGGCCGGCGCGGGCCTCGGTCTCGCGATAGCCCGCGGCGTGGTCGACGCCCACGGCGGGCAGATAAGCGCAGAGAACGCGGACGGAGGCGGCGCGCTGTTCGTGGTGCGCCTGCCCAAGTCGGCGCCCGAGGCCGACGTGCCGGCGGGCGCCTGACGGGCCCCTCGACGTCTCAGGCAGTTCTCAGGCTGGGGCCACATTCGGCTCAGGCTTCCCCTCGATACTCGTCTCTCAGTCAATGCAAACGACCGAAAGGCGTGCAATGTCCCTCCCACTCGCAATCGCCGCAATCGCCTTCGCAGACCTGGCTCTGGTAGGCCTGCTCGCCGTCGTGATGTCACACGCCCGGCACCTCACCCCGCATGTGTCGGCGGCCGGCGCTGAAGCGCAGGCGCCGCGACCCGTCGCCCGACCAGCGCGCTCCTCCGCGTACGCGACGCCGGCCCGCGTGACGGCGCTCCCGGCCCGCGTGTGAGCACGATGGGCGGCGCCCCGCGAGGCGCCGCCCATCCCCGCTGCGGTCGCCTGGTATCGCTCTTAGCGGGCCCTTACCCGGCTGTTACTCGCTCTTCAGCGCTTCTCGGAACAGTCTGTCTTCACCCCACCACCGGAGGCCCGTTATGACCCATCCAAAGACGGTCGCATCGATCTCGGCGGTCATCGGCGGCCTTGCGGCGGCGCTTGCCATCCTGCTCGGGCATCCCTTCTCCTCCGGCGCGCAGACGCAAGTGGTCGCGCCTCAGGCGGGCGGCACGGCGTTCGCCTCGCAGCTCCACACCTCCGGCTCGCTCACGCCGCGACAGATCTATGAAAAGGACGCGCCCGGCGTCGTGGCCGTTCGTGCCACCGGGAGCGCGGGCACGTCGCAGAGCCCGTTCGGTCGTGAACAGCGCTCCCAGCAGACCGACACGGGAACCGGCATCGTGCTGAGCACGAGCGGGTTGATTGTGACCAACGACCACGTGGTCGCCGGCGCCGGCACGGTGACCGTCTCGCTCGACGGTGAAAGCGGTCGCACGCGGCAGGCGATAGTCGTGGCCGAGGATGCGTCGAGCGACCTGGCCCTGCTGCGGATCTCCCCCGGCGGGTTGACGCTGCATCCGCTTGCGCTCGCCGACTCGAGCGCGACGCAGGTCGGCGACGCGGCATATGCGATCGGCAACCCGTTCGGCCTGAACTGGACGCTCACCACGGGCGTCGTCTCGGCGGTAAACCGTCAGATCAAGGCGCCCAATGAAGCGACGATCGGGCACGTGATCCAGACCGACGCTGCACTCAACCCGGGTAACTCGGGCGGTCCGCTGATCAACGCGGCGGGCTCGGTGATCGGGATCAACTCGCAGATCGCGAGCACGAGCGGCGCTCAGGGAGGCTCGACGGGCGTTGGCTTCGCGGTTCCAAGCAACTCGGTGAAGACGTTCCTGCAGCGCTCCCACACGAGTGCCTAGGAAGCCTCATCGACCGCTCAGCCGCCTCCCAGCCCGCTCTCAGCAAGCACCTGTTTGATCCTCACCATGATCATCACCGCTCACACTCTCGCCACGGCGGTGAGCCCGCACATCTACTGGATCACGAGCCGGGCGGCCGGGATCGTGGGTCTGCTGCTCTCCAGCATCTCGGTGTGCGTGGGCCTGCTGATGGGCGGGCGCCTCTTGAAAGGACGCCAGCCGGACCTGCGCGTCACGCACGAGGCGCTCTCGCTGGCGACCCTAGGGGCGCTCGCGGTTCATGGGCTGACGTTGATCGGCGACGGCTTTCTGCATCCGAGCCTCGGCGACGTAGCGGTCCCGTTCCTCAGCGGCTACAAGACGCTGTGGACCAGCACCGGCATCGTGGCCTTCTGGGCACTGGCGCTGCTCGGCGGCTCCTACTACGCGCGCAGATGGATCGGGCCTCAGCGCTGGCGCAGGCTGCATCGATTCACGGCGCTCGCCTGGGCCCTCGGGATCGCGCACTCGCTCGGCGAGGGAACGGACGCTGGTCAGGCATGGTTCCTGGCGATGACGGCCATCGCCGTGGTGCCCCCGATCGCGCTGCTGCTTTTGCGTTGGCTGAGCCCTTCGACGGCGCCCCAGGCGCGCGGCGCCCGGTGAGCTCGACCTCCGGAGAGATGGGCGTGCTCGCACAGCGACCTCTCAGGCTTGCTCAAGGGAACTCCGACATGCGCAGCGGACACTGAGTCCCACGCGATCCCAATCTCGATCGGAATGACACCAATGGACCTTCAGAGAACAGCTCCCTCCCACCCGCCGTCGGGCCCCACCCCGGAGCAGCTCAACGCGAAGGCAATGGCGCGAACTCGGCGCGCGGCGATGCTGCGCCGCGCGCGTCGCATCCGGCGCTCCGTGGCCGGCCTGGCCGTCGCGTTGTTCACGGCAGCCTTCATGGCCGTCTACGTCCAGCTCGCCTCAGGGCATGACCCGGCGCTCTCGAGCAAAACGAGCGCCACGGCTCAGAAGAAGACGGCGGCCGGGTCCAAACAGGCCTCCGCGGCCTCGAGCTCGAGCGGCGCATCCGCAGGCTCGCAATCGTCGAGCACCTCCACCGGCACGGAATCCTCTACCAGCTCGTCGTCGCCCTCAACGAGCGGCGAATCCTCGACCGGCTCATCGTCGCCATCCACCAGCGGCGAATCATCGAGCGGCTCGAGCTCGAGCGGCTCGGGATCCTCCGCGTCCTCGAGCGGCGAAGAATCGAGCAACGGCGCGTCGGCTGTGACGACCTCGCAGTCGTGATGGGCGACACCGAGGTGATCGAGACGTTCGACTGCTTCGGCTCCTCGTGCGCGGTGCTCGTGACCGGACCAGGACTCGAGCGCACGGCCCGGGAGGCGGCGGACGATTGCAGGCGCAGGCTCAGCGGCTGGCATGGCCGGTTCTCGCGCTTCCTCCCCGGCAGCGAGCTCACGCGCTTGAACGACGACCCCCGCCGGGAGGTGCCGGTGAGCGAGCTGATGGCGCACTTCGCAAACGCCGTCGTGATGGCCGGCACCTCGACGCGCGGACTCGTGGACGCGACCCTGATCGACGACATCGAGTCAGCCGGCTACACCGGCGAGCCGCTACAGCCGCTCCCGCTGCCGACGGCGCTGAGGCTCGCCCCTGCCCGCCGGCCGGCGGCGCCCGCGAGCGCGGCGCGATGGCGGCTGCTCGAGGCGAACCTCGCCAAGCGGACGGTCACGCGCCCCCCCGGCGTCAAGCTGGACAGCGGGGGCCTCGCCAAGGGGCTGTTCGCCGACGTGCTCGCAGAGCAGCTCGCCGGCCATGCGAGCTTCGCCGTCAACTGCGCCGGCGACATCATGATCGGCGGCGCCGCGGAAGTGACGCGCCCGATCAAGGTCGAGAGCCCGTTCGACGGGCGCACGCTGCACACGTTCAACCTGCGGCGCACCGGCGTCGCCACCAGCGGGATCGGGCGCCGCGCCTGGCTGCAGGCGGGCGGGGAGCCGGCCCATCATCTGCTCGACCCGTCCAGCGGCAGGCCGGCCTTCACGGGCGTGGTGCAGGTGACCGCGCTCGCCCCCAGCGCGCTGGTCGCCGAGATCCACGCCAAGGCGGCCATCCTCAGCGGCCCGCGCAGCGCCCGTGCGTGGCTGCCGCACGGTGGCGTGATCGTGCTGGACGACGGGTCTCACGAAGTGATCGCCCCTCCGCCGGTCGTGCACCGCGACCAGCTTTCGGCTCATGTGCGCCGCGCTTCAGCCGCGGCGCTGGGGTGAGCCCGGTCAGAGACGAGGGGTCGCGGCGAGGAACGCGCTCGGGGCGCCCTCCGCTGCCGCGGCGAGGCCGAATTCGGCGCTGAGCCGCGGCGTGAGCTCCTCCGGCGGCAGAGGGCGCGAGATGAAGTAGCCCTGCCCGGTCGCACAGCCGAGCACGGCCAGATGAGTCATCACCGCCTCGCTCTCGATCCCCTCCGCCACGACGCTGAGCTGGAGGTTGCGCGCTAGGTCGATCGTGGAACGAACGATCGCCTCCGCGCGCGCGTCCCGGAGGATGTCGGTGATGAACGAGCGGTCGATCTTGATCTCGCTCGCGGGCAGGTCCGCGAGGTACTCGATCGAGGCGTTGCCCGTGCCGAAGTCGTCGACCGAGACGCCCACGCCGAGGGCGCGCAGCGAGTCCAGCACGGCGACCGCCCGGTCGGGATCCACCATCGCGGCGCTCTCGGTCACCTCGACGGTGAGCCGGGAGGCGGGAATCCCGTGCGCGGCCAGGCGTGCGGTGATCTTGCTCGCGAGCTCGGTGTCGAGCAGATTGCGCGCGGAGAGGTTGACCGAAACGCCGAGGGCGATGCCACGCCTGCCCCACGTGACCATCTGGCTGAGTGCCTCGTCGATTACGTGAAGCGTCAGGGGCCCCACCAGCGCGGTCTGCTCGATCAGCGGGATGAACGTCGATGGATAGAGCAGGCCGTGCTCTGGATGGCGCCAGCGCACGAGCGCCTCGACGCCCGTGACACGTCTCGTCCGCAGGTCCATCTTCGGCTGATAGAAGAGGACGAACTCGCCGCGCTCGAGACCTCCCCGAACCTGGCCGAGCAGCATCAGGCGCGTGGCGTTGAAGCGGTCGCAGGCCTCCGAGTAGACCTCCACGCGGCTGCAGTGGGACCGCGCGCGGGCGAGAGCCGCGTCGGCACGCTGCAGCAGGATGTCAGGGCGCTCGGCATGCTCGCCCATGAGAGCGATGCCGATGCTCGCCTCGACGTTGAGCGCGACGCCGTCCAGGACGATCGGCGACTCGAGGCTCGACTGCACCGCGTCGGCGGTGCGCAGCGCGGCCGACACGCCCTGCGTGCGGGGGCACATGAGCGCGTACTCATCGCCGCCGAGGCGCGCGGCGAGTGTGCCTGTGCCGAAATTGCCGCGCAGGCGCCGAGCGACCTCGCGAAGCACGCGGTCGCCGTTCTCGTTGCCGAGCGTGTTGTTTATCTCGGTGAAGCGGTCGAGGTCGATCAGCAGCACCGCGACCACGCCATGCTGAGGCTCTTCGGCCGCCACCGCGTCACTCACGCCTTCGATGAACAGCGTCCGGTTCGGCAGTTCCGTGAGCGGGTCGTAGCGCGCGAGGCGGTAGTTCTCGCGGGCCTGTCGCCGCAGCCTGCGCGAGGCCCGGGCGACGATCCGGTACAGCACTCCCCACAGCAGAGCCAGCCCGACGGCCACCAGCAGCACGATCGTCCGCTTGTCGCGGGCCACCGCAGCGGCGATCGGGCGATAGCTGAGATACATCTCGAAGGCGCCGGCCGGCGGACCGGACGCGGTGAAGCGAAGCGGCACATACACCTCGATCAGCTGTCCGAGGCCGACCTCGCTGGCGGTCTCGTCGTGCCGGCTGGGCGTCACGAGCCGCGCGTCCTCAGGCCTGCCCGAGAGCGCCTTCACCAGCTCGTCGCTCGGTGCGAGGGTACGGCCGATCAGGCTGTGGTCCTCCGAGTAGATGACCTTGTTCTGCGCGCTCCAGATCTTTATCCGCGCGAGGGTTCGCGCGACCTCGCGCGTGCCCAGCTGCCGGTCGAGCTGGCGAACGCCGGCGCGCGTGAGACCCTGGCGCAGGTCCTGCGGCGAGAGCCGTGGCTGTATGCCGACGCGCGCGATCAATCCGGCGGACTGGTCGGCGTCGGCCAGCGTGCGGGTGACGATCTGTGTCTGCAGCACGCGGGCGAGGATGAACCCCAGGGCAACGATCGGCACCAGGCTCAGCAGCGCCACCTGTCGAGTGAGGGTCAGGTGTCCGCCCGGCCTGAGGCGCACAGCTCGAATGCGCATAGCGTCTCCTTCGACTGACGACTCGCCCTCCTGGAGTCAACGGACTCGAATGCGGACGACAAGCCATGGGTCGTCCTGGCCTCCTTCGGCGATCGGGCGCCTGCGGGGATACTCCAGGATCATGCGTGCGCTCGTTCAGAGGGTCAGCCGCGCTGCCGTGCGGGTCGACGGCGAGCTGGTCGCCGCGATCGGCCCTGGGCTGCTGGTGCTGCTCGGAGTCGCCGGCGGCGATGACGTCGAGGCCGCCGAGCGGCTCGCCCGCAAGGTGCGTGCGCTCCGAGTCTTCGCCGACGCCGATGGGCAGATGAACGAGCCGCTCGGCGAGCGCGAGATCCTGTGTGTCAGCCAGTTCACGCTCTACGGCGACACCCGGCGCGGCAACAGGCCGAGCTTCACTCAGGCTGCCCGGCCCGAGCTCGCCGAGCCCCTGTACGAGCGCTTCTGCGAGCAGGCAGGCGCGCTGCACGGCGTCTTCGGCGCCCACATGGCCGTCGAGATGACGGGCGATGGGCCCGTCACGCTGCTGCTGGAGGCCTGAGCTGCCACGGCGGAGCCAGGTTGGGGCTCAGGGCATCGGAGGCACGCGCGGCTCGGCGAGACTGAGCACACCCTGCTCGATGTCCGGGCCGGCGGCTCGCAGCGCGGGCACGAGCTCGCTGGTCACGAGGCCCGTCTGCGCGGTCACCTCATCGACGATCTCAAACCAGCGCCGCATGTTCGCCGGCGTGTCCAGCAGGACCGTCAGCACCGGAACATGCCGGCGCAGCGACCAGAAGCTTTCACCGTGCGGTCGATGCTCGCCGTGGTAGCCCCAATGGCCGCGCAGCGCGGTCGCGCCGGCTGCCCCCTCCTCGCGCAGGCGCCGGATCAGGGCGGCGTGGAGCGGCCGGCCGTCGAATTCGGATCGCCCACCCGCGATCACCGTGAGCTTCTGCCAGTGCGCCGGGCGCTCGCCGACGGCCGGCGGTGGATCGGCCGGGCGGGCGAGGAGCGCGCCGTCGCGCTTGCAGACACGCACGCGCTCGATCGTCATCGCCGGCCGCGTCAGCATCGCGCGCAGGTCGGGCAGGGCGCGAGCGATGCTCTCACGGGTTCCGACGCTCAGCACGATCGCCGGCACCTCGGCATTGCGGGCGAAGAAGCGCCCGCGACGGCGGACTCCGGCGGCGGTGCCGTCCACGCCCAGCAGGACGCTCGCGCCGGCGACGCCGCGACGATGCAGCGCCTCGACGACCGCCAGATGCGCCGGACGGCCGCCGGTGCGCTCCTGGCGGCCAAGGTAGACGGTGAGCTTGAGCTCCTCCTGACCCGGCGCGAGCTCGACGGTATCTCGATTCCCTGTCACGAGCAGCACCCTCTCGAGCGTGATCAGTCCGTGCCGGCTGACGCTTGCGACCTCCGCCATCACCTCCTCGATACGCGCCCGCCCGTCCACGGCGGTTGCCAGCACGGGCAGGTCTTCTGACAGCGTCAGCAGCCGCTCGGTCTGCAACCGGTGCTTGATCCCGAAGCCCTCGATGCCGCGAAACAGCGCGCTCGCGTGGATTCGGTGACGCGCGAAGATGTCCATCAGCGCATCGGCGAGCAGTCGCCCTCCGGCACGGTCGCGCTCACCCGCGTAGGCCGAGAGCTTGAGCCCCTCCTGAGCCATCAACCGCCTCCGATGATGCGCCCGGCGGCTGCGGCGCCCACGCCCAGCAGGAGGCTCGCCGCGACGTTCGCTGCCGCCAGCCAGCGCCGGTCGTCCTCCGCCAGCCGGTGGGACTCGAACATCCACGTCGAGAACGTCGTGAAGGAGCCGATCGCGGCGGTGCCCGCGAGCAGGAGGGCGTCGCCTCGCAGCGCGATACCCGCGAGCAGGCCCAGCACGGCCGTCCCGGACAGGTTCACGGCGAGCGTTCCCAGCGGGATGCGCGCGCCCGAGACAGAGGACACGATCGCGTCGAGCAGGAAGCGCCCTGTGGCCGCGAGCCCGCCGATCAGTCCGACGCAGAGCCAAAGTGCGATGAAGCTCATGCCATCAGCCGCGCGCGGCGCACCAGCTTGGTGGAGAGGAACACGGCTGCGATTCCGCAGCACACGCTGGCTGTTGCGTAACCGGCCGCAAGCGTCCCATGCCCGCCTTCGATCATCCTGAGCAGCTCGACCATCATCGTGGCGAAGGTGGTCAGCGCCCCGCAGAGGCCGGTGCCGAGGAAGGCGCGGCCGTACAGCGACGGGGGCAGGCGCTCCTGCAGGCGGGTGATGAAGTAGCCGAGCATGAACGTCCCGAGGACGTTTACGACGAACGTCGCCCACGGCCACGAGCCGGGGCGCGCGACGACGCTCTGTGCGAAGGCCGCGCGCGCGATCGCGCCCACGAAACCTCCGGCGAAGATCGCGGCGAGCTCCTGGCGGTCGAGGGCGGCTGCCCTCGGCGGTCGCCCGAGATGGAGCTTGTGCTCCGGCCTGCTCCCGCTGCTGCGATCGGCTTCCACGGCGCGCCCTCACTGACGTCGAAGTGACGGTGACGTAGAAGCCATCAGCGGCCCGTAGCCGCGGTTATGGAGCGGGCCTCATCGCTGCGCGTGGGAGCATAGCGATCCGCCTCGGCGCTCCGCCGCCGAGCGAGGAGCCCGCGGGCTGCGCCGCAGCGGGTTGCGCCGCGAGGGCCGCGGCCTTGGCGCTCACGACATGACCTGATAGACCCCGCCAGATGGGTGCACCGGAGCAGGCCCCCCTCGAGCGTCGCCGGACGGGGCTCAGACGCCTGGGGATCGCCGTCATCGTGATCCTGCTCGCCGGGTTGGTGGTGTTCGCGCTCTCGCGGCTGAACCTTCACCGCGTGGGACACGCCCTGGTGACCGCGTCGCCGGGATGGATTGCGCTTGCGCTCGTGCTGATGGCGCTGTCGCTTGTGCTGCGATCGGTCTCCTGGTACGCGACGCTGCGCGCGGCCCTTCCGGATACGCCCATCCGCTTGGGGGCGGTCGTGCGCGCCACGATGATCGGCGTGATGGGCTCTGCCGTGTTCCCCGGCAGGATCGGCGAGCCCTCGCGCGTGCTCGTGCTCACGCGCCGGCTGGAGGGACCCAACCGGCGCCTGCTTCCCGTCGTCGCCGGCACGGTCTTCTCGCAGACGCTCATCAACCTGCTCGCGCTCGGCGTGCTGCTGGCGGTGACGTTCAGCAGCGTGCGGATCTTCCACGGGAACGTCGCGGGGATAGAGGCGGCGCTCGCCGTCCCGCTCGCGATATCCGCGCTGGTGATCGCGGGGCCGCGCCTGCTGGCGCTCGCACGACGCTCGCGTTCGATGCGCGTGTCCGGCGCGGCGGACGCGATCACGCGGCTGCTGCAGCTGGCGCGGCGCGGCCTGATCGTCTTCGCGCGCCCCCGCTACGGGCTTGCGGCCGTCTCAGCCCAGCTGCTCGCCTGGGCGTTGCAGTGGCTCGCGTGCTACGCCGTGATCCGCGCGCTCTCACTGCAGGCCCACGCGGACCTCACCGCAGCGGCGGCGATC
Source organism: Solirubrobacteraceae bacterium (assembly GCA_034665005.1). GTDB lineage: Bacteria > Actinomycetota > Thermoleophilia > Solirubrobacterales > Solirubrobacteraceae > Palsa-744. The sequence continues at coordinate 220,519 of JAXDGO010000059.1, read as the reverse complement.
CTGCTCGCGGTCAATCTCAGCGCGATCCTCCCCGCGACGCCTTCGAACGTCGGCGTCTTCCAGGCGGCCTGCCTGGTCGTGCTGGCCGCCTATGGCGTCGGGGCGGGCCCCGCGCTGGCCTACGGAATCATCCTGCAGGCGGTCGAGGTCGTCACGGCGCTGGCGCTCGGAGTGCCCGCCCTGCTGCGGGAGGGCCTCAGCTGGCAGGACATCCGGCCGAAACGTTCAGCCGGCGAGGGCGCGCAGTGACTGGCGCAGCGAATGGGTCGTCTTGAGCACGGCCGTCGGCTCGTAGCCGCAGTGCGCCATGCAGTTCTCACACCGGGGGTCACGGCCACGGCCGTACTTGCTCCAGTCGGTCGTCTCGATCAGCTCTTTGTAGGTCTTCGTGTAGCCGTCCGCCATCAGGTAGCACGGGCGCTGCCAGCCGAACAGCGAGTAGCTGGGTATTCCCCAGGCGGTGCAGTCGAATTCGGCCTTGCCCTCGAGGAAGTCGAGGAACAGCGGGCTGTGGTTCAGCCGCCACTTCCTGCGGCGCCCGTCGGCGAATGCCTCTCCGAACAGCTTACGTGTCTGCTGCACCCCCAGGAAGTGCTCCTGGTCGGGCGCTTTCTCGTAGGCGTATGCCGGTGAGATCATCATCTCATCGACTTCGAGGTCGTCGTTGAGGAAGTCGAGCACCTCACGCACCGTCTTGGGCGAGTCGTGCGTGAAGAAGGTCGTGTTGGTCGTGACGCGGAAGCCCGCCGCCTTGGCGGCCTTGATCGCGAGCACCGCCTTGTCGAAGACGCCCTCGCGCTCCACCGAGGCGTCATGGCGCTCGCGCAGGCCATCCATGTGGACCGCCCAGGCGAAGTACGGGCTCGGCTTGAATTTGTCGAGCTTCTTCTCGAGCAGCAGCGCGTTGGTGCACAGGTAGACGAACTTCTTGCGCTTGACCAGCTCAGAGGCGATCACGTGGATCTCCGGATGGATCAGCGGCTCGCCGCCGGCGATCGAGACCATGGGCGTCCCGCTCTCCTCGATCGCGCCGATCGCCTGCTCGACGGGCATGCGCCTGCGCAGCTCGTGCTCGGGATGCTGGATCTTGCCGCAGCCCGAGCATGCGAGGTTGCATTGAAACAGCGGCTCGAGCTCAACGATGAGCGGGAACTTGTCGCGTTTCGCGAGCCGCTGGCGCATGAGGTACCAGCCCATGCGCGTGCCCTGCCTCATCCGCACCGCCATTGCGCCTACCTTAGTCGTCGGGGGCCCAGTCGTGAAGTGCGCCAGCCACCTTGCGCAACGCGCGCGCGGCCCGGATCGCCCCCGCCGCGGCCTGGGGACGCAGCAGCTCGTGCTCCGGGCTGTCCAGCACGACGCGCACCACGCCGAACGGCCGCTCGCCGGCGCCGGGCGCAAGCCACACCGACTCCATGTCCACGGCGATCGCTCCGCCGGCACGCAGCTCGGCGCGGCGCTCGCCCAGCGCAAGGCGCGAGACGCATACGATCTTGCCGCTGCGAACCTTCAGACCCCGTCCGGCGACCCTGCGCAGAAGCTCGGAGGCGCAGTCGCAGCTCACGCGCGCCGAGGCATGACCTTCGTCGTCGGCCGCATAGACCTCCTCGGCGACGATCACTTCACCTGGCGCCGACCCGGCGTCGAGCCCGCCGCAGAATCCGAGCACCAACAACGCGCCCGGCGCCTCGCGTGCGAGCCCTCCGGCGGCCGCGATCGCGCGCTCCGGCCCCATGCCCGTCTTTCGCACGACCGCACCGCGCGCGGCGGAGGACACGATCGCCGCCTCTAGGCGCAGCGGCGCCGCGATCACCACCCTGCTCATGGCGCCGGCGCTCCGCCTGCGGCGAGCACTGCGCTCGCGGCCATCGAGGGATTCTCGCGCGCATCCCCTGCCGCGGGATCGATGCCGAGCGTGCGCAGAGCGCTCCGCGCCGCCGCGTGCCCGCTGAGCACAGCCCCCTCGAGCGTCGCGGGCCAGCCGGTCGCCGTCCAAGCGCCCGCGAGCGAGAGCCCCGGCAAGGCGGTCTGCGCGGCGGGGCGCAGGGCGTTCACGCCGGGCGACGCGCGGAAAGTGGCCGCGTGCTCGCGCGTGGCCACGAACAGCTCCACGCGTGCCTGGCGGGCGCGCGGGAGCAGCTCGCGCAGCGCCGGCAGATACTCCTCGCGCAGCGCCCGCACGCTCATCTGCATCTCGCGATCGGCGCCTGAGAGCGATATGGCCAGGTATTGCGAGCCGGCAGGCGCGCCCGCGGCCGCGGTGCGATCGAAGATGTACTGCACGGGGGTGCCGACCCCGGCCGCGAACGGGACGTCGCAGACAGGTCGGTCATAGAGGACGTGGAGGTTCACGATCGGCGAGCTCCCGAGCCGGCCGGCCCTCCGTGCCTCGTCGGGGAGCACCGGCTCGAGAAGCGTCGCTGCCCGGGTGTGCGGGACGGCAAGGATCGTCGCCTCGGCGCTCAGGCCCTCGAGGTCGCCGCCGTCCTGCGCCGCCTGGTCCTGCTCCTCTCCGGAGGACTGATCCGCGATCGTGTCCCTGCCACCGCGGCCGAGCACCTCCATGCCGGCGGCGGTCCTCTGCAGCCGCTCGGCGCGCCACCCCAGCCGGACCTCCACGCCCGCGCGCCGCAGCGCCGGCCCGGCAGGCGTCCCGATCGTCTCACTCAGCGTGGCATCGTGAAACCCGATGTCCCCCGCGTCAGCCCCGGACAGGAGCCCGGTGCGGAACACGAAGGCGCCGAGCTCCAGCGATGCCTGCGCGGCCGGCAGGTTGAGCGTGGGCAGAGCGATCAGATCCCACAGCGCGCTGACCGCCTGCGGTCCCTGCCCGTGACGCGCGAGCCACTCTCCGAAGCTCAGCCGCTCCTCCTCCTCCGTTGGGCCGCCCGCCTCCGGGACCCCCATGCGCATGAGGCCGAGCGCGGCGCGCACCGCCCCCAGCCGCTGCGCGGGCGTCAGGTGGCGATATCGCGCGAGCGCGCCCGCGAGGTGCAGCGGCGCGGGCAGCGAGCTGCGCCGCAGCAGAGCCGGCGCCGACCCCGGCTTGAGCACCGGGATCTCGAGTCGCGGCTGAACATGCACCAGCCGCTCGCTGCCGAGCCTTCCGAGCATCGCGCGGTAGGCGGCGCAGCAGCGCAGGAAGACGTGCTGCCCATTGTCCATCTCCAGGCCCTCGCGCTCGAAGGAGTAGGCGGCGCCGCCAAGCCTGCGCCTGACCTCGACGAGGGTGACGCTGGCTCCGGCCCCGGCGCAGTCCAGGGCAGCGGTGATCCCGGCGAGACCGCCGCCGATCACGACGACGCGGCGATCCGCGCTCACGCGGCACCGCCCCCAAGCATGCCGCGCGCGGCGACCCATGCCTTCTCGCGCGTCGGGAGCGAGATCCGCCGCCGGATCGCCTGCTCGGGCTGAGCCTCGATGCGGTCGAGCAGGCGGCGGTAGATGCCGGCCATCGCGAGCACGCAGGCTGCGCTGCGCCGGTCGAGCAGCGGCGCCAGGGCGACTCCGCGGTGAAACCACTGCCGGGCGCGCTGCGCCTCGAAGCCGATGAGCGCCGGCAGGGACTCGCGGGCGGGCGAGTCCGCCGCGCCCGCCGCGCCGGGTGCCCGGGCCACCGCCGCGAGCAGCTCCGCGGCGCCGGCCTCGCCGCCCGCCGCGGTGTCGCCGGCGATCAGGCCGAAGCGCCGCAGGTCCTCGGCCGGCAGGTACACGCGTCCGTTCTCGGCGTCCTCGCGCACGTCGCGCAGGATGTTGGTGAGCTGCATCGCCACGCCGAGATCGTCCGCGAGGCGTTCCGCGGTGATCATGTCGACCTCGGCATCCTCGCGCAGCCCGAAGATCGCGAGGCACAGGCGACCTATCGCGCCGGCGACGCGGCGGCAGTAGAGCACGAGATCGTCGAAGCGCTCGTAGCTGACACCATCGATGTCCATGCGCACTCCATCGATGAGCTCGCCAAGCGCTCCGGCAGGCAGCGAGAAGCGCGCGTAAGCGTCCGCCAGCGCCAGCATCACGGGATCGCCGCCGGCGACGCCCGCCGCGCCGTCGCGCTCGACCGCGGCGAGCGCCTGCGACTCGGCTTGCAGCCGGCGCAGCTTCTCCGGCGGCTCGAGCGGCCCGTCGCCGATGTCATCGACGCGCCGTGCGAACGCGTACACCGCGCACATCGCCCGCCGGCGCTCGCGCGGAAGCAGACGGATGCCGTAGTAGAAGTTCGCCGCCTGCGCGCGGGTGATCGATTCGCAGAGCGAGTAGGCCTCGGCGAGGCCGTCCGCCCGGCTCACGACGTGCGCCCCCTCGGGTCGATCAGAGTCGCGGCGAGCAGCAGCAGGCGCCGTGCGCGCGCGGGACGCGGCGGGCCGGGCAGCACGTCGTAGTCCGCCCGCTCGATCGCCTCCAGCGCGGCGCGGCCCCCCGCAACGAACGCCGCCACGGCCAGGCTCGCGCGCCCGCGCAGCTGCCGGATCAGCGGGGCGCCCTCGCAAAGCAGCCCGCGAGCCCGCGCCACCTCGAACGCCAGCACTCCCCGCAGCGCGGCGCCGGCATGCTGGGCGGCGAGATCGGCGCTTGTGCAGCCGAAGCGCTCGAGGTCCTCGCGCGGCAGGTACACGCGCCCGTTCGCCAGATCCTCCGAGACATCCTGGCAGTGCTCTGTGAGCTGCAGCGCCGTGCAGATCGAATCCGAGAGCGCGATCCGCGCGGGCGTCGCCACGCCGAGCACGCCGAGCACCAGCTCGCCGACCGGATCGGCGGACAGCGCGCAGTAGCCGCGCAGCTGCTCCCAGGTCTCATACCGCGTCACGCGCTGGTCTACGCGGTTGGCCTCGATCAGGCGCGCGAACGGCTCTCGCGGCAGGGCGCACTCTCGGATGGTGGGCGCGAGCCTCGCGAGGAGCGGGTGCTCGGCGCGCCCCTGGAAGGCGCGGTCGAGGTCGCTTTCAAGCCAGTCCAGCGCGGCCGGCCGGTCGCCCTGCACCGAGTCGCCGAGCTCGTCGACCAGCCTCGCGAAGCCATAGACGGCGAGCAGATGAGAGCGCACGCGCCTGGGAAGAACGCGGCTGGCGACCGGGAAGTTCTCGCCCTGCGCGCGCGCCATGACCGCCTCGGCGGTCGGAGCGCCCCCCGGCGCATCCCCTAGGAGCATCACCCCCCTCGCTCTGTCGCGCCTGCGACGGCGTCGGGCGCGGCGCTCCCCGACGCCGAGCCGACGCAGCGCCCGAGCGCCATGACCGGGAACGTGAGCCGGTACAGGTGGTAGTTGATGTAGTAGTCGGACGGAAAGCCGGTCCCGGTGTACTGGGGCTCGTCCCAGCCGCCGTCGGCGCGCTGGCTCTCCACGAGCCAAGCCACGCCTCTCTCCACGGCCTGCGAGCGCTCCCCGGCCGCGTGCAGCGCGAGCAGCGCCCAGGCCGTCTGCGAGGCGGTGCTGGGGCCGCGCCCGATCCATGCCGGATCGTCGTAGGAGCGCGGGTCCTCGCCCCAGCCGCCGTCTTCGTTCTGGTGTGACTCGAGCCAGCGTACGGCTCGCCGTACGCAGCGCCTCGACGGATCGACGCCGCCCGCGATCAGGCCTGGCACCGCCGCACCGGTCCCGTACACGTGGTTGACGCCCCCGCGCCCGAACCACGAGCCGTCGGGCTCCTGGTTCTCGATCAGCCATTGCACCCCGCGGCGGGCGCCGGCCGTGCCGGCGAGCCCCAGCACCCCGAGCATCTCGACCGTATGCGCGGTGACGTCGGCGCTCGGCTCGTCGATCACCTCGCCGAAGTCCAGGAACGGCAGCTCGCGCACGAGCCGGCGGGTGTTGTCGGCGTCGAAGGCGCCCCAGCCGCCGTCGGAGCTCTGCATGCCCTCGACCCACCGCAGCGCCCGGGCGACCGCCTGCTCGATCCGCGCGCCGAGCGCGGTCGCGCCGCCGAGCGCGGTCGCGCCGCCGAGCCCGCTGGTGCCGTCCACGTCCGGGCCCCCGGCCCCCGCCGGCGCGCCGCCCGCGACCTGGGCGACCCGCTGCAGGGCGAGCACCACCTCGGCCGTGTCGTCCACGTCCGGGTAGTTGACGTTCGCGAACTCGAATGCCCACCCGCCCGGCTCGAGCGCCGGCCTGGCCACCGACCAGTCACCGCGCTGGGAGACCTCCTCGCCAAGCAGCCACTCGGCGGCCAGCACCATCGCCGGATGGGCTCCGGAGACGCCGGCGTCGCTGAGGGCGACCATCGTCAGCGCCGTGTCCCAGACCGGCGACTGGCACGCTTCCAGGCGCCTGCTCCTGCCCGCCGGAGCGCCCACCCCGTGTGAGTCGTCGACGTCCTCGACATGGAAGCGCTCGAGGCCTTCGAGGCCGCGGCGCATCACCGGATGGTCGATCGGATAGCCGCCCAGGTGCAGCGCCATCAGCGAATAGACCCACGGCGGCTGGATCCCGCCCCAGGAGCCGTCGGCCTCCTGGCGGCGGATCACCCATCGCTCCGCCCGGGCGACCGCTAGCCGGCGCAGCGCGGGGATCGGCCGCCGCTCGTAGGCGCGCAGCGCGCGGTCGAGCAGGCCGAGCCAGCCCGCGCGCCGTCCGGGCGGGTCCTCGGCGTCGGTCGCAGAGCCGATCACGGCCGCGGAGCAGGGGTCGCGCAGCTCCTCCAGGTCGAATCCGAGCGGGCGCACCGGGCGGTGAGATTTGACGAGCGACAGCGCCACGATCGTCTGACGGGCCCAGCAGGCGAAGTCGTAGACGTTCAGCGGCAGCCACGAGGGCAGCAGGATGACCTCCGGCGGCAGCGCCGGGACGCTGTCCCACGACCACAGCCCGAACAGGGCGAGCCACAGGTGGGTGAACACGCGCGCGCCCTCGAGGCCCCCTTCCCTACGGATGAACTCGGCCGCCGGGCGCATGTGCTCGGCGTCCTGCGGGTCGCCGGCGAGCCGCAGCGCCCAGTAGGCCTCGATCGTCGTCGACAGCTCGCCGGGACCGCCGTGGAAGTTCGCCCAGGTTCCGTCGGCGCGCTGCTGCGAGCGGATCCATGCTGCCGAGCGCTCCGTCTCCTCGGCTCGCCGCACGCCCAGGAACTCGCGCAGGAGCATGTCCTCGGCGTCCATCGTGACGTTCGTCTGCAGCTCACCCCGCCACCAACCGGCGTCGTCCTGAAGCGAAAGCAGGTGCTCGCATGCCCGCTCGAGTGCCACCTCAGCCTCGCTGCGAGCCTCCACGGTCGAAGACGGCATTCTGGAAAGCTAAATCTTTTTCGTCCTGGACGACATCTGTGCGATCTCTAGTCGACTGCGGTGTGCTCAACGGGGCCTCGGAACGCCCCTTGGAACCAGCACCTCTGGGTGCGCGAGCGTGATCACGTGACGACGCAGGGCCACCTCGGTTACGGAGCGCGGCACCGATGATACGAAGCGATAGACGATCAACCCGTCGATGTTGCGGCGGGCGGCCAGGCTGAACCCCTGCGCCGGCGGACGGCCCGCCGAGGCGCGCAGCGGCGAGTAGCCGGTCTCGTCGATCTCGCTCACGGTCGCCGAGCCCCCGCGGCGCAGGTTGTGAAGACCCGGAAGGTAGTACTCGAGCGGCGCCGCGCCGAGCTGCACGGTGGTGATCGCACGGTCGCGAGCGCCATTGCGCAACGCGGCCGCGACCCCCCGCCAGTTGCCCCGCTGCAGGCGCGGGCTGAGGTCGACGTCCACTGAGATCGCCAGGAAGACCAGCACGATCGCGACCGCCAGCGCGACCCCGGCCCGCCCGCTCGACGGCGTGACGACGAGCACCGCGATCAGCGCTGTGACGGGGATCATCGCGGCGACGAGGTTGCGCGGCGCGAGGTAGTCGGCTCCGAGGAGCGCGAGCACGATCGGGATCAGCACGCCGCCGGCCGCGATCAGCAGCGCCGTCAGCGCCCCCCGGCCGGAGGCGCCCTCTCGCCCGTCCCCCGGCGTCTCGACACGCGCCGGCGCCCCATCCGGAGGCGAGGATCGGGTGGGCGGCGTTCCCGCCATGCTCCACAGCGCGAGGCCGATGCCGGCGATGATCGGCAGCGCGACGAGCAGCTCGACGCCGTGGCCGAGCGATGACCCGGAGTAGCCCGTGAGGTAGTACTGCAAGATCGCTTGCAGGCGTTCGGAAAGAGGCCACCTCCCGATCCATTGCGTTCCGTGTCCGCCCTGCGCCGAGATCAGCGGAAGCAGGGCCAGGCCGACGGCGACGATCACGGCGATCGCCGGCAGCGCGGCGCGCCGCCGGGCACGGTCGCCGAGCAGCAGCAGTGCCATCGGGATCAACAGGAAGACGGCGAAGTAATGGGTCAGCAGCGCGAGCGAGCCGGCGAGGGCGAACGCCGCCATGTGCCTGCCGGTCGGCTCCCGCATGGCTCGCAGGAAGCAGAGCATGCTGAGCGCGGCCATCAGCACGAACAGCCCGTACGCGCGCGCCTCCTGGGAGTACCACACCAACAGCGGGTTGACCGCCACGAGCGCCGCGGCGAGGATCGCCGCGCGACGGCCGGCGAGCTCGCGGCCGATCATCCACGCGACTGGCACGGTCGCGATCCCCGCCAGCGCCGACGGCAGCCGCAGGGCGATCTCGCCGTTTCCGAGCACGCGCGAGTCGGCCCAGGCCAGCACGTACCAGAGCGGCGGCGTGTTCTCGGTGTGGACGACACCTCGGAGCGTCGCGGACAGGCTCGCGTGCAGGACGTGGACCGGGGTGAAGGCCTCGTCGTACCAGAAGCTCTGCAGGTCGAGCGTCGAAAGCCGCAGCACCGCGGCGAGCAGGGTGAGCGCAGCCAGCGGCCACCACGCGGGCAGGCGCGCCGCCGAGCGTGGCGCCGCCGCGGTCAGCTCGTGCTGTGGCGCGCTCACCGTGGACATATTCCTCGGGAGGCCGGCCCGAAGCAGGCATAGCGCTGGGCGCGCACGTCTTCGGAGCGCGCCGGCAGGTACCAGCCTCCGTGCACGGTGCGCCGGCCATCGACGACGGGACCCCAGATCGCCAGGCAGAGCTGGGTTCTGGCTTTCGGCGCCCCGGGGCTCGTGTTGCCGCAGACCACCTCGCGCCCGCTGTGCGCCCCGAACAGTTCCTGCTCGATCGAGAGGTTGTGGTAGCCGTGCCCTGTGTAGGCGCGCCAGGTGCGCAGATCGGCGATCAGGCGATGGTTGACATTGGTCTGGCGCACGACGTCGTTGACCGTCGCGACGGCCAGCAGCACGCCGACGAGCACCAGCAGCGTCGTCTCGACGAGCCGCAGCTGCCCGGAGCCGGGAACCTCGGCCGAGCGCGGGCGAAGCCACGCGGGCAGCCATCCCCATGGCGGCCGGCCGGCGGGTGTTGGAGCGGCGCTCATCGAACCGGCGCCAGCAGCGGCGAGATCTGGTGGATGAGGAACAGCGCCTGCACCGCGAGCGTGGCCATGAGCAGCCGCCGGTCGCGGCTGATCACCGCGAGCGGCAGCGGCCACAGGATGTACCACGCCAGCAGCCAGGTGCTCGTCACGGAGATCGCGAGCAGCGTCCATCCGGCCGCCGCGACCCAGTCGTAGCCGCGCCAGGTGCGCCACATCAGATGAAGGATGATCAGCACGAGCGACGCCTTCAGCAGGTCGTGGTCGATCGGAAACACCCCGGGCTTGCCGAACAAGTGCGCGATCTCGGTAGCGAAGCTGTCGGTGGAGACGAACGCCGCATCGCGGTTCAGCGCAGCCACGATGTCGATCCCGTGCACCCCGAAGGCCGCATAGGCGATCAGCGCCCCGAGCACGAGCGTCGCGAGCGCGCCGAGGACCGGCGCCAGGCGCCGTCTGGAGAGGATCATGAACGGGAGCAGAGCCGCGACCGTCGCCTTCACCAGCGCCCCAGCGACCACGAGGGCCGCCGCCGCCGCGTCCCTGCGCGCCGAGGCGCGCCCGAGGATCGTGAGGTCCACGGCCGCCATCATCAGCAGCAGCATGATCAGGTCGTTGTGCGCGCCGCCCAGGCCGTAGATCACATACAGGGGGTTCGCCCCGACGGCGAGCAGCGCCCACGCGGGGTCCAGATCGCGCGCCCGGGCGCAGCGCCAGGTGAGCGCAAGCGTCCCGGCGCTCGCGAGCAGCGCCGTCAGCTTCATCGCCCACAGCGCGCCCTTTAGGCTGAGCAGGCCGAGCGGATAGGACAGCAGCGTGTAGAACGGGCCGTAGGCCGTCGCGACGTGCCTCCAGTCGTGGCCGACGTACTGGTAGACGGGGTCGCCCGCGATCGCCAGCGGCCCGTGCGTGTACGGGTTGATCCCGTGCTCGACGCCCATGCGCGCGTAGGCGATGTAGCTGAAGACGTCCGTCGAGAGCAGGATCGGCCCCGCGAACACGATCGCGTGCAGCGCCGCGACGAGGGCCAGCGCCCAGCGTTTGGAGACCACGACATCGCGCGAGCGCCGCGTCAGCGCGAGCAGCCCGGCGTATGCGCCGGCCGAGACAAGGATGGCGATCAGGAAGATGCGATAGCCGAGGCGCTCGCCGATGCCCTGCAGCCAGCCGGCGATCTGCGGCGATTTCGGTATCAGCGGCGAGCGGCCCGCCGCGCCGTCGAGGACGATCTCGAGCGCGGCCGCGACCAGCACCAGCGCCAGCAGCGAGCACAGCGCCGGTGTCAGCCACTCAGAGCGCGAACGCGCGACCGCGCGCTGGCTCTGCGCGGCGATGCTCACGAAGCGAGGAGGCTCACAGCGCAGTCCACACGGTCTTGGTCTCGAGATACGCGTCGAGCCCGTCGCGGCCGTGCTCGCGACCGATCCCGGACGCCTTGAAGCCTCCGAACGGCGCGGATGGATCGACCAGGCCCCATGTGTTGACGTAGACCGAGCCCGCCCGCAGCATCGCGGCCAGCCGGTGGGCGTTGCCCACGTCGCGCGTCCATACGCCGGCGGCGAGACCGTACTCGCCTTCGTTGGCGCGGCGCGCGACCTCCTCGAGCGCGTCGTAGGGGGAGGCCACCAGCACAGGGCCGAAGATCTCCTCGCGCGAGATGCGCATCTCGTCATCGGTGACGCTGAACAGCGTCGGCGCGACGAAGTAGCCGCCGCTGTCCGCCAGCGCCGTCTCGCCGCCGACCAGAAGCTCTGCGCCCTGGTCGACGCCAGACTCGATGTAGCCCATCACACGGTCGCGCTGCTCAGCCGAGACCAGCGGCCCGAGCTGCGTGTCTGGGTCCAGGCCCGGACCGAGGCGCGCCGCCTTCGCCTGCTCGGCCAGCGCGCCGACCACCTCGTCGAAGCGCTCGGCGGGCACGAACAGCCGCGAGCCCGCGTTGCAGGCCTGTCCGGAGTTGAAGTAGATCGCCTGAAAGGAGCCCTTGATGGCCGCGTCGATGTCGGCGTCCGCCAAGATCACGTTCGGCGACTTGCCGCCCAGCTCGAGGGTCACCCGCTTCAGAGCCTGGCCCGCCTTGGCGCCTATCTCACGCCCGACCGCCGTGGAGCCCGTGAACGCGATCTTGTCGACGTCCGGGTGCTCGACGATCGCCGCACCCGTGCTCCCATCGCCGGTGAGCACGTTCAGCACGCCCGGCGGGAACCCGACCTCGAGCGCGAGCTCGCCGAGCCGCAGCGCGCTCAGCGGGGTCTGCTCGGCCGGCTTGAGCACGGTTGTGCAGCCCGCGGCGAGCGCGGGGGCGATCTTCCAGGACGCCATCAGCAGCGGGAAGTTCCACGGCACGATCTGCCCGCACACCCCGACCGCCTCGCGGCGGGTGTAGCAGAGCATGTTCGGCGCGCTCACCGGCAGCACGCCGCCCTCGATCTTCGTCGGCCACCCAGCGAAGTAGCGGAGGTGGGCGGCGGCGCCGCGCACGTCCACATAGCGCGCGAGCCCGACCGGCTTGCCGTTGTCGAGCGACTCGATCTCGGCGAGCTCCTGATCGTGCTCTTCGATCGCCGCTGCCAGCGCGAGCATCAGCTGCTCGCGTCCCGACGCCGGCATCGAGGCCCACGGGCCCTCGGCGAACGCCTCGCGCGCGGTCGCGACGGCGCGATCGACGTCGGCAGCTCCCGCCTGCGCGACCTGGGCGATCTCGCGCCCCGTCGCCGGGTCGATCGTCGCGAATGTGCGCCCGTCGGCAGCCTCGGGACGCTCGGAGCCGATCAGCAGGCGGTGGGACTGCGAGATGAATTCGCGCGCGGCGGGGCTGAGCGCGTCGGGGAGGGCATCTGCGGAGATGGTGGTCATGGAGGGAGCCTACCTCCACAACACGTTGGCGAGTGCAGCCCTTATGCTGCCAGCGTGTCCGAGCCGTCGAAGGCGGTGCTCATCACCGGCTGCTCCACCGGCATAGGACGGGCGAGCGCATTGCGACTTGCCCGCTCCGGCTGGAGGGTCTATGCCTCCGCCCGCCGTCCAGAGTCGATCACGGACCTGCAGGAGGCGGGGTGCGAGACGCTCGCGCTCGACGTCACCGACGAGCAGTCGATGCTGAGCGCCGTCGACACCGTGGAGCGGGCCGAGGGCGCCGTGGGCGTGCTCATCAACAACGCCGGCTACAGCCAGGGCGGAGCCATCGAGACCGTCCCGCTCGAGGCTGTCCGGCGCCAGTTCGAGACCAACATCTTCGGCCTCGTGCGCCTCACGCAGCTGGTGCTGCCGAAGATGCGCGCACAGCGCTGGGGCAAGATCGTCAACCTCGGCTCGATGGGAGGGCGGCTGTCGTTTCCCGGCGGCGGGCACTACCACGCGACCAAGCACGCGCTGGAGGCGCTCTCAGACGCCATGCGCTTCGAGCTCCGCGGCTTCGGCATCGACGTGATCCTGCTCGAGCCGGGATTGATCACCACCGAGTTCGGCGAGGCCGCGACGGCGAGCATCAGCGACGTCGCGGGCCCCGGCGAGGATCCCTACGCGCGCTTCAACGCGACCGTCGGCGCGGTCACCAAAGGCGCCTACGAAGGCCCCATGCGCCTCTTCGGAGCGGGCCCGGATCGGGTCGCGAAGGTGATCGAGCGGGCCATCACCCGCCGTCGCCCGCCCGCCCGGATCACGATCACCCCGTCGGCGAAGGTGACGATCGCTGCGCGGCGGCTGCTCAGCGACCGCGCCTGGGACGCGGCGATGCGCCGTCAGTTCCCGCAGCCCGGCTGACGCTCGAGGCTGCCGCCCCCTACACGGCGACCGGCATGCGCGGCGCCGGGCGTCCGACCTCGAATCCCTGCGCGTAGTCCACGCCGAAGCCGCGCAGCATGCTCATCGTCGGCTCATCGCCGACGAACTCGGCGATCGTCTGGCGGCCGAGGCCGCGCACGACCCCGACCAGCGCCTTCACGACGAGCTGGTCGGTCTCCGAGCGGCAGACGCCGCGGATGAACTCGCCGTCGATCTTCAGGAAGCTGAACGGAAGATGCTTGAGGTACTGAAAGGAGCCGAAGCCGGCCCCGAAGTCGTCGAGCGCCACGGCGCAGCCGAGCGCCTCGACGCCCGCGCAGAAGGCCGTGGCCGCGCGCATGTCGGTGATCGCAGAGGTCTCGGTCACCTCGATCACGAGGCGCCCGGGCTCGACGCCGTGCGCCTCGAGCGCGCGCTCGATGTGCCCCAGCATCTCGCCGTCGGTGACCGACAGGGCCGACACGTTCATCGCGACGCTCAGGCGCCGCTCATGCTGCTCGGAGGCGAGCACGGCGGCGACCTTCCCGAGCACCATTCGATCGATCTCGCGGATCAGCCCGTCGCGCTCCGCCGCTGGTAGGAAGCTTCCGGGCGCCACAAGCGGCCCGCCGGGCTCGTCTGCCAGGCGCAGCAGCGCCTCGTAGTGGGAGACCTGCCCGTCCCAGAGCGAGACGATCGGCTGGAAGTGCAGCACGAACAGGTCCTGCGCGATCGCGCGACGCAGGCGCGAGAGCCACGGGCGGCGATGCAGCCCCGCCGGGGAGCCGAAGCCATCCGCGGCCGAGCCGCCCGGGGGCATGCTGCGGTAGCGCTCCCGGTCAGCGGGCGTCGCCCGCCGCAGCACGAAGCGGGGGGTCGGGTGCGTGGTCGTCGAGCTCAGCATCTCCGGGACGCTCTTTCGACGGCGTGCGAGCCTCACCTGCGGGCGCCGGCGCGATGAAGCGTCCCGCCCATGTGCCGCGAGCGGCCCGCCGGCGGCTCGTCAGTCGCGTGCGGCTCGCTCGTAGGGTCGCCGCGCGCGGTCGGAGACGACCAGCAGCAGCGCGATGAGCACGAAGTTCATGACGACCGACGATCCGCCGTATGCGACGAACGGAAGCGTCACCCCCGTCAGCGGGATCACCCGGGTGACACCCCCGACGATCACGAACACCTGCATCGCGATCACGAACGAGAGCCCTGTCGCCAGCAGCTTGGAGAAGGAGTCGCGCGCGAGGACGGCCGTCTTCAGGCCGCGCGCGACGAGCAGCAGATACACGAGCAGCAGCGCCGCGCCGCCGACGAGCCCGAGCTCGTTGACGATCACCGCGTAGATCATGTCGCTTTCGGGGACCGGCAGGATCGGGGCGCCGTGGTGCGCGCCGCGTAGCAGCGACTGGTCGAAGCCGGTGCCCAGCAGACCCCCGTCGGCCTGGGCGAACAGCGACTGCGCCAGCTGGTAGCTGCCCCCCACGGCCGTGTGGTAGAGGCCCGGGTCAAAGGGGTGTTCCCAGGCGAGCACGCGCGCATGGACGTGGCTCACGTGCCCGGCCACGAACCAGGCGCCGAACGCGAACAGCACGAGCCCTATCAGGGGGAACGAGAAGCGCCCGGTGGCGACGTAGAGCAGCGCGAGGAATGCGCCGTAGAACATCAGCGAGGTGCCGAGCTCCCTCGTCAGCAGGAGCGTCGCCATCGCCGCGCCCCACACGATCAGCATCGGGCCGAACTGCTTCATCGGCGGGATCGTCAGGCCCAGGACGCGCCGGCCGGCGGTCACGAGGATCTGCCGGTTGTCGCGAAGGTAGCTCGCGAGGAAGATCACGATCGCGATCTTCCCGAGCTCGGCCGGCTGGAATGAGACGCTGCCGACGTGAATGTCGAGGTAGGCGCCGTTGACCTGCTGGCCGATCCCCGGCAGTCGCGGCAGCACCGTCATGCCGATCCCGACCGCCGCGATCGTGTAGCGATAGCGCTCGAGCACTCCCACGCCCTCGCGGCGCAGCGCGATGATCGTCGCGGCGAACAGCACGAGGCCGATCACCATCCACTGCGCCTGCTGGCGGGCCAGCACCGGATCGATGCGGTACACCATCACGATCCCCACGCTGGCGAGGACCGCCGTCAGCGGGAACAGGTAGGGATCGGCATGCGGCAGCGCGTAGCGGATCACCGCGTGCGCGGCCAGGCACAGCGCGAGGAACAGCGCCCCGTAGGTGAGCGAGACACTCGAGGCGTGGTTCAGCGTCAGGTTGGTGGCCGCCCCGGTCGAGTTGTTCTCGGCCTGGATGAAGATCGCGGTGAAGCCGCCTGTGACCAGCAGCGCCGAGGGCACGAGGCCCAGCAGCTCCCTGTTGCGCGGGCTCAGCACGGATCGAGGGTACCCGTGATTGCGGCGTGAAACGCCGGTCGCGTCGCTACTCTTGTCGCTGGTGCGTGCCGGCGGGGGGCGGCGCGAGCCTGTGCGAAAAGTCTTTATGAGCCGCTTGCCGACAGCCCATGAATGACGAGCGCCCGCCCAGGCTGTGGTGGAGCATGTGGAAGCGATTTCTCGTCGCGGCCGTGCTGATCATGGCGCTCAGCGGCGCCGCCACGGCGACCGTCGCCCTCAACACGGTCAGCGGCATCGCCAATGAGGTCTTCCCGGCGCTGAGCCAGATCAACGCCCCGAAGGGCGTCGTCACGCCCAAGTACAGCGGCGGCCCGCAGACCTTCCTGATCCTCGGCTCTGACCGGCGCGCGGGCGCCAAGAGCGCCTACGACCGCAGCAACCCGCCGCACAGCGACACGATGCTGCTGGTGCGCTTCGATCCCGAACTGGGGCAGACCTCGGTGATGTCGATCCCGCGCGATCTGATGGTCAACATCACGACGTCGCAGGGCGCGTACTACCCGAGCGAAAAGATCAACGCGGCGTACACGATCGGCAGCAAGGCCGGCGGCGCCAAGGGCGGGATCGTGCTCGCCGCCGAGACGATCGAGAAGCAGGTGTTCCCGGGCCTGAAGCTGAACGGGATCATCGACGTCAACTTCGCCGGCTTCATCAAGGTCGTGGACACGCTCGGCTGCGCCTACATCAACGTCGACCACCATTACTACAACCTCAACACGGGCTCCAACGAAAGCAACTACACGAGCATCAACCTGCAGCCCGGCTATCAGAAGCTCTGCTACGAAAACGCGCTCGACTACGTCCGCTACCGGCACACGGACTCCGATTTCGTGCGCGTCGCGCGCCAGCAGGACTTCATGCGCAGCCTGCGCGAGCAGATCTCTCCGGGCGACGTGCTGGGACAGATCGACGCTGTCGCCAAGGCGGTCGGCCACGCGATCAGCTCGACCTTCCATGCGTCGGCGAGCGAGCTGCTGGTGCTCGCGAAGCTGGTCGCCTTCTCGCAGTCAAAGCCGCTGCGCCAGGTCCGCTTCCAGACGACGAACGTCGACGCGCATCTGCGCGGGGGCTCCTACGTCACCTCCACTCCGGCGCTCGAGCAGGCGACGCTCGCGAGCTTCCTGCACGGGCACGAAAACCTGAACCCCGTGCCGAGGCTGTCCTCGAGCCACGGCTCGAGTAAGAGCCGCCGGCCGCGCAAGGGCGGGGGCAGCTCGCCGCGCGCGCTCGGCCTGTTCCCCACCTCCTCGGCGGGGCAGAGCGAAGCCGTCAAAGCGGCCCTGCAGGTCCCGTTCCCCGTCCTGTACCCGACGCTCCAGACCGGCGCCGGCGAACAGCAGACGGTGCGCCCGTACGCGCTCAAGGACCAGCAGGGCCACCTCCACCGCGCCTATGTCGTCGTCTGGCGGCAGAACTCGATCGGCGGCTACTACGACTTCCAGGGCTCCGACTGGCTGAACCCGCCCCTGTTCGCGCACGCGCGCACGCAGACGATCGGCGGCCGCTCCTATCGATTCGTCGACGACGGCGCCCACATCCACGTCATCGGCTGGCGCTCGGGACGCGTGCTCTACTGGGTCACCAACACCCTGCTTGAGGAGCTCTCAAACGCCCAGATGATCGCCCTCGCCCGCTCCGCGCAGCCCCTGCACTGACGGCGCGCGGCTGCGCTTAGCTCGAGGCGGCCGCCCGGGCCTGGTCGAGCGCGGCGTTCACGAGCGCATCGGCGTGAGCGTTCTGGGCGCGCGGCACGGTGCGGATCGACCAGCGCTCGAAGCCTCGCAGCTCCTGCATCGCCCGGCTGTAGAGCTCGCGCATGTCCTTGTGCTTGACCTTGTACTCGCCGCGCAGCTGCTTGGCGATCAGCTCCGAGTCGCCGACGATCTCGACATCGCGGGCGCCGAGCTCACGGGCGCGCTGCAGCCCGAGCAGCAGCGCGCGGTACTCGGCGACGTTGTTCGTCGCATCGCCGATCAGCTGCGCGCGCTCGTCGAGCACGTCGCCGTCGGGCGAGGAGATCACGGAGGCCGCGGCCGCCGGGCCGGGGTTGCCGCGGGCGCCACCGTCCACGTGGACAACGACCTTCATCGCGGCGCCGTCATGCACTTCGGCGAGAAGGCAGCTCGGCCTTTCAGACGCGTGCCAGCGGGGGAAGGTCCCCGGGAACGCGCGCGCGGCGGCGGTCGCGCACGATGCGCCGCTGGCGTCCGTCTGCAGCGGAGGAGCCCCCGGCGTGCCCGTAGCGGGCGCGCCGGTCGAACTCGCGCCGGTCGACGATCACCGTGACGTTGTCCTCGTCCTTGTAGTGCTCGAGGAGCTTCGGAAAGAGCTCGTCGGCGAGCGGCTTGGGAACGACGCAGTAGATCATCAGATCCTGGATCTTACTCCGCGTGCGCGAATACGCAAGCGATGAAATCCGGCTCTAGGCCGCCGACAGCGACAGCGCGCCGGAATCGTCGGCGACCGCGTTGACGACGCGATCCTCGCGGGCGAGCTCGGTGAGCTCGGTCCCCTGGGCCGCGACGCGGGCGCCGTTCTCAGGCTCGTCGAGGTCCACCTCGTACTGATACCAGCAGAGCTCCCAGGCGACGACGATCCTGACGACGCTCACGGCGTGCTCGGCCGAGCGCACGTTGACCTCGGGGTCGCCGAGCGACCGCGCGACCCCCGCGACCCGCCGCGGGTACTCGCTGGCGTTGAACGCGTTGAGCGCCCGGTCGAGCTCGGAGGGCGGCTCGCGGCGTCCGAGGGCGCCGGCGGGCCCGCCGGGCTCCGCCTCGCCGTCGCCGTGCTCGTGGCCCGGGGCGTCCGCGCCGCCGCCGCCGGCCGGCAGCGGGCCGGCGGCCGCGCCACCGGCGAGGAAGTCGTAGGGCTCGGGCTCGACGGCGGATTCGGCCTGCCGTTCGTAGGGCATCTCCTCATCCGTCGGCTCAGCGGCCGGCCGGCCCACGTGGAGCAGCCGCTCGAGCAGCGAGCGTCCGCGGCGCGGGCGCAGCGGCGGCAGGCTGACCGACTGGCGGTCGGTCTCGCGCAGCCAGCCCTCCTGCATGGCGCGCGGGGCGCACAGCTCGCACACGATCCGTCGCCGGCCGGTGGCGAGGAACACGTCGGAGTGCTCGCCGCGCAGCAGGCGCCGCTCGCAGACATCGCAGGCGACATCGGGCTGGGAGGTGACGATCGTGCGCGTTGTCATTGCCCAGCAGGGTAGCTCGGCACGGACGGCGGCGCGGCGCGCCGCCGTCAGGCGTGGGTGGCCGCGCGCTCCTCGGTCGCCTGCTCGACGAGCTTCTGAGCGAGATGCCCAGGCACCTCCTCGTAGCGAACGAACTCGAGCGTGTAGTCGCCCTGACCCTGGGTGATCGAGCGAAGATCGGGCGCGTAGGTAAGCATCTCGGCCATCGGCACCTCCGCCTTGATCTCGGTCATGGCGCCCACCGGCTCCATGCCCTGCGGTCGCCCGCGGCGCCCGTTGAGGTCGCCGATGACTTCGCCGACGCAGTCCTCTGGCACGGACAGCGTGACCTGCATGATCGGCTCCAGAAGCACCGGGTCGGCCTGCTCGAGCGCCTGTCGCATCGCCTGCCCGCCGGCCAGCTTGAAGGCGATCTCCGAGGAGTCCACGGAGTGGAAGGCGCCGTCGAACAGCCGCACGCGCACGCCCTGCACCGGGTAGCCGGCGAGCACGCCGGTCTCCATCGCATCGCGCACGCCCTTCTCGACGGCCGGGATGAACGAGGTGGGGATCACGCCCCCCTTGATCTGGTTGACGAACTCGAAGCCGCCGTGGTCGCTGCCGGCGTTCAACGGCTCGATTGCGATCTGGCAGTCGCCGAACTGCCCGCGGCCTCCCGACTGCTTCTTGTGCCGGCCGTGGCCGGCGGCCGGGCGGCGGATCGTCTCCTGGTAGGGCACCCGCGGCGGCTTCAGCGTCACCTCGACGCCGAAGCGCTCGCGCAGCCTGTCGACGATCACTTCGACGTGGACCTGCGAGAGGCCCGCCACGATCTGCTCGCCGGTCTGCTGGTCGCGATGCAGGTCGATCGTGGGGTCCTCCTCCTGGAGGCGGCGCAACGAGGAGAGCACCTTGTCCTCGTCGCCGCGGCTCTTGGGCTCAACCGCGAACGCCATCACCGGCGCCGGCAGCTTCAGGCGCGGCATCGAGATCGGCTCGTCCCTGGAGGCGAGCCAGTCGCCTGCCCGCGTCTCCTTGAGCTTCGCCACGGCACCTATGTCCCCCGGCCCGAACTCCTGGACGTGGGTGATGTCCTTGCCGGCGAACACGAGCAGCTGGCCGATCCGCTCCTTGACGTGCCCGCGCGTGTTGAGCACCTGGCTGTCAGCGCGCATCACCCCCTGATAGACGCGCAGCAGGTTGATCCGGCCCGCGAACGCGTCGGCCCTGGTCTTGAAGACGTAGGCGAACAGCTCGCCGTCCTCCGAGGGCTCGAGCTCGATGTCGCCCACGCGCAGCGAGCCGTGCTTGACCGGCGAGGGCAGGTCCTCGACGATCGCGTCGAGCAGCCTCGAGGTGCCGAGATTGCTCGTCGCCACGCCGCACACCACGGGGAAGATCTTGCCGTGGTTGGTGCCCTCCTTCAGCGCTCCGACGATCTCCTCGTGGGAGATCTCCTCGCCCTCGAGGTAGCGCTCCATCAGCGCGTCGGACACTTCGGCGACCTCGTCCATGAGCTTCTCGCGGTATTCCTGCGCGAGCTCCTGCTGCTCCGGCGGAATCGCGATCTCGCTCCAGCCGCCCCGCTCGGCGGAGTCCTGGCGGAAGGCCTTCATGTCGACGAGGTCGATCACCCCCTCCACGTCGTGCTCGGAGCCGATCGGTATCTCCGTGGCCACGACGTGGGAGCCGAACGCCCCCTTGAGCTGCTCAAGAGCGCGAAAGAAGTCCGCTCGCTCGCGGTCGAGCATGTTCACGAACAGCATGCGTGCGATGTCCAGCTCCGCCGCGCGCGCCCACAGGCGCGTCGTGGAGACCTCGACGCCCATCACCGCGTTGATCACGAACACGGCCGACTCGCAGACCCGCAGCGACCCCAGCGCGTCGGCGACGAAGCTCGGGTCGCCCGGCGTGTCGAGCAGGTTGATCTTGCGCCCCTGCCACTCGAACGAGCTCAGCGCAGCCGAGATCGACATCTGCCGCGACTGCTCGTCGGGATCGGCGTCCGAGACGGTGCTCGCGTCGGGCACCGATCCGAGCCGCGTGGTGGCTCCGGCCTCGAACAGCAGGGCCTCGTGCAGGGAGGTCTTCCCGGCCCCGCGATGGCCGACGAGGACGACGTTGCGAATGCGGTCCGCTGGGGGCCGCTCTGCGGCTCCTCGCATGCATGCCTCCTTCTTGCCTGTCAGTTCGCGCACCATACCGCTGCCGCGCGAGCCGCGCCAGGGGTATTTTCCGCGCCTGGACGGGTGTGGTGGCCGGCGCCGCCACGGCTGCCGGGTGCGCACGCGCGCGTGCGCCCGGCGAAATCAGTCGTCGAAGGACTCCTCCTGCATGCGCGAGCGCAGGCGCAGGACGGCCTTGGTGTGCATCTGCGAAACCCGCGACTCGGTCACGCCGAGGACCTCGCCGATCTCCCGTAGCGTCAGGTTCTCGTAGTAGTAGAGCGCGATCACGAGCTTCTCGCGCTCGGGCAGCTTCGCGATCGAGTCGGCGATCCGGTCCTTGAGGTCGCCGACGTCGAGCGCCCGCGCCGGGTCGGGCGCGCCCGGATCCTCGATCGTGTCCATCAGCGACACCTGGTCGCCGCTGGAGTCCGAGACGCTCCAGAGCTCGTCGAGCGCGACGATCGAGGAGTGCGATATGGCCAGCAGCGAGTCGTTGAGCTCCTCCAGGGTGATGCCCAGCTCGTCGGCCATCTCCTGGTCGTTGGGCGCCCGCTGCAGCTTGTTCTCGAGCTTCGCATGCGCGCGCTCGACTTCGCGGGCACGGGCGCGAACGCTGCGCGGCACCCAGTCGAGCGAGCGCAGCTCGTCGATGATCGCGCCCTTGATGCGCATGATCGCGTAGGTCTCGAACTTGATCTCGCGGGAGAGGTCGAAGCGCTCGATCGCAGAGATCAGGCCGACGAGGCCGTAGGAGATGAGATCGGCCTCCTCCACGTGCGGAGGCAGCCCCGCCGCCGTGCGTCCCGCCACGTACTTGACCAGCGGCGAGTAGGCGAGCACCAGCCGCTCGCGCACGCGACTGTCACCTTCGGACTTATAGCGCCGCCAGAGTTCGCGCAGCTCGATCGGTTTGACGTTCGTCTCCAGGGTCTTCTCCCCCTGTTCAGGCCCGAGGGTGACTACGCGTATAGGCGTTTCTAAGCCTGGTTGACTCTACCCGAGTATAAATCTGGGTGCTGGACACGCTCGCATGGCCGAGCAGCTCCTGAATCGTGCGCAGGTCGGCGCCGCCGTCGAGCAGATGCGTCGCGAAGCTGTGCCGCAGCGCGTGCGGCGAGCTGCCCGCGGCGACTCCCACCCTGGCGGTCCACGTCCGCAGTCGCCTTCTGACGTCGCTCGTGCCGAGCGGCCGGCCACTCTTGCTGAGGAACAGGGCGTCCAGCGAGCTCCCGGGCGTGGCCAGCGCGGGCCGGGCGCGCTCCAGATAGACCCTCACGGCGGCCATCGCCGGCTCTCCAACCGGCAGGATGCGTGTCTTTCGGCCCTTGCCCTCGACGCGCAGCTGCTCGGCGTCGTGGTCCACGTCGCCTCTCGTCAGCGTCACGATCTCCTCTGCGCGCAGGCCGCACGAGTAGGCGAGCTCGAACAGCGCGCGGTCGCGCAGCTCCAGGTTGCTCGTCGCAGGGATGCCATCGAGCAGCCGCGCGGCGTCGCGAGCGCTCAGCACGCGTGGCAGGTGGGATCCCCGCCGCGGCGTGGCGACGAGGTCGGCCGGGTTCTGGGCGATCCGCCCGTGCTCGCGCTGGCTTGCGAACAGCGCGCGTAGCGCCGCCAGCTTGCGGGCCGAGGTGCTGGGCGCCGCGCCACCCTCCGAGAGCCGGGCGACGTAGCGGCGCACGGCCTTCGGCCCGACGTCCTCGGGGGCGAGCCGCTGCTCGATCGACCACTGCGCGAACTGCCCCAGATCGGTGTCGTAGGCGCGGCGCGTGCGCTCGGCGGCGTCACGCCGCCGCAGGTCATCGCCGAGCAGCGCGATCGCCGCCGCCCAGGCGCCCTCGAGCGGCGCAGGCCCGTGCGCTGCGGTTTCCTCGGTTCCCATGCCAGGGATAGCTTCGCCGCGCCCGTTTCTCCGCCTGCATGGGGCGGCCACGGCGAACGCCGAAAATCTCTTCCTCTGATCCCGCCAATTGGACACCTCGGGTACATTCACGGGGATGAGCGCGACTTCGCAGGCCGGGCTGTCAGCCGCGGGTGGCACCCCGAACGGGTATGGGCCGCAGGGGCGCTCCGCCTGGCTCGACGTCGACTGGCGCGAGCACCAGCGCTGGCTGGACGTCGACGGGCAGATGCTCAACCTGGTGGAGCTCGGCCCCGAGCGACCGCCGGCCGGCGCGGACACGGCCGCCTCCAAGCCGGTCGTGTTCGTGCACGGGCTGTCCGGCTCATGGCCGAACTGGCTCGAGCAGCTTCCCGTGCTCGCCGCCGGGCACCGCGTGCTGGCGCTCGACCTGCCGGGCTTCGGGCACTCGCCGATGCCGTCGCAGGAGATCTCGATCTCAGGCTATGCGCGGCTGCTCGACCGGGTGCTCGATCAGCTCGAGATCGACGCCGCCGCGGTCGTCGGCAACTCGATGGGCGGGTTCATCGGCGCGGAGCTCGCGATCGCCTTCCCGCAGCGCGTCGAGCGCCTGGTGCTCGTCTCAGCCGCCGGGCTGTCGACCTTCGGCGAACCCCGCGTGACACGCGCGCTGCCGGCGCTGCGCCGGCTTGAGCGGATCACCGCCGCGGGCGCCGCCTGGCTCGCGTCGAAGTCTGATGTCGTCGCGCAGCGCCCGAGGCTGCGCGAGGCGACCCTGGCCCTGGTCGTCGCCCATCCCGGCCGCCTCCCGGCGGCGCTCGCCGCCGAGCAGCTGCGGGGCGCCGGCACGCCGGGATTCATCCAGGCGCTTGCGGCCGTGCTCGACTACGACGTCCGCGACCGCCTGCCTGAGATCGCCTGCCCGACGCTGATCGTCTGGGGGGACCGCGACCGGCTGATCTCGGTCAGCGACGCCGACGTCTTCGCCGACCTGATCCCGGACTCGCGCAAGGTCATCTTCAGCGACACCGGCCACATGGCGATGCTGGAGCGGCCCGCCGCCTTCAACTCGCTGCTCGAGCAGTTCCTCGCCGAGTAGCGCTCAGCGGGCGATCGCGCCCTCGGCAGCGCTGCCGACCAGCTTCGCGTACTTCTGGATCGCCACGTCGACGTGCTCGTCTGCCCGCGGCGGCGGCACATAGGCCGCGACCCGCTCGGCGATCTCGGCGTCGCTCAGCGCCACGTCGAGCCTGCGCGAGTCGGCGTCGATCGTGATCTCGTCGCCGTCGGCGAGGGCCGCGATGGGGCCGCCCCTGGCCGCCTCCGGCGCGACGTGCGCGACCATGAAGCCGTGGGTTGCGCCCGAGAACCGCCCGTCGGTGATCAGCGCCACGGTCTCTCCCAGTCCCTCGCCGACGATCGCCGCGGTCACCGCCAGCATCTCGCGCATGCCCGGGCCGCCCGCCGGGCCCTCGTTGCGGATCACGACGACGTCGCCCTCCCTGAGCTCCTTGGCGAGCACCGCCGCCATCGCGGCCTCCTCGCCGTCGAACACGCGCGCCGGGCCGGTGTGCTTGCGACGCTCGTGGCCCGCGAGCTTGACCACCGAGCCGTCCGGCGCGATGTTGCCGCGCAGGATCGCGAATCCGCCGGTCGGTTTGATCGGGTTCTCGAGCGGGCGCACGACCTGCTGGCCGTCCGTTTCCCGCCCCTCCGCCGCGTGTTCGTCGATCGTCCTGCCGGTCACCGTCGGCACGCCCGGGTTGAGGATGCCCGCATCCTTCAGGCGCTTGAGCACCAGCGGGACGCCGCCCGCCTCGTAGAGATCGGTGGCCGCGTAGCGTCCTCCCGGCTGCAGGTCGCAGAGCAGCGGCGTCTGCTCGGAGATCGCCTCGAACTCGTCGAGCTCCAGCGGCACGCCCATTTCGCGAGCGACGGCCAGCAGGTGCAGGACGCCGTTCGTCGAGCCGCCGCTCGTCGCCACCGCCGCGATCGCGTTCTCCAGGGCCGGCTTGACGATCACGTCGCTCGGACGCTGCCCGCGGCGCAACACGTCCATCACCAGTTCTCCGCATTCGCGGGCCACCTCCAGCTTGCGCCCATCCTCCGCCGGCACCATCGAGGAGCCGGCCGGGGAGATGCCGAGCGCCTCGAAGGCCATCGCCATGGTGTTGGCGGTGAACTGACCGGCGCAGGCTCCCGCGCCCGGCGAGGCGGCCTCCTCGAGTTCGTGCAGCTCCTCTTCGGTGATCTTGCCCGAGGCATAGGCGCCGACGGCCTCGAACACCTGCTGGATCGTGACCTCCTCGCCCTTGAACCATCCGGGACGGATGGAGCCGCCGTAGAGCATCAGTCCGGGGATGTCCAGCCGCGCGAGCGCCATCACGGTTCCCGGGATCGTCTTGTCACACCCGGAGATCGCCACGAGCGCGTCGAACTGGTGGGCCGATGCGACGAGCTCGATCGAGTCGGCGATCAGCTCGCGCGAGACCAGCGACGCGCGCATGCCCGCCGTGCCCATCGTGATCCCATCGGAGATCGCGATCGTGTTGAGCTCCATCGGCGTGCCGCCAGCGGCGCGGATCCCCTCCTTGACCTTGGCGGCGAGGACGCGGTTGTTGAAGTTGCAGGGCATCGTCTCGATCCACGAGTGCGCCACTCCGACGATCGGCTTGGCGAGGTCCTCGGCCGAGTAGCCGATCCCGTGCAGGTAGGCCCGCGCGGCTGCGCGCTCGGGCCCATCGGTCAGGGTCCGGCTCCTGTGCTTGACGTCGAAGGCTGCAGGGGCGCTCACGCGGCGCGCACACTATCGGCCCGACTGCCGGCGCGCTCGCGCTCCCAGACCGAGAGGCGGGCGAGGTCGCGGCGAACCCTGTCCGGGTCGATCTGGCGTCCCGGGAGGTGCATGTTCGCATCGGCGATCAGCCGTCGCTCGTCGCCCGCCAGCGCCATCCACTTGGCCAGCACGTCGTCGGAGTCCGGCAGCCGTGAGCTGCCGTAGGGCTTGGAGTGGTCGGGAAACGCGACGCAGTACTCGTTGAGCAGCTCGCGCGTGTCGGGCACATAGGCGACGATCGGCTTGTGCGGGTAGATCAGGTAGGCGTAGGACGGTCCGCCGCCCTGCTCGGCCGGAGCGCCCCACACGCGCATGAAGCCCAGGTCGCGATACATCGCCCAGTCCTGCTCCTCGACGCAAGAGCGGAGCAGGGCACGGGCGCGCAGCTCAGCGCGCCGCTCGCGGCCGGGGTCATAGCCCATCTGGGCGATCGCGCGCCGGCGCGTTGACCAGCTCAGCCGCCAGCGCTGCAGCGCGCCTGCAAGGCGCGGGCGCGTCAGCTCCCACAGCAGCACGATCAGCACGACCGCCGTGGTGCCGAGCGCGAGCGCCACGGCGCCTAGAGCTTCGAGGCGGGCGCGCCGCCCGCGGCGCGCGGGAAGAAGATCACACGCTCGGCGTCCCGCGGCACCTCGGCGAAGCTCTTCACGAGCTCTGCCTCGCGCCTGCCGCCGGGGGTGCCGGTCGGGACCGCGGCCCACATTCCCGCGTCGAGCTCCCGACGAAAGGCCTCGATCAGCTCCTGCTCCTGCTCCGGCACCTCCACGTCACCCTCTGCGAGCACGATCTCGCCATGACCGGGCTTCATGCGGAGCAGCCTCATCGTGCACGGATTATGGCAAACGCCCCGCGCCGCAGCGTCACGTGCCGCGCATGCGGCCGAGATCGATCACGTCGACCGGCCCGGGACCGGCGCCGATCTCGCGCAGCCCCCGGCCGACGGCGGCCCCCGCCAGCTCGCGTGCAGTGCGTGCCGCCTGCAGCGGTGAGCGGCCGAGGGCCAGCTGCGCGGCGAGCACCGCGGAGTGCGTGCAGCCCGACCCGTGCGACGTGCCGCCGGGATGGCGCTCGCCGCCGATGCTGACAACCGAGCCCGGCCTCGCGGAGTCCACGAAGAGATCGGCGGCGCTCGGCCGATGACCGCCCGTCAGCACCACGACCCGCGGCCCAAGCGCGAGCACGGCCAGCGCGAGGGCCTCCGCTTCGGCGTCCTCGTCGGCGCTGCGCGCCGGCTCGCCCGCGAGCACTCGCGCCTCCGGGACGTTCGGCGTCACGACGGTCGCGCGCGGCAGGATCTCCTCGATCAGCGCGCGCTGGGCCTGCGGCTCGAGCAGCCGCGCGCCCGACTCGGCGACCATCACCGGATCGACCACCACGGGGGTCCCCGCCGGCAGCTCGCCGATCGCCTGCGCCACCGCGCGCGTCACATCCACCGTGCCGAGCATGCCGACCTTGACCGCGTCGACGCCGATGTCGGCAACGACCTCGCGCACCTGCGCGAGCACGATCTCCGGCGGCAGCGGATGAATCGCGCTGACGCCGACCGTGCTCTGGGCCGTGATCGCGGTGATCGCGCTCATCCCGTGCACGCCGCAGCGCGCGAACGCCTTCAGGTCGGCCTGGATGCCCGCGCCGCCGCCCGAGTCAGAGCCCGCGATCGTCAGCGCCGTCGGCGTCCGTCGTCCCGCGGTCGGCTCTCGAGCGCCGCCGTCCATGGCCCGGCTCAGGAGGCCTGGGCGGGCGGGCGCTGCGCCGGCCCGGCCGCATCGCCGCGCGCCTGGAAGATCGTGTAGCTGCCGATCGCCGTCACGTGCAGCCTGCCGTCCTCATGGCTCACCTCGCTGCGCATCACCGCGGTCCTGCGATTGCGCCGGTCGAGCGTCGTGCGGCACACGATCTCGCCCTCGACGGCCGTCTGGACGTAGTTGATCGAGATGTTGATCGTCGCGATGCGCTCCTGCTCGGTCGTCTGCACCCACAGCGTCGAGCCCATGCAGTAGTCGACGAGCGCGAACGTGACGACGCCCGAGAGCAGCCCGCCGCGGTTGATCAGCTCCGGACGGATCGTCAGGCGGACGGTCTGGGGGTCCTCCCAGCGCATCCCCATGAAGCTCGTGACGCCGTCCAGCGAGCGCGGGCCATCCGGCCTGTCGGGGCGATCCGGGCCGTCGGCGCGCGAAGGCGCTGCCGGCTCGGCCGACGGATCGGGGCTTGGATGATCCTCGGCCACGGCGCGCAGGCTACGCGAGCAAGACCGCCGGTGCGCCGCGGAGGCCCGGGCAGCGCCAGCCCGCGGAGTCGCCTTGACGTTCTCCACTATTTTGATATAATTAGTAAACAATGTTCGGCCTCACGTACAGCCCGCCGGCACGCGCAAGCGTCCCACCGCGCAGGCTGGCCGGCGCCCAGTGGGCGCCGGTCGTCGTGGTCGGGCGATGTCCACGCAGCTGACCTCCAATCCCTCCTCTGTCCGGGGTGGGCGCGTCCCACCCCCGCGCCCTCCCCGGACACCCCTCCCGAGCCCGACACACGCCCACGCGGCGGCCGGGTCCGCACACCGTCGAATCTCAAAGGAGTCCGCATGCCCAGAATCATCGTCACAACAGACCCGTCGCAGCTGCCCGACGAGGCCCCGGTGCTGCTCGACGAGAGCGTCCACTCGGTGCATCTCAGCACCGGCCACGCCGCAGCTCAGCTCGTCGAGCGCCTCGCCTGGGCGATCAGCGACGCCGAGGACGCAGAGCGCCGGCCGCCTCGGCACTCGCGCCCGGTGCGCCGCCGGCGGGTGCGGCCGCCCGCCGCGGGCGCCCGCGCACGCGTTCCGATCGGCGGATAGCTCGCCAGATCGGGCGGGCGAGGCCACTGGACGAGACGACGATCCCATGGGCACGGGCTCGGAGCCGACCGCAAAGGGCTGCGCGGCGACCCCCGAGCGCGCTGTCCCCGGCCTTGACAGCCGGCCCTCGCTCGTTAGTGTCGGCCGCGACTACTGCCATCTAGGAGGGCAACAGTGTCTGTCGGGGATGGCGGGCGCGCCGCGCGAGCGCCCGCGTTCTTTGCGGTGCAGGACGTGGCGGCCGATGGTCGGCATACGTTCGTGCTGAGCGGGGAACTCGACATCGCCCAGGCGGTCGAACTCAAGCAGGCACTTCAGCGCCTGGGTCCTCTCGGAAGCTCGGGGATCACGCTCGACCTGAGCGCCCTGACGTTCATGGGATCGACGGGATTGCGAATCGTCCTGCTCGCCAAGGAACTCTGCGAGCTGTGGGGCTATGAGTTCCGCATCGTTCCAGGGCCGGCGAATGTGCAGCGCGTCTTCCAGTTCGCGGGCGTCATCGACCGCCTGCCGTTCGAGCGGGCTCCCTGACCTGGCGGGCCCCCGCCCGCCGCGATCGACGACAGGACAGGAACTCGACACGACCGGAGCACCAACTCGGCACAAATCCAGCTCGCAGGTCACATTGCTCGCCATAGCGTGCCGGACATGGGAGCCGACGATCCCGCTCGAGCCTCACAACGGCTGCGCCCGCCGGGTCGGCACGGCGACCCCCGCCGTGCGCTCGGCAGCCTCGGAGAGCAGCTCGCCGAGGCCCACCTCGGGCGACTCGGGTTCTCGGTGCTCGAGCGCAACGTGCGCACCCGCCACGGCGAGATCGACCTGATCGCCTTCGACGGCAGCACGCTCGTGTTCGTCGAGGTCAAGACCCGCCGTGTGCGAGCGCGCCTGGACCATCTGCGAGCCGACCAGGATCCCCTGGGCCACCTGCGCCCGCGCCAGCGGGCGCAGGTGCGGCGCCTGGCGGTCGCCTGGCTGAGCGACCGGGGCCGTGTCAGGCCAACCGCCCGCACGATCCGCTTCGACGCGGTCGGCGTGTGCGTGGACGGCCGCGACAGGCTCGTGCGCCTGGAGCACATCGAGGCGGCCTGGTGAGTGGGGATAGCGCGCCGATTGGCGGAGGATGCGACCCAAGCGTGATTGGGACGAGTCTCACGCCCGGCCGACGCGTTAGCATGCAGCGTAAGTCTTCGCGCCCGAAACCCGGGCGGGGAGGCGGCTTTTGAGCAGCGCGAGGTGACGCACGGCATCGGGGTGTCGGTCGGACCCTCCACACACACATCGATTCGCTGTGTGAGGAGGTCCGATGCCCGTCCGTTTCACTGAACGCGACAACGCGAGGCGCCGGCAAGCGCCACGGCTGAAGCGCCTCGCCAATCTCGGGGTGCTGGACATCGCGTGCGACGACGGTCAGCGTACGCTGGTCCTCACCGGTGAGCTGGACCTCGCGTCCGGCTGGATGCTTGATTGTCCGCTGCGCCAGATTGGCACGGAGGGAAGCAGGACCTTCACGCTTGATCTGAGCGGGCTCACCTGCATCGACTCGACCGGCGTCCGCGCCGTCCTCGCGGCCAGAGGGCTGTGCGCGGCGCGTTGCTGCGAGTTCACGCTGATCCCCGGGCCAGCCCACGTCCAGCGGGTGCTGGAGCTGGGCGGCCTGACTGCTGATCTTCTCCTCAGCGGTCGGGAGGCCGGCGCAAGGGGACCATAAATGTCGGGGATAAGGGCCAACCCGTCCCTGGCCGGCTCGCGGCGCGTCGCTCCCCTCTCGGCGCGTCGCGAGCTACTTGCATCTGCGCCGATCAGCGCCGGTCAGTTAGAGAGCGAGCTGCTGGTAGGCGAGCGACTGGAAGGACATCCGGTGCAGCGGTGAGACGCCTCTGGTGAGGATCGCATCGCGATGCGACGGCGTGGAGTAGCCGACGTGCTCGGCGAAGCTCCAGCCGGGGTGCTCAGCATCGGCGTGGCGCATGAAGCGGTCGCGCGTGACCTTCGCGACGATCGAGGCCGCCGCGATCGCCGCGCTCGTCGCGTCGCCGTCGACGATCGCGCGCTGCGGCCGCTCGAATTCGGCGACCGAGAAGCCGTCGATGAGGCAGAGGACATCGCCGACGAGGCCGTTCGTGACCCCGCGCATCGCGTCGCGGAGCGCCGCGAGGTTGGTCTTGTGCAGCCCGCGGGCGTCGATCCCTCGCACGCACCTCGAGACCACCACCACGCGCGCGGCGCTGCGCAGGACGAGCGGATAGAGCTCCTCGCGCCCCTCCGGCGTGTGCTGCTTGGAGTCGTTCAGCGCGCTCAGCGAGCGCAGCTCGCGCGTGGTGAGCGCCTCATAGTCGAACAGCACGCCGGCCGCGACGAGCGGCCCCGCGAGGCAGCCGCGGCCGGCCTCGTCGGCGCCGGCGATCAGGCGCACGCCGAGGCGCCTGTCGAAGGCGAACAGCCGCCGCCCGCTCGACGATCGGCGTGCGCGCCGCCTCGAGCGGGCCGAGGCTCCGCGGCTTCGGGGCTTCACGTCGGACTCGGCGGGCGCAGCGGAGACGGCCCCAGGCGCAGCGGCCGCCTCGGAGCTAGAGGATCCCGATCCGATCGGGAGGCCAGTAGGTGGCGATGGCGGCTCCGATGATCCATCCCGTGGGGACTGGTCCCCAGAACCTGCTGTCGTCGGATTCGCCACGGTTGTCCCCCATCATGAACCAGTGCCCGGCGGGAATCTTGATGGGCGTGGGGAAGTTGCACTCGGGACTGGACCCGCATTGCCTGATGTAGGAGTCCTTCTCGCGTTTGCCGTTGCGGATCACGTGCCCTTCGACGATCGAGATCGTGTCTCCCGGCCCGCCCACGATGCGCTTGATGAAGTTCACCCCGGAGCGAACCGGCTCGGGCTGTGAGCACGCTGCGCCACCGAGCTTGATCACATGCGCGACCGGCCCGCAGACCTCCTGCTCGGCGTCTCTCGGCGGATGGAAGACCGCTATCTCGCCCACATGAGGATCGCTGAAGTCCATGCCGATGCGGTTCACCAGCACGCGCTGGCCCACCGACAGCGTCGGCAGCATCGAGCCGCTTGGAATCCGGTAGGGCTTGACGATCCACGCTTGGATGCCCAGCGCGAGCCCAAGCGCGACGACTATGATCACGACCAGCTCGACGATCGACGCGGTGGTCGATTTGGAGCGCTTTTTGCGGGACTTCGCGCCGGCGCTGTTGGCGCTGCCGGTCTCGGCTTTGCGGCTCTTGGCGCTTATGTTCACGCGGGCTGGTCGCCGGCGGGAGCGCCCCCCTGGGCATCGCCGGCATCGGAGGAGGTATCGGGCTCGCCCGGGGGCTTGGCCGGAGCGTCCGGCTCGGTCTGGGGCTCGGCCTCGGCGCCATCCTGCGCGAGAGCCTCGCCCTCGCCGGCTGGCACCTGCCCCTGCCCCCCGCCCTCGGCGGTGGCCTCCCCGACCTCGAGATCGGGGTTGCCCTCGGCGACCGCCTCCTCCGCGGTCATCCCATCGGCGTCGGTCGCGCCCACCGGCTCGTGCAGCAGGCCTGGCTCGACGGTGTCCTCGGGACCGGTGTAGCGGCGCTCGCGCACACGGGCGCGCTTGCCGACGCGGTCACGCAGGTAGTAGAGCTTGGCGCGGCGGACGTCGCCGCGCGCGGCGAGCTCGATGCGCTCGATCTTCGGCGAGTGCAGCGGGAACATCCGCTCCACGCCGACGCCGAACGACTGCTTGCGCACGGTGAAGGTCTCCCGCGCCCCGTGGCCCTGGCGCTTGATCACGACGCCCTCGAAGACCTGGACGCGGCTGCGCGTCCCCTCGACCACCTGGAAGTGGACCTTGACGCGGTCGCCCGGCGAGAAGTTGGGGACGCGGCGCAGCTGCCCGCGCTCGATGGTTTCGATGACGCTGCTCATAACGGTGAAGGAGGGCGCGCCCTTGGGACCGGGGAGGCGCCGAGAGGACTCTCGGCCGACGCGATGAGCAATGGTAGCGAACCACCGCAGCGCCCCGCCTCACCAGCCGGGCCGATTTTCAGCTGCGGGCGCTGCTCTGCCTGCCTTCGCCGCGCTCGCGGCTGCGCTCGCGTCGCCAGCCGGCGATCCGCTCGTGATGGCCCGAGAGCAGCACCTCCGGCACGCGCCAGCCCCGGTACTCCGCGGGGCGCGTGTAGTGCGGGTACTCCGGATGACCCTCCAGCGCGGCGCTGAAGGAGTCCTCGGCTGCCGATCGCTCGTCGCCGAGCGCACCCGGGAGCTTCCGCGTCACGGCGTCGGCGAGGACCATCGCGGCGAGCTCGCCGCCGCTGAGCACGTAGCGGCCGATCGAGATCACGTCGCTCGCGAAATGCTCGATGATCCGCTCGTCGAAGCCCTCGTAGCGGCCGCACAGAAGCGTCAGCTCGGGCTCGGCCGCGAGCTCGTCCACGAGGGGGTCGTCGAGCATCCGCCCTCCCGGCGCCAGCGCGATCACCCGCCGCCGTGAGCGCAGCTGCACCGGGTCGACGCCGTAGTGGGCGCGCAGCGCGCTGTCGAGCACGTCGACGCGCAGCACCATCCCCGCGCCGCCGCCGAAGGGCGCGTCATCCACCTGACGTCCGCTGAGCGGCGTGTGATCGCGGTAGTTCACGCACTCCAGACGCGACCCGGCGGCGAGCACGTTGCTCATGTGGCGCTGATCGGCGAACCACTCGAACCACTCGGGGAACAGCGTGAAGATGTCGATGTTCACCGGCGCCCCCCGGGACCGCTCCGGCCGCAGGCGCCGGACGCCGGCAGCGCCAGGCCGAGGAAGTCGAGGTCCACCTCGATGCGCCGCTCGGCCGGCACGACGCTGCGGACGGCGTCTTTGACCATCGGGACGAGCACGGGCTCGCCCCCGGCGGCGGGCCGGACCTCGAGCGCCTCGCAGGAGGGCAGCTCGAGGAGCCGGATCACCGTCCCGAGATGCGCCTCGCCGTCGCGCACCTCGCAGCCCTGCAGTTCGTGCTCCCACCATTCGCCCTCCGCGAGCACCGGCGCATCGTCGGTGTGGACGGTGAGCTCGGCTCCTCTGAGCGCCTCCGCGCCCTCGCGGTCGTCGATCCCCTCCAGGCGCAGGATCGGCTTGGCATCGGTGCCCGCCCGGCGCACGATCGTGGCCGTCATGCCGGATACCTGCACGCTCCCGCCGAGCTTCAGCAGGCGCGGCGTGGATCCGGTCACATAGAAGCTGCCGTCGAGGCCGTGCGGCCGCCCCACCCGGCCGGCCGTCAGCTGCCTGGGCGTGCCTGCCACCGTCGCCTCCTTCTCGGGCCCGCCGCTCCTCGGGTGCGGCTCAATCGACGATATCGACGAGCACGTGGCATCCCTCACCTGCGGCTGCCGCTTTGACGACCGTGCGCAGGGCGTGCGCGGTTCGCCCGCCACGGCCGATGACCCTGCCGTAGTCATCCGCGGCGACGCACAGCTCGAGCACGATCGTGCCATCGTCCTCCTCGAACTGCTCGACCGACACCGCGTCGGGCTCATCGACGAGGCCTTCAGCCAGATACTCCAGCAGCCGCCTGGGGATCTCGGTTGCCATCTCCGGGCTGCGCGTCCGGCTCTTAGCCGGTCCTGGTCTCGATGCCCTGGATGCGTAGCAGCTTGCGCACGGTGTTCGACGGCTGGGCGCCCCGCGCCAGCCAGCTGCGGGCGCGCTCCTCGTCGATCACGATCGTCGAAGGGTCCGTCTGCGCGTTGTAGTGGCCGATCGTCTCGATCACGCGCCCGTCCCGGGGCGAGCGCTGGTCGGCGACGACCACCCGCCACATCGGGTCCTTCTTGCCGCCCACTCGCGTGAGCCTCAGCCTGACTGCCACGTTTTCCTCTCTGTGCCTGACGAAGATTGAATGCCTCGAGCTTCCGGCAGAGCTTAGACGGTGCGCCCGGCCAGGGCCGTGCCCGGCCCGCCCTGCTCAGCGCGCGCCCCGCATCAGCGCGCCGATATCGGGCAGCTTGCCGCGTCCCACCTGGCGCATCACCTTGCGCATCTGGCCGAACTGCTTCACCAGCCTGTTGACGTGCTGGACGTTGGTGCCCGAGCCCTGCGCGATTCGCAGCCGCCGCGAGCCCTTGATCAGCTCGGGCCTGCGGCGCTCCTCGGGCGTCATCGAGAGGATGATCGCCTGGATCCGGTCGAGCTCGCGCTCGTCCACCTTCATGTTCTGCAGCTGATGGCCGCCGAAGCCGGGGATCATGCCGAGCAGGCTCGTCAGCGGTCCCATCTTCCTGACCGTGCGCAACTGCTCGAGGAAGTCGTCGAGGCCGAACTCGTTGCGGCGCAGCTTGCGCTCGAGGGCGACCGCGTCGGCCTCGTCGAACTGGCGCTCGGCCTTCTCGATCAGGCTCATCACGTCGCCCATGCCGAGGATCCGCTGCGCCATGCGGTCCGGGTGGAACGCCTCGAACTGCTCGAGCTTCTCGCCGGTGGACGCGAACAGGATCGGCTTGCCGGTGACGGCCTTCACCGACAGCGCGGCGCCGCCGCGGGCATCGCCGTCGAGCTTGCTCATCACGACCCCGTCGAACTGCACCGCCTCGGCGAAGGACTCGGCGACGTTGACCGCATCCTGGCCGGTCATCGCGTCGACGACGAGCAGGATGTCGTGGGGGTTGACCGCCGCGCGGATTCGCACGAGCTCTGCCATCAGCTCCTCGTCGACGTGAAGGCGCCCGCTGGTGTCGACGATCAGCACGTCCTTGCCGTCCTGCTTCGCACGCTCGAGCGCCCACGCCGCGATCTCGACAGGGTCGCTGTCGGTGCCCCGCTCGTAGACCTCCGCTCCGGCCTGCGCCCCGACCTTCACGAGCTGCTCGACGGCCGCCGGCCGGTACACGTCGCAGGCTGCCAGCGCGACGGACGAGGAGTGCTCCTCGCGCAGGTATCTCGCGAGCTTCGCCGTGGCGGTCGTCTTGCCGGAGCCCTGCAGGCCCGCCATCAGGATCACGGTCGGCGGCCGCGGCGAGAAGCTGAGGCCGGCGGAGGCGCCGCCCATCAGGCTCGTGAGCTCCTCGGCGACGATCTTGACGACCTGCTGGCCGGGGTTCAGGCGCCCGATCACCTCCTCCTGCAGGCAGCGCTCCTTGACCTGCGAGGTGAACTGCCTGACGACCTTGAAGTTGACGTCGGCCTCGAGCAGCGCGAGGCGGATCTCCCGCATCGCGGCGTCGACGTCCTGCTCGGTCAGCGCGCCGCGCTGGCGCACGTCGGCGAGCGTGCCCTGGAGCTTCTCGGAGAGCGAATCGAACATGAAGCTTGATTCTCGCAGCCGTCGCGCCTGGGGCAAGACGGCGGAGGTGGCTCTCAGGCGTCGCGGGCGGCGGGCGGCGCCGGCGGGCGCCCGCGCGGCGGCCCCGCGGAGTCGAGGCGGCCTTTGAGCGCCTCCCCTATGCCGCCGAACGCCTCTGCGAACTCCGACGGCACCACGAACACCTTGTTGGCGTCGCCTTCGGCCAGCTGCGGCAGCATCTTCAGGTATTCGTAGCTGAGCAGCTCCCTGTCGGGCTTGCCCGCGTGGATCGCGGTGAAGACCGTGTCGATCGCCTTCGCTTCGCCCTCGGCCCGAAGGATCGCGGCCTGCCGGTCGCCCTCGGCGTTGAGCACGGCCGCCTGCTTGGCCCCCTCGGCGGTGAGGATCTGTGACTGCTTCTCGCCTTCGGCCGTGAGGATCGCGGCGCGGCGGTCGCGCTCGGCGCGCATCTGCTTCTCCATCGCCGTCCTGATGTCGGCCGGCGGGTCGACCGACTTGATCTCGACGCGGTTGATCCTGATCCCCCACTTGCCCGTCGCCTCGTCGAGCACCACGCGCAGCTCGGTGTTGACGTTCTCGCGCGCCGTCAGCGTCGCCTCGAGTGTCAGGCCCCCGATCACGTTGCGCAGCGTGGTCACCGTGAGCTGCTCGATCGCCTGCAGCGGGTTGGCGATTTCATAGGTGGCCGAGCGCGGGTCGGTGATGGTGAAATAGAGCACCGTCTCGATGCCCACCACGACGTTGTCTTCGGTGATCACCGACTGCGGCGCGAAGTTGACGACCTGCTCGCGGAGGTCGACGAGCGGCTTTACGCGGTCGATGAACGGCGTGACGAGCGTGAGTCCCGGCTCGAGCGTGCGGCTGTAGCGGCCGAGACGCTCGACGACCCCCGCGCGTGCCTGCGGGATGACGCGGATCGTCCGTGCGGCGACGATCAGCACGAACACGACGACCACTACGATGACGATGAGAGCGGCCATGGGGCGGGTTCCTTTCTCGCTTCCTTGTCAGTGCATCACGAGGGCCGTTGCGCCCCTTATTTCCACGACCTCGACGCGCTCGCCGGCGTTGATCACCTCGTCGTCGTCATAGCTGCGCGCGGTCCACACCTCGCCGCCGTCGATCTTCACGCAGCCGACCCCCTCCTCGTTGGCGATCCGCTCGAGCACCATCGCGCGCCGGCCGATGAGCGCGGCCGCGCCTGTCCGGATCGCCGGCGGAAGCCGCCGGTGCCTTCGCGCGACGGGGCGCAGGGCCGCGAACACGATCACCGACGCGAGCACGAACAGCAGCGCGGACAGCAGCGCTCCGACGCCGAGCAGGCTCACGACCGCCGCAAGCCCCGCTCCGGCGGCGAACGGGAGCAGATAGAAGCCGCCCTGATGCATCTCGCCGATTCCGAGGATGCAAGCCGCAACCAGCCAGATGACCCACGTGTCCATGAATCCAGATTATCTCTACGAGGACGTCGCCACGCCGAGCGGTCAACGACTGTCACTCCTGCGCGATCAGCGCGCGAGCGAAGTCCTCGGCGTCGAACGGCCGCAGATCCTCGACCGACTCGCCCACGCCGATCAGCTTCACGGGCAGGCCGAGCTCGCGCGCGATCGCCAGCGCGATTCCGCCGCGCGCGGTGCCGTCGAGCTTCGTCAGCACCACGCCGCTGACGTCCGCCGTCTCGGCGAACAGCCTCGCCTGGCGCAGCCCATTCTGGCCCGTCGTCGCGTCCAGCGTGAGCAGCGTCTCGTGCGGCGCGCCCTCGAGCTGCCTGGCGATCACCCTCCGCACCTTCCCCAGCTCGCCCATCAGGTCCTCCTGGGTGTGCAGCCGGCCGGCCGTGTCCACGATCACCACGTCGATCCCCCTGGCGCGCGCCTGCGCGATCGCGTCGAATGCCACCGCCCCGGGGTCCGCCCCCTCCGCCCCGGTCACGATCTCAGCGCCCGCCCGCTGCGCCCAGCCCTCCAGCTGCTCTCGCGCAGCGGCCCTGTAGGTGTCGGCGGCAGCCAGCAGCACGCTGCTTCCCAGCTCGGTGCGCAGATGCCATGCCAGCTTGCCGATCGTCGTGGTCTTGCCGGTGCCGTTCACGCCGACGGCGAGGATCACGGTCGGCCTGGCGCGCACGTCGATCTGCCCGTCGCCGACGCGCGCCGTCTGCGCCAGCAGCTCGATCAGCCGCTCGCTGAGCGCCTCCCCGCCCTCCAGCTGCCCGCCGGCAGCCTCCGACTCGAGCGTCTCGACGACCGACGCCGTCGTGGCGGCGCCGACATCGGCCATGATCAGCGCCTCCTCGAGGCGTTCCCAGGTCTGCTCGTCGAGCACCCCGAACAGCGTCGCCTGGATCTCTGAGCCGAGCGCTTGGCGGGTCTTCGCCATGCTCTCGCGCAGGCGCCGGAACAGTCCCCCCCGCTTCTCGCCGGCCGGCGACTTCCCGTCTGATGCCGTGTCCGAGCCCCGGTCGCCCGCCTGGTCGGTGATGAACAGTTCGCTCCAGTCGCGCGCCACGGGCCGCGCGACCATAGCAGCGGCGCGGTCAGGCGACCTCGGCGACCGCCTCCTCGGATTCGGCTTCCTCCGCGGGCAGCCTGCGCGAGAGGACCTTGGACACGCCGTCCTTGCCCATCGAGACGCCGTAGAGCCAGTCGGCCGCCTCCATCGTGCGCTTCTGGTGGGTGATCACGATGAACTGCGCGCGGTCGGAGTAGCGGCGCAGCAGCGCCAGGAAGCGGTCCAGGTTGGCGTCGTCCAGCGCGGCCTCCACCTCATCGAGGATGTAGAAGGGACACGGCCGCGCGAGGAACACGGCGAACAGGAACGCGAGCGCCGTCATCGACTTCTCGCCGCCGGAGAGCAGCGACAGGCGCTTGGTCGCCTTGCCGGCCGGCGTGATCTCGATCTCGACGCCGAGCAGGTCCTCCTCCTCGCCTTCGCGCGCGCGAAGCTCCTCCTCGCTCTCGGCCTCGGCGGCCGCCTCGGCCGCATCCGCTTCCCCGTCCCCGTTGGGCAGCGGCTGTCCGCCGAGCACCGGCCGCGGCGCCTGCTCGTCGGCGACCAGCGTGAGGCGGCCGGTGCCTCCGGGGAACACGTCGCCGGCGAGCTCCTCGAAGTTGCGCGCCGCCGCCGCGAAGGTCTCCTCGAAGGTCTGCTGTATCTGGCGGTCGGTGTCCCGGATCACCGCGCCAAGCTCGCGCAGCGCCGTCTCCAGGTCGGTTCGCTGGCTCTCGAGCTCCTCGACGTGCTCGAAGGCCTCCGAGTACTCCTGCTGCGCCAGGGGGTTGACGGGGCCGAGCTGCTCACGCCGGCGCGTGAGGCGCTCGATCCGCGCTGCGAGGGCCTGCAGCTGCTCCTCGTCGAGGGCCTCTGGGGCGCCCGGCGCGTCCTCTCCGGTGCCCGGGAGCGCGAATCCCAGCCGGCCGGCGAGTCCCTTCAGCTCGAGCTCCGCCTCGGCCGCCTGGTCGCGCAGGCGCTGGGCGCCGACCTCGGCTTCGGTGACGAGCTCCCCCGCTCCGCGGAGCTGTGCCTGTATCTCGGCCTCCGCGGTGGCGCACGCCCCCAGCTCGGCGGTCATCTCGTCGCCCGCGAGGCGTTGCGCCGAGCGCTGCTCCTCGAGCGCCGCGATGCGCAGCTGCACGGCCTCGCCGGCGCTCGTCAGCGCCGCCGCGAGGCGCTCTGCCCGCGGCGTCGCGGCCATGTCGGCCTCGTGCTGCGCGCGCAGGCCCTCGACCCTGGCGAGCCGCTCGATCCGCTCGCGCTCGAGGCGCTCGGCCTGCCGCCGCAGCGCCGCCAGCTCGCCCTCGAGCTCGGCCTTCCTCACGGCCAGCGGGCCCTGTGCAGGCGCGGATGAGCGCTGCTCGATGAGCCATTCGGTTCCCCGCCTTGCCTCGGCCGTCTCGGACTGGCGCCTGCCGGCCTCGCGCAGCGCGCTGTCGGCCTGCGCGCACGCCTCCTCGGCGCTCCGCAGCTCGGCCGCCGCACGCTCGTGGGCGTCTCTCGCGGCGCCCTCGGCCTGAGCCGCCTGCTCGGCGGCCGCGATCAGACGGTCGCGCTCATTGCGACGTGCGAGCACGCGCTCGCTGCCGCCCTCCGTCAGCTGTCGCACCTCGCCCGACGACGCGAACCACACGCGGCCCTCGCGCGTTGCCGCGATGCCGGCGAAGTCCCGCGGCAGATCCTCCAGTCGCCCGACCACCCACGCGTTCGCCAGCAGGCGCGCCGCCAGCCCGACGACGGCGGGTGGGCCACTGACAAGCTCGAGCAGCCGTCGGGCGCCCGCGACGGGCGGCTCGCTGCCGTCCCTCGACGCCGGCGACGCCCCGCCGCCCGGGGCCTTGACCTCGGCGAGCAGCGCGCTGCCGCCGTCCGGGCCGGCCCGGTCGAGCAGCGCCTCGGCCCCGGCCACGTCCTCGACCAGCGCCGCGTCGAGCCGGCCGCCCAGGGCCGCGGCCAAGGCCAGCTCGTAGCCATCCTCGACGCGCAGCTCGTCGCTGAGCGCGCTCGGACCCTGCCCCTGCTCGGAGCCCACGCGCACGTGACTGCGCAGGAACTGGTTCGCGGCGGCCAGCTCCGCGCCGACGCGCTCGGCCTCGCGCCGGGCCTCCTGCGCGCCGCGCTCGCAGGAGGCAAGGCGCGAACGCGCCTGCTCGGCGGCCGCGTCGGCCTGCGCGCGCGCGTCGCGCGCCGCGGCGAGCAGCGACTCGGCCTGCTCGAGCTCCGCTGCCTGGCGCTCGCGCGCCTTCAGCAGCTCGGCGGTCTCGCGCTCCACATCCTGTTCGTGACTCGCCTCGATCGCCGCGAGCTCCGCCTCGAGCGCGGCGATCCGCTCTGCGCCCTCGCGGCTCGGCGGCTGCTCACCGGACCGCTCGGCCGCGTCGCCGAGCGCCCGCAGCTCCAGCGCGACCCGCTCGATCCGCTGTGCCAGGCCCTTCGCGCTGCCGTCGACCTGCTCGGCGCGCAAGCCGAGGCGCTCGCGCGCGGAGCGTGCGTCATAGACGAGGCGAGCCAGCGCGTCGTGGCGCTCGGCGCGCTCGGCCAGCGCACGCTCGGCGAGCCCCCGCCGGTCGATCGTCTCCTGCAGCTTGCGCTCGATCTCCTCGCGCGCCCGGCGCTGCTCCGCGACGCGCCTCTCCGCGCCCTCGAGCTCGGCCCGGCAGGCACGCGAGGCGTCGCCGGCGAGCTCCCAGCGCGCCTCGAGCGTCTGGCGCTCCAGGCGCTCGTGAAGCTCAGCGGCCTCCGCCTGGCGCTTGAGCGGCCGCAGGCGGCTGCGTGCCTCGCGCTCGACGTCCAGCGCGCGGTCGAGGTTCTCCTGCGTGCGCTCCATCTTCAGCTGCGCGCGGCGACGGCGCTTGCGGTGCTTGCCGAGCCCCGCCGCCTCCTCGATCAGCAGCCGGCGGTCGCGCGGCTTGGAGGTCACGATCGCATCGACCCGGCCTTGCGAGATGATCGAGTGGGTCTCCTTGCCGAGGCCAGTGTCGGAGAGCACCTCGATCACGTCCGTGAGGCGGCAGCGGGCGCCGTTGAGCCGGTAGCCGCCGTCGCCCGCGCGGTCCAGACGGCGCACGATCGAGATCTCGCTGAGCGGCACCGCGACGGTGCCGTCGGAGTTGTCGAGCACGATCTCCACCTCGGCCTCGCTGCGGGCCTGCACGCCGTGACCGCCACCGAAGATCACATCCTGCATCGACTGACCGCGGACGGCGAGCGGCGACTGCTCGCCCATCGCCCAAAGCACCGCGTCCGTCACGTTCGACTTGCCCGACCCGTTGGGGCCGACCACGACGCTCACCCCGGGGCCGAACTCGAGCTCGGTGCGCTCGGGGAACGACTTGAAGCCCTTCAGCGTCAGCGACTTCAGGCGCATCCCGTACCCGCTCTCCGCACGGTCACTCGCTGACGATCCTGTCGACGGCCACGCGCGCGGCCTCCTGCTCGGCGTGCTTCTTGCTCCTTCCGCTGCCACTGCCGAGATCCGTTCCATCCACCCGGGCGGCGACGACGTATGTGCGCTCGTGCGGAGGGCCCTCCTCGCGAGTCACGTGATAGCTGACCTCCGCGCCGCGCCTCGCCAGCAGCTCCTGCAGCGCCGACTTGAAGTCCACCGGATGCTCGAGCGCCTGCTCGATCTCGGGCGCGAAGGCCTCCACGACAGCCCCGGCAGTGCGCTCGTACCCGGCGTTCAGGTAGCAGGCGCCGATCACCGCCTCGATCACCGAGGCGAGCACGCGCTCGGTCTCCAGCAGCGCCGTGGCGTTCTCCCGCACGCCCTCCGGCGCGGCGGCGCGCAGACGCTCCGGCAGCGCGAGCCGCACGGCCACCGCCCGGCAGGAGACCCCCGAGACGGCCTGCGCACGGATCTTCGTGAGCCTGCCGGCCCCAAAGCGCTCGGCCTCCAGGCGCGGGTACAGATAGGCGGTCACGGCGAGCGCCAGCACGCTGTCGCCGAGGAACGCCAGCCGCGCGTAGGAGTCGCTGCGCCGCTGGCTCCACGACGCATGGGTGAACACCTGGCGCACCAGGTCCTCGGGCAGCTCGTCCAGCAGGTCGGCCAGCAGCATCATCGCTCCGCATCGGATGTCCCGTTGTGGGCCAGCACGAAGTCGATCGCCTGCCCGACCGTGAGGATCCGGGCCGCCT
Organism: Solirubrobacteraceae bacterium; assembly: GCA_034665005.1. Classification (GTDB taxonomy): domain Bacteria; phylum Actinomycetota; class Thermoleophilia; order Solirubrobacterales; family Solirubrobacteraceae; genus Palsa-744. The sequence goes on along the minus strand of JAXDGO010000059.1, from coordinate 178,276 downwards.
GCTCGTCGGACATCTTGACGCCGTAGGTGTCCTCGAGCTCCTGCACCAGCGTGTAGAGGTCCAGCGAGTCCGCCTCGAGGTCCTCCTTGAAGCGGGTTCCCTCGACGATCGCGCCCGCGTCGAGGTCCAGCTCATCGGCCAGATGAGCCTGGATCAGCTCGAACACCCGCTCGCGAGCGAGACCGCTCATCGCCCATCTCGCGCATCCCGGGGCACGACCGATGCCGCTCCGGGCATGGCCGGACGCCGCGCTGTCATGGGCGGAGAGGAGCGTCTCATCCTGTCTCGCGCAGGCTAGCGGCCGGCGCGGACACCGGCGGCTCCCTCAGAGCCCCCGCCTGCTTGAGCGCGCGGTGCGTCTGCCCGACGATGTCCTCGCGGGCGCCCCGGTCGGCGCGCAGGATCGCCTGTGCGAACCCGGTCCGCGTGAACCGCCCGTGCGGGATCACGCCGAGGCGGCGCAGGCCCAGCAGGTAGGCGCCGCCCTGCGCCTCCGGGTCGATCTCGGCGCGGAAGGAGCCGAGCGCTCCGCGCAACAGCAGCCCGCCGAGCTTCGCCCGCGGCGAGGACATCGCAGCCTCCTTGACCGCGCCGACGATCGCCTGCGAGACCCCCTCCATCAGCTTCAGCGCGATGTTCCCGGTGAAGCCGTCGGTCACGATCACGTCGGCGCGCCCGGCGACGACGTCCCCGCCCTCGACGTTGCCGACGAACTCGAAGGCGTCGAGACCGCTCGCGGCTCGCGCGAGCAGCTCCGCGTGAACGCCGAGGACGAGCTCGCTGCCGCGCGCCGCCTCCTCGCCGTTGGAAAGCAGCCCCACGCGAGGCCGCCGCACACCGAGCACGGCGCTGGCCAGCGCGGCGCCCATGAAGGCGAACTGCACGAGATGCTCGCGCCGGGCCTCGGCGCTGGCGCCCACGTCGAGCAGCGTCACCGCACCGTGTGGAACGGGCACGGGCAGGGCGAGCGCGGGTCGGTAGATACCGCGCGCGCGTTTGATGTTGAAGGTTCCGGCCGCAAGCGCCGCGCCGGTCGCGCCCGCGCAGACCAGCGCATGCGCCCTGCCGGCGGCGACCGCCCGGGCGGCCTGCACGATCGACGCGTCGGGCGTGCTGCGCACGGCATGCACGGGGTCCGGGGACTTGGCGATCGACACCGGGGCGTTCACGATCTCGACGCCTTCCGGGGGATCGCCCAGCTCCTCCGCGGGTCCGAAGAGGATCACGCGCGCGCCCTGCTGCGCCGCGATCGCGGCGCCGGCGGCCACCTCGGAAGGACCGAGGTCCGCGCCGTTGCAGTCGACTGCGACCACGCGCCCGGCCTGGCCCTGCGAAGGCGCGGGTGACGGCGAGGACGGAGCCTCAGACGTCACCGGCTGCTACTCGTGGTCGTGCTCGTGATCGTGATCGTGCGATCCCGGCGTCAGGATCTCGCGTCCCGCGTAGGTGCCGCACGTCGGACACACGCGGTGGGGGCGGCGCGGACTGTGGCACTGCGGGCACAGGTTCAGCGCCGGCGTGCCGATCTTGTGCTGGGCGCGCCGCTTCGCGGTGCGGCTGTGGGACTGCTTTTTCTTGGGGACGGCCATCGGCCCGGACAGGCTACCAGGGTGGCTGGGAACGTCTTGGCCCTACTCGAGCTTCAGCTCGCGCAGCTTTGCCCAGCGCGGATCGGGCGCGGCTTCGTGGCCGTGGTCGGGACCCGCCTCGTTGAGGTCGGCCGCGCACACCGGGCACAGGCCGGCGCAGTCGGCGCGGCAGAGCACCTTGGCGGGCATCGCCAGCGCGAACGCGTCCCGCGCCCAGGCCGCCAGATCGAGCGTCTCGCCCTTGACGTAGGGGCTCGAGAGCTCCTCGCCGCCGCCGGGCCTGTCTACCTCCCGCGCCTCCACGTCGACGCTCGGGCTCGCCTCCTTCAGGCAGCGCATGCAGGGTCCGAGCACAGCCGCCGCGAAGCGCAGGCGCAGCGCGTATCCGTTGCCCGTCATGCGCGAGACGCTCAGCTCGACCGGCACCCTGGCAGGGTCGGCGGTGTAGCGCTCGCTACCGAGGATCAGCGGGTCGATGCGCACGTCGAGCGCCAGCTGGCGCCCCTCTCCGGCGCTCAGCCGCAGCCCGGCGAGGTCGAAGTCGTGGGTCTCCGCGGCCATGATCTCAAGGCTAGCGTCCACTTCTGCGCCGCTCCGGCCCGGCCTCCTGGCCGGGCGCTGCCGCTGCTAGTCCTGCGTGACGAGCACCCGCTTGAGGACCTTGCCTGTGGCGTTGCGCGGCAGCTCGTCGAGGAAGACGACCTCACGCGGGACCTTGAAGCGCGCGAGGTTCTCCTTGACGTAGGCCTTGATCGCCTCCTCGGAGAGCTTCGCGCCGTTGCGCGGGACGACGAACGCCTTCAGCCGCTGACCGAACTCCGCGTCCTGCACGCCCACGACCGCGGCCTCCTCGATCGCCTCGTGCTCCGCGAGCAGATCCTCGACCTCACGCGGGAACACGTTCTCGCCGCCGCTGACGATCATTTCATCGTCGCGCCCGTCGACGAACAGACGTCCCCCCGCATCGAAATGGCCTACGTCGCCGGTGCTCATCAGCCCCCGCACGATCTCCTTGCCGCCGCCGCCGGTATACCCGTCGAACATCATCTCGTTGGCGACGAAGATCCGCCCGCCCTCGCCGGGCGCCACCTCGCGGCCCTCCGCGTCGAGCAGCTTCACGACGGTGCCCATCGGCGCTCTTCCGGCGGTGCCCGGCGCCGCGCGCAGGTCCTCGGGCGTGGCGATCGTCGCCCACGCCACCTCGGTCGATCCGTAGAGGTTGTAGAGCACGTCTCCGAAGGCGTCCATCGCACGCGTGGCGAGCTCGCCGGGGAGCGCCGAGCCGCTGAGCGCGATCACCTTGAGGCTGTGCACGTCGTAGCGGGCGATCGTCTCGGGAGGGAGCTCGAGGATGCGCTGCAGCATCACCGGCACGAGCGCGAGCGCGCTTGCGCCGTGCTGTGCCACCGCGCGCAGCGTGTCCTCCGGGTCGAACCTCCGCCGCAGCACGATCGTCGAGGCGAGCGGCAGCGCGAGCGTGAAGTGGGCCAGGCCCCAGGAATGGAACATCGGCGCCGCGATCATCGTCGTCTCGCGGGCCCTGAGCGGGATCTTCGAGAACAGCGCGGCGACGGGCTCCATCGAGTCTGGCTGCTTGCGCGCGGCGCCCTTGGGCGTGCCGGTGGTTCCCGACGTGAGGATCACCACGCGTCCCGGCTCTAGCGGAGCCTTCAGGTCGTCGCTGTCGCCGCGTGCGATCAGATCCTCGAGCAGCGGCTCGCCGTCGCTTGCCGGCGTCCCGGCGCTCCCGCCGCCGGCCGGGCGGGCTTCGGGCTCGCTCCATGCGACGAAGCGCAACCTGCCCTCGGCGCCCTCGGCGACAAGCTCGGTGAACTCCTCGTCGTAGATCACTGCGACCGGCTGCTCGCGCTGGAGCACGTCGGTGATCTGGGGTCCCGCGAAGGCGGTGTTCAGGTAAAGGGCGCCTGCGCCCAGCTTCGAGCAGGCCACGGTGGCGTCGATGAAGCCGCGGTGGTTGCGGCACATGATCGCCACCGCGTCTCCTTCGGAGATGCCCGCACGGCTGAGCTCGCTCGCCAGCGCGTTCGTGCGCCGGTGCACCTCCTCGAAGGTCAGGCTGCCCCGCTCGTCGACCAGCGCCGTGCGCTCCGGATGGCGGATGGCGCTGCCGGTGTACGCCGCCGCCGGGGTGGGCCCCCAGCGCCGCAGCGCCGACAGCGAGCGCAGAGCCTTGTCCGGCCGCGTCGGCGCCAGCATGCCCGTCTCAAGCAGCGTCCTTGCGACCTTGAGCTTGTACCTGGCCGTTTGCGTGTTCACGCGCGGACCCTACCCAAAAGCACAGCCCTGAACCCGCCGCGCGGCCGCGTTCTAGCTGACTTCGGCCGGTTCGTCCTTGCCCTGCAGCCGCTCGCGTCCGCGCTGTACCGCGGCGATGAACTTCGAGAGGTTCACCTCGAGCGTGTTCAGGATCTCGTCCGCGTAATCCTCGGCGCCGAGCCGGATCTCGCGCTCGCGGGCGCGCGCGTCCTCGACGATGTCCTCCGCAGCCCGCTCGGCCTGTTTGGTGACCTCCTCCTGGCCGACAAGGCGCTCCTGGCGCTCGCGCGCTTCCTTGATGATGCGCTCGGCCTCCTTCTTGGCCTCGGCGAGCATCTCCTGGCGCTCCTTTACGATCCAGCGCGCCTGCTTGATCTCCTCGGGGATCGTCGCGCGCATCTGATCGAGGATGTCGTAGATCTCCTCCTTGTCCACGCGCACCTGATCGGTCAACGGCACCGGCTTGGCGTTGTGGACGAGATCGTCCAGCTTGTCTATGAGTACGAGAACATCCATCTAGGAGCCACCTCGATGGGGCATCCTGCCCCATGACGGGTTGATCGGGTCCGGCATTGCGTGTCGCATCATTTCGTCAGCGCCTCAGCTCTTCCTGCAAGCGCCCAGCCACCTCGTCGGGGACCAGATCGTCGATCTTTCCTCCAAACGTGGCTAGCTCCTTGACGCCGCTCGATGACAGGAAACTGTACTGCGGACTCGCCATCAGGTAGACAGACTCGACCTCCGGGGCCTGCCGGCGGTTGAGCTGGTTCATCTCGAGCTCGTACTCGAAGTCGGAGATCGCGCGCAGTCCCTTGACGATCGCCTTGGCTCCGAGGCTGCGCGCGAAGTCCACGACGAGCGTGCTGAACGGCTCGACCCGCACGCCCTCGAGGTCGGCGATCGCGTGCTCGATGAACCCCACACGCTCCTCGATCCCGAACAGCGCGTCGTTCTTGCGCACCGAGCGGTTGACCACGGCCACCACGACTTCGTCGTAGAGGCCGGCGGCGCGGCGGATCACGTCGAGATGCCCGTTCGTGATCGGGTCGTAGGACCCTGGGCAGACGGCTATCGATTTCGCGAGCTCGGTCATTGGTGCCGGTGGATTGTGATCAAAGTGTCGCCGTAACGCCTGTGCCGCTCGATCTCGAGCCCGAGCTCGAGCGGGGCGCGCCGGTCGCTCTCGAGCACGATGCGTGCCGCGGGCCTGAGCAGCGGCGGCAGCATCGCCGCCAGCTCGGGCCCGCGGTCCTGCGCCTGGCTGTAAGGGGGGTCGATGAAGACGAGATCGTATGTCTCTTCGTCGGTCCGTGCGCTCTGAAGCGCCGAGAGGGCATCCGCGCGGCGCACCTCGACGACCGGCGGCGCTAGCTCGAGCGACGCGAGATTTCCACGCAGGACGTTCGCCACCACGGCGTCTCGCTCGACGAACACCGCGCGCGCGGCGCCCCTGGAGATCGCCTCGATCCCGAGCGCCCCCGTCCCCGCGAACAGGTCGAGCACGCTCGCGCCCTCGACGTCGCCGAGCATCGCGAACAGCGCCTCGCGCACCCTGTCGGAGGTGGGTCTCGTGACCCTCCCCCTCGGCGCCTTCAGACGCCTTCCGCCGAGGCTTCCCGCGATCACCCGCATGGCACCAACGTAACCGCCGGCGCGTGCGCCGGCGGTTACGACTCCGCCGCGCGAGGGTCGCGGCGGCCCTAGGCCGGTATCGGCTCGAGCGCCTCGGAGCCGAGCCGTCGCTCCAGAGCGAGCCCGAGCAGCGAGTGCTCGGGCTCCTGCAGCTGCGGATCGCTCGCCATGAACGCCTCGGCCTGGGCTCGCGCGCGCTCGAGCAGCGGGGCGTCCTCCGGCAGGCGCGCCACGCGCAGCTCCGCCGCTCCGGACTGGCGTGTTCCGATCAGCTCGCCCTGCTTGCGCAGCTCGAGGTCGATCTCCGCGAGCCGGAATCCGTCCGCATGCTCCACGAGCGCGCGCAGCCGCGCCGAGCCGCGGGCCTGCGGCGGACCGACGAGAAAGCAGCTCGCGCGATGCTCCCCCCGCCCGACGCGCCCGCGCAGCTGGTGCAGCTGCGAGATCCCGAAGCGCTCGGCGTTCTCGATCAGCATGACCGTCGCGTTCGGGACGTCGATGCCGACCTCGATCACCGTCGTGGCGACCAGCACGTCCGCCTCGCCCGATGCGAACGCGGCCATCGCCTCCTGCTTCTCGCGCGGGCGCATGGCGCCGTGCAGCAGCGCGAGCCGGTAGCCCTCGAGCTCTCCGTCGCGAAGCCGCAGGAGCTCCGCCGTCGCCGCCTTCTGCGCGATCTCCGGGCTCGCGCGATCGCCGCTCACGCCGCCGCCGTCGCCCGGCATCGGCGCCTCGGCCTCCTCGACGAGCGGGCACACGACGAACGCCTGCCTGCCCGCCTTCAGCTCGGCCCGCAGCTCGTCGTAAGCGCGCTCGCGCGCTCGCTCGCCGGTCACCAGGCGCGTCGCGACCGGCTTGCGCCCCAGCGGCACCTCGTGAAGGGCACTGAGGTCGAGGTCCCCGTAACGGGCGAGCGCGAGCGTCCGCGGGATCGGCGTCGCGGTCATGTGCAGCGTGTGCGGCGGCGCCTGCTCGCGCTCTGCGAGCGCGGCGCGCTGTCGCACGCCGAAGCGGTGCTGCTCGTCGATCACGGCGACGGCCAGGGAGCCGAAGACGACGTCCGGCTCGATCAGCGCGTGCGTGCCCACGACGATCCCGAGCTCGCCGCTCGCGAGCTTGGCCAGGATGTCCCTGCGCCTGGCGGCCGGTGTCGAGCCGGTGAGCAGCGCTGCGGCGAGCGGCTCGGCTCCCATCAGCCGCTGGATCGTCGCGAAGTGCTGTTCTGCGAGCGTCTCCGTCGGGGCCATCAGGGCGGCCTGGCGGCCATGCTCGAGCGCGCGGAGCATCGCGTAGAGCGCCACCACCGTCTTGCCGCTGCCGACCTCGCCCATCAGCAGCCGCTGCATCGGCCGTGGCGCCCGCAGGTCCTCGCGGATCGTCTCGATCGCCGCGCGCTGGTCGCCCGTCGGAGCGAACGGCAGCCCATGCTCCAGCCAGCGCTCGCTGAGGGTCGGCTGATCGCCCAGCTGGTGCGCGCCCGTCCCGGCCCTGCGGCGGGCGCGCCTGCGCAGGAGGCCAAGCTGCGTCAGCAGCAGCTCCTCGAACGCCAGCCGGCGGCGCCCCGCCTCGACGTCCTGCGCCGCGCGCGGGAAGTGCATCGCGGCCAGCGCGGTCGCGCGGTCGGGCAGACCCTCGGCGCAGCGCGTCGCCGACGGGAGCATCTCGGCGACGTCGCCGAGCGCGCTCCTGGCACCCTGCACGAACGTGAGGATCTGCGTCGAGGTGACGCCGTCCGCCGCCGGGTAGTGGGCGACCGCGTCGCCGGCGCCCGCCTCGGGGGCGGCCGCGACGGCATCGGCTCCGAGCGCGTGATGCGAGACGCGGAAGCCCCCGCGCCCATCCGCCTTGCCGTGAAGCAGGAGCCGGGCTCCCGGCGCGTAGCGCTCGACCAGCCACGGCTGGTTGAAGAACGTCGCCCGCATCGTTCCGGTCTCGTCGAACACGCTCGCCTCGACCAGCGGCCGCATGCCCCGCCGGCGCACGGCCCGAGCAGCGATGGCGCGGACCTCCACCGCGACGGTCGCCTGCTCGCCGGCCCGCAGCCCTGCGACGGTGCGCGCCTCGCGGCTGTCGCTCGGCAGGTGCTCGAGCAGGTCGCCGAGCGTGTGCAGGCCGAGCGCCCGCATCCCCGCTGCCACCCGCTTGCCCGGCAGCTCGAGTGGCGCCTGCAGGTGCGAGGGCCGCGGCCAGCGCACCGGCGCCCGGATCAGCTCGGCGCGGCTGAGGCGGCGCGACGAGCCAAAGGCACGCGCGGCGGGCCGGACGCGCTCGGGCGCGGCCGGCTGCCTGGAGCCCGGCGTATGCGGCTTGGTCGCCGGCATTCGTTGAGCATCATGATTGCGCGGGCGGTCGTATCCACCGGCGTCGCGCGGCTACTCGGCGGCGAGCAGCCACCAGTAGGCGGGCTGGCCGCCGTGACGCAGCTCGAGCTCGATCGTGCCGTTGACCATCCCCTCGAGCTCGCCGAGGCCCAGGGGCGCCTCCTCGCCGGCCAGCACGCTGATCAGCTCGGGCTGCTCCACACCGTCGCCACCCTGCGCGAGCGCGCTCAGCACCGCCGCCAGCGTCTCGCGCGGGTCTCCCCAGGCGAGCACCTTCTCCTCCAGGAAGCCCACCGCCTCCCCCCGCCTGAAGCGGCCCTGGGCGTCGTCTCTGGCGGCCGGCGCGACCGCTCCCGTGCGCAGCCGCGCAAGCGCGTCCCTCAGCGCGCGCGCGTTCTCCTCCATCGGGCGGTCCGGCGCCAGCGCGACGGCCGCCGCGAGGCCCGCCTGCTGGCTGGTCGTTGGAGCGACGAGCACCTGCTTGTCCGACAGCCGGGCGGCGTTCTCGGCGGCCATGATCACGTTGGCGCTGTTCGTGAGGACCACGACCTCCTCGGCCGGCACCTCGTGGATGGCGGCCAGCAGGTCATACGTCGAGGGGTTGAGCGTGGGCCCACCGTCGATCGCGTGCACGCCGAGCTCGCGGAACATCTCACGCAGGCCATCGCCGCTGACCACGGCGACCGCGCCGCAGCGGGCCCGCCCCGCGCGCTCGCGGGCGGCCTCGCCGCCGTCGTCTGAGTCTCCTCCCCCGCGCGCCTCTTCGCCGGCGCCCAGGCGCTCGTCGCGCTCGGCGACCTGCAGGCGCATGTCGGCGACGTCGAGCCGCGAGACGTCTCCGGCGTCCGCGAAGACGGCCGTCGCGAGCTCGGGCCGGTCGGTGTGAAGGTGCACCTTGAGCGTTGCGGCGTCCCCCACGACCAGCACCGAGTCGCCGAGTTGCTCGAGCGGCTCGATGAAGCGGCTGGGGACGAGCCCGCTGCCCGTGACGGCGAAGTTGGTGCAGAAGCGATAGGTGGCGGAGGAGTGCTCGGGGTGGGTGATGCGCGCCGGCGCATGGTGCTCGAGGTCGGGAGGAGCGTCACCACGCAGCGCCGCGACGACGCCGGCGATCATGATCGTCAACCCGTAGCCGCCCGCGTCGACCACGCCTGCCTCGCGCAGGGCGGCGAGCAGCTCGGGCCCGCGCTTGACCGACTCCTGTCCGGCGGCCACGGCTCCCTCGAGCGCTTCGGCTATCGCGCTGTCCTGTTCGCGCGGCTCTGTCGAGGGCCCGAGCCGAGGGTTCCCCGAGCTGTGCGCGACGTCGGTGACGATCTTGTGCGCCATCTCGCGCGCCACCGTCAGCATCGTGCCCTCCGCCGGGTCGCGCACCGAGGCGTAGGCACGGTCGGCGGCGTTCGCGAGAGCCGCGCCGATCAGCGTCGCGTCGATCAGCTGGCCGGGCCTTGAGATGAGCTCCTCGGCCGCCCCGCGAATGAGCTGCGAGAGGATCACGCCGGAGTTGCCGCGCGCGCCGAGCAGTGCGGCGCGCGCCACAGACTGCACGATCTCCTCGCGTCCGATCTCGTCGATCGTGCGGTCGCCGTCGGTGGCCAGAAGCCGGTCGAGCTCGTCGAGCACCGCGCGCAGCGTGAGCGCCATGTTGTCTCCGGTGTCGCCGTCGGCGACGGGGAACACGTTGAGGTCGTTGACCTCCTCGCGGCGCGACTCCAGATGCGCGAGCGCCCCGGCGACGGCGAGGCGAAAGCGGACCAGATTGGTGTCAGTCACAGCGACACTCCTATCACCTTCTCGCCGCTGCGGGCATGCCGCGGCGCGAGCGCCGCGCGACTGCTCAGAGAGCCTTCGTCACCTTTCCGGCTTTCAGGCAGCGAGTGCACACGTAAACGCGCTTCGGTGCCTTCCCGACGAGGATCCTCACCTTCTGCAGGTTGGGATCGAAGCGCCGCTTGGTCGCGACCATCGAGTGGCTGCGGCTCTGACCGAACGCCGGCCCCTTCCCGCAGCTGTGACACACCTTGGCCATCGGGCAAGTCTAGCCGCTCGCAAGCTGCGCCCGCAGCGCCGCCATGCTCAGAACCGCCTCGGCCGCCTTGCGGCCCTGATCGCGCTTGTCGCCGCCGGTTCGTGCCAGCGCCTGCTCCATCGTCGCGCAGGTGAGCACGCCGAAGGCGCACGGCACGCCGGTCTCGAGCCCCACCTGCATGACGCCTCTCGCCGTCTCCGCGCAGACGAAGTCATAGTGGTCGGTCTCGCCGCGGATAACCGCTCCGAGGCAGGCGACGCCGTCGAAGCGTCCGCTGCGCGCCGCATAGCCGGCGGCAAGTGGAAGCTCGAACGCTCCGGGGACGTCGAACACCTCCACCTCGGCGTCGCCCGTCTGCTCGAAGACCGCCATCGCTCCCGCCAGGAGCCGCTCGGCCAGATCCTCATAGAAGCGGCCGACCGCGATCGCGTACGAGCCGCTCACCGGCCGCGCCGCTCCGCGTCCGCGTCCGCCTCGGCCGTGGGCGGCGCAGCGGGATCCTGCTCACGGCGGTCGCTCGAGTCCTCCTCGCGGCGGTGGGTGGCATCGCGAACCCGCTCGGAGTGGAGCAGCTCCTCATCGAGGTTCAGGCCCTGGTGGTGCAGCGTGTGGCCCATCCGCTGGGCCTTGGTGCGCAGGTACGCCTCGTTGTGCCTGTTGGGAGCGTGCTCGATCGGGATCTGCGCGCTGACCGACAGCCCGTAGCCCTCGAGCCCGCGGATCTTCTTCGGGTTGTTCGTCAGGATCCTGATCGAGCTGAGGCCCAGATCGACGAGGATCTGCGCCCCGATGCCGTAGTCGCGCAGGTCCGCCGGCAACCCCAGGCGCTCGTTGGCTTCGACCGTGTCGAGTCCGTCCTCCTGCAGGCGATAGGCGCGCAGCTTGTTCAGCAGGCCGATCCCGCGGCCCTCCTGGGAGAGATAGAGAAGCACGCCGCGACCCTCTCGCTCGATCATCGAGAGCGCGGATTCGAGCTGCTCGCCGCAGTCGCAGCGCAGGGAGTGGAACACGTCACCGGTGAGGCACTCCGAATGCACCCTGACGAGCACGTCTGGCTCCCCCGCGACGTCGCCCTTGACCAGCGCGACGTGGTGCTTGTCGTCGACGAGTGAGCGGTATCCGACCGCTTCAAAGTCGCCGAAGGAGGTCGGAAGCGCCGTCGAGACGACGCGCTCTACGAGCTTGTCGTGGCGGCGGCGGTAGGCGATCAGGTCCGCCACCGTGATCATGCAGAGGCCGTGGCGGGTGCAGTAGTCGACCAGTTCCGGCACGCGCGCCATCGTGCCGTCGTCGTTCATCACCTCGCAGATCACGCCCGCCGGGTTTAGGCCGGCGAGCCGGGCGAGATCGACGGCGGCCTCGGTCTGGCCCGCCCGCTCGAGGACGCCGCCCGCACGGCTCTTGAGCGGAAACACGTGGCCCGGCTGCACGAGGTCGCGCGGACGGCTCTCGGGATCGATCGCGACCTGGATCGTGTGGGCCCGATCATGCGCCGAGATCCCCGTCGTGACACCTTCGCGCGCCTCGATGGAAACCGTGAAGGGCGTTTCGAAGGCCGACTCGTTCTTCGCCGCCATCAGGTCGAGCCCGAGCTCGTCACAGCGCTCTGACGTCAGCGACAGGCAGATCAGGCCGCGTCCCTCCTTCGCCATGAAGTTGATCGCCTCGGGTGTCGCGAACTGCGCCGCCAGCGTGAGGTCTCCCTCGTTCTCACGGTCCTCGTCGTCGCAGACCACCACCATCTTGCCCTCGCGGATCTCATCGATCGCCTGCTCGACGGTGGCGAACGGGCTGGCTGTTCGCTCGCCGATCTCCACCCGGTCGCTCATGCCCGTGCCTCGAGAAGCCGCTCGACATGCTTGGCGAGGACGTCGACCTCGATGTTCACGAGCGCGCCCTCGCCGACGCTCCCGAGGTTGGTCCGCTCGAGGGTCTCCGGTATCAGCGAGACCGCGAAGCCGTGCTCGAGCAGCGCGCTGATCGTGAGGCTCACGCCGTCGACGGCGACCGAGCCCTTCTCGACGAGATAGCGCTCCAGGCGCGGCTCCGGCTCGATCTCGAGCACGCGCGCGAAGCCCTCGCCGCGGACCGCGCTGACGGTCCCGGTCCCATCTACGTGACCCTGCACGACGTGACCGCCGAGACGGTCGTCGGCGCGCAGCGGCAGCTCGAGGTTCACGTCGGCGCCGCTGTCCAGCCGACCGAGCGAGGAGCGCTCGAGCGTCTCGAGCATCGCCTCCGCCGCGAAGCTTCCGTCCTGCACATCTGTCGCGGTCAGGCAGACGCCGTTGACGGCGATCGAATCGCCTTGCTGGAGCTCCTCGGAGAGGCGGCTGCGAACACGCAGGACCGCGCCGGCCCCGTTTCGCTCCAGCGCGATCACGCTGCCGAGGTCCGCGATCAGCCCGGTGAACATCAGGCCTGCACCGAGCGCACGACGGGCGCGCTCACCACTCGCGCAGCCGGGCCGAGATCAACAGGTCCTCGCCGACGCTCTCGCAACCGAAGCTCAGGGCGTGCAGGGCCTCTGAGATCCGCTCGACCCCCTCCCCCTCGAGCGGATCGCGGGCGGCGCTGCCTCCGAGCAGCAGTGGCGCGAGGAACAGCCGCAGCTCGTCGATCTCGCCCGCGTCGAGGAACGCGCCGGCGAGATGCGGCCCACCCTCGAGCAGCACGGAGGTCACGTCCATGCTGCCGAGCTGGTCGAGCGCCGAGCGAACCCGCGCCGGCTCGTTTTCGCCGGTCGCCACGATCACCTGCACGCCGGCGGCCTCCAGCGCGTCGGTCTCCGAGCGCGCAGCCGCGCGCGACACGACGATCGTGAGCGGTGTCTCGGAGGCGGCCGCGACCAGCTGCGAGTTGAGGGGCAGGCGGGCAAGCGAGTCGAACACGACCCGGCGCGGCTGCTCGCCGCGCTCGACGAGCAGGCCGTCCGGTCGCGCCGTCAGCTGCGGATCGTCGGCGAGCGCCGTGCCGATTCCCACCACGACAGCGTCGACGGAGGCGCGCCAGCGGTGCGCGAGCAGGCGGCTGTCCTCGCCACTGATCCACTTCGAGTCGCCCGTGCGCGTGGCCACCTTGCCGTCGAGCGTCATCGCCGACTTGAACAGCACCCACGGGCGGCCCACGCGCGCATGCTTGCGGAAGGACTGGTTGAGCAGGCGCGCACGCGCGGCGAGCTCGCCGTCGGCCACGACCACCTCGACGCCCTCGTCGCGGAGGATCCCGAGGCTGCGCCCCGAGGCCTTCTCGGTCGGATCATCCGACGCGATCACGACGCGCCTGATCCCCGCCTGCACGATCGCCTCTGTGCACGGCGGGGTCTTGCCCTCGTGACAGCACGGCTCGAGCGATACGTAGAGCGTGGCCGCGCCGAGATCTGCCATGCCGCAGGCCTCGATCGCGTTGACCTCCGCGTGCGCCGCGCCGAATTTCTCGTGCCAGCCCTCCCCGAGCACCTCACCGTCGCGGGCCACGACGGCCCCGACGACCGGGTTGGGCCTGACCGCACGGGACCCGTTGGCGGCGAGCTCGATGGCGCGCGCGAGATGCGCCTTGTCGGTCTCGGTGGAAACGGCCATGGTCATATCCAGGATAACCCTGCGCGGCCTCGCGCCCGCTCAGCGCCGGCAGCGACCGCCGTGCAACCTGTAGATCGTGATCTGCGGCCCCGGCCGCCGGTAGGCGAGCGGGTAGTAGTCAAAGCTCCAGTCGAAGCCGAACGCGACCGGCCCCTCCCCTCGGGCGTAGGGAGAGGCGCGGTAGACGACTTCGCCCTGCTGGGCCAGCGCCCGGTAGTAGGCGATCGCGAGCGGCACCGCGGCGGGGTCGGCGAACGCCCGTCCCGACTGGGTCGATCCGCTCAGCACCCAGCAGTAGCCATGGCTCGTGTAGTAGCCGATCAGCGCCGGCGCGAGCGTGCGCTCGTAGTTCTCGATCTGCACGAGCCGCGGCGGACCGCTCGCGAGCTTCCCGCTGGGGGAGATCCTCGAGAGCAGCGAGGGGTACTTGCACCAGCGATAGCGCGGACAGGCCGGAGCGCCGGGGCGTTCGCGTGCCCATGCGTCCGGGGAGACTGGCTCGGCGACTATCGCCGCACCACGCGGGATGTGCGTGAGCATCCAGGCGCGCGTCAGGTTGCGCGTGTCCGCGCGGGCGAGGACCAGGCCGGAGTGGACGCCGTGGAGCAGACCCTGGCCGAGCGAGACGGCGACCAGCACAGCGACGAGCGCGATCCTCACGACCGGCGAGGCGACGGTGCCCCCGCGGTCCTCGCCGGACACGCGGCTCGCCGGCGAGCGGCGCCTGCGGGCGCGCGCGATCAGGCGGGCGCCCGCCTCGCCCGCCTGCAGAATGAAGAACGCGGCCAGAAGGCACAGGATCGGCAGGATCGGCATCAGCCAGCGGCCGAAGTAGCGGCCCTGCAGGCCCATGAACGCGAGGAACAGCAGTGGCGCGGGCACGAGCAGCCAGCCGAGCCGGGGCTGCGAGCGCCAGACCGTGAGCGCGCCTGCGAGGGCGGCGAGCGCGGGCACCCAGCCGAGGCCCCAGCTGAGCGACCAGAGGTAGTAGAGGATGCCGCCGTGCCTGGGAGCGCCGAGCTTGCCCTGGCTTTCGGCGGAGAGCGAGGACTGGTGCACGAGTTCGCGATGGAAGCTGTCGTAGTCGAGCACCGCGTAGGGGTTCGCGATCAGGAACGCGAGCAGCGCCGCCGCGCCCGCGAGGGCGAGCCCGACCAGCACACCTCGCCTCGCCGCCGGCTGAGCGTCGAGGTAGCCGACGGCCAGGGCGGCGAGCAGCGGGATGACTGCAATCCCGGCCGTGTACTTCGTGGCGCACGCCAGGCCGAGCCCGGCGCCGGCGAGCAGGTAGTCGCGCCTGCGCCCTTTGCGCAGCACGCCCGCGGTGCCCAGCAGCGACAGCGTGAGCGGCGCCAGCGTCGGCACGTCGTTGAGCGCGAGGTGCGCGTAGAACAGCGGCAGGAAGGCGACCGCCTCGATGGCGGCGGCGAGCAGCCCGACGCCGCGGTTGAACAGTCGCGTGCCGGTCGCATAGAGCAGCCACAGGGCCAGCGTGCCGAGGGCGGCCGCGGCGAGACGCGCGAGCGTGTAGAGCTCGCTCGGATGCAGCGCGAAGGCACGCCGAACGCCCGCCCCGTCCCCGTACCAGGCGCCGAACAGGTAGTGCAGGAGATACGTGAAGGCCGGCGGGTTCGCGAAGTAGTGCGGGTTGAGGGTGCCTTCTTCGAACATCCTCACCGCGTGGCTGACGAAATGGTCGGCCTCATCGGTGTTGAAGGCGTAGGGCAGGCCCTGCCTGACGCCCCACAGGCGCAGTCCGAGGCCGGCGATGAGCACCAGCGAAAGCCCTGCCCACGCCCACCGGCGCAGCGGCCGCGCCGGCGGCGGCGCCGGATCCTGCGCATGCGGCCGGAGCCGCTCAGCAGTTCGCATAGACCGCGTAGTAGCGGCTCGTGTAGATGCGGTTGAAGTGGGCCAGCGGGACCTGATCGCGCGGATCATCGCCGACGTCGACGATCGCCTTGATGAACACCGCGCTGCCGAGCGGATAGACCGCGACGCTGCCGCGCCGGATGCGGTTCTCAAGCCCGTGGGAGTGCTTGGCCACGTCCGCGCGCGCCTGGCTGCGGGCAACGATGTTGTGCTGTCCAACGGTGTCGAGGATCCAGCGCGCGTCGGGGATCAGCTTGTTGTTCGGGAGCGACAGCAGCTTGCAGCGGTTCAGCTGCGCCTTGACCTGCGGGTTGGCGAGCGCGCGTGCGAGCCCCTTGTGGAAGTCCTCCTGGTAGGCGAGCGTCGTGCGCAGGCTCGAGAGGCTGACGGTTGTCGCCGCGAGCCCCGCGCCATAGACGAGCAGCGCGGCCGCTCCGATGATCCAGGCGCGGCGCAGCTTGGAGCCCGGCCGCAGCATCGCCCAGCCGCCCAGCGAGACCGCGCAGAACACGAGCATCACCGTCGCGGCTCCCAGCAGGTAGCGGTCGACGACCGAGGCCCCGGCGGCGCCCTCGAGAACGTAGACGCCGGTCAGCAGGACGAGTGCGGCCAGCGGCACGAGCACGCGTCGCGGCGCCATCCAGATCGCCAGCGGCACACCGATTAGGCCGCCGAGCAGCACGGGCAGCTTGTCGATGCGGTCGGCGTAGCTCCACACCGAGACGAGCACGCTGGAGAAGCCCTGCGTGCGTTCGAGTTCCTGGGCCAGCCCCGCGGTCGCGGTCAGCGAGTAGAGCGGGTTGCCGGTCACGACGGCGTCCACGGAGACCCAGACGAGGGGCGCGATCGCCGCCAGCGCAAGGTACTTCAGCCGCTGTCGGTTGTCCGCTCGCCAGGAGCACCACAGCCAGTAGACGCCGCTCAGCACCCACGCATCGGGCCGCAGCAGACCGGCCGCGGCAAGCATCAGGAAGACAGGCGTGCCGCGGCGCGGGCGTTCGACCTCGAGCACCGCCGCCCACACGATCAGCGCGACGTAGGAGATGTCCAGGTAGCCCTGTGCGGCGAGGTTCTCGACGAAGAAGCGGCTGAGCACCAGCAGCGCGGCGATCCACCCCACGACGGGGCCGAAGCACAGACGCCCCAGCCTGTACATGCCCGCGACGACCGCCACGAAGGAGGCGATCGAGCCGAACACCATCAGGCGCGCGCCGCCCTCGCCGAAGATCGAGCAGAACATGCCGAAGGCGATCGCGAGCGGATGCTCGGTGGGACCGCGGTAGACGCTGAAGTCCGGAAGGTGCAGGTGCAGCAGGTCGCGGCCCCAGAGCAGCGCGTAGAACGAGTCGTAGGTCGGGTAGGTCGGGAAGGCGAAGTAGCCGACGATCGCACCGACGCACATGACGGCGAAGCCGGCCCGCGCCCACGTGGCGGGTCGCACGGCACGGAGGCGCTCAAGCCAGATCGGGCCCGGCCTCAGCCGGGTGAGCGTCGCGCTTTCCATCTAGCCTTGGAGTATCTAGCCCCACCCACTCGGGGGCTCCGATCCTTGGCGCCGGGTTGGTGGCTCAACACTTGGCGCCAAGACCGTGACCTGCGCTCTGGGATACTGGCGGGAGCCAAGTCTAGGCAATCGACGCCCATGAAGCTCATCATCCAGATCCCCTGCTTCAACGAGGCAGAGCAGCTGCCGCAGACGCTGGCCGACCTGCCGCGCGAGGTTCAGGGCTTCGACGTCGTCGAGTGGCTGGTTGTCGACGATGGCTCAACCGATCGCACCGTGGCGGTCGCGCGCGAGCTCGGCGTCGACCACCTCGTGCGCCTCACGAACAACAAGGGGCTTGCCGCCGGCTTCCAGGCCGGCATCGACACGGCGCTGAAGCTGGGCGCCGATGTGATCGTCAATACCGACGCCGACAACCAGTACTGCGGCGCCGACATCCAGAAGCTGGTGCGGCCGATCCTCGAGTCGCGGGCCGACATGGTGATCGGCGACCGCGAGGTGACCGGGATCGAGCACTTCTCCGGCATGAAGAAGGCACTGCAGCGGCTCGGCTCATGGGTGGTGCGCCAGGCGTCCTCCACCTCCGTTCCGGACACGACCTCGGGGTTCCGCGCGTACAACCGCGAGGCCGCCATCCAGATCATGGTCGTCTCGAAGTTCACCTACACGCTGGAGACGATCATCCAGGCGGGCAAGCTGCTCGTCGCGATCGATCACGTGCCGATCCGGACCAACGCGAAGACGCGCGAGTCGCGCCTGTTTCCGTCGATGGGCGCATACGTCCGCCGCAACGCCGTCTCGATCTTCCGCATCTACGCCCAGTACGAGCCGCTGCGCGTGTTCTGGAGCCTGGCCCTGCTGATCGGGCTCGCCTCGATCGGCGTGTGGATACGGTTCGCCGTCTCCTACGTCGAAGGCAACGGCAAGGGTCACGTCCAGTCGCTGATCCTCGGCGCCGTGCTGTTCATCGCGGCCGTCGTGCTGTGGGCGCTGGGAGTGATCGGCGACCTGCTCGCGGCGCAGCGGGTGATGACGCAGAAGACCTTCGAGCGGATCCGCCGGATCGAGCTCGAGCTGGGCGTGGCGCCGTCCCACTACGAGCCCGGCATCCCGGCTGCGGCCCGGCGCACGGATCAGATCGAGGGCCCGCCGGCGCATGCGCCCGCAGGAGCCGCCGCCGGCCGGCCCGAGGAGGATCGCGGGGAGGCGCAGCGGCCGGGCGAGGCGGTGCGGCTGTGAGCGGGGTCACCGTCTCCAAGGACGGGGTGGTCACCGGCAACACCTACGACAAGTACGGCTCGACGAACCCGGTGGTGCGCCGCCTGATGAGCGCCTTCGAGCGCGACCTCGACGAGCTGCTCGACGTGGCCGCCCCGGCCTCTCTGCTAGACGTGGGATGCGGCGAGGGCGTGCTCGTCCACCGCTGGGCGGCGCGCCTCGGCGACGGTCGCGTGGTCGGCATCGACCTCGAAGAGGAGTCGATCCAGGCGGGATGGGCCGAGCGCCAGGCGCCGAACCTCGAGTACCGCGTGATGGAGGCCGGGAACCTGCCGTTCGCCGATGGCGAGTTCGAGCTCGCCAGCGCGATCGAGGTGCTCGAGCACCTCCCTGATCCCGAGCACACGGTGGGCGAGATGGCTCGCTGCGCGCGCTCGCACCTGCTCGTGTCCGTGCCCCGCGAGCCCCTCTGGCGGATGCTCAACCTGGCACGTGGCGCCTACTGGTCGGCGCTCGGCAACACGCCGGGGCACCTCAACCACTGGTCCAAGAGATCGTTCGTCGAGCTCCTCTCGCGCCACGGAAAGGTCGCCGAGGTCCGCTCGCCGTTCCCCTGGACGATGTTGCTTGTCCGTCTCTAGGGCTCCCTCCGGCCGCCCGGCGCGCTCATACGGCAGCGGGGCGAGGATCCTCTCGATCGGGATCGCCTCGACGGGCCTGCTCACGTTCGGCTACTTCTCGCTGGCGAGCCACGTGCTCAACCCGGTCCAGGCCAAGCGCATCGACCTGCTGTGGTCGGTCATGTTCGTGACGATCTCGGTGATCTACCGGCCGATCGAACAGCTGCTCTCGCGCACGATCGCCGAGCGTCGCGCCAGAGGGCAGACCCAGCATTCGCTGCGCGTTCCGATCGCCATCCAGGTCAGCTTCGCGCTGATCTTCCTGATCCTCGCGGTGGCGCTGCGCGGGCCGCTCGTCGACCACCTGTTCAACCATTTCACCGGCCTGTACGTCGTGCTGGTCGTCGGCACGGTCGCGTACGCGGCGAGCTACTTCGCGCGCGGCTGGCTCGCCGGGCACCAGTACTTCGCGCTCTACGGCGGCCTTGTCCTGATGGAGGCGGTCTCGCGCGTTTGCTTCGTCCTGGCCGTGCTCGCGGGCATCGCACACGGGCAGCTGGCGGTGGCGCTCGGCATCGCGGCCGCGCCGGTCGTCTCGCTTGTCGTGGTGCCGTGGGCCTTCGCCCGTCGCAGCGGCGAACGGCAGGGCACCGCGGAGATCGCGCACGGCGCACCGGAGATCGAGGACGTCGACGCGGCACTCGCGGGCCCCGGCGCAGAGGGCGTGCAGGAGGCTGTCGCGGCAGAGGAGCTCTCGCTGCAGCGCGGATCGAACTTCGCGCTGGTGGTCTCGAGCATCATGGTCGCCGAGCAGATCCTGCTCAATGCCGCGGTGCTCACGGTCGACGCCACGTCGGTCGATCGTGCGCTCGCAGGCGTGGTCTTCAACGTGCTGCTGATCGCGCGCGCCCCGCTGCAGCTCTTCCAAGCGATCCAGACGTCGCTGCTGCCCCACCTCACGGGGCTAGAGGCCACCGAGGGCCACGCCGCGTTCACCAGCGCGATACGGACCACCGTGACCGCGATCGCCGGGTTCACGGCCGCCGTGGCGGTCGGCCTGCTCGCGATCGGGCCGGTCGTGATGCGCCACCTGTTCGGGCAGGCCGTCGCCTACAACCGCTTCGGGCTCGCGCTGATCGGCGTCGGGATGGGCTTCCATCTCGTCTCCGGCGCGCTCAACCAAGCGGCGCTGGCGCGCGACCAGGCCCGTACCGCGGCCGCGTGCTGGATGCTCTCGGCGCTCGCGTTCCTCGGCTGGATGCTGAGCCCGGTGGTGCACGGCCAGGTCCTCCGGGCGGAGGTTGGCTACGCCGGCGCCACGCTGCTGCTCGCGCTCACGCTCTCGTTGCTGTATCGCCGCGACACGGCGGCGCGCATCGCCCTGGCGTGACTCACTCGGCGTCCACCGACCGGGCGATGGCGCGGTAGGCCTCGGCCGGCTCGTCCGAGCCGAAGATCGCCGAGCCCGCGACGAACAGGCTCGCGCCGGCCGCGCGGCACCCCGGCGCGGTGCCCGGGTCGATGCCACCATCGACCTCCACCGCCACCTCGTGGCCGACGATCGCGCGAACGCGCGGCAGCTTCTCGAGCGAGTGCTCGATGAACGGCTGCCCGCCCCAGCCGGGGTTGACGGTCATGCAGAGGGCGACGTCGATTGCGTCCACCACCTCGGCGAGCGCCCCCACGGGTGTCCCGGGGTTGATCGCGAGACCCACGCCGGCGCCGCTCTCGCGGATCAGGTTGGCGGTGTAGGAGAGGTGCGGCGTGGCCTCGGCGTGGAACGTGATCGAGTCGGCTCCGGCCCGCACGAACTCGCCCACCTGGCGCTCGGGACGCTCGATCATCAGGTGCACCTCGATCAGCGCGCCGGCCTCACGCGCCTGCTCGGAGAGCGCCGCCACGGCCAGCGGCCCGATCGTGATCGGGGGCACGAAGTGCCCATCCATCACATCGACGTGGATCACGCGCGCCCCGGCCTGCAGCACCTCCGCGACCTGCTCGCGCAGGCGCCCGAAGTCCGCCGACAGGATCGAGGGCGCCACGCGCACGCCGCGCAGCAGATCCCGCGCGGAGGCGCTCGCGCTCATACCGCCTGGAGCATCGAGTCACCGCAGTTGTTGCACTTGAGGATCGCGGTCGAGGACATCCGCACGATCGTCGAGTGCTCGCCGCAGTTCGGGCACACCGAGGTGAGCTCGAAGCGGTGCAGGCAGTACACACAGCGGTAGCGCCCGGGCAGGTTCGTCGGCCGCAGCCAGGGCTCCCCGCAATGCGGGCACTGCGGTCCAAGGTCGATGGCCGCTTTGGCCGGGGCCTCGCGCTCTCCCTCCATCGCTCAGCTCCGGCGCAGCCGTGCGATGAAGAAGCCGGCTGTGTGGTCGCGCTGGGGCAGCGTCAGCACATACGGCGACGCGGACGGGCGCCGGCCGGGCGCAGCAGCTGCCGGCGCCAGGCTGAAGGCGGGCAGCTCGGCGGCGAGATCGTCGGCGGTGAAGTCGCGGTGGGAGTCCAGGAAGGCGTCGATCAGGCGCTCGTTCTCAGTCGGGGAGATCGTGCAGGTAGAGTAGACAAGCAGGCCCCCCGGACGGAGGGCGCAGGCGCCGGCGGCCAGGATTCTGGCCTGTTCGCCCGCCATCTCGGCGATCGCGGCGGGGGTCGCGCGCCAGCGCAGATCCGCTCGTGCCTGCAGCGTCCCGAGGCCCGAGCACGGCGGGTCGACGAGCACGCGATCGAACGCGGCCTCCTGGGCCAGCCGCTCGGACGCGGGCCAGGCGGCGGCGTCGCCCACCTCCACGCGCGCGTTGCCCGCGTGCAGCCGCTGTGCCGTTCGTACGAGCGCCCCGGCCCTGCGCGGGTTGCGCTCGACGGCCACGAGCTCGCCGCGGCCCTCCATCAGCGCCGCGAGATGCGTGGTCTTGCCGCCGGGCGCGGCGCACAGGTCGAGCACCCGCTCGCCGGGCGCGGGCGCGAGCACGCGGGAGACGAGCATCGCGGCGCGCGACTGCGCCAGAAAGGCGCCCTGCTGCCACAGGCCGGACCCATGCACGTCGAAGGGCTCCTCCAGCACGAGAGCCTCGGGGACGTGCGGGTCGCCGTGCGTGCGCACCGGCAGCTCGCCCGCAAGCGCCTGAGCGTCGGTGACGAGCGTGTTCGCCCGCAGCGCGAGCTCGCCGGGCTCGTTGTCATAGGCCATCAGCGCGCGCGCTTGCTCCGCTCCGAGGGTCTCCCACCACAGGCGCGCGAGCCACTCGGGGTGCGAGTGCTTGATCGCCGCCTCCTGCGGCGTGTCGTCGGTGAGGGGCTCCAGCAGCACACCAGCCCCCTCGCGTGCGGCGCGTCGAAGCACCGCGTTGACGAGGCCGTGGCCGCCGCGACCGTGGGTCTTGCTCAGCTCGACCGCGTCGGCGACGACTGCGTAGTCGGGAGAGCCTCCCAGGTAGAGGAGCTCGTAGAGCCCCAGCCGCAGGGCGGCGAGCACGGGCGGGTCCAGTCGGGCGGGCGGCCGCTGTGCGAGCTGCTCGATCAGATGGTCGACCGTGCCCTTTCGCTGCACTGCGCCGTATGCGAGGCGCATCGCGAGGGCGCGGTCGCGCGGCTGCAGGTCCTTCGCCTCGGCCTGGAGTGCCTGATCGGCGTAGGCGCCCCGCTCGAACACCCTGCGCACCACCGTGTAGGCGCAGCTGCGCGCGGGCGCGATCACGGCTCTGGGCGGACTGGGCATCTGCGCCATGATCGCTACCCGCTGCGGCTGAAGCCGGCCGGTGCGAGGACGTCGGCCAGGTCGGCCGACAGCCGCGCGGCCTCCGGCCCGGTCAGGGTTGCGCTCGTCACGCGGATCGCCGGCGGGCTGGCGGCGATCCGGTAGGGAGCGCCGGCGGCCACGACCCAGCCCCGCTGGATCAACGCTCCCACGACGCCGGCCTCATCCTCGACCGGCACCCAGACGTTCAGGCCGGAGGCGCCGTGCGCCCGCACTCCGCTGCTCGCCAGACACGAGAGCAGGCGCTCTCGGCGCTCCGCGTAGACCGCGCTCGCGTGGGCCACCTGCGCCTGAACCGCCGGATCGGTCCAGAGGCCCAGCACGAGCGTCTGCAGGATGTGACTGACCCAGCCGGGGCCGCACTGCTGGCGTCCCTGGACGCGGTCGACCGTCTGCGGATCCCCCGCGAGCACGGCCATGCGCAGGTCGGGGCCCAGCGCCTTCGCGACAGAGCGCGTCGCCGCCCAGCGACCGCGGCCGGCGACGATGCTGTGCAGCTCGCTGCCGGCAACCGCGCCGAGGTGGTCGTCCTCGATCACGAGCGCACCGGGAGACGCTGCCAGCACGTCGCGCAGCCGGCGCGCCCGCTCGGCGTCGAGCGTGGCGCCGGTCGGGTTCTGGCCTCGGGGAGTGATGATCGCCGCGCGCGCCCCGCGCTCGAGGGCGGCGCGCAGCCCGCTCGGGCGCATCCCGCGGTCGTCGACCTCGACCGGCTCGAGCGACAGGCCTTGAGCCCGGAGCAGGTCGTAGAGCGCAGCGTAGCCGGGGTTCTCGACGGCGACGCGGTCGCCAGGCCGCAGATGCGCCTGAAGAACCCGCTCGATCGCGTCGAGCGCGCCGCTCACTACGCAGAGCGACTCGCCGGGGATGCCGTCGGCGCGCAGCTGCTCGCGCGCGTGCGCCAGCAGCTCGGGGAGCGCGGCGGCGTCGCCGTAGAGGCGCCGCGGCAGCTCGCAGCGGCCGATCGCGCCCTTGAGATCCGGGAGCAGCGCAGGGTCGGGGTTTCCGCGGGAGAGGTCGCGGGCACCGGCGGGGACAGGCAGAGGGCGCCGCGAGGTCCCGATCGGCGCGCCCTGGCCGATGCGGCTTCCCCGCCGTGGCTCGGTCACCACGACGCCGCGCCGGCGCAGCTCGGCGAGCCCGGCCGCGACGGTCACCGGGCTGAGCCCGACGTCGGCCGCGAGCCGCCTCACGGACGGCAGGCGCTGTCCGGTCGCGAGCGCGCCGCTCGCGACCGCCCGCTCGATGTCCTGCACGAGCTCCGCGGCGCTGGCCGCTGTGATCCGATACTGTCTCAGTTCAGTCATCGCTCTGTACTATTACAGACTGGGAGACCGCACATGCCCGCCAAGCCCTCCGGCAAGGCCACCTCGGCCGCACCCGCCTCCGATCGCGTGCGGCTGCGGCGCAAGCGCGAGCGCGGCAGCCACGACCGCGACGTCATCGACGCGATCCTCGACGAGGCGCTGCTCGCCCATCTCGGCATCGCCGATGAGCATGGCCAGCCGTTCGTGATCCCGACGCTGCACGCACGCAGCGGCGACGTCGTCTACTGCCACGGCTCGAGCGCCAGCAGGACGCTTCGCGCGCTCGAGGCCGGCGCTCGCGTGTGCCTGACGGTCTCCCTCATGGACGGCCTCGTGCTCGCCCGCGCGGCGATGCACCACTCGGCCAACTACCGCTCGGCGATGCTGATCGGAGAGGCAAGCGTCGTGCGCGATCCCGACCTGAAGCGCGCGGCCCTCGAGGCGATCGTGGAACACATCGTCCCCGGCCGCTGGGCGGAAGTGCGCGAGCCCACCGAGAAGGAGCTGAGGGCGACGTCCGTGCTGGCCATCCCAATCGACGAGGCCTCGGCCAAGGTGCGCAGCGGGCCGCCGCTCGACGAGGAGGCCGATTACGCGCTGGCGGCCTGGGCGGGCGTTATCCCGTTCCAGACGCGCGCCCGGGCACCCGAGCCGGACCCGCGGCTGCCCGCAGGCATCGCGACGCCGGCCCACCTGAGCGCCTATCGCCGCCCGGGCGCGGCGTGACCGCGTAGATAGGCGCCGGCGTCCATCGCCCGCCCGCCGGGCGGCTGCACCACGAGCAGCTCGAGCACGCCGGGCGTGCAGTCGACCAGCAGCCGGCCCTCGCGCGCGCTCACGCCGGGCTCGCCCGCCCCCGCGAGCGCCTCGTCGTCCGAGTCGCCATCGAGCAGCGAGGCGCGATGGACGCCGAGCACGGTTCCGTCCGGGAGGGCCACCCGCGCGCCGATGTGGGGATGGAGCGCACGAACGACGCGCTCGAGCTCTATCGCGGGCCTGGCCGGATCAAGCAGACGCTCCTCGGCCGAGATCTTCTCGGCGTATGTGACGCCTTCCTGCGGCTGCTCGACGAAGGCAGGACGCTCGTCGAGCGCGCGCACTATCAGCTCGCCGCCGAGCTGCTGCAGACGCTGCGCCAGGGAGCCGTAGCTGTCGTCCGGTCGGATCGGCTCGGAGCCGGCCAGGCACACGGGGCCGCTGTCGAGTCCGGCCGTGAGTCGCATGATCGAGACGCCGGTCTGGGTGTCACCCGCCATCAGGGCCCGCTCGACGGGTGCGGCGCCGCGCCAGCGCGGAAGCAGCGAGGGGTGCACGTTCAGGATCTCGTGCTCGGAGAGCAGCGGCTCCTTGATAAGCGCTCCAAAGGAGCAGACGATCACCGTCTGGCGGGCGCCCCGCGTGTCGACGCCCGCGTCCTCGGCCGCCGGGGGCCTCCCCGCACGCGCGATCAGAGCCCTGGCTCCCTCGTCGTTGACGCTGGCAGGCTGCTCGAGCTGGAGCCCTAGGGCCCTCGCCCGCTCGGCCACGGGCGGGGATGTCAGGCGGCGTCCGCGCCCGCTGGGGCGATCGGGCCGGGTGAGGACGAGCGCCGGCCGGTGGGCTTCGCTGCGCGCAAGGCGCTCGAGCACCGCGCCGGCGAACTCCGACGTGCCGATGAAGACGGTGCTCAACGTGCCTCGGCCCGCGGCAGGCGTGCCGCTAGGCGGCGCTCGCCGGGCGCTCTCCGATCGGCAGCTGCGCTTCGCGCATCGCGCGCATCGCCTCCTTTCGCGACTCGCGCGGGATGCGATCGAGGATCAGGACGCCGTCGAGGTGGTCGATCTCATGCTGGATCACCCGCGCCTCGAGCCCTTCGGCCTCGACCTCGCGCTGCTCACCGGTCTCATCGAGCGCACGCACGCGGACGCGCAGCGGCCGCTCCACTTCGACGTGCACGCCGGGAAGGCTCAGGCATCCCTCCTCGGCCGTCTCGAGCTCCTCGCTCGTCCACTCCAACACGGGGTTCACGAGCGCGGTCACGGGGTCGTCGGCGTAGGCACGGTAGACGAGCACTCGATGCAGCACGCCGAGCTGGGTCGCCGCAAGCCCCACGCCGAGGGCGTCGTGCATCAGCTCACCCATCCGCTCGACCTCGATCTTGAGCGCATCGTCGAAGCGATCCACGGGCAGCGCCGCCGCCCGGAGCACCGGGTCGCCGAACTTGCGCACTTTGCGCAGGGCCGCGTCGCGGCGCGCGCGGGTCTCGGGATCGAGCTCGGCGACGGTCGGCGCGTCCTCCTCGCGCTCGACCTCGACGTCGGCGTCCTCGGAGTGGATCTCGACGTCCTCGGGCGCTGGCGCCTCAGCGCCCTGCGGCGTGCGCGCCTCGGCGTCCTCTGACGCCTGCGGCCCTGTCTCCTGCAGTGTGTCCTCGTCGGCCATCGCTACCTGAGTTTATGAGGAGTGGCGCGTGTTGAGGCTGAGAGGGCTCAGCCGCCTCAGGCCTTGCCGTGCCTCGCCCTCGGTGCACGCAGCGTCAGGATCGCCTGAGTGGTGTGGCGCGCACCCGCGGCGTCATGAGCGGCGATCGCGGCTCTCACACGCAGCGAGCGAGAGCGCGCGAGCAGCTTTCTCGCCCTGGCAGACAGCTGTAGCTTCACCGTCTTCACACTCCCGCCGGCGATGCTGAAGGAGCGGGTTGCGAGGGTGAGGATGCTCGCCTTCCTCTTGGCGGCGCCGGCCGGCCCGGCGGCGACCGACGCGAGCGTCCGCAGGATGATGGTGCCGGCGCAACTGCTCTTGCCGGCGGGGCAGCTGATCTTGACCTTCACCGCCCCTGATGAGCTGGCCGTCAGGGCGTTGCCCGTGATCCGCGCGTAGGCCACCGGTGGCGGCGCCTGCACCTGGAAGCTCGCGATGCCCTGGGCGCTCGGCGGGGCCGAGCCCACGAGCGTTTTTGGTCCTTCTCCAACGGCTTTGACGCTGACGTTGACCGGCGATTCGCTGAGTGCGCTGGTGAGCCCGTAGCTGTCCTTGACGGTCAGTGCGACGGTGTAGCTGCCGGCTGACGCGTAGGTGTGTGTCGGTGAGGCCCCACTACCTGCCGGACTGCCGTCGCCCCAGCCCCACACGTAGCTGGAGATGGAGCCGCCGGGATAGGGATCACTCGACCCGCCGGCGGCGAAGCTTGCGGCGACGCCGGCTTCGAGCGAGCTCGGCGCCGTGATCACCGCGGTCGGCAGCAGCGCCTTGAACAGCCCGAGCCCGTCTGGAGCGCCGACACCCGAGGGACCGTCGTAGCCGATGGCAGCGTCGCAGGCGGTCGTGCCTTCGCAGTCGACCCGTCCTTGGGACGCGTTCGGGTGACAGCCCGCCTGGGCCTGACAGAAGCCGTTTCCGCCCTCGGTGACGTCGTAGAGCGAGGAGGAGCCTGCGAGATGTCCGTAGAGCGTGAGCGCCGGGTCACGCAGACCGCCGCCGCCCCCGGCCAGGGCGTACAGCGCGCTGATGATCGGCGTGGAGAGCGACGTTCCACCGATCGTTACCCAGGGACCTTTGCTCGGTATCCCGAATGCGTTGCATGCGGCTCCGCAGTCGTAGGTGTCGTAGACGTCAAAGCCGGTGAAGGGGTCCCCGACTGCCGAGACGTCCGCCGCTAGGCGCTTGGACCCACAGCCGGTCGTCGTCGCGAAGCCAGGAAGGCCCTGCTGCCACGGTTCTGCGCCGAACAGGGTGCTGCAGCCCCCGCCGGTGGCGCCCAGCGCGGCTTCTGCGAAGGCACCGAACGCGTCTTCTGGACCGTTCCTGTTCCACACCGTCTCGTTCAGGCGCGTGCCGTCCAGATTGAGACTGAGTGTGGTGCCGCCGACAGACACCACCGACGGAAGCGACCCCGGCGCGCTCGGCATCTCGGGAGCCTGGAAGCCTCGGTTGATGATGTCCCAGCCGTTGTAGCCGTCATCGCCCGTCGAGGCGGCGATCACGACGCCCGGATGCACGTATGCAGCCCGTTCGGTCGCTGCCATTGCGATCTCCGGGCCACCGTAGGAGTTCGAGACCTCGCTCGCCCCGAGGCGTACCGCCGTGTTCACGGCTGCTGCGAGATCTTCGTAGGTCGAGCTGTCGGCCTCGACCAGCAGGATCTTGCAGTTCGGGCAGACCGCGTGGGCGGCCTCAACGTCGAGGGAGATCTCGACCGACCAGCCTTCTTTGTCTTTCGCCGGCAGGGATGTCGTTTTCCCGGTCTGGCCGACCTTCGTGAAGCAGCCGTTGGCCGTCGTGCAGGCCGCCAGCCCGTAATGGGTGTCGAATTCGCCGAGGTCTTTCTCGATGTTCGGATCGTCGTAGGCGTCGATGATCGCGATCGTCTGCCCACTGCCGCCGTCTTGCGGGCTGTACGCGTAGGCGCTCGCGAGCTGTGCCGGTGTGAGTCCGCTCGCGGGTCCCGAGCCGGCAGCTCCGGCGTTCACCGAGTACGGTCGCGCGCCCCGGGGAATAGGCGCGCCGGGCGCAACGGTTTTGCGAAGCAGCGCGAGGCATGTCGCCCGCCTGGACGCCGGCGGCGGGCACACTCGGTGGACCTGGGCGTAGCGCGTCGCGGGCGAGGCTGCCGGATCGGCCGATGCGACAGGCGCCACGACGAGTCCACAGACGAGCACCACGAGCCCCACCGCCGTAGAGCCGCATGCAGCGCACGCGCCCGCTACCCGGACAGCCCCCTTGCCCCTCAGCGTTGTCGAGATTGGTGCAGTGACCGGCCCATCGTACAGCCGCGCCCGGAGCGACCTCGGGTTACTTCGTCTTCAGCCTCACCGTCAGCGACTGCGTGTGCGAGACGGCGCTGCCCCCGCGGGAGGACTGGAACGTGAGCCTGATGGAGACAGGAAGGCCCTTCTTCTGCTTGAGGGCGTTCTTCAGTGCCTTCAACGCCGACGCGGTCGGCTTCGCCGTGAACGGGACCGCCCCGGGTCCGGGCACCGCCTTACTTCCGCGCGCGAAGGCGATCGTTGACGGCCGGCATTTGCCCTTCAGCCGTACGAAGCCTTTCTTGCATTTCGCGGAGCTGGCGGCGAAGACCCCGAACTTGCCGTTCTGGAACGTGAGCAGCCAGCTGAAGGTTCCGGGATCGCCCACCGCGCCGGTGAGGGTGATCACGCCGGTCTTCGCGTTGAAGGTGCCGTGGAACGGGTTGAAGGTGTTGTTGGGCGTGATGGCGGCCGCCGCACTGGGGCTGCTTATCAGCGTCGACGGTGTCACCGGAGGCAGTGTTGTCGTTGGCGGGGTCGCTGCCGTTGGCGGTGCCGTGACGGTGACGATGTGTTCAACGGGGGGAGCCGTCGAACCCGTGAGCTGATCCTTCGATGTCATCGTGACCGTATAGACGCCTGGTGCGACGTATGTGTGGCTTACCGACGAGCCCGTGCCCGTGCCGCCGTCGCCGAAGCGCCATGTGTAGCCCGGCTGACCGTAGGGATCCGCTACGGCGGCGCTAAATTCGATCGGATTGCCTTCGGTTTGCGACGCGGGGGACGGCGTGAACGCGGCGAAGTTCAGCGCAAGCGGCTTCATCAAGCACGCCGCTCCGGCATTGTCCCACTCGCTCTGCAGATAGAAGTGGCCTCCGTTGATCAGCTGGTTGAACAGGTTGCCGACGCCAGCTTCGCCGCCCAGCGTCGGCGTGAACGCTTTCGCGTCGCCTCCTGTTCCACTTCCCGTGAAATTACACTTGTCACCGATCTCTTGGAAGTGCCCGTCCCACCACGCGCTCCCCAGGGGGTCTGTGGCAGCCTCGATGTACTCGTGGCTCGTGTACTTGAGTGCGACGTCAGCGAACCTCGTGCTATCGACTGCTCCGGTGCCGTCCCCATTAGGCAGCTGGGTCTGTAAGTTCCCGTCTGATTGGCAGCCCTTTGCATGTGCTTTGTCAAGCAGCGAAAACGGAATGTTGGCATACAGGAGTTCGTCGGGGGTTTTTTCGTTGATGCTGCTGTGATATGCACAGAAAACGTTGTTCGAGCAGGCCAGTTCTTCTATTTCTGGGTCTTCTTCTTCGAAGCATGACACCACTTTGTGGGGCAGGATCATGAAGTACAGCTCAGTCGGTCCGGTCGGCAGTTTTTCGTTTTCGACGTACGTCGAGAGCTCGGACTGCACCTGCGAGTCGAACAGGCATGTGGAATACGGGCCAGGGTCTGCGAATTCGCCCGTGGGTGTTGTGCAATTTTCGATCGTTGGATATACGTGTGTGTCGACTTTTTCGGGGGCGGCGGCCGAGCTATATGCCGCGTTGCCAGTGCTGTCGGTGTATTGACCCGCGACGCCGAAGACGTTACTCGCCGACCCACTGTCATGGGCTACATCACTGAAGAACGTGTGGAAGATTTCCTTCGTCGTCGACGTGAATTCACCGTTCGGGTCCCAGAATATTACGTGCGACGTCACGCTGTGCATGACGGGCCCGCCGTGATAGACGAGCTGGCCAGCTTTGTCGTACTGACGCGGCCCGGTGGCCGGTATTCCCGCCGCGCGGAGGGCTCGTTTGACCGATGGCAGGCTAGCGGCGTCGACGCCTCGAACCGGCGTCACTCCATACGCGTGGCCACCGATCCGCGCGATCACCGCGCCGGCAGGCGCCGCGGATAGTGGTAGCGCGATCGTCAGCGCGGCCAAGAGCGCAACGGGGAAGGCGCGAACCGACCTAAAACGCTGCCACCACTCAGCCTCACCATGCGACAGGCGCAACGTGCTCCCCCTCCATTTCGAATGACGCCAACCGGCCTCCCCAGCTGTTGAGAGCATAGCCGGGGGTGTACCCGTAATTTGTGTCCAAGCTACTGTGGATCGACGTCAACGCTGAAGTTCACGGACGCATGGGCTCGAATGCTGGACACCTGTTCGACCGCGTCTCCCACGGCGGCGACCGCTGAACGCCGCTCGCCGGCCTTCACCACGAGCACCTGGCGCTCGCGTCCGCGCAGGCGGAACAGCGCAGCGGGGCCCAGCACGACCGGGCCGTCGCCGGCCGCCGCGCCGCCGTCGGCGAAGGAGCCGGCGAGGCGCTCGCCCACGGCCGCGGCGGCCGCGCGCGCATGCTGTGACTCGACGGCGGAGCAGACGATCCGTATCAGGTGGGAGAACGGCGGGTAGTCGAGCGCGCGGCGGCGCTCGAGCTCGCCTGCGAGGAAGCCGTCGCTGTCGTGGTGTGCGGCGTGCACGATCGCGCGGGCCTCGGGGGCGATCGTCTGCACCAGCACGCGGCCCTCGGCGCCCCTCCCCACCCGTCCGGCGAGCTGGGCGATCAGCGCGAACGTGCGCTCCTCGGCGCGGAAGTCGGGGAAGCGGAGGCTCGCGTCGGCATCGAGCACCACCCCGAGCGTCACGTCGGGGAAGTCGTGGCCCTTGGCGACCATCTGCGTGCCGATCAGCACCCCGCAGTCGGCGGCCTCGAAGCGGCGCAGAAGCGCGCCGACGCCGTTCTCCTCGGCTGCTGGATCCGTCGTCGAATGACCCCCTGCGCCGGGGCCCCCCGCCACGACATCGGCGTCGAGCCGGAACACCGGGAACCCGCGGCCGGGCCGTCGCGGACCGTCGTCGAGCACGCTCTCGAGCTCGTGCTGCAGTCGCTCGGTGCCGGCTCCGTGGCGGGCGACCGAGGTGGAGGAGCAGGCGCTGCAGCGCGCAGGCGCCGGCTCGCGATGGCCGCAGTGGTGGCAGGCCACGTAGCCGCCTCCACGGTGCAGCACGAGCGCCACGTCGCAGTGCGGGCAGCTCCACACGCGCCCGCAGGAGCGGCAGGAGAGGAAGTTCGACCAGCCGCGGCGGTTGAGCAGCACGATCGCCTTCCCGCGCTGCGCGCGCACCTCGGCGAGCGCCTGGGAGGTGAGCGGATGCAGGCCGTGGCGCTCTTCGCGCATGTCGAGCACCTGCACCCCCGGAAGCGGACGGCCGTCGACCCTGCTGGGCAGCACCGATACCGGCATTCGCCGGATGCTCTCCGGTCGCGGCGTGGCGCTGCCGAGCAGCAGGACCGCGCCGAGACGCTCGGCACGCTCCGCTGCCACGTCTCGCGCGTCATAGCGAGGGTCGCCCTCGTGCTTGTAGGAGGCGTCGTGCTCCTCGTCGACGACGATCAGGCCGAGGTCCTCGATCGGCGCGAACACCGCCGATCGCGGGCCCACGCAGACCTTCGCCTCGCCCTCGCGGAGGCGACGCCACTCGGCGTAGCGCTGGGCGGGGGTGAGCCGCGAGTGCATCACGGCCACCGTCTCGCCGAAGCGTTCGATGAAGCGCCCGACGATCTGCGGGGTCAGCGCGATCTCGGGCACGAGCACGATCGCGCCGCGGCCCTGCTCGAGCGCCGAGGCCGCCGCGCGTAGGTAGACCTCCGTCTTGCCCGAGCCGGTGACGCCGTGCAGCAGCCGCCGCTCGCCTCGGCGCTCGGCGAGCGCGGCGACCAGCGGCGCGAGCGCCGCGCGCTGGTCGGCTGACAGCTCCGGCGGGCTCGGGCTGCGCGAGCCCACGGCGAGGTGGCGCGGGCGCGCGACCGCGCGGCGCTTTCTCCCGCTCAGGCGGCGTGCCGCGCCGGGCGGCAGCACGAGCGTGAGCGAGCGGGCGATCGTCGAGCAGTACTCGGCGGCGATCCAGCCGGCCAGCTCCACCAGGTCCACAGGCACCCCCAGCTCGAGCGCCCGCAACGGCGCCAGCAGCTTCTCCTGCGAGACCTCGCTGCTCTCGGCGAGGCCGACGACCACGCCGAGCACCTCGCGGCGGCCAAAGGGGACGACGAGCATCGAGCCCACGTCCACGACACCGCCCTGCAGCTCCTCGGGCAACCGGTAGTCGAACGGTCCGCGCAGGGCGCGGGCCGTCGTCATCGGCTCCACCCGGGCGATAGCGGACATCGCCCGGAGCCTAGAGCGCCCTCCGGTCAGAGGCCGGCGGCGGAGCGCAGGGCGTCCGCCTTGTCCGTCCTCTCCCAGGTGAAGTCGTGGTCTTCGCGGCCGAAGTGCCCGTAGGCGGCCGTCTTCTGGTAGATCGGCCGGTGCAGTTTGAGCTCCTCGCGGAAGGCGCCGGGGCGCAGGTCGAAGACCTCATCGACGGCTCGCGCGATCTGCCCGCGGGTGCGGTCCTCCTTCTCGGTGCCGAAGGTCTCGACCATCACCGACACCGGATGCGCCACGCCGATCGCGTAGGCGACCTGGACTTCGGCCCGGTCGGACAGGCCGGCGGCCACGATGTTCTTGGCCACCCAGCGAGCCGCATAGGCGGCGGAGCGGTCGACCTTCGACGGATCCTTGCCTGAGAACGCACCGCCTCCGTGGCGCGCCATGCCGCCGTAGGTATCGACGATGATCTTGCGGCCGGTCAGGCCACAGTCGCCCATCGGGCCGCCGATCACGAAGCGGCCGGTCGGGTTCACGAGGAAGTTCCTCACGAGCTTTTTCTCGTCGTAGAGATCGGTCGGAAGCACCGGACGCAGCACGTGCTCGAGCAGGTCGGGCTTGATCAGCGACTCGGTGTCGATGCCGTCGGCGTGCTGTGTGGAGATGAGGATCTTTTCGATCTCGACCGGTCTGCCGTCCTGATAGCGCACGGTGACCTGCGTCTTGCCGTCTGGACGCAGGTAGGGCAGCACCTCGCCCTTGCGCACCTCCGACAGGCGCTTGGCGAGCTTGTGGGCGAGCGAGATCGGCAGCGGCATCAGCTCCTCGGTCTCGTTGCTCGCGTAGCCGAACATCATCCCCTGGTCGCCCGCGCCGGCGACGTCGAGCTCATCCTCGTCGGCCGGGTCGTGGCGGGTCTCATAGGCGGCGTCCACGCCCTGGGCGATGTCCGGTGACTGTTTGTCGATCGCGTTGATGACCGCGCAGGTGTGGCAGTCGAAGCCGTAGAGGGCGTTGTCGTAGCCGATCCGCCGGACCGTCTCGCGTGCGATCTCCTGGATGTCGACGTAGGTGTCGGTGGAGATCTCTCCGGAGACGACGATCAGGCCGGTGTTGACGAGCGTCTCGCAGGCGACGCGGCCGTACGGGTCGTCGCTGAGGACCGCATCGAGGACGCCGTCGGAGATCTGGTCGGCGATCTTGTCGGGGTGGCCCTCCGTGACCGACTCGGAGGTGAACAGGAACTCGTTGTCGGAAAGCTCAGTCATGGGTTGGTGTGTCAGCTCCAGGGGGTGTTGCCCGGCTCACGGCAGGCAGGGTTGGCAAAAGTCGCAGAAGTCTATGCGGCTCGGGCAGATCGGCGCTGGCCGCGCTCGACGAAGTCGATGATCAGCGGCACGCCCTGCATCCCGTAGCGTGCGCGCAGGCGATTCTCGATGAAGTAGGCGTAGTCGCGCGTCACGCGGGTGCGCGAGTTGACCTGGATCGAGAAGCGCGGCGGGCGCTCGCCGGTCTGGGTCATGTAGATCAGCTTCAGCCGGTGCTGGCTTGAGCCCCTGCGGGTGCCCACCGGCGGCTGGCGCGCCTGGACGGTCTCCGACAGGAACCTGTTCAGCTCGGGCGTCGGTATGCGCCCGGCCATGCGGTCGCCGAGGGCGATCGCCTCGGTCAGCAGGCGCGAGACGTGGCGGCCGCTCTTTGCGCTCGCGGTCAGCAGGCGGGGGCGCAGGCGCAGCTTCTCGCCGACGCGGGCCCGCTCGTGCTCGAGGTCGTCCTCGTCGCCCTCGTGGAGATCCCACTTGTTGAGGACGATCGCGGTCGCGCAGCCGGCCTTCATCGCCAGCTCGGCGATGCGCAGGTCCTGGGCGGTTACGCCGTCCACGGCGTCGCACACGACGAGCGCGACGTCGGCCCGCTCGGCGGCGCGCTGTGAGCGCAGGGCCGTGTAGTACTCGACCGAGTCGGCGACCTTCGACTGGCGGCGCATCCCGGCCGTGTCGACGAGGATCAGCCGCCGGTCTCCGACCATCAGCGGCATGTCGATCGGATCGCGCGTCGTGCCGGCGACCTCCGAGACGATCACGCGCTCCTCGCCGAGGAAGCGGTTCACGAGCGAGGACTTGCCGACGTTGGGCCGGCCGATCACGGCGAGGCGGACGGTGTCGTCCTCCTGCTCCTGCTCGCCCTCCGGCAGCAGCTCGACGATCCTGTCGAGTAGATCGCCCGAGCCGAGGCCCTGGGCCGCGGAGACGGCGAGCGGCTCGCCGAGGCCTAGGCGATGGAACTCTGTGGCGAGCGGCAGGTCGGCCAGGCCGTCGCACTTGTTGGCGGCGACGATCGTCGGCAGCGGCGAGCGGCGGAGCAGGTCGGCCAGCTCCTCGTCACCGGGCCGCACGCCGGCGCGGGCGTCCACGACGAGCACCGCCACCTCGGCGTCGGCCAGCCCGGCGCGCGCCTGGTCGCGGATCGAGCCGGCCAGCGGATCGTCGTCCTCGAAGTCCATGCCGCCGGTGTCGATCAGCTTGAACTGGCGTCCGTTCCACTCGCAGTCGAGCTCCCTGCGGTCGCGGGTGATCCCGGGGCGCTCGTGCACGACCGCGTCACGGGTGCCCGTGAGGCGATTGATAAGTGAGGACTTGCCCACGTTTGGATAGCCGATGATGGCGACCTTCATGCAGCCAGTATGACTGGGCGGCTCCGCGCCTCCGGTAAGCGTGCTCCAGCGATGTGCCGGCACCAGCCTCCGCAGCGGGCACGCCCTAGAGGCGTGCTAGGCCCAGGGCTGGCAGGAGCCATCCGAAGCTTGGGTGCGCGGCGTCTACTCGGACAGTCCTGCCACCCGCAGTCCTTCGGCGTGATCGAGGTACACCCGAGAGCGCCAGATCCTGTCGCCGCGAAAGTCGAGGATGATCGCTTGGGGCGCATCAACCGGTGCGCCGCTTCCCTTCCCGCGTCCTTTGATCCTTCCAAGCACAAGCACCCGATCCCCGAGATCGCGAAACTCCTCAGGGATGATTTGGAACTCCGCCCAGTTTTCTTCGGTGTCGACGGCGAACCGCTCGACGCCCTCGCGTCCGCGGTAGCCGCTCCCATCGATAGCCCTGACGATCCCCGGGTACCACTCGAAGTCGGGGGTCGCGAGCTCGGCGAACAAGCCATCGACATCGCGGCGGTTGTAGGCATCAACCACTCGTTTGGCGACATCCACTTTGTCTCGCGACATCTCCACGCCAGTATCGCCCAGCTACGACCCGGGCGTGGGCGGGGCCGAGCCCGGTGCCGGCCGCCCACCAGCGCGAGATTGGTCAGACGGCAGGCTGCCGTCCCCGGCGCCGCCCGTTAGGCTTTC
Organism: Solirubrobacteraceae bacterium; assembly: GCA_034665005.1. Lineage (GTDB taxonomy): Bacteria > Actinomycetota > Thermoleophilia > Solirubrobacterales > Solirubrobacteraceae > Palsa-744. Next base: position 142,356 of record JAXDGO010000059.1, on the reverse strand, counting down.
CGCCATGAAGGGCGGGCCTGTAGCCGTCGGGACCGTTGCGGTGACGATCGCGCTTTCCGGTTGCGGCGGCAGCAGCAGCACCTCGAGTACCGCACCGGCGGCCTCGACCGGTCAGGGATCGACAGCGGTGACCCTGCCGCCGGGAACCCCCGCCGCGCTGCGCGGCCCCCATGGAGGGGTGCTCCGAGCGGGCGACCTCCCGGGCTTTGTCCCCCATGGCTACCAGCCGCCCAGCACGAGCGCACAGAGCTGGGTCGCCGAATACCCGCCCCCGCAGCGGGCTCCTGAAGCGGCGAGACTCAAGGCTCTGGGCTTTGTCGCAGGCATCGAGGAGCGACTCGCGCCGGCGCAGGGGGGCGGCAATCAGGAAGCGATCTCGCTTGTCGAGCAGTTCCGCTCGGCCCACGGCGCAAACGCCGAGGTCGCCGTCCAGATCAAGCAGGCGCTTGCCCGCGCCGAAAGCACCTTCCCGGTGGCGGGCATACCCCGGGCACGCGGCTGGGGTACCAGCACGGGAAGCCCCCCGGATGCGAACGTCGCGTTTCCGGTAGGCGCTTACTACTACCTCGTTGGCTTCGGCTCCAGCGCACCGACACGCTCACAGCTGATAACCGCCGCCCAGAGGCTCTACGGTCGCGTCCGCGGCTGAGGCCGAGGCCATCAGCTCCGGGGCTCGCCCAGCGGTATAAGCATCAGGATGGGAACCGAGCCTCCGTCCGTGCTCGAGGCGCCCCAGCGGCGGCGCCGCGCGCGCCACCGCTTCCTTTGGAACATCGTCAACCCGCCGACGAGGCGGCTCGCGGGGTTCGCACCCTGGTGGGTGCTGCTCGAGACGAAGGGGCGGCGGACGGGCACGCCGCGGACAACCCCGCTCGCTCGCGGTCCGGTCGATGGTGGTGTCGTGTGGCTGAGCTCGGTCCACGGGCGACACGCACATTGGGTGCGCAACCTCGAGGCGACGCCCGAGGTCCGTATCAAGCTCTCAGGCCGCTGGCACCGCGCACACGCGACCGTCCACGAGTACGACGAGGCCATGGCCCGGCGCTTCAATGCGTACGCCCGCAGCGGCCCGAGGACGCTCGGTATCGATCCCGTGCTCGTGCGCGTCGACCTGCGTCCCGAGGAGGTTGGTCGAGCTGGCGGCTTGGTATGAGCGCCAGGGAGCCGCCGCGGAACTCGGTTGACCGGTTGGGACGCCGACCTATCGCGGTATCGGCAGCTGCGGGAAACCGATCAAAACCTGTCGCTTTGCCACGGCTGGCAGGACGTTCAGCCGGCGTCGGCGGCGGAGTCGCGCAGGTGGCGGCTCACGTCTCCGAGGAGATCGGTTCGGACGTGCCTCTCCACGAAGCGCCACTGCCCGTCGCGGCGCTCGAAGCGGTCGTGGTATCGACCGCTCACGATTGGTTGCAGAGCCAGGTCAGGCAGCGCTTGCAATGCCGTGAAGTACGAACGCGAGACCGCCGTGCCTGCCTCTTCGTCGACCTCGATGGCGACGTTGCTGGTGACGTGCTTGGTCCGTGGCGTGCCGTCCTCGTAGACGATCACGTTGTCCCGCAGCATCTTCTCGATGGCACCTCCGCCGCTCACCGAACCAGCGCCGCCGGTGAAGGTGGCGTCCGCGAGCAGGATGCCGACTCCTGCGAAATCGCCGTCGTCCACAAGCTCCGCGTAGGTGGCGATGAGGTTCTCGATCGCTCGGTAGCTCGACGGCGGATCGGTGGGGACCCCGTTGGGCGCGGATGTCGACATGGCCGCGACTATATGCGAGCGTCTTCGGGCCAGACCGTAGGCGTATCAGCCGCGAGACGCGGCGGCGCGCGCGAGCTCGACGATGCGCTGCACCACCTGCGCGACGCTGAGGCCGGTGGTGTCGAGCGTGACCGCGCCGGGGGCGGGCCGCAGGGGGCTGTGGGCGCGCGTGATGTCGCGCTCGTCGCGCAGCGCCTGCTCGGCCAGCACCGTCGGCTCGTCGGCGCCGAGCTCGCCGGCCCGCCGGCGCGCGCGCTCGTGCGCCTCGGCGGTGAGGAACACCTTCAGCGTGGCGTCCGGGGCGACGACGGTGCCGATGTCGCGCCCCTCGGCGACCCATCCGCCGGTGGCGATCAGCTCGCGCTGCCTGGCAACCAGCGCCTCGCGGACGCCGGGGTCGCCAGCCACCAGCGAGGCGGCCTCGGAGACCTCGGGGGCGCGGATCGCCTGCGTCACGTCGCGGCCGTCCAGCACGACGCGCGGCAGCTCATCGGAGGCGATCAGCTCGATCGAGGCGGTACGCGCGAGCGCCGCCGGCTCCCGCCCCGGGGCCTCGAGGGACAGCAGGCCGACGCAGCGATACATCGCGCCGCTGTCGAGGTAGGTGAAGCCGAGCTCGCGCGCCAGCTCGCGCGCGACGGTCGACTTGCCCGCTCCGGCCGGCCCGTCGATCGCTATCACCATCGCGTCGCGCTCACTGGACCAGCTTCGCGAGGTCCTCGACGAATCCCGGGTAGGACACCGACGCAGACTCCATCCCGAGCACCTCGACGCCGTCCCGCGACGCGAGGCCGGCCACGGCCCCCATCATCGCCAGGCGATGGTCGCCGCGGGCGTCGATCGTCCCCCCGCGCAGGCCGCCTGTGCCGCGCACGGCGAACCCGTCATCGGCGGCCTCGATCTCGGCGCCGAGGCCGCGCAGCCCCTCGACCACGCCGGCGATGCGGTCGGACTCCTTGACGCGCAGCTCCTGGGCGCCGCGCACGACCGTCTCGCCCTCGGCGAAGCAGCCGAGCAGCGCCACGAGCGGCAGCTCGTCTATCGCCAGGGGCACCTCGTCGGGCTCGACGATGGTTCCCTCGAGCGCGCCGTGCGCGACGTCGAGGTCGCTGGCCGGCTCATTCGGGCTCAGCTCGCCGGACTCGTCCTCGAGGTCGCCGAGCACGATGCCCTGCATGCGGCGCAGGATGCGCAGGAAGCCGACGCGGGTCCAGTTCACGCCGACGTCGGAGATCAGCAGGCGCGAGCCCGGCACGAGCACGCCGGCCGTGATGAGGAACGCGGCGGAGCTTGCGTCGCCGGGGACCTTGACGCTGTCCAGCAGCAGCTCGTCGGCGTTGACCACGGTGACGTGGCGCCCGTGGCGGTGGATCGACACGCCGGCGCGCAGCAGCATCCGCTCGGTGTGGTCGCGGCTGCGCGCAGGCTCGCCGACGGTCGTCGCGCCGTCGGCGGCGAGCGCCGCCAGCAGGATGCAGGACTTGACCTGAGCGCTCGCGACCTCGAGCTCCCAGGAGATGGCTCGCAGCCGCGCTCCGCGCACGCGCACGGGTGGGAAGCGGTGGTCGGTCGCGTCGAGCTCGGCGCCCATCTGGCGCAGCGGCTCGGCGATCCTGTCGACCGGGCGGCGGCGAATCGACTCGTCGCCGTCGAGCGTGAACGAGCGGCCCTCCTGGGCCGCGAGCCAGCCCGGGAGCAGGCGCAGCAGCGTGCCCGCGTTGCCGACGTCGATCGGCCCGTCGGGCTCGTTCGCCTCGCGCAGGCCGCAGCCGCGCACGGTCAGATCCTCGCCATGGACCTCCACCAGGGCGCCGAGCGCCCGCACGGCGTCGAGCGTCGAGCTCGTGTCGGCGGCGTGCAGGTAGCGCTCAATGCGCACGGGCTCGGCTGCCATCGCGCCGAGCAGCGCGGCGCGGTGGGAGATCGACTTGTCGGCTGGGGCGCGCAGCTCGCCGGAGAGTGCGCGAGCCGGCTCGAATCGAAGGTTCATGGCGCCCCCATCATCCCGTTGCCGGCGCCTGCCGTCATGCCCTTGCCACCGGGAAGCCGAGATCCGCGATCAGCTGCCGTGCGCGCTCGACGCGCTCCTGGCCGCCGATCCAGAGGGCCACCACGCCCTGGCGGTTGTCCTCGGATGGCGACAGCGCCATGTCGACGATGTTCACGCCGGATGAGCCGAGCGCGAGCGCGATCTCGGCGATCACGCCGGGACGATTGGGCACCGAGACGCGCAGCTCCTGCGGCGGGCCGCCCTCCACTCCGGCGCCGAGCACCGCCTCGCGGTCGGCGCGGGCGCGCTCGTTCCACTCGGTGAGCGCCGGCGCGTCGGCGGCCTCGAGCGACGCGCGAACGTCCTGCAGGCGCTGCGCGAGCTCATCGAGCCCGGCCATCAGCGCGTCGCGGTTGGACATGTAGATGTCGGTCCAGATCGCGCTGTTGGCGCCGGCCACGCGCGTGGCGTCACGGAAGCTCGGCCCGACGGCTGGCAGCCGCTGGGAAGACTCGCCGCCGACGAGGCCGGCCGCCTGCGCGACGAGCAGGTTGGCGGTGACGTGCGGCAGGTGCGACACGCATGCCATCAGGCGGTCGTGCGTGCCGGCGTCGATGGCGGTCGGCTGCGCGCCGAAGCTCGTGAGCAGTCGGTGCAGGCGCTCGTAGAGCACACCGGCGGTGTTGCCGGCATCCGGGGTGAGGTACCAGGTGGCGCCGTCGAAGAGGTCCTCGCGCGCATGCTCCACGCCGGAGGTCTCGGCGCCGGCAAGCGGATGGCCGCCCACGAAGCGCTCGTCGGCGCCGGCGTCTGCGACCACCAGCTTGGTCGAGCCGACGTCGCTGACGACGCAGTCCGACGGGGCGGCGTCGAGAGCGAGGGCAACGGTCGCGGCGAGCGCGCCGACCGGCGCCGCGACGAACACGGCGTCGGCGCCGTGCACCGCCTCGGCCACGTCCTTGGCGACACGCTCGACGGCCCCGAGCTCGAGTGCTCTCGCCCCGACGCGAGGATTGGGGTCGTATCCGCAGACCTCGGCGTCCGCGCGCGCGCGGGCAGCGAGGCCGATCGAGCCGCCGATGAGCCCGACGCCGAGGACAGCGATCTGCATCGGCTCAGTCCGGCGCCGTCTGTGCTCGGGCGGCGTTGCGATCGCGGACGCACCCTGCCAACCGCTCCAGCACGTCGACGGTCGTCTCCCAGCCGATGCACCCGTCCGTGATCGACTGGCCGTGACGCAGCTCGACGCCTCGCTGCAGATCCTGGCGGCCAGCGACGAGGAACGACTCGAGCATCACGCCGACGATGGCGTCGTTGCCGCTTGCGATCTGAGTGCCCACATCGGCTGCCACGCCCGGCTGGCGTTCCGGGTCCTTGCCGCTGTTGTCATGGCTCAGGTCGATCATCACGCGCCTCGGCAGCCCCGCGGCGTCGAGCAGCTCGAGCGCAGCCGCGACGCTCGGCGCGCCGTAGTTGGGGTCGCCTTTGCCCCCGCGCAGAATGACGTGGCAGTCTGCGTTGCCGCGCGTGTACACGATCGCCGGCGTACCGTTCGGATCGATTCCGGCAAAGGCATGGCGCTCGGCAGCGGCGCGGACGGCGTCCACGGCCACCTGGACGTTGCCGTCGGTGCGGTTCTTGAAGCCGACCGGCATGGACAGCCCCGATCCGAGCTGGCGATGGATCTGGCTCTCCGTCGTGCGCGCCCCGATCGCTCCCCAGGAGACCGCGTCGGCGATGTACTGCGGCGTGATCGGGTCGAGGAACTCGCAGCCGACGGGAAGCCCGCTGTCGAGCACGCCGAGCAGCACGCGCCGCGCGAGGTGCAGGCCGCCGTTGACGTCCCCTGAGCCGTCCAGATGCGGATCGTTGATCAGCCCCTTCCAGCCGGTTGTCGTCCGCGGCTTCTCGAAGTAGACGCGCATCGCGATCAGCAGCTCACCGCTCAGATCGCGCGCCACCTGCCCGAGCAGGGCCGCGTACTCGAGCGTCGCCTCGGGATCGTGCACGCTGCACGGCCCGACGACTGCCAGCAACCGGCCGTCGGCTCCGTCCAGGACGCCACAGATGTCGCGTCGTCCACGGATGACGACGTCAGCCTGCTCGCCGTCCAGAGGCAGCTCCGCGAGCAACGCATCTGGCGCAAGCAGCGGAACGACGCGCTCGATCCGCCTGTCGCGGACATAATCGGCCGGGCGCAGCTCCGCCCCGGGCACGTCAGGCAAGGGCCGGCTCCCTCCTGGCGAGCGCCTTGCCGGCGAGCGCCGCTGCCTGCTCGACCGCGTGAGCGTAGTCGGCGAAGCCCTCCGCCCGCAGCGCCTGCGGTCCGTCGCAGATGGCCTCATCCGGGTTGGGGTGCACCTCGACGATGATGCCATCGGCGCCCACGGCTGCGGCGGCAAGAGACAGCGGCAGCACGAGATCGCGCCGGCCGGCCGCATGGCTGGGGTCGACGATCACCGGCAGGTGGGAGAGCTCCTTGAGCACCGGCACGGCCATCAGGTCGAGCGTGAAGCGGTAGGCGGTCTCGAACGTGCGGATGCCGCGCTCGCAGAGCATCACGTTGGGGTTGCCCTCCTTGAGGATGTACTCGGCGGCCATCAGCAGCTTGTCGAGCGTCGAGGAGAGCCCGCGCTTGAGCAACGCGGGCCGCCCGGAGCGGCCGATCTCGGTGAGCAGCGGGTAGTTCTGCATGTTGCGGGCGCCGATCTGCACGACGTCGGCCACCTCGAGCACGGCGTCCATGTCGCCGATGTCCATCAGCTCGGTGACGATCGGCAGGCCGGTCTCGGCCTTCGCCTCGGCGAGCAGCCGCAGGCCCTCCTGCCCCAGTCCCTGGAATGCGTAGGGGGAGGTTCGCGGCTTGTAGGCGCCGCCGCGCAGGAGCGTCGCGCCGGCGTCGCGCACGACACGCGCCGTGTCGAGCATCTGCGACCGGGACTCGACGGTGCAGGGGCCTGCAATCAGCGCGAAGCTCTCCCCACCGACCTTGCGCCCGTCGATGTCCAGCACCGTGCGTGCGCCGTGGGTGATCTGCGCGGAGGCCAGCTTGTAGGGCTTGAGGATCGACACCACGCGATCGACGCCGGGCTGCCCCTCGAGGCCGAGACCCTCGACGCTCGCATCCTGCTCCACGTCGCCGATCGCGCCGATCACGGTGACGCGCGCGCCCGAGCTGCGATGCGCGCGGGCTCCCGCTCGCTCGATCTTGGCGACGACCGCGTCCACCTCCTCCTCGGTGGCCGTCTCTCTCATAACGATCATCATCAACTCATCCTTTCACTGACGCCTGGGCATGTTAGAGGTGCTGCGCTCACCGCCGGTGAGCCGTGATCCGGGCGCTGACTGCGCCCGCATTGGTGGCGCTCGGTCCCCGAAAGGACCCGCTGCGGCGACAAGGGCCCGCTCACGAACGGGCCAGGGCCGAAGCGCCTAGATAAATCGCCAGGCGTAGAAGGACGACCGGCCGGCTTGCGCGGCAGTGGTGCGAGTTGATGTGCAGGCCGATGCGTTCATGGTCGTCCAGGTGCTTTGTAGCAGAGAACCGGTCTGACGTCGAGGGATGGGAGACAACAGCGCAACACGATCCGAATCGTGCGTGCGGTGACCGGTCTCGACGCGACGTTCCGCTCAGCGCGCCGGGACGGGCGCCAGCACCTCGGCCAGCGCCCCCAGGAAGCGCTCGTTCTCCTCGGGCAGCCCGTAGGTGACCCGCAGCGCGGGCGTCTCGGAGCCGAGCGCCCCGCCCGCGCGCACGAGCACGCCTCGCTCCTGCAGGCCGCGCATGACCTCGGTCTCGTCACGCTCTGAGCCGAGGTGAAGCCAGCAGAAGTTAGCCTGCGAGTCCGCGACCTCGATGCCCATCGCGCGCAGGCGCTCGGCGACGGTGTCGCGCTCGGCGACGGTCCGCGCCACACGGTCGATGACCTCGTCCTGGTGGCCGAGCGCCTCGACCGCGGCGGCCTGCGCGAGGGCGTTGCAGAAGAACGGCTGGCGGACCTGGTCGAGCGCGCGCGGCAGCTCCTCCGAGCCGCACAGCGCGAAGCCGACGCGCAGCCCGCACAGGCCGTGGACCTTCGAGAAGGTGCGGAGCAGCACGAGGTTCGGGTGCGCGTCGAGCAGTGCCAGCGAGGCGTCGGGATCCTCGAGCAGGTTGAACTCGCAATAGGCCTCGTCGACGATCACGCAGACGTGCGCCGGCACCTCGGCGAGGAACCCGGCTATCGCGGCGAGCGGTATCGCGGTGCTCGTCGGGTTGTTCGGGTTGCAGACGATGACCAGGCGCGTTGCCGAGGTGATCTCGGAGAGCATCGCGGGCAGGTCGTGTCGCTCTGACTCGTCGAGCGCCACGGTCACCGCGCGGGCGCCGGAGGACGCGCTCAGGTGGGGGTAGACCGAGAAGGAGGGCCACGCGTAGACGACCTCGGCGCCCGGCTCGAGCAGCGCCTCGCCGGCTGCCAGCAGGATGTCGCAGGAGCCGTTGCCGATCGCGATGCGTGCGCCCGGAACGCCGTAGCGCTCGCTCAGGCGTCGGCGCAGGGCCGAGTTGGAGGGGTCGGGGTAGCGGTTGAGCGTCGCGGAGGCATGCTCGATCGCCGCGCGCACCTCGCCCAGCGGCGGGTATGGCGACTCGTTGCTCGCGAGCCGCACGAGCGGCTCCTGCTGCGCGTAGCCGCCCGCGACGGGATAGGTGGGGATCCGCCGGATGCGCTCTGAGAACTCGATCACGCGCCTATTGTGCCGCGGGCGCGGCGGCGATGCCTCGAGCGCGCGAGGTCCCCGCCGGCTATTGGGCCGCGTCGAGGTCCCCGCGCAGGGCTCTGGCGTCGCCTAGGTATACGTGCGCGGGCTCGTGGTCATCCTCGGCGTAGTAGTGGATCAGGACCCTGATCACGTGCGGCATCGAGCGCGGGACGGGGATCTCCTGGGCGCAGAGGAGCGGCACGCGGTCGAAGCCGACCGCGCGGGCGGCGACGGCCGGGAACTCGGCGTTGAGGTCGTTCGTGGCGGTGAAGATGCAGCTGACGACCCTCTCCGGCGCGAGGTCGTTGCGCTGCATGATCGCCCTCATCAGCTCGGTCGTCGCCGAGAGGATGTCCTCGGCGTCGTTGCGCGTGACGCTGATGGCACCCCGCAGGGCGAAGAGTCGCATGAGCGGCGATTGTGTCAGAGCGCGACCGGGTCGTCGCCGACGAGGGTGCGCAGGCGCTCCGCCTCGGGCGCTCGCAGGCGCCGGTGCGATCCGTCCGCGAGGCCTCCGAGGCGCAGCGGCCCGAACCCGGTGCGCTGCAGCTCGAGCACGGGGTGCCCGACGGCCTCGCACATCCGCCTGATCTGGCGGTTGCGCCCCTCGTGGATCGTCAGCTCGATCGTGCTCGCCCGCAGGCGGCGCACCTGGGCGGGCGCGGTCGGGCCGTCGTCGAGCTCGACTCCGCGGCGCAGCGCCGCCAGGGTCCGGTCGGCGACGCGGCCGCCGCCGAGCCTCGCGCGGTAGGTCTTGGGCACCTCGTAGCGCGGGTGGGTGAGGCGGTTGGCGAGCTCGCCGTCGTTGGTCAGCAGGATCAGGCCGCTGCTGTCGGCATCGAGCCGGCCGACCGGATAGAGGCGCAGGCCCCTCGCCGGCACGAGGTCGACGACGGTGCGGCGCCCGTGCGTGTCGCTCGCCGTCGAGACGACGCCGACGGGCTTGTTGACGGCGAAGATCACGCGCGGCTCGGGGCCGTCGAGCGCCCGCCCGTCGAGCGCCACGGCGCTGTCGGGCTGCACGTCGCGCGCGGGATCGGTGACGATCTCCCCCGCGACGCTCACGCGCCCGGCCGCGATCAGCGCCTCGGCCGAGCGCCTGGAGGCGACGCCGGCGTGCGCGAGGTACTTGGCTAGGCGCATCGCCGGCGCTCGTGGTGGAGGCTCATCTGCTGCAACCATAGGAAACGTGGACCTCCAACTGCTCGAGGAGACGCTCGCCGACAGGGGCGAGCCGCGCTTTCGCGCTCGCCAGGTATGGGCGTGGGCCGCCCGCGGCGTGAGCGGCTACGAGGAGATGACGAACGTGCCGGCGGCGCTGCGCGACGCGCTCGCGCGCGAGCTGCCGTTCTCGAGCCTCGTCGTGCGCAGCGAGTCGCATTCGAGCGACGGCACGGTCAAGGCTCTGTTCGAGACCGGCGACGGGCGCCCGCTCGAGGCGGTGCTGATGCGGTATCGCAACCCTCCGGCGGGTCGGAACCCTCCGCGGGGTCGGAACCCTCCGGCGGGTGGCGGGGGCAGGCGCTCGATCTGCGTCTCCTCGCAGTCGGGCTGCCCGCTCACGTGCACCTTCTGCGCGACGGGCGCGATGCGCTTCGCCCGCAACCTCACCGCCTCTGAGATCGTCGACCAGGCGCTGCACTTCCGTCGCATCGAGCCGATCGACCACTGCGTGTTCATGGGCATGGGCGAGCCGCTGCTGAACCTCGATGGCGTGCTCGAGGCCTGCGAGCGGCTGCCGGACCTCGGGATCACCCACCGCCGCACGACGATCTCGACCGTCGGCTGGATCCCGGGGATCGAACGGCTCACCGAGCACGACGCGCCGCTGCGCCTCGCGCTCTCGCTGCATGCGGCTGACGAAGCGCTCCGCTCGGAGCTGATGCCGGTCAACGAGCGTTTCCCGCTGAGCGACGTGATCGACGCCTGCAGGGCCTTCTATGCGCGCAAGCGCCGCCGCGTGTTCGTCGAGTACGTCATGCTCGCGGGCGTCAACGATCGCTACGAGCAGGCGCTGGCGCTCGCGAAGCTGCTGGCGAGCCGCGAGCCCGACAAGCCGCCGATCTTCAAGGTCAACCTGATCCCCTACAACCCCACCTCCTCGCCCTACCAGGGATCGAGCCGCGAGGCGATCGCCGCCTTCCGCGACGCCCTGCAGGCGCATGGCATCCCCGCGACGGTCCGCCTCACGCGAGGGCGCGACATCGACGCCGCCTGCGGCCAGCTGGCCGCCGGCGCCAGCTAGCTTTCGGGGCCGGCGCCCGCGCGCGCCTCGCCGGCGCGGAGCAGCCGCTCGCGAAGCTCGCCCTGCTCCTCGGGGCTGGGATCCCAGCGCGCGATGTCCGGCAGGTCGTCCAGGGCGCGCAGGCCGAACAGCTTGAGGAACTGGATGCCGGTGCGGTAGAGCACGGCCCCGAACTGCGAGTGGCCGGCCTCCTCGATCAGGCCGCGCTCGAGCAGCGTGGCCGTGGCCGAGTCCGCGCTCACGCCTCGGATACGCGTGATCTCCGGGCGCGAGATCGGCTGCAGGTAGGCGACGATCGCCAGCGTCTCGGCCTGGGCGGGCGTGAGCGTCGAGAGGCGCGGGCGGCTCAGCAGCCGCCGTGCCGCGTCCTCGGCGGCGGGATCGCTCGCGAGCGTCCAGCCGCCGCCGAGCTCGCGCAACGTGATCCCCCGCCGCCCCGGCGCGTACTGCTCTGCGAGGCGCGAAAGCGCGGCAAGCACCGCCTCCTCGTCCTCCTGTGTGGCGTCGGCTAGCTCGCCCGCGCTCAGCGGATCCGACGACAGGAACAGCAGGGCCTCGATCGTCCGCGCGAGCGGCTCGGGCTCCCGCTCCTCGCCGCGCTCGGATGCCGGCATGCTCTGCATCGTCTCCTCGCTCATCCGGCCGCTCCGTTGCTGCCGGCCGCGAGCGCCACGGGCGGCGCGGACTCCCTCGGCGAGAAGGCGTGAACGGAGACATCGCCGAAGCTCTTCTCCTGGCGCCAGTCGGCCTCGCCGAGTTTGTAGAGCTCGAGCAGCGCGAACAGCGTGACCGCGACGGTCATCCGGTCGGCGTCGCGCACGGCATCCTCGAAGCTGAACACCCCGCGCCGCAGCAGCGCGCGCAGGTGAGCCAGGCGCTCGGCCACGGTGATGCGGGGCACGGCGATGTGGCGCACGTTTATCTCGGGCGGCATCAGCAGCAGCCGTCCCATCGCCTGACCCAGCAGCTGCGGGTCCTGTGAGCCGTCGGGCGGCTGCACGATCGTGCGACGCAGGCTCGCCGGCGGTGGCGCGCTGCGAAAGCGCACACCGTGCTCGCGCGCGAGCAGCTCGCCGAGATGCGAGGACGCGGCACGAAAGCGGCGGGCGTCGAGCATGCGCGCGAGCAGCTCCTCGGCCGCCTGCTCCGGCTCGATGTCGAGCAGCTCCTGCTCTTCGCCGGTCAATATCAGGCGCGACTTCAGCTCCAGCAGCGCCGCGATCAGGACGATGAACTCGGTGGCGGTCTCGAGGTCGAGCTCGCCGCGCTGCTCGAGGTGATCGAGGTAGGCGAGCACCACGTCGGCGAGCTGCAGCTCGAGCAGGTCGACCTCTTCGCGCAGCACCAGCGAGAGCAGCAGGTCGAAGGGACCGCTGAAGACATCGAGGTCCAGCTCGAGGGTCGCGAGCGTCATCTGTCCACCATCGTGAAGCTCCTCGGCGCGCAGTGCATCCCGGCACGGTAGCGAGCGGCGCCGACGGGCCGCTCGCGCGCCTATCGCGGGGCGCCCACGCCCATGCGCTCGCGCACGTCGGCGAGCGTCTCGGAGGCCATCGCGTGCGCCCGGCCGGCGCCGTCGCTGAGCACCGCCTCGAGCGCGGCCTCGTCGCCGCGCAGCTCCTGATAGCGCTCGCGCACCGGCGCCAGATACTCGACGACCGCCCCGGCGACTGCCCCCTTGAAGTCGCCGTAGCGGGACTGCGCGAACTCGGACTCGATCGCGGCGGGCTCCATGCCGCGCACCGCGGCGAGGATCTCGATCAGGTTGGTGATCCCGGGCTTCTCCGGCGCCCGGCGCACCTCGCTGCCGGAGTCCGTCACCGCGCTCGCAACCTTCTTCTCGATCGCCTTGGGCTCGTCGAGCACGTAGACCGTGCCGGCCTCGCCGCCGCCGGTCGTAGACATCTTGGTCGCGGGGTCCTGCAGGTCCATGATCCTCGCGCCCACCTCGGGGATGCGGTGCTCGGGCACGACCAGCACTTCCTCGCCGTCGCCGTAGCGGGCGTTGAAGCGCCGCGCCACATCGCGCATCAGCTCGAGGTGCTCGCGCTGATCCTCGCCGACCGGCACCTCGGCGGCGCGGTATGCGAGCACGTCGGCGGCCTGCAGGACCGGATAGAGCAGCAGACCGGCCGAGACCAGCTCGCGGTGCGCGAGCGACTTGTCGCGGAACTGGTGCATGCGCTGCAGGCGCCCGAGCTCGGTGACGCTCGACAGCAGCCAGGTCAGCTCCGTGTGCTCGGCGACATCGCTCTGGCGAAACAGCGTGCTGCGGGCCGGGTCCAGGCCGGCCGCGAGCAGGATCGCGGTCGTGTCGTAGAGGCGCGCGCGCAGCTCGGCCGGCTCGTAGGGAACCGTGATCGCGTGCAGGTCGACGATGCAGAAGATGCCCTCGCCGCGCTCCTGGCTGGAGACGTACTGCGCGATCGCGCCGATGTAGTTGCCGAGGTGCTTGCGGCCGGTCGGCTGGATGCCGCTGAAGATGCGCACGCGTAGCCGCTCCGCGCTAGCGTCGCCGCAGCGAGGGGTCGGTCAGCCACGGCGGGTCCCAGCCACGGTCGCCGGGATTGACGTTCACGCCGGGCGCAACGATCTCGTCGATACGGTCGAGGATCTCGGGGCTCAGGCGCTTCTCGGCGGCGCCGAGCTGACTCTCTAGGTGCTCCATCGTGCGGGGCCCGATTATCGCGGCCGTGACGGCCGGATGGTTGATGACGAAGGCCAGCGCCATCTCGATCAGCGACATCCCAGCCTCGTCGGCGAGCTGGGCGAGGGCGCTCACGGCCTCGAGCTTGCGCTGGTTGCCGGGCAGCGACATGTCGAAGCGCTGCGGCACCATCTGGCTGCGACGGCTGGACGCGGGCGAGTCGCCGCCCTGGGTGTATTTCCCGGACAGCCACCCGCCGGCGAGCGGGCTCCACGGAATGACTCCCATGCCGTGCTCCAGGCACACCGGCAGGACGTCCGCCTCGATGCCGCGCGTGAGCAGCGAGTACGGCGGCTGCTCACATACGAAGCGCTCGCGCGAGCGCCTGCGCGCCACCCACTGCGCCTCGACGATCATGTGGGCCGGGAAGGTCGAGCTTCCGACCATGCGAACCTTGCCGTCGCGCACGAGGTCGCTGAGCGCGCCGAGCGTCTCGTCGATGTCGGTGTCCGGCTCGGGACGGTGGATCTGGTAGAGGTCGATCCAGTCCGTTTTCAGCCGCCGCAGGCTGTTCTCGACCCCCCTGACGATCCAGCGCCGCGAGTTGCCGTATTCGTTGGGATCATCGCCCATGCGCCCGTGCACCTTGGTGGCGAGCACGACCGAGTCCCGCCGGCCTCCGGCGAGCGCCTCGCCGACGATCTCCTCGGACTCGCCGCGCGAGTAGACGTCGGCCGTGTCGATGAAGTTGATGCCGGCGTCGAGCGCGCGGTGGATGATGCGGATGGAGTCCTCGTGGTCGGTGTTTCCCCACGCGCCGAACATCATCGCGCCGAGGCACAGAGGGCTGACCGTCACTCCGGTGCTGCCGAGATTGCGGCCCTCCATGCCGGCCTCCTAGTCCAGCGCCTGGCGGATGACCGGCCGCTTGGCCGCCGCGACCTCGTCGAGGCGGCGCACCGGCGTGGTGTACGGCGCGTTCGCGGCGATCTCGGGATCCTCGGCGGCCTCGGCGATGATCGCGGCGATCGCCTCGGCGAACGCGTCGAGCGTCTCCTTGGTCTCCGTCTCGGTCGGCTCGACCATCAGCGCCTCGTCGACGAGCAGCGGGAAGTAGACGGTCGGCGGATGGAAGCCGTAGTCGAGCAGCCGCTTGGCCAGATCGAGGGTCTTGATCTTGAGGTTGCGCTTCATCGGCCCGCCGGACAGGACGAACTCGTGCATGCAGAGCTCGCCGTAGGCGAGCGGCAGGTGCTCGGCGAGCGGCGGGTCGCTCATCTTCTGCAGGCGGGCCAGCAGGTAGTTGGCGTTCAGGACGGCCGTCTCGGATGCGTCCAGCAGCCCGTCGCCGCCGAGCGAGCAGATGTACGCGTATGCGCGCACGAAGCAGCCGTAGTTGCCGTGGAAGCCGCGCAGGCGCCCGATCGACTTCGGCCGGTCCTCGTCGAGCTCGAACCTGGGTGGCGACCCCTCCGCCCCGTCGTCGTGGCGCGCCACGACGGGCACCGGCAGGTACGGGGCGATGCGATCGGACACCGCGATCGGCCCCGAGCCGGGACCGCCTCCGCCGTGCGGCTGGGTGAACGACTTGTGCAGGTTGAAGTGAACGATGTCGAAGCCCATGTCGCCGGGGCGCGAGAGCCCCATCACCGCGTTGAGGTTGGCTCCGTCGTAGTACAGCGTCGCGCCGACGCCGTGCACGATCTCGGCGATCTCCTCGATGTTGGGGTCGAACAGGCCGAGCGTGTTCGGGTTGGTGAGCATCAGGCATGCGACGTCCTCGTCGGCCTTGGCGCGCAGGTCGGCCACGTCCACGCCGCCGTCCTCGTTGGTGGCGACCTTCACGACCTCGAGGCCGGCCATCGTCACGGTCGCCGGATTGGTGCCATGCGCCGTGTCGGGCGTCAGCACCTTGTGTCGCGCCTCACCGCGGTCCTCGTGGTAGGCGCGGCTGAGCAGCACGCCGGCGAGCTCGCCGTGGGAGCCCGCGGAGGGCTGCAGCGAGACGTGGGGAAGCCCCGAGATCTCGGCGAGCGCCTCCTGCAGGTTCCACATCAGCTCGAGCGCGCCCTGCGCCCGCTCGGGGTCCTGCAGCGGGTGAAGCCGCGCGTGGCCGGACAGCGCCGCGGCGCGCTCGTGCAGGCGCGGGTTGTGCTTCATCGTGCACGAGCCGAGCGGATAGAAGCCGGAGTCGAGGTCGAAGTTGCGCTTTGAGATGCCGACGTAGTGGCGCACGATCTCCGGCTCGGAGACCTCCGGCAGGCGCGGCGGCTCGGAGCGGCGGAAGCGCTCGGGCAGCAATGAGCCGGCGTCGGGCACCGGCACGTCGAGGGCCGGGCAGGTGAATGCCCGCCGGCCTGGCGCTCCCTTCTCGAAGATAGTCCTGGCGGGCTCGCGTTGCAGCGGCGTGGCCCCCTCGATCGGGCTCATACCGCCACCGCCGCGCCGTGCTCGGCCGCCACGGCTGCCCCGAGCACCTCGGCGAGCCTGTCGATGTCGGCGCGCGAGCGCCGCTCGGTGATCGCCACCAGCAGCCCGCCGCGGTCCTCGGCGCGGCCGGTGAGCTCCTGCAGGTCCACGCCGGGGTTGACGCCCTGCTCGGCGCAGCGGCGCCGGACCGAGGCGACGTCCGCGTCCAGGCGCACTGCGAACTCACGGATGACGGGCTGCTCGTGCAGCTTCTCCACGCCCTCGAGCGCTGCGAGCCTCTCGCGCGCGTAGTGCGTGCGGGCCAGCAGCAGCTCGCCGAGCTCGACGATGCCGCGACGGCCGAGCCATGTCAGGTAGACGACGCCCGCGAGCGCGTTGAGGGCCTGTGCCGTGCAGATGTTCGAGGTCGCTTTCTCGCGGCGGATGTGCTGCTCGCGGGTCTGCAGCGTGAGCACGAAGCCCCTGCGCCCGTCGACGTCGACGGTCTCCCCGGCGATGCGCCCGGGCATGCGCCGCAGGTACTCCTCGCGCGCCGCGAACAAGCCGAACGACGGCCCGCCGAAGTCCAGGCGGTTGCCGAGCGGCTGTCCCTCGCCGACGGCGACGTCGACACCGCACTCGCCCGGCGGCCTGAGGATCCCGAGCACGATCGGGTCGACCTGCGCGATCACGACCGGCGCCCGCCCGCGGTCCGCGCCTGCGGCGCCGTTCGCGTCCGGGCCCGCCCCGGCTGCGGACTTCGCCGCCGCGCTGAGCGCGGCGGCGTCCTCGACGGCGCCGTAGAAGTTCGGCTGGGCGAAGATCGCGGCGCTCGTCGGCGAGGACCCGGTCGTGTCCGCATGGATCGCCGCCGCCCACGCGTCGGGGTCGGTGACGCCGTCGCGCAGCGGCACCTCGACCACCTCCATGCCGTAGCCGTGTGCGTGGGTGCGCAGCGTCTGGATCGAATGCGGATGCAGCCCGGCGCTGACGACGAAGCGCTTCCCGCCGTTGTGCAGCTTCGCCAGGTATCCGGCGGCCGCGACCGCCGAGGGCCCCTCATAGACCGATGCGTTGGAGGCGGGCAGCCCGGTGAGCTCGGAGATCGCCGTCTGGTACTCGAACATCACCTGCAGGCCGCCCTGGGAGATCTCGGGCTGGTAGGGCGTGTAGGGCGTCAGGAACTCCGAGCGCTCGGTCAGCATGTCGATCAGCGCCGGGACGTAGTGGTCGTACATGCCGGCTCCGAGGAAGCTGAGCTCGTCCTCGGCGCTCGTGTTGCGCGCGGCGAGCGCGCGCAGGTGCTCATAGACATCCTGCTCGGGCAGGCCGTCGGGGAGGTCGAGCGCCCGGCGCAGGCGGACCGCCTCGGGAATCTGGCGGTCGAAGAGCTCCTGCAGGGAGCCGACGCCGATCTCGGCGAGCATCGCGTCGAGGTCGGCGGGTGTGATGGCTGTGTAGCGACTCAAGTAAGAGTCAGCCTAGCCGCCGAGCGTCGCTTCATAAGCGCCGGCATCCAGCAGGCTCTCGCGCTCGGAGGGATCGGCCAGGCGGACCTTCACCAGCCAGCCCTCACCGTAGGGATCCGTGTTGATCACCGAGGGGTTGTCGGCGAGCGCCTCGTTCACCGCGATGATCTCGCCGGACAGCGGCGCGACGACGTCTGAGACCGCCTTGACCGACTCGACCTCTGCGTAGGGCGCGTCCTTGGTCAGCGTCGTGCCCACGGCCGGCACGTCGAAGAAGACCACCTCGCCGAGTGCGTCCTGCGCATACCAGGTGATGCCCAGCGTCGCCTCCGGGTGGGCGGGATTCGATCCAGCGTCGTCGATTCGCGCCCAGTCGTGTTCGGCGTGGTAGAGCAGATCCCCGGGATAGCTGGCCTCGGTCATTCACGAGCCCTTTCGATAGAGCGGCTTCTCCTTGACTACGGCGGGGCGCATCTTGCCACGAACGTCCAGTTCGAGGCGGGTCCCGGGAGCCGCGCTCGCGGCCGGCACGTAGGCCATGCCGATGCCGGTGCCGAGGCACGGCGAGAGCGTGCCGCTGGTCACCACTCCGCCTCCCATCACGGGATTGCCCTGCCGCGCGATGCCGGGTCCCTCGACCTCGAATGCGACGAGCTTCTCCGCCGGGCCTGCCGACCGCACGGCCCGCACGGCCTCCGAGCCGATGAAGCCGGTCTCCTCGCGACAGCACCAGCCGAGCCCCCCTTCGATCGGCCCGCGATCGACCGACAGGTCGTTGCCATAGAGGTGAAAGCAGACCTCCAGGCGCAGCGTGTCGCGCGCCGCCAGCCCCGCCGGCCTCGCCCCGCGGCGCACCAGCTCGTCCCAGAGCAGCGGCGCCTCATCGGGCGCGCAGAGCAGCTCGACGCCGTCCTCGCCGGTGTAGCCGGTCCCGCAGACGAGCGCCTCGGCGCCGGCCAGCCTTCGTGTCGCCGCAGTCATGCGGGCCGGCAGCGGAGCGTCGGAGATGGCCTGCACGAACTCGCGCGCCAGCGGGCCCTGAACGGCGAGCATCGCGTAGTCGCCGATCCTGTCGGTCACCTCCGCCCCGGGGAAGGCCTCGGCGTGCGCGCGAAACCAGTCGAGGTCGCGCTCGTGGTTGGCGGCGTTCGTGATCGTCAGGTAGCGGTCGACGTCTATCCGATAGGTGAACAGGTCGTCGAGCACGCCGCCGTCCTCGCGGCAGAGCACGCTGTACTGCGCTCCCCCGGCCGCGCCGATCGGGATCTTTGCGACGTCGTTGGAGAGCAGCAGCTGCAGCAGCTCCAGCGCCTGCGGACCGCTCGTCTCTATCTCGCCCATGTGCGACACGTCGAAGATCCCGCAGGCCTCGCGCACGGCCACGTGCTCCTGGCGCACGCCCTCGTATTGAACCGGCATCTCCCAGCCGGCGAACTCGACGAGCTTCGCTCCGGCGGCCCGGTGGCGCTCGAACAGGGGAGTGTGTTTGAGAGCCGCCGGCGCCTGCGAGGACATCGGCCTCAGGCTAGCGGAGGGCCGTTAGCGCAGGAACGGCGGTACGTCGATGTCGTCGTCGGAGATCTCGAGCGTCGAGCGCTGCCGGTCGCTGATGCGAGGCCCGCGGTCCGGGCGCGCGGCGCGGTCGCGGCGCGCTGAGCGTCCGGGACGATGGTCGAAGCCGGTGCCGATCACGGTGACTCGGACGTCGTCGCCCATGCCCTCGTCGATGACCGCTCCGAAGATGATGTTCGCGTTCGGGTCGGCGGCGGTCTGGATGATCTCCGCCGCGTCGTTGACCTCGAACAGCCCGAGGTCCTTGCCGCCGGTGATGTTCAGCAGGATGCCGGTGGCTCCGTCCACCGACTCTTCCAGCAGCGGCGAGGAGATCGCGGCCCTGGCGGCGTCGCCGGAGCGGTTCTCGCCGCCACCGGTGCCGATGCCCATCAGCGCCGAGCCGGCGTCCTGCATGATCGTGCGCACGTCGGCGAAGTCGAGGTTGATGAGGCCGGGGATGGTGATCAGGTCGGTGATGCCCTGCACGCCCTGGCGCAGCACGTTGTCGGCCTCGCGGAAGGCGTCGAGCATCGACGTCCGGCGCTCCACCACGGCGAGCAGCTTCTCGTTGGGAATCACGATCAGCGTGTCGACCACCTCGCGCAGGCGCTCGATGCCCTCGGTGGCCTGCCCCGCGCGCTGGGAGCCCTCGAAGTCGAACGGCCGCGTGACCACGCCCACGGTCAGAGCGCCGATCTCGTTCTTGGCGATCTCGGCTATCACGGGGGCAGCGCCGGTTCCGGTGCCGCCACCCTCGCCGGCCGTCACGAACACCATGTCAGCGCCCTTGAGCGCCTCCTTGATGTCGTCGCGCGACTCGGAGGCCGCTGCCAGCCCGACATCGGGGTTGGCCCCGGCGCCGAGTCCCTTGGTCGACTCGTGGCCGATGTTCAGCTTGATGTCGGCGTCGCACATGGCGAGAGCCTGGGCGTCTGTGTTGGCCGCGATGAACTCCACGCCGCGCAATCCGGCGTCCACCATGCGGCTGACCGCGTTGGTGCCGCCGCCGCCGACGCCTACGACCTTGATGACCGCCAGATAGCTTCCGCTGCTCTCCATGATGGTTCTGTCCGAAGCCTTCAGTAGTTGTTTAGGGTTGGCAGCATACTTGGTTGCCGAACCGCAGGGTTGCGCACGTTATGCAGGCAACTTCGCCCTGTCAACGAGGACGTCCAGTCTCGCAAGAATCGTTGCAGATCGCCGGACTCTCGACCTTGGCCTGAGAATCGCCTTCACATCACCCTAATCCTCGACTTGAGCTTTAGCCTCCTAGCCGCTGGGGCCGGTGGCCCCTTCGGACGCTTCCCCGCTCGGCCTCGAGCCCGTTTCCGACGGCGCGGACGGCGTCGATTCCGGAGAGGATGACGTTGGCGAGGCTTCGGAGGAGGGCGTGCTCGCGGCTTCGCCGGCGGTTGAGGAGGCACCCTGGCCCTTGGCGGCGAGACCGGCTTCGAATGCCGCGATCGTCGGTTCGGAGCCGCTCGGCCGTTCGCCCGTCGCGGACGAGGCGGCGGAGGAGGCCGGCGGCGACACGCCGGCGGGGAAGCCCGCGGCCGGGCGCTCGGGCACGCGCACGTCAACGTATGAGGCGGCGGCTGAGCTGGGGTCGGCGAGCACGCTCGCCAGCGAGAGCCACTTCGCGTGGGGCCGCTCGGCGCTGCCGAAGAAGACGAGCAGGCCGCTGCGCATCGCGACTGTAAGGCCCTTCGGCCCGCTGTACACCCTCGAGACCAGCTTGGCCAGCGGCGCCGGAGCCGCGCCGAGCATGATCAGGGGCGCGAGCAGCGCCTGGCTCTGGACCCGCTGCCCGAGTGGGGGCTGGCGGTCGGCGTTGAGCGTCGGAAGCGAGCTCGACAGCAGCGCCGGACCGAGCACTACGCCGTCGGCCGCCACGGCGGTTCGCGACCCCCCCACCGTGAGCGCCGCCACGGGGAGGCGCTCGATCACGCGGATGCGAAGGCCGTGGGGGAAGCTCGGGTAGGCGCGCACTTCGCGCACCACGCGAAACGGCGCGACCGCCGAGCGCAGCTTGCCCGAGCGCACGTCGAGCGTGCTCATGTGCTTGGCGGCGCCGACGAGGGCGGCTTCGATCGCACCTGCCTCGGCGCCGTGCAACCCGCTGACCTGCACGTGCTGCACCGACGCGAGTGGCGAGTGCCGCAGCCACGTCCAGCCGCCAGCCAGCAGCGGAAGCGCGAGCGCGAGCACCAGCAGCGCGATGCGCAGGCGCCTCCTGGCCGCGACGAAGCCGAGCGCTGCGCGCACGGCGTGGATGACCGCGAGAACGCCGCCGGGCGCCCGTGGCAGCCAGAGCGCCCTGCGAGCCCTCCCAGAGCTCGCCCCGCGTGCCGGGCGCGGGCGGGCAGGCCGCCCTCCGGGCCCGCGCGGGCGTGCGGCATGGCCGAGCGCAGCTCGGCCGGCGATCGAGCGATCCATTGACGGCTGTCTTCGACCTCGCCGCTCGAACCCCTACCGGCTCATTGCCACGGCAGCCGCACGTGGCCGAGCATCTGGACCTCCGGCTCGAGCTCGACGCCGAAGCGCTCGAGCACGCGGCGGCGGCCCTCGGCCATCACGGCGAGCACGTCGGACGTTGTGGCGGTACCGGTGTTCTCGATGAAGTTGGCGTGCTTGGGCGCGAACCGGGCGCCGCCTATCGCAAGGCCGTTGCAGCCGGCCTCGGCGAGCAGCAGGCCGGCGCTGCGCGAGCCGGCGCGTGGATCGTCTGGATTCTTGAACGTCGAGCCGAACGTCCTGATCCCCTGCGGCTGGGCCTCGTGGCGGCGGCGGCGCATCTCGGCCAGCGTCGCCTTGACGGCCTGCGGCTCCGCCGCCGAGAGCAGCAGCTCGGCACGTGCGACGATCTCTCCCTCGGCGAGCTCGGAGCGGCGGTAGCCGAGGCCGAGCTGCTCGGCGCTGCGGCGCTCGACGCCCGTCGCCGTGGCGATCTCGACCCACTCGAGCACGCGGCCCAGCTCGCCGCCGTAGGCGTTCGCGTTCATGCGCACCGCCCCTCCGATCGTCCCGGGGATGTTCACCCCGAACTCGATTCCCGACAGCCCCGCGCGCGCCGCGCGCGCGGCCACGGCGGGCAGGCGCGCTCCGCCACCGCAGAGGATGCGCGGGCCCTCGAGCTCGATGCCGGCGAGCTCGCGGTCGAGCTTGATCACCAGCCCGGCGACGCCGTCGTCGGCGACGAGCAGGTTCGAGCCCGAGCCGACCACGCCGATATGGACGCCGGCCGCCGCGGCCCACGAGAGCAGCTCGCCGAGCTCGGCCGTGCTGCCGGCGCGCGCGAAGAACTCGCCTGAGCCGCCCGTGCGAACGGTCGTGAGGCGGGCCAGCGGGAAGTCGCGCTGCACTCCTGGCGGCGGTGGAGCGCTCATCGACCGACCAGCCTGCGCCCGAGCGCGTCGACGTCGCCGGCGCCCATCACCACGCAGATGTCGCCCTCGCGGAGCAGCCCACCGAGGACCGGCGCGGCGTCGGCGATGCTCGGCAGCCAGTAGACGGGGCGTCCCGCCGATGCGTCCGCAGAGCTCTCGGCGATCATCAGGCCGCTGACCCCCGGATGATCCTCGGCGCGCTCGCGCGCCGGGTAGACGTCGAGCACGGCAACCACGTCGGCGAGCGCGAGCGCCCGCCCGAAATCGGTGGCGAGCATCGCCGTCCGCGAGTAGAGATGCGGCTGGAAGGCGGCCACGAGCCGCCTGTGCTCCAGCGTGCGGGCGCCCTGCAGGGTCGCCGCGACCTCGGTTGGATGGTGCGCGTAGTCGTCGTAGACGAGCGCGCCGCCCGGGCTCGAGCCGAGCAGCTCAAATCGCCGCCCGGCGCCGCGAAACCGGGCGAGGGCCTCGACCGCCGGGCCGGGATCCGCGCCGGCCAGCGCGGCCGCCTCCAGCGCCCCGGCGGCGTTCACCGCGTTGTGCGCGCCGGGGACCGACAGCCGCACCTCCCGCTCGCGCCAGCGGAAGCGCGAGCCCCCCGCCGTGAGGGTCAGCTCGCTCGCGTCATAGGCCGCGACGGGACCCTCGCGAAGCTCGAGCAGCTCCGGCCGGTCCCACACTGCGGCGAGCCGCGGCGCGGAGAGGAACTCGCGAAACGCGCCCCGCAGCTCGGCGAGCGAGGCGAACGCGGCGTGGTGGTCGAGCTCGACGTTGGTCACGACGGCTATCTCGACGCGGAGCTCGAGCATCGAGCGATCCGACTCGTCGGCCTCGACCACCAGCCAGTCCCCGCTTCCCCAGCGCGCGTTCGCCAGCCCCTCGCCGACCGTGCCGCCGATCAGCCATCCCGGCTCGAGGCCCGCGCCGAGCAGGGCGTGCACGAGCATCGAGGCGGTAGTCGTCTTGCCGTGGGTGCCGGCCACCGCGATCGTCCGCTTCAACGCCGTCAGCTCGGCCAGCAGCTCCGCGCGCGAGCGCTCGGGAATGCCGCGCTCGCGCGCCGCGGCTCGCTCGGCGTTCTCGGCGGGCACAGCCGAGGAGTACACGAGCTCGACGCCCTCCCCCGCCGGCAGGTTCTCGGCCCGGTGGCCGACGCCGGCCTCGAGCACGCCGTCGGCTCCCAGCCGCTCGATGTAGGGCGTCCGTGCGGCGTCGGAGCCGCTCACCTGCGCCCCGAGGGCGCTGGCCGCGCGTGCGTAGCCGCTCATCCCGGCGCCGCCCACCCCGACGAAGTGCAGGCGCCGCCCGCTCCACGGTCCGCCTCCGTCGCTCATCGCCGCGCTGATTCCAGCAGCTCGGCGGCCACCTC
This sequence comes from Solirubrobacteraceae bacterium, assembly GCA_034665005.1. Lineage (GTDB taxonomy): Bacteria > Actinomycetota > Thermoleophilia > Solirubrobacterales > Solirubrobacteraceae > Palsa-744. The sequence continues at coordinate 118,792 of JAXDGO010000059.1, read as the reverse complement.
CCGCGCGGCCTCGGGCCGGGCGAGGCTCCGCGCGGCCGACGCCATCTCCCGAAGGCGCTCGCGGTCGCCGAGCAGCGCGCTCACCTCGCCTTCGAGGCGCGCGGCGGTCAGCTCGCCGTCGGGGATGCTCACTGCGGCTCCCGCAGCCGCCATCCAGCGCGCGTTCGCGCTCTGGTGATCGCCGGAGGCATGCGGATAGGGCACCAGGATCGACGGCACGCCGCTCGCCGCGAGCTCGAACACAGATCCCCCCGCCCGCGCCACCACGAGGTCCGCGGCCGCGAGCGCATTGGCGAAATCGGAGAGGTCGAGGTACTCGCGCAGCTCGTAGCTCGGGGGCAGCTCGCGCGCTGCGAGCTCGGCGTAGTCGCGGTGCCCGCATATGTGCAGCACGCGAAACGGCCCTCCGGAGAACGCCTCGACGGCTGCCAGGTTGATCGAGCGGGCTCCGAGCGAGCCGCCGAACACGAGCAGGCAGGTGTCCTGCGCTCCGATGCCAAGCGCTTCCCGCGCCGCGCCGCGGCTCTGCGTGCTCTGCGTCACCGGGCGGCCGGTGACGCGGTAGCGCCTGCCGTCGCGGCCGGGGATCGGGAAGGCGAGGCACACGCGTCTGGCAAACCGGGCGAGCATCCGGTTGGTCAGCCCGAGATGGCTGTCGGCCTCGGTGAGCACGAGCGGGATGCCGCGCGTGAGCGCCGCCAGGCCGACGGGTCCGGCGACGTAGCCGCCGCCGCCCATCACCGCGTCCGGGGCAAGGGTGCCGAGCAGCGAGCGCGCGCGCAGCACCGCAGCGAGCGCCAGCGCGAGCGCCCGCAGCGCCCGCAGCGGGTTCGAGCGGCTGAGACCTTCGACCGAGAGCGTGTACAGAGGGAAGTTGGCGGCCGGCACCAGCTGCGCCTCGGCGCGCCCCCCTCCGATGAACGTCACCTCGGCGCCCTCAGCCAGCAGCGCGTCTGCCACCGCGAGCGCCGGCACCACGTGCCCGGCGGTCCCGCCGGCGGCGATCACGATCTTCATCGGCGTTGCGCTCACCGCTCAATCCTGCCGGTTCGCGCGCGCGGGCGTCGCCGGGGCCCACGCTTCGCGGGCGCTGTCCGCGTCGCGACGGCGCCACGGCCCGCACATGGCCCGTAGCGCCCGCGGCGACATTGAGCAGGAGGCCCATGCCGGCGAGCATCACGATCAGGCTGCTGGATCCGTAGGAGACGAACGGCAGCGGCACCCCCGTGAGCGGCGCGATCCCCAGAACCGCGAATACGTTGAGCACCGCCTGCGAGAGGATCAGCGACGTCACCCCGACCGCGATCAGCGCGCTGTACAGGCTTCTCGCGGCCTTGGCCGCCCTCAGCCCGGCGTAGGCGATCAGCCCGTAGAGGAACAGCAGCGCACAGACCCCGACGACGCCGAGCTCCTCGGCGATCACGGCGAGGATGAAGTCAGTGGGCGCCTCGGGGAGGTAGAAGATCTTCTGGACCGACTGGCCCGGGCCGACGCCGAGCAGTCCGCCCGAGCCGATCGCGATCTGGCCCTGCACCGCCTGAAAGCCGCTCGATGAGGCGTGCGCCCAGGGATCCAGGAAAGACGTCAGCCGCGCCCGGGCGTAGGGGCGGATGAGCGCGTACAGCAGCACCACCCCCAGGATCCCTGCGCACAGGATCGCGAGCTTGCGCGGAGGTATGCCGGCCGCAACGAGCAGAGCTCCGATGGTGAAGATGATCACGAGCGCCGTGCCGAGGTCTGGCTGGGAGAAGACGAGCAGGGCGGCCGCGCCGACGACGAACAGCAGTGGTTTTGCCAGCTCGCGCAGGTCATGCACGCGCTGCGGGCGCTTGGCCAGCAGCGTCGCCGCGTAGAGAACGAGCGCGATCTTCATCAGCTCCGACGGCTGGAACTGCAGCGGGCCGGTGCCGAGCCAGCGGCGGGCGCCGTTGACGCTCACCCCGACGTGCGGAATGTGCACGGCCACCACGAGCACGAATGAGACGACGAGCAGCGGCGCTGTGATGCTCTGCACTTTGGCGACGCCGTCGCGCGCGAGCACCCGCATCACGATCAGCCCGAGCGCGCCGTAGACCAGGAACTTGACCAGATAGCCGCTGCCATAGCCGTGGCCGCGCAGCACCGTGGTAGCCGAGGATGCGCTGTAGACCATCACGGCCCCATAGGCGAGCAGGCAGAGCGTCGCCGTGATCAGGATGCGGTGCTCGAGCGAATGCTGCCTGGCGGCCGGGCTACGAGCACGGCGCTTCTCACCCCGTGACGGAGACGCTCCCGTCGTGCGGGTGCGCCGGGCTGCGGCTGCAGGCATCCAGGGTCATTTCGACGCGGGGGCGGCGAAGCCTCCGCCGCTGGACGCATTTGCCTGCGCGGTTCAGACCTGCGCCGCCTGCCCTCCGTTGTGGACCGGCTGCTGCGCCGCCCCGCCGCCCTCGCCGCCGTCCGTCTCGGAAGTCGCGGGCGAGGCCGGCGCGGGCTGGCGTTCGCCCAGGCCCACGGCAAGCGAGGAGCCGATCGCGCCTGCGGCGAGCTGCGCTATCGCCCAGCCCAGGCCGGAGACGCGGATGCCGAGCGCCTCGTCCAGCGACCACTCGCCGGGGCCGACGTCGGTTATCGCGAACACGGCCGCGAGCAGCACCAGGTTGTACTCGTAGCCGCCTTCGGCGGCCCACGGGCCGTTACGGGCATGGACCTTGCGGATCGCCGTGATCATCGTTCCACTGAGCAGCGATGCGCCGAGCGGCGTGAGCAGGCCGGCCGCGATCAGCGCGCCACCGGCGGTCTCACTCGCGCCGGCACTCGCCGCATGCACCTTCCCCGGCCGCAGGCCCATCGACTCGAAGCTCTGTCCCGTCGCATGCAGGCCGTGCCCGCCGAACCAGCCGGCGAGCTTCTGCAGGCCATGGCCCATGAAAAGGCCTCCGACGACGACGCGCAGCACTGTCAGGCCGAGCTTCATGAGAAACCTCCCGAGGGTCGTGTGCCAGCTTCAATAGGCCAGGACCCGCGCTTCCCAATGCGGGTCATACGCCCCTGCTCTGCCGGTAGATCGTGAAGCCGATCGCGGCGCAGATCGAGGCGACGATCCAGAAGCGAAGGATGATCTTCGTCTCAGACCAGGCCTTCAGCTCGAAGTGATGATGGATCGGCGCCATCAGGAACACCCGCCTGCGCGTCATCTGGAACGAGATCACCTGGATCACCACCGAGAGGGCCTCGATCACGAAGATCCCTCCGAGCAGGATCAGCAGCACCTCGGTCTTCGTCATCACGGCCAGCCCGGCGATCCCGCCTCCCAGCCCGAGCGAGCCGGTATCCCCCATGAAGATCGTGGCCGGGAAGGCGTTGAACCAGAGGAAGCCGATGCACGCGCCCACGAGGCACCCGGCGAGCAGCGCCAGGTCGAAGTCACCGGCGAGGAACGTGATGCCGACATAGGCGAGCAGGACGATCGCGGCGCATCCCGCAGCCAGGCCGTCGAGCCCGTCCGTCAGGTTGACCGCGCTCGTGGTGCCGGCCACGACGAAGTAGATCAACAGCGGGTAGAGCGGCCCGAGGTCGACGTGGTAGTCGACGAAGCGCAGCCACAGGGTGGACGGCAGATGGGCCTCGTGCGTCGCGATGAACCAAAGGCCAAGCGAGATCGCGATCGTCACGCCGAGCTTCGTCCGCGCACGCAGCCCGAGCGAGCGGCGCTTGACAAGCTTCGTGTAGTCGTCCGCGAAGCCCAGCAGCCCGCACGCCAGCATCGCGCCCAGGACACCGATCGAGCGCCATTCGAAATCGGTGAGGATCAGGAACGAGACCGTCACGGCGAGCAGCACGATCACGCCTCCCATCGTGGGCGTGCCGGCCTTCTGATGGTGCCCCTCCGGCCCGTCCTCGCGGATGTGCTGCCCGAACTCACGCTCGCGCAGGAACTCGATGAATCGTGGGCTGAGGAAGATGCAGATCAGCAGCGCGGCCGTGCCGCCGAAGAGGATGCGACCCATTCAGCGTCGCCCCGTGCCGGTTCCGGGCGCGAGGAGGGAGCCGCCGCCGCCGTGCTCGCGCAGCGGCCGCTCACCGCCGGCGCGCAGGGCCGCGACCGTGCGCTCCAGGCCCACGCCGCGCGAGCCCTTCACGAGCACCGTGTCGCGCTTCCGCAGCAGACCGGCCAGCAGCTCGGCGGCGGCGGCGGCGTCCGCGACCGCATGCGCCTCGCCGGAGAACGTCCTTGCGATCTCGCCGGCAAGCGGGCCGACTGTAACCAGCAGCTCTACGCCCCGAGCCGCCGCATGCTCGCCGATCTCGCGATGCATGCGGGGCGCGTCGGGCCCCAGCTCGAGCATGTCGCCGAGCACCGCCACGCGTCGCGCGGGCGCCGTCTCGGCCAGGTCGTCGATCGCCGCGCGCATGGACATTGGGTTGGCGTTGTAGCAGTCATCGATCAGCACCACGCCGCCCGGCAGGGCCAGCCGCTCTCCCCGCATGGCCGAGAAGCGCACCTCCAGCCGGCCCTCGGGGGTGACGCCGAGCGCCCTTGCCGTCGCGACGGCGGCGAGCAGGTTGACGATGTTGTGCTCCTGCTGGAAGGACGGCCACAGCTCGATCTTCTTGGTGCGGTGACGGATCAGCGCCCGGCCGTCCGCGCGGCGCGAGAGCAGCGAGACATCGCCGCCGTGGCCGAAGGTGATCGTGCGCAGGTCCGGACGCAGGTGGCGGTCCAGGAGCGGCTCGTCGGCCGGCACGACGATGCTCGTCCCGGGCGCGAGACCCGCGATCAGCTCCGCCTTAGCGGCCGCGATCGCCTCGAGCGAGCCGAGCATCTCGAGGTGCGCGGGCCCGACGTTCACGATCACGCCGACGTCCGGCTCGGCGATCGCTGTCAGCTCGGCGATCTGCCCGGCGCCGCGCATCGCCATCTCGAGCACCAGCGCCTCGCTGTCCGCGGGCGCCGCGAGGATCGCCAGCGGCAAGCCGATCTCGGTGTTGAGGTTCGCCGGGCTTGCCGACGTGCGCATCCGCGAGCCCAGCAGCGCCGCGAGGATGTCCTTGGTCGATGTCTTGCCCGTCGAGCCCGTGATCGCGACGACCTTCGCGCCGGCGCCAGCCAGCTCGCGGCGCCGCGCACGTGCCAGCGCCTGCAGGCCCGCAAGCGGATCAGGATGCTCGAGCACCGCGCTGCCGGCCGGGGCCCGTGCGGCCGCTCGCGCATGCGCGGGCGAGACCAGCACGCCCCACGCGCCGGCCTCGAGCGCGCTCTGGGCGTGGGTGCCTCCGTCCTCCCGTGCGCCGCGCAGGCCGATGAAGAGCTCCCCCGGCGAGAGCGCCCGCGAGTCGATGCCCACGCTACTCGGCGCGGACGCCCGCGCGGAGGACGGCTCGGCGAGCAGGGTCGCGCCGGCGGCCTCCGCGATCCGCTTTGCGTCCCAGCCCGTCACGCCCTGGCCTCGGCCACGCCGGCTGCGCGCGCGCCCAGCGCCTGCCTGGCCACGGCCACGTCGTCGAATGGGACCTTGCGCCCGTCGGCCAGCTCCTGGCCCTGCTCATGGCCCTTGCCGGCGATCACCAGCACATCGCCGCGCCTGCCCCAGGCGATCGCCTGGGCGATGGCCTCGCGGCGATCGGTCACCGAGCGCACGTGTGGCGTCCCCGCCCCTGGACCGGGGCGCACCTCCACCGCGCGCGTGGCCCCGGCCATGATCTCGGCGATGATCTGCTGGGGATCCTCCGAGCGCGGGTTGTCAGAGGTCACGAGCACCATGTCGGCAAGCTCCGCGGCGATCGCGCCCATCAGCGGCCGCTTGCCGCGATCGCGGTCGCCCCCGGCTCCGAACACGCAGATCACCCGCCCTGCCGCGCCCTCGCCGGAGCCGGCCAGCTCGCGCGCCGCGCGCAGCACGTTCTCGAGCGAGTCGGGGGTGTGCGCGTAGTCCACGAGCACGGCGAAGTCCTGTCCCTCGTCCACCGGCTCGAAGCGGCCCGGCACGTGCACGCCGCGCTCGAGGGCGTCGACGAGATCGTCGAGCTCGCCTCCGAGCGCATGCACCACCGCGAGCGCGCCGAGCGCGTTGGCGACGTTGAAGCGGCCCGGCATCGGCAGCGCGACCTCCCGCTCCGCGTCCGGCGCATGCAGCGTGAAGCGGCAGCCGTCGAACCCGCAGCGGACGTCCGTCGCGGCGTAGTCCGCAGCCTGATCGACGGCGAACGTGATCACGCCGGCGACCTCGGCGGCGAGGCGGCGCCCATACGCGTCGCCCACGTTCACGATGCTCACGCGCGGCGGCTCACCCGCCGGCATGAACAGCCGCCGCTTGGCCTGGAAGTAGTCCTCCATCGTGCCGTGGAAGTCGAGGTGATCGCGGCTGATGTTGGTGAAGAGCGCTGCGGCGAACGGGATCGCGTCCGTGCGAGCGAGTTCGAGCGCGTGCGAGGAGACCTCCATCGCGCAGGCGCGATCGCCGCCGTCGAGCATCGCGCGCAGGTCCGCCTGCAGATCGATCGCCTCGGGCGTGGTGCGCTGCACCGGCAGCTCGCGCCCGCCAACGACGGACTTGACGGTTCCAAGCAGCCCGCACTGCCGGCCGCCGGCCTCGAGCAGGGCGCGCACCAGATACGCGGTGGTGGTCTTGCCGTTGGTTCCCGTCACGCCCACCACCTCCAGCTCGAGCGCGGGATCGCCGTAGAAGCGGGCCGCGAGCGGAGCCATCGCAGAGCGAGCGGAGGCGACCAGCAGCTCGGGCACGCCGAGGCCGAGCGGCCGCTCGAGCACCAGCGCCGCAGCGCCCCGCTGCACGGCCGCTGGCGCGAAGTCGTGCCCGTCGGTGCGGAAGCCGCCGATGCAGAAGAACAGGTCGCCGGGACGCACCGAGCGACTGTCGTAGGCCAGCCCGGTGATCTCGACCGACTCGCCGCCCCTGGCCGTCCCCCCAGGGGACTCCGAAGCCAGAGCGGCCGCCAGGTCGCCGAGCCTCATCGGTCGATTCCCCGCTTGGGCATCCCGCTGAGTCTAGTTTCCGCCCCCGCCGGAGCCTTTCGCTAGCCCGGCGGGATCCCGAGGTAGGGCAGCGCGAAGCTCATGATCTGGCCGAACGCCGGCGCGGCCACGGTGCCGCCGAAGATTGACCCGGTCTGCGGTTCGTCGACGACGACCGCGCAGAGCAGCCTCGGGTTGGACGCAGGGGCGAAGCCGATGAACGAGGCGATGTAGGCGGTTTTGGAGTATTCGCCGGTTGCCGGGTCGATCTTGCTGGCGGTGCCTGTCTTGCCGGCCAGCTGATAGCCGGGGATCGAGACCTCGCTCGCGGTGCCCCCGGCGGCGAGCACGCCTTCGAGCATCTGTCGCAGCGAGGCGGCGGTTGCCGGCGAGATGATGCGGTGTCCGGCAGGCTGCGGCTGCGGGTGGCCGTCGATGGCGCTCACGACGTGGGGCCTGCGCAGGATGCCGCCGTTGGCGATCGCCGAATATGCGCTCGCCATCTGCATCGGCGTGACGAGCTCGCCCTGGCCGATCGGCAGGTTGCCCATCGAGGATCCCGAGTAGTGCTTCAGTGCCAGCGCCATGCCGGTTTCCTCACCGGCGAGCTCGACGCCCGTGCGGGCGCCGAAGCCGAAGCGGCGCACCCACTTGTCGAAGCGCTGCGCCCCCTCGAGCTGGCCTATCTTGATCGCGCCGACGTTGCTCGAGTGGGCGAGGATCTGCGAGGTGGTGAGCGTTTCTTCGGCATGTTCGGTGTCGTCGTGGATGGTGCGGTCGGCCACGTGGATCTGGTTGGGGATGTTGAAGGGGGTGCTTGGCGTGATCAGCCCTTCCTGCAGCGCGCCGGAGACGGTCACGGCCTTGAACGTCGAGCCGGGTTCGTAGGCGAACCCGACCGCGCGATCCTGCATCGCGGATGCCGGCGAGCCCCCTGGGTCGTTGGCGTTCACCTGCGGCCAGTTCGCCACGGCGAGGACCGCGCCGCTGCGCGGATCCATGACGATCGCCGTGGCGTCCTTGGCGCTGAACACGCGTCCGACCGCTCCGAGCACGTCTTCTGCGCGCTGCTGGACGTTGGCGTCGAGCGTCAGCGAGAGCGACGCCCCCGGGGTCTCGGGGGTCGTGTCGGTGATCGACACGGGCTGCCCGATCGCGTCGCTGACGACGCGTCGCTTGCCCGAGCGACCGCGCAGGAGCGTGTTGCGCGAGTACTCGAGGCCGCTGAGGCCCTGGCCTTCGGTCCCCACCTGGCCGAGGACCTGCGCCGCGAGCGTCCCTCGCGGATAGACCCTGTGCATGACCGGCGCGCCGGCGACGCCGGGGATCTTCAGGGCCATGACCGCTTCGGCCTGGCGTGCGGGCAGCGCCCGCTTCAGGTACACGAAGCCGGTGCGCTGCGAGAGCTTGGTGAGCACCTTCGGTTGAGGCAGGCCGAGGAGGGGCGCCAGGCGCCGGGACGCGCCGAGCGGATCGGTGATCAGGTACGGATCCGCCGAGATGTCGCGCGCAGGCTCGGAGACGGCCAGGTCGATGCCGTTGCGGTCGGATATCGCGCCGCGCTGGGCGTTGACCGTTTCGTAGGTGAGCTGCTGGGTGTTCGCGGCCTTGCGGAGGGTCCCGCCGCGCAGCACGCCGAGGTAGATCGTGCGGCCGGCGGCGAGGATGAGCAGTAGGAAGAAGAGTCCGAAGATGGGTCCTATGCGGCGTTGGACGACGGCCACCGCTTTATCCCGTGGGGCCGGCCTGGGTCCCACCGCCGGGCGCCGCTTCGGCCGATCCGCCACCGCTGGAGCCGGCCGGCGCCGATTCGGCGGCTGCGGGAGCGCTCGCCGCCGGCGAGGGCGTGCTCGTCGCACGCGACGGGGATTCGCCCGAGGACCGGCTCGCTTCCCCGCCGGTCGCACTCGAGGCTTCAGTCGGCGGCGACGCGCCGGAGGCGGCGGTGGCGCTCTGTTCGGCTTCGCTCGCCGACGCGCCGGAGGCGGCCGCGGTCACGGAGCTGCCCGTCGCGGCTTCCGAGGATTCGGCCCGTTGCGGCTGGGCGGTCGTCTTCTTCAGGGCGGCGGCCGCGCGGCCGGCGTCGCCGCGCGGGTGCGCCGAGAGGAACCGCAGCGAGCCCACGGAGACGGGCTGCATGCCGAGCTGCGCCGCCCGGGACTCAACGCGACTGCCTGCGCTCAGTTCGCTGTTTTCGATGCTGAGCGTTGCGTTCTGACGCTGTAGCAGCGACTCGCGCTCGAGCGTGTGGCCGATGCTGGAGTTGAGCTTGAGCAGGCCGAGCTGCAGCGTGACGATGCCGATCAGCGCGAACGCGACCAGCGCGATCGAGATGCGACCGCGGAGCACGCGATCGAGGAGCCGATGGCGGGCGAGGCCGTCGAGCGCGCCGAGCACGCCGAGCGCTATGCCTCCAGCCTGCGAGGGAAGCTGGGCGGGCCGTGCGGCCGTGCCGGTGCGCGCGGGACCGGAGACGCGCCTGGGACGCGCCGGAGCCGTCCGCCTGCCGGGGGGTGCGGTGCGGCGGCCCGGCGCGATCGTGCGCCCTGGGCTGACGGCAGGCGCCGCGGCTGCCGCTGGTGGCGTCACGCCGCCGGCTCCTCGTCGGAGGTGAGCTTCCTGGCGGCGCGCAGGCGCGCCGAGGCGGCGCGCGGGTTCAGGGCGATCTCCTCGGCCGACGGCACGATCGAGCGGCCGGCGATGAGCGCCGCCTCCGGCTCGCGGCCACACGCGCATACCGGCAGATCGGGCGGGCAGACGCAGCCGCGGGCGCGCTCGGCCAGGAAGCGCTTGACCCGCCGGTCCTCGAGCGAGTGGAACGCGATCGCGGCCAGCACGCCACCCTCGCGCAGGAGCTCCCAGGCCAGCGGCAGGGCACGGTCCAGCTGTCCGAGCTCGTCGTTGACGGCGATCCGCAGCGCTTGGAAGGAGCGCTTGGCGGGGTGCCCGCCGGCGAAGCGCGCCGGCGCGGGTATAGCCGAGTTGATCGTGTCGACCAGCTCGAGCGTGCTGCGGATCGGGGCCTGCGCGCGCCGGCGCACGATCGCCCGCGCGATCGAGCCGGCGTGGCGCTCCTCGCCGAAGTCCCGCAGGACGTGCGCGAGGCGGCGCTCGTCCCAATCGGCGACGACCTCGAGCGCGCTGAGCCCCTGCGAGGGGTCCATGCGCATGTCGAGCGGCGCGTCGTAGGAGTAGGAGAAGCCCCGCTCGCGCGTGTCGACCTGCATCGAGGACATGCCGAGGTCGAAATAGACGATGTCGGCGCGCAGATCCTCGCCGCAGAGCACCTCGAGCGCCTCCGCGTAGCTCGCGCGGATGAAGCGCACCGCGCAGGCGGTCTCGGCGGCGAGCGCGGCGAACCGCTCCTCCGCGAGCGGATCGCGGTCGATCGCGATGAGCGTGCCGTTCGGGCCGAGGCGCTCGGCGACCAGCCGGGCGTGGCCTCCGTCGCCGAACGTGCAGTCGATCGCCGTCTGGCCCGCCTGCGGACCGAGCACCTCGAGCAGCGCTCCGGCGAGCACCGGTGTGTGCGACCCGCTCATCGGGAGCGGCGGGCAGGTACCCCCTGCGGGGCCGCGGCCGGCCCGCCTGCCCGTGGCCGGGCGAGCCGCATCGCCGCCGCCGCGCCGGCGCTTGGCGAGATCCGGCGCGCGGCCCTCGGCGCGTCCGTCGCCGACGTCAAGCAGCGTCGTCGACACGAGCCGTGACCTCCGCGACGCCGCTCAGCAGCGTCGGTCGATGTTCGTTCCAGGCCGCCTTGTCCCAAAGCTCGAGGCGGTCTCCCACGCCGACCACCATTACCTCCTTGCCCAGCATCGCATGCTGACCGAGGAAGCCGGGGACCATGATCCTCCCGGCCGCGTCGAGCTCCGCGTCGTGCGAGTTGCCGTAGAAGAAGCGTTCGAGCTCGGCCAGCCGCGGGGACAGCGGCGGCAGCTCGGCGATCGCGCGCCGCGTGTAGGCCTCGTACTGCTCCGGCCGCCAGACCCCGACGCATGGCTTCTGGTCGACCGGCATCGCGAGAACCACGCCCTCGGCCAGCGCCGCGCGGTAGCGCGCGGGCACGGTGAGGCGGTTCTTCGCGTCGAGCGTATGGTCGAAGGTGCCGCGGAAGGGGACCACTGGGAGCTCCAAGTTGATTACCGAGCCGAGGTGGAGGAGTGGGAGGAGCCCCTCCACCCCGGCTCGCTGAGCGCGAACATACCCCACTTCCCCCCACAATGCAACCCCAATTGCACATCTTTTCCCACACTTCCGCTCCCCCACCCTTCCTCCACCTAAATCCCCTGCTCGCAGCCACCTTCGCCCTGGCGCCGCACGTGGCGTCAGAATCGCGCGGCTGTGCAAGACCGCGTGCATCCGTGCGATATGAAACGGCGCTTGCGGCTCAGCTCTCACTTGCGTGCGGGGCCGCCGGCCGCGTACGATCGCCTCCCCCTCCGGCCCCGCAAGGGCCGCCAGAAAGGATCTGACGCATTGCCCCCAGCCCCTAGCCGTGCTCCCTGCAGCCAGCTGCGCCACCGCCGCGCCGCCAGCGCGCGTCCGCGCATCGCCGGCGCCGTCCTGCTGGTGACGCTGGCAGCGGCGACAGCCGGCTGCGGCTCCTCGCACGGCAGCGGCACGTCCGCGGACCCGGCCGGCGCGGTCCCTGCGTCGGCCGCCCTCTACGCCGGCGCGACCGTGCGTCCCGGCGGCTCTCAGAAGGACGCGGCGCTCGCCGCCGGACGCGCGCTCACGCACCAGTCGAATCCGTACCTGCGGCTCGTGCAGCTGCTGCAGACGCCGGGCTCGCCGACGCTGAGCTTCAAGCGCGACGTCGCGAGCTGGCTCGGTCCGCACGCGGGCGTCTTCCTCAGCTCCCTGAGCTCCTCGGGCGGCTCGGAAGGCGCGCTGCTGCTCTCGCTGCTGCAGCAGGGACTGCTGGGCGGATCCTCCCCGGCCGCCCGGTTCCCCTTCGGCGCCGGCGCCGCGCAGGGCGCGATCGTGCTCGACACGAGCGACGCCGCCAAGGCCCGGTCCTTCGTCGACTCGCAGGCCACTCATGCCGGCGCGCATGCCGCCAGCTACCGCGGCGTCGCATATCGGGCGACGTCCACCGGCGTGGCCTTCGGCGTGGTCTCCCGGCTTGCCGTGATCGGCAGCGAGTCTGGCCTGCGCGGCGTGGTCGACACCACGCTGGGCGCAGCGCCGCTCTCACGAGCGGCCGGCTACTCCAAGCTGCTCTCAGCCGCACCGCCGAACGCCCTCGCCCACCTGTACTCGAACCCCGCCGGCGCCGGCAAGGCCGCAGCGGGCGCCCAGCCGGGGGCGGCGGGCCTGATGCAACTGCTCGCCGGGGCGCGCGAGACGAACATCTCGCTGGTGGCGTCAACGAGCTCGATCGCCGTCGACGCCGACCAGCTTGCGAGCGCTCAGCCGACGCCGGGCGGCGCCGCAGGCGGACTGCTCGCGTCCGGTGCCGACGGCGCGCAGGCGCTGGCCGAACTGCCCGGGGACTCCTGGCTCGCCCTCGGCCTCGGGCATGTCGGGGCGACGCTCTCAGAGGACGTGCAGGGCCTGCGAACGCTCGCCTCGCTCGGCAGCACGCTCGCCGGCCCCGGCGAAGGCGCGGCATCGGCCATCAACCTGAAGGGCCTGGTCGAAGGGCTGCTGACGCCGCTCGGGGCGCTCGCGGCGAACAATGCACAGGCCAAACGCGACTTCACGAGTTGGATGGGCTCGGGAGGCATCTTCGCGAGCGGCGCAAGCCTGCTCGAACTCAAGGGGGCTGTGGTGATCACATCGACGAACCCCGCGCTGTCGCATGCGGCCGTCGCGAAGCTCGCGGCACAGCTGCGCAGGACCGGCGGCTCAGTGCAGCCGGTCTCCATTGCCGGCACCGATGCGGCGGTCGGCGTGAGATTGAAAGGCCTTCCGCTGGTGCTCGACATCGCCAACGGCCGCGACTCCGGCGGCAAGACCAAGTTCGTGCTCGGCCTCGGCGAAGCCTCGGTGGCAGCCGCGCTGAATCCACCGGGCACGCTCTCGGGCGCCGCATCCGCCAAGGCGGCCGAAGCGGCCCTGGGCGAAGGCATCCGGCCAAGCGTGATGACGGACTTCCCCACCCTCCTCAGCCTGCTCGAAGGCGTGGGGCTGACCGAAGACCCGACGCTCTCGAAGGTCGTGCCCTACCTGAAGAGCATCACCACGCTCGCCGGGGGTGGCCGCAGCCTCGGCGGCGGCATCGATCGATTCCGCGTGACCGTCGGACTGCGCTAGGCGCTCGGCCTAGGGAAGGCTCATCGCGCGATTGAAGACCGGGCGCCCGCCGACCACCCGGTCGACCCCGTAGCGGGCGAGGGTGGTTTCGCCGTCGGCTCGCATCGAGTAGCGCCCGAGCACGGAATCGCGGTCGCGCGTCGCGAAGAAGCCGGCGATCACGGCCTGGCGGTCGTTGCCGCGGTCTCCCGCGCTGCGGATCGCGTCCAGAACCACCCTCATCGCCTCGTATCCATACAGCACGTACGGTCCGGCTTCACCGCCGAAATCCGCCCGATAGTCCTTCAGCACGCGCGCCCCCGACGCCGGGTAGAGAGCCGCCGGTAGAACCGGCGTGGTCAGGTAGGTGCTCGCCTCGGCAGCGCCGATCTGGGACGTGAACGACTCGTCGGCCATCGAGCTCGACCCGAGCAGCAGCAGGCCCGGGTCGGCGCTGTGAAGCTTCTTCCACAGGACACTCGCGCCTGCGCCGCTGCCGGCGGCCAGGAACACGGCCTGCGCCCCGCTGCGAACGATCTTTTCTATCTCGCCCGTGAAGATCGTCGCGGGTGTGGTGGCGATGCTGTCGCGCCCGGCGAGCGTGACTCCGGCGTGCTTCGCGTCGCTCGCCACGAGGTCGGCGAGCGGAACCTCGAACGGGTCCTGGTCGTCGAGCACGTAGACGCTCTTGACGGCGAGCGCCTTCATCAGCTTCGCCTGCGCCGCCGCCTCAACGCTGTCGCCGGGCTGCAGCCGCCCGAATGTGCGCTGTCCGGTCGGATAGAAGCGTCCCGGCTCATCCTGTCCGGCGTCGAGCGAGGAGGTGAGCCCTATGTAGGGACTGGCGGGGCTTACCTGCAGGACGCCCGCGGCGTTCATCAGCGGCAGCGAGATCGCCGTCGCGGCGGAGTTGTAGTCGCCGAGGTAGGCGATGGTGCTCGTGTCCTGCGCGGCCGTCTTGGCATCGGTCGCCGTCACCCCGGGGTCCCAGCGGGCCTTGGTCGGGTTGGAGTCATCGAGCAACACGTATCCGATCTTGAACTTGCCGGCGTGACCTCCCGCCTCGGCCAGCGCCAGCTTCTCCCCGCCCACGATCTGCCGCGAGGCCGCAGCGGCCGGCCCGTGGAGGGGGAGGCTCGAATAGATGGCGAGCTGACTGCCCGCCGCCTGGGAGGCGCCAGACACCCCGGTGCCGCCACAGCCGGCGACTCCCGGGGCGACGGCGGCGAGAGCGGCTAGGCCCAGCCAGCGCGCGCGCACGCGGGCCCTAGCTGCGACGGCCTGGCAGATAGTTGGAGAGGATCCTCAGCGCTGCACCGGCGAGGATGATCGCCGTCGCGAGCATGAACGCGTCGAAGCCCTTGGCGCCGAGCGCCCAGAGCACGATCCAGACGATCAGGCCGGCGGCTACGGTGAGGATCAGTCCCATGCCGGCGGAATCCTAGCTGGCCGATCTCGGATCGGTCGGAGTCAGCGCCGCCGCGAGCTCGCCGACCACCGCCCCGACGGCGCCGGCCGGTTCATCGGACTCGCCGGCGGCGCGCACCAGGCGCGTGCCGACGATCACGCCGTCGGCGCCGGCGTCGGCCGCCTGGCTGGCCTGCTCGGGGGTGCCAATGCCGAATCCGAGCGCCACCGGCACCTCGGTGCATGCCCTCGCCCGAGCGACGACATCCCCGAAGCGCTCCCCGAGCGCGCGCCGCTCGCCGGTGGTGCCGACGACGGAGACCGTGTACAGGAATCCCCGCGCCCTGGCGCCTATCAGCGCCAGCCGCTCGGGGGTCGTCGTGGGCGCCACCAACGGCACCAGCGCGAGGCCTCGCTCGTCGCAGGCCGCCAACACCTCGCCGGCCTCGCCCTGCGGTAGATCGGGCACGATCAGACCGCATGCCCCGGACTGCTCGAGCCGGTCGACGAACGACCTCGCCCCCGGGGCGAAGACCATGTTCGCGTAGCACATCAGGATCACGGGAACGCTGTCCGCCAGCGCGCGCGCCACCTCCAGAACGCCCGCCATGTTCGCACCGGAGGCCAGCGCACTCGTCGCGGCGGCATGGATGACCGGGCCGTCGGCGAGCGGATCGGAGTAGGGCACGCCGAGCTCGAGCACGTCGGCCCCCGCCTGCACGCATGCTTCGCCGATGCGCACCGACTCCTCCAGCGAGGGGAACCCTCCCATCAGGTACGGCATCAGCGCCGCGCGCTTGCCCGTGTGGGCGAAGCTCTCGGCGATTCGCTCGATGCCGGTCGTGCGCACCGGGGTCACGTGCCGTGCCCGCCCAGCACCTCTGCGAGATCCTTGTCGC
Source organism: Solirubrobacteraceae bacterium (assembly GCA_034665005.1). GTDB lineage: Bacteria > Actinomycetota > Thermoleophilia > Solirubrobacterales > Solirubrobacteraceae > Palsa-744. Next base: position 103,294 of record JAXDGO010000059.1, on the reverse strand, counting down.
CGCGACCCGATAGGCAGACCAGATCGAGCTCGCCGTCACCCTGCGCCAGCACCCACGCGAGCGCGTGTGCCGTCTCGAGCGCGGGAATGATGCCCTCGAGGCGCGTGACCTCGCGGAACGCCGCAAGCGCCTCCAGGTCGCTCACGGCGACGTAGCGCGCGCGGCCGCTGTCCCTGAGGTAGGCGTGCTGTGGACCCGCGCCCGGGTAGTCGAGGCCGGCCGACACAGAGTGCGCCTGCAGGATCTGACCCTCCTCGTCCTGCATCACCGCCGAGCGGGACCCGTGCAGGATGCCGGCGCGCCCGCCCACGGTGAGCGGGGCCCCGTGACGCGGCGTGTCGATGCCCTCGCCCGCCGCCTCGACACCCACCAGCTCCACCTGCTCGTCCTCGATGAAGGCGGCGAAGGTCCCGATCGCGTTCGAGCCCCCGCCGACGCATGCCACGACGCGTGCCGGGAGCCTCCCCTCGCGCTCGAGCATCTGCGCGCGCGCCTCATCGCCGATCACCCTCTGCAGATCGCGAACGAGCGCCGGATAGGGAGCGGGACCGACCACCGAGCCGATCACGTAGTGCGTGGTCTCGACATTGGTGACCCAGTCGCGGATCGCCGCCGAGGTCGCCTCCTTGAGCGTCCGCGCACCGGCGTCGACCGGCTGCACGGTCGCGCCGAGCAGCTCCATGCGCTGCACGTTCGGGAGCTGGCGGCGCGTGTCCTGGACGCCCATATAGACGACGCACTCCATGCCCAGCAGCGCGCAAACCGTCGCGGTCGCGACGCCGTGCTGGCCGGCGCCCGTCTCCGCGATGATCCGCCGCTTGCCCATGCGCCTGGCCAGCAGCACCTGGCCGAGCGCGTTGTTGAGCTTGTGCGAGCCGGTGTGGTTGAGGTCCTCGCGCTTCAGGTACACGGGCCGGCCCACACGCTCTGAGAGCCGGCGCGCCCTGTAGAGCGGCGTGGGGCGACCGCCGAAGTCGCGAAGCAGGCCATCCAGCTCGGACCTGTAGCCATCGTCGTCGCGAGCCGCACGCCACGCCTGCTCGAGCTCCTCCAGCGCGGGCATCAGCGTCTCGGGCACGAACTGCCCGCCGTATGGGCCGAACCGGTGCTCGATGGCTGGGTCGGAGTCGCCGCGGCCGGGCGGCGCTCCCGTCGCACCGCCGGCGCTCACGCCGGCTGACCGATCCGCGGCTGCTCCGGCTCAGCGTCCGAGCCATGCCCCGGGTCCGACCCACCGCGGACGGCATCTAAGAACGCTCGCAGCCTGTCAGGGTCCTTGCGTCCCGGAGCGGCCTCGGTTCCGCTCGCGCTGTCGACGGCGTAAGGATGCGCGAGCGAGATCGCCTCCGCGACGTTCTCGGCGTTCAGCCCTCCACTGAGGATCAGCGGCACCTTCGAGCGCCGGGCGGACAGCAGGTTCCAGTCGAAGGTCTCACCGGTCCCGCCCCGCAGCCCCTGGCGCCCGGGCGTAGAGGAACGCGCGTCGAGCAGGTGAAAGTCGACGTGAAAGCGCTCGAGGTCACGCACGTCGCCAGGGCCGCCGACCTGTGCGGCCTTGATCACGCGCGCGCCGGTCCTGCGCCTGGCCTCGGCGCAGAACACCGGGCCCTCCTCGCCGTGGAGCTGGAGCATGCTGAGTCCCAGCGCCTCACTCGTGCCCACGACCTCGTCGAGCGGCGCATTCACATACACGCCGCACAGCTCGACCCGGCGGCGGAGCCGCGCGACGATGCGCTGCGCCTCCGCCAGCGAGCACCTGCGGGGACTGCCCTCATAGAAGATCATCCCCAGCGCCCAGGCCCCGAGCTCGACGGCGAGCTCGGCATCCTCGAGATTGGTGATCCCGCAGATCTTCACCTTCGCAGGCGACTGCTCCATCTGCCAACCGTAGCGAGTCCAACCGCGTTGCACCGCCCGAGCGAGGCCGAGCCGGCCTGCTGCTGTGCCGCGGCGCTACTAGCCTTCCGGCGTGTTCGCGTTGGGCACCGAGTTGGGGCGGCTGCCCAGCGTCGCCTTTACCGTCTTATCGGCATAGCCGCCGCTGCCGTTGGCGCGCTTCAAGCCGATCGTGACCGTCTGTCCCGGTTTCTTCGTCGAGACGTCGTTGGCGAGGTCTTCGGAGCTCGTCACGGCCTTGCCGTCGATCGAGACGACGATGTCACCGCCGACCGCTATCTGGCCGCTTTCGGTGGTGCTGTTGATCGTCCCGCCGCGGATCCCGGCCTTCGCCGCCGCTGTCCCCTTCTGCACGCTCTGCACGAGCGCTCCGCTCTTCACGGGAAGGTTGAGCGCTGAGAGCGAGCCGTCGATCGTCAGCGAGGTGAGGCCGAGGTAGGCGCCCCTGACGGTTCCGCCTTTCTCGAGCTGCGAGATCTCGGACTTGGCCGTGTTTATCGGCACCGCGAAGCCGATGCCGACGCTGCCGCCGCCGCTGCTTCCCGTCTCGATCTGCGAGTTGATGCCGATCACGCGGCCGGCCGCGTCGAGCAGCGGCCCTCCCGAGTTGCCGGGGTTGATCGGCGCGTCTGTCTGCAGCACGTTGTTGATGGTGAATCCGTTCGGGGCCTGGATCTGACGCTGAAGCGCCGAGATGACTCCGGTCGTGAGCGTGCGTTCGAGGTCGAACGGGTTGCCGATCGCATACACGGGGTCGCCGACCTGCGCGCCGCTCGAGTCGCCGAGCGTGAGTGGGTGCAGGGTCAGGCCGTCGGGCTGGATACGCAGAACGGCGAGGTCGTTCGAGGGATCCTTGCCGACAACCTGCGCTTCGACGGACTTGCCTTTCGCAAAGCTCACCTTCACCTTTATGGCGTTCGCGACGACGTGGTAATTGGTGAGGATCGTGCCGCCGCTGTCGATCACTATCCCGGAGCCCGTCGCCTGCCCCTGGCGCTGGGTTTCACCGCCGCCGAAGAGGTTGAACGGCGATTCAGATTTCTGCACGATCGTCGATGTGACGAACGCGACGCCCGGCGCGGCGCGCGAATAGACCTGGTGGGGCGTCAGCAGCCCGCGGCTCTGCTGAGAGGCGTTCGACGGCGCCACCGGAGCGGCCTGGACCGTGGTGATCGTCTTCTGGTTGTCATCCAGGCCGCCGAACGCCGCTACGACCGCCAGCACGACGCCTCCGCCGAGCAGGGCGGATGCGAACGGGATCAGAATGAGTCGCTTCATTGCAGGAGAGGATGGTCGGCCGCGATGAAGAGCATCTAAAGGGTCTCGCGAGCTTCGCTAAAGCTTTTCAGTTCCCGCAACGCGACGGCCGGGTCGGCCGAGCGCATCAGCGACTCTCCGACCAGCACAGCCTGCACTCCGCGCTCGTGCAGCCGCCGAAGTTGCTCCGCCGTGGCGATCCCGGACTCGGAGACCGCGGCCACGCTCGCCGGGACATCGTCCATCAGCCGCTCGGTGCGCTCCACGTCCACGCTGAAGTCCCGCAGGTCGCGGTTGTTGATCCCGACGATCTCCGCCTCGAGCGCGAGCGCGGTGTGCAGCTCCTCCCGGTCGTGCACCTCCACGAGCACGTCCAGCCCGATCGCGCGCGCCGTCGCGTAGAGCGAGGACAGCTCGTCTGGCTTGAGCGCCGCGACGATCAGCAGCACGGCGTCGGCGCCGGCCGCTCGCGCCTCATGCAGCTGGTAGCTGTCGAGCACGAAGTCCTTGCGCAGCAGCGGCAGCCCGCAGGCATCGCGCGCCGTGCGCAGGTCCGCGAGCGAACCGCCGAAGTTCGGCCCCTCGGTGAGGATCGACAGGGCCGCCGCCCCACCCCTCTGATAGGCCGCGAGCACCTCGGCGAGGTCAGGATCCTCGCGCAGGGTCCCCGCCGAGGGAGAGCGACGCTTGAACTCGGCGATCACCGAGACCCCGGGCGCCAGGAGCGCGTCGCGGAAGGGGCGCCCGTCGGGCGCGTCGCGGGCGGCGCCGGCGCGCTCCAGCGCCGCCTGGGGAACATCGCGCTTGCGGCGCTCGAGCTCCTCGCGTGTTTCGGCGACGATCCGCTCGAGCACCGTGCCGGCGCGCGTGCTCACGTGATCGCTCCGGCGGCGGCGTGCCTCTGGCTCGCCTGGACATATCCCTCGAGCGCGCCGCCGGCGCTGCCGTCGGCGAGGGCCTCCCGGGCGGCCTCGACACCCGCGGCGATCGTGTCGGCGGCGCCGGCTGCGTAGATCGCCGCGCCGGCATTGACGAGCGCGAGGCCCTCACCCGCACGCCTCTCCCCCGCCGCCGGGCGCTCCTGGAGGATCGCGCGGGTGACGCGGGCGTTCTCCTGCGGCGTGCCTCCCCGCCAGCCGTCCGTTTGAGAGGGGTCGGTGTCCGGCTCGATCCCGAGGTCGATCGGCTGCAGGACGTACTCGCTGATCTCCTCGCCGTTCACCTCCACCACCTTCGTCGCCGCGGCCGCCGAGATCTCGTCCAGCCCGTCCTCGCTGGAGACGACCAGCGCCCGGTCGACACCCAGAATCGCGAGCGCGCGAGCGATCCTCTCCAGATACAGCGGATCCGAGACGCCGATCAGCTGACGGCGTGCGCCTGCGGGGTTGGTCAGCGGGCCGAGCATGTTGAAGATCGTCCTCACGGCCAGCTCGCGCCGAACCGGGACGACGAAACGCGTGGCCTGGTGGTGGGCGGGCGCGAACATGAAGCCGAAGCCGACCTCGTCGATGCAACCGGCCACCGCCTCGGGCCCGAGGTCGATGCGGGCGCCGAGGGCCTCGAGCAGGTCGGCTGACCCGGACCGGCTCGTCGCCGAGCGATTGCCGTGCTTGGCGACCGCGCAGCCCGCGCCCGCCGCGATCAGAGCGGCGGTGGTCGACACGTTGAAGGTGGTTCGGCCCCCGCCGGTCCCCGACGTGTCGAGGAGGTCCGGCCGCTCGCTCTGCACGTGTGTCGCGAGCGAGCGCATCGTTCGAGCCAGCCCGGCGAGCTCCTCGACGGTCTCCCCCTTCGTCCTGAGCGCGATCAGAAAACCGGCGATCTGCGTCTCGGAGACCTCGCCGTGCATGATCTCGGCGAGGACCTCGGCGCTCTCATCGGCGCTGAGGTCCGTGCGGGACGCGAGCGTGTCGATGGCCCGGGTGAGGATCGCGTTAGGCATGACGGCTCAGCGGCTCCCGTTCATCTCCAGGAAGTTGCGCAGCAGGTCCCTGCCCTGCTCGGTCAGCACCGACTCGGGGTGAAACTGCACGCCCTCCGCCGGCAGCTCGCGATGACGCAGGCCCATCACCACGCCTCCGCCGCCGGCCGATTCCTCGAGGCACGCCGGCAGCTCCGGGTCGACCACGAGCGAGTGGTAGCGCCCGACGGTCAGCGGCGAGGAGAGGCCGCGGAAGATGGTCCGCCCGTCGTGCTCGATCGTCGTGGACTTGCCGTGCACGGGCGGATTCAACTTGATGCGGCCGCCGAACGCCTGCGCGAGCGCCTGATGTCCGAGGCACACGCCAAGCGTTGGGATCCCGGCCTCCGGCATCCGTCGCACGACCTCGAGCGTGATGCCGGCGACCTCGGGCGTGCACGGGCCCGGCGACACCACGCATCGCTCGTATCCGCCGGCCAGCAGCTCCTGCACGCTCGCGCGGTCGTTGCGCACCGTGTGCACGTCGGCCCCTAGCTCGCCCAGGTACTGAACGAGGTTGTAGGTGAACGAGTCGTAGTTGTCGACGACGAGTACCTTCATGTCCAGTCCGGCTGTTCGCACGCGAGCGCGATCGCGCGCATCGCGGCCGTTGACTTGGCCACCGACTCCTCGTACTCATATGCGGGCTTGGCGTCGGCCACCGTGCCTCCGCCGGCCTGGATGTGGGCGATGCCGTCCTTGACCACCGCCGTGCGGATGTGGATAGCGGTGTCGAGATCTCCGGCGTAGCTCAGGTAGCCGATCGCGCCGCCGTAGCCGCCGCGCTTGACGGGCTCGAGCTCATCGATGATCTGCATCGCCCTCACCTTCGGGGCGCCCGACAGCGTGCCCGCGGGAAGCACCGAGCGCAGCGCGTCCATCGACCCGACCCCCTCGCGCAGCGTCCCGGACACCGAGGACACGATGTGCATCACGTGACTGTAGGACTCGATCTCCATCAGCTCATCGACGGTGACGCTTCCGTACTCGCATACACGGCCGAGATCGTTGCGGCCGAGATCGACGAGCATCACGTGCTCGGCGCGCTCCTTCTCATCGGCCAGCAGCTCCCGCGCGATCCGCCGGTCCTCTTCCGGGTTCGCCCCGCGGGGCCGCGTTCCCGCTATCGGCTTCGTGCTCACGTGGCGCCCGGTCACGGTCAGCAGCGGCTCCGGGCTGGCGCCGGCCACCTGGAAGTCGCCGAAGTCCAGGAAGTACATGTAGGGGCTCGGGTTGACGGCGCGCAGTCCCCGATAGATCGAGAACGCCTCGACCGGGACCGGCGCTGACCAGCGCTGCGAGGGCACGACCTGAAAGGCGTCGCCGGCGTAGATGTACTCGACGATGCGCGCCACCATCGATTCGAACTGCGCCCGCGACATGTTCGGCTCAAACGCAGGAGCCTGGCGCGCGCCCGCCTGCGCCGGCTCGCCCCGCGGCACCGGCCCGGCCAGCGCGCGGCGCACCTCGCCGATGGTCCGCGCGGCGTGCTCGTAGGCACGCTCGATGTCGGGCTCGGCCTGCAGGTCGGCGTTGGCGAGGATCGTGACGGTGTGCTTGAGATGGTCGAACACCACCAGCGCGTCGGAGAGCATCAGCGCCATGTCGGGCAGCCCCAGCGGGTCGGGCGGGGGGTCGCCGAGCGGCTCGACCGCGCGCACGAGGTCGTAGCCGAAGAAGCCGACCGCTCCACCGGTGAAGGGCGGCGCATCCGCCATGGGGGCCTGGTTGAAGCGCGCGACTCGCTCGGCCGCGAGGGCGTAGGGATCTCCGCCATCGCCCAGCTTCCAGCGCAGCACCGCCCGGGGGCGGAAGCCGATGAACGACCAGCGCCCCACCCGCTGTCCCTGGTCGGCAGACTCGAGCAGGAAGGCAGGCTCTCCCGGCGCCAGGGCGCGCAGCTTCAGGAAGGCCGAGACCGGCGTCTCGCAGTCCTCGACGAAGCTGTAGCGCAGAGGGATCAGGTTGTGAGAGGCGGCGAGAGCGCGTGCCTGCTCGAGATTCGGCTCGACCGTCGGCGCGGCGGCGCCGGCCTGGCTGGACTCAACTGCCATGCGATCGCCGAGGGGGCCGCCTGGCGCGCTAGGAGCGACGGCCATCGAGCACCCGCTCGGCATCAGCGAGCGAGCGTCCCCGGCTTCGCAGGAGCACGAGCAGGTGATAGAGCACATCGGCAGCCTCTTCGTCGATGCGCTCCTCCGACTCCTCGCGTGCCGCCCGCACGACCTCCTCTGCCTCCTCCATCACCTTCTCGCCGATCCTGGCGGGGTCGTCGAGCAGCTCGACCGTGTATGAGCCCTGCGGCCGCTCGAGCACCCTCGCGCGGAGCGTTCGCTCCAATTGCGGCAGCGTCTCATAGGGCGCGCCGGATCGCAGGTCGCCCCTGTGAAAGCACGTCCGCTCGCCGGTGTGGCATGCCGGCCCCGCCGGCTCGACCAGTGCGAGCAGCGCGTCGCCGTCGCAGTCCAGCCGCAGCGCTCGCACGCTCTGCACGTTGCCGCTGGTTTCGCCCTTGTGCCACAGCTCGCCGCGCGAGCGGCTCCACAGGTGCAGCTCGCCGCTGTCGCGCGTGCGCTGCAGGGCCTGCTCGTTCATGTATGCGAGCGTCAGCACCTCGCCGGTGGTCCAATCCTGCACCACGCATGGCACGAGGCCGTCACTGTCGTACTCGACCTGGTCCGCGATGGACTCTGCCGCCTGGCTGCTCATGGACCGATTGTAGGTACACCCCGCCGCTTGCGGTTTTAGGGACACTGACGCGACGATGAGATCGGTGCTCGAGCACGAGCTGGTTGTGATCACCGGCAAGGGCGGTGTCGGCAAGACGACGATCGCCGCTGCCGTCGGGCTGCTCGCTGCCCAGCGTGGGCTGCGGGCCATCGTGGTCGAGGTGGGAGACCAGACGCGGCTTCCCGGCCTGTTCGAGCATCCGGCAAACCAGCCCGGCGTCGAGACGAAGCTCCAAGAGCGCCTTGCGAGCATCTCGATCGACCCCGACCGGGCGCTGCTCGAGTGGGTGCAGGCACTCGGGGGTCGCGTCTCGGGGCGGGTGCTCGCCTCGAGCGGCACCTTCCAGTACTTCGCCGCGGCGGCGCCGGGCGCCAAGGAGCTCGTGAGCATGGTGAAGATCTGGGAGCTCACGCAGCGCCGGCGCTGGCAGCGGCGCGCGGCCGGCTACGACCTGGTGGTGCTCGACGCGCCTGCGACCGGCAACGCGCTCGGCCTGCTCGGATCGCCGCAGACCTTCGGGGCGATCGCCCGCGTGGGCCCCATCGCGGGACAGTCCCAGCGGGTCAAGGAGCTGCTCGAGCAGCCGGGCAGGACCGCATACCTGGCCGTGGCAATGCCGACGGATATGGCCGTCACCGAGGCACTCGAGCTGCAGGACGGCCTTCGCAGCCAGCTCGGCCGATCATTGGACTGGGTCATCGTCAACGGCCTGCTGCCGCAGCGCTTCTCGGCGGCCGAGCTGAAGCGCATCGCGGCGGCGAGCGCCGACGGAAACGAGCCACGCGCCGACGCTGCAGCGACCGCCGCCGCGCCGGGGGCTGCGGTGGCGGGTGGCGCGCGTCGGACGTCGAAGGACGAGGCGTTGCGACATTCGGCCGCGCTCGCAGCGCAGACCGTGCACGACCGGGCTCGCTTCCAACACAACCAGGTCGCGCGCCTGCGCCGCCGGAGCTTCGAGGTCGCGGGCGTCCCGTTCGTGTGGGGCTCGGGCATGGATCTGCCCGCGATCGAACGGGTGGCCGAGCAGCTCGGACGCAGGCTCTGACACGGGCTCGGCGCGCGGCGCACGCGAGGCTTCGCTAGGTGATTCCCAGTCGATCGAGCAGGCTCTCATCGGCACGCCAGTCGCGCCGGACGCGTACCGAGAGATCGAGATGGACCTGGCAGCCGATCTCCCGCTCCAGTTCGCGGCGCGCTGCGGTGCCGATCGCCTTGATCATCCGTCCGCGCGCGCCGATCAGGATCCCCTTCTGCGAGTCGCTCTCCACCCAGATCAGCGCACGTATCCGCACGAGACCCTCGCGCGGCTCTTCGACGTCTTCGATCACCACCTCGACCGCGTGCGGCAGCTCCTGGAAGGTGCGCCTGATGACGGCCTCGCGCACCAGCTCGGCGAGCAGCACCTCGCGCGGCTGATCAGAGCTCGCATCCGGCTCGAACAGGTAGGGGCCCTCGGGCATCAGCCCGGCGATGTGCTCGACCAGCTCGCCCACGCCGGCGCCGGTGCGCGCCGAGATGGGGAACACCTCGTCACCCACATCCAGCTCACTCGCCGCCTGCAGCATCGCCAGCAGCGGCGCGCGCGAGAGCCGATCGACCTTGTTCACCGCGATCGTCACCGGGATGTCCACGCCGGCGAGAGCATTGGCGATGAAGCGGTCGCCAGCTCCAACTCCCTGCTCGCCGTTGAGCATCAGCAGCGCTGCGTCGGATTCCGCGAGCTCCTGCTGGACGCGTTTTGCCATGCGCGCGGTGAGCGCGTCGCGTGGGCGCTGCACCCCCGGCAGATCCACGAGGACCAGCTGGCAGTCGCCGCTCTGGTGCACGCCGCGTATCGCCCTCCTGGTCGTCTGCGGGCGGTCGGAGACGATCGCCACCTTCTGACCCACCACGGCGTTGACGAACGTCGACTTGCCGACGTTGGGCCTGCCGGCGAGCGCGACGAAGCCGCCGCGCGTCACCTGCCCTCCTGCCGGAGCAGCTCACGCTGCAGGGCGAGCATCTGTCCCTCGTCGGCCTCGTGGTCCATGCCGAGGAGATGCAGCATCCCATGGACTATCGCCTCGCGCAGGTCGGTCGTGTGCGCCGGGCAGATGACGACGTCGCCGAGCTCGCGCATCACGAGCTCCGGTGTCCTGCCGTTGCCGGCCGGCGGGGTCCCGAGCGGCGCGCCGGGGGCGAGTGGCTGGGCGCCGTCGATCGGGAAGGACAGAACGTCGGTGGGCTCGCTTCGCCCGCGATGGGAGCGGTTGAGCTGCGTGATCCTCGCCTCATCGACGAATTCGATGGCGACGTGCCCGTCGTGGATGGCGGCCGAAGCGGCGGAAGCTGTGCACAGTCGCCGCACCTCGGCAGGGGACGGCGCGTCGGTGGCGAGCGCCCAGCCGAAGACCTCGACGTCGAGCATCGGTGCTCAGGCGCTGCGAATGGCGGATCTGCCTCCGCCCTCCGCAGCGCTCTCCCCACGCACCGGCTCCGCGCGTGCGGAGCGGTCTGGAGACTCGCGCTGGGAGTGCTCGTCGTAGGCCTCGACGATGCGCTGAACGAGCTTGTGGCGGACGACATCCTCGCCGCCGAAGCGCACGAACTCGATCCCCTCGACCGCTTCGAGCACGTCCCCGACGACGATCAGCCCGGAGCGTTGCTCACGTGGCAGGTCGACCTGCGTCACATCGCCCGTGACGACCATCCTGGACCCGAAGCCGAGGCGGGTCAGGAACATCTTCATCTGCTCGGGCGTGGTGTTCTGCGCCTCGTCGAGGATCACGAACGAGTCGTTCAGCGTCCTCCCGCGCATGAACGCCAGCGGCGCGATCTCGATAACCCCGCGCTCGATGTGCTGCGAGACCTTCTCGGGGTCGAGCATGTCGTGGAGCGCGTCGAACAGTGGCCGCAGGTAGGGGTCGACCTTCGCCATCAGGTCTCCCGGCAGGAAGCCGAGCCGCTCGCCGGCCTCGACCGCGGGCCTTGTGAGGATGATGCGGTTGACCTCGTGGCGCGAGAGCGCCGCGGCGGCCATCGCGACCGCGAGGAACGTCTTGCCCGTGCCGGCCGGGCCGACGCCGAAGGTGATCGTGTTCTCGCGCACCGAGTCGACGTAGCGCTTCTGATTGACGGTCTTCGGGGCCACCCTGAGGCCGCGGTGGCGCCAGATGATGTCCTCGAGCACACGCGCCGGCGATTCGTGCGCGTCCAGCGCGCCCGTGACCGCGGTGATCGTCCCAGGTCCGATCTGATGCCCGCGCGAGATCAGGTCGGCGAGCTCGTGCACGACACGCTCGCCCGCGTGCGTCTCGCTCTCCTCGCCGTCGAAGGTCAGCAGGTTCCCGCGCAGGAACACCTTGCAGTCGAGATGCGCCTCGAGAGCGCGCAGCACCACGTCCTGGCTGCCAGCCAGCTCGGCTGCGACTTCGTTTGAGAGCTCGATCTGCGTCCTCATCCTTGCAGTGAGGCCCTCACGAGCCCCGATACGCGCTTGCCGTCGGCGCGTCCGTCGACGGCGGCCATCGCCTGCTTCATGGCGACGCCCATGTCCTTGGCCGACTCGGCCCCGCTCTCGCGCACCGCTCGCTCCACGATCGCCTGCAGCTCCTCCTCGGAGAGCTCGGCCGGCAGATATGCGCTGATCAGCTCCGCCTCGGACTCCTCGCCGCTAGCGAGATCCTCTCGTCCCGCCTCGCGATAGGCGCCGGCAGCCTCGAGCCGGCGCTTGCGCTCGCGACGCAGCACGACCAGCTCGTCGCCGCCGCCCTCCTTGGCGGCCTTCTGCAGCTCGGACATCACCAGCCTCAATGCGCCGACTCTCTCTTTTTCGCCCGCCCGCATCGCCCCGCCGACGTCGGCTTTGATCCTCTCGAGTACATCCATCTCAGACCAGGATACGCCGGTCGGCCGATGACCGGCGACCTTCGACGACAGATAGGGTGCAGCCCGTGAACGACTCGCTGTACTCCAGCGCCCTGGCGCCGTTCCTCGCAGAGGTCGAGCGGCTTCGTCCGGCGGATGCCGAAGTGGTCGATGCGCACACGCATCTCGGCCTCGATGAGGATGGGCGCTCGCTGACGCTCGAGCAGCTGCTCTCCCAGCTCGACGATGCGCGCGCGCGTCGCGCATGCGTGTTCCCGCTTCACGACCCGGATCGCCACCCGGCGTACAGCGTTCCCAACGACCGGGTGCTCGCCTGGGCGCGCGAGGCCGGGGACAGGCTCGTTCCCTTTTGCCGTCTGGACCCCACCGAAGATCCGCTCGCGGAGAGCGAACGCTGCCTGGCCGCAGGTGCGCGAGGCATCAAGCTGCATCCCCGCGCACAGGACTTCGTGTTCGACAGCAAGGAGCTGGACGCCGTCTTCGGCCTCGCCGAGACGGCCGGCGTTCCGATCCTGATCCACGCCGGGCGCGGGCTTCCGCCGCTGGCCGAGGGGCTGGTCGACCTGGCCCTGCGCCACCCAGGGGCGGTGCTGATCCTCGCGCATGGGGCGATCTGCGACCAGGGCATCCTCACCTCGCGACTGGCCGAGCACCCGGGGGTGCTCTATGACATCTCGTGCTTCTTTCCGCTCGACGTGATCGAGCTGTTCGCGCGCGTCCCGGCCGAGCGGATCGTCTTCGCCTCCGATCCCCCCTACGGGCTCCCGGCGACCTCTCTGTACATGGCCCTGCGCGTGGCGTCGCAGGCCCGCCTCGACGAGCAGGCCGTGAGAGGAGTGCTCGGCGGCACGATGGCGTCGTTGCTCGACGGCCATGGCCTGCCGGCCGTCACTCCGCCACGGCGCGGGGCATCGATCGAGCTCTCGGGGCGCCTCGCGCGCGTCTACGGCTACGCGAGCCTCGTCGGCCCGGCGCTCTTCGCCGGGGCGACGGAGCAGGCGGGAGCGATGCTCGACATGGCGATCGCGGCCTGCCGCGACCCCGAGCCCGACTCGGTGGGCGAGGCGCTCGACACCATCGGCGCGGCGCTGAGCGCCGCGAACGCGCTGCTCGACGCGGAGAACGGGCTTCGTCCGGCGATCGATCTCGTCTACCGGGGCATCGTGCGCGCGGCCACCGAGATACCCGATGGCGCCTGATCGGGCCCTCGACCCCGGCACGTAAGCGCCGGGGGCCGCGGCAACGCGCGGCCCCCGAGTTCTCCAGCTCGTCCTGATCGCGCTCAGGCCGCCGCGACCGCACCGGTCGCCGCGCGGACCGTCTTCATCGCCTCGGTCCATGACTCGAGCTGGTCGAACATGACGACCGCCGCCTCGGCGTGCTGGGGGCCCGGCGCGAACTTCGAGAAGTTCTCGAAGTCGGTCCACATCGAGAAGCTCAGTTGCTGGCGGACGTGCGCCATCTGGAGCTCGCTGCAGATGGCGCGCAGGTGCTCGATCGCGCGGGCGCCGCCCACCGCGCCGTAGCTGACGAACGCGGCAGTCTTGTTGTTCCACTCGGCGTAGAGGTAGTCGATCGCGTTCTTGAGCACGCCAGAGGTGGAGTGGTTGTACTCGGGCGAAACGAAGATGTAACCGTCGTAGGCGGCGATAGTCTCGGCCCAGGCCTTGGTGTGCTCGCCGGCGTACTGGCCGACGGACGGCGGGATCGGCTCGTCCATGTGAGGGAGGGGATGATCGGCCAGGTCGACGAGCTCGTACTGCGCCGCCGCACGCCCGGCAGCCTTGTCGCTGACCCAGTCGGCCACGGCCTTGCCGTTGCGCCCGGGACGCGTGCTGCCGAGGATGATCGCGATCTTCAGGTCAGGCATGGAGGTTCCTTTCGCTCGTGCGTGGCGCCGCCGCGGCGGCGGCCTGCGCCACTGCTTCGTCTTTGGCGTTGCGGACGAGGGCGTCCGCAATACCCGCCAAGCTAGCAGCTAAGCGGACTACGGTCCGGACTCAGGCTGATCAGCCGGCCTGGAGCCAGACTGCGGCCCACTCGCCGCTCTGCCGCCGCTCGCGCTCGCGTAGCGCGAGCCGCTCGCCGAACGCGCGCGTGACTTCGTCGGCCTCCTCGGCCAGGAGACCGCCTGCGATGAGATGCGCGGGTGCGGATGACATCGTGCCCGCCAGCTCCATCAGCAGCGGACGCAGCAGGTTCGCGACGATCACGAGCGGACCGCTCGACGGCTGTTCGGCCGCCCCGGTCCACGGCATGGCCTGCGAGCGAAGGTCGAAGCGGCGCACGTCGATCTCGACTCCGTTCTCGAGCGCGTTGTGGCGCGCGGCCGCGACGCTCTCACGCTCGTGGTCGAGCGCAAGGACCGGCTCAAAGCCCAGCCGGGCCGCGGCGATCGCCAGCACACCGGAGCCGGCGCCGACGTCCATCATCGGCCCGCGCGCCTGCTCGCTCGCCGACAGCTCGAGGAGCAGCTCGAGGCACAGACGCGTGCTCGCGTGTCCGCCCGTGCCGAAGGCCTGGCCGGGATCGATCACGATCTCGACGACCTCCCCGTCGAGCCCGCCGTGCGGGCCCTCCCACGGTGGCCGCACGTGCAGCGCCGGCAGCGGCCGCCGCTCCCCGGGCCCGGGGGCCGCCGGGCCGACCAGCACGGGCTTGTGGAAGCGCTTCCAGCGCTCGTGCCAGTCGTCGGGGATCTCGCTCGTGGAGATCTCGACTCGCGCCGCGCCGACGGCCGCCTTCAGGTCGGGCAGGCGCGGAAGCTCCCCGGGAGCGCCGTAGACGGCATACTCGACCGTCTCGGCGCCGAGCTGAACCTCTTCGACGCCGGCCGGGGCCAGCTCCAACAGCTCCGCCAGCACGAGCTCCGCCTGATCGCGTCGAACGCGAACGGCGAGGCGGATCACGCCGCGCGGCTGCCCAGCGCGCGGCGGAGCTTTGCGAACACGGATTCCTCCGTGCGCAGGTTCTGGTCGGTGAGCGTCTCGTTCAGTCGCTCGAGCAGCTCGCGCTGCTCGTCATCCAGGTGGCGCGGCACGACAACGTTGACGACCACGCGGAGGTCGCCGTGCCGGCCGCGGCCCAGGCTCGGCATTCCCTGGCCGCGCACGTTGAGAACCTCACCCGGCTGGGTGCCCGGCGGCAGCTCGACGGAGACGGCGGCCTCGAGCGTGGGGACCTCCAGCGTGGCCCCGAGCGCGGCCAGCGGCGCTGCCACGTCGAGCGACGTGACCAGGTCATCCCCTTCGCGCACGAATCGCTCGTCCTCGCGCACGCTCACGAGCAGATAGAGGTCGCCCGCCGGAGCGCCCGCCTCGCCTGCGTGTCCCCGGCCGCTCAGCCGTATGCGCTGGCCGTCGGAGATGCCGGCGGGCACGTCCACCTCGACCTCGCGCCTGCTGGTCAGCCGCCCGCGGCCGCGACACTCCCCGCATGGCTGGCTGGGGACGCGCCCGTCGCCGTGGCAGACATCGCAGGCCATCGTTCTCACCATCTGTCCGAATGGAGTGCGGGTCACTGCCTGCAGCTGTCCCGCTCCGCCACAGCGCTCGCACGTCTCGATCGGCGTCCCGGGCTCAGCGCCGTTGCCGTGACAGCGCTCGCAGCGGTCGATCGCGTCGAAGGCGATCTCCCTGCTCACTCCATGCGCGGCTTCGACCAGGTCTATCTCGACGGCGACCGCCACGTCGCCGCCCTGCGCCGGGCCCGCGGGGCCGCCCGCTGCCCCACCGCCGAAGAACGCGTTGAACAGGTCGCCGATCGACCCGAAGCCCTCGAAGTTGGGGGCGTAGCCGCCGGACCTCAGCCCCTCGTGCCCGTAACGGTCATAGGTCGCACGCCGCTCGTCGTCCGAGAGGATCTCGTAGGCCTCGGCCGCCTCCTTGAACTTCTCCTCGGCGTCGGGGTCGTGTGCATTGACGTCCGGATGCAGCTCCCTGGCGAGCTGGCGAAATGCCTTCTTCACCTCCTGCGAGGAGGCATCCCGGCCGACGCCGAGCACCTGGTAGGGATCGCGCGGCATGCTGGTGCTGTCAGTTCTCGGCATAGGCGTCTTCGACGAACCGTGACAGCTCGTGCGCAGCCTCGCGCACCGTCGCTATCGCGCCCGCGTAGTCCATCCGCACCGGCCCGATCACGGACACGGTCCCGAGCTTGCGACGGGCAACCCCGTAGCCGGTCGCGACCACGGCGAGCGAGCGCATTGCCGGAATCTCGTTCTCCTTGCCGATCCGGACATAGATGCCCGGCTCTCCGAGCGCGGCGCGCAGAACGCGAAGGAGCGCGACGCGGCGCTCGAGCAGGCCGATCAGCTCGTTGACCTCCACGGCGTCCTCGAGCTGGCCCGATGAGAAGAGCCGCGCCGTCCCCTCCACATAGAGCGAATCCTCGGCCTCGGATGCGAGGCTCCCGAAGCCGGGGGCGAAGCGCTCGAGGAAATCCAGCTCGGTCGACGACAGGCCCGGCTCGACGAGGCGCTGGTGGATCATGCGCGCCCCCAGCCCCAGCCCGACCAGCCGCTCGTTCAGGTACTCCCCCGCCCACGCCAGCAAACCGGGATCCACCGAGCGCTCAAATGTTGCGAGCATCTTTGAGACTCCGCCGGTGGAGGTGATGATCACGACCAGCACCACCTGTGGCTGGAGGGCGAGCACCTCGATACGGCGGATCGTGGCCGTGGTGAGCGACGGCGCCGAGACGACCGCCAGCAGGTTCGTCATCTGCGAGAGCGTCTCCGTCGCGGCGCGCATCGCCTCGTCCACCTCGCGCCGGATCAGCGAGAGCTCCAGTCGGGGCTCCGCTGGGGCCGGCGGCTGTGCCGCGCTGAGCATGCGATCGACCAGGTAGCGGTGCCCTGCGTCGGTTGGCACGCGACCGGCGGATACATGGGGATGCGCGAGCAGCCCGTGCTCCTCGAGTTGCGCGAGCTCATTGCGGACCGTCGAAGGCCCGCAGTCCAGCTCGGGGTCCGCGGCGATCGACCGCGACGCCACAGGCTGCCCCGTTTGCAGGTAGTCGTCGACGACCTTGCACAGAATCCGCTCCTGGCGAGGGCTCAGCATGGATCTGATTGTAGGCGGCGCGCTGGCGCCGACAGACCGCCGGCGCTAGAGCTTCAGTTCCGCCTCGGCGTTGCGGATGATCTGGTTGCCGGCCTGCTCGGCGACGGTATCGACGAGTGCATGCCCGTCCGCGACCTCGCGCACCGATCCCGTGACGAGGATCTCCTGCTCGGGGACGCCCATGCCGCGGAACTGGACCGACAGGCGCTTGAGATGCTCAGGGCCTCCCGCCGCCTCCGTCTGCGCACGGGCCACCTGCGCCATCGTCCACAGGCCATGGAGAATGCGGCCGGGCAGCCCGACCGCCTTTGCGAAGTCCTCATCGATGTGTATGGGGTTGAAGTCGCCCGATGCGCCCGCATAGCGAGCTGTGAGGTACTTGTCGGGCGTAACCCTCAACTCGGGAATCTGCGCGCCCACGTCGAGATCGGCCATCGCCATCACACTCCCCGGACGATGTTCGTCCATGTCCCGCGGCAGACCTGCTCGCCGCGCTGATTGATCGAGATCGACTCGAAGACGTAGTAGCCCCGACCGTCGCGTTCGGAGATGTCCTTGACGCTCGTGGTCGTCGTGATCTCGTCGCCGGCCACCACCGGCGGCCCCCAGACGAACTCCTGTCCGCCGTGCACCATCATCGCGAAGTTGAGCTCGATCTCTGGGTCGAAGATCGGGGGCCCCACCGACGGGGCGCTGTAGACGACCGCGAACATCGGCGGCGCCACCACATCCGCGTAACCGGCTGCCCGCGCGGCCTCGACATCGAGGGTCACCGGGTTGGTCTCACCGACAGCGCGGGCGTACTCCCTGATCTTCTCCCGGCCCACGGCGTAGAGCACGGGCTCATACGTCTTGCCGACTGCGTTGCTGTTGACTGGCATCGGGAAGGCTCCTTGCGGGCGGGCTGACGACGCGCTGGTGCGCGGCGCGCCAGTTTACGCAGAGCTTGCCGTGTGATGCGCTCAGCCCGAGTGCCGATCCGCCACCCTCCCCCTTAACGCAAAAAAGCACCGCGCGGCAGCGGCGCAGCTGGGGCGCTCGGCCGAGCGCCTCAGCTGCCGGATCCGCTGCGAGACCCTCTTCGAGCAGCGGCTCGCTAGAAGACGGACTCACCCGTCTCATCGCCCGCTCCGACACCCACGAGCTCGCCGGCCGAGCGATCGGTCCCGGCGTCGTCACCGTCGCCGCCGTGGGAGCGCTCGCCTGGGCTGTCGAGGAACTGCACCGTGTCGGCGACGATGCTCACGGCCTGACGCTTCTGCTGGTCGGCTGTCTCCCACTCGCGCCACTCGAGCCGACCGTCCACCGCCACTCGGGAGCCCTTGCGCATGTAGTTGGCCACGCTCTCCCCCGCTGCGCCGTAGACGCTGACGTCGAAGTAGTTGGGCCGCTCGTGGTAGTCGCCGTCATGGTCGCGTCGACTCGAGTTGCAGGCGATGCGCAGGCTGCAGACGCTGGTGCCCGACGGCAGCGCTCGCAACTCGGGCTCGCGTGTCAGGCGCCCCACCAGGACGACACGGTTGATAGAGAAGTTGGACATGATGATCTCCATTGCTTGGGTGGTTGACCCCCCGCCAAGCAACCTACGCATGCCCTGGGATGGTTCTCTGGGCCGGGACGGTCAGCGCATCCCCAGGGGGTGAAAGAGCATCGAGCGGAACGATCAGGATTCGCTCGGCCGCGTTGGCCTTCTCGACCGCGCGGCCGAGTGAACGCGCAACCTGGGCCGGCGCGAGATAGAGCACGCCGTCAACGCACCGGCAGCGCGCCCAGGCCCGGCAGATCTCCAACAGGCGGCGCGGCCCCTTGGTCGTGAGCTCGATCTCCACCGCCACCGGCAGTCCCGAGTGGGCTCCGATCGGCCACAGGACGAGGTCGGGGCGATGCAGCAGGATCCCCCCGTCCGGTGCGCGCCCGAGAGAGGCGCTCGCCAGAGCCGCGCCGCTCTCTCGCTCCTCCCGGCGCAGCTCGCGCTCTCCGAGAACGCGGTGATCGCCGTAACAGTGCTCCAGAGCGGCCGCCGCGTCGGCGCAGGCGATGGCATGCGCGGCGTTGGCCGGGCTGATCGTGCAGGGATCGAGCCCATGCAGGCCGCAGGCACGCAGACCCGCCCGCGTCACGGTGTACAAGGCCGGTCGCCCGGCCAGTGGTCGCCGGCGGGTCAGCAGCCCGCCGCGCTCGGCAGCGAGCAGCCTGGCGCGGGACGAGGACACGGTCGAACCCTCGCGCGTCGCCAGCGCCTCCGCGGTGACGGCGCCGATGCGCGCCGTCCATTGCAGCATCGCCACCCGCTCGGGCGAGTGGATGACGGTGGTAGTGGTGGTCGGCTTGACCATTGCTCCTCCTTCGTTTCGTGGATAAAAACCGGCTGCGTCGGCCGGAGAGGTGGCGCGGGGAGCACGCCGGCTCAGCGGACGCCGGCGGGCGAGAGGATCTGTCCAACTCGCACCGCGCCTGCACCGCCGAGCACGATCACAGCGCCCCATCCCGGCTCCAGGTTCATGACCCGATCGGGATCGAGCACGGCCTCCCGGGTGCGCGTTCGGGTTGTCCTCCCGTCGCTGTGTCGCGAGATCCTCCAGGCTCCTCTGCGTCCCGCGACCGCGGCGATCAGCTCGGCGGAGGCGGGGACGACCTGGCGGTGAGCGACGAGCACGGAGAGGTTGCCCAGGATCTGCTCGAGCAGGCGCTCGCGCCCTGGCGGGCGCAGATCGGAGAGCTCCTGGGTGCCGAGCAGCAGGCTGAGGCCGGCAGACCGCGCTCGGCCGAACAGCCGCACGACCTGCTCGGCCGCCACGGCTGAGAACTCGTCGATCACCACGAGCGTCGGCACCGGCCGACCCTGTAGGGCCGCCACCGTGGTCTGCAGATCCTGCACGATCGCCGCGCCGAGCATCTGCGACAGCAGCGGCCGGCTGTCGGATTCGAGGTTGAAATAGACGACATCGCGCGCCCGAACCGCCTCGAGCAGGTCGAAACGCTCAACGCCCGGCGTGCCGGGGTCAAGCCAGCTCCCAACGTCGGACTCGGTCACGATCGCCAGCCGGTCGCGCACTCCCGCCAGATCACTTCGCTGCCGCGTCGTCAGCGAGTCGAGGTATGCCTGCGTCGGGCCTGCCTGCGACTCGGGAAGGCTCCTCGCGAGCATCTCGAGCCGGTTGGGGTCGAGGTGCTCGACGATGACGCGGAGGCTCACATCGGCGCCGTCGTTGCGCAGTGCACGCACCACATGACCCAGGTATCGCTGGGCCTGGCGCTGATAGTGCGGCTCGGTGAAGCGCTCACCGGCGAGGACCTTGTCTGCGATCTCGGTGTCGCTGCCTCTCGCGTAGGGGTTGTAGACGGATTCGCCGTCCGGCGTCCACTCGATGAATCGCCTACCGGCTGCCTCCGCCGCGTCACATAGCGCCTCGCGCATTCCTCGATCGCCCTTCGGGTCGACCACCACCGCGCCCATCCCCTCTCCGATCGCCCTGACCGCCAGCCACGTCTGCGTGATCGTCTTGCCCGTGCCGGTGGCGCCCACCACGAGCGTGTGCCTACCGCTGAGCTCGCCGAACGGGATCGAGATCGAGCGGGAGCGCTCGTCTGTGCCGAGCATCAACTCCCCTCCGCGCAGCAGCCGCTCTGGCGCCCCGAGTCGCCGGCGAAGCTCGGCCCTTCGCAGCGCCGCCTTCAGCAACTCGAACGGGGTGCGCCGTTGAGCGGCAAGTCGAGCCAGGTCGGCGCCGGCGTCGACGTCTTCCCGGTGCCATCGTCTGCCCCTGGCGCTCGCCGAGAGACTCGCAACCGCCACGGTCAGCATCCAACCACCGAGCGCGGAGGATGTGAGCATCACGGCCAGCATGGGCACCGTTGCCCAGCTCCAGTGCAGTCGACGGCTACGTAGCGCTCGGGCAAGGAAGATCCCGATGATCAGCCCGGCCAGACAGTGCAGGGCACCGTCAAGCAGCCAATGAGCGAGCTGCTCGATAGGCGCCGCCGGATCCACGCCTGGTTCGGATAGGGGGTTCGGTGAGCGCATCGCGCCCTCCTTTCTGAGAACCCGCCCGAGGGCAGGCCTCGACGGGCCGGCGGACGCCGGCCATGATGGATAAACGAGAAACGGCGGCCCGGAGGCCGCCGTCGAGGTGCTGCAGGTGTTAGTCCGCGCTCAGAAGAGGCGGTAGCCGACGCCCCACACGTTGATCACCCAGGGGCGACTGCCGTCCACATCGAGCTTGCGACGCAGGCGGCTGGCATGACTGTCCACGGTTCGGGTCGATCCGCTGCAGCGGTAGCCCCAGACCGCACGCAGCAGCTCGTCCTTGCCGAACACCTTCCGAGGGTCGCCGGCGAGATGCAGCAGAAGCTCGAACTCGCGCCGGCGCAGCGCAACGGGCTCGCCATGCAGAGTCACCGCATGAGCGGCGGAGTCGATGACCAGCGGTCCCAACTCGAGGACTCGCTCGCCGTTCGGCGCGGCGCCGGTGCGCCGCAGGACCGCACGTAGCCGCGCCCTCAGCTCGAGATAGCGCGGCGGGCGGGCGATGAAGTCGTCCGCTCCCGCCTCGAACGCGCGGAGCACGTCGAGCTCATGTGCTCGTGAGCTCACGACGATGGCCGGAAGCGCTCGGTCCCACGGACTGCCGGGGCGGTCGGATTCACGTATCTCCTCGAGGAGCCCCAGCGCGCCGCGCGGGCAGTCGATGTTCCCGAGCACGGCCAACCCGGGAGTCGTGGCGCGAGAGAGGACCCGCGCATGCTCGGCGCTGCGGGCGAGTTGCACCTGGTAGCCGTCTGCGATCAGCTGGTCGGCGATCGCCCGCCCAAGACTTCGATCTGACTCGACGACGAGAATCGGACCCTGAGCGGCACCGTCCACCCGCTGTGCGGCGGGTCGAAGCGGGTCTCCGAGAACGGTGACGGCGCAACCACGCCGGCCACTCATCCTCTGGCAGGGGAACTGCTCTGTCGCCGCTCGACTCATGTCAGTTCAACCTCTCGGGGACTGACGCCGAGTCCGCGGCGCGCTATCAGCGCGAGCACGTCGCTGTGAATCCATGGCGTGGGCATCTGCTGTCCGGCCTCTGGCAGCAACCCGAGACGGCGAGCCAGCCAGCTCGTCTCGCCGCTTTCGTTTCCGTGGGAATCGCGCTTGATGCGTCCGCAGCGGATCGCTATCTCGCTCATGCTGAGGTGCTCCAGCGCGCTGTGGCGCTGGACCACTTCGCGCAGCCCCCGATTGAGCACGATCGGACTGTTCTGCACTCGCGCGAGCTCCGCCCTCAATCCAGTCGTCGATACGCCGGTGTCGTCGCGGCGCAGCGCGAGCTCCTGTTGCGTGAGACTGCGCAGCGGCTCGTAGCTTTCAAGGCAGGCCACCGCCTGGCGCAGGCTTACCTGCTGACGTTGCGCGTCAGGACGACTCGAGCTGAGTCGCTGCCAGCGCAGCTCGGGTATTGACATGCCGGTGTCGATCAGCGCCAACCTGTAGAGGCGACCCTGTCGGTCGATGGGCTCCGCCTCGGCGAGCTCCATGGCGGCACGCGGCTCTGGCTCTTCCTGCGCGAACGGCACCGTCCGGGCGTCCTGCGCGGTGACGCGCCGGCAGCGCCGGTGATCGCCGCGACTGTCCTCGATGTAGCGCCGGCACACGAGCGCGGCGTTCTCCCCAGGCTCGTCAGCCGCCAGGTGGGCCACCAGGCGCAGGTCGCCGCGGGTGCGAGCGTCTCGATCCACGACCAGCAGGCTTCCACCGGCTCCGTCTTTGGCGAGCACCTCCCGGGGACGACCCTGGAGGTCTGCGTAGCGGGCGAGCGGCTGGCGCTCGCCGCTGAGCGGCCGGCGCCGGGCATGCGACGGCTCGAGACGAGCTGAGGTATGGGTCCGCTGGCGAGCGGATCGGCGCGCCATTGGCCGCTTGGTGGAGATGGTGTGCGTCATGGCTTGTCTCCTTGCCGGACGGGTCGAGACGGCAGCGCAGGAGCGTTCCGTCGGGTTTGTGGGCCGTCCTTGTAGGAGCCCGGCGGCGGACCGTCAAGCGGTGTAGATCGACTCGAGCGGTTGCATGGCGGGAGTCCGAGAACCCCTTAGGGGGTCTCGGAAAGCGCGAGTTCGGCCTCCGCGGAGGACCCAAACTTGGCGCGCGAACGCTCGTCACGCCCGCCACTCGATCGCCTCGCAGCGAGGTGGACGTGCGCTCAGGACTCGTGCAGACGAGCTGCTTTGGATTTCAGCGCCGGGGGCGCGGCTCAGGGAAGACGAAAAGTGGGCGGCGAGCGTAGCTGCTGCCGGAGCGCATCGCGTAGCCGCAGCCCGTCAACCGACCCTCCCGGCGCAGTCGCCCATGAGGGCGTCCGCGCAATTCGGCTCCGTGATGCGAGAACCGCTCCTCATGACCTGCATTCGCCCTGCGTCCGGACGCTAGGGCGACTGCGTGGGCCGAGCCCCAAGGGGGGCAGGTGACTGCACGACACAGGTGGGCGAGCGCACATCCGCCCGGGCGAATGCACGGGTGCTCGCACGCCACTTGCCGGGCGCAAGCGGCGGCTGCTCGCACGCGCCATTTGCCGGGCGCAAGCGCTCGTCGGCTGCGCCGACTCGCCCGGTCGGCGCACGCAACTCCGCCGCGGTACGCTCAAGACCGAGCGTCTTAAGGAGGCGGCATGGTAGCGCGTGAAAGCATGGTGCTCGCCGCGCGTGAAGTGGTTGTGCTGATCCTCGTGGTCGCGTTCCTTGCCTGGGTCGGCCACGAGGTCGTTCGAGAGTTCCACAGGTAGCGCAATGCGGTGGCGCGACGGGTCACGGCAATGGCCTTGCGCTGCGCGCGTGCTAGCCGTATCGCCGGTAGGCCGACACCCAGTCGGTCGCGATCTTGCGCTGAGCCTGCGCGAGGGACATTCCCCCCGAGCACACCAGCCGGTTGAGCACCCGCTCGAGGCGATCCTTCGGGTTCAGATAGAACCCGGAGCGAACGGAGTAGCCAGGCTCAGGCCATAGGTTTCGAGGGTCGTTGACGGCGCCGCCGAGCTCGAGCGGCACGACATGGTCGTACTCGAACGCCGATGTCAGGCTGCCGTCACCGTAGGAGCTCATGCTCGCGAGCTTCTCTGGCCTCGTGATCCGCTCGGGCGGTCGCACGGTCGAGGTCCAGCCGCCTCGACAGATCGTCGTGTTGAGCGTCGCCTGGGTGACCACAGGGTTCAGCGCGCCAGGCGTGCAGCCGACATCGGGCCGGGAGTAGAGGCCTTTTCCGCGAGCGTGGCAAGAGCCGGCTGGCGGCTGGCGCTGGACGACTCGACCACTGGCCGTGGAGTAGGAGAGCCCGTTGGGCGCAGTGGCGGCCGATGCGACGGATGCCGAGCCGCCGGCCGCCGCGATCGCCACCGCCATGGCGAGCGCAGGAATGCCGCCGCGGCGAGGGGTTGGGCTGGAGGCGCTCCGCGACACCGGTGGAGTGTAGGCGTGCCGGTCCGACCCGATGTAGGGAGCCCAATTCACGTGGGCGTCTCGCCGAATGCGGGCTTCCGCCCGAGGCGCTAGTGTCGCCCTACTGCATTCGAAGGCCAGGGGGGATCACATGGCAGAGCTTGCCGGCAAGCGCTTTGATCAGTCAGACGAGACACGCGAGTTCCTCGACGGGATGGGCCGGGTGGAGCTGGTTGACCTGAACGGGCACGCGGTTGGACGCGGCACGTTTGAGCCAGGCTGGCGATGGTCGGAGCATGTCGGGCCCATCGCGGGCACCGACTCATGTCAGGTGGAGCACATTGGCTACGTTCTCCAGGGCCGGATGGCGCTGAGGATGGACGACGGAACCGAGGGCGAGTTCGGGCCAGGTGACACATTCCACATGCCACCCGGGCATGACGCGTGGATCGTCGGCGACGAGGCTTGCGTGCTGCTCGATTTCGGCGGGCTGAAGGGCTACGCTCAGGCCAGCTGAGCTGCGCGAGCCTGCGAGCGGGGAGCTCCCGCCGTCGCCGCGCTCACGCAGGCGGAACGCTCACGCAGGCGGAACGCTCACGCCTGCGAACCCGCCCCCACGCGGCGCTCGTCGCCCTCGGACTGGGCCGCCTCAGCATCTTCAACCGCCCAGGCGAGCCGCTCCGCGATCTGCAACGAAGAGATTTGGTTCTGAAGGTGAATCGGATAAATGTGCTCGTCGAACAGAACTACGTCGCTCTGCTCGTCGGGCGTGACGGTGACTCGGGCCATGTTTCCTCCTCAGCTAGTCGTCCTCTCCTCCTGCGCCTACTTGACCGGCTTCGCCCAGCTCTAACCCGAGAGTCAGCGGCGGCGCGCGACCGGCGCGGGGGACGCCCGCAAACTGCGTAGAGAAACAGTTCTTACATCAGAGCAACGGGGAGCGACGATCGCAAATGGGGCAGCAGAAGTCGTAGACGCGCCTCGACTTGACGGCACCAATCGGTGAATCTGCTTGAGACGCTCAACGCAGAAATCCCGTCTGATGCGGGCGGCATTCTCATGGCAGCAATGGGCGGCCCTGAAAAAGGCGCGCTAACCTGGCGGACAGACCAAGGCGGTACTGATGGGATCTATCACCAAGACGCGTACCACGCCGCGGCTGCGACCGGGGCCTGGCGGGCTTCCGCGAGGACAGGTCACGGAGATCCAGCGCAGCCGCATGCTGATGGCGGCGGTCGACGCCGTGGACGAGGTCGGCTACGCGCGAATGACCGTCGCGCAGGTGATCGGCCGAGCCAGGGTGTCGCGCAAGACGTTCTACGACGTCTTCTCCGACCGGGAGGACTGCTTCCTTGCGGCGTTCGACCAGGCAGTCGAGCAGGCGAGGGAGCTCGCGAAGGACGGCTACGAAAGCGAGTCCGACTGGCGCGAGGGCATCCGCTCGGCGCTGGCACGCCTGCTGGTCTTCATGGACGAACAGCCGAACCTGGCCAAGCTCTGCATGGTCGAGGCCCTGGGAGCAGGCCATCGAGTCCTCGAGCATCGAGCACGGGCACTCGCCGAAGTCGCGAAGGTGATCGACGCCGGGCGCACGGCGAGGACTGCGAGCGGCGACCCGCCGGAGGTGACGGCTGAGTGCGTCGTCGGCGCGGTCTTCGCAGTACTTCACGCCCGCCTGCTGGAGGGAAGCGGGGAGCCCTTGTCCGATCTGCTGGCTCCCTTGATGAGCATGATCGTGCTCCCGTATCTCGGCCCGAAGGCCGCGAGCAGAGAGCTGAGCAGACCGCCGCTTGAGGTTCGACAGGATGGCCGTCGGCCTGCGCTGTCGAGCAAGAAGGACCCACTCGAAGGCCTGAAGATACGCCTCACCTACAGGACGGTGCGCGTTCTGATGGTGATCGCCGAGCACCCAGGGGCGAGCAATCGCAAGATCGCCGAAGGCTCGGACATCGCGGACCAGGGCCAGATCTCGAAGCTGCTTGCCCGGCTCGCGAGGCTCGACCTGGTTCAGAACGTCGGCGAAGGCCATGAGAGAGGCGCGTCCAACGAATGGCACCTGACGTCACGCGGGCGGCAGGTCGAGCGCGCCACACGCCCGCACTGATCGTCTAGCTCCTCGAGCGCAGGATCGCTCGCGGCTCCGGCGCCGCCTCGGCTGCTCGAGCGTCGCCGTGCGACGCGGCGACGCGAACCTCGGGTGGCAGGCGCTGAACACCGTAGGCCTGAAGCGAGCCCTCGTGAACGTCGCGCTCGGCGGCAAACAGGATCTTCTCCCTGCCCGTGTAGTCCCAATCGAACGGGTACTCGCCGGCATAGGCGCGACAGGCTCTGAGGATGGAGTCGGCGCGCCTGGCGCACTCACGCGCCCGCGCGCGGTGCCGGCAGACGAACACGATCACCGGCACCGCGTCGAGCCTGCGTCCATACCGGCTCGTGTGCACCGACCAACCCGCCAGGAAATGGTCGTAGCGCTCGAGCTTGCCGGCCACGCCCACACCCTGCAGACGGTCGTCGAACTCGACGAACACGTCGCTCGCGACGATCTCGGCTCCGCTCGCCGCGAGAATCGCGTCCGGGCGCAGGGTCTCGAAGCGCTCGACCTCTGCAGCTCCGCCGGCTGCGTCGCTGCGCAGGAAGTCGTGTGGCGTCCTTCCTCCCGGAAGGCGAAGATCGGCGGGAGCGAGCACCTGCCGGCCGTCGCAGAGAGGCGGAGAGACGACCGATTCGTCGGGTCCCTGGAGCGCGCAGGCCCCGCCGAGCGCTCGCTCGAGCGCCAGGACCCAGCCGGCCACGTGAACGTCGTGGCGAGCCTGTCGCAGCCGGCGTTCTGCTCTCGCAGCCGCCGTGGTCGCCGTGCGTCTGCTTGCGCGGTCGTTGCGCGCCAGAGCCTCGGGGGGCGGTGTGGCGAGGCCGGCCTCCTCGAGCAGGTGCAAGCCGTCCGCGGTTGCGACGCAGCACATGGGAACTCCTCCCCCGTCGCCACGGTGAAACTGGAATCGCTGCAGCAGGCCTGCGTCGGACAGCCGCTTGAGGCGCCGTTGCGTCGTGGTGGCCGCGCGCGACGGATTGAACCGCCTGTGCAGCTGGCTGGTGAGCACGTGCCTGAGCCGCGCCACGAGCGCGAGGATCTCGAGGTCGAGCGGATCGGGATCGAGCCGGCGAATGGGCGGGGTCGGCTTCGACCAGCGCACGCTCACGCAGCCGTCGAGCGCCAGCAGCTCGCGGTAGCTCTCGGCCGAGTCCTTAGGAAGGCTCGAGTGGCTCTCCCGAGGCGTAACGGGATGTGCGGCGTCGGTCCCTGCCGTCTCTGCCGGGGGCCCAGCGTGAGACTCGCTGGGCGGCGAGACCGAGCCGTCGCCCGCGTCGCTCACAGCCGCTCTGCGACTCCGGTCCCAATGGGGCTGGCGTAGGTCGGCGCGATGGCGTGCGCCGCGCTCGCGCTGGCGGGCGGCGTGCAGCGCGAGGCGCTCGCGATCAACGCGCAACGGAACGGTGCGGGCGATGAACGGCGACTGGCGTCCGGCGGCTGTGGTCCAGCTGACGATCGCGTGGTGCTTGGGCAGATGCAGACGGACATCCGGATGTCCGAGGGCCGAGAGATGCTCGATACCCGGGCGGACAGTGTCCGAGAACTCGGCCATCGTCAGGGCAACTGCTGAGCGCGCGTCCTGCGCTGAGGCGGTGGCGAAGTAAACGCGATGCGCGAAGAGCGCGTCGAGCTGATCGCGCACATCACGGTCAGCCCACTGGGCATCTGTCTGCCAGCATGCGACCGTCTCCAGCCCGGCAGAGCGCTTCAGGGCCATCGTCTCGGCGAACCCGCGGTTGAGGACGAGCGGTGCCTCGTCGATCTTCAGGGCGACTGCCACGCGCTGCTGCTCAGGCAGAAGATCCTGTTGTCGCGCGAGCGACGCGTCGAGCATGCCGACCAGGAGCTGCATGAGGACGGCGGTGTTCCCGGCGCCCATCGCGCCGAGCGCACCCTTGACCACCAGCACCTCGCCGCCGGTGATCACCCGGTCGAAGTCGACCTTCAATGAATCGTTGAGCAGAACTCGCTTGATCGATGATGAGTTGAGGAGGCGTGCGAGCTTGTTGACCGGGGCATCCAGCTTCGCCGTCGTGCTGCTGCGCGCATCGGCTAGCTGTGCTGTGAGCTCTGCGGTGAAGAACTCGGCGATCTCCTTGAACTCGGGCAGTGTGCGCACCAGCGCACCGACGCTCCTTCTATACGCATAGCCCTCCTCGCCGACGGACAGAAGGCGAGCAGCGTCCCACAGGGTCGACGCCCGGTCATAGGCGAGCACCGCGATGATGGCGTTGCGCAGATAGCGATCGGACGAGGCGCGGATGTCGGCATCCGTGAACAGGTTCTTCAACGCCGCCACCACGTAGTCGGCGATGACGTCGGCCGGTGCATCGACCGCGAGCGGATTGAACCCGCAGGTCGGGTGCGAGAAATCGAGCAGGGTGCACGTCCGCTCGGCCGGCACCAGGCTGACGGCAGCCTCGGCGGCGTCGCCCTTGGGATCGAGAACGATGACCGAGCATCGCTCCCGGCGGAGGTCCTCGGCGACGGTCGCGACGAGGTAGCTCGACTTTCCCTGCTCGACGGTCCCGGGCACGGCCGTGTTCTGCCTGCGCAGATCCACATGGATCGAGACCGCTCCAATCGAGTCCCGCAGCGTTCCCTGCCCGTCTCGCGGACGGAGGATTGCCGGCGGCGCGGGCGCCAGCGGTAGTGAGGTTCGCGAGAACGGCACCGTCAGGTAGTCGGTCGAAGGCAGATGCCAAAGTGCCGCGAGCTCCGTCGAGGCGAACACGCCCCTGTAGAAGGAGGGCAGCGGGTTGCCCTCGCCGCGCTGGACCCGGCGAGCGTAGAGGCCGAGCACGCCATGCCGAACCGCCGTCCCGCGCTCGACGAGGCGGTTCTCGGCACCCTCGGCTCTGAGCTCGGAGGCGATCCGCTCACAAGTGCGGCGATGCGCGGCGATCACCCGCAGATCCACGAAGAACAGCGGTCTGTGCTGGACATCGAGACCGCCGCGAAGCTCAGCGTCCTCGACCATCGAGCGATCGCGGACCACGACGTGCTCTCTTCGCTCACGCGAGAGCTTCGCCTCGTGGCGCTTGTAGAGCGACCGGGCCAGTCGCTCGAAGAAGGCAGGCGCGGGGGTCATCGCGATCTGCACGAAAGCCGGCTCACCACATGCGCCCATGACGGTGATCAGCCTGTTGACGGCCGGCTCGCGCTGATGGGCGAAGTGGTCCATCACCTTGACGCGCTTGATGAACTCGGCGCGCTTCTTCAGCCGCAGCACCGCCGGCGGCGACGCGACCGATCGCGCGGCCGGCCGCGCGCGGCAGTTCACATAGGCCGCCCGCAACGCCGATTCGACCATCTCTTGGAGCTCCACGGGGCAGACCACGGCAAGCCATGCCGATGCAGGCTCACGCGTCTCTGCGGGAGCGCGCGCGTCAGCCTCCGGGTGGCGCCCCGCCCGGCGCGGGCCGGGGGCGCCGACCGTGTGATGGACCTCGAGCGCGATCGCAGGTTGACCGAAGAGCAGGCGTCGCCACCAGCGCCGCAACGAGCGCTTGTGCAGCGCCTCGAACATCGTCACCACCGCCTCTGCGCTCGCTCGGTCGGTGCGGTAGGGCTCAACTTGCAGGCGAATGTGGGCACAGCCACGTCTCGCCGTCAGGCGGACAGAGGCGAGCAAGCCGACCACGGCAAGCGAGAGCGCCAGCAGCGGCCTCGTCGGAGACAGGGCGAACAGGGTGCTCGCCATGGCTCGAAGCTGCCGCCCGACCACCTGAGCCAGTTCTGGGACCGAGAGCTCAACGGCGCTTGCGCCGCTCCCTCGCAGCAGCCTCCCCGGTCCGCCGCCGATGAACCACGCCGCCAACGCCACCCCGACGAGCACGGCAAGCAGGCCAAGCAGTCGCCACAGAAGGAAGCGCAGCACGTGTCGCCCTCCTCCGACGACCTCGTGAGCGACGGGACGGCCGACACGATCTCCGGACGTTTGTAATGGTCCAGCACGGGTACCATTTCCGTGGGGCACGAAGGCCCTGACGGTGGGCCGGATTCCCGAGACTCCTAAATGCGCACAGCCCTAGAGGGAAGGGTCCAGTGGGCGGTCTTGAGTCGGGAATGGCCAGGCCGCTTGCGGCGCGCCCCGACCCCCGGGGGCGCGCCGTGAGCCCTTAGAGAACCGTCGTGACGACCCTGGGCACACGGCCAAAACCCGCTGAGCAGTGTTGGACAGCGGACCCTTTTGACGCCTGCGTCGATCGTTGACGATAGTCGTGGTGCTCTCACAACCAGCACCCCTCTAGATCCAAGCGGTGACGCCCCAGGGCCGCTCTCCTACGGCCCTGGGGTGAGCCGCCTCCCTGCGCCGAACCCTAACCAGAGGTGGAGGTCAAACCCTCGACCTCTGGCCGGTGTGGAGGCGATCCCCATGCCGCAACATGGTTGGCGCAGTCAAAGGCAGGATGACTCAGATGCTCCTTGTAACAATCCCTCTCGCTTGGGCGGCCGTTACGGCGTTAGTCGTAGCGGCCTGCCGAGTGGCGTCATACGCGCCGGATGCTCCGGCAGACGAGCAGCATTTGGGCTAACCCACCCGCCGGCCCGATCCGCACGGCTCAATGACCGATGAAGGCGGCTGCGCGCTCGTACAGCTTGTAGAGCTTGAAGGCGCGCGCGAAGTGTTTGGCGCAGATGCTCTGAAAGAGCTTATAAGCGCGATCGTCACCGAGGACATGGCCGTTCTGAAGGCCCGCCGAGGATCCCACCGGACTGCCGGCGAACTTGCGGAGCCGTACCAGGGCGCCCCGGCGCTGCGCGACGGTGCCGGCCCGCCATTGCGCACAGGTGTCACTGCGCGCCGATTCGCCGACATCGACAGAGCTGTGTTCGCCCAGCGTGCTCGACTGGGCCGTGCTGCCGCAGCCGCTGAGCAGCGCAAGACAGCAGAGCATCAGAGCAGCCGGGGCGAGTGTCCCCTGGAGTCGGCCCTTCAGGAGGGTTTCGATGGCGTGGTGAACCACGGACACTGGCGCGTGTCGAAGGTGATATCGGCGAGGCAGTTCAGCAGCTCCGCCTCCTGCTGCGGGCCGCCCGTACCTACGCTCGTGGCGTCGCACGCGGATGGCAGGAGCGGCGCGAGTGGCGTGCTCGTGACGCTGGCCGCCGTACCGTCCTGGCCGGTGTTGTCGTGCCAGCAGTTCCCGGTGTTGCCGGTGAACTGGTCCCACCAGAAGTCCGTGCGGCCTGTCGTGACGTCACCGGTGCCGTTGGGCTTGATGGTCCCGTCTGGCGCCCTTCCCATCACGTTTCCGTAGAACTGGTCTCTGTAGGAAGTCGACGGCGGGACCGCGGCCGGGTTGCAGCCCGCCAGCAGCGAGGGGTCGACGCCCGCAGGTCCGCAGACAGTCTGGTCGGGCACCGCGAAGAGCATCGCGCCGCGCCGCCAGTTGTCGTAGAAGCGGTTGTCGCGAACGACGTCGTCGTTGCCGCCGGCGATCCACAGCCCCGTCCCAACGGGCAGGGGGACGCTGGGGGCCACGTCGGAGCCGGGCGCGTATGGATTGAAGTTGTTCGAGTAGAAGTTGTTTTTCTCGACCAGGTCGGAGTCCTGCGGGAACCCGGGATGGCCGGCCGCCGTGAACACGTCAGTCGTGAATCCCAGCGCGTTGTCGTAGAAGTTGTTGTCGTGCACATAGACCGCGTTGCCGTCGGTGCCCGAGTAGCCGCCGGCGTTGTGGTGTGAGTCGCAGTTACGGATCTCCTGGCTGTAGCGGAACACCGGATCGATGCTCACATCGCGCTGGTTCCCTGTGTCCGCGCCCGCCCCTGGATACAGGCCGGAATCGCCGTGGCCCGCGGCATCGCAGTTCTGCATCACGCCATGGTCCTCGACGAACGTCAGCACGCCGTACTCGCCGGCGTAGAAGGCCTTGAAGCGATCGAGCAGATAGCCGTCGCTCTCGAGCACGTAAATGGCGTGCTCGTTCACGTGGCGGACCTTGACATTGCGCAGAACAAATCCGTCTGCCCGGTCGGCTCGAATACCAACATCCTTCACCGCGCCGATCGGCCCTGCGTCGCCCGACTCCACCCGTCCCCCGTCGATGGTCACATCGTCAGGGGAAACGCCTGATCCCTCCATCTGGAGATTGCAGCGAATGCACGGGCCCAGATCGGGGATCCTGTGGCGGTCGGAGAGCGGCGGCTGTGGAGGCGGACTCGACCCGGGCTGGCGGCCCAGAACCGCGATCAGGTTCTGGTCGTTCGGGCAGTGAAACTGGTACGCATACGAGACGGCGCCCGTCTCGCCTCTGTCGTTGACGATCTCGTACTGCGCGCAGCTCGGATCGTGGGTCGGCGCTTCCCTGGATTTGGGCTCTGTGTAGAGGCCGGGCATGATCACGACGCGGTCGTTGTTGCCGGACTGGGTCACGGCCGCCTGGATTGAGTTGAACGCGCAGCGTTTGCGGAGCGCGAGGTTGATCCTGATGAGCGCGTTGCCTTCCGCGGCCGTGATCTTCTGGCGCGGCTGGGTGGGGCGTATCACGTAGCCGGTTTTCTTGGCGCTGGCGATCGACGCCCGCAGCCGCACGATGGAGTCCGGCTGGCAGACGACCCGCGTCACGCCAGGGCCGCCCGTCGTGGCCGATTCAAGCGAGCGCGCCGCAGGCACCTGCCCGCCGGCACAAGGAGTCACCGAGCAGTCCGGAGCGGGGTCAGGCCAGTAGGACGCGCGCTCGATGTGCGCCAGCGCTACGGCCGGCAGCAGCAGCGCGCAGATCAGCGCAGCGAATATCGCGCGGCACCCGGCTATCACCACCCACCCCCAATCGGCATCTCATCCCAAGTACCCGTTAGCTAGGAAGCCTAACAACCAATTGTTGCTGTCCGTGACGGGGCGCAGCCATCACCTACGGCTGTAGTGCTGTTTCGCGGCCTTAGCGCGGCTTGGTTGGCCGCTGGACCCGTAGCCACGTCTCTCAGGGGTCCAAAGAACGAACTCCGACGCTGCGTGGGCCGCCGATGCGTCGCGGGCCGCGCGGCGACTAGGACATCGGCTACGCCGCCGCGCTGCGGTGCTTAGCGATCAACCCTCGAGCTGGCCGACCAGGAGCGCGTGTGGTTCGGACACTATGACCTCAACGACTTCCGCTTCCTCGGCGTGAGGCAACGCAAGCTGGCCGAGGAGCGACGCAAGGCGGCGGTACCTGGACGTTGACCTTGGTGCCGTGGTAGAGGTGGTCCTGGTCCTTGCAGGCGGCGGGGAAGAAGAACTGCACGCTGTCACTGCGCACGCCGTTGTAGCTCCCGTAGACGGTCGCGCGACCCACCATGCCGACGGTGCACTTCGGGTCGCTGCTGCTCGTGATCCGGAACTTGATCTTCATGATGTTGCCCGGGTAACCCCACATCATCGCTACGTGCGAGTGGTAGACGAGGTGGTGCAGGACCGACATCAGGATCGTGCCGTGCCCATCCTGCTGGCACATGACCCCCGAGACGGTGTTGGCTTGGAAGTTGGTGTTCCCGTGCGCCTTCGCGAACCACGATTCGCCGCTGTAAGCGCCCGTGTGAAAGCCCCACGGCGGAATCCCGTAGACGGTCCCGATCTGCGCGCAGGAGGTGTGCGCGCTGGCCGAGCCGGTGAACCCGAGCATTGCGAGCACGAGCGTTACGGCCGCTAGCGAAAGCCCCACGCGCATCCTAGTTCGCGTCCCCCCCATCACGCACGCACTATACGCGCTCCCAAGACCGGACGGCGCCTCCTCGTCGGGAGGCGGCCCGCCGCTGCGGCCAGCTTAAGCGCGCCGTTGAGCCAGCCATTGAGCCATCATCCTCAGAACGCGAGACGGCCCCTATCTACGGGGCGCAGGTAGTACCGCTACCGGGATTCGAACCCGGGTTTCCGCCATGAGAGGGCCACCGGAGGGCTCTGGCCCCTAACGCCTCTTGTGACCCTGCGCACCCCGAAACCGCCTGCAAACTAGCACTTTCGTCGCTCCGCCTGTGGCCCGTTGCTTGCCCCTAGCGCCCGCTGTTTACCGTGCTGCCAGGGTCCGTACAGGGTCCGCACTGGGTCGAGGTACGGCGAATCGCGCGCTCGGCTGTTAGCCGCTGAATTCCTTCGCCAAGGAGCGAAGTGTCTCGCCGGTGCGCGAATGCCGCTCAGTTACCAGCGTGTAGAGGTCGCCCAATCCGCTCACAGACCCGCCAAGCTCAATGAGCGCACCTGAGCTCTCCGCCGTTTCGATCGTCACGCCCTCCGCATTCTTGACTTCGAGCTTTACGGACGGGGTGCCAAGGAACTCTGGCCCGCCGCCGGAGAGCAGTACCGACCCGCTGGGCCGAGCCGCAAGGAAGGTTCGGCCTTGTGCATCGACCTGCTCCCATTGAGCTTTGCCACTCCTCGTGCTGTCTAGCAGGGCGGCGACAAGTTCGTCGATGGGCTTCGCGTCAGTCATGGCTGCTCCGTAAGTATCATCGCACCGCCCGCCTCACGAGCCAGCGCACAGGCAGCGCTGACCTTCGATAGCAAGCTCGCGCATGCGTCGTGAACTGTGATGGCCGGATCGGCGAGGTCGCTCAGCGCCACGTCGATGATCGCCAGCGATTCGGACATGGCGGTCACGAGGTCCGCCGGAGCATCCGAGCGGCCTTTGAACACCGCCTGCAAGTCGCTTCCGGTCCGTCGCCAGGCCAGTACGGCTTGCGTAGCCAGATGTCTTCCGATTGGTTCCTGCGAGCTGGAGGCCGCTCGGAGGTCCGCCTCGATCCGTTCCAGCTCTCCGCCCCGAGTGAGGAGAAGAGCTCCCGTAAGCTCTTGTTTCTGTTGGTCGACTGCCTCTTGGACTGCGGTCGCGGTTTTTCGGATCCGTTTCAGTTGGACAATCGCTATCCCAAGACCTACGGCGGAGACCAGGACCCCGAGGCCTCCGACTCCGATACCTATCCACTCGCCTGTACTGAGGCCGACTACGTACATTGACCGCTCCAGATGCACACGTCTCCGACTCCCCTGCCAAGTCGGCGGCGTGCGTCTTGGACGCGATCTGCGGACCACCTATGAGAAGGCGCTTCGCCTGGACAGGGCGGGTTTTCGTGCGCCTGGCATGCCGACCCACTCCGGGTCGGTCAAAAGCCGCCCACCCGGGCGACCCGCCTATCACCCAAGCACTCACGTAGTAAAGATCAGAGTTGCCATGAAAGAGCATCAAAAGCTTGGGATGATCCGTAGCTTAGCAATGGGCTTTCCTTACAGCGCGAAGCCCGTAGGTCTCCGCTCGTAAGCGCGCATCCAGGCGGTGCGGGTGTCGTAGAGGGCCGAGGCCCAGTCTGAGCGCTCGGCTGGGTCGGGCTCTACCGCCAGCGCCGCCTCGTATGCCGCGTGCTCGGCTTGGTACCACGACATGCCGGCACGGCGGGCGAGCGCCAGGCCCTCGCGGTAGGCCTCTAGCGGGTCCATGAGAAGCGCACTCGTGGGCGGGCGGTGAAAGGAGACGGAGGGGCTGCCACTAGAAAGCGCTTCTCCGCCAGGAAACCCCGCCCGCCCACGGCTACCCTCGGCACTCCCGTAGCCAGCCGCAGGCCTCCGCCGCCCTGAGCGCCGGTAGCGCCTGCTCGGCTGGCAGGTCGTAGATGTCGCCGATACTGCCGCCGGGAGGGATGGCCGCGAGCAGGTCTTCTACGGCGCTCCACTCCCGGCGGCGGAAGTCTCGTTCGGCTTGTAGGCAGGCCTGCTCAACGCCCGCCTAAGAGCGGCAAGCCCCGCACGATCACGCTCGGCAAGCAGACACGCGACATGCTCAACGAACACCTCACCGCGCCCGCTCCCGGCGGCCAGAACCACGCCGAGGCCCTGGTGTTCCTCACGCCAGGCGGGAGGGCGGTTCGCCACGTGCTGTTCATGCACAAGGAGTTCCGCCCGGCGATCAAGGCGCTACCAGCCGGCAAGCGCAAGCTGCCTTTTTCACGATCTGCGGCACACATGCGCCTCCCTGCTGATCGCCGCCGGGACGCCTGCGCTGTACGTGAAGGAGCGCCTGGGGCACGCCAGTATCGCGACGACCATGAACCTGTACGGGCATGCCTTCCCGAGTGTGGAGGCCAGCACCGCCGACGCGCTCGACGGCATGTACGAGGGTCCGCCGGAGGGCCGGCAGGCCGAGCCGACGCCCATACGCCCAACAGCCACCGACCAAGCCGCCGGGGATTCCGCCTAGCCAAGGCGCTCTCTTATCCTGTGGCCCGTGAACCTAGAGGCCGAACTCTTCCCGAAAAAGCGACATGAGGACCTAGTGCAGACGCAGTGGGCCAAGGGATGGACGTTCGGCGCAATCGGGTTCCAGGAAGCAGCGAGCTACCTGACCTTGAATCGACGAGACTTCGGCGCAACCATCGATCAGGTCGGGCTGGTCGTGTTCTTCCTGCAACGCCACCGCATGGAGCTAGCGATGAAGGAAGTGCTCGTCGCAGATGGACAGCTACCGCGCGGTCATTCCCTGAAATGGCTTTGGGGCGCGGTCAAGAAGCTGGTCGGTCCGACGTCCGACACCTGGGCGCAGTTCGATAAGGATGGGTCGGAGCTGGTTGCCCTGATCCACGACCGCGATCCTGACTCGACAAGGTTTCGCTACGCCTCAGGTCTTGACGGCAAAGTCTCTCGGCGCCCGGCATACATCTCTCTGCCGGCGCTGGACGAGCACGTCACGGCCTTCGTCGGAATGCTTCAAGGCTACCTCGATGACTGGGACCTTTACGCGGACGAGCGAGCCGTGGAGACCTAACAGCCTTCGGCGTCAACGAGGGCGGCGGCTACCAGACGATTCCGACGACGTCCTCGATGAAGCTTGAGACCTTCTTCTCGCGGATTTTGTATCGAGACGGGTGGCCGCATCCGTTTCGAAGATCCAGCGCCTCTTTGAGCCGCTCTTTCTGTGTCTTGTCCAAGATCCCAAGCTCCTGCGCGATCAGCAGGAGTGCAGCGTCGTTGACGTAGGCGAGGTCATCCTTTTTTTTGAAGACGGGCGCTCGCGAAGCGTGCTTCGCGACGAGCGGCGCCACGGTCTTGACGCCCTGTTTCCAGACTTCGTCGCGAAGGACGCCGACGGCGCCGGTCCAGAGGAACACGACAGCCGCACGAAGGGCACCGAAGCGAAGACATTTGATCGCTTCCTCGACGTAACTACGGACGTTCTCATCAGCGATCTTCGCCGCTATCGCTTCGAGCGTCCCGACGTCATGCTCAACGTCGGGCTCTGCGGCAGGCAGGTCGAGCAGCTCCCGCACTTGACTCTTGCCGGTGTCGGTGAGAGCCCAAGTGATCAGCTTCCCGTCCTTGCCCTTCGGTTCGACGTAAGGGACCGCATAGTTGAGGACCGACGCATGCTGGATCTTCTTGCCGTTGGTGTGCTTCGCCTTCGTAAATGCTGCCTTGAGGTCAGCCGTCGTGATCTCTTCCTCGTCCTCGTACCGTTCGAGGTAGTACATCGTCGCCAGAACGAGGTCTCGTTGGCTGGCTTTCGCGAGCGGATGCAAGAACTCCCCGAGCGACAAAGCCATTGCTACCCCTCGGCAGCGGTGGGGAGGGGCTGCCGACCCATCTCGACGCCGTAGGTCTCCTTGAGCCAATTGCCACCACCCGGCTGAACCTTCCAGCCGTCCTCCTGTTTTCTGGTCACGAGTTTCTTGTCTGCGCCTCGCTTGGCGGCACGGAACGTTTTGTCCATTCTCGACGGCACGTTGAGATTGAACTGCCGCGCAATCGCTTGCAGATGTGCCATGTCGAAGGCGGCTCGGCCGTGCCGTCCGTAGAAGATGGCGAGCGCCAGCATCGCATTGTCCGCCTCCGTATCGCTGAGGTGTGACTCGACCAGTTTCTCCTCAGCCTCAGTTGCCGACTCGACAACAACAGCGTCTTTTGCAGGCGGCGGTCCGGATCGTTTGCGGGCCGGTTTGGGCGTTGGGGTCTTAGCTGCCGGTTTCGCAGCCGGCTTCGCAGCCGACCGCGAACGCGTCGTGCGGCCGCCTCTTTTCTGAACCGCATCGCCGCCCTCGACGTAGGGCCTCATCAACTCGAAGGCCTCGGCTCGGATTGCCGGGTCGAGGTCCGCGACAACCTGGTTCGCCTCGCCGAGCCGATCGACCAGCTCCTTGAAAGCTTGCTCGTCCATATGGTCGAATCTTATGGATGGTGGCGGACCGCACGGGGAAACGTCTTGACCGAAGCCGGGGCTGCGCTGATACGGTCGCCCCTGGCGTTCAACGCTACGAGCCGAGTTGCCAAAGTTCGGCCCGCACCCCGCTCAGTTAGTCGAGGGCGAAGTCGTGCGGAATGTGCAACAACTCGGTGGTAGACGCCAGGCGCGTGTTTGCTAAGGCGCGTCGTGGGCTTTCGACCAGCCCGAGCGGTAGCGGCTCGACCACCGATCTGCGTTGAGGCAGGCCGCAGGCGCGGTGGTTGAGTCAGCGCCTGCCGCGAAAGAAGGTCACGATGGAACCAATCACGCAGTTGCCGCTGCCTCGCACGGAAGATGTAGTCCGGCGCGAGATGGACGCCACCTGGGAGCGATACGCACGCCTCAACGATCCGGAGAGTCTCCAGCTGGACCGGCTGGCGTTGCTAAGCCGGTTCACGGACTTGGCTCTGGAGCTGAACGAGGTGGTCGCATGAAGGTCAAGCTCCCACGCAAAACCCCGCTGCCGGAGGCGGACCGCGTCGTCGAGGTGGACTACAGCAAGCCCAGCGCGGCTCCGTGGAGTGCCGAGAAGCTTTACAGCCTCTCCCAGGAGCACCAACGCCTGCTCGTCCTAGAGATGCTGACTTGGGCCATCGCTCACGCAGAGCAGATCGAGACACGCTCCGCATGGGACGACTTCAAGCGCGAGCTCAAAGCTGTCCGGATCGAGACCAAAGGTCGGCGTCCGTGGTCGCAAGCGACGGATCACGAGCGGTTTCTCGCGCACCTCGTAGTCATCGCCAACACCTTCGTCGACGCGGTGCCAGTAGCCGCCCTAGTCGGTGAGGGTCGCCGGGCGCGGCCAGACCCAGCCCGGTAGCGGGAGCAAGGGACACAGGCGCCACGCCTAACGCCCGCGATTCGCTCGACCCCATGCAACCCACAAGGTCGGCGTTTCGCGGCCTTGGGCGCCAGCTACGCGGCCGGCTCAAGCCCTACGCCTATAACTTGTCTCGGGTGCGCTTGATCTTCGCCCTGATCAGCGTCATGGCTATCTCGCCGACCTCGTCGTAGAGCTCGCCCGCGACGTCGCGTAGGTCAGCCGACGGCCGGTAGTCGTACTCGGTCAGGAATGCCCGCATCCTCGCGTGGCGCTCGCCGGCATGGGTGCCCGACCGTTCGATGATGAAGTCTCGCCAATCCGAGCCTTGCTTCTTCGCGTTGCAGGCGCGGCAGGCCGGCACGATGTTGCCCCAAGCGTGCAGACCAAGGTCCGTCTTGTTCGTCGGGATCAGGTGATCCTCGACCGCCTCTGTGCTCTTGAAATCCACGTCGCAATAGCAACAACGGCCGCCAAAGAAATCTTGAACCTCTTTGAAGTGCTTCGCCTTTTTGTAGGGCTCCTTCCCGCGCTCTTCGTCGTACGCGATGCCCATCTCGTGCAGAAAGATCCGAACGGCCGTATTTGCAATATCGGGGCGTCCGCGCGGCACGCGGGGAGGCTATCCGCTCGGAGACAGGAGGCGCTCGCCGTGCGCCGGGGTCCAACCGGGGTCCAACGGGGTCTAGGTTTGCGCTCTACTCGGACTAGCGCAAACAAAAAGCCCTGCTAAACAGTGCCTTTTTGGAGAGTACCGCTACCGGGATTCGAACCCGGGTTTCCGCCATGAGAGGGCGGCGTCCTAGTCCCCTGGACGATAGCGGCGCGCTATTGCTGAGCCGAGGCTAGCAAAGCGCTCCGCGTGAGTGCCCGCGCGGTGCGACGCCGCGCGGTCGGACCAACCGCGGCCGGCCGGCACGTTCCGCCGCCCGCCTACCGGGTGTGCGATATCTTCGCATGCCCAGCAGCATGCGGATGTGGCGGAATTGGTAGACGCGCACGGTTCAGGTCCGTGTCGGGGCAACCCGGTGGAGGTTCGAGTCCTCTCATCCGCATCAGGCGATAGTCCATCCCTGGACGCGCCAAGCCAGCAGCAGCGTCACTGCTGCCTGTCGTCAACGCGACACGTCAGCGGTGTGGCGCGGCGATGGGCGACAGGTGCTCGTGGACGAAGCGCACGACGGTCGCACCCTCGCCGACGGCGGTCGCGCAGCGCTTGGTCGACCCCGCCCGCACGTCGCCGGCCGCATAGACGCCCGGGACGCTGGTTTCGAGCAGGCCGTCGGCGCCGGCGTCGGCGCCGGTGAGGATGAACCCGTCGGCGTCTCGCGCGACGACATCGCCGAGCCAGCCGGTGCAGGGGACGGCGCCGAGGAACAGAAACAGGTAGGAGAGCGGGAGATCGGTGCCGTCGGTGAGCGTGACGGCCTCGAGCTGTCCCTCCTCGCCGTGGAGGCCGGCAACTTCGCTGCGGTCACGCACGGCGACGCCATATCGCTCGAGCTCGTCGATCAGGTAGCTCGACATCGTTTCGCGCAGGTCTGCCCGGCGGTGCATCAGCGTGACCAACGCGCCGCCTCGCGCCAGCCAGACGGCGGCCTGCGCGGCCGAGTTGCCGCCGCCGATGACTCCCACGCGCCGCCCGCCGCACACCTGCGCCTCCGGGGGGCCCGCGGCATAGAAGACGCTGATCCCCTCATAGTTCTCGAGATCATCCACCGGCAGTCGCCGGTATTCGGCACCTGTGGCGAGCAGCACCGATCGCGCCAGAACCTCGTTGCCCCCGTCGAGCTTGACGACGTGCCGCTCGTCGCCTGGCTCGAGCGCTTGTGCGCGGTAGGGGGTCGCCGTGCGAGCCCGGAACTTGCGCGCCTGCGTGACCGCGCGGCTGGTCAGCTCTGTCCCACTGATGCCTGCGGGGAAGCCGAGGTAGTTCTCGATCCTGCGCGATGTGCCGGCTTGCCCGCCGAGGACCGTGCTCTCTATGACCAGCGTGTCGAGGCCCTCCGAGGCGCCGTACACAGCCGCACCAAGGCCGGCCGGCCCGCCGCCGACGACCAACAGGTCGACCTCCTCGCGCTGCTCGAGCTCGAGGCCGATGCCGAGCGTCCGCGAGAGCTCTCCGTTGCTGGGCCCGCGCAGCTCTCCACCGCCGGGAAGGCGCACGAGCGGGATATCGGCTGGGTCAAGGGCCGCTATGAGGGCCGCCGCTTCGGGGCTCTCCGCGGGAGTGATCCACGTGTAGGGAAGCCGCAAGCGCCTTGAGAACTCCACGAGTCGACGCGTGTCAGCGGACTCGAGCGGACCGATGATCTCGATCCCGATCCCCTCCCATTGCTGGAGCATCTCCCGCCGCTCGACGAACGCCGTGAGGAGCAGATCCGAAAGTGATGCGTCCTCGAACAGCAGGCGCTTGAGAGCGTCGCGATCAACCGCCAGGTAGCGCATCGGCGCGGTCACCACGGCCGTGAGGAAGACGCGCTGTCCCGTGAGCAGGTTCATCTCCCCCAGGAAGCCGGAGGCGCCATGCCTGACGATCTCGCGGCCGGCGCCGTCCAGCACGGCGACCTCGCCCTCAAGGATCGCGATGAACGGATAGCTGGCGTCGCCGATCTCAAACAGCGTCGCGCCGACCTTCGCGGTCCGCTCCTCGCCGTACTCGGCGAGCAGCGCGAGCTGCGAGCTCGACAGCACTCGACTCACCGGGCCGGCCATCACTGCCCACAGACCCCGAGCGACCGACGTGGTGTCGGTGATCGACCTTGATCGAGACCAGTGCGGCAGAGCATCTTCCAACCAAGCCTAGATGGTTCGGGCGCGGCGGCCCGGAGATACGGCTCGGCGAGCGCTAGCTGCGAGCGGGCAACTGCTGCACCGACCAGCTGTTGCCGTCGGGGTCGTTGAAGAACACGAAAGAGCCCCACGGGAACTCCTGGACGTCGCTGACCTCGACGCCGCGCCCGAGAAGCTCGTCACGCGCAGCCCGTACGTCGGAGACCACCATCTGCAGGCCGTGCACCGAACCCGGTGGCGTGTCGACGATCCCGGTACCGAGCGCAATCGAGCATCGCGACCCGGGCGGGGTCAGCTGAACGAAGCGGATCTCCTCGCTCACCGTGTGATCGTGGTCAGCGTTGAAGCCGGCCTTCTCGGTATAGAACGCCTTTGCGCGATCCACATCGGACACGGGGATCGCGACCAGCTCGAGCCTCCAGTCCATGATCGCCGCAGTCTAGCCGCGACGTGCACGCATGCAGCCGCCGGCCGTTCAGCCGGCGGCCTGCAGCATCTCTCGCGCTCAGCGCTGGCTGTCGCGGCGCTGACGCCGCTGCAGCACGACTATCGAGAAGCCCGCGCCCATCAGGAGCAGGCCCACGGCTATCGTCCAGCGAAGGTCGAGGCCCGTGAACGGGAGCGTCGATGCTTTCGTGGCTTTAGTGGTCGCAGGCGCAGCTTCTTTGGACGGCGCAGCTTCTTTGGACGGCGCCGTTTCTTTGGTCGGCGTGCTGCTTTCTTTCGACGGGGACGTCCCAGTGGTGGGCG
This sequence comes from Solirubrobacteraceae bacterium, assembly GCA_034665005.1. GTDB lineage: Bacteria > Actinomycetota > Thermoleophilia > Solirubrobacterales > Solirubrobacteraceae > Palsa-744. Next base: position 60,474 of record JAXDGO010000059.1, on the reverse strand, counting down.
CCGGCGTGGTTGCAGCGGGAGTCGTGGGCGTTGTCGGAGTGTTCGGTTTCTGGTTGTAGCCAGAGCCTTCTTCTACCGCAAGAGCCGCCGATGGCATCGCGAGCGCGGTCACAAACAGAGCCACCGGCAGGATCAGCATCCTGCGAAACGCGCTGGACGATCTTTTCCCCATCTGCGTTGCGCCTGATGCCTGCGGCCTGCTCGAGGCCACGACGTCGGTCCGAGTCATGCCAACCTCCCGTTGAATGGTGTGAGCGAACGCTCCGGTCCCGGACGGGACCTGTTTCGTTGAGCTTGTGGGCGATTCTAGTCGCAAAGTTCGGTCTTTTGTTCGCCAATGACAGGTCGTTGCCTGCCTTTGGAGTCGAATGTCTATCAGCAGCCTCGGCGGCAGTCGATGCCGCAATGGCCTAGATACCCCTATGTCGCAGTCCTTAGTATCGGTCGCGCCCTGCTCGTACTTGAGGTGCGGCGCCCGTTCTGCAACGACAGCGGCGTCCCGTGCCGCCGGGGTGCACGCGGGAGCGGCACCTAGGAGGGCCTGGCGAACGACTAGCGAAACTCGACCCGGCTACTCGGCCAGGCCCACGGCTTCGAGCGCCTTCTCCTTCGAGCCGAAGTCCTCCCAGCGAACGATCTTGCCGTCACGGAACTCCAATATGGCGCCCGTCGGGATGTCCGTCTCGATGCCGCTGCCCCGCGCCCGCACGTGGAGCTTCCCCCAAACCAGGAGCCGTTCTCCCAGGTCGAGTACTTCGTAGTACTGCTCGAACTTCTCGAAGGTCTCGTCGGTATCGGCGATGAAGCGCTCGACGCCTTCGATCCCGCGATATGGCCCCTCAGTCGCTGATCGACGCGGCAAGAACTCCACGTCCGAGTGCCAGAAAGCTCGAACCCGCGCCTCGCTCCTCTCGCCGCGATTCCACTCGTCGAGGGCACGGCGCAAAATCTCCACGTTCTCCTGCGACATCGCCTACTCAGTATCCCGCGCGCGGCTGCGTATCCCGCGCGCGGCTGCGCCGCGAGTGGCACGGCTCGCACTCGGGCGACCGAACTCTCCTCACCGAAAGATGCGCCCTTGGCGCCTACGGGACGAGGACGCGGCCTTCGAGCGTGCCCTCGGTCAACCTGCCGCGCAGCACCTTCTTGTCGAACTTGCCGACGCTCGTCTTCGGTATCTCCGAGACGAACGCGAACTCGTCGGGCAACCACCATTTCGCGACCCTGCTGCGCAGATGCTCGACCAGCTGCTCCGGCGTCGTGCTCGCTCCATCGTGGAGCACGACGCAGCACAGCGGCCGCTCAGCCCAGCGCTCGTCGGGCTTCGCGATCACCGCAGCCTCGACGACGTCGGGGTGGGACATGAGCTCGTTCTCGAGCTCCACCGAGGAGATCCACTCGCCACCGGACTTGATGACGTCCTTGGCGCGGTCGGTGATCTGCACGAAGCCCTTCTCGTCGACGGCTGCGATGTCACCGGTGCGCAGCCAGCCGGCGTCGAACTTCGCCTCGTCGGACTCGCGGAAGTAGCCCGCCGCGACCCACGGGCCTCGCACCTCGATCTCGCCGGTCGAGGAGCCATCCCACGGCACCTCGCCGCCGTCGTCATCGACGAGCCGAAGCTCGACCCACGGCAGCGGCCGTCCCTGCCTCGCCCGGTCGTCCCAGTAGGCCTCGTCGTGCTCGCCCTCGCGCGGGCGCGAGTACGTGGCCACGGGGCTGGTCTCGGTCATCCCCCACGCCTGGAAGATGCGCACGCCGTGGCGCTCCTCGAAGTCCCTCATCAGCTGCCTCGGCACGGCCGAACCGCCGCACGCCGCGTTGGAGAGCGACGACAGGTCGACCTCAGGATGCGCGTCTGCGTAGCGCAGGAGGTCGGCGAAGATCGTCGGCACGCAGCCCATCAGCGTCGGGCGCTCCGCCTCGATCAGCTTTGCCAGGGGCTCGGCGCCGAGGAACCGGTCAGGCAGGATCAGGTCGGCGCCGGCGAGCGCGGCGCCGTATGGAAGTCCCCAGGCGTTCGCGTGGAACATCGGCACGACCGCCAGCACGCGGTCGGCTCGCGACAGGCCGTTGGCGTCGGACATCAGCGTCGCCGAGGAGTGAAGGCTGATCGAGCGGTGCGAGTACAGCACGCCCTTCGGGTTCCCGGTGGTGCCGCTGGTGTAGCAGAGGGCGGCCGCCTGGCGCTCGTCGAGCTCGGGATAGTCGAACCCCCCCGGACCGGCCGCGTCCACCAGCTCGTCGTAGCGCAGCGCGTTCGGCAGCGTTCCCGTGTCGCCGTCGCCCATGACCACGTAGTGCTCGACGGTCGTGAAGGTCGGCGCCAGCTTCTCGAGCACGGGCACGAGCGAGTCATCTACGAAGATCAGCTTGTCCTCGGCGTGGTTGACGATGTACGTCAGCTGCTCCTCGAACAGGCGGATGTTGAGCGTGTGCAGCACGGCCCCTGTGCACGGGATCGCGAAGTAGAGCTCGAAGTGGCGCTGGTTGTTCCAGGCGAACGTGGCGACGCGGTCCCCCTGCTCGACACCGAGCTGCTGCAGCGCCCGCGCGAGGCGATCAATGCGCTCGGCGAGCTCGCGATGCGCGGCGCGTTCGACGGTGCCGTCGGGTGTCAGCGTCACGAGCTCCGCGCCGTGATTGCATGACCGAACCCTGTGAAGGATGTGGTTGAGCGTCAGCGGGAAGTCGTCCTGCATCAGCCCCTGCAGCATCTGGTTCATCCCCTCCTCGCTCCCTCGCGTGGCGCCAGCTCGGCGAGCTCATCGTAGATCCCTCTCGTTCGCTCGGCTATGTCGTCCCAGTCGAAGCGCAGCACGTGCTCCGATGCCTCCGTCACGAGCCTGTCACGCAGCTGGTCGTCGACGAGCAGCCTTTCGATCATCACGCCGAGATGCTCTGCGTCTCCACCGTTGAAGCGCAGCCCGACACGCTCTCCCACCGGCACCACCTCGCGCAGCCCACCGGTGTCGGCCACGATGCATGGGCAGCCCGAGGCCATGGCCTCGAGTGCGACCAGGCCGAAGGGCTCGTAGATCGACGGCACAACGCACAGGTCGGCGATCCGGTAGAGCGAGTGGAGCACGTCGTCGCCTATCCAACCCAGGAACGTTCCATGCGCAGAAAGGCCGAGCCCCTCGGCCTGCGAACGAAGCTCGGCCTCGTGCGTGCCGCTGCCGGCGACGAGGAAGCGGACGTTGCCGACCTGCTGGATCACTCCCGGTAGCGCGTCGAGCGCGAGCTGAAAGCCCTTCTCGTAGACCAGCCGGCCGACGAGCAGAACCAGCTTCTCCTGCGGGGTCGCGAACTCGCGACGCAGGGCCCGAAGGTCTCCGCTCGGGCGCAGGTCGTTCGGGTCGACGCCATTTGGGATGACCGCTATCCGCCGCTCTTCGATGTCGAAGATGTCAGCGACGTGTCCGCGCATGTAGTAGGAGCAAACGATCACGGCGTCCGCGCGATTTGCCATCCAGCGCTCGACCGAGTGGATGTGAGATTGCGGTGGGTCCTGCACCCAGCCCTGGTGGCGACCGTGCTCGGTGGCGTGGATGGTTGTGACATAGGGAACGCCAAGCCTGTCTGCGAGCGCCGCGGAGGCGTGCGCGACCAGCCAGTCGTGCCCGTGGACGAGGTCGTAGGAGTTCTCCTGGGCGAGCGCCTCGCCTGCCGCGAGCATGTCCTCGTTCATGCGCTGCACCCATGCCACGAAACGATCGAGGTCGCGTGGCCAGGTCGGCTCGCGAACGCGGTGCACGGTCGGGCCGCCGACCCCCTCGGTGCCCGGCAGGCCGTTCTCGAGCCCGTGATCGCGACCGCGCGTGAGCACGTCCACTGCGACCCCCTGGCGGACAAGGCCCTCGGCGAGCTTTCGCACGTGCCGCGCGAGGCCGCCCTCGATCACCGGCGGGTACTCCCAGGAGAGGATCAACACGCGGTTGCTCACCCCAGGGACCCTATATCCAGAGGCTCTGACGACGTAGACCCATGGCCTCTCCCCGCCGGCCCCGAGCCGCCTGTGGCGCGCTCTGCTCACGACATGGATGCGCGATCATGGGGGGATGCCGAGCCAGCCGCTCTTCTTCTTTGGGGCGATGTCGCCCTATTCCTGGTTTGCGGCCGAGCGGATCGACGCCGTGCTGCCGCAGGCGCGATGGCGCGGGGTGCTCGCCGGCGCTCTGTTCAAGGCTCGCGGCCGCGAATCCTGGGGCCTCACCGAGCGCCGCGGCCCCGGTATGGCCGACTGCGAGGCGCGAGCATCCGCGCGAGGGCTCGGGCAGATCAGGTGGCCGGACCCGTGGCCGACCAGCGATCTGCTGATCGCGCGTGCGATGGCCCATGCGGAGAGGATTGGGACGTTGAGGCCGTTTGCGCTCAGCGCGATGCGCCTCGCGTTCCTCGAGGGCGGTGACCTTGCCGATCGCGAGGTCGTCCTCGAGGCGGCGCGCCGGTCGGCTATCGATGTCGCGCAGCTTGAAGGCGCGCTCGAAGACCCCGACGTCAAGCAGGGGCTGCGCAGCACCACCGACGAAGCGCTTGCCTTGGGTGTGTTCGGGGTGCCGACCATTGCCGTCGGCGGAGAGCTGTTCTGGGGCGATGATCGTCTCGATGAAGCCGCCGATGCCGTTCTCGAGCATCAGAACGGCTGACCCTCATTCCGGCGGCAGCTCGCCGCGGGGCGCGAGATCGATCTCCAGCTGGCGCGGGGATGGGCGCAGCGGCTCGGCCGTCTGGCGCGGTCGGCCGCGCTTGGCCCAATGCCCGACGACCTCGCGACTGCGGCAGCTGTAGAAGTTGACGCGCCTGTCCGTGGGCTGCAGCGCAAGGCCTCCCGGAGCCGGACCCGTGACGACGGCGTGGAAGCGCCGTCCCTTGTGATCAACCTCGACGATGTCGCCGGTTTGGATGCCCTCGAGCCTCATGAAGCTCCGAACTCCAGCAGGATTGCCGGCGCGACGCCGTTTCGGGGACGATCCGGCGACCGGTGCGGCATGTCACCAGTCCCGGCGCTTGCGAGCGCCGAGGACGTAGGCTTTCTCGGTGCGCTGGCTCATTGACGGGATGAACGTGATCGGGACGCGTCCGGACGCGTGGTGGAAGGACCGCCATGGCGCGATGATCCGCCTGGTGGACATGCTCGAGCGCTGGGCTGCGGAGAGCGGCGAGGAGGTCACGGTGGTCTTCGAGCGGCCGCCGCGACCGCCGATCCGCTCGACGGTCATCGAAGTCGCGCATGCTCCACGCCCACGCCGTGACTCGGCTGACGACGAGATCGTACGGCTCGTGGTCACCGACTCCGAGCCAGGCGCCGTGCGCGTGGTCACATCGGACCTGTGGCTGGTCGACAGGGTGCGCGCGGTGGGCGCGACGGCAGAGCCATCTGGACCCTTCCGGACGCTGATCGAAGGCTATTGATGGCGCCGCCGACGACACGCTATGCGCGCAGCGGGGACGCGAGCATCGCCTACCAGGTGATCGGCGAAGGCGGGCTGGACCTGCTGTTCCTGACTGGCTGGATCACGCAGATCGAGCAGCTGTGGGAGGCGCCCGCCAACCGTCGCTTCCTCGAGCGGCTCGCTGCCTTCGGCCGGCTGATCCTGTTCGACAGTCGCGGCACGGGGCTCTCGGACCGGGTCCTCGTCGAGTACACCGTCGAGCAGGAGGCGCAGGACGCGATCGCGGTGCTTGACGCGGCGGGGAGCGAACGGGCCGCTGTGATCACCTATTCGGTCGGGGGGCTCGTCGGAGCGCATCTTGCAGCCGAACGCCCCGACCGCATCGGCGCGCTGATCATGTACGCGTCCCTCGCTCGCACCTCGTGGGCGCCCGACTACGACTGGGCGATGAGGACCGAGGACCGCGAAGCGCTGATCGAGAGCAACATGACGACCTGGGGTGAGACCAACGGCGCGGCCATGTCGCTGTTCGCGCCGTCGATGGCCGAGGACCTGGCGCTCGCGGAGTGGTTCTCGCGCCTACAGCGCCTGGCCGCAAGCCCCAGTGAGGCGCGCATCATCTTCAGGGCGATGATCGACCTCGACGTCCGCCACGTCCTGCCCCGCATCCGTGTGCCGGCGCTGATCATGCATCGCCCGCGAGAGCTCGTCTGGGACGTGCGCCACTCACGCTATCTCGCGGAGCACATCGCGGGCTCGCGCTATGTCGAGCTCGACGGAACCGACTCGTTCCCGTTCGTAGGCGACAGCGACGCGATCGTCGAAGAGATCGAGGAGTTCCTCACAGGCGTGCGCAGCGGCGGCGAACTCACCCGGGCCCTGCTCACCGTGATGTTCACCGACATAGTCGATGCGACCGCCCATGCAGCGGCGGTTGGCGATCGCCGCTGGCGAGATCTGCTCGCACGCCACGACCGGGACGTGCGGCGGGAGCTGACCCGGTTCGCAGGGCATGAGGTCAAGACGGTCGGCGACGGCTTCCTGGCGACGTTCGTTGGTCCGCCGTCAGCCGCGCTGCGCTGCGCGCTCGCCCTCACCGATGCGGCACGAGAGGTTGGCATTGAGATGCGCGTCGGTATGCACACCGGCGAGTGCGAGCTGATCGGGGACGACGTCGGCGGGATGGCCGTTCACATCGCTTCCCGAGTGTGCGGGCTTGCCGGTGGAGGCGAAGTGCTCGTGTCTGGGACGGTGTTCGGGACGGTCGTGGGCGGCCCGTTCACCTTCGAGGACCGCGGCTTTCACGACCTGAAGGGCGTCCCCGGGCGCTGGCCGCTGTTCGCGCTCGGCCGTTGATCGCCGCGCCCGTGTGGCGGCCCGGGTCGGGCGCGGAGCCGATAAGCGGCCCCGCGCCGGACCTCAGGTCTAGTAGGCCCTGGCCTTCACCTCGATCGGTTCTTCGGAGATGATCGCCGCTTTGTCTTTCAGGCCTGACTGTTCAACCGACGTGCCCGACCCGTCTGTGAGCGTCGTGCTGAGGACATCTTTCGGTTCTTCTTCAAACCCTTCCGGCGACTGCAGGCCTTTGGCCGCCTTGAACGTCAGACTCGATTTGACCGTTGTTTTGTTGAGCGCCGTGACCGAGCCGATCACGGAGCCGTCCACCGTCTCTGAAAGTCCGCCGCATGTGAACGTCGTCACGTGCGCGCCCGACGTCGCCGGCTTGTAGTCGAAGCCAACTATCGGTTTCAGGGGTTCGGTGTCTTTGATGAAGCCCAGCGTGCCAGCAAGCGACGAGGTACGGATTTCGCCCGGGCTCGCCGAGGGGCTCTGACAAGGAACGGCGGCGCTTTCGCAACCTGTGAAGGTAAAGGATGCGGTCTCCGTCTTCACCCCCGTGTATTCACCCTGGTTTGAGCCTGACGTGCAGACAACTTTCGTTTTGCCGACCGTTTCCAGCGTTGTCACGCCGATGGTGCCTGTGAATTTGGGGTTCGGCCCCGGGCCGGCCGCCCATTCGTACTTGCCGGGTTTGAGGCTTTCCACCGCTTCGGTCACACAGTTCGAGCTCGAGTACTTGCCGCCGTAGACGACGATTTTGCCTTCTTTCACACCTACCACTTTGGTGCAGCGCCCGAGCAACGGGATTTCCTGCTCCGTTTTCACGATCCTGGCTTCCGCCTGTTCGAGCATGCCGTTCATGATGGCGTGGTTCGTCCCTGCCGCCGCAGGGAGGCCGGCTTTCAGGTCCACCGAAGGATCGACCACCAGTGACAGGATGCCGGCGCAGCCGTTGACGCCGGGTGCCGAGAAGGCATTGTCGACTAGCGTATTTTCAGTGGCTCCGAGGATCCGACCTTCATCCTTGATCAGCGCTTTGCCGAATTTGCCGCTGATCGGTTGATTGGGCGGTGGCGGATTGGTTGTTCCGTCGGTCAGGTTGAGTGTCACAGGTTCCGAGCTCGAGCCTATGAAGCACGCGTTTCCGAGCAGCAGATTGTCAAGTTTCACCTTCAGCGGCAGGTTCACGAGCGGTCCTGCGCCGCCTAGGTTTTTCAAGTCCAGATGCGCTGGGCCGGCGAGTTCGGCGGTTGCCGTGACTTCGGTGAGGTTGCCGAGCAGTTCGATGCCGAGCAGCCCACCCGGAATTTTGAGCGGCGTTTTCGAGAGGGTGTTCCCGTCGGTGGCGCCCACCAGTTCATGCGTTTTCGGGTTGAATCCCCCTTGCAGGAGGATTTCTTTGTCGATCGTGACTGTGTTGCTGCCGATCTTGAACTCCCCGCTCGTCACGCTCGAGACGAGGCACTCGGTGACCCCGGGCGTGTTGACAGGGCACTTGGCGAACGGAGCAAACTCGTGCTGGAACGAGGCCGGTGCCGGCGAAGCCGCGGCCAGCATCGCGAGCAGCGCTGTCAGCGCCGCTGCGGTCGAGACGACAACCCTACGAAACCAGGTGAGACGCGCAGCGGACTGCTCGATCATCCCTCTCATCCCTCTCTCCTTGCGCTAGATGCCGCCGGCGCCCACCGCGTCAGCTGCGGTTTTTATCCTATCTCATGCAAGCGCCCGGGCCGGTGGGGTGCCGACGTTGAATGCACGCCTTTGTCGGGCTGACTTTGTGAACGTGGGATTACACGAACACGGCTGCGATAAAGGCGTCATTACACAGACGCCAGGATGCCGCAATTGTACGAGCACATTCAGGTAAACGCGCGATTACATGGTGGGTTGCAGCCGCGTTTGAGGAGCGGGCCCCGTGCAAGTGTGCGCGCCGCGCACGTCGGCGACGGGCCATCCCCCACTTGGCCGATAGGTCTCACAGTCGCGCACCGCGAGCGGAGGCGTCGTCGACCGACTTCGGCGCAGTCGCGCCGTTGGAGCAGAAGCGCTGCAAGCCGGGCTGCGCTCGTTGACCGACCTCGCGGCGCGACATAGGTTGGGCCGCCCGACCCCACTCCCTTGTCGGGGCCGTCTCCAAAGCAGAGCGCAAGGGGCGGCAGATCCACAGGGGCCTCAGGGGGGTCGGGGGCCTCTCGCGCGGCAGACGCGCCGCCCGGCCGGAGCACGCGAGATCGGTCGATGCCGCGTGACTATGTTGATCGCTAGTCGGGGCGGCCGGATTTGAACCGACGATCCCCACGTCCCAAACGTGGTGCGATACCAGGCTTCGCTACGCCCCGTCCCAGGCGAGTCTACCGCCAGGATGTGCGTAGACACTGCATCCAGGCCTGCAATCTAGCGCGGAACAGCGTGATCGGCAGGTCCCGGACCCAGTAGTAGATCGTCGAGCGCGGCAGCGCCAACCGTTCCGCGATCTGATCGATCGTCAGCCGCCGCTCGACTCGCATCTGGCGAGCCTTCGTCCGGATGTATGGCGCGTGTGCCATCGAACACATGTTCGTGTGCGCTTGGGATGGGACGCTCGCTCGCTCCGAGCCCCACCGACGGCCGCCGCTGTGCCCGCTGCCGCGCTGCTAGCCTCCGCCACCGCCATGGCCGATGTCCAACCGCTGCGCGCGCTGCACTACGACCCGTCGGTCGCCGGTCCGCTCAGCGACCTCGTCGCGCCCCCCTACGACGTGATCGACGCCGGCCAGCGGGCGGAGCTGGTCGCTCGCTCGCCGTTCAACGTCGTCAACATCGACCTGCCGCAGGGAGAGCCCAACCCCTACTCCGCAGCGGGCGAGCTCTTCGAAAGCTGGCAGCTCCAGGGCGCCCTGGTGCGCGACCGCGAGCCTGCGATCTGGGCGCACACCCAGGACTACGCCGGGCCGGACGGGAGCACGCTGACGCGCCGCGGCTTCTTCTGCCGCGTTCGCATCGAGCCCTACGGTCCCGGGCGCGTCCGCCCGCACGAGCGCACGCACCCCGGCCCGAAGGAGGACCGGCTGCGCCTGACGAGAGCCACGAGAGCCAACATCTCCCCCATCTTCTCGCTCTACTCCGACCCCACACATGCCGCGTGGGACGCGCTCGCGCCGGCGACCCAGTCCGCGCCATGGGGTGAAGTGAGCGATTCTGACGGCACCGTCCACCGCCTCTGGCGCGTCTCAGACCCGGGCGTGATCGCGTCGGTTCAGGGCGCGGCGCATGATGCGGAGTTGCTGATCGCAGACGGGCACCATCGCTACGAGACGATGCAGGCCTATGCCGAGGAGGTCGGCGGGACGGGCGAGCACCGCTACATCCTCATGTGCCTCGTGGCGCTCGAGGACCCCGGCCTGACCGTCTTCCCCACGCATAGGCTGGTCAGAGGCCTCGACGCAGGGCGCCGCGAGGAGCTGGCACAGGCGCTCGCACGCGATTTCGAGGTCGCCGAGGTCGCGCTCGAGGAGCTCGCGCCGCCCCCCGGCAGCGGACCGCTGCAGCTCGGCTATATAGACGGCGCCGGCGTGCCACAGCGGCTCACGCTCAAGGACCAGGCGATCGCCGACGCGGCGCTCGAGGGGCACTCGAGCGCCTACCGGCAGCTCGATACCGGCGTGCTCGAGGCACTGCTCCTGAAGGGGGCCCTCGGGCTGAGCGACGAGGACATCTCGCACTTCAACGGCCTGTTCTACGCCCGCGACACGGCCGAGGCGATCGCGATGGTGCGATCCGGCGAGTACGACGCCGCGTTCCTGATGCGCCCAACGCCCATCCGCCAGGTCCGCGACGTGGCCGCCGAGGGAGAGAACATGCCGCCGAAGTCCACCTACTTCTTCCCCAAGCTGCTCACGGGGCTGCTGTTCAACCCACTCGTATAGGCGCGCAGCCGGATTTCAACGGCCTGTACAGCCGGAGCGCTGGATATGATGTGTGATACGGGGGGAGTATCTATCGAAGGGATCTAGATGACCCAACCGCAAGGGCTCACAAGGATGAAAGCCACCGCTCGACGTGATGGCCAGACGCTCAGGCACACCGTTCATGTCCGCGACCATCAGCTGACCGTCGACGAGTCGCTCCACTCAGGCGGCGACGACACCGGGCCCGATCCCCTCGAGCTGCTTGCCGTGAGCCTCGCCTCGTGCACGGCGATCACCATGGAGATGTACGCCGGGCGCAAGGGCTGGGACATCGGCCACGTCGAGGTGGACGTCGAGTACACCCCGGCGGACCGCGGCTGCCCCACGAAGTTCGAGCTCGTCATGCGGCTTCCGGACGACCTTCCCGAGGAACAGGTCGAGCGCCTGCGGGTGATCGCCGCGAAGTGTCCGGTGCACCGCGCGCTCGATGGCGAGGTCATGTTCCAGGAGCGCATTGAGCGCGTTCACCTGGCCGCCTGAGCCTTCGGTCTCGGGCGACACCGATCAGATCCCGGCGGCGGTGCTCGTGCCGCTGTTCACGACCGGCGCGGCCGCCGAGCCTCACGTCGTTCTAACGAGGCGCCGGTCCGACCTGCGGCGCCACGCAGGGGAGATCTCCTTTCCGGGCGGCCGTCAGGACGCCGAGGACGCGACGCTCGCCGATACCGCGTTGCGCGAGGCCGAAGAGGAGATAGGGCTACCGCGCAGCCAGGTCGGCATGCTAGGCGAGCTCCCTCCCACCTCAACGTTCGCGACCAACTACGTGATCCATCCCTATGTCGGAGTGATTCCCGCCGGCCTCGCGTGGCAGCTGTCGCCCAAGGAGGTCGACGCCGTCCTCGAGCTGCCGGTCGGCGCGTTGCGGTCGGGCAGGACGCGCCGCCGCCTCGAACGCCGCGGCATCTCGTTCGAGACCGACGCCTACGTGGTCGACGAGAACCTCATCTGGGGAGCCACGGCTCGCATCCTCGAGCACCTGCTCGAGCGGCTGCAGACGCCCGACGAGCCGGGCGGAGAGCCCTTCACGCTCCGGTCGGCTCCCGTCTAGGCGCCCTTCTCGACCGGCACGCCGACGAGGTTGCCCCACTCGGTCCAGGATCCGTCGTAGTTCTTGACGTCGTCACGGCCGAGCAGCTCGTGCAGCACGAACCAGGTGTGCGCCGAGCGCTCCCCGATGCGGCAGTAGGCGATGATGTCATCGCCGTTGAGCACTCCTTTGCCAGCGTAGAGCTCGCGCAGCTCCTCGGCGGACTTGAACGTCCCGTCCTCCCGCACCGCCTGTGCCCACGGGATCGACGCGGCGCCGGGGATGTGCCCCGCGCGCTGCGCGCCCTCCTGCTCATAGCCGGCCGGCGAGATGATCTCGCCCGCGAACTCGGCCGGAGACCGCACGTCGACGAGCTTCGTCGGCGCGTCGATCGAGGCCAGCACTTCATCGCGGTAGGCGCGAATGGCCTGGTCTCCCGGCTGTGCGGTGAAGCTCACCGGCGCGTAGCTCGGAAGCTCGGCGGTCGCCGGGCGGCCATCGTCGATCCACTTTTCGCGGGGCCCGTTGAGCAGCAGGACTTTGTCGTGGCCGTAGTACTTCAGGTACCAGTACGTGTAGGCGGCAAACCAGTTGTTGCGGTCGCCGTAAAGGACGATCGTGTGGTCGTTGGAGACGCCGTGGCTGCCGAACAGCTCGCCAAAGGCCTCCGGTCCGAGGAAGTCGCGGCGGACAGGATCCTGGAGGTCCTCTCTCCAGTCGAAGCCGATCGCCCCGGGGATGTGGGCCTCGTTGTAGAGGGCCGGGTTCTCGTCGACCTCGACGATGCGGATGCTGTCGTCGTTCAAGTGCTCCTGGAGCCAGTCGGCATCGACGAGCACGTCCTTCTCATATTCCGACATGGGGACCGCCCTTCCAAGATAAATCCTGATCAGCTTTCGGGGAGATTGCGGACCAGGATAGCGCGACGATGTGCGCGCGCGCCGGCGTCTGCGAAATGAGCTCAGCCTTGTGGTGTCCAGCCGGACAGACCCGACCAGGCACCATGAGCTTTCGCGTCTCCTGCCGTCTTGGAAGCGGCTAGCCGCGGCCACAGACCGGCGCCGACCATCGTCAGCGATCCCAGAAGCGCGAGCCATGCGCCCTCGCGCGGCGAGAACGTGATCAGATTGCCGGCCGGCGAGGGCGGGACGAGGATCCGGTAGACGACGCACACCGTCGCGACAGCTCCCAGCAGCACGACCGCCGCGCCGGCTCCGTCGGGCAGTTGCGCGGCCGGTCGCGCGAGCGGAACGAGCGCGTCCAGCAGCGCCAGGCCCGCGAGCACGAGCAGGATGACGTTCAGGTCCTTGAGCACCTGGTGAGCGCTCACCGCAGTGAACTGCTGACCCGCAAGAGCGCCGAGGTTCGCGTGCAGCCCGCTCATGTAGCCCTGCAGCGTGGCGTTGCCGAACTGCGAGGCGACCTGGTCGCCGAGCTGCTGGATCATCGCGATCCCGCTCGCAGTGAAGCTCACCCCGTACCAGGGCAGGAACACCGAGACAGCGAGGATGATCGCCCCGAGCGCCGAGACCAGGAGGCCGTATCGGGAGCGCTCGCCAGCCATCGTGTGTCGCTCATCGGTGCGTGTCTCCGCGGGCTTGACAAAAGCGCGCGATCATCGGCATCAGAGCAGCGACTGGATGCTCGCGCCCGCATCGGCCAGCCACGCCTCGCCGTCGTTCGGATCCGCGGTGAGGAATCGTGCCGGGATGGCGTTGCGCTCTGCCAGCGCCCGAGCGATCTCGCCGCCCTCGCTCAACAGCTCTTGCTGCGCGCCTCGTGCCTCGTAGACGAAGCCTCGCACCGTCGTGTCGATCGCCTGCGTGAGGAAGAACTGCAGGCGCGAGCTGTGCAGCTCGCGCAGCTGCTGCGCCGCGCCGGCAGCGGAGCCCAACAGCCAGCAGAGGATCGTGACGCTGTCGAGCGCCCCGCGCAGCGTGGCCAGCCGGTCCGGCGTTCCTATCCAGCATTCCGCACCGGTGGCCTCGATCGCCTCGCGACCGGCCTCCGTGCGGGTGCTGATGCGCACCGCGTGACCCGCCGCCACATTCGCCGAGGCGAGCCGCCGGCCTCTGCATCCGCCGCCGACGATCAGGATCCGCGCCACGGCGCGGCATCTTACGAGGCCGGGTCAGGTGGGCTCAGCCGTCGGCCGAGCCGCGCATCGTCACGCCGAGCCGCTCCAGCACCTCGTCACGGTCGGTGCCGTGCACCCGAAGCACATGATCGAAGTCCGCGCCGTAGACGTCCATCACCGCGACGAGCACATCGCTCGTGGCCACGGCACGCGCGCCACGCGCCCCGGCCGCGAGAACGGCGGACTCGGTGACGGCCGCCACGACATCCCCACCGTTGTGCGCCGGCTCATCGCGCTGCTGCGACTCAGCGTCCTTGGCGGGCGCTTCCAGCGGGCCCTCGCTCACGCCCAGGGCCTGCAGCGCGATGCCCGCCTCGCCGTGCAGGCGCAGAATGCGCAGCCAGCGCTCGGCCTCAGCCCTAGAAGAGTCCGCGAAGGGCATCGCCGTGGAGGCCATGCCGAGCACCATCGCCGCGTCGGTGTCTGGGGCAGGTCGAGCGTTCATGCACTCATCCTACGGCGCCCGCGCTCGCGGGTGCCGGCGAGTGAAGCACGGCGACGTTATGCGGGCGCAGTGCAACCTCCGGCGCGCCGTCCCCGAGATGCAGCTCCAATACCGCGCCGCCGTGTCGCGCGACTGCGTTTCGCACCGTTCCGAGGATCTCACCGACATCCTCAGGGTCGACGCCGCCCGCCAGAAGGAATCGCTTGGCGCGACCGCGCAGCACATCGCGGCGATCGAGCTCGAGTTCCTCGACCTCCACGCTCGGTGGGAGCGGCTCTCCCTCGATCCGCAACAGGCACGCGGCCATGTCGTCGGGATGCCGGTCTGACTGCTCGGCCACGCTGTCGAGCACGACGGACGCCGACGCGTCGGCGTCGAGCACGGCGAGCGTCTGCCTGAGCCGTCCCGCCCCGAACAGCTCCTCGCCGACCCTCGCCTCGATGACGCCATCCGTGTAGAAGCAGGCCACAGCTCGGCCCGGCAGCGAGACGACCGTCTGGCGCCGCCCGGTCGGCTGGCCCGCGCCGATCGGAGGCGACGAGCATGCGGTGATCGGCGCGATCGATCCCTCGCCGCTGACCAACGGCGGCGGATGGCCCGCGCACGAGTACACGAGGACGCGATCGCGCGGCTCATACGTGGCGAGCGCGACCGTGGCGAAGGAGCTCCCGAGCTGACGTTCGAGCACCGGCGTTGCCGCCTGAATGGCGCTGCGCGGCGAAAGGCCGGCCTCCAGGTACGCCCGCAGGGTGAAGCGAAGCAGCGTGGTGTGGGGCAGCGCCTGCCGGCCATGTCCAGAGACGTCGCCGACGATCACCGCGATCTTGCCGTCGCCGAGCGCGAACACGTCGTAGAAGTCGCCGCCGGCCCCGGGCCCGGACGCCGGGCGGTAGGCAGCCGACGTGCCCACCGGGCCAAGCCTGCCGGGCAGCTCCGGCAGCAACGCCGCCTGCAGCAGTCCCACGTCCTCGAGCAGCTCTCGTCGCTGACGGGCGAGCCGGCCTGCGCGCAGCGCCGCCAGGCGGGAGCTTGCGCCCAGCGCCAGCGCGAGCGCAGCGAGCACGGCGAGCGCGACCCACACCAGCCCCGGTATCACGTTGATGATCCTTGTCACCGTCGTCACGAGTGGTGAAGGCGTAGGCCGGGCCCCCCGCGGCGAGCCCGTCGCAGCGTGCTTGGCGCCCGCGGCCGGAGCCTTTGCCGGCAGCCCTGCCACCGGGAGGAGCCGGCCGGCCGCGGACGGTTGGGCGGCACCCGTCCGGCCTGGCGCATGAGTCCGTCCGGGATGCCGGTGCGCCGCTTTGTGCGTCGGGGAGCGCGACGTGCCCGGCTTTGCCGGCGGGGTCGCCGCGGGCGCGGGGGTCGTCGGCCCGATCGCCGCCGGCGCGGGCGAGGCCGCGCTGGAGGCCAGCACTGCACTCGACGGAGCCGCGGGCGCCGCGGCGGCGGCCGCGGCCCCACCATGCGCGCCCGATTTGGACGCTCGACCCTGCGAGGCGGCCGTTCGCCGTTGCACCGCGGCGGCTCGGCGTTCCTGGGCGGCCGTGCGCCGTTCCTGGGCCGCCGCTCGCCGTCGTTCGCTACGGAGTTCCTTCGCCTGTCGGCGCCCGGAGCTCTTCTCCTGAGACGTCGGCGAGGACGCCGGCGCCGTCACCGCCGAAGCCCGTTCCTGTTGCGTCGCTTCCGGTGCGCGGCGGCCATGGTGTGCACCTGGCGCGCGGCGGTCAACCCTTCCGTTCGTCGGCTCGGGTCCGCGGCGCCCATCCCGCGGCGCAGGGTTCGCGTGCGGCTGTGAGGACTGCGCCTTGCCTGTGGAGCCGGCGCCAGTCGGGGCAACCGGGGCGGCGGGCGCCGCCTGCGGCTGCGCCTTTGCGGTCGAACGATCGCGGCGTCCCTTGCCTGCTGCGGCCGGCGCCTTCGACGCGGTGGGTGCGCAGCAGCCTGCGTTCGCGGCGGGCTGTTCCGGGCGAGCGGCGCCGACGCCATTGCGCGGTGCGGCCTGAGCGGGCGCCGGACGAGCGCTGTCTCGCTTGGCGGTGGCTGAGGCGACGTGAATCGCGGTCAGGCTGCTACAGGCGATCGCGATGCCGAGCGCCCAGGCCGCCAGCGGCCGGCGGAGGGATGGGGCTGCGCTCGCGCCATCGCTCATCAATCGGCCGCAACCGCGCCCCCACGGGCGTGGGTGAGCGCGTCGTCGAAACTCGGGAAGATGTCGAACGTCGCGTCGAGGCCGGTCAGCTCGAAGATGTTCAGCACGTCGGGATGTGCGCATGCGATGGCCAGCCGCACGCCGCTATTGAGGTTGCGGTGGGCGCCGACCAGCACGCCCAGGGCGGTCGAGTCGATGAAGGTCACCCGCGTGAGGTCCAGGACGAGCTGCCTGCAACCTTCGCCCAGCACGTCGGCCAGCGCCCACTTCAGGTTGGGCGCGGAGGCGAGGTCGAGCTCGCCCTCGACGCTCAGCACGCTGGTCCGCTCGTCGATCTGGCGCTGGCTGATCGCGAACTTGATCTTCCCGGGGCTCGAGCCTGAGGCGTCGCCGGCGCCGTGCGCCGCGGCGATCTGCGGTGAGCTCGAGTCCGCGGTGTTCAGGGCAAAGGGTCCATTCCCACGCATCACAGGATGACTTTCGGCCGTGGAGCGCGAGTCTTGAGCGCGCTCGGCGGGCGTTCGAACAAGTGTCCAGTGAGAGGCCTCCGCCGGCACTCGGCTCGCGGCGCCCGACACCGCTCGACGTCTTCGCCGGGCAGTTGCGCGGCGCGGCTCGCTCCCGTGCGATCCTGGCCTTGAATACCATCCCTCGCCGCTCATGACCACATCCTCGAACGCCAACCACAACTCCGGAGCCACCAGCGGCGACGTGGTCACGATGGACAAGATCGTCGCCCTGTCCAAGCGGCGCGGCTTCGTGTTCCCGTCCTCGGAGATATACGGAGGGGTCGGCTCGACGTATGACTTCGGGCACTATGGCGTGCTGCTGAAGGGCAACGTCAAGAACGAGTGGTGGCGCGCGATGCTTCAGGAACGAGACGACATCGTGGCGCTCGACTCGGCGATCCTCCAGCACCCGCGCGTGTGGGAGGCGTCGGGCCATCTCGCCGGCTTCACCGACCCGCTCGTCGACTGCCGCACCTGCGGGCAGCGCTTCCGCGCCGACCACCTCGACGAGCTGGCATGCGGGCGAAAACCATCGAAGCATCCCGGCGAAACAGACGAGTGCTCGCTGACGCCGGCTCGCGACTTCAACCTCATGTTCGAGACGACGATCGGTCCGGTGAAGGAGTCCGGCGCGACGGCGTATCTGCGCCCGGAGACGGCGCAGGGGATCTTCATCAACTTCAAGAACGTCCTGCAGTTCTCCCGCAAGAGGCCGCCGTTCGGCATCGCTCAGGTCGGCAAGTCCTTCCGCAACGAGATCACGCCCGGAAACTTCATCTTCAGGACCCGCGAGTTCGAGCAGATGGAGATGGAGTACTTCGTTCCCCCAGGCGAGGCGCCGCAGTGGTTTGACTACTGGCTCGAGCAGCGCGAGCGCTGGTACCACGAGCTCGGCATCCGCCCCGACCATCTGCGTCTGCGCCCGCATGACGCGGACGAGCTCTCCCACTACGCCTCGGCGACGAGCGACGTCGAGTACCTGTTCCCGCCGACCAGCTCGAATGGCGGCGGGCTGAGCGACGGCGAGGCTCGCTGGTCCGAGCTCGAGGGCATCGCCAACCGAGGCGACTTCGACCTCACCAGGCACACCGAGTTCTCGGGGCAGAAGCTCGAGTACTTCGACCAGGCCACCGGCGAGCGCTACGTCCCGCACGTGATCGAGCCGGCGGCCGGTGTCGACCGCGCGACGCTCGCGTTCCTCGTCGACGCATACGACGAGGAATTCGTCGAGCGCGAGGGCACAGGCGAGGGGGAGAAACGAACCGTCCTTCGGCTGCACCCGCGTCTGGCTCCGGTCAAGGCCGCGGTGCTGCCGCTCGTCAGCAAGGACGGCCAGCCGGAGCTCGCGCGCGAGGTCCACCGGGCGGTGCGCGCACGGGTCCAGGCCGAGTACGACGAAGGCGGCGCCATCGGCCGCCGCTACCGCCGCCAGGACGAGATCGGCACCCCCTTCTGCCTCACGATCGACCACCAGAGCCTGACCGATCGCACCGTGACCCTGCGCGACCGCGACTCGCTCGCACAGGAGCGAATTCCGATAGACGGCCTCGCCGAGGAGATCGAGCGGCGGGTCAACACACCCTGGAAGACACCGAAGCCGGCCTGAGAGGAGACGGATGGATTTTGACCTGAGCGACGAGCAGCGCCTGATCAGGGAGACCGCACGCGAGTTCACCGACAAGGAGCTAATCGAGCGCACGCGTGAGAACGCGCGCAACCACCACTTCGATCTGGACCTGGTGAAGAAGATCGCGGCGCAGGGCTACCTCGGCGCGATCGTTCCACCGGAGTATGGCGGCGCCGGTCTCGACTACCTCAGCTACGGGCTGATCGTCGTGGAGATCGGGCGCGGCGACTCGGCGATTCGCACCGTCATCTCGGTTCAGACCTCGCTCGTCTGCTCGGGCATCCTCAAGTGGGGGACCGAGGAGCAGAAGAGCAAGTACCTGCCGAAGCTCTGCTCGGGCGAGTGGCTGGGCTGCTTCGGCCTGACCGAGCCGGACACCGGCTCGGACGCCGCCAACCAGCGCACGCGCGCCAAGCGGACCGACACGGGCTGGGTGATCAACGGCGCGAAGATGTGGATCTCGATGGGCAACTACGCGAAGGTCGCGCTGATCTTCGCCCAGACCGACCCCGAGCTCGGCTACAAGGGACTGGCCTGCTTCCTCGTCGACACCGACCAGCCGGGCTTCAAAGCGCAGACGATCGAGCACAAGATGGGGCTGCATGCCTCGGACACGGCATCGATCGCGCTCGAAGACGTGGAGGTCTCCGACGAGGACATGCTCGGGAAGGTCGGCGATGGCTTCAAAGTCGCGATGTCGTCGCTGGACTCGGGGCGCTACTCCGTGGCGGCCGGCTGCGTGGGCATCTGCCGGGGCTGCGTCGAGGAGTCGGTGAAGTACGCCAAGGAGCGCGAACAGTTCGGGCGGCCGATCGCAAGCTTCCAGCTCGTGCAGGCGATGATCGCCGACATGGTCCTCAAGACCGACGCCTCGCGGATGCTCGTGTGGCGGGCGGGCTGGCTGAAGGACAAGGGGCTCCCCAACACGCTCGAGACCTCCATCGCCAAGCTTCACGCGACCGAGGCGTCGCTGGAGTGCGCGAACGCGGCGATCCAGGTGCATGGCGGGGCCGGCTATGTCGACGACCACCCGGTCGAGCGCTATTTCCGCGATGCGCGTGTCACGACCCTCTATGAGGGGACCTCGCAGATCCAGAAGCTGATCATCGGCCGCGCGATGACGGGGATAAACGCGTTGGTGCCCGCCTGAGGCCCGGCGCGGAGCCGGTTCGATGTCAGAGAAGGCGCACCTGGAGGAGGATGATCGGGCCGGAGTGGCCGGCCGCGCGGCCGCGCCTGCCGGGGTGATCGGCGTGCTCGGCGCCGGCACGATGGGCGCGGGCATCGCGCAGCTCGCATGCCGGTCCGGCGCCGACACGCTGCTGTTCGACCCGATTCCCGAGGCGCTCGAGCGCGGCCTCGGCCGGGTGCGGCAGGGACTCGAGAAGGAAGCCGAGCGAGGTCGCCTCACCAGCGAGCAGGCGAGCGCCGCGGCGCGGCGGCTGCGCGCCGTCGTGACGCTCAACGAGTTCGCACCGTGCGAGCTCGTGATCGAGGCCGTCCCGGAGCGCCTGGACCTCAAGCACGAGCTCTATCGCAAGCTCTCGGAGATCGTCGATGAGCGCTGCGTGCTCGCAACCAACACCTCGTCGCTGCTCGTAACGGCGATCGCGGCGGGCGCGAGCAACCCCGAGCGCGTCGTCGGAATGCACTTCTTCAACCCCGCGCCGATCATGCGGCTGCTGGAGGTCGTCGCCGGCGAGCAGTCCTCGGATTGGGCGCTCGCGCTCGCCGATGCCACAGGCGAGGCGATGGGAAAGACGGTTATCCGCGCGAACGACGGCCCCGGGTTCCTGGTCAATCGCTGCAACCGCCCCTTTGGGCTCGAGGCGCTGCGGCTGTTGCAGGAGCGGATCGGCGACGTCGAGACGATCGACCGGATCTGCCGCCTCGAGGGCGGCTTTCGCATGGGGCCGTTCGAGCTCATGGACCTGGTCGGCGTCGACACGGGGTTCGAGATCTCGAAGAGCTTCTTCGAGCAGAGCTTCGGGGAGCCGCGCTGGCGCCCCTCGCCGATCACGGCTCGCTACGTCGCCGCCGGCATGTTCGGACGCAAGAGCGGACGCGGCTACTACGACTACGGTGCGGACGCGCGGGCCGGCGCGCCGCATCGCCCGGAGGACCCTGAGCCGATCGACTCAGGCGCGCCGGCGGGCGGCGAGGGCGTAGTGGTCATCTCCGGCGGCGGCGTGCTCGCCGAGGAGCTGCGCGCGGCGGCCACGCAGGCCGGCTATGAGGTGCGTGAGCCTCACGCGCCCACCGGCGGCGTGCTCCCCGCGCTCGTGGTCGAGTGCGATCGCAGCCCCGAGAAGCGCAGCCGCGGCCCGATGTTCGACAGCGCGCATCCCGACCGTCGCGGCACGCCACCGGCGCCGCAGGGCGGCGCACGGCTCATCCTCTGCGCGCAGGGTTCGCTGGGCACGCTCGATCCGGATGGCAGCTCGGTCGGCTTCCACGTCCTGCCGCCGCTGGAGCATGCCGGCCTGGTCGAGCTCACGCGCGGGGAGAGCTCCTCCCCGCTGGCTGCCGGACGGGCCGAGCGTTTCTTCGAAGCGCTCGGCAAGCACGTCGCGTGGGTCGGAGACGCCCCCGGCCTGGCGCTCGGGCGGATCGTGTGCCAGGTCATCAACGAGTCTGCGTTCGCGCTCGGCGAAGGCGTTGGCGCGGCGCGCGACATCGACCTTGGGATGGTCCTCGGGCTCAGCCATCCGCGCGGACCGTTCGAGTGGGCCGACGCGATCGGGCTCGACCACGTTCTCTGTGTGCTGGAGTCGCTGTGCGACGAGTACCGTGAGGAGCGCTACCGCCCTGCTCCGGTGCTCAGGCGACTCGTTCAGGCGGGACGGCTCGGACGCGCCACGGGGACGGGCTTCTTCGAATACGAGGAGTGAGGCGACCTCACGTTTCGTCGGCCGGTCGCGTTTGATCACCGTGAGCGTCGCCCTGCCCCCCTTCCAGCGCTTTCTCGACACCCATCGCGACGCCGTCTGGCGCTTCCTCGTGTGCTCGGTCGGCCCGGCCGAGGCCGATGACTGCTTCCAGGAGACGTTCATCGCGGCGCTGCGCGCATACCCGCGGCTGCGGGCAGAGTCCAACCTTCGCTCGTGGGTGCTGACGATCGCGCACCGCAAGGCGCTCGACGCGCACCGCGGCCGCGCGAGGCGGGCGCTGCCCGTCGCCGAGCCATCCGCTGTGGACACCCGCGCCGAGCCGTTCCCGGCCCCGAGTGATGAGGGCCTGTGGCACGCGGTCGGCGAGCTGCCGGCTCGCCAGCGCTCGGCGGTGGTGCTGCGCTTCGTCGCCGATCTGCCGCACAGCGACATAGCGGCCGCCATCGGCTGCTCGGAGGAGGCCGCCCGCCGCTCGTTGCACGAGGGACTCGCAAAGCTCAGAAAGGTGGTGCCAGCATGACCGATGATCCACACGCCGCAGCACTCGCAGACGCCCGCAGGATGAGCCGCCACGGCGCTGCCGAGGCGGCACGACGCCTGGTCGAGCGGGCAGCGGCCGAAGGCCTCGCCGACGTGAGCTACACGGCCGTCGACTCGCCGTTCGGAACGCTGCATGTCGCCGCCACCAAGCGGGGCCTCGTGCGAGTCGCATTTCCGGAGGAGGAGCTCGACTCGGTGCTCGAACGCCTGGCGCTGCGGCTCTCGCCCCGCATAGTCGAAGCGCGCGCGCCGCTCGACCCGGTGCGCCGCGAGCTCGACGAGTACTTCGCGGGGCGCCGCCGCGAGTTCGACGTCGACCTCGACTGGTCGCTGATCGGGCCGTTCGGGCGACGCGTGCTGCGGGTTACCTCCGAGATCCCCTACGGAGGCGTGCTCAGCTACGCCGAAGTGGCGGCCGAGGCCGGCAGCCCCCGCGGATCGCGCGCCGCCGGCAATGCGCTCGGGTCAAACCCGATGCCGATCGTGATCCCGTGCCATCGCGTCCTGCGCAGCGGCGGGCACCTCGGAGGCTACGGCGGTGGGCTCGAGCGAAAGCGCTGGCTGCTCGATCTCGAGGGACGCCCCCAGCAGGGCGCCGCGGCCGCCGGGCGCTAGGACGTGAGATCGGCCACCGGCGCCCACTGCGCCGTGGCCGGGTCGCCGGCCGGCATCTCGGCAGGCGTCGGCACCTCGGGCGTGTCGCGCATGTACCACTCCGCGTCAAGGGCGGCCTGACACCCGGACCCCGCGGCGGTCACCGCCTGTCGGTAGGTGTGGTCGACCAGATCTCCCGCGGCGAACACGCCCGGGCGGTTGGTGCGCGTTGACTTGCCCTCGGTGATCACATAGCCGTTCTCATCGATCTCGACCTGACCCTCCACCAGCGCCGATTGCGGCTCGTGGCCGACGGCGATGAAGGTCCCGGCGACGGGAATCTCCTGCTCCTCGCCGGTCTCGACGTTGACCAGCCTCGCGTGGCCGAGGGCGCCGTTCTCACCGGCGACGAACTCCGCGACGCGGTAAGGGGTGAGGAACTCGATGTTCTCCTGCTCGCGTGCGCGCTCGAGCATGATCTTCGAGGCTCGGAACTCTTTGCGGCGGTGGACGACCATCACCTTCGCGGCGAACTTCGACAGGAAGATCGCCTCCTCCATCGCCGAGTCGCCGCCGCCCACGATCAGCGTGGGGGCGTTCTTGAAGAAGGCAGCGTCGCATGTCGCGCAGTAGCTGACACCGCGACCGGCGAGCTCCTCCTCGCCGGTGACACCCAGCTTCTTGTGCTCGGCACCCATCGCCAGCACGATGGTGCGCGCCCGATGCTCCGTGCCCGCGACCCACACGCTATGCACGCCGCCCGGCTCGCTCGCGAGCTCGACGCGGTCGGCCTGGTCGGTGATCAGGCGCGCGCCGAAGCGCTCTGCCTGCTCGCGGAACTTCTGCATCATCTCCGGTCCCATCACGCCGTCGGGGAAGCCCGGATAGTTCTCAACGTCTGTCGTCTGCTGCAACAGGCCACCCCAGGCGAAGCCCTCGACCACGAGGGGATGGAGGTTCGCGCGCGCGGTGTAGAGCGCCGCCGTGTAGCCGGCGGGGCCGCTCCCGACGATGATCACGTTCTCGATGTCGGCCATGCTGCTCTCCATTCTGCTTCTCGCGCGTTCTACGCGGAGCCCGAAGTCACTTTACTTTGTATAGTTTAGCATTTCTAGGGGGTTTGCGATGTATATCAGGAACCCTGAAGCGCGCTCGCCGGCGCGGTTGAGCCGCGCGCGGGTGCGACCGCCGGCTCGTTCTCCTCTTCGCGCCAGCGAGCGACGGTGCGGCGCAGCTGGAAGTAGGCGATCGCGCCCGGGAGCGTCGGCAGCCAGAACGAGATCGCCCGGTAGGACAGCACAGCGAGGACCGCGAGGTTGAAGTCGACGCCGAAGGCGGCGAAGGCGCCGATCATGCCGCCCTCGACGCCTCCGAGCCCGCCGGGCAGCGGCAGCAGGTTCCCGAGCATGCCCACGAAGTAGGCCATCCAGATGACCGTGAACGGGGGCGGAGACCCGAACGCATGGAACATGGCCCACAGCACGCTCACGTCGAAGCCCCACCAGGCGAGCGCCCCGAGCAGGCCCGGGTTGCGTTCGCGGATCAGGCCGATCGCGGTTCGCACGCCCGTCGCCGCGAGCGCCGGAACTGTGGCGGCACGCGCGACCCAATGCGCGAGCCTGCCCGAGCGCGACGCCCAGCGCTCGAGGCGGCGCTCGATGTCGCCCGGGAGCAGCGCCATCGCACCGGCCACTGCGAACAGGACGCCGGCGGCGATGGCCGGCACGATCGTGATCGCGAACGAGTCGCCTCCGGGAAACAGGCCGGTGCCGAGGCCGATGCCGTCGATCAGCAGCGAGCCCGCATAGATCACATAGAGGAGCACGAGGAAGGCGACCATCCGGCAGGCCACGAGCCGGGGCTCCATCCCCGAGCGGCGCAGGGCCCACGCGGTGAGCGCGACGCCGCCCGCGCCCGCCGCCGCGAACAGCCGCGTCGCAACCAGCCCGGCCATCGTGATCTGGTAGCTCTCGCGCCAGCCGATGCGGCCGTCACCGCGCACGAACACCGAGCGGAAGAGGACGACATAGCCTCCGAAGGAGAGCACCTCGAGCATTGCGCCGACCGCGATCCACCAGCTGTCCCCACGCTCGATGCGCCGGACCGTGGTACCCACGCCCGCCAGCTTCGGGAGCACGAAGTACAGAAAGGCGATGCCCGAGAGGATGAACAGCGCGAAGGCGATGATCTGGCGGCGTGTAAGCAGTACGCGCGGCATCTCCTCCGCGCCGCTCGGGCCGCGACGTCCCGGCTCGGCCTCCCGGCCGATCTCCGTTGGCTCCTGCTCGATATCCCCCCCTGCTGCTTCGCGACGGTCCACCCGCACCATCTTCTCCTCGCTACGGCCAGCTTCAGATCGTGTCGTGCGCAAGCGCCTCCAGCGTCGAGACCGCGCGACCCACCCGGGCAAACGCGGGCGTTGCCCGCGGCCCGAGACGGCGCACCGCACCGGTGAGGGCGGCACCGGCGAGCAGGTCCACGACGTAGTGCTCTCCGAGGTAAACGAGCGCGAAGCCGAGCGTCGCGGCATAGGAGAAGCCCAGCACGCCTGCCGCCGGGCTCACCTCCGCGAGCAGCAGCGCAGCCATCATGGATGTGGCGAAGTGCAGAGACGGCATCGCAGCCAATGGATTACCTCCGAACACACTGTAGAGCGAGCCCCAGCCGTCTCTCCAGAAGAACTCGCCGTACTCCACCATCATGCGGCGCACGGCCAGCGGCTCAACGCCCCGCTCGGCAGCGAGCAGGTCGGCGTACCAGGGCGGCGCGGTGGGAGCGAACCAGTAGACGCTCGCGCCCGTGTTGAACACCGCATAGGTCATGACCGCGGCGCGGGGAAAGCGCTCGGGGTCGCGCGCGAGTATGTACACGAGCGCGGCGTGCGGGACGAGGAACCAGCTCCAGTGCGCCCAAACGAGCACTCGGTCCAGCGCACGCCATTCCGGGCCGTCGGGGCCCTGCCGGTTCAGCGCGCGCTGCAGTCGCGTGCTGGGAAGCACGCCGAGGCCGAGCAGGCGGTCGGCCACGATCGGATAGTCGACGTGCACGCGCCGCCGCTGCTGCTCGGGGTCGTCGTGCGGCGACTTGTAGGCGGCCACGTAGGCCCACATCTGCAGAGTGCATGTGGCGATGTCGCGAGAGCGCGAGCGGCGCATGGCCACGCACAGCGCCAGCGGCGCGGCATAGGCGACCGTCTGCATCACGATTGGGCGAGCCCTCACCCGCTTGCGGGCGAGCGGTGCGGCGGCGCCGGCCGCGACGATCCCCCAGGCGGTTGCTCTCATCGCCGTCGACAGCCGCACGCGCGCGGAGTATATGTGGCGCCCCACCGGTCGCCGGCTGGCGCTCGCCGGCTCTCCCCAGCGCGCGCGCCGGCCCGTCAGCGCGCGGCCTGGGGGTCGGCAGCGTCCAACAGCTGAGATCCGGCCTCGCTGGCTCCCATCGCCGCACGCGCTGCCTCGACGAACGCGCCCACGACCCTGCTCGCCGGATCGGCCTCGGGATGCCACTGCACGCCGAGCACGAAGCGCCTGTCGGGAAGCTCGATCGCCTCGGGCAGCTCGTCAAGCGTCGAGACGCCGCTCACGATCAGCCCCTCACCCAGGCGGTCGACGCCCTGGTGATGGTGCGACTTGGTCGCATGTGAGAGCTCGCCGGCCGCGTCTGCCGCCGCCGAGCCCTCGCTCAGCACCACGTCGTGGTCTGCGCCGTCGAAGGACCCGAGGACGCGCCGATGCTCGTGGTGCCCGTAGCGCTCGGGGAGGTGCTGCAGGAGCGTGCCGCCGCGGGCGATGTTGATCAGCTGCATACCCCGGCAGATACCCAGCACCGGCATGTCACGATCGACCGCTGCGCGCGCGAGCGCGATTTCGAAGGCATCGCGCTCGGGAACGGTGCCGGCCGTCTCGGGGTGGGCGTCCTGCATGTAGGACCCGGGATCGATGTCGGCTCCCCCGGCGAGCATCAGACCGTCGATCAGCTCCAGCGCCTCATCCGCGTCCGCGACCAGGAGCTCGTCGGGCGGAAGCATCACGGCGAGGCCGCCCGCGCGCTGCACGGCCTCGACGTAGCTGAGCGGCAGCAGGGCCGCCTGCTGGTCCCAGACGCTCCAGGTCGCCTGCTCGAGGGCGGTGCAGATGCCGATCACCGGACGTCTCATCCCCCACACCATAGGATCAACGCCCACCGTCCGGCGTTCCACGCCGCCGCGAGGCGAGCGTCAGACGCACCTCGCAAGACGAGAGGAGACCCATGAGCGAGCCGAACGAGCAGCTGCAGACGGTCAACGTGCGCGTTGCCGACGGCGCCGCCACCATCGAGCTGAACCGGCCCGACGCGCTGAACGCATGGAACCCGCAGCTCGGCGCCGACCTGCTCGCCGCGTTGCGCGGCGTCGCCGAGGACGACGCCGTGCGGGCGCTGCTGATCACGGGCGCCGGGCGCGCCTTCTCCTCGGGCGCCGACCTCAAGGACATCAGCGGAGGCGAGCGCGCCCCGGACGGTCGCCCGGACATCTACAAGACGTTGACCGAGCGCTACCACCCGATCATGCAGATCATCCGCGAGATGCCCAAGCCCGTGATCGGCGCGGTCAATGGGCCGGCCGTCGGCATCGGCTGCTCGCTGGCACTCTGCTGCGATCTGATCCTGGCGGCCGAGAGCGCCTACTTCCTGCTTGCCTTCGTCAACATCGGGCTGGTCCCCGACGGCGGCTCCTCGCTGTTCGTGCCGACCCGGGTCGGAATGGCCCGTGCGACCGAGCTGGCGATGCTGGGCGAGCGGCTGCCCGCCGCGCAGGCGCTCCAATGGGGGCTGATCAACCGCGTCGTGCCGGACGCTCGCCTCGGCGAGGAGGCGGCCGCCCTCGCCGCGCGCCTGGCCGCTGGACCGACGCGCTCCTATGCGGGGACCAAGCGCGAGCTGAACAACTGGCTGTACTCGCGCATGCCCGAGCAGCTCGAGCTCGAGGCCCAGCTCCAGCGCGAGATGTCCGGGAGCGAGGACTTCCTCGAGGGCGCCATGGCCTTCGTGCAGAAGCGTCCGGCTCGCTTCGCGGGGAGATAGGCGACTCGTGGCAAACGTCATCAAGCGCCTCCTGTCCAGGGCTGAATAGAATCCCCGCCGCCTTGGGCCACGTGATCCCCTCAACGCTTGCCTTCTTCACGCCGCAGTCGGGCGGCTCGCCCAACGCGAACGAAATCGACAGCCTCTACAAGGTCGTCCTCTACGTGGCGCTCGTGGTGTTCCTGCTGGTGGAGGGCGGGCTCGCCTACGCGCTGATCAAGTTCCGCGCTCGCAAGGGGGCCGTGCCGGCGCAGATCCGCGGCAACACACGCCTCGAGGTTGGCTGGACGGTCGCGGCAGCCGTGATCCTGGTGGGCCTCGCGGTGCTGACATTCGCCAAGCTCGGCAACATTCAAGATCCGCCCAACTCCGGGCCGGGGGGTGTCGTGGCGAGTGGCGGGGGCAGGCTCGTCGCGAGCGCCGAACGCAGGCTGCCGCCCAACGGCAAATCGCTGAACATCAAAGTGATAGGGCGCCAGTACATATGGCAGTTCGTCTATCCGGGCGCGAGCGAACCCGACGGCCTCGGCGCGCCGTACTCCTACGAGGAGATGGTCGTCCCGACGAACACCACTGTCACGCTTGACATCCAGTCATCCGACGTCGTGCACTCCTGGTGGGTGCCGGCGCTGGGCGGCAAGTTCCAGGCGGTTCCCGGCTACCACAGCTACACCTGGCTGAAGGCGCTGAAAACGGGGATCTACCGCGGCCAGTGCGCCCTCATCTGCGGTCGCGGCCACGCGCGCATGATCGCCACGGTCAGAGCCGTGACGCCGCCGCAGTTCGAAGCATGGCTCGCCAATCAGAAGAAGCTGATCGCGCAGGCCAACGCCGCCGCGCAGGCGGAGCGCAAGAAGCTGAGCAGTCAGACCGGCGCCGGACAGGTCGAAAACCCCTAGGACACCGAGGAGACCAGCCCCCGACATGGCCACCTACGCAGCACCGATCCCAGTGGTGAGCGCGCATAGCGCGGAGCGCGAGTCGCGCGGCTGGACGAGCTGGATCACCACCACCGATCACAAGCGGATCGGGATCATGTACATGGTCACGACGTTCCTGTTCTTCTGCCTGGGTGGCGTCGAGGCGCTGATGATGCGCCTGCAGCTGGGGGCGCCGGACAACACGCTGGTGACCCCCACGGTCTACAACCAGCTGTTCACGATGCACGGGACGACGATGATCTTCCTGTTCGTCGTGCCGATGATGGCGGGCCTCGCCAACTACTTCCTGCCACTCATGATCGGCGCACGCGACATGGCCTTCCCGCGCCTGAACGCGCTGTCCTACTGGCTGCTGCTCGCCGGCGGAATCGTGTTCTACGCCTCGATCTTCTGGAACCCGCCGGAAGCGGGGTGGACGAGCTACGTGCCGCTCTCCCTCACCTCGTTCTCGCCGAGCGGGGGCCAGGACGCGTGGATCTACCTGATCCACCTGACGGGGCTCTCGTCGATCCTCGGGGCCATCAACTTCTACGCGACGATCGCCAACATGCGCGCCCGCGGCATGAGCTGGGGGCGCCTGCCGCTGTTCATCTGGGCGATCCTCACCTACTCGATCCTGATCATCTTCGCGATGCCCGTGATCGCCGGGGCAGTGACGATGCTGCTGACGGACCGGCACTTCGGCACCCATTTCTTCGACCCGACGAGCAACGGCTCGCCGCTGCTCTGGCAGCACCTGTTCTGGTTCTTCGGGCACCCCGAGGTCTACATCATGATCCTCCCCGGCTTCGGAATCGTCTCGAAGATCCTGCCGGTGTTCGCGCGCAAGCCGATCTTCGGCTACAAGGCGATCGCCGCCTCGACGGTCGCGATCGCCTTCCTCGGCTTCCTCACCTGGGCGCACCACATGTTCACCGCGCCGATACCCGAGGCGATCCTCGTGTTCGTGATGCTCAGCTCGTTCCTGATCGCCGTGCCGACCGGCGTGAAGATCCTCAACTGGATCGCCACCCTGTGGCGCGGGACGGTCGAATTCAAGACGCCGCTGCTGTTTGCCGCGGGGTTCATCGCGCTGTTTCTGATCGGCGGCATCTCGGGCGTCATGCTGGCCGTGTTCCCGGTCGACTGGCAGCTGAACGAAACCTACTTCCTCGTCGCGCACCTGCATTTCGTGCTGATGGGCGGATCGGTGTTCACGATCTTCGCGGCCATCTACTACTGGTTCCCGAAGATCACCGGCCGCATGCTCGACGAGGGCCTGGGGAAGCTGAGCTTCTACCTCATGTTCGTCGGCTTCCTGGCGACGTTCCTGATTCAGCACGTGATTGGACTTGACGGCATGCCCCGACGGGTATACGAGTACGACAACGTGGGCAACCTCGCGCTCTACAACGCGATCTCGACAGTCGGCTCCTTCATCCTCGGCCTCGGCGTGCTGGTCACGATCGTGAACGTCGCGCGCAGCCTGAAGGTCGGGGTCGTGGCGGGGCCCGATCCCTGGAAGGCGAACACGCTCGAGTGGTTCACGACCTCGCCTCCGCCGGCCAACAACTTCGACGTGGTTCCGCAGGTGCGCTCGGCCGAGCCGATGAAGGACATCCGCCGTGAGGTCGAGCGGCGCACGCACGGCGCGCGCGTGACGGGCGGCGCAACGGTCCCAGCCGGCGCCACGCAGGTTGGCATCTGATGGGCGTCGCGCCCCCGACCGCGGGTTCAGCGCCGGCGATCGAGGCGCACCGGCTCGGGCTGGCGCCGCGGACGCGGGCGCTGCTGAGCGACTACGTCGAGCTGACCAAGCCGAAGGTTCAGTCGCTGCTGCTGCTCACGACGATCGCGACGATGTACGTCGCGGGCGACCCCTCTCCCCTGCTCGTCGCGCTGACATGCCTCGGGGGCTATCTGTCGGCCGGCGGCGCGGGCGCGGTGAACCATTGGTTCGATCGCGACATCGACGCGCGCATGGCGCGCACCGCGAACCGCCCGGTTCCCTCCGGACGCGTCTCGCCACGCGCCGCCCTCGCCTTCGGCTGTACGCTCGCGGCGCTCTCGCTGGTCGAGCTCACGCTGACCGTCAACGTGCTCGCGGCCGCCCTGTCGTTCTCGGGCTTCCTGGGCTACGTCCTGGTCTACACGGTCTGGCTGAAGCGCCGCACCCCGCAGAACATCGTGATCGGCGGTGCCGCCGGCGCGGTGCCGCCGCTCGTCGGCTGGGCCGCCGTCACAGGGTCGGTCAGTGGCACGGCCGTGATCCTGTTCTTCATCGTGTTCTTCTGGACGCCCCCCCACTTCTGGGCCCTGTCGCTGCTGATGAAGGACGAGTACGAGAAGGTCGGCATCCCGATGCTGCCGGTCGTGCGCGGCGAGGCGGAGACGCGCAGGCAGATCCTGCTCTACTCGGTGCTGCTCTACGCGGTGACCCAGCTGCCCTTCTGCGCCGGCGGCTTCGGCGCCATCTACCTCGTCGCGTCGCTGCTGCTCGGCGCCGGGTTCATCGGCGGGGCCGTGCGGCTCTACCGCCGCAAGGACCGTCGCTCGGCGCTGCAGCTCTACCTGCTCTCGCTGGCCTACCTGGCCCTGCTCTTCTGCGCGATGGTCGCCGATGTGCACCTATAGAATGCGGCGCCCATGATGACCAGACGCCTCGCGCGAAAGAACCTACGAACCGGGCTGATCGTCTCGGCGATCTGCATGTTCATGTTCGGCATCACCTTCGTCGTCGCCGCGGTGTACGTCTCATGAGCCCGCTCGAGCGCGAGGCACCGCCGGTCGGCGAGGAGATACACCTTCCCGGGCCGAGCATCCTGCCCGTGCTGACGGCGCTCGGCATCACGTTGGTGCTCATCGGCGTGACGACGTTCGTCGAGCTCACGATCGCGGGCGGAATCCTCACGATCGTGTGCGCCGTGCGCTGGATCAAAGACACCCGCCGCGAAATCGACGAGCTTCCGCTCGACACGCGCGTCAGGGATTGACTAAATGGCACGCCTGCCCGGGGGCAGGCGCGCCACCCTCTCCCTCACCCAACCGCCGCGCTGGCCGGCACTGGACAGATCGCGCCGTCGTCGGTCCAGCAGCGCACGACGTCGCGAACGGACAGGATCCCGACGGTCTCACCACGCTCGAGCACTATCAGATGCCGGAAGCCGCCACGCACCATCGCCGAGGCGGCCTCCTCGAGCGACCAGTCCGGCGCGGCGTAGACGACCTCGCGGGTGAGGTGGTCGCCCACAGACTCGCTATCGGGATCCTGGCCGGATCCGAGTGAGGCGAGGATGTCGCGCTCGGTGATGATGGCGGGCCCATTGCCGTCGGGGTCCATGACCGCCGCCGCGCCAACCGCGCGCTCGGACATCAGCCGGGCCACGGCGCGCAGCGTGTGCCGCGGACCCACCGTGAGGACCATCGGACTCATCCCATCGCGAACTTGCATCTCGCTCCTCGCTCAGTTCCCTGGCCGAACGTGCATCGCACCCACACCTACCCGGCCGGCTCAATGCGAACCGCCCGCAGAACTTGCAACTATTGCCTCAATCTAGTACCTGGACGGGCTCGCGTCAAGGTCCGAGCCGTCCAGGGGAGCTAGGCATTAGGATCACGCTCCCGATGAGGAGGAGCTTCCGAGAGACCCCCCGCGCAGGCGCTGGAGGCGCGCATGCCTAGCCGTCGTTCGCTGACCGTGGCGAGCGTCGCAGCGCTGATCGCGACCGCGCTCGGCATCGTGCTGAGCTACCTGATCCACTGGTTCCCGGTGAAGGCGTCGAGCCAGGCGGGCAACACCGACACGCTCTACCACGTCCTGGTCATCGCGTCGATCCCGATCTTCGTGCTGGTCACGTCGGTGGTGCTCTTCTCGGTCTGGCAGTTCCGCATGAAACCGGGCGAGGAGCTCAAGGACGGGCCGCCGATCCACGGCAACACCCGCCTCGAGGTCCTCTGGACGGCCTTCCCGGCGATCCTGCTCCTGGGCCTCGTCGGCTACTCGTTCGTGGTGCTTCACAACAACGAGGCCAAGCCGGCCAACGAGATCCAGATCGGCGTGACCGCCGAGCAGTTCGCGTGGACCTACCAGTACCCGCCGTCGGTGACCGGAGGAGCAGCGCTGAGCAGCACCAAGCTCTACGTTCCGAAGGGCCGGTCGGTGTACTTCAACATGCACTCGAAGGACGTCATCCACGCGTTCTGGATCCCGGCGTTCCGCCTGCAGGAGGATGTCGTGCCGGGCATCAGCACCCACTGGCGCGTCACGCCCACCCGGCTCGGCAGCTACCCGGTCGTCTGCAACCTGCTGTGCGGTCTGGGCCACTCCTTGATGCGCTCGGCGGTGCACGTGGTGACGCCGGCCCAGTTTCAAACGTGGATCAAAAGCCAGGCAAGCGCGGCCTCAGGCGGCGGCGCGGGCGCATCCCCCGCCGCCGGGAGTACGGGATAATGTGCGGCAGTCGATGACCGGTTCGCAGGTGACAAGCTGATGGCAGTCAAGCTCCGCGCCCCGGGCTTCTACCGTGCCGGCGTGATGATGGCCGGCGCCGTCGCGTTCGCGACCGGCCTCACGTGGGTGGTGCGCATGTCGACCGGCCACTCGACCTTCCAGCACTTCCTCTCCGGAGACGCGATCCTCACGGTCTCGCTGCTCGCCGTGCCGCTCGCCTTCCTGGTCGGCATCGGCGGCTTCGACTACTGGTTCTACTGGGCGCTCGGCAAAAAGACGCGGCCGGAGGATCACTCCGGCCACGGCGCGTACTCGTGGAAGGACTACTTCCGCATCAACACCGACCACAAGGTGATCGGCGTGCAGTACACGGTCACCTCCTTCTTCTTCCTGCTCGTGGGTGGCCTCATCGCGATGCTCATGCGTGCCGAGCTGGCGCAACCCGGTGCGCAGTTCGTGGACTCGAACACCTTCAACGGGCTGTTCTCGGTGCACGCCTCGCTGCTGATCTTCCTGTTCATCATCCCCGTCTTCGCCGGTCTGGCCAACTTCGTGCTGCCGCTGATGATCGGCGCGCCGGACATGGCCTTCCCGCGTCTGAACGCCCTCTCCTATTGGCTGCTGCCGGTGGCCGGCATCATGATGCTCGCGAGCTTCTTCGCCCCGGGAGGCGCGTTCGCGGACGGCTGGACGGCCTATGCGCCGCTCTCGGACAACGCTCCGATCGGGCAGACGTTCTTCTCGGTCGCGGTGCAGTTCGCCGGGGCCTCCTCGATCATGACCGCGCTCAACTTCCTGGTGACGATCATCACCATGAGGGCGCCCGGGATGAGCTT
Source organism: Solirubrobacteraceae bacterium (assembly GCA_034665005.1). Lineage (GTDB taxonomy): Bacteria > Actinomycetota > Thermoleophilia > Solirubrobacterales > Solirubrobacteraceae > Palsa-744. The sequence continues at coordinate 26,601 of JAXDGO010000059.1, read as the reverse complement.
CTTCCGCATGCCGCTGCTGGTCTGGGCGAACTTCGCGACCTCGCTGCTCGTCGTGATCGCGACGCCGTTCATCGCCGCGTCGCAGTTCTTCGTCCTGCTCGACCGCGCGCTCGGCTTCAACTTCTTCGACGCCGCCAAGGGCGGCGACGTCCTGATGTACCAGCACGTCTTCTGGTTCTACTCGCACCCGGCCGTGTACATCATGATGCTGCCCGGCTTCGGGATCATCAGCGAGATCATCGCCGTCAAGTCGCGCAAGCCGATCTTCGGATATCGCATGATGGCCTTCTCGTTGCTCGCGATCGTGGGGCTCGGCTTCACCGTCTGGGCGCACCACATGTTCACGTCGGGGATGGCCGCCTGGATCCGCATTCCGATGGCGGTCACGACCGCGATCATCGCGGTGCCGACCGGGATCAAGATCTTCTCCTGGCTGGCGACCCTGTGGCGGGGCGTGCTGCACCTCGACACGCCGATGCTGTTCGCGCTCGGCTTCCTGACGACCTTCACGCTCGGCGGCATCAGCGGCGTGATGCTGGCGATGGTGCCGTTCGACATCCACGTGAGCGCCACTTACTTCATCGTCGCCCACATCCACTACGTGCTGTTCGGCGGCTCGCTGATGACGATCTTCGCGGGCGTCTACTACTGGTTCCCGAAGATGACCGGCAGGATGTACGACGAGCGCCTGGGCAAATGGCACTTCTGGACGACGTTCATCTTCTTCAACCTGACGTTCGGCCCGATGCACATCCTTGGCCTGCAGGGCATGCCGCGGAGGGTGGCCACATACGCCTCGCAGTTCTCCGACCTGAACCTGTTCATCTCGATCGCGAGCTTCGGCCTCGGCGCCAGCACGCTGATCTTCCTCTACAACATGGCGACCAGCTGGCGCGGCGGGCCGCGGGCCGTGTCGAACCCGTGGCGAGGGCTGACGCTCGAGTGGCAGGTCGCCTCGCCGCCCCCGGTGTTCAACTTCGACCGCGTGCCGACGGTCGTCGGCGGTCCCTACGAGTACGGCGTCCCGGGTGCGGTGCACGGCATATTCGCGCCTGCTCCCACCCCGGCCACCGCCTCGGCCGGCGGCGGCCCGGGCGCAAGCACGGTGCGGGCACCAAGCGAATGACTAGGAGGCAGATCCCGTGAAGGAGGTCCTTGTGGTCGCCAACCGCACGCTCGGTGGCGCGAAGCTGCTCGACGCGGTGCGCGCGCGCGCGGCGTCGGGAGACACGCGCTTTCGCCTTGTCGTGCCTCAGAGCAAGCCGTCGGCCGGCCTCGTGATCTATGACGAGGCGGTGCGCGAATCGGCGCAGGTGCGGGTCGACCTGGCCCTCTCGGCGGTCGCGTCGGAGGGCATCGAGGCCACCGGAGAAGTCGGAGACGCGGATCCGTTCCTGGCGACGATGGACGCCGTCGCCGAGCGCAGGCCGGAGGAGATCATCGTGTCCACCCACCCCGCCCCCCACTCCGGCTGGCTACGGCGCGATCTCATCGAACGGATCCAGAACGCGTCAGGTCTCCCGGTGGAGCACATCGTCATCGACCTCGACCAGGAGGGGCTGCCGTTCAACGTGACGCTCGTGCTCGCCAACAAGACATCCGGCGGCGGGGAGCTGCTCGAGCACCTGAAGAGCAAGGCGGCGCACGACGGGACGCATCTGTTCATCGCCGTCGTCCCGCAGGCGGATGGGAGCGGCGGCGCCCCGCGCGAGGCGCGCCAGCGCCTGGCGGTGATGCTCGACGGCCTGCACGGGGCCGGCCTGCTCAGCTCGGGGATGATCGGCGATCCGGATCCCTATACGGCGGCGATCAACGCTCTCGAGCTCTTCCGCGTCGACGACGTGGTCATCTCGACACTTCCCGACGAGCGCTCGGGCTGGCTGCGCTCGAACCTGATCGAGCGCGTCCGCAACGCCACCTCGGCGACCGTCGAGCGCGTAGTCGTCGATCCGCAGCCCGCCACGACCACGGCGTCAGCCGCATAGCGGGGGGCAATGGAGGCCGCCAGCATCGCTCATGGCGCCGGGCACGGCGAGCAGGACCATCACGGGCCGCCGCCGGCGAACCGCAGCTCGCGCGTCGAGCCGCAGCTGCTGGGGATGCTGCTTTTCATCATCTCGGAGGTCATGGTCTTTGGAGCGTTCTTCACGGCCTACTTCTTCATCCGCATCGCCCAGGGCAACCCATGGCCCGCGCCGGGGACGACGCTCCCGGTCGAGGTGGCGGGCGTCAACACGGCGATCCTCGTGTCCTCCTCGTTCACCATGCACTGGGCGCAGACGGCGATCAAGAAGGGCAACCGCCTCGGGTTGAAGGCCGGCATCCTGACCACGTTCCTGCTCGGCTGCACCTTCCTGTTCATCCAGATCAACGAGTACGCCAACATCGGCTTCGCGCCGCAGGACGCGGCGCAGCAGACGATCTTCTACTCCCTGACCGGCCTGCACGGCGCCCACGTGTTCATCGGCCTGATGCTGCTGCTGTTCGTCACGATCCGTTCCTTCCGCGGGCACTACACCGCCGCTGAGCATCGCGGCGTCGAGGTGCCGGGGATCTACTGGCACTTCGTCGACATCATGTGGATCGTCGTCTACACGACCGTCTACGTCCTCTAGCGGGGCGCCAGGATCACCGTGGCCTGCGTCCGCAGGGCCTAGGAGCACACCTGTGCTGAACCCGCTCCGCTCCGAGGACGAGGCATTCCGCTTCCTGCTCTACGCGATCGTCGTGATCGTCGTGATCGCGGGCCTGATCGCGATCCTGCGCGCGCTGCTCTGAGCTCTGGGCCTTGGGGCGCCGGCACGGAGCCCCGTATCTCGGGCGCCCCCGCGGGCGCGGCGCTCCTCTGAGCGCTATTTGACCGTCAGCGTGCCGTACATGCCGGCCGCCCGGTGGCCCGGCGCCTCGCAGAAGAACGTGTAGCTGCCGGGCTTGAGCTTGACGCTCACCGACGCCGTCGTCTTCGTCGTGAAGGGGCTTGAGCCGGTCACGGGACCCCCGGGGGTCGCGGCGTGTTCGCCCTGTTCAAGCGCGATGTTGTGAGAGACGCCCGATGTGTTCGGCATTTCGATCGTGACCGCGCCCGGTTTCGCGACCGCCTTGTTGGTCACGTAGGCGAGCTGCCCGGTCGGGCTCGCCGGTATCGACAGCTTGCCGCCCTGCTCGACGGCGGGCTTGCCGGCGCCCGGCGCTTCGACGGCGCTCGCGAGCAGGCCCGTGTCCTTACCCGCGCGGTCCACGGTGCTCGCCACGTAGGCCGCGATGTTCTGCAGCTTCGCACCGGTCGCGAGTTCTTTTGGCATCGCGCCCTTGGGGTTGGGGATCAGGATCTGTTTTTCGACCACGCCGCGCACGGTGTTGCGCTCGAGGCCTTCTGCGAGGCTCGCTCGGAACGCTTCATCGAGGTTGGGGCCGACGATGCCCTTGGTGTTCGCCCGCGCGAGCGTATGGCAGGAGCCGCACTTGGCGACGAACGCCTGCTTGCCGGCGATCATGTTGGCGTTGTCGGCGCCCTTGAGCCCCCCGCATCCGGCCGCGGTCGCCGCGAGCGCGGCTAGGGCAGCCGCGGCCCCGGCCCGCGGGCCGATTCTGCGAAGCGGGCTGCGGTCGGCGAGCCGGCCCAGGCGGTGGAAAGGGTGCATGAAGCTCATGAGCGGGGCGGAACACTATCCGAACGGGCGGGTGCCTCGACGGCAGCATCCGCGTGGCGCCCGCGGCGCTCATGCCTCCGTCAGATGCTCCAATTCGCCCTGCGCCGCCGCGATCACCCCCAGCGCCACGCTGTCCCAGGACCAGCGTTCGCGGACCGTCGCGATCAGCCCGGCGCGCGTCCTCGCCCGGAGCTGCTCATCGGCGATGAGCCAGCTCACGAGACGTGCGGCGATGGCGCTGACGGCGTCGTCGTCGAGCGTGAAGGAGAGCCAGCCCGAGGCCTCCTCGGGCACGGCGCGGGCCAGCGCGTCGCTCACCTCGACGAGCCCCGAGTGCGCGGCGCTGACGGGCAGGACGCCGCAGGCGGCCGCCTCTGCCGCGACCATTCCGAACGCCTCGGGAAACGTGCTTGGGACGACCAGAGCCTCGCATGCGGGAAGCAGCTCGGCCAGCTCATCGTGCTCGAGGCGGCCCGTGAAGACGACGCGCTCGCCGAGTGTTCGCGCGGCGGCGAGGTAGCGCTCGAGCTCATCCCCGCGCAGGCTGTCGAGGAAGGCGAGCAGATGGCGCAGCGGCCGTGCGACAGCGGAATCGGTCTCGAGCGACCTGCCCGCAAGCGCCACCGCCCTGGCCTCGTCGATGTCGCCCCCCTCGAGCGCCGCGAGCAGCCGCTGCAGGCCGTCGCGATAGGCGCCGAACCCCACCACCACGAGCCGCGCGTCGGGCACGCGCTGCAGCACGAGCGGCCAGGCTGCCAGCAGCAGGTCGACGCCCTTGCTGACTATCAGCTTGCCGACGAACGCGACCAGTGCGTCGTGGTCGCGATCGAGCCGCTCGAGGGCCGTGCCGGCCGCGCCCGTGTCGCGCGTGAACGCGCTCTGCGGCTCCTCGGCGGAGGCCGGCGGGGCTGCGAGCAGGCGCCCCGCAAGGCCGCGGACGCCGGCGGCCGCCTCGGGGGCGGATCGCGGGGCGAAGCGCGCGAGGTCCACACCCGGAGGGCCAAGCCTCGTGCGACGCGGGAGCTCCGGGTCCTCGAGCGCCTCCCAGAGGCTGAGCGCCGTGTGGTGGGAGCCGACGAGCACGGCGCGCGCATCCGCGAGGCCCTCTCGCGCCACGCCGAGGAAGCGTTCCGGCTGCGGCTTGACCGTGTACTCCAGGGCGCTCCCGTGGACCTTGACGGCATACGGCACCTGGCCGTTCAGCGCGCGAGCGAGGATCACCGGCCCCATCACGAGATGGTTGGCTAGCGCCACCTGCGGTCCCACGACGTCCACGAGCTCCCGCACGGCAGCGACGTTCGCCTCGATGTAGGCGGCGATCTCCTCGTCGCTGCACTCCGCGAAGGTGCGCGCTTCGATGCCGTCGTAGCGGTCGGCCACGTAGACCGGCAGGAGGCCGCCGATGTCAGGCCGGTAGACGGTGCAGCTCCCGGGCCGGGTGCCGCCTGAGCGCCGGGAGCTCGCCCGCCGTGTCTGGCGCACCCGCAGGCTGCCCTGCTCCCAGTCGCCGACCGCGTCCACGAACGCCTGGCGCTGCGGGTTGCGGTCCTGGCTCAGCAGGTGCACCTCGTGTCCCTGGCCGACGAGCGCTTCGGCGAGTCGCGAGTTGTAGACGTTCGAGCCGGTTCCGCCCAGCAGATAGCCGTGAAAGATGAGGACGCGCACGCGCACGCAGCCTATCCGGGCCTTGCCCCGGCCCGGCCGCCTCCGCGGGCCAGACGGGCGCTCGATGCCCGCCGCAGAGGCTCAGGCCGCCACGTGCTCAGGTAAAGTCCCGAGCATGACCACGGGCCAGCTCTATCGCCTGCGCAACGCCGCCACCGGGCGCGAAGTTGTGATGGAGGCGCAGGAGGGCGAGAACTACCTCGACCGCGAGTCGGGCGAGCCGCTCGAGATCGTCGGCAAGGCGGTGCCGCTTGCGCCCTCGTCCTCGCGTCTTCCGTGGGCCGTCGAGAACCTGCGCTTCTGTCCCTGGTGTGACCAGCTCGCTCAGAAGGACCTGAACGACTGCCCGACCTGCGGGCGGCGCATGGGTCCGCTGTCGGGCCCGGAGCGCCATGGCTGAGGGGACGGCTCTACGCAGCCGCGCGGCCGGGACGCGCGCCATCGCCGCCGCCTGCGTGGCGCTCATCGGCGGCGTGACGCTCGGAGCCTGCGGGGGCACGAGTGTCTCCGACGCGGTTCCCAAGAGCACCCCCGACATCACGCCGCCTGCCGACACGAGCGCCGAAAAGGCGGCAGTGCAGACGACGTCCACCTCGACGACGTCGACCAAAGCGACCAGCACGACCGGCGAAGGCTCCGCGTCGAGCGAAGAAGCCGCCAAAGGCGAATCGAGCGCGGAATCGAGCAAAGAAGGCACGAGCGAAGCGAGCCCCTCGGGCGGCGCGTCGGCCGGCGAAAAAGCAAAAACGCCGGAAAGCTCGAAAGGCGGCGGCGAATCTGCCGGCTCGAGCCCGACGGGCGGCGCGAGCGCGCCGTAGCGCGAGGACGCCGCCTCGCGCAGGCCAGCGGCGCCCTAGGGTGTTGAGATCAGCGTCGCGCTGTAGGTCAGGCGCGCGGTCTGATAGAGGCAGTAGTACTGGACCGGCGAGCCGATGGTGGTGTGCGTGGTCTGGCTGCTGGTGCTCGTGCAGGACTTCCTCGGCCGGCTCGCGCGCCACGACGTGTCCCCGGCGAACCCGAGCGCAAGCGCCGGAGCCCACGAGGGCACGGTCAGGGCGATTACGTCCTTCTTCTTGATCGGGATCGTGGTTTCGAGCGCGAACTCCGCCGTCTTGCCGAAGTAGGGTTCGAGTTTGACGAGCGGGCTCTGCGCGACCAGCTTGTAGGTCAAGTTGGGTTTGGGCTGCGGGCGCAGGATCGCGATGCCGGCTTCGGACGGGCCTCCCTCGTTCGCGTTGAAGAACTTGATCTGCGTCGCGTTCGGCTTGCCGAGCATGATCGTCCAGGCGACGATCGTCCCGCTGCGCGGGGCGCCCAGCGGGTTGTGGGTCGGGCCCACCTTGACCTGGAAGCCGGTCGTGCGGCTGACGGCGAGGCACGGGGTCGCGGGACAGCTCGGCACGGTCGGCGGAGTGGTCGCGGGGACCACGCCGACTTCGCTGAGCGTGGCCGGAGCGGCGGCCGGCAGGACGAGCGCGAGCCCGATGCTCGCGAGGATGGCCATGTGTATGCGTCTCATCTCTGCCATTCAACACGACGAAGGGGCGGATGTAGCGGTTGCTCTATTTCGCTACCCGCCCACGAGTTCCTGCGCGGCGGCCGCGATCTCGGCCGGATCGCCGGGTCCCGGAACCCATGGCAGGCGCAGCGGGTCGTCGCGATACCGCGGGATCACATGGACGTGGAAGTGGAAGACCGTCTGCCACGCCGCAGCGCCGCAGGAGTTCAGCAGGTTGATCCCGTCGGCTCGGAGACGCTCCCTGGACCGCGCCGCGAGCCGCTGCGAGGCGACGGCGACCGCCTGCAGGTCCTCGGTGCCGACGCTGAGGAGGTCCGGAGCGTGCGCCCGCGGGATCACGAGCGCGTGGCCGCGTGTCGCTGGAGCGATGTCCATGAACGCGATCGTTCGCTCGTCTTCGTCGACGATCGTGGCGGGCATGTCGCCTGTGGCGATCTTGCAGAAGATGCACTCCGGGTCGGCCATCGCGGGCAGATCCTATGTCAGCGCGGCGCCGCGAGCGAATCACATCTAGATCAGCGTGCGCGCATAGGCGAGCGCGTGCTCGGGCGTGGAGAGATCGCCGGCGTATTGGGCCTCGGCGAGCTCGGCGAGCAGCTCGCCGATGCGCGGTCCGGTCGGGATCCCGAGGGCCTTCGCCAGCTCGTCACCGCGCAGCAGCGGCAGCGGCGGGCCCTCGGCTCTCCATCGGAGCGCGTCTGCGAGCAGGCCTCCGGCGAGGCGCATGTGCGTGTCGATCGACTCGCTCGCTCGCTCGCCGCGCGTGGCCAGGCGGTCGGCGATCGACAGGAGCGTCACGTCGACCTCGACCGGCGAGCAGGCGCTCAGGTAGGCGAACACCGTCCGACGCGAGAGCGGCTGCGGCTCGTGGACGAGAAAGCCGAGGCGCAGGTGGTGGCGCACCAGCGCCGCCACGTGCGAGCGCAGGCGCTCGCTTGCTCGCAGCCGCTCCATCACGGCACGCGCGAGGTCTGCGCCTCGCGCGTCGTGCCCGATGAACGTGACGCGCCCGTCCGCGGGCCGAACCTCCCGTGTCAGCGGCTTGGCCGCATCGTGCAGCAGAGCGCCCCAGCGCAGCGCCTCGCCGCGCGTCAGCCCGTCGGCGAGCGGCTCGGCCAGGAGCTCGGCGACCTCCGGGCCATGTGAGCCGATGGCCGGCGCCAGCTCGGGCGCCGAGAGACCCGTGCCGCTCGTCAGCTCGATCGTGCGCTCCAGCACCTCCATCGTGTGGCCGTAGACGTCGCGGTGGTGAAAGCGGCTCTGATCGACCCCGCGAAGCTCCTCGAGCTCCGGCAGCGCGACGGCCATGGCGCCGAGCTCGCTCATCATCTCGAGCCCCTGCAGCGCATCCGAGCTCGCGACGATCCGCCGCAGCTCACCGAACACCCGCTCGGGCGAGACGCCGCGCAACTCGCCGGCCTGGCCGCGCGCCGCCCGCAGCGTCTCGGCGTCGGCCTGCAGACCCAGCTCCAGGGCGACCCGCACGAGGCGCAGCACACGCAGCGGGTCGGCGGCGAACGCGCCGGGGCCGGCCATCCGCAGCCGTCGTGCGCGGAGGTCCTCCAGCCCGCCGAGCGGGTCGATCAGCTCGCCGCCGTCCAGCGGCTCTGCGATCGCGTTGACCGTGAAGTCGCGCAGCGCGAGATCGTCGTCGAGCGTCTCGCCGCGCATCGGCTCGAGGTCCACCTGCCAGGAGCCGTCGCGTGAGACGACCCTCCATGCGCCGAACTCCTCCGAGAGGGAGAAGTGCGCGGCGCGCCCGGCCGCCTGCGCGACGGCCGCCGCGGCGGCTGCGGGGTCCCCGTCGACCACCACATCGACGTCGGCGATCTCCCCCTGACGGCCGAGCGCGTGATCGCGCACGGTCCCGCCGACGAGCCAGGCGCGCGTGCCGTCGAGCGCCGCGCGGACCGCCTCGAGGCCGGCGCTCATGTCGGCGGCTTGGCGGCGGTGAGCGCGCGCCCCAGCGCCGCATCCCCGTCGACCGCAGCGCCGTCGCGGTGATAGGACCGCGGCACGCGCGGCGTCAGCGCGCAGGTGATCTCGTAGTTGATCGTGTCCAGCCGGCGTGCGACCTCCTCGGCGGTGATCCGCTCGCTGCCCTGGAACCCAATCAGGGTCGCCGGCTCGCAGCGCAAGCCCTCGGCATCCGGGTCTGGACCGAGATCCACCGTGATGTTGTCCATGCTCACGGTGCCAACCAGCGGGTGGCGCCGACCGCCGATCAGCACATCTGCGTTGTTGGAGAGGCCGCGCCGCCAGCCGTCGCCGTAGCCGATCGGCAGAACGCCGATATGGGTGTCGCGCTCGGCGACGAACCGCCGCCCGTATCCGGCGCTCTCCCCCTCCTTGCAGATCTTGACCTCGGCGACGTAGGAGCTGAGCTCGAGCGCGGGCTCGAGCCCCCGGGCGGCCGGGTCCCTGCCGAACGGGTCCATCCCGTAGATCGCGATCCCGCAGCGGACCATGTCGAACTGGGCGCCGGCGTCGCGCAACATCGCGGCGCTGTTGGCGGCGTGCACCACGAGCTCGGGCTGCTCGGCCTTGAGCGCGCCGGCCCACTCCGCGAACGCGGCGAGCTGGCGCGCGAAGAACCCGTCGTCGTTCAGATCGTCCGCAGTCGCGAAGTGGGTCATCACCCCGGCGAGCTGCACGCCTGGGGTTCTCCGTGCCGCTGCCGCCACCGTTGAGGCCTGATCCGGGTCGCGGGTGCCGAGCCGGCCCATGCCGGAGTCGAGCTTCACGTGCACCCGACCGCCACCGGCTTGTGCCACCGCCTCGAGGAAGCGCTCGCTCCAGACCACGACATCGGCATCGTCGGCCAGAGCCTCCTCGAGCTCGACGCCGCTGAGCGCCCCCATCACGAGCACGCGCACGCCGCCGAGGCCCGCCTCGCGCAGCTCTCTCACCTCGCTCGCCCCCGCGACGGCCAGCCAGCTGGCGCCGCCGGCGAGCGCGCCGAGCGCGCTCTGCACGCATCCGTGGCCATAGCCGTCGGCCTTCACCACCGCGCACAACGCGGCCGACTCGTGAAGCTCCGAGCAAAGCCGCGCGCAGTTGCGCTCGATCGCAGCGAGGTTGACCCGGGCGTTGGCGCGGCGCACGCTCATGAGCCGCTTCCCGCGCGCGCGCGCGCTGCCGGCAGCGCAGCGATCACGTCGGTCGCGATGACGCCCTCCACGACGCCGACGCGCCGCGCAGCCTCGCGGCCGGCCTCGGCGTGCAGCCACACGCCGGCGGACGCGGCGGCGAAGGCGTCCACTCCCTGGGCGAGGAGGGCGGCGATCACGCCGGTGAGCACGTCCCCCGTCCCAGCCGTCGCGAGCGCGGGTGTGCCTCCGGGGCTTATGGCCACGCGCCCGGAGGCATCGGCGATCAGGGTGTCGTCGCCCTTGAGCAGGACGATCGTCTCGGCCTGGCCGGCCGCCAGGCGCACGTGGCGCAGCCGCTCGCGCTCGATCTGGGTGCTGCTCAGCTCGAGCAGCCGTCCAAGCTCGCCGGCATGGGGCGTGAGCACGGTTGGAGCGTCTCTCTCGCTCAGCTCCCCCAGCCGCCCCGCGTGCGCGTTCAGGCCATCGGCGTCGAGCACCAGCGCGACGTCCGCCTCACGGGCGAGCGTCCGCGCGAACGCGACCGCGCCGGCGGCGCGTCCGAGGCCGGGACCGAGCGCGAGCGCGCCGCCGCGCTCGGTGGCCTCGAGCACGGCCGCCGTCCCCTCGACGGTCACGCTTCCATCCTCGTCGGGAAGCCCGCGCGTCATCATCTCCGGAGTTCCCCCGCTCGCGAGGATCCCCTGCAGCGTGGCCGGCACGCAGGCGGTCACATAGCCGGCGCCGGCGCGCATGCTTGCCAGCGCGGCCATCCGAGGCGCGCCCGTGAGCCCGCGCGACCCGCCCACCACGAGCACATGCCCGGACTTGAACTTGGTCCACGACGCCCGCCTGCGCGGCAGCGCGTCGAGGACCGCCGGCTCGATCAGGCCGATCGTCGCGTCCATCGGCGCGCCGCGAGGAATGCCGATGTCGACCACCTCGAGCCTGCCGACATACGCCTTGCCCGGATTGATCCACAGCCCCGGCTTCGCGGCGTGGAAGGTGACGGTGAGTGACGCCCGCACGGCGGGGCCGGCCACGACGCCGGTCGACGCGTCGACGCCGCTCGGCACGTCCACGCTGATCACCGTCCCGCCCTCCTTGTTGATCGCTTCGATCGACTCCGCCACGGCTCCGTGAGGCTCACCGTGGAAGCCGGTCCCAAGCAGCGCGTCGACGATCGCCGCGCCGCCGGCGAACACGTCCCTGCGCCCGGCCGCGCCCGGCGCAGGCGTTGCTGGCCCAGCCTGCGTCCAGGGCTCTCCACTCGGCCGCAGCGGCCCCTCCCCGGGCAGGCGCTCAAGGCTGGTGCGGGCATCGCCAGAGAGCTCCTGCGGCGATGCGACGCAGACCACGGTCACCGGCCGCCCGGCCTCGCGCAGCAGGCGCGCGGCCACGAGACCGTCGCCGCCGTTGTTGCCCTTCCCGCAGACGACGGTCACGGGGCCGTCCGGCGCCAGCCGCTCCACCGCGCGCGCGACGGCCGCCCCCGCGCTCTCCATCAGGTCCAGCGCCGGCACGCCCCTCACCTCGATCGCCCAGCGGTCGATCGCATGCATCTGCTCGGCGTCCGGCAGCGGCGTCAGCCAGTCGGGGAGGGCTACCACGACCGCGATGCTAGATGGTCCATGCGCCGCCGGGGCGCTCGTCCTGGCCGGGCGCCGCCCGCGGCGGCGGCCTTCCGGCTAGCCCTACTCGACGGTGACGGTCTTCGCGAGGTTGCGCGGCTGATCGACGTTCAGGCCGCGCCGGCGCGCGATGTCGTAGGCGAGCAGCTGCAGCGGGATCACGGCGAGGATCGGCTGGAGCATCCAGTCGGTGCCCGGCACCTCGATCGTCACCTGGGCGTGGGGCCCGACGATGTCTTCGCCGGCGCTCGTCACAGCGATCACATATGCGCCACGAGCGCGCGCCTCCTGGATGTTGGAAACCAGCTTGTCGAGCACCGGCGAGCGCGTCGCGACACAGACGACGGGCGTCGCCTCATCGAGCAGCGCGATCGGTCCGTGCTTCATCTCCCCGGCGGCGTAGGCGTCGGTCGAGATGTAGGAGATCTCCTTCAGCTTCAGCGCCCCCTCGAGCGCCACGGGAAGCCCGACGTGGCGACCTATGTAGAGGAAGAAGTTCGCTTCCCAGCATGTCTGCGCGATCTCCTCGGTGCGGGCCTCGCAGTCGCCGATCAGCTCGTCGATGCAGTGCGGCAGGCGCTTGAGCTCGCCGACCAGCTCCGTGAGCCGCTCCGCGGCCATCGTTCCGCGCAGCTCGGCGAGCCTCAGCCCGAGCAGGTACATGACGGCGACCTGGCATACGAACGTCTTTGTCGCGGCGACGCCGATCTCGAGGCCTGCGCGCGTGTAGAGCACACCGTCGGAGTCGCGCGTCGCCTGAGAGCCCATCGTGTTGGTGATCGCAAGCACGGTCGCGCCGCGCTCTCGCGCGAGCCGCATCGCCGCAAGCGTGTCGGCGGTCTCGCCCGACTGGGAGATCCCGATCACGAGGTCGCCGGGGCCGACGACGGGATTGCGATAGCGGTACTCCGAGGCGATGTCTATCTCGACGGGAAGCCGTGCCCACTCCTCGATCGCGTAGCGGCCGATGAGGCCCGCGTGGTATGCCGTGCCGCAGGCCACGACCACGATCCGCTTGACGTCCGCGAGGATCGCCTCGTCGAGCGCCCCCTCCTCGTCGAGGTCGACGCCATCGCCGCGCGCCGTGCGGTCGGCGATCGTCTCGGCGACCGCGTCTGCCTGTTCGTGGATCTCCTTCAGCATGAACGTCTCGAAGCCGCCCTTCTCGGCGGTCTCCTCGTCCCAGTCGACCGTGTGCTCGGCGCGCTCGACCGGCTCGCCTGCGGCCGTCGTGATGGTCACGCCGTCCGGTCTCAGCACGACGACCTCTCCGTTCTCCACGTGCTGCACGCGCCTGGTGTGGGCGAGAAACGCCGGCACGGCCGAGGCGACGAACTGCTCGCCGTCGCCGCGACCGACGATCAGCGGGCACTCCTTGCGGGCGCCGACAAGCACCTCGGGCTCATCGAGGCTCATCGCCACGAAGGCATAGTGGCCCTCCAGCTCCGCGTATGCGGCGCGCACCGCGTCGGCAAGGTCGCCGGCGTAGTGCTCGGCGATCAGATGGGCGATCACCTCGGCGTCGGTCTCGGACGTGAACACGCTCCCGCCCGCGATCAGGCGCTCCTTGAGCGCCATGTAGTTCTCGACGATCCCGTTGACCACGACGTGGATCCGGTCGGCGCTGTCGTAGTGCGGATGGGCGTTCTCCTCGCTCACACGTCCGTGCGTCGCCCACCGGGTGTGCCCGATGCCGGTCGTGGCGGGCCGGGCGGCGACGGCAACGGCGCCGTCGGGCACGTCGGCGGCGTGGCGATCGAGCTTCTCGCGCAGCGCGCTGAGATTGCCCACCGCCCGCACCGCTTCGATGCGATCGTCTGCGATGACCGAGATCCCGGCCGAGTCGTAGCCGCGGTACTCGAGCCTGCTGAGACCGCCGAGCAGAAGCTCGTGGACGGGGCGCCTACCGACGTAGCCAACGATTCCGCACATCGATCGAAGATACCAGCGGCCCGGCGGCCCGCGGCCAAAGCCGCTTAGCCGAGCTCGCTCTCGACCAGGGCGACCAGGCGCCTGCACACGTCCTCTGCCTCCTCGTCGGTGGGCGCCTCGACCATCACCCTCACGAGTGGCTCGGTGCCGCTCGGGCGCACAAGCACGCGCCCACGGCCGGCCAGCGCCTGCTCGGCCGCCACGACCCCCGTCTCGACCGCCTGCGCCCGCTGGAGCGCGTCGCGGTCGCGCACGCGGACGTTGACCAGGCGCTGGGGCAGCTTGGCCATCGCATCGCGCTCGCTCAGATCCCTGCCGCCGAGCGCCTCCAGCGTGAGCAGCGCGCTCGCGATGCCGTCACCGGTTCGGTTGAAGCCCATTTCGATGAGATGTCCGGACTGCTCGCCGCCGAGCGTCCAGCCGCGGGCTCGCAGCTCGGCGAGCACATAGCGGTCGCCGACGCTCGTGGTCGCGACCGCTATGCCTGCGCGCTCCATTGCGGTGTGGAACCCGTAGTTGGTCATCACCGTCACGACCACTCCGTCGCCGCTGAGGCGCCCCCGCTCGCGCAGGTGGAGCGCCGCCAGCGCCATCAGCTCGTCCCCGTCGACAAGCTCGCCGTGGCGGTCGACCGCCAGCACGCGGTCGCCGTCGCCGTCGAACGCGAAGCCGATCGAGTGCCCACCGGCCACGACGCGCTCGGAGAGGAGCTCGAGGTGCGTCGAGCCGCAGCCGGCGTTGATGTTGCGCCCGTCGGGCGCGTCGGCGATGACAGTCGCCTTCGCGCCGAGCCGTCGGAAGATCTCGGGCGCGACATGGTAGGTGGCGCCGTTGGCACAGTCGAGCAGGACGTCGAGGCCGCCGAGGTCCAGCTCGCTGAACCGTGTGTGCAGCTCGCGCAGGTAATCCTCCGGAGCGCCCCTCAGCTCGCGGACCCGCCCCGCCACGGCCGCGGCCGGTTCTGCGCCGGGCGCACCGCCGGCGGGCCGCTCGACTCGCTCGAGCGCCAGCTCGATCGCCGCCTCCGCCTCATCGCTGAGCTTGTAGCCGTCGGCGGCGAAGAACTTGATCCCGTTGTCGCGATAGGGATTGTGAGACGCCGACAGCACGACGGCCAGATCGAAGCCGTAGCGCGCGATCAGCAGGGGCGCCGCCGGCGTCGGCAGCACGCCGCCGAGCAGCGCATCTCCGCCGGAAGCGCTGACGCCCGCCGCGACCGCCGCCTGGAGCATCTCACCGGACTCGCGCGTGTCGCGGATGATCAGCACCTGGGGGCGCTCCGCGACGGTCTCTCGGGTGGCGGCTGCGCCCAGCGCGAGCGCCAGCTCGGCGGTGAGGAACTCGCCGGCGACGCCGCGAACGCCGTCGGTCCCGAACAGCTTGCGGGCCATCGTCCCCCCCTCGCGACCGGTTCTCAGCGCTTTGAGAACTGCGGACGCTTCCGCGCCTTCTTCAGACCCGCCTTCTTGCGCTCCTTCGCGCGTGAGTCTCGCGTCAGGAACCCCCTGCGCTTCAGCTCGCCTCTCAGGTTCGGGTCGGCCTCCAGCAGCGCACGCGAAACGCCGTGGCGCAGCGCGCCGGCCTGCGCCGAGATGCCGCCGCCGTGGAGGCGCGCAACGACGTCCATCCGCTCCTGATAGCCGACCGTCTCCAGCGGCTGGCGGATGTTCCGCTGCAGCGTCTCGCGCGGGAAGTGAACCTCGAGCGGGCGCCCGTTGATCAGATAGGTGCCCGTGCCCGGCCGCAGCATGACCCTGGCGATGGCCGTCTTGCGCTTGCCGGTCGCGCGATAGCGGGCGCCGGAGGCCAGGTCGATCGCGGCCGTCGCGATCGGCTCGGCGAGCGTCTCCTCCTGATCCTCGTCGGAGACGACCTCGGCGGTCTCGGCGTCCTCCTCGACCGCATATGGGTCCTCGTAGCTCTCGCCGCGACCAAGCGGATCGACGCCCTCGGGGACGATGTCCACCTCAAGGTGCGCGCCCGGTACAGATGGTTTGGTGCGAGGCGCCGTCCCTGCGCCCTCTTCCTCCTCGCTGGCGGCCGCCGACTCCGCAGCGTGGTCATCTGCCTCCTGCGCCGCCTCGAGCGCGGCATCCTCGGCGACGCCAGCGATCTCCATCGCCTGCTCGCTCGGGACCGCGTGCCCCTCTCCTCCCGGCTCGACGGTCGGGGGCGTCGGCGCGTCAGCGCCGCCCGGTGCCTGCTGAGCCTCCTGCAGCGCCTCGAGCGGCGCATCCTCGGCCTCGGACGCGATCTCTCTCGCGTCCTCGGTGGGGACCGCTCGACCCGCGTCCTCTGCGCCCGAGCCCTCGGGCGCGCCGTCTGCGCCCTCGGGCGGCTCGGTGCTCTCTGTGTTGTCCTCGTCGGCTGTCATCAGCCCTCGATCTCCAAGGTTTGTGGTTTCTGCGCGACGTGCGGATGCTCGGGCCCGGCGTAGATCTTGAGCTTGGTGATCTGCTTGCGAGCGAGCCGGTTGCGGGGCATCATGCCCTTGACGGCCAGCCTGATGATCTCCTCGGGCCGCCTCGCGAGCATCTCCTCGAAGGTGCGCGACCGCAGGCCGCCGGGGTAGCCGGAGTGGCGGTAGTAGCGCTTGTCTTTACGCTTGTTCCCGCTGACGTGAATCTTCTCAGCGTTGACCACGACGACGAAGTCGCCCGTGTCGATGTGGGGCGTGTACTCGGGCTTGCGCTTGCCCCGCAGCACGTCGGCCACCTGCGTCGCGAGGCGGCCGAGGGTCTTGCCGTTGGCGTCCACGAGCAGCCAGTTGCGCTCGCGGTCGCTCGGCTTCGCTACGTAGGTCTTCGTCGAGGGAGTCATGGCGTGAAAAAGGCCACGCGTTATCGCGCGGCGAAGCCAACATCATAGGCGAACGCGCCGGCCTTCGCGGCCAGCACGGATCACTCCCACTCTATGGTTCCCGGCGGCTTCGACGTTATGTCGAGGACCACGCGGTTGACCTCGCGCAGCTCATTGATCATCCGTGAGGCGATCGTCTCGAGCAGGTCGTAGGGCAGGCGCGCCCAGTCAGCCGTCATCGCGTCGTCGCTGGTCACGGCGCGCAGCACGACGACGTACCCGTAGGTGCGCTTGTCGCCCTGGACTCCGACCGTGCGGACGTCCGGCAGCACGCAGAAGGACTGCCACAGCTCGCGATAGAGCCCGGCGTTGCGGATCTCGTCCTGGAGGATGTGGTCGGCCTCGCGCAGAACGTCAAGGCGCTCCTTCGTGGCTTCGCCTCCGACGATCCTGATCGCGAGGCCGGGCCCGGGAAACGGCTGACGCCAGACCAGCCGCTCCGGCAGGCCGAGCTCGGCTCCGACGGCGCGCACCTCGTCCTTGAACAGCGCCCTCAGCGGCTCGACCAGCTCGAACTGCAGGTCGTCGGGCAGGCCGCCAACGTTGTGATGCGACTTGATCGTCGCCGCCCCGGTCCCCCCACCCGACTCGATCACGTCGGAGTAGAGCGTGCCCTGCACGAGGAATGGCACGCCGCCCTCGCCAGCGAGCTTCACGGCCTCCTCCTCGAAGACCCTGATGAACTCTGCTCCGATCGCCTTGCGCTTGGCCTCCGGCTCGACCACTCCCTCGAGCTTGGCCAGGAACCTGCTCTCGGCTTGCACCGCCACGAGCGGCACCTTGAACATGTCGCGAAACGTGCTGATGACCTGTTCGCCCTCGTCCTTGCGCATCAGCCCGTGATCGACGAACACGCAAGTCAGCTGCTCGCCGACGGCGCGATGGACCAGCAGCGCGGCGACCGAGGAGTCGACTCCGCCCGACAGGCCGCAGATCACCCGGCTGGTGCCGACCTGCTCGCGGATGTGCCGCACCTGGTCCTCGACGATCGATGCCGCCGACCACGTCGGATCACAGCCGCAGATCTCGGTCAGGAACCTCGTGAGGATCTGCTGACCGTATGGGGTGTGCACGACCTCGGGGTGGAACTGGATCCCATAGATGTCGCGCTCTCGATCCTCGACCGCGGCCACCGGTGAGGCGCTCGAGGAGGCCAGCGCGGTGAAGCCGGGCGGCGGCTCGTAGACGGTGTCGCGGTGGGACATCCAGCAGGTCTGCTCGTGCGGCATGCCCTTCAGCAGGACTCCCGGCTCGGACACGTGCAGATCGGAGCGGCCGAACTCGCCTACCTCCGCCTGCTCGACGCGGCCGCCGAGCTCGTGCACGAGCAGCTGCATGCCGTAACAGATGCCGAGCACCGGCACGCCGAGCTCGAGCAGCCCGCGCTCGAGGGCCGGTGCGCCGTCGGCATAGACCGAAGCCGGCCCGCCCGACAGGATGATGCCCCGTGGTTTGCGGCGGGCGATCTCCTCGAGCGGCACGTGATGCGGGAGCAGCTCGCTGAAGACGCCGCAGTCGCGCACCCTCCTTGCGATCAACTGCGAGTACTGGCCGCCGTAGTCGAGCACGACGATCGTCTCGACGGATGTGGCGAGAGGCGTTCCCGGCGAGGAAGGCAGGGGCGCGGTGAGCGTGGCCTGCTCGGCGCGCGAGCCGTCGAGCACGCTGGCGGCCGAAGTCGGGGACGACTCTGACGCGTCACTCATTGACGAGGGCGGCTACCTTCCCGTTGGTTGCGCCCATGCCCACGCCCTGATCGCGCTGCAGGGCCTTTCCCTCGGTTTGCAGCGACGGGGCGACCACGACCTCGGCACGGTTGAACTCGGCGAGGTCCTTGTGACCGCACGTCGCCATCGAGGTGCGAAGGCCGCCGAACAGGTTGAACGTGCCGTCGTTCTCACGCGCCGGGCCGATCAGGATCTCCTCGAGCGTTCCGTTCTGCGCGGTGGCAACTCGGGCGCCCCGCGGAAGCGTCGGGTGGAAGGTCGCCATGCCCCAGTGAAAGCCGCGGCCGGGGGCCTCATAGGCGCGCGCGAGGGGCGAGCCGATCATGACGGCATCGGCGCCCAGGGCGATCGCCTTGGACACGTCGCCGCCGTTGCGCATGCCGCCGTCGGCGATCACCTGGCAGTACTCGCCGGTCTCGAGCATGTGCGTGGAGCGCGCGTGCGCGACATCCGCGATGGCCGTCGCCTGGGGCACTCCGATCCCAAGCACTCCCCGCGTCGTGCAGGCCGCTCCGGGTCCGACGCCTACGAGCACCCCTGCGGCGCCCGTGCGCATCAGGTGCAGCCCCGTGTGGTAGGAGGCGCATCCGCCGACCACCACGGGCACCTCGAGCATCGGGATGAACTCCTTCAGGTTGAGCGGCTCCGACACGGTCGAGACGTGCTCGCCGGAGACGACGGTCCCCTGGATCACGAGCACGTCGAGCCCTGCCTCCATCGCGATCTCGTGGTACTTGAGCACCCGCTGCGGGGTGAGCGACGCGGCGGCGACGACTTTCTGCTCCTTGATCTCGCGAATCCGCTGCGCGATCAACTCGGGCTTCACCGGCTCGCGATAGATCTCCTGCATCTCGCGCGTGGCCTGGTCCTTGGGCAGCGCGGCGATCCGCTCAAGCTGAGCGTCGGCATCCTCGTAGCGGGTGAAGATGCCCTCGAGGTTCAGCACTGCGAGGCCGCCGAGGCGCCCGATGATCGCGGCAGTCTGCGGCGAGACCACGCCGTCCATCGCCGAGGCGAGCATCGGCAGCTCGAACTGGTAGGGCCCGAGCTTCCATGAGATGTCGATGTCGTCCGGGTCGCGCGTGCGACGTGACGGAACGATCGCTATGTCGTCGAAGCCATATGCGCGGCGCGCCTTCTTGCCGCGTCCAATCTCTATCTCCATCGCTGGATCCTCGCAGTCGGCACGGACGAGAAGACCCCGCGCTTGGCGGGGCCTGAGGGTGAGCGGCGGAGCGCCGCTCGGGGGCTGAGGGTGACGACAGCCAAGCGGATTTGAGCATAGCAATCGGACCCCCGCCCGCACCGATCGGAGCCCCGATCAGCCTTGGGCCCTCGGATATGCTCGATTGATATGAGCGATGGGATTCGCACCCGCTATGACCCCCATGAGATCGAGGCCCGCCGTCAGGCTGCCTGGCGCGAGCGCGAGGCGTTCAAGACCCCCTCGCTGGAGCGCCAGCCGCACCTCTACATAAAGCCGTCTGCACCGTTCACCTCCGGCAACATCCACATGGGGCACGTGCGCAGCTACTCGATCGGCGATGCCTATGCCCGCTTCCGCCGGGCCCGCGGCGACTCGGTGCTGTTCGCCTTCGGCTTCGACGCCTTCGGGCTTCCGGCCGAGCTCGGCGCGATCGCCGGCGGCGAGCCGCCAAGCGAGTGGGTCGCGCGCTGCGCCGAGCACATGACCGGACAGCTCAACAGGCTCGGATTCTCCTTCGACTGGGAGCGATCCTTCGTCAGCTCCGACGTGGTGATGTACCGGTGGTCGCAGTGGCTGTTCCTCACGCTCCTCGACGCGGGGCTCATCTACCGCGGCACCGGAACGGTTGACTGGTGCGACCACTGTCAGACGACCCTCGCCTCGATCCAGGTCGAGGCGGGCGGCACCTGCTGGCGGTGTCACGGCCCGGTGAGGCTGATCGAGCTCCCGCAGTGGTACCTGCGCATCAGCGCCTTCTTGGAGGAGAACGACCGGCGGCTTCAGGAGCTCGCCGACAGCGGCAAATGGGATGAGGTCGCGCTCGCCAGCCAGCGCGATGTGCTCGGGCGAGTCGACGGCGTGGAGCTCGAGCTGGGTGCAGCCGGCGGCGGCGCGGGCCTGACGGTCTTCACTGCCCATGGCGGCGCGCTCGCCGCCGCGCGGTTCGTGCTGATGTCCGCGCGCCACCCCGACGTGGAGCAGTGGGCCTCCGAGCCGGGCGTGCGCGAGCAGCTCGAGCAGGTGCGCTCGGGCGGCTGGGCGCGCAGCGCGCGGGAGGCGGAGACCATCCCGGTGATCGACACCGGTCGATCTCTCCCGGGCCCGAGCGGGCGGGAGCTGCCGGTGCTCATCAGCCCGCTCGTAGACGCGCGCTTCGGCGTCACCGCCGTGCTGGGCGTGCCGTCCGAGGACCGGGCCGACGAGGTGATCGCGCGCCGGCTCGGGCTGGACGTCGACGGCGCCGCCCCGGACGACAAGCTGGTCGGCGTCCCGGCTCGCCCGGCCGTTCGCTACAGGGCCGGCGACTTCACGATCTCGCGACAGCGCTCCTGGGGCACCCCGATCCCGATCGTCTACTGCGAGCGCTGCGGGCCCGTCCCTGTGCCGCACGACCAGCTCCCGGTGGAGCTGCCGCTGGACCTCCGCCCAACCGGTACCGGCAATCCGCTGGCGGAGCTGGCGGAGTTCGTCGAGACGACCTGCCCGCAGTGCGGCGGCCCGGGCCGGCGCGAGACCGACACGCTCGACAGCCACTTCGATGCGCTGTGGCTGTGGTTGCCGGTCACCGTTCCGCCGGAGTCGCGCGAGGAGTCGCTGGAGGACATCCTGGCGCTCCCCGAGCTGCGCCAGTGGCTGCCGTCAGAGCGGGTCGTCGCCGGATCGGACAGCGGCAACTTCGTCTTCGACCAGCGGATCGCCACGAAGGCGCTGCGCGACATCGGTCCGCTGGCCTTCCTCTCCGAGGGCGAGCCTTTCGCGGGGTGCCTGTTTCACGAGATGGTCATACGCGACGGGCGCAAGATGAGCAAGCATCTGGGCAATGTGGTCGACCCCGACGAGCTCGTGGAGCGCTACGGCGCCGACACCGTGCGCCTTGCGGTCCTCTATGCGGCGAGTCCGCAGCGGTCGCTGAACTGGAGCGACTCGGCCGTGACGCGCGCACACCGCTTCCTCGCGCAGGTGTGGGAGTACTCGCACCTGAAGCTCGCCGAGGCCGAGACTGCAGCTGACCAGGATGGCGAGCCGGTCGAGGACACCAGCGAGCACCTGAGGCTGCGCCTGGGCAAATGGAACGACACGGCGGTCGCCAAGATCACAGAGGATATGGAGCAGCTCGAGATGCACAGCGCCGTTCGCAACGTGATGCGGCTGTTGGATCGGATCAAGGACTTCGAGAAACGGGTCGTTGCGCGCCAGGGCGCGCTCGGCCCCGCCGACTGGCGCGCGCTGCTCGAGGCACTGACTCTGCTCGCCCAGATGCTGGGCCCGTTCGCTCCGCACATGGCCGAGGAGCTGTGGATCGCCTTCGGCCACGAGGAGCAGGGCGCACAGGTGCCGTGGCCGGGCGTATCGTTGCGGGTGCCGGCATGAGCACACAGACCGCACAGACTCCCTCGGCGGGGTCCAGGCAGCGGACGCGCTCATGCGCGACCGGCCTTGTCTGCCACCGCTGCGAGAACAGCTATCCGCTCGAGGAGGCCATCTTCGCGTGCCCGGACTGCGGCAAGGGCCTGGATGTGGTCTACGACTACGAGCTTGCCGCGCGCCACTTCGCGGATGTCCCGAGCTCCGAGCGGCCGCGCAACATCTGGCACTTCGAGGAGCTCCTGCCGATCGTCGACGCGTCGGCACAGGCGCGCGTGGGGCGCCACGCCGGCTACACCCCGCTGATCCGCGCCGACCGCCTCGGCGCCGAGCTGGGTCTCAGCAACCTTTACCTAAAGGACGACTCGAGCTGCCGCCCGAGCCTGTCGTACAAGGACCGCGTCGTCTCGATGTCGGTCGCGAGGCTGCTCGAGCGAAACAAGACCGAGATCGGCTGCGTGTCCACCGGCAACGTCGGCACGGCCGTGGCGGCCCTGGCCGCCAAGGCCGGGGTGGACGCGTACGTCTTCTATCCCAACCGCCTCGAGGACACGAAGGCGCGTGCCTGCAGCGCGCTCGGCGCGAAGGTCCTGCAGGTGGAGGGCAACTACGACGAAGCCAACCGCCGCTGTCGTGAACTGGCCGAAGCGACGGGCATGGACTTCGCCAATATCACGCTCAGGCCGTTCTACGCCGAGGGGGCCAAGACGGCCGCTTTCGAGATCGTCGAGCAGCTCGACTGGCAGGCGCCCGACCACATCGTGACTGCGGCGGCCGGCGGCACGCTGTCCTCGCGCCTCCACAAGGGCCTCGGCGAGCTGCAGCTGCTCGGGCTCTCGGACACCGAGGCCACGCGCATCCACATCGCCCAGCCCAGCGGCTGCAACCCGATCGCGACGGCGATCCTCGCCGAGGAGGCCGAGATACATCCGGTGACGCCGGAGACGGCCGCCCATTCACTGGCGATCGGGGCACCTGGCGATGGCTATCTGGTGATCGACGCCGTGCTCAAACGCGGTGGGACGGCCGGCTTCGCCAGCGATCCGGAGATCTTCGCCGGCATCGACCTGCTCGCGGCCACCGAGGGCCTGCTGACCGAGCCCGCCGGCGGGACGACGATCGCCGTGCTCGAGAAGCTGGTCGCCGCCGGTCGGTTCGCGCCCGACGACACGGTCGTGGCGATCATCACGGGCAACGGCCTGAAGACGCTCGACGAGCACCCTGCGAAGCCGTGGCCGGCGAAGATCGACTGCGAGCTCGACGCGATGCTCGACGCGCTCGGCGAGCTGAAGAGCGCCAGCTCGCTGATCGACGATGCGCGCGCGCAGCTGCATCAGTAGCCGAGAGCCGCATGTATCGCCGGCGGCGGGGTACGCTTGTGCGGATGGATGCCGCAGATCCCACCGGCGAGATGGACGAGTACGAGCTTGAACAACGCCGCCGCGAAGAGCGGCGCGCGGTGGATGAGGCCGGAGGCGGCGAGTCCGAGGGCTTCGAGCTCGCCGAGGAGGAGATGATCGAACACACCTCGCACGGCGACGAACACTCCACCCAGCCGATCCTGCACGACGCGGCCGCCGAGGGCGACGAAGAGGCGGCCGGAGACGCGGACGCCGTCTTCGGCGAGCCTGACGAAGAGATCAAGCCGGACTGACCGAGCGGGCACGACTCTCTGCGAGGCGCCGGATGGCGGACACGGAAACCCCCTTCAAATCGCCCCGCGAATTCCGTGAGGTGATGGACAGGGTCTTCACGATGATGAGCGAGGACCCCGAGATGGGCCCGAGGCTGCGTGACGCCGACGTCCCGCAGCGATTCGAGTTCGTCGATCTCGACCTCGTGATGAACGTCAGGGCCGGTGCGCCCGACGAGGGCGCGAACCTGCACTGGGAGTGGACCGACGAGGTTCCCTGGTCAGCGAGCGTCCGCATGAAGATGTCCTCGGAGACCGCGAACCGATACTTCCAGGGCCGTGAGAACGTCGCCGTCGCGATCGCCCGCGGGCGCATCAAGACGGGTGGCGACATCAAAGCGGCCCTGCAGCTGATCCCGATCACCAAGCCGATCTACGAGCGCTACCGCGCGGTCGTAGAGGAGGAGTACCCGCACCTCGGGGTGTGAGGCCGATCCGCCGGCCAAACTAGGCGGGCGCCGGCTGCGCGTCCTCACGCGAGCCGAGCGCCCGGTCGCAGAGTCTCCAGCGATTGGCGAGCTGCCTATTTGTGTTGGCCCGAGTGGAGTTTCGCCGCCGCCGAGACGCACTGGCTGAACGGCGTGCCTTTCTGGCCGGCGACGTGCTTTTTGCTCTCTTTCGCGCAGGCCTTGGCCGGGCTCTTGCTTTCGCCGCTGGCGAGTTTGGCCATCGCGGTCACGCACTGGCTGAACGGCGTGCCCTTCTGGCCGGCGACGTGCTTTTTGCTCTCTTTGTTGCAGAGAACTCCATACGCCTTGGCCTGTGACGGCGTGGTCGTCGGAGTCGTCGTCGGGGTCGCATGCGACTGCGCGTGCGGGTTGGCCGATGTGCCGTGGTCAGGCACGCCGCCGGCCAACCCCCACGCCGGCGCCGCGACCATCATCGCCGCCAGCGCCGCGACTCCAAGAAGATTGATTCGTTTCATCGTTCGCCTCCTTTTCGGGGCATCCGGGCTGCCCCGAGAGGAGCCCCTGGCTTTGCGCCCCACCGTGCTGTGGTGGGTTCGCCTTTCTCACCGCGTCTACGAGCCAGAAGGAGGAAAGTCAGGCTCTACCTTCAGCGAGCCGATCCCAGTGCACGTTCGGGCACGCCTGCGGGGACCGGTGCAAGCGGCGTGGCTTCCAGGTGAGCTTCGCCATTTCCCTGCGGGGCTGCGGGCTTTTGGGCGCCGCCGGCCGGCGCCACCCGTTCGGGCGCGCCCTGCGGGGACCCCGCTTTGCCTCGCTTCAGCGGCTGGCCCGCATGCCCGGCCGGCTTCCCGCCGGCGCGCCGCTTGAGGACGGGATGGCGCGCTCCGTGACGCGGCGTGTGCGAACTCCCATTCCGCCGCCCCTGTGACTGGCTTGCCTTCGAGGACGGCTTGCCATGGCCAGGGACGGCGCGCGCGGAGCCGGGCGGGCGAGTCGGCGCTTGCGGGCCGGCAAGCCGGGCAGAGCCCGGCGCTTGCGCTTGTTCGGCGGGAGCTGAGGGGCCGCCTGGCGCGACGACGCGTGGCGCTTGGCTGTGACCCGTGCTCGTTTGCGAGACTGGTGCCCGGCGTGGCGCCGATGGGCGCAGCACATGCGTGACGCCGACGGTGGCGGTTGTGAGGATCGCGACTCCGACGGCTGTCTTGGCTGCGAGAACCGCACCCGCCGACTTGCCGGCGGCGCCTGCCGCGAGCCAGCCTGCTCCACCTCCCCCGTGACCTGAGCCGGCGCCCAGGACTCCTCCCAGGATCCCCGTGGCGGCGAGCGGCGCGAGCGGCGGCGAGAGCGCCTGAAGGTCCGACCGGCGGGCCGGGATGGCGGTAGCAAAGGCGGCGCAGTCAGCGCACTCGCGCATGTGGCCGCGCACCCTTCGCGCACGCAGCACGCGCCGGTCGCCGTCGGAGATCATCTGACGCACCTGCTCACAGCTCATCGCGCGGCCCTCCGCGAGGTCGAGCAGTGCTCCGCGAGCCTCGAAGATCGCCTGCTTGGCGGCGCCCACTGAGATGCCGAGCGCGAGCGAGATCTCCGCGTGTGAGAGTCCGCTCAGCTCGCGCATCACGAGCGCGCCACGCTGACGATCGCCCAGCTCGCGAAGGTCTGCGACGAGCAGCGCCAGCCGCTCGCGCTCGAGCGCCCGCTCGACGGTGGACGGCGCAGTGGGGTCGCCGGCCTCCGAGAGCTCCAGCACCGGCCGGCGGCGACGGAGCAGCGAGACGGCCTCGTTGTGCGTGATCCGAAACAGCCATGGGCGCAACGGCGCGTCGCGTGCACCGCGGCGCAGCGCCACGAGCGCCGCGGCAAAGGCCGACTGAAGGGCGTCCTGAGCGTCCGCGTCGTTGCCCACTATCGAGCGGCAGTACCGGTAGAGGGCCTGGAAGTGGCGCTCGTAGAGCGTTACGAACGCGCGCTCGTTGCCGCGGGCGACCATCCGCGCCAGGCGCTCGTCGCCCATGCGCGCGAGCCCGGGCAGCAGACCACGCCCGGGCGGATGCGACGCCATAGCTGGTCCCGCGTGCGCTTCCATTCGCCATATGTATCGGCTACGCCCTGGAAGAGCAAGAGTCAGGCGCTACCGCGCCCGGCTCAGCGGCGCAACAGCTCGGAGCTGACCTCGAACGCGGTGATCTTGTCGTCGCGCACCTCGAACGTCGCCGTCCCCTGAACCTCCGCGCCGCCGACCATCTCGATCACGGGCACGGCGATTCGCACGACCGCGTCATGCGAGGTGACCTCCTCCCCATCTCGGCGCACCAGCCTCAGACGCGCCTCTGCTGCAGCGCGCACGATCCGCTCGAGCGCCTCACGACCCCGCAGCGAGCGGCCACCGGACGCGTTGCGGAACTCCACGTCATCGCCAACCAGCGCCTCGAGGCCGTCGAGATCGCGCGCGTTCAAGGCCTCGATGAAGAGCCGTGTCAGTGGGACGGCCCGGTCGATGTCGGCCGCCAAGTGCGGAGCCGCCATATTGTTTGCGTTAGATCCAGCACGCTGTGCTTCAAGCATGAAATGGGAAAGCCCCGCCGGGGCGGGGCTTTCCGTTAGCAGGTCGATAAGCCGGATTCTGTCGTTGAGCAGCCATCCATCTGAGCGGCCTACCTGGATCTCGGCGAGCAGCCTGCAAGCGATCCGTTTTGGCCTTGCATCGGGTGGGGTTTGCCCAGCCGCCGCGTCACCGCGGCGCTGGTGCGCTCTTACCGCACCATTTCACCCTTGCCGGCCCGCCGTTCACGTGGGACGGCGGACGTAGGCGGTTTGTTTCTGTGGCACTTTCCCGCGGGTTTCCCCGGGTCGAT
>JAXDGO010000058.1:0-3100 GCA_034665005.1 Solirubrobacteraceae bacterium | reverse complement strand
TCGCACGATCCTGGTGTGCAGCCGGGTCCAGTGGGAGTTGCGGAACATGTGGGCATCCTCGTCGCCGATGCCCGTCATGTAGCTGCTGGCCGCATGTGCACGTGGCGGCGCCAAGGGGCGCGCGCCCGCGCCGGCGGGAGCGAGCAGGCCGACCATGGCCAGGGCGCCGAGCAGCATCGGCAGTCGAAGAGATAGTGGCGTTCGTCTCATATTGGGGAATGCGGTTGAGAAGAGCATGTCCTTGCTGCAACAGAGCTCGGCACTATAGGTTGCGCGATGCTAGAAGCTTTTATGTGGGGCACAGGAGGCGCGCCGATCTCACGGCGATGCCCCGGTCCGCACAGCTTCGTCAGGCTCCCCCTCGACTCCTGCTGGTGCATCGCGCCTGTCCTCGCCCCCCGCGGAACGGCGGAGCGCCGGGTCGGCGACGATCTGCACGTCCACGCCCGGCAGCCCGTGCAGGATCTCGTCCAGCAGCGACCTCTGGGTCCGCACCCAACCGAAGCGAGCGAGGCCGCGCCGCGGCCCAGGCGCCCCCATCAGGACGTATGTCGCGCCGATCGCGCGCGCCACGCCGATCGCTGTCGCTGCCACGTCTTCTCCCTCCTCGACGCGCAGGCGTGCCCCGAGCATCGCCGTGAGGCGCCGAAGCTCCTCGAGCCGACTGCGGTCCTCGGCGCTCGCCGCCCGCCCGGGTGGACGGACGACGAGCACGTCGAGCTGGGCGTCAAGGCGCTGGGCCGAGCGCCAGGCGCGGCGCACGACGCGCTCCGAGCGCGGCGCCAGAGTCGCGAGCGCCAGCAGGCGATCGGAGATCGCCTGAGGCCCCGGCTGCCGCGGGCGGGGCAGCCCCTCGTCGTCCCTGTGGACGGTCGGGCTCGGCTCGAGCACGAGGCGCTTTTCCTCGACGTCCTCGGCCACCTGGCGCAAGGCCGTCTCGCGCAGCGCGGCGAGGTTCTCGATCTTGAAGAAATTGCTCAGCGCCGCCGGCACCTGCTCTGGGGGATAGACCTTGCCGGCGCGCAGGCGGGCGATCAGGGCCTCGGGGGTCAGATCGATCAGCACGACCTCGTCGGCGGCCGACAGCACCTCGTCGGGGATCGTCTCTCGTACCCGTGCGCCGGTGAGCTGGGTCACCTGGTCGTTGAGGCTCTCCAGATGTTGGACGTTGACCGTCGAGAAGACGTCGATCCCGGCGTCGAGCACGTCGCGTATGTCCTCATAGCGCTTCTCGTGCTCGAGGCCCGGAGCGTTGGTGTGTGCGAGCTCGTCGATCAGGCACAGCTCCGGCCTGCGCTCGAGCACCCGCGGGAGATCCATCTCCTCGAGAGGCGTGCCGCGATAGACGAGTTTGCGGCGGGGGACCATCTCGAGGCCCTCTGCCTCGGAGAGCGTCTCGGCGCGCCCGTGCGGCTCGAGATAGCCGATCACGACATCGCGCCCGCTGACGGCTTCGGCAGACCCCTCCTGGAGCATGCGGTAGGTCTTGCCCACACCGGGGGCCATGCCGATGAAGACCTTCAGATGTCCTCGCTCGCTCGACATGGGGACCATATGGGACGCTACTGCAGTGACCTCGTTCGAGACGGGCGCGGCGGTGCTCGGTGGACTGCTGGTGCTCGGCTCGCTGCTCTCCGGCCTGGCGCGGCGCAGCGTGCTCTCGCTCGCGGCTCTGTTCGTGCTTGCCGGATTCATCCTCGGCGAAGGCGCGACCGGCGCGCTCCAGTTCAAGGCGAGCTCGGGGCTTGTTCGCGATCTGGCGAACGTCGCGCTGATCGTGATCCTGTTTCGGGACGGCCTGGAGGTCGACCGCGAGATGCTGCAGAGCCACTGGCATCTGCCCCTGCGCAAGCTCGTGATCGCCATGCCGATCACGGCCGCGGTCGTCGCCGTCTTCGCTCGGCTGCTCGTAGGTCTCGACTGGACCGAGGCCTTCCTGCTCGGCGCGCTGCTCTGCCCAACGGACCCGGTGCTCTCATCGGGCGTGGTCACCGATCATCGGGTCCCACGGGTGATCCGCCACTCCCTCAATCTGGAGTCGGGTCTAAACGACGGACTGGCCCTCCCTGCCGTTCTGGTCTTCGCGGCGGCGCTGGAACCGAACCGCGGCAACTTCGTGTGGTGGCACTTCGTGTTGCAGGACGTGGGCCTGGGATTCGCGTTCGGCCTGTTCTGCGGCTTCGTGGGATCGGTGCTGATGCCTACGGGCAGGAACGAGGGGCTGTATCGCCCGATCCCGCCGCATCAGAAGGCCCTCTATGGACTCGGTCTCGCGTTCTTTACCTATGGCCTGACCGCGCTGCCCCCACACGGCAACGGCTTCATCGCCGTGTTCGTCGCCGCGATCGTGATCGGCATCCGACGTCCGGATCTGCGCGCGTACTTCGCCGATCGCGCGGAGGAGGTCGTCGAGATCGTGAAGCTCGCGATCTTCGCCGTGTTCGGCTCGCTGCTGACCATTCACGGCCTCTTCTCAGACGGCTGGGCGGCCGTCGGCGTCGTTGCCGCGACATTCCTGATCGCGCGGCCGTCGGCTGTTTGGGTCGCGCTGGCGGGATCGCGCGTGGCCTCGAGCACGAAGGCCTTCATGGCGTGGTTCGGCCCCAAGGGAGTGGCGACGATGACGTTCTCGCTGCTGATCCTCGGGCGCCAGGTCCAGGCGGGCCAGCGGATCTTCAACATCGCGGCGCTCGCCGTATTCGCCTCGATCCTCCTGCACGGGCTCACGGACACGGCGGGCGTCGGCTGGATCTCTCGGCGCCGAGAAACTCCCATCGCGGGTGCCGACACACGCCCCGGGCAGGGCTAGATGCCGCCCTGGGGGAACGTAGCTCGGGCGCGGTGATCGCCTCGCTCACCCTCCAAGGAGGTTGTGCACGATCAGGTCGATCAGCTTGATGCCGACGAACGGCGCGATGATCCCGCCGAGACCGTAGATCAGGAGGTTGCGACGCAGCAGAGCGCTCGCGCCGATGGGCCGGTAGCGAACGCCCCGTAGCGCGAGCGGGATGAGCGCGGGGATCACCAGCGCGTTGAAGATGATCGCGGAGATGATCGCGCTCTTCGGAGTGCCCAGGTGCATGACGTTGAGCGCGTTCAG
>JAXDGO010000057.1:0-2558 GCA_034665005.1 Solirubrobacteraceae bacterium | reverse complement strand
GTCGATCATTGAGTTCATAGTGTTCGCCCGTGCTGCCTCCGCCGGCCGGGCGGTCAGCCGCCCTGTGCCGGGGTGACGGTGACGAGTTGGTGTTTCATCAGGGGCTGGTCGCTCTGCCTGCTGTAGTCGTCGAGCCCGCAGAGGATGTTGAGTTCGGGCATGTAGCCCGCGACGCTGCCGGCCGGGATGTCGTAGGCGATGACGCGGTAGCCGTAGACCGAGCGGGTGCTGCCGTCGCGGGCGAAGCTGGTGATATCGATCAGGTCGAACTCGTCGATGCCGCGCTCGGTCATGTCGGCGCGGTTCATGAACAGCAGGGTGCGGAGGTTCTTCACCCCTCGGTAGCGGTCGTCGTCGGAGTAGATCGTGGTGTTCCACTGGTCGTGCGACCGCATGGTGGACAGCATGAGCATTCCGGACCTAAGGAGGACGTCGGGCACCGGCGCGGGGTGGAACTCGGCGCGCCCGCTCGCGGTCAGGAACACCCGCTCCCGGGCGGGCTGGCGGATCCGGAACCCGAGCGGCAGCCGGACCCGGCGGTTGAAGTCCTCGAACCCGACCAACGCCTGGGCCATGGTGTCTCGGATCCGGTCGTAGTCCTGGACGAGGTACTCCCACGGCGTCACCGAGTCCGGCAGGGTGGCGCGCGCCATCCCCGCCAGGATCGCGCACTCGGAGCGCAGATGCGACGAGCCCGGCTCCTTCATGCCGTAGGAGATGTGCACCATCGACATCGCGTCCTCGACGGTGATCCCCTGCTCCCCGTTCGCCTGGTGGTCCTTCTCGGTCCGGCCCAAACACGGCAGGATGAGCGCCTGCTCGCCGTGCACGATGTGGCTGCGGTTGAGCTTGGTGCTCACCTGCACGGTCAGCTCGCAGTTCCGCAGCGCCTCGAACGTGTACGGGAGATCGGGGGTTGCAAGCGCGAAGTTGCCGCCCAGGGCGACGAACACCTTCACATTGCCGCTCTTCATCGCCCCAATGGTCGCCACGGTGCCCAACCCGTGCTCGCGTGGCGGCTCGATGCGGCAGACTTCGGCGAGCCGATCGAGAAACGCGTCGTCCGGGCGGTGGTTGATCCCGCAGGTGCGGTTGCCCTGCACGTTGCTGTGCCCGCGGATCGGACACGGCCCCGCGCCTTCGCGGCCGATGTTGCCGCGCAGGAGCAGCAGGTTGACGATCTCGCGCACCGTGTCGACGCCGTGCTCGTGCTGTGTGAGGCCGAGGCACCAGGCGATGATCACGCGCTTCGACGCCAAGTACGAGTCGGCGAGCTTTCGGATTTCGGGCTCGTCCACGCCCGCATCGCGCACCAGGTCGGCCCAGGCCGTGCTCTCGACGAGCGCGCGGTACTCGTCGAAGCCGTGCGTGTACTGCTCGATGAACTCCCGGTCGAGAACGTCCGAATCCTGCTTCGCCGCCTCGAAGACGGCTTTGGCGACGCCGCGCAGCAGCGCCAGGTCGCCGCCGATCCGCACCTGCACATTCATCGTGCCGATCTCGGTCGTATGGAAGGTCGCCATGTCGACGAGCTCGTGCGGGACGATCGTCCGCCTCGAGGCGGCTTCGATCAGCGGGTTGATGTGAACGAGCCGGGCGCCCCGCTGGTCGGCCTCGGCCAGCCAGGTCAGCATCCGCGGCGCGTTCGTCGCGGCGTTGTCGCCCATCAGCCAGATCGCGTCGGCCTGCTCCCAGTCGTGCAGGTCGACGGTCCCCTTTCCGGTGCCGAGCGCCGGCATGAGCGCGCGCCCGCTCGCCTCGTGGCACATGTTCGAGCAGTCAGGGAGGTTGTTCGTGCCGAACTCCCGCGCCCACAGCTGATACAGGAACGTCGCCTCGTTGCTGAGCCGCCCCGAGGTGTAGAACGACGCCTGATCCGGACCGTCCAACCTGCGCAGGGTGACGCCGACCAGCGCGAAAGCGTCCTCCCAGGAGATCGGCACGTACGTGTCGCTCGCCGGGTCGTAGCTCATCGGCTCGGCGAGCCGTCCCACCGCCTCGAGGTCGTAGTCGCTCCAGCCGGCCAGCTCACTGATGGTGTGGGCGGCGAAGAACTCGCGGTCGGCCTTCGCGGGCGCGAGCTCCCAGGTGGCGTGCTTGACGCCGTTCTCGCAGATGTCGAGGTGAAGTCCGGTCGGATCGTCCGGCCATGCGCAGCCTGGACAGTCGAATCCGCCGTCCTCGTGGTTCATGACGAAGAGCGCACGAAAGCCCTCCAACGGCTCCCCAGCCCGCTCGAGCACCTCCCCGACGCTGCGCGACGCACCCCACCCGGCCGCGGGATGATGGTACGCGTGGCGGGAGTACTGGCCGTCCGGGGCAGGACCGCGCCCGAGCGCCGGCGCGCCCGGCACGGCGCCGAGCATCCGCTGCTCCGCGTCCTGCCTCATGTCGGGCTGCTTTGCCAGCGTTCCTCCTTCCGAGCTGCGACCTCGACCAGCGCCGCCGCGGGGGAGAATGCGCGGTGCATCATACGCCGTCGTGGCGGTGGCCGCTACTAGGGCTTCCACCGCGGGTAATGCTGATGTGCCCAGTCACTATCCACGCTCCCGGTCACG
>JAXDGO010000056.1:0-81353 GCA_034665005.1 Solirubrobacteraceae bacterium | reverse complement strand
GCCCGGCCGGCGAACTCGCGCTGTGCCGCGGCGGGGGTGCCGTGGTCCTGTGCGCAGAGGAGGTACGTCGAGGGCACGTGCTGCCAGGCCGCTGACTGCACCGGCTGCGCGAGAACCGCCAGGCTCTGGCGGGCCGTCTTGTCCATGGCCTGTCGCTGGATGTCCGGGTCGCAGTCCTGCAGGAACGTCTCAGCCAAGGCGTCCGGTCGGACGGTGAAGGTGCCGCCCTCGGGGTCGATGTCGAGGAACGGGGCGGGCTCCTCCCCGCCGAACGAGGAGAGGCTCTGCCCGACCTCGGGCAGGTAGCTGGATACGAGCAGCAGATGGCGCACGGCCTCGACGCCCGCCGCTGCCTCCGCGGTGACGATCCCGCCGTAGCTGTGGGCGACCACCACGGTCGGCTCGTCGCTCGCGGTCAAGACGTGCCGGACCGCGGCGACGTCCTCGCCCAGCCCGGGTCCTCCAGCATCAGTCGGCTCACCCGTCTCGCCGCAACTCGGCAGGGCGGGCGCCTCGCTAGCGAGGCCCTGCTCGGCCAGCAGCTCACCGGTTCGGTGCCACCACCACGATCCGTCCTTCACGCATGCCCCGTGCACGAAAACGATCCTCATCATGACCTCCTCGTCGCGTGTCGATCTACCGTCGAGCAACATTAGACGTACCGCTCGTTACGTGAAAACATTGGGCGATGGGCAGACAGCGCCAACCACAAATCAGGCAGCGGCTCCTCGACGCGTGCACCAACCACGCGCTCGAGCACGGGCTCCCTGACCGGCTTGGGCCGCTGGCCGCCGCCGCAGGCACGTCGAACCGGATGCTGATCTACCACTTCGGGACCCGTGACGGACTGCTCCGCGAGGTCCTCGGACAGGCCCGCCGGCGCCAGGTCGAGGCCTTCACCGACCTCATACGCCTGCGACCCGACGAGCCCTACCCGACCACCCTGGGCCGCGCCTGGTCGGCGATCTCCGGGCCGCAGGGCGAGCCCTACCTCCGCATGTTCGGCCGGCTGCACGACACCGCCGGAGAGCCACTCTGGCCCGGCTTCCGCCGGACCGCGACGACCGACTGGCTCGCACCGCTCGAGGAAGGCATGAGCAGTCTCGGCCAACCTGAACTGGCGACCGTCGTGCTCGCCGTCATCCGCGGTCTGCTCATGGACCTCGACGCCACCGGTGACACCGCACGCACCGACCGGGCCTTCCACGACTTCCTCGCCACAATCGATAGCGTCTGACAGCGCGGAAGGATGCTGCGGGGAGTTCGCTTCCGGCCGTGATCGCGCTGCGCGAGCACACCATCCGCCTGGCTCTCACCCGCTCAGGCCGTGACGCCCCAGCACGCCGCGGGGATGACGAGCTCGCCGTCCCGCCGGTACTGTGCCAGGCTCTCCTCGATCGCGGCTCGTGTCGCCCTCTGCTCTTCGTCGGGCAGTCCGTTGATCACCGCGGCCAGTGGCCCGGCAATGCGCGTGAGCGTGTCCCAGAGGTCGTCGGCGGCGTAGCGCCACTCGAACGTGAGCTCCTCGAGCCGGG
The DNA here is from genome assembly GCA_034665005.1 of Solirubrobacteraceae bacterium. Taxonomy (GTDB): domain Bacteria; phylum Actinomycetota; class Thermoleophilia; order Solirubrobacterales; family Solirubrobacteraceae; genus Palsa-744. The sequence goes on along the minus strand of JAXDGO010000056.1, from coordinate 79,818 downwards.
GCTCACCGAAGCCGGCACCGGTGACAAGCTCCACTATGCGGTCGGGCAGGCCCATGGCAAAGATCCCGGGCGCGCCGGGCTCGGGTGGCGGCATATGCCCGCGCTGAACCAGCGTCATCCCGGGAATCGCAGCCCAAGGGTTGCGGTCCGGCGTCTGCCACACAGCGAACGCGAGCGTGCCGCCGTCGCGCAGGACCCGCCGCGTCTCGCGTAGCGCAGCGGCAGGGTCCGCCATCAGCATGTAGCCCCAGCGACACAGCACACCATCGACGCTGTTGTCCTCGAGGTCCATGCGCTCGGCGTCCAGGACGCGGTACTCCACGTTCGACAAGCCGCGGCGCTCGCCGTTGCGGCGCGCGGCCTCCAGCATCTCGGGGGAGAAGTCCGTGCAAAGAACCTTCCCGTCCGCGCCGACACGCTCCGCCGCGGTGAACCCGAGATCGCCCGTTCCCGCCGCCACGTCAAGGATCGACTCGCCGGGCTGCGGATCGACCTGGCCAACGAGCCATTCGTTGATCGCTCCCGTGACTCCAAGGATCCATTCGCGACGGTCCTCCCAGCCTGGGGCCATCTCGTCCCAGATCCGCAGGCTTGTCTCGCGATACGTCTGCAGGTCCATCCCACCCTCCTCTGATCGGACTGGACGCAAAGGCGGTCCAGCGGTCCGACTCTACCCGCACCGGCACTCCCGCCGCAGCGCGAGCTGCCTCGTCCGTGAGACCGCGGACGACACGCGGAAGCGAACATAGGAGCCCCGCCGTGCGTCGCGTCGCGCGCCGCCTTCGCCCGGTTGGGGCCGTCCGCCTACTCCGCCAACCCCACGGCTTTGAGGGCCTGGTTCCTGTCGTTGTAATAGTCGACGCACGTGACCATGCCGTCGCGGATCTCATACACGAGTGCGTCTTGACGGTCGACCTCGATGCCGCTGCCCCGTCCCTCTGCCTTCATGCAAATGAAGATCACGACCGCGTTGCCAGCATCGATGAACTCGTCCGGCTCGATGCTCCAATCAGCCCAGGCGGCTCCCCAGTCCTCAAGCCAGCGTGCAAAGCCCGAATGTCCCCGGTAGTCGCCCTGGTCGGGCGTGTCGTGGTCGTGAACTTCGATCTCGGGATCAGCCAGGTCCCACGGCACCTCGCCCGTCGCAACGAAGTGCCCCAAGATTCGCTGCGCAAGCTCCACGTTCTCCTGCGACATCGCTCGCTCAGTATCCCGCAGCCGCCCGCCATAACGCACGGGGCTGCTGCGCCTAGTCTCGCAACCCCACCGCCTGCAGCGCCTCTGCGAGCGAGGCGTAGGAGCGAACCCTGATGATCTGGCCGTCCCGAATGGACCACACCCCCGCACTTCGCTGCTCGACCGGGATCGCCGTCTGGCGCCCCTTGGCGGTGACCCGCAGCGAGACCACCACCGAGTCGCCCGCGTCCCACAGCCGCTCCGGCTCGAACCGAATCTCGTCCATCACGTCCTGGAACGACTGGAAGTAGCGGCGTATCCCCTCAGGACCGAGGTAGGTGTCCGGCTCAGCCGAGACCTCTGGAGGGATCACGACTTCAAGCTCAGGGTGGACCGCCGCGACAATGCGCCCGATGTCCTCGCTGTTGAAGTCTTTGAAGACCTCGCGCACGATCTCAACGTTCTCCTGCGACATCGCCTACGCCTCGCGAGCCAAGCCTTCGAGGGCTTCCGCCTCCTGCATGAACATGCGCCACTCGGTGATCCTTCCGCCGCGTATCGAAAACAGGAATGCGAACACTGCTTCGACCGGAGCTCCGCTGTCCTTACCCCGGCCGCTCTGGACCGTCGTCACGACCACCTGATCGCTCACGTCGGTGATGCGCAGAATCTCAACCCGGTAGTCGTCCCACTGCTCGGGCCATATCGCAAACGCCTCAAGCACTCCCGCGTGACCGTGCTGCCGTGGTGATACGTCAGGAAGCTCCGGCGGCTGGGTGATTTCGATGCTCTCGTCACAAAGACGAAGGACACCCTCGAAATCGCCCTTCTCAAACGCGCGGAAGGCGGATCGCACAAGCTCGACGTTCTCTTGCGACATCGCCTCGCAAGTATCCCGCTCGAACGGCCTCGGATCCGATCAGCCGCTTTTCCTCGATGCCGCCAGCGCCTCGCGCGGGACGTAGCGACCGCCGTCGCCGCGGGCCAGGAGGCCCATCAGCTCGAGCTCGCTGAGCATCAGCAGCACGTCCTCGAGGTCCGCTCCGTCGCGCGTGAGCTTCTCTGCCGTGTCGCGTCCCGCGCCGACCAGCTCGAGCGTGTTGCGCAGGCGCGGGGCGAGCGCCGTTCGCGTGTCCGCCGCCGCTGGGCCGGCCGGCGTGTTGCCCGCCACATGGAGCAGATCGAGCACGTCCTGCGCTCCCCTGACAAGCGGCGCTCCTTCCCTCAGCAGCGAGTTCGTACCGGCCGACTGCGCGGATGTGACACGGCCCGGGAGCGCCGCCACGGTGCGCCCCAGGGTCAGGGCCGCATGCGCCGGCGCCAGCTCCCGTGGGTTCTTCGAAGCCTCTACCGTGACCGTCAGCTGCGCGAGCGCCGCGACGATCCGCGCGCTCGCAGCCGACCCCCATCGCCGGCCGCGGCGGTCGCACGGAAGCTCGGCGACCGCGCAGCCGCGTCGCATCAGACGCTCGTATGTCGCGCGCCTCCTCGGCGGGCAGGCGACGTCGAGGCCGCCGTCCATGACCGCGACGCTGGCGCGGTCGAGCTCCAGCGCACCCGCGTGCGCGGCGAGTGCGATCCCGTCACCCAGCCCGCTCGTCACCGTCACGCCGGCGGCGGCGAGACGGCGACCGAGGCTCTTCGCCATCTCCATGCCGTAGTCGCTGGCGCGAGCGCTGCCGACGATCGCAACGACCAGCGCGGCTGCGAGCGTGGCGAGCCGGGCCGCGCCGCCTGAGACGTAGAGCATTCGTGGCGCGGCGCGCAGCCCGGGAGGGAAGTCGCGAGCGTGGCGGCAGACCGCCTCGATGTGCCGTCCGAGCGGAAGCTCGGTGCTCTGAAAGCGGCGGTAGCGGGCCTCCAGCTCGGCTCTGCGCCTGCCGCCCACGGCCTGCAGCAGCTCTGCGTCCTCGAGCTCGAGCAGCTCGACGAGCCGGCTTCGGTCGTGAGCCCAGAAGTCCAGCGGCGCGCTCAGCTCCGCCAGCAGCCAGCTTCGCCGGATGCAGCTCTCGCAGGCACCGGTCGCGCGCGTGGCTCGCGCAGCCTCCGCCGTCATGCCGCTCTGCTCCCGGCGAGGCTCGCGTCGGGTCGCAGCGCAAGCGCGGCGCCGAGGTCCCGAGCGCGAACGCGTGCGCTCCCGTGCAGGTCGGCGATCGTTCGCGCCACGCGCAGCACCCGATGCTCGCCCCGCGTCGTGAGCAGACCGCTCTGCCGGGCCGTGCGGAGCATCTCGCAACCCCGGTCCCCGAGCCGCGCATGTTGCTGGAGCAGGCGAACGTCCATGTGCGCGTTCAGCGTGATGCCGTGCTGCTCGAGCCTGGCCGCCTGGCGCTCGCGGGCCAGGCTGACCTGCTCGCGGGCCTCGGCGGAGCTTGTCAGCGGCGCTGGAGGGGCCTCCCGGACCGGGACGCGCTGCAGGTTGACGAGCAGGTCGATGCGATCGAGCAGTGGCCCGCTCAGCCGCCTGCGATGGCGGGCCATGTCTGCTTCGCTGCATCCGCATCGCTCGCCGTCCCCCGCGTAGCCGCACGGGCATGGGTTGGTTGCGGCAACGAGCATGAAGCGCGCCGGATACACGGCGGAGTGCCGTGCTCTGGAGATCGCGATGCGGCCATCCTCGAGCGGCTGGCGCAGCGCCTCCAGGGTGGGGCGCGCGAACTCGGAGAGCTCATCGAGGGATAGCCTCAGACCTCGGAGTTCTGACGCCTTTCCTCGGCGAGGCGTTCGGCGGCAGCACGGGCCTCGTCGACCTCGGAAATCGTAAGGCGTGCGATCAAGCCTCGCACCCAGACGAAGACCCATCCCTCGCGTGCTCGAAGGTGACCGGCGCTGCCAGCCGGACGACCGTTCTGAACGACCACGGCAAACACAACCCCGTTGCCGAGGTCGCGGACTTCCTCAAGCCCGAACTCCAACTCTTCGTATGTGCCAAACCAGTCCTCAAGGAGGCTGCGAATGGCCGCCCGACCCTCGACGGTGGTCCCCACGCCCCTGCCGTCGAGGGTCGCATCTTCGGCGAAGCTGCCGGCCACGGCGTCGAGATCACGGCGATTCGCAGCCTCAAACGCCCTACCGACAAGCTCAACCAGGTCGGGGGTCGCGGACTCCTCAGACATCGCCCGCCCAGTATCCCGCAGGCGGACCGGAGCAGCTAAGAGGGGGGAGGCCCGGACAGGTGACAGCCTCGGAACTAGGAGTTGGAGCGGAGGTGACTTGGCGTGTCCACGCCCCCTACGATCCCCTTGGGCTATCCGAGGGCCAAATCCGACCCCATAACTCCGATTTGACCCCGCGACGAGACCAGGACGGGGTTTGACTGCTAGGCCGCGACTGGCTGGACTGCGTGTACGCTTTTGAGGGAGGAAAGGGGGTCTTCAATGGAGCTAGCAACAAGCACCATAGTCTGGGTAGCGGTCATCGTTGTAGTTGTTCTTTTCCTGGGCTGGGTGGCAGTGGGACGTCGGATACGACGCGACGTCGACAAATTCGAGTAGGTGGGGTCGCATGAGCGGTCGGCGACTTGTTCGAGGTCGTCCGGGGGAACGGCCCGAGGAAGGGCGGACGGGCCGCACGGTGCCTGTCGTAGCCTGCTGCTAGGCGGTCAGCGGCATGACTCGCCGCTCGACGGCCTGGCCGAGCGCCACGAGCAGCGTCATCAGCTCGGCGCCGGCCTTGATGTGGATGCCGCGAGGCTCGTTCGGCTCGCCTTCCTCGACCTCAGCCATCTCCGCGCCGATGACAATGTCCAACTCTTGCCCGAGTGCGTCCGCGATGGTCAGCGGAACGTCCACGACCGAGCCGTCCTGCGCGAGCTGACCTGTGTCATACCGCCTGGTGGACGAAAGCAGCTAGGGGGGAGGCGCAGACGAGGAACAGCACGCCGTTGTGGGCGAGGACGACCTCCCCGACCCAGCCGCGCTGCGCCCCGCCGATCAGGCCGGCGGTGGTGATCGAGTGGTGGGGGGCCCGAAACGGCCGGGAGCCGGCGAGCCCCTGGACCGGTTCGCCCATGAGGCTGAGGATTCGGGTCACCTCGATCGCCTCCCCGCGGCTGAGCGGCGGAAGGATCGAAGGCATGCGCTGGGCGAGCATCGTCTTGCCGGTCCCCGGCGTGCCGCTCAGCAGGCTGTTGTGTCCGCCCGCTGCCGCGATCACGAGCGCCCTCACGGCATGGTGCTGGCCGCGAACCTCCGCGAGATCCGGTCCGGAGGCCTCGGCCTGGTCGCGGGCCTCGCTCACGCTCGGCTGCGGCAACGGATCGCCGCGTCCACCGTTCAATGCGCGTACCGCGCTCGCGAGTCGCTCGACGGCAATGACCTCGATGCCCTCGACCAGCCGTGCCTCGCGCGAGCCGGCGCCGGCGAGCGCCAGGGCGCGTAGGCCGGCCCGTCGCGTCGCCTGCGCGACGGCAAGCGTGCCCCGGCAGGGCCTCACCGTCCCATCGAGCGCCAGCTCTCCGAACAGCGCGTGGCTGTCCAGCAGATCCAGCGACAGCTGGCCGCTCGCCGCGAGCACTGCGCATGCGAGCGCGAGGTCGAGCCCGGGCCCCGCCTTGGGCACGTCTCCCGGGGCGAGGTTGGCGGTTATCCGCCTGGCGGGAAACTCATAGCCGCAGTTGAGGATCGCCGCCTTGACCCGCTCTCGCGCCTCGCGCACGGCCGCGTCGGCGAGTCCGACGATCGCGAAGCAGGGAAGCCCCGGGCGGACGTCGACCTCGACGGTCACATGCCTCGTCTGCAGCCCGTCAATCGTGAAAGTGTGCGTCCGCGCAAGCATCGCCTGGCTCCAATCGCCGGTCCTTCGTGCTGGTGAGGACGGGCAAGCTAGGCGGCGCTTGGGACGGGATCCGTTGATCGGGTGCGTGCGCCGCTCACCGGCCGGCCATGCGGCCGGCGGTGAGCCGATCTGAGACGGCGCTCCTGGCGCCTAGAGTCCGGCGGGGTGGCGCACGACGTAGCCGGAGCTCGACGTCATGCTCCCCGACCAGCGTGAGCCGTCTTCCTGCTGGGCGACGGTGTCGAAGCGCCTGCCGTCCACGACCATGTAGACGTGCTGGGAGTTCGCGTAGATCGTGATGTGCCTGCCGGGTCCCGCTTCGCCGTAGGACTCAAACCCGGTCGAGTCCAGAGGCGAGCTGAGCAGACCGCCGCCGTGAAGAGCGTAGGAGACGGACCCCGAGCAGTCGTAGCCTGCCGACTGGAAGGAGCCATGTCCGCCGCCCCACTGGTACGGCCTCGTGGCGATTTCTTCTCCTGCGGCGATCACCCTCGCGACGACGCCCGAGCCTTCGCCGCCACCGCCGGTGCTGCTGCTGCTGGAGCCGCCTTCGGAGGCTTCGTGGACCATCGCCGAAGCAGGCGGCTTCAGTTCAGGCTCGCTGTCGATGCCGAGGAGCGCCCATGTGGCGGGACCGACGACGCCGTCGACCGGCAGCCCGTGTCGCGCCTGGAGACGGCGGACGGCTGCCTCGGTGGAAGGACCGAATTCGCCGTCGGGTGAAAGCTTCAGCGCCGACTGCAGGCGCGCGATCGCGTTGCCGCCGCCGTGGTGGGAGGGAGCTTCGCCGCCTTCGGCGTTGCTGCTCACGCTCGCGATCGTGACGGTCCTGTGAGTCGAGTGGTGGCGCGGCTTGGGCAGAGCCGACGGCGGGGGTGTGAGTTCTTCCTGGCCGTGGATGTGGATCACGCTCCAGGTCGCCGGTCCGACGACGCCATCGACGTTGAGGCCGTGGCGCGCCTGCAGGCGCCGGACCGCCGCCTCCGTTTCCGGGCCGAATTCGCCGTCGGGTGACAGCTTCAGCGCCGACTGTAGGCGCGCAACCGCGCTCGCCGGCGTCTTTTCGGCGGCGGGCTTGGCCGACTCTTCCGCTGCCGGGGTGGCGGCTGCCGTGGTTTCGGGAGCCGGCGTGCCGCTGCTGGAGGCTGCCGGTTCGGTAGCGATGTTCACCGCGGGGCGAGCCTGTGCCTGCGAGGACGCTTCACCGGGAACGACAGTCTCGACGTTCGCGGCGAAGGCGGTGCTGCCGGCCCTCAGCGCTGCGCCGGTCTGGGCTCCCACGACACCATCGACTGCCAGGCCCCTGCTGGACTGGAAGCTGCGAACGGCTTCTTCGGTTTGCGGGCCGAACACGCCATCGACAGTGATACCGCCGAGCGCCTGCTGGAGCAGCTGCACCTGGCGGCCTTCGCTGCCGCTGCTCAGCACGATCACGTGTTCGGTCGTGGTCGCCGGTTCGGGGTTGGGTGCGCCCGGTGTGACGGTCGACTGTCCGCTGGCAAGGCTTGCCGTCGGCCCTACGGTGAACGCCGCGAGCGCGCCGAGCGAGGCTCGCTTGGCGCGTGAGCTCGCGGGCACGAAGCGCAGCTCCGCGGCGCGTCGGCGCGCGCGGGAGCGCCCCAGAGAAAGCTGCCACGTGTCCTCGTCGGCCAGGTCGCGCGGCTCGAGCATCCGCCTGCGCGCGTCGAGCAACGCCGCCAGAGAGGCGGGCCGGGCCATGGGGCGGATACGCCCGCTGCTCGCGCGGGCGCGGCGCGCGCGAGACCTTTCAAGTGAAGCGTTCCAGGGGTCCAGAGCTGCAAGATCACGCGGGCATCCCGACATGCGAGGCGTCCTTTCTCCGTCCATTCCTATTGCTTGCGCCTACGGGGTTAGCTGTCGGGCTCGCGTAAAGGTCTACGCTACGCCACAACCTGTGGCGATTCGCCCCCGCGGCTTGTAACCGCATTGGGTCCCCCGATCCTCCGCCCCTTGGGGCCGAGGACTCGGCACGACGGGCGGCAAGCTAACAGATCTCGTTGCAAGATGCGTTACAGAGGAAGGTCTGCAACGTTTTTTGCCGACGCAAGCGGCGATCGGGGGGCGCGTCACTGATAACTTCGCACTGTGATGCGCAAGAAGGGGATCGACCTTCGCCTGCTGCTCGCCCTGCTGCTGCTGGTCGTGGCTGCAGGGGTGATCGCGCTGTTCGCCGTTGGAGGCTCCTCCGCGTCCAAACACCCGGAAGCGAACCTGGACGCGCAGGGGGTGCTCTCGCCCGCCACGCCGGCGCCGCCGCTGGCCCTGCGCAACTACCTCGGCGAACCGGTGAACATCGACTCCTTTCATGGCAAGGCCCTACTCGTGACCTTCATCTACACGCACTGCCCGGACGTCTGCCCCCTGATCACGTCGAACCTGCGGGTCGCGCAGAACCTGATGGCAAAGGCGGTGTCCTCGAAGGTGCAGATCATCGCCGTCTCGGTGGACCCGCGCGGGGACACGCCGAAGGCCATTGCGGCGTTCCTGGCCCGCCACGAGATGACCGGCCGGATGCAGTACCTGGTCGGCTCCACCAAAGAACTGGCCGCTGCCTGGAAGGCGTGGGGCGTCGGCTCCGAACGTGACGCCAAGCAGCCGCAGTTCATCAACCACTCGGGACTCATCTACGGTATAACCGCCTCGGGCAAGCGGCTCGCCCTCTACGCGGCCAACTTCCAGCCGTCCGAAATCGCTCACGACGTGCCGCTCCTCGCCGCGCGCTGAGACACGGCTATGCCCGGGAGGCGCCGACTGCTCGGCTGGACGATCCTCACGGGGTTGGCGGTGGCGGCCCTCGCGGTCTTCGGACTGGCCTCCAATCACTCGGCGAGCGCGGGCCGCGCAGCGCCGGCTCTGCCGCGCGAGCACCTCGCCGGGCCGCCCGTGACGCTGCCCGGCCTGCTCGCGAGCGCCCGCGGACGGCCGGCGCTCGTCGTCTTCTGGGCGAGCTGGTGCGCGCCGTGCGTGCGCGAGGCGCCGGCCCTTCAGCGCTTCTCGCTCAGCCCGGCCGGCCGTGGCCGCGTAGCGGGCGTGGATTGGAGCGACGGCCTGTCGGGGGCGCGGTCGTTCATACGCCGCTACTCGTGGACGTTCCCGAACGTGCGCGACGCAGAAGGGACCGTCGGCAACGAATACCGCATCACCGGGCTGCCGACGACATTCGTGCTCGACGGCCACGGCCGGATTCGGAGCGTCCTGCGCGGTCCTCAGACAGAGCCTGCTCTCGCGCAGGCGCTGGCTGCGGTCGAAGGCGTGTGACCCGGCGCCTCGTCGGCCGAAAGGGTCAAAAACCAGGGTTGACATATTCGAGGAATGCGAATAGGCTCCGCGCGCGGAGGGGTGCTGCGGGGGCAGGATTCTGCGTGAGCGGAACGCTGCACGGGGAGGTCACTCACCGATCCAACGGCACTCCTCCCAATGGGCCCCAGAGGGGGTAACGACGCTCGGGGGCCAGAGTGCTCCTTGGGCTATGACCAATGGAGATAGACATGAGTGGAAGGATTCCAGCGAGGGCTGCGAGAATGGCAGTCGCGATCTTCGCCGTGACGGCCCTGACGGCCGCCGGCGCAAGTGCGGCGAGCGCCTCGGAAGTGATCTACACGAACCTCCCGAGCACGCTGCCGGGCAACTTCGCATCGGTCGGCAACGAGGCGTACTCGATGTCCGAGATCGGCGGACTTGTCCAATTCGCGGGCGTGGCCCGCAAAAACCCGACCGTGATCGTCGGGATGAGCAGCTTCGGATGTCAGAGCGGTAGCTGGTTCGCAAAAGACTGCTCGACGACGATGGGCGCGAAATACGAAGTGCCTGTCAGCTTCAGCGTCTACGACGTCGGCCCCGGGAACACGGTGGGCGCGAAGATCGCCGGCGGATCGAAAGTGTTCAAAATGCCCTACCGGCCCTCAGCCAGCCTGAAATGCACCGGTGCGAACGCCGGCAAGTGGTACGGCAAAGGCAAATGCTGGAACGGCAAGGCGTTCAAGATCGCACTGCCTCTGAAAGTCGCCCAGCTACCCGCGCAGGCGATTCTCAGCGTCTCCTACAACACCACAAACCATGGCCCGCACCCGATCGGCACCACGGCGTGCAACTCGACGAGCGCAGGTTGCCCCTACGACTCGCTGAACGTGGCCCTGATTGAACCGTCAGAAGGCGGAGCGACGGTGGGCTCGGACCCGACGGAAGACGTGTACGTCAACTCGACCTACTCGGAAATGTTCTGCGCCAGCGGTACGCCAGGCACATTCGGCCCCGCGAGCTGCCCGGCATTCTGGGAAGGCTCACAGGCGGCGTTCACCGTCAAAGCGGTCGAATAGCCTCAGCACAGCAACCGGTGACGGGCGGTAGGGAACGCCTCCAAGCCATCTGAAGGAACAGGCGAAGGCCCCGCAACGCGGGGCCTTCGTCGTAGTGCGAGTCAGGTGAGGCGCGCCGACCCCCGCGACACCTGCTCTACAGACCCAGCCCTGGCGACGAGCCCGTCCAGTCGCTCTCTGCTGTCAAACGGGGTGATGCTCGCCCTTACCTGCGACTCGGCCAGCAGGGCCACAAACTCAGAACATTGCACAGCTTCTGTACCCCGGCCGCGGACGCCTAACCGCCTACGTGGGCGGCGGCGGCCTCGTAGTGGGAGACGAGCTCCGGCAGCTGCATCTCGGGCGGGTCGTTGAGGTCGAGCCCGGTCACGTTCGCAAGCTGCTCCTTGAACCACATGTCGAACGGATCGCGCGAGCCAGAGAACTGCTCCAGCGCCCTGCCGAAATCGCCGCTCTCCATGTAGGCGACCAGCAGCTCTCGGTCGCCCAGGTCGCTTATGAACCAGAGCTCCTTGTCGATGCCGATCCGCTGCTCGGAGTCCGCGTAGCTGCTGCGTTGGGTGCCCTCCAGCTCGCCCATGAAGCTGCGGGCGGCCTCGGCCTGACCCGGCAGGACGGGGATGGTGAGGCAGATGTGATCCATGGTGTCTCCTCTCCTGGTGGAGACAGCGAGTCTACGCCGCGTCCGGCTCAGATCGTCGCCTCAGCCGGTGCGATGCTCGACCTCCTTTCGCGCCGGATTGTCCGGGCGCAGATCATGGGCCGAAATCTCCTCGTGGACGTCATCGCTGTTCGACAGGTCGTCGTTCATCCCGGCCAGGCCGCGGCGGAGATGAGCGCCCGAGCGTCGCGTCCAGGCGATCCTCTGGACGTAGCGGCTCGCCGCCAACAGGCCGGCGAGCGTGAGCACTATCGCGATCACGTCGGTGAGCCAGGTCCCGATCGCCACGAGACCGACGATGGCAAGCGCGAGCACGAACAGCGCGCTCATCGCGAGCGTCAGCGAGATGCCGGTCGGGCCGGGCGTGCCGTCCACCGGCGGAGGCTGCTCCGGTGTATCGATGTCGGGACGGCCAGTTGCCATACCCCATCACTACCCGCATCTGGCGGCCTTGACCAGGCCATTGCGGTAGCCACGAGGAGCGGGGGCTTTGGTCTCGAGGGAGCCGCCTCAGGCCCGCATCGAGCTAGAGACGCTTCTCGCCCCAGAGGTCGGCGTGTGGGTTGCTGTTGTAGTCGGGAACCTCGCGATAGCCCGCGGCGACGTAGATAGGCCAGGTCGCGGCGGTGCTGTCCAGTCGCACGGCGCGATGTCCAAGGTCGCGGGCGAGATCCTCCAGGGCTCTGAGCAACGCCAGCGAAAGGCCGCGACCGCGAAACCGGGGCACGACGTACAAGCGTTTAACCTCTGAGATGCCTGCTCCCAGGGCCTTTACGCCTCCGCCACAAGCCGGAACACCCTCCTCAAACCCGACGAGGTAACCACCGCCGGGTGGCGAGAAGTCCGAGGGCGCTGTCAAGAGGCCGCCGCTCAAAGGACGGCCCGCAATGACGTCGTACTCAGCGAGCACCGCTCATGAGTTCGCATGCAGGCGGTTTCGCGGCATCCGAGCGCCGAAACTCTACGGCCACAGAGGCATGTTATGGCTCGAGCCAGGAGACATGAGGGAGCGCGTCGTGTTTTTACGGCACGCGCAGAGGCGACGACCGGAATCGAACCGGTGTAAACGGCTTTGCAGGCCGCTGCGTAGCCACTCCGCCACGTCGCCAGGTAGGAGCTTCAAGCGTATCGAGCCGTTGATACGCTTGGCTCCTTCCCAGGGCGATTAGCTCAGCTGGGAGAGCGCCGCCTCGACAAGGCGGAGGTCACTGGTTCGAGCCCAGTATCGCCCATAACAGCCGTGTGTCGAATCCCGCCGAGTCCGGATCGCCGCTCTCCCCGGCGGTCGTGACCGAGACTGACGTCCAAGCTCTCCGCGATCGCTTACTCCGCGAGCCCCAAGGCATCGAGAGCGTCAGCCACCGTGGGATAGCCGAGCGTTGCCCGTACGACTCGTCCGTCGAGAAGCTCATAGATATCGGCCTGGCGAACATCGATCGTAACGTTGCTCGCACGGCCGGTCCCATACCACCGTGTATCGCAGATCACGTGCGGGTCGGCATCGATGTACTCCCAGATCTCGGAGCCGAAGTTATCCCATGCTTCACTCCAAGCGATGAGGAGGGCCTGGACGGCGTCAGCGCCCTTCAGCGTCTGCGGCGTATCAATCGCGCTGCGAAGATCACAGAACTCCACGTCGCGGTGGTACAGCTGAAGGAAGCCACTCCAGTCGCCGGCGTTCAGCAGCGCGCTCCCTTGCCGGACGATCTCGACGTTCTCCTGCGACATCGCCTGATCCCTTCACTCGGCAAGCCATTCGGCCGCGCGGGCCTCGGCCATGTCGGTGTAGTCGCTCGTCCCCACTATCCGACCGTCACGAACTTGCAAACAAATATCGCGGTCTCCACCGGGGGGCGCGGCGCGCGTCAGACTTTGACCTCGAGCTTCTGCTCGGATGCGTCCACTGAAGCGCGCGTGCCCGGGGTGTCGGAGGCGTCCATCGCGGCCATCACCTTCCCGCCTGCCTCCATGTCCTCCGCTGTTGCGAAGTACTGGAGCACCACCGCTGTACCCTGCGACTCGTCGAACAGCACTGTCAACCCCGTGGAGGGGACGCCGGGCGGTGGGCCGTCGGACTCCCGGATGCGCGCGAGTAGACTCTCCAGGCGCTCAGCATTCACGTCGGTGAACCTCACGACACGTACATACATGGCGAACCTCCTCGCAGTTGCTTGGAGCAACCATACACTGAAGCAACGTACGGCTAACGGCGAGGACCGACCGCGGGCACGTTGGCTCCTGTTGCGCCGTACGCGTCGGGTACCCGGGGGCGCGGATTGAGAGTAAGCGCAAACGCGATCAAGCTGCGACCATGGGTCGAGATGCGCAGCGATCCGTCTGAGACAGGTGGGTTGTTCATAGGTCGCCGCCCAGGCACAGCGCCGATCCGGTTCACGGCGCTCCCCCGACGCGGGAGCGCGGCGCGGCGGCGCTTCGACGGACTGCTCGCCAATCTCCTGCTTGCTCCGATCGCGGCGATCTGCCTGCTCTGCTGGGGACCGATCCCGCTCGCCTGTCTGTGGGCGGGCTCGCGAGTGAACTACGTCACGGGCAGTGTGAGCCTGGGCATATTGATCTCCTTCATCGGATTGTTCGTCTTACTGTTCGGAGCGCTCGCGATCATGCGTCGCATCGACCAGGTATGGGTTCTGGTGCGACGCGCCGCCGGGCACGATCAGCGCACCGGGGTGTCGACGCGGGTGTTTGCCATCACCGCTGCGATCATCGCCATCGGCTTCACGTTGTGGTTCTTTGTGATCCACGGGCCCGGCTCGACGAATCGCCCCAACTTGGAATACCACGGGTCACGTGTGTCTCACAGCCGTGTCGTGTGACGCGCTGCTCACCACCCCGTGTGCGGGATACTGGCGGTGGGATGTCGCCGGACAAGTCGACCACCGACCCCGTCGAGCTCACCCGCCGCTCCTTTGAAGCTGAAAGCCGGCGCGACATCGACGCGGCGATGAGCAACTACGGCTCGGGCTCGGTCTGGGACATGTCGGCGATGGGACTGGGCTCCTACCGGGGCCTCGCGGCGATCCGTAGCTTCTTTGAGGACTGGATCGGTGCCTACGACGAGTTCGAGATGGACCTTCGGGAGTGTGCTCACCTCGGCAACGGGGTCGTCTTCTTCGCGGTCCGCCAGACGGGCCGTCCCGTCGGCAGCACGGGTCAGGTTGAGCTCAACTACGCGGGGTTCACCGTGTGGGTCGATGGTGTCGCAGCGCGCGTGTCGAACTACGCGGACGTCGACGAGGCGCGCGCGGCCGCCCGAGCGGCTCGCCGCTCGAGGGACCAGCTGATGTGCTGCTCGGTCTCGGGAAGCTGTGGCTGATGCGCCAATTCGGCGAGGACTATGTGCGTGGCCCTGGCACGGCCACCCACGCCGAGGTCCATCGAGGATGCACTTGTGTCGGGGCGACTGGTACTTTGCGGGGTGTCCAGGGGGGTGGACAGGACCTCGCTCAATGAGGGAGTATGGCCACGAAAGGGCCCGGAGAGCCGATTCTCTTCCGGGTCCTTTCGTTGTCCTGGCTGCCGGCGCGGTGACCCGAGACCGCCGGTCCGGCTGGCCAGTCGGCCGGCGCGCTCGTCGCCTACCCCTGCACGCCGGCGGCGCGGAGCGCGTCATCCCTCGTCTGGTAGACCGTGAGACCAGTGATGCTCCCCTCACGCACAGTCCATACGCCGGCTCCGAGCGCATCCACCTCGACGCCGCTCGCCGGGCCGCGCGCAACCGCCCGTGCAACCGTGACAACGGCGTCCGGCGGCGCGTCGATCACCTCGCTGGTCTCGAAACGCAGCTCGCCGAGCCCCTCCCGGCGGCCGTTCAGCCACGCGCGCCATGCGGCGTGACCGTGGTACACGCCGCTGTCGGGAGCGTCCGAGCCAGACCAGTCCAGCTCGGCGTCCTCGGCCAGATCTTCGAGCACGGCCTCGAGGTCTCCGTCGCTGAGCCGTCGCAGAAATCGACGCACCACATCCACATTCGCGTCAGGCGCCACCCGTTCAGTATCCCGCAGGCCGCGGGCGATCCCCTCGATCGGCGCAGCTGCGCAGCGCGGCGAGAGCAGCCTTGCCCGCGTCAGTTCAGGAAGCTCGACGCGACCCGATCTGAGATAGCGCGAGGCGCCGCATCTGGGCTCTGCAGGTCGAAGCGCATCTCGACCTGCACGCCTCCGTGGGAAGGTGTGGCAAGCGAGCAGCGGTCGCTGTAGGCCGCGATCAACCCGAGGCCGAAACCAAGGCCCGGGCTGTCGTTGTCCGGGTCGATGCCGCCGCCTTCGTCTGCGACGACGACCAACAGCTGCTCGAGCAGCACCGTCGCCGTGATGTGGACCGGGCCGGCGCGGCCCGGATAGGCATGCAGGACCGTGTTCGTCACGGCCTCGGAAACCGCGAGGCGAATCGCCTCGACGCTGCGACGACTGGCGCCGTGGGCCTCCGCGACCGCCGCGACGTTACTCCGGACCTTGGCCACGGAGCTCGGAACTGCCGGGTAGGACATCTCCAAGATCACCAGGGGGTTTACCCGGCTGCACTTCAAGTAACCCGCGATCGTCCTCGTCGCCTCCGGCCAGCGCTTCCGGCTGAACTCCCGTGGCCTGAAAGACACGCTGAACCGGCCTCTGAGCGGGAGTCACGGAATATCTGCAGGAATGCTCTTCGCAGCGAGCTTTGCCCCGGAGGATCGCGTTCAGCCCTTCCGAGTCCATGAAGTCAACGCCGCCGAGGTCGAGCACCACCTCGGTGGCGCCCCCCGAACAGGCCTCGGCGAGGGTCGCGTCGAGCACCTGGGCGGATGCCATGTCGAGCTCACCGCTCAGGCTGAAGGTGTACCGATCGCCGGTCACGCTCGTGTAGATGCGTAGCCGGCCCATGCTTCGTCTGGCTACGGTGGAGGGGGTGTCACTGACGGTCGTCAGCTCGACAACGCGGTCCTCGCGCACGACGCATCTGGGGCACAGGTCGCCCCGCGACCCCTGGTAGGGCACCGTCAGCCCACAGTTCAGGCACTTCAGCCTGAGCATCGCCCGGCCCCTCTTCCCATGGGAACGGCCGTACCCCAGGCGGGCGGCCGGCAAACGAATCAGCCGCCCTATACGTGCTCTCTATGTCAACAGACCCACCGCTCTGAGGGCCTGATCGGTCTCCTGGTAGAGGCAGACACGGATCAGCCGATGGTTGCGAACGGTGAACACGAGCGTGCTTCGCGCGGAGACCTCGATACCGTCGCGGCCCTTCTGGTGAGCCACGTTCGGAACGACGACCGACTCACCGGCATCTATGAAGCGGTCCGGCTCGATCACGATCTCGTCGAAGGCCTCGAAGTAGCCCTCGTAGAAGCGCAGGGTTTCCTCGACTCCCCGGTACACGCCGGCGAGCCACCCATGCGACGCGGACCAGTCCAGCTCGATCTCGGGATCGGCAAGCCCCCGCACGCGCTCCAGGTCGCGTCGTGTGTAGGCGTCGATCGCCTGCCTGGCGATCTCGACGTTCTCCTGC
This sequence comes from Solirubrobacteraceae bacterium, assembly GCA_034665005.1. GTDB lineage: Bacteria > Actinomycetota > Thermoleophilia > Solirubrobacterales > Solirubrobacteraceae > Palsa-744. The sequence continues at coordinate 63,363 of JAXDGO010000056.1, read as the reverse complement.
GACATCGCCCACTCAGTATCGCCTAGCGAGTCGACTCCGTCGCGCCCGCGACGGTTTCGCGGTCGCACGGGCCTCCGCGGCTGTGAGCTCGCGTTACCGGCCGTGATCGCTCGAGCAAGGGCACGGGCGGTCTTGGGATAGCCTCGGTCGCGAACGACATCGCAGCAGGCGAGGACGATGAGCGTCATCCCACAGGAGCGAGCACAGGAGATACGAGACCGCGTCGGCCGCGTCGGCGTCTGGCTCGGGTCGATCGGTCTCATGCCGGCCGATGCCGAGCGGGCCGCGATCGCCCACATCGAGCGCCTCGGCTTCGGCGCGGCGTGGTTCGGCGAGGCTCCGAGCAACCGGGAGGCGCTCTCCCATGCGGCACTCCTGCTGGAGGCGAGCGAGCGGCTCGTGATCGCCACCGGCATAGCCAACATCTGGGCCAGGGATGCGACCGCCGCGATCAACGGTGCGAACACCCTCAACGAGGGATGGGGAGAGCGCTTCCTTCTGGGACTCGGCGTCAGTCACGCACCCGCCGTGGAGTCCCGCGGCCATCAGTACCGCAAGCCGCTGGCGGCGATGCGCGCCTACCTGGAGGCGATCGACGCGCACAGCTATCACGCTCCGCCGCCCGAGCATCCCTCTGCCGTGGTGCTCGCCGCCCTGCGCCCGAAGATGCTCGAGCTTGCACGCGAGAGGACGGCCGGAGCCCATCCCTATTTCGTCCCGCCCTCGCACACCGTCAAGGCACGTGCCATCCTCGGCCCGCGGCCGCTGCTCGCTCCGGAGCAGGTCGTGGTGCTCGAGAGCGACCCTGATCGCGCGCGCGAGATCGGGCGGCGTCACATGGCGATCTATCTGACGCTGCCCAACTATGTGGCGAACCTCCGCACGCTCGGCTACGAGGATGCCGACTTCGCCGATGGCGGCAGCGATCGGCTGGTGGACGCGATCGTCGCGTGGGGCGACGAGGAGGCGATCGTCGGGCGCGTGCGCGAGCACCTCGATGCAGGCGCAGACCATGTCGCAGTACAGCCCTACGCCGATGATGCCAACCAGGCGCTCGCACAGCTCGAGCGCCTCGCGCCGGCGCTGCTCGAGCTCTAGCAGGCCTCGGCGGCGCCCCGCACGGTCCGGTCATCACAGACCGCTACCATCGGGCGCGTGGCCGACCCCGCGCTCGTCGATGAGATCGCCAACGAGCTGGACAGCTGGCCGGGCGTGAGTATCGAGCGTCGCTCCGAAGCGACGGCCGTCGTGTTCTACGAGCGCTTCGAGCTGGGTGCGCTGGACCGCGACAGCGGCACGGTCGAGCTGCACGTCTCGCCTTCCGAGCGCGACGAGCTGGTCGAACACGGAGATGCCGCGCCGGCGGATTCGACGCCGGGCTCCGAGGTGGTCAGCCACAGCGTCAACGGGCCGTCGGATGTGACCGCCGTGCTCGAGCTGTTCGACCGGCGCTACCGCGACCTTCGTGGAGAGGACGATCCCTACAGCTCGCAGGACCCGGCCTGAGGTCGCCGCCGGCCGCGCCGGTCAGGCGTCGCCGGCGATGCGCAGGATCACGGCTCGCGAGGCGTGGCCAGCCGCGTCGAGGATCGCAGCCAGCTCCTCCTCGCGCAGCTCCTCCGCGGCCTCGACCACGACGACGAGCGGTTCCACGCCGGTGCCCGCCTGCACGATGACGCGGCGAACCTCGTCGGCCTCGCGCTGCAGGGCCTCGGGGGAAGGCAGGGACAGCACGACCTGACCAGCGGCGAGCGGCTCGAGATGGCCGTCGTCGTCGGTCGGCCCTGCCTCGACCACGACATCGCCGCTGGAGATGGCCTGCAGCGGGCTCGCGGCGAGCTGGCGCTCGACCGCGCCGTCGAGGGGGACCTGGATGATGAGCCTTGGCTGGTACATGTGCCGACCCTAGCGACAAGGGAGCACATCGCCAAGGCGCGCGGTGGGATCGCGACCCGGCGCGCCCGGATCGCGCCTCTGAAGCTAGCGCTCCTTATCCAGCTCTTCGCCGATCTCCTGGCCGCGCTTCTGAATGAAGCTGCCCATCGCGCCGGCCAGCGCCGCGATCACCGTGATCGCCCAGACCTCCATGAAGATGTCAAGCGCGCGACCGCCGAAGCTGATCGGGTTCTTGATGTTGGAGGAGACGGTTAGAAGCTGCGTGCTCGTCCAGAAGAACGCGCTGCCCAGCGTCTTGATCTCGGTTTCCTGCGCGTGCCGCTCGAGCAGGAACGCCCCCACGGCACAGATGAGATCGATCCCGATGGTCGCCACGGCGATCGACGTGAGGTGGTTGCGAAGGCGGCGATGGGTCGGGGTCGCAGCCCTGGCGACCCCGTAGAGCTCGCGGGCGGCGGAGCGCAGGCTGCGGTGGGGCACCGCTTGACTATCGCCGCTTCGCCGGACGCTCCAATCGAGCCGCCCGGGACACGTCGGTGCGCGCCGAGCTCGAAGAGAGCGTTTGCACGGCCACAACCGCTCAGCGAGCCATCACTCGGGTAAGCTAGCTCGCGGGAGTGGACCTAGACCATGCTTGCAAAGGCTAGTCCTTCGGGAGGGGCAAGATGACGGCGTCGCGCGTGGACGTCGCGCCCTCTCTGGGGCCGCTGGAGGGGATCACCGTCCCCGCGAGACCGATCAGCTCAATGTGGCGGTGGCGGCCGTCGCGCGCCTTCGGCTTTGCGCTGGTGATGGGACTGATTGTCACGGCAGCGCTGGCGCTCACGGCGCTGGCGGTGTACAACCGTAACGAGCGCCGGCTGCTGAATCTCCGTGCTCGTGAGCTCAACCTGGTGCTGGCGGCGACCGCTCCTTCGATTCAGACGCCACTGTCATCGGCCGCCGAGTTGGCAAACGCGACGAACGGCAACCCTCAGAAGTTCCGGGCGTTCATCGAACCCTACGTGGGTTTGCCTCCCAGACACCCGTTCGCGTCGGTGTCGTTGTGGCCGCTGGGCAAAGCCAGGCTCGCTCCAACGGCCGTGGTGGGTACGGCCCCGGCGCTCGCGTCTCAGCCCGAGAAGCTGCGCGCGTTCTTTGCCCGTGCGAAGCGACCCGGGATCCTCAACCTCACAGGAATCCTCGGCTCGGCACATCCGACGCTCGGGTTCGCGTCCACGGCGACAGGCCGCGGGGGGGCGTTTGCCGTTTACGCGGAAAATCCGCTCCCGGCCAACAGGCGATCGGCGCTCGAGCGCAACAGCGCCTTCTCCGATCTGAACTACGCCCTCTATCTGGGTCGCTCAAAGCGCACCGCAGACGTATTGGTGACGAGTGTGAGCCGGCTGCCGATCAAGGGCAGGCAGGCCTCGGGCGTGGTGCCGTTCGGCTCGGGGGCCTTCACCCTCGTGGTCGCGCCGAGAGGCTCGCTCGGCGGTAGCTTCTTCGCGAGCCTGCCCTGGATCATCGCCGTCTTCGGCGTCTTCCTTGCGGTCGCCGCGGCGCTGATGACCGATCGGCTCGCGCGCCGCCGGCAGCGCGCCGAGGAGCTCGCCGGCATCCTCGACCGCGTGGCGGCCGAGAACCGGGAGATGTACACCGAGCAGCGCAGCATCTCCCAGACCCTTCAGCATGCGCTCCTGCCCGACGCGCTGCCTGCGTTCAAGGGCCTGACGGTGAGCGCCCGCTACGTCCCCGCCGCTTCGGGCGTCGACGTCGGAGGCGACTGGTACGACGTCATCGTCGTCGACGATCGACACGTGCTGCTGGTGATCGGCGACGTCTCCGGCCATGGGCTTCGAGCTGCCACAACGATGGCGCTGATGCGACATGCCACGCTTGCGTATGCGGCGCAGGACAGCCGTCCCGCCAGCGTGCTTGCCAAGCTGTCGGACTTCGTCAAGAGCGCCGTGCAGGATGACTTCGCGACCGTGTTCTGCGCGCTGATCGACGTGGAGGATCATCGGCTCACCATGGCCAGCGCCGGCCACATGCCGCCGCTGCTGCTCTCCGGCGAGGACGGTGAGTTCGTGGACCTCCAGGTGGGAGTGCCGATCGGCGTGGGTCAGAATTCTCACTACCAGGAGGCGACGATGTCCGTGCCGCCCAACTCCACGCTGGTGGCTTTCACGGACGGCCTCGTCGAGCGCCGGGGAGAGGTTCTCGATGTGGGACTGGCGCGGCTGCGACACTTGGCCATGGGGCATCCGATCGCGCTCGAGGCCCTGCTGGCCAAGCTTGCGCGCGACCTCACCTCCGAGGACCATCACGACGATACTGCCCTGGTGGGCATCCAATGGCAGAGCTGACGCCCGACAACGCCGCTCAGGCCGTGATCGACACGGGGTCCGATCCGACGGGCGTGCCGATCGTGACCGTGTCGGGCGATCTCGACATGTCAAACGCCGACGCGCTCGAAGCGACCGTCGCCTCGATCGCGGCAGGGCACCCCGAGCGACTCATCTTCGACCTCAGTGGTCTGCGGTTCATGGACAGCGCGGGCATCGCCGTGCTGCTGGGTGCCGCGGCGAAGGTGAACGTCGTGCAGCTGCGCGACCCGTCCCCGGCCGTGCGTCGCGTGGTGGAGCTCACCGGCCTCGGCGATGTCCTGCCCATCGAACCGTGATGACCAGTCAACGATTCCCCTGTCAACCCGAGGCTGTTACCGCTGCGCGCAGGTTCGTGCGGGACGCGCTCGTCGATCACCCGCTCGAGATCACACAGGCCGCCGAGCTGATGGCCTCCGAGCTAGCCACCAACTGTGTTCGGCACGCCCGCACCGATTTCGAGCTGGTGATTCACTCACAGGGGCAGGTCCGCATCGAGGTGCGCGACACGGGGGAGGGGCGGCCCACACCGCTCTCGCCGACGGCGCGGGAGCTATCCGGACGGGGACTGCTGATCGTCGAAGCGATGTCGGACGCCTGGGGCGTGATCCCCGCGTCCAGCGGCAAGACGGTGTGGTTCACGCTCGCACAGCGGGCGGCGTCGAGTGGTGCAACCCGGTCGGCGGCCTCGAGGCCGGAGGCTGAGGGGAGCGGCGGCCGAAGGGCTGAGGGAAGCATTCCGGACCAGCTCGCGAGCGGACAGCTCGAGGCGCGCGCGCGGGCGTGTGCCCGGGAGCGGCCGGGGAGACTAGGGACGCAGCGCGCGTGCGCGCAGGGTGAGCAGCACGCCGATGACCAGGATCGGCAGTGCGACCAGCGTCGACACGGTGAACGAGACCACGGCAAATGCGATGAAGCACGCCGCAGACACCACTTCGATCGGGTTTCGCATGAACGGCACGCCCATCTATCGGCGCGCTTTCGGTTCAGCTTGAAATGACCGGTGGGAGCCTCGGCGCTCCTCGCCCTTACGAGAAGTCGGTAACGGTGTAGACCGGTCGCGTGACGCGGGTGGGAGGGTGCGCGCGGTCGAGCGTGTGCACCGCGTAGGCCTCCTCGCGGCCATGGTCGAGGATCGCCACGACCACCTCGCCATCCGGGCCGAAGGGCCTCCCGACCTCGATCTCGCAGTCGGACCCCTCGAAGCGGCAATCGAGCTTGAAGATGCGTCGCGGCTTCGCCGCGCAGCCGACCGCGAGCTGCGAACGCTCGCGCAGCTCGCTGTAGGCAGCCTCCAGCGCAGCGCTGTCAGACTTGACGCCGGCTAGGAAGAAGGGTGTCACCTGCGCGTTCCCTTCGATGCTCGCGGAGGGAAGCGCCGACGCTCCTGCGCGGTCATCTTTCGGATCTTCAGCGAGCCTTCCTTGACCTGACGCTGGATCTCCTCGAGCTTGACGCGGCGCTTCTCAGCGGCGCGTTCTGCCTGCGTCAGCATGCTTCAACGTTAGCGCGTAAACCGCCCGGAACACGTGCGGTTACTGCGTCTGCAGCACCGAGAGCACGTTTCCGGCCGGATCCTTGAACCACGCTATGTAGGGCCCGCCCCCGCGGAATATGCCCTTCTCGTCCTGGTCGAAGCCGTCATAGCTCTCGAACTGGACCCCGCGCCCGGCGAGGCCGTCGACGGCTGCGTCGATGTCATCCACCGGAAAATTGAGGATCGTGTAGTCCGCGGGCACATGGTTCGGCCTGGGGTAGATCAGCGTGTCACGGTCACCGGCGAGGTGCAGTGTCAACAGGCCGTTCTGCTCTGAAGTCCTCAGCCCGAGAGTCTCACCGTAGAACTCCCGCGCCCGCTCGATATCGTCCACAGCGAAGCCGCTGAATGCCTTCGTGTCGGCAAGCATTGTTCGTCTCCTTGCAGCTCATGCGAGGCGCCTCTGGCGAATGGGTGGCATTCCGGCGCACGCAGATAACGGTATTTCTTGTAGACCGTCCGCCGGATGAGACCTCATCGCTCGAGTTGGCACTCCAAGACGCCGACGGGCGCCGCGGTAGGCGGGAATCACCTCATCTGAGCTTCTGAGCGACGTCTCGGGCGATACACACGCTGCCATGAGGAATGGCCGTCATGTTGAGCGCAAGCCTCGAGTTTCGAGGGAAACGGCTCGACATCAAGGGAGAACCATGAATCCAGTACGAAAAGGTCTCATGACGGCCGCGATCGCAGGATCGATGATCGGCGGAGGCGCTGTCGGCGCCACCCTGTTCGGCGCAGCCTCAAGCGGTGCGGCCACGACCACCACCGCGACGAGCACCTCCGCTGCGGGGACGACGCCGCCGTCACATCCAGAAGGCGCGCCTCCCGGCGGCACGTTCAAATCGAACGAGAACGCCGCCCACGAGGCCAACGAGAGCGCTCAGCGCGAGGCCGAAGAGACCGCCGGCAAGGTGCCGACGACGTCTCCGTAGGCTTGCTTCGAATGGGTGAGCCGAGCCGAGCTCGGCTCACCCATCGACGCCGGGCGGCGCCCCACGCGCGGTGATGGGGCCTCGGCCGGCCCCCAGGGACGGATCAGGTGGTGCAGCTCGTAGCCGGTGACGTGCGGCGACTCCCGGGAGGGGTCGGTTGTCCATGCGGGTGACTCGCGGATCGCCGGTTGTCAGCCGCCCTCAGGCGCTGATCAGGTAGCGAGCCCGCGCCGCGAGATGCTGGATGCCGAGCCGCTCGTAGGCCGCCGCGGCCGCAGTCAGCGCGTCGCCGCCCGCCGCCGGGTCTGCTTCGTGGGCGCGCTGGCCGGCGAGCAGCTGACACCGCGCGGCGTCGAGGGGGCGCCCGAGCTTCGCCCATGCAGCGCTTCCCTGCTCGAGCAGCTCGAGCGCCTCGGGAAGCGGGGTCGTCATCCCGCGTGCCTCGAGCACGGCCGCTTCGCCGAGTGGGTAGTGGACGCGCTCGGCCAGGGCCACCGCCTGCTCTGCGGCCTCGCCGGCGAGCGCATGCTCACCGGCGATCGCGAGCATCCCGGCGCGCATCGCGGTCGCCTGAATCGACTGCCCGATCAGGCCGGCGCGCTCGCACACGCCCAGGGCCTGTGCGAGCGTGGCCTCGGCGTCCGCGAGGTCGCCACGGTCGCGCTGCGTGACCGCGAGCCCGAGCAGCGCGGTGAAGGTGACTTCCGACCAGCCCACCTGCTCGGAGAGCTCGCGGGCACTGCGGAACAGCTGCGATGACGCCTCCCAGTCGCCATCGCGCCACAGCAGCAGCCCTCGCAGCGCATAGGGGAGGCAGAGCTTGCCGACGAGCCCCTCGCTTTCTGCGAGCTCGGCGCTCGCGTCGTTGGAGCGTGCCACCTGATCCCAGTCGCAGCGGTAGAACGCCAGCTGGGCGAGCGCTGCGTGCAGCTCGATCTGCGCTGGCACGTCGCCGATGCGCTGCGCCAGCGCCAGCGCCTCCTCGTATGCGGGCTCGGCCGCCGCATAGTCGCCCTCCGAGTTCTCCAGGTGGTGCCCGAGGGCCAGCATCGCGAGCACGGTCTCGTTCTCGTCGGAGTCCCGCGCCAGCTCGATGGCTCGTTCGAGGTTCTCGCGCGCCTTGGCCGTATCGCCGATGCGCCCGAAGACGCGGCCGAAGATGCCGTGCGCTCGACTTGCCGCCCCGACCTCTCCGAGGCGCTCAGCCATGCGCAGCGCCTTCTCGGAGGCGTAGATCGCGAGCATGTTGTCGCCCACCTGCATATAGAGCCAGGCAGCCTCCTCGTAGAGCCGCACGAGCGCGAGCGAAGGCGGCCCATCCTTGATCAGGTTGATCCCCTGCTGGTGGTGCTGGATCGCCTGCGTGCGCTCGCCCTTGTGCGCCAGCGCCGCGCCGATCTTGCGATGAAGCTCGGCGACGTGCTGGAGGTCCTCCTGGCCGCGGTGGTACTCGAGTCCCTGCTCCCAGACCTCGATCGCCTCACCCACGCGTCCCAGCCGCAGCGCCATGTCGCCCTGCTTCTCGCGGATACGCGCCTCCTGCGCGTGGTCGGCCGCGCCGAGCGATGCGGCCGCCTCGAAGTGGGCGAGCGCCTCGCGGTTGGAGTAGAGCGCGCTCGCCGCATCGCCGGCGGCCTCGAGGAACTCCAGCGCCTTCTCGAGCAGCGGGGCCAGCTCCGCCGGCTCGAGATGCACCTCCTGGCCGAGCGTCGCGGCCCGGCCGTAGTGCTCGGCCAGCAATGCCACAAACTCGTGGCGTCGCTCGCCGGCCCGCTGCTCGATGAAGGCGCCGACCTCGAAGTGCTTGCGCGCGCGCACCGCCTTGGGCAGCGTGCTGTAGGCGACGTCGCGGATCAGGACGTGCTTGAACGCGAGCTCCTGCTCGCCGGCCAGCCGCGCCCCTTCGCCCGGGACGATGATGTCCTTCTCGCGCAGCGTCGCCAGGGCGGCCTGCAGGTCGCCGCCTTCGGCCGCCGCTACGGGCACGAGCGCACCCTGCCAGAAGATGCGCCCGACGACTGCAGCATGAGCGACGAGGTTGCGCTCCAGCGGTGCGAGCGAGTCCAGGCGCGCGGCGAGCAGGCCCTGGACCGTGTCGGGCAGCTCTGCGGCCCTCGTGCCGCCGTCCTCCGCGAGCCGCTGAACCATCTCCTCGGCGAACAGCGGGTTGCCCTCGGCGCGCTCGGCAAGCGCGGCGAGCACCTCCGGCCTCGCCCCGACGTCCTGCATCAGGACTGCGATCAGCTCGCGCGTGTGATCGGCGGCAAGCGGGTCGAGGAACAGGCTCGTCGCGGTCCGGCGCGAAGCGCCCCAGCTGGGGCGCCGCTCGAGCAGCTCATCGCGCGCCAGGCACACCTGCAGCACCGGCGCGCGCAGCCATTGCGAGAGGTACTCGATCAAGTCGAGCATCCCCTCGTCGGCCCAATGGATGTCCTCCCACGCGAGCACGAGCGGCTCGCCGTCGGCGATTCCCTCGATGTACGCTCGCACGGCGCCGAAGATGCTCTCGCGGGCGCTCTGCGCGTCCTCACGGTCCGGTGAGCCGGCCGTGTCGGGGACCTCTATCCCGAGCAGTCGCGCGAGTGGCACGATGCGCCGTCCGGCCTCCTCGCCGTCATCTGCGAGCAGCGGCCCGATCCGGCCGGAGAGCTTTGCCCAGGCCACCTCTGCGGGGTCGCCGTCGACGATCGAGCACTCCGCACGCAGCATTTCGCTGAGCGGCCAGTAGACGACGCTCGACCCGAACGGCAGGCATCTGCCCTTGCGCAGCGGCACCGCGGGATCCCTCGTGGCCAGCGAGCGCTCGAGCTCGCGCAGCAGTCGCGTCTTGCCCACCCCCGCCTGGCCGATCACCGTCACGAGATGCGACGCGTCGTTGCGAACGACACGTCCGAACACCGTCTGCAGCGCGGCGAACTCCTCGTCACGGCCGACCAGCGGCGCCTCACGCCGGGATCGGCGAGCACCCCCGGTGTGCTCCTCGAGCAGGCTGATGGCGCGCCATGCCGCCACGGGCTCTGCCTTGCCCTTCAGCTCGAGCGGGTCGAGCGGCAGATACTCGACGACGGTGCTCGTGGCCCGCTGAGTCCGCTCGCCGACGGTGATGCTGCCTGGGCTGGCGCTCGTCTGCAGCCGCGACGCGACGTTGACGGCATCGCCGATGACGGTGTAGGTGTCGCCGACCGTGCCCGCCAGCACCTCGCCGGTGTTGACGCCCACCCGCAGCGCGAACTCGGCCCCGTAGTCGGTCTGCAGCCGCTCGTTGAGCTCCTCCATCGCTGCCTGCATTCCCACAGCGGCGCGCACGGCCCGCTCCGGATCGTCCTCGTGGGCGACAGGAGCGCCGAAGATCGCCATGACGTTGTCGCCCATGTACTTGTCGACCCGGCCTCCCACGCGCTCGACCTCCTGTCCGAGTCGCCCGAGGCAGCGGTCCACGAGTGCCTTGACAGCCTCGGGATCGAGACGCTCGGCGATCGCCGTGTAGCCGGACAGGTCGGCGAACAGGACGGTGACGGTTCGCCGCTCCTCCAGGCTCGCAGTGGAGCGGCCGTCGGGCAGAGCGCCGTCGGTCTCGAGCGCGCCTGCAGCCCCAAGGCCTCGCTGTGCGGCGCCGGCGGGCGCCAGCGCGGCCGCCAGCGCGGCTCCACAGGCCATGCAGAACTGCGCCTCGGCCAGCGCCGCGGCGCCGCACTCGGGGCAGCTTCGCTCGAGCTTCGAGCCGCAGGCCATGCAGAACTGCGCGTCGGCCGGATTCTCCACGGCGCAGTCCACGCAGGTGCGCGTGGCGTTCATGGTGTGGCTAATGATGACGGCTGGCGAGGGCGGAGGGGAGAAGCGAGGCGGGTTTGCCTCGTGCGCCTGTGAGCTTTAGGCTTTGCTTGGCATGATGCTTACCAAGCCGGGCGCTCTCAGGATCGAGGACTACGAGCGCGACGGGCTTCACACGTGGGTCCTCGCCGGCCGGCTGAACCGCACGACAGCCCCCGCTTTCAATGCCACGATGGCGTTGCTCTGCGCCCAGGGGGTGAGCGGCATAGCGCTCGACGTCGGCAGGCTCAGGTCCGTCGACTCGGCGGGGCTGCGAGCGATCTCCGTCGCCCGAGAGCTGTGTGAGAGCCACGGCTTCGAGCTCTCGCTGACGCCGCTCTCGCGCCTGAACGCGCCGCAGCGCCGGCTGATCGCCAACCGCTGGAAAACGGGCGACGGGCACCGGGCCTCGAGGCGCATCGCCGGGCGCTGAGGCAGGACCGAGGCACGGCCCTGCCGCGTCGCCGCCTGTTCGACTAGGGTCTGGCGCTCGAGGCGGCGAACGAGGGGGAGAGCAGCATGCGACTCAGGAGGATCATTGGAGTTCTGGCGGCGGCGTCGCTGGCGATGGTCGTCGGCCTGCCGGCTGCCGGCTCGGCCGCGCGCGGCCTCGTCGCGCCCGTCTCGGCCGGCCCGCCTCAGCCACTGCCCGTCAAGCATCTCGATCTGAACGGCTTCTTCCCCGGCACGACACAGATCCACGTCGGCGACTCGGTCAGGTTCTCGATCAACGGGTTTCACACCGTGACCTTCCTGGCTGCGGGGCAGAAGCTGCCGGCGCCCATCATCCCCGGCGCCGGGACCCTGGTCAGCGGCCAGCTCGATGCGGCGGGCGCGCCATTCTGGTTCAACGGCCAGCCCAAGCAGATCATCAATCCGACAGCTGCCCTTCCCAGCGGCAGCAGGCGCTACAACGGGAGCGGCTTTCTCAACAGCGGCCTGCCGGTGCCCAGCCTGCCACCGGCGCCCTTCGTGGTCAAGTTCACGAAGGCCGGCAAGTTCAGTTTCAACTGCATCGTGCACCCGGGCATGAGGGGCACCGTGAGAGTCCTCCCGAAGCGCAAGCACGTGCCCAGCGCTGCACGGGATCGCCTTGCGGCAGCGGAACAGGCCGAATCTGCCGTCGCCGCGGCCACGGCGCTGGCAAAGGTCAAGCCGCCCACCGCGACGGTCTTCGCCGGCAACGACAGCGGCGCGGTGACTTGGCTGCGCTTCTTCCCCGAGAACCTGAAGGTGAAGGTCGGAACGCCGGTGGAATTCAAGCTAGTCTCGCGACGTGAGATCCACACCGTGACGATCGGGCCCGCCGCCTACACGACCGCGATAGAGAGCAGCTTCACGACGCCGGAGCTGAACCTCAACGGGCCGCCCACGCTGGTCGTGAACCCGCGCGGCGCCTACCCGAGCGACCCGCCGCCGCTGCCCGCCTTCAACGGCGCCAACCACGGCAACGGGTTCGAGGGCACGGGCATCCTCGCGGGCGGCGGTCCGCTTCCGTCGAGCGCGAGGATCACGTTCACCAAGCCCGGCGTCTACAGATATGAGTGCGTCGTCCACAGCGAAATGGACGGCAAGATCACCGTCACGAAGTGACCGCCGGGCCGGGCGCCTCCCGCCCGGGAGAGGCCTCGCGGCTGGGCTAGACTCGCTCGCAGGTCGTCCATAGAGGAGGAGCGTATGCGCGCGGTCGTTCTGCATGAGACCGGAGGCCCGGAGGTGCTGCGCCTCGAGGAGGTCGACACGCCTGAGCCGGGCGACGGCGAGGTGCTGATCAGGGTCCATGCGGCCTCGGTGAACGCGATCGACTGGAAGTATCGACGGGGGCTGATCCCCAAGCCGCTCCCGGCAGTGCTCGGCAACGACGTCTCAGGGACTGTCGAGGTCTCGCGCGCAGACGGCTTCAGCGAGGGCGACGACGTGTTCGGCATCGCGCCGAGCGGCGGCTACGCCGAGCTCGCCACCTTGCCGGTGAGGATGATGGCGAGGAAGCCTGCAGGCATAACGCATGAGCAGGCGGCCGCGATACCCGTGGCCGGCATGACGGCGTGGCAGGCGTTGTACGACCGCGCGGGCCTCGAACGGGGCCAGACTGCGCTGATCTCCGGCGCGTCCGGCGGGGTGGGACATTTCGCCGTGCAGTTCTCCAAGCTGGCAGGAGCGCGGACGATCGGGATCGGGTCCACCGGCAACCGCGAGTTCGTGCTCGGGCTTGGCGCCGACGAGTACATCGACTACACCCAGCAGGTTGTAGCCGAGTCGGCCAGCGACGTCGATGTCGCATTCGACACGGTGGGTGGCGAGATGACTATGGCTCTGGTCGCGACCCTGCGCCAGGGCGGCATCCTCGTCACGATCGCCGCCGCTCCACCGGAGGATGCGGCGAGAGAGCGTGGCGCGCGCGCCGAGCTGCTCTCGATGAGCCCGAGCTCCGAGCAGCTGGCGCGGATCGCCGAGCTGGTGGAGAACAGGGACGTGCGCGTGGAGATCTCACAGACATTCCCCCTCGCGCAGGTGCAGCAGGCGCATCTGATCGGCGAATCGGGTCACACGCGGGGCAAGCTGATCCTCACCGTCAGCAGCTAGCGCGTCCAGGAGCGGGTGCTCGGGCCGGCGCGCGTCAGGTCTGCTTGTAGCCGAGCAGCGCGAAGCCTTCGAGAGCGTTGTCCACGCTCGTTTCGGCCTTTTCGACCTGCTTTCGAGTTTGCGCCAGGGCGGTCGGGCCTCCGATGCCCGCAGCGTTGGCGAACGCCGTGTAGGCGTCCCTGGCCGCCAGCAGAGACGCCGCCAGCGCCGCCTGAGCGCGGCCCGCGGCCAGCGACGGTTCCAGAGCAGAGAGCGATTCGGCAGCGCTTGCGAACAGCGAGGCGAGGCGAGAGGCCGCATGCTGAATCGTGCCGAACGTCGCCTGGGTGCCCATTTCGGCTCTCAGCGCGAGGCGCTGCTGATCGAGCCGCCCGATCGAGGCGCTCAGCTGCCGGGCGTAGGTCGGGCTGGGGGTCAGGTCATAGCTCTGCGACTGTCCCACGAGCGTGAGCGTGGCGACGATGTGTTCGCAGGTGCGCATCTCCGCGGCAAGGCCCGACGCGGCGTAGCAGGCGAGCGCCGTCGCGTCGCCGCCCGGGCTGGGGATCGTGTAGAGCGTCAGTTCCGGTTCGAACCCCGGGACGCTCAGGCGGGCGTAGCGGTAGGCCTGGTTGCCGAGGAGATTCACCACCTCGGTTTCCGGGAGCTTGCGCAGCAGTGCTGTGAACGAACGCGGGAGCGCGCTCGGTTCGCCTCCCGGCAGCTGCCCCGCGATCAGGCCCGCATGCTTTGGATCGCCTCGTGGCGCCAGCGCGATCGAACGCGATATCGACAGACCCGGGATCGCCGGCGCCGCCGATGCCGGTTGCCAGCGCGACGGGTACTCGAGCAGGACGCTCGCGGCAGACGCGGTGAGCATCCTTTCGGCAGATGCGGTGTGCGAGCGGCCATGCCCCACTAGGTAGCCGACGATCGCGATGACCACGAAGACCGGGACGAGTATCCGCGGCAGGCCACGAGTGGGCTCGAACATCGCCCTCAGCCCGAGCTTTCGAACGAGCCCCCGCCGCTCGATGATGGTTTCGGATGCGCGGCCGGCGCCGATGTGTGCACCGGGGCCGGTTTGGGAGCAGGCGTCGCCACGGGTGCAGGAGCGGGCCGCGGCGCCGGTGCGGGCGCGCTCACGACGGGCTGAGCGACGGGCGTCTGCTGGCGCGGTGTTTCGCCGCTGAACGGCTGCGCCGGAGAAGAAACGGCCTGGGCGGCCGGCTGCGCCTTCTTGTGGTGCACCGGCCGGGCCACCACAGGCGCTCCAACCCCCAGCGCGGGGGCGGTGCTCAAACGCACCGGGACCGAGGCGACCGCCGGCGTTGCCGAGAGGCTCGACGACGCTTCGGTGTGAGGGGCGCTTGCGCTCTTGGTGGCGTGTCCGATCGCAAACGAGGCGACGAACAGCGCGAGCATCGCTCCCAGGGTGACCACCCAGCGGGGGTCGATGCGAGCGCGTTCCCGTCGGGGCCAGCGTCTGTCTATGCCGAGTGTGTTCATGAGGACGGGCAGGCTATGGGTTTGATCCCCGCCGGGCCGATGCAGCTGTCGAGTCGTACAGGAAGCTTGCCACGTCTGATCGAGAAGCGCGTGTACTTGCCGATCCGGCCCGGCTTGGAGATCCTGACCTCGAGCACCGCGCCGGCGCCGAGCGAGCGCTGAAAGCGGCGAAATGCGATCAAAACCATCGACGGCCGGTGCTTCTTGGCGCTGGAGGACGCGACGCGGCTCTCGGACGCGGTCGGGCAGCCACGGCCGCGGCAGGTGACCTTGACCCGGGCGCCCACCGGCGCCTGCGCGGTCAGCAGGCTGAGGTTGACGCCCGAGGACGTCACGATGCCCGCGATGCGCACGATCGGGAACGGCTGCATCAGGGTGAGCGGCTGGCGGCTGACGTGAATCGTCTGGGTGGCCGTGCTCGAGAGCCCGTCGGCAGCGGTCACGCGCAGCCGCACGATGTGGTCTCCGGCAGTTGTGAACGTAGTCGTGAGAGACGACTTCCCAGGGCCGAACGGGCCGGTGGGGGTGAGCGCCCAGGCGAACGACGCGAGCGGGCTGAAGTCGTCGGTGGAGCTTGACACCAAGGAAACCGGTTCTCCGACTATCGGCGCCGCGGGGAACCACTTGAACGAGGCCCTGGGGGGTGTTGGGGCAGTCGGCTGTGGCGGCGTGGTTACCGTGAAGGTCACCGGAATGCTTGTGCCGACGTTGCCGGCTTGATCGCCCTGTTCGGCCCGCGCAGTGTAGGTGCCCGGGCTCAGTCCGCCGAACGTGGCTGACCAGCCGCCGCCAGAGGCCGGGACGGTGAGGGCCTCGACGGCGTTGGGGCCGACGGTCGAGCCGGCGTACAGCTGGACGGTGACTGCCGGGACGTCGCCCGGTGATGCCCCTGCAGACCCGGCTACGACCTGGGAAGTGCTCGTTGTGGAGCTACCCGTCGCCGGAGAGCCGACCGTCACCTGCGGAGGCGTGGTGTCGATCGTGAAGGTCACCGGCGTACTTTCCCCAACTGGGATCGGAACTCCGTCTTTGTGTTCCGGTATTTCGTCTTGCTCTGCCTTCGCTGTATATACGCCTGGATCAAGGAGCTGATTGACCCCGACGCTCCACATTTCAAATAGCGATGTCGTTTCTAGAGTCTGGATCAGCTTGGTCGGGTCAACCGCAGACCCGCGATAAATTTTGACCCTCACCGGCATGGATGGTTCAGGTTCTTCGAACACTTCGCCAGTGCGTCCGCTGAACAACGGGCTCTGATTGTTGCTAACGCTTCCGTCCGCCGGAGCGGAGATTGTTACCGTTACAGGCGGCCTGACCGCCTGGGCGGGGCTCGCGGGAGCGATTGCCACTGCAAGCGCGGCAACCAGTGCCGTGCACATTACGCGGCCTCGTGCCGAGCCCAGAACGAGCCAGCGGCGAACGGCGGTCAGTTCCGACGACTTGATAGCCACGCGAATCATGACGTCGGGCACCCAATGGGCTTGACAGCGGTGCCGGCAAGACATGCATCGAAGCGGACCGGACGTTTGCCGCGGCGCACCACGAACCGTGTGTACTTGCCGATCGCACCAGGTTTGCTGACCCGGATTTCAAGAGTGACGCCGGCCGCGAGCGGCCGCTGGAAGCGCCGGAATTCGACGAACAATGTGCGCGGCTTGTGCGCCGCCGCGATGTGGCTCTGGGCCTTCGCCGGACACGCGCGACCCTTGCATTGAACGGTGATGCGCGACCCCGGGGACGCGAGGACGCCGAGCAGCGTCAGCCGGACGCCCGAGCGCGTGGCGCTGCTGGTTATCCGCACAACCGGGAACGGCTGCATGAGCGTCAGTGGCGCGGCGCCGACGGGAATCGTCTGGGTGGATACGGCCGACACGCCGTTGGCATCGGTGACGCGAAGCTGGACCACGTGGTTGCCCTGGGTAGAGAACGTCGTGCTCATGCCCGAGCCTCCAGCGGCGAACGCGCCCGTGCCCGCGACGTCCCAGGCGAACGAGACGATCGGGCTACCGGCATCCGTTGAGCTCGAGACGAGCGACACACTTTCACCGACCCGCGGCGCGCTCGGGAACCACGAGAACGAGGCCACGGGCGCACCCGGCGGTTTCACGGCCACGGCGGCCGCGGCAGGCGGGTTGACCACGAAGGTCTTCGTCGCACTGACACCGATGTTGCCGGCTTCGTCATGCTGCAGGGCACGGACGGTGTAAGTCCCCGGCGCCAACCCACCGAATGTGGTCGACCAGGCTCCAGCGACGGCGTTGACGTCGATTGCCTGCACGGGCGATTGGCCTTCGTTGATCGTCGACCCGGAGAACAGCTGGGCCGTTACGCGCGCAATGTCGTGTCCAGCGGTCCCGGCAGTCCCCTTCACGGGTTGCGATCCGCCACTCGTGGAGCTGCCGTTCGCCGGTTCGGTCACGGAGACCTGTGGGCTGACCGTATCGACCGTGAAAGTGACTTCCCTCGATCGGCCGACGTGTTCTCCCAGGACCGAGGCCTGTTCGGCCTGAGCGGTGTACTGCCCGTCTGAGAGCGCGGGCGAGGCCTTGCCGGACGACCAGCTGCCGCCGTTGCCGCCGGCGGTGGCACTCGAGACGGCCGCGCCTTCGGCCCTGGCTCCCTGATAGATCCTCACGGTCACCTGGGTGCTGTTGCTGGCGCTTCCACTGAACGACGGGGTGGTGTCGTTGGATTGGGCCTGCGGGGCGTTCAAGGTCACGGTGGGAGCTTCGGGGTCAACTATGAATGTGACGGCCGTGCTCTTGCCGGCGGCGTTGCCGAGCGAGCTTTCCTGGATCGCAATCGCCGTATAGGTGTGCTTGCCGGTGGGCAGTGTGGCCGGCCCCGAAGTCCACGCGCCCGCCACGGGCGTGGCGAGGGCCGATGAGACTTCTTTGCCTTCGGGTCTCTTGCCTTCGTAGACCCTCACGATGACCTGCGTAGTGTCACTCGCCGTGCCTTCGAAGCTCGGCGTACGACTGTTCGAGGGCGACGGGGGCTGTTTGAGCGTCACGGCCGGCGGTTCCGTGTTGACGGTGAACGTCACTTCACTGGTACCGGCGGGATTTCCCAGCAGGCTTTCCTGGGTTGCGACGGCCGTATAGGTGTGGGTACCGATGGCCAGCGCCGGAATCGCTGGGCCCGTCGTCCATTTACCGCCCGCGATCGTGGCTTTCGCACTCGAGACGTTCCTGGCTTCCGCGGGTTTTCCTTCGTAGATCTTGATGCTGACTTCGGCCGAGGCATGGGTGCCGCTGGACGTCCCGCTGAATTCTGGCGTGAGTTTGTTGCTCTTACTGTCGGGCAGTGGGCTTGTGATTTTCACCGTGGGCGAGGTCGTATCGACTTCGAACGTCACGGGCAGGCTTTTCCCTTCCTGGTTCCCGATCGAGCTCTTCTGCGTAGCGATAGCGACGTAGGTGTGAAGGCCCTGGGGTAGGGCTGGCGTCGGGGCCGCTTCGGTGAAGGCGCCAGCCGCGACCGGTGCGCTCCCTTTTGAAACCTCTTTGAGTTCGCCCGGTTTAGGTTCTTCGTAGACGTGGACGACAACCGGTTCCGTGTCGCTGGCGGTCCCGCCGAACTTCGGCGTCGTATTGTTAGATAGCGGTTTCGCGAGCGGCGCGAGTTTCACGTTGGGCGGCAACGTGTTGACAATGAACGTGGGGGCGTTGCTGATGGCTTCAGGGTTACCGAACGAGCTCTTCTGGTTCGCGATGACCGTGTATTCACCGTTGACGAGGGCCGTGCCAACGGACTGCGATTTCCAGGCTTTCCCCACCAGCGTCGTCGATAGGGCCGCGACCGGCGTTCCTTCGGCTTTCGGTCCTTTGTAGACGCGGACCGTGACGGGTTCCGTGTCGGACGCGGTGCCGGTAAAGGACGGAGTCGTAACGTTCGACGGGGTCTGCGGCTGGTCAACTATGACGCTCGGGGACAACGTGTTGATCGCGAAGGGTACTGGGGCGCTCATGCCTTCGGCGTTTCCGAGCGAGCTCTTCTGGCCGGCGCGCGCTATGTATTCGCCGTTCGCGAATGGGGTGACAGCTTTGACTTCCCAGTTGCCGCCGCTCACGGCTGCAGTGAGCGTCGAGACTGGTGTGCCTTCGGCTTTCGATCCTTCGTAGACGCGCACGATCACCTGTTCGGTGTCGCTCGCCGTGCCTTTGAAGGACGGTGTCGCGTTGTTGGACCGCACCGGAAGCGAGCCCAACGTCACCGTTGGAGGAGTCGTGTTGACCACGAAGGTGACCGTCGAGCTGCGACCTGCGGGGTTCCCGAGCGGGCTTTCCTGCGTGGCGACGGCGGTGTAGGTGTGCGTGCCGCTCGCGAGAGCGGGGCTCGCGCCGCCGGAGGTCCAGCTACCACCCGTTCCTGTCGCGGTCGCTTTGGATACTTCGGTTCCTTCGGCTTTCTGCCCTTCGTAGATGTGGATGACGACCTGGGTGATGGCGCTCGCGGTGCCTTTGAAAGAGGGGGCGGTGACGTTCGACGGGGTTGGCGGCTGACCCAATGTCACCGTGGGAGAGCTCGTGTCGACGACGAACGTCATCGAGGAACTCTTGCCGGTTGCGTTGCCGAGCGAGCTCGGCTGTTCGGCGATCGCTGTGTATGTGCCGCTCGTCAGCGGCGGGCTGGCGGGCCCGGAGCTCCACCCGGTGCCCGTCCCGGTCGCTGCGGCTTTCGCGACTTCGGTCCCTTCCGCTTTGGAACCGGAGTAGATGCGTATCGTGATGGGTTCGACGTCGCTACCGGTGCCCGTGAATGAGGGCGTGGTGTCGTTGGACGGCGTTTTCGGCTGGTTCAGCGTCACCGCCGGAGGCGACGTGTTGATCGTGAACGTCACCGTGTTGCTGACGCCGTCGGGATTGCCGAGCGCGCTCGGCTGAGTCGCGATCGCCGTGTACTGCCCGTTCGTGAGGGCGGGGGCGGCCTGGCCGGAGCTCCATTCGGCGCCGGTGCCCGTCGCCGTCGCTTTTGAGACCGCCAGGCCTTCGGCTTTGCTTCCTTTGAAGATCTGGACCGTCACCTGCGTTTTGTCGCTCCCGAAGCCGCTGAACGACGGCGTCGTGTTCTTGGAAGGCGATTCGATCGGGTTCAGCGTCACCGTCGGGGAGGAGGTGTCGACTTCGAAGCTGACCGTGTTGCTTTTGCCTTCCGGGTTTCCGAGCGAGCTTTTCTGTGTTGCGATCGCCGTGTACTGCCCGCTCGCGAGCGCGGGGCTCGCTTCACCGGAGCTAAAGGCGCCGCCGCTCCCGCTCGCGCTGGCGCTCGAGACCTGGGTGCCTTCCGCTTTCGAGCCTTTGAAGATGTGGACGGTGACCGGTTCGGTGTCGCTGGCCGTCCCGGTGAAGGACGGCGTCGTGTCTTTGGAGGGCGAGGTTGGTTGTTTCAGGGTCAGCGTGGGCGGCGTGGTTTCCACGGTGAAGGTCCTCGTGGCGCTGTTGCCCGTGTTGCCGGCCTGATCGGTCTGCGTCGCCTTGGCCGTGTAGGTCCCGTCGCTGAGGTGCGGCGATTCGAATGACCAATGGCCCGAGACGATCGACGCGGATCCGGAGGCCACCTGGCTTTCTCCGGAGAAGATGGTCACGA
Source organism: Solirubrobacteraceae bacterium (assembly GCA_034665005.1). Lineage (GTDB taxonomy): Bacteria > Actinomycetota > Thermoleophilia > Solirubrobacterales > Solirubrobacteraceae > Palsa-744. The sequence goes on along the minus strand of JAXDGO010000056.1, from coordinate 43,159 downwards.
GGACCGTGCCATGATCGCCCGTGGCGCTCCCGCCGTTTCCGCTGAGGGTTGGCGTCGCGTCGCCCGTGGGCGAAGTGATCGTGTTCAGCGAAACCGATGGCGCGGCCGTGTCGACGATGAACGTGACGGCAGAGCTTTCTCCTGTGTTGGCGCCGTTGTCTTTCTGGGTCGCCTGGGCGGTGTAGGTGCCGTCTTCGAGCGAGGCGGGTGTGTAGGACCATTTGCCGCCGCTCTGCGTCACGTTGCCCGAGGCTGCGGTGGCGCCTCCGACGGAGCTGCCGTGGTAGATCGTCACCGACACGGTGGCGCTGTCACCGCTGGCCGTACCGGCGTTTCCTCCCAGCGTGGGCGTCGGATCGTTTGTCGGCGAGCTGACGCTGTTGATGGTCGGTTTCGGCGCGACTGCGTCGACGATGAAGGTGACCGCTTCGCTTTCGCCTTCGTTACCCGCGTCGTCGATCTGTGTGGCCTGTGCGGTGTAGGTGCCGTCTTCGAGCGAGGAGGGGGTGTAGGACCATTTGCCGCCGCTCTGCGTCACGCTGCCCGAGGCTGCGGTGCTGCCTCCGGCGGAGCTGCCGCGGTAGATGGTCAGCGAGACCGTCTGGTGGTCGCCCGCAGCCGTGCCGGCGCCACCTTCGAGGGTCGGCGTGGAGTCTTTCGTCGGCGAGCTGACGCTGTTCATCGTCACTTTCGGCGGCGTGACGTCGACGATGAACGTGACGGCGGAGCTTTTGCCGATGTTGCCGGCGCCGTCTTTCTGGGAGGCCTGCGCGGTATAGGTGCCGTCTCCAAGGCTTGACGGCGTAAACGACCATTTGCCGCTGATGACCGAGGCGCTCCCGGACGCTGCGGTGGTGCCCCCGACTGAGCTGCCGTGATAGATGATCACCGAGACGGTTGACTCGTCGCTGCCGGTGGTGCCGGCGCTACCCGTGAGGGTCGGTGTCGGGTCCTTCGTCGGCGAGTTGACCGAGTTCAGTGAGACTTCTGGCGCGGACGTTTCCACGGTGAACGTCACGGGGTCGCTGGCCCCTTCGTTTTCGGCCGCGTCTTCCTGCGTCGCCTGCGCGGTGTAGGTGCCGTCGTTCAGATGGGAGCTGTTGAACGTCCATCCTCCGCCGCTGACCGAGACGCTGCCCGACGTGGCCACAGTGCCGCTCGCGGAGCCCCCCTGGTAGATCGTCACGAAGACCGTCGAGTGATCGCCCGTCGCTGTGCCGGCTGCGCCTGAGAGGCTGGGCGTCGCGTCGTTCGTCGGCGAGCTCACGGTTTTCATCGTCACTTTCGGTGGGGTGGTATCGACGATGAACGTGACGCCGGAGCTTTCTCCTGTGTTGGCGCCGTTGTCTTTCTGGGTTGCCTGGGCGGTGTAGGTGCCGTCGCCGAGCGAGGGGGGTGTGTATGACCATTTGCCGCCGCTCTGGGTCACGTTGCCAGAAGCTGCGGTGCTGCCCCCGACGGAGCTGCCCTGGTAGATGGTCACCGAGACGGTGGCGCTGTCGCCGCTGGCTGTCCCGGCGTTGCCTGTCAGCGTGGGACTAGAGTCCTTCGTCGGCGAGCTGACGCTGTTGATCGTGACTTTCGGCACGGCTGCGTCGACGATGAAGGTGACCGCTTCGCTTTCGCCTTCGTTGCCCGCGTCGTCCAGCTGCGTCGCCTGGGCGGTGTAGGTGCCGTCTTCGAGCGCCGAGGGTGTGTAGGACCATCCGCCGCCGCTTCGCGAGACGGTCGCGGACGCCGCGATCGTGCCCCCGGCGGAGCTCCCGCGGTAGACCGTCACCGAGATGCCCGCGTGGTCGCCTGCAGACGTCCCGGCGCCCCCTTCCAGGGTCGGGCTCGGGTCTTTGGTTGGCGAGGTCACCGAGTCCATCGTCACTTTCGGCGGGGTGGTGTCGACGATGAACGTGACGCCGGGGCTTTCTCCTGTGTTGGCGCCGTTGTCTTTCTGGGTTGCCTGGGCGGTGTAGGTGCCGTCGCCGAGCGAGGGGGGTGTGTATGACCATTTGCCGCCGCTCTGCGTCACGTTGCCCGAGGCTGCGGTGCTGCCTCCGACGGAGCTGCCCTGGTAGATGGTCACCGACACGGTGACGCTGTCGCCGCTGGCCGTGCCGGCGTTGCCTCCCAGCGTGGGCGTCGCGTCTTTGGTCGGTGAGCTGACGCTGTTGATCGTGACTTTCGGCGCCGCCGCGTCGACGACGAACGTGACTGCTTCGCTTTCGCCTTTGTTCCCCGCGTCGTCGGCCTGCGTCGCCTGGGCGGTGTAGGTGCCGTCTTCGAGCGCCGAGGGTGTGTATGACCATTTGCCGCCGCTCTGCGTCACGCTGCCCGAGCTTGCGGGGGTGCCCACGGGGGAGCTGCCGTGGTAGATCTTCACCGCGATGCTTTCGTGGTCACCGGGAGAGGTGCCGGCGCCGCCTTTGACCGTCGGGCTCGCGTCTTTGGTGGGCGAGGTCACCGGGTCGATCGATACTTCCGGCGCTTCCGTATCGACGATGAACGTGACACCCGAGCTTTCGCCTTTGTTGCCCGCTTCGTCTTTCTGGGTCGCCTCGGCGGTGTAGGTGCCGTCACCCAGCGTGGATGGCGTGTAGGACCATTTGCCGCCGCTCTGCGTGACGGTTTCTTCGTCTGCGACGGCGCCCCCGACCGAGCTGCCGACGTGGATCGCGACGTGGACCGGCGATTCATCGCCCGGCGCCGTACCAGCTTTCCCTTCGAGTTTGGGAGTCGAGTCCCGTGTGGGGGAGGTGATCGGGCCGACCGTCACGCCCGGCGGGGTCGTATCGACGATGAATTCGCGGGGCGTGCTGAATTCGGGTTCCGTCAGTGCGATGAGGTTCGTCTGTTCGGCGAGGGCCGTGTAGCTGCCATCGGACAGGCCGGGCGTCACCGTGAGGCTCCAGGCTTCTCCGCCCCGCAGCGCTTCGGTGCTCCGCGACCGCACAGGAGGTTCTGAGGTGTCCGTGCCTTCGAACACATTCAGGGTGACCGGGTCGACTTCGTCGTCGGCGCTTCCGCCGAAGGTCGGCGTCGTGTCTTTGCTGACGGCGGCGGGTCCGCTGTTGATCGAGACCGTTGCCATCGCCGCGCATACCGGACCGGCTGCGAGCAGCGCCACCGAGGCCGCGATCGCGGCAAGGACCATCCCCAGTAGGCCTCTCGGCCCCCTCCATCGCCAACCCGCCCTCACGCACTGCCCCCATCCGTGTAGTTGTTCCTCGCACCGCTGCTGCCTCCCATCCAGGGCCGCCCGCGGTTCCGCCGCTTTGCATGATACGGATGATTGACCGAAATTGGGAGAGGCGCAAGTATGCGTTCCCTCACGTTTGCGGGGAGCCCATCTGCCCCGTGGTTGCGGGGGATTACGCCTCTATGTCGCTGCCGACGGGCCTCGCAGGCCGGCGGCGTTAGCCGAGCCTCGCGCAGCCGCGGCCGGCTGAGCCGTCGGCGCCGGGAGCCTCGGCGTCGTCGCGGGCCGTCGGTCTAGCGCGGAAGCGTCTGGGTCAGTTCGACGGTCTGCTGGAAAGTCGGGCGGTTCTGGAACGGGAACGGCGGCACCGAGACTCCGCTGACGCTGGTCCAGCGGTTCATGTCGAAGCAGCTCGCCTGGGCGTTTTCGGCGCATGGGCCCTGGCCGTAGATCTGCTGCGGCGTGGCCGACAGCGCTTCCTGCAGCGAGCCCTGCAGCGATTGGCTGCACGTTGCAAGCGAGCCGTTGCCGCAGTAGAGGCGGGAGTATGGGGCTCTCGGGGTGGTCGTCTGGCCGTTGGCCGCGAGCAGGTCGCGCAGGTCCTTGCTGACGTAGCCGTACCAGCCGTCCGCGAAGTCGGGGGCCGACGGCTGCGTGCCCGGATACGGGCCGCCGAAGCCCGTCATGGCCTGGATCGAGTCGAACGCTTCGTTGCCGAGGCCGGCGCGGAACTCCGCTTCGATCAGTTTCGGCCACCACGCATCCATGATCGTGATCGCGTCGTTGTGCTGGTAGGTGCCGGGGGTGCCGATGTCTTTGTTGCTCAGGTCACGGCGGTGCCCGCCGTCGGCGTACCAGCTGTCGAGCTTTGCGACCGCTTCCTGCAGCTGCGGGGTCGACGGCGTCCCGAGCGCCTGCTTGATGGTCGGCCACAGCTGCACCATGCGGATGTCCTGCGTGGCGGCCTCGTCCATCGCGGAGGCGAGCTGTTCGACTCCCATCTTTTTCCCGCCGGCGATGTCCTGCTGGATGAAGTTGCGGATCAGCTGCATTCGATAGACCGACCCGTAGGAGTACTTGTCGTCGGCAGCCGACCAGCCGGGCGCCTGCTTGTTGTTCCACGACACGAGGAAGCTGGGGTCGATCGCGTTCGGATGTGCTTCGAAGGGCAGCGCGGTCATGGTGTGGAGCTGCGGGTCATAGCCCTGCCAGTCGTATTCGCCGGTGCCGAGGATCGGGAAGTCGGGTGAGGTCCCGACGGCGCGCTGCGGGTATGCGCCCGACAGGTAATAGGCGATGTGGTTGGCGTCGACGTAGGCCCAGTTGAAGGCGAAGTTGATCTTCGACGCCGCCTGCTGGAACTGCTGCGGGCTCGTCACAAACCCCGGTTCGTTGAGGTCGGAGAAGCCGACCGCGGAGTCCGCCTCGTGGAAGTAGGTCGTGCGCGCGCTCGCGAACGCCGCGTTCTGGCCGCCGACCTTGCCGCGCGCATAGACGATTCCGTGCACCGTCCGGTAGATCGTCAGCTTTTCAGAGCCCGCCGAGGTTTTGTCAACGCCGTTCGGGGTCCAGCTGTTGTCGCGTTCCAGCTTTTCCATCGCCAGGCACTGGCCCTTGTACATGTAGTGGAATTCGTCCTGGCAGAGCACCTCGGCGAAGGTGTCGACGTTGTCCGACGTGGCCGTGGTCGCGCTCCATGCGTAGTCGCGGCCGTGACCGAGCTCGACGTACAGGTTCACGCCCGGGAAGGCCGCGCCGCGGGCGTCGATGCCCGGGCCGTGCAGGTCCTCCTCCATCAGGATCTCCGGCGTGAAGTAGCCCACCTGCGGGCCCATCACGGCGATCGCGTGTTTGTTGGTCGAGTGTTTCGCGTTGACGAGCTCCCAGTTGGAGGCGTGCGGCGGGCCGGCCAGCGCCTGGTGGAGCAGCCCCGAGCCGAACGACCCGTCGTTGGGAATCGCGTGTGGCGACGGTGTATCGGTATGCGACCCGGGAGCGCCCGCGTTCGCCTGCGCCGGGGACACGGTTTCTTCGACGCCGCCACCGTCGCCGAGGAACTGCACGGAGCCGGGGTCGGGCATCGCCAGGCCGGTCTTCGAGAAGGGCGATGCCGTCTCATAGGGGAAGCGTTTGGACACCGTCACCGGCGCCTCGGGGTCGTTGTGCTCGCGGAAGCCCTTCCAGGCCGCGCGTCCGGCGGTTTTACCGAACTGTTTTTCGAAGGACTCGAGCGCGAGCGCAGAGCGCACCTCCGAGCCGCCGCCCTTGCCGAAGATGCCCCCGATCAGCGAGGCCTCGGCGATCACGTCTGTCGGCTTCCATTCCGCCGGCAGCTTGCCGAGGGCCGCGTACTCGGCAGGCATCAGGTTGGGGTTCAGCAGCGCCGCCTGGATGTATGCGTTGATTCCGGCGACGAAGTTGTTGACGTCGTCGATGACCTTTTCCCCGTCCGCGCCATAGAGTTTGGGCGCGTTGTCGATCTGCGACTGCAGGTCGGCTTCCGTGTACGGGGCGATCATCCACTGGACCTGGTCCATGGCGCGGTTGCCTTCCGCGCCTCCGATGAACGATGAGAGTTCGGCGCGCGCCGTGTGGCGCAGGACGTCGATCAGGAACAGCCTGTCCGCGGCCGCGGCGTAGCCGGCTCCGAACATCACGCCGCCGCGAGTGCTGCCGTAGATGTGAGGTACGCCGAAGCCGTTGTCGCGCTGGATCGTCACGTCCGAGCGCGGGGTTTCGCTCGAGGCCGCGTCGCCTCCTTTGACGCCGAAGGTCGCGTCCTTGAAGTAGCTGCCTAGTTGTTCACGGGTCAGCGTGGGGGAGGCGTATATGAGCCCGGCGTAGAGCGGAAGCTGATCGGCGAAATGCGGCGGGCGCGTGCCGTCGAGCTGGAACTGGGCAAGCTGCGCCGCGTTGTCCAGGCCGTTCTCTCCCGCGGGCAGCACGTTGCGAAAGCCGCCGGCGTCATTGGTGCCGTACGGCTGCGGCGGCACTTCGGCGCCCGCTACGCCGGGGGCCGCGGCTGCGCACGCGATGGTCACTAGTGCTGCGAGCCCCCGATGGCGCATGCCCAAGCGCGACGCTGCTGCTCTCACTGGCCCTCCCCCGATTGATATCCCGTACCCAACTGCCCGCAGCCCGTATACCCGGGGGCAGACATGAATAAACACGACCGCGCGCGCTAGGGATTGGGAGCTCGAACCCCCCGGGAGAAGTGCTTGCGCGTGCAATCATTGCCTGGTGAGCGTCGCCGTCACCCACTTCACGGACCCCGGCTGTCCATGGGCCTACTCGGCGAGCCCCGCGCTCGCCGTGCTGCGCTGGCGCTATGGCGATCAGCTGGACTGGCGGCTGGTCACGATCGGGTTGGCGGAGGATCCGAAACGCTATGTCGAGCTCGGCTACACGCCCACCAGGATGACGCTCGGGAACCTGCGCTTCCGCCGCTACGGCATGCCCTTCCTGTTCGAGCCGCGGGCGCGGGTGGCGGCGACGGCGCGAGCCTGTCGCGCGATCGTGGCCACGCGGCTGCTCGATCCCGCTCGTGAGAACGACGTGCTCAGGGCGCTGCAGTTCGGCTGGTTCACGACGACGCTCGTGCTTGACGAGGACGCGGACCTTCTCAGCGCGCTGAGGAGGATCGACGGCCTGGACGCCGAGGCCGTCGTCGCGGCGATCGACGACGAGGCGACGGTCGCAGCCTACGAGGCCGACAGGCACGAGACGCGCACGGCCGAGGGTGGTCCGACGGATTTCCAGGGCAAGGCGCGCCAGACCGACGGCCCGGTGCGCTTCTCGGCGCCGTCGCTCGTGTTCGAGGGCCCTGGGCGGCGCCTGGAGGCAGGGGGCTTTCAGCCGGTCGAGGCATACGACGTGCTGATCGCGAACCTCAACGGCGGCCTCGAGCGTCAGCCGCCGCCCGAGGGGCCGCTCGAGGCGCTCGCTCGCTTCCCCGGCGGGCTCGTCACCCAGGAGGTCGCCGCGATCATGGCCCACAACAACGAGGCGCCCGACCGGGGCGCCGCCGCGCGCGCGCTGATCGAGCTCGCCGGAGACGGGGCCGTGCGGCGCACCCGGCTGGGAGACGACGCCCTCTGGCAGATCGCCTGACGGCCCCCCGCGCCGGCCGGGTAGCCTCCAGCGCTGCGATGCCGATCACGGTGACACTCCCCGACGGGAAGGAGCTCGAGCTGCCCGGGGACGCCAGCGGGGCGGACGCCGCGGCGGCGATCGGACCGGGGCTTGCCCGTGCAGCGCTCGCCGTCGAGGTGAGCCGCCCCGAGACGGGAGCCGAGCCCGAGGTCCGGGACCTGGCGCGACCTCTCGCAAACGGCGAGCACGTGGCGATCCTCACCGACAAGAGCGGGCCGAGGGCGCTGGAGCTGATCAGGCACGACGCGGCCCACGTCCTGGCGGCGGCCGTGACCGAGATGTATGACGGGGTCAAGATCTCGATCGGGCCGCCGATCGAGGACGGCTTCTACTACGACTTCGAGTTCCCGCAGGGGACCGTGATCACCGAGGCCGACTTCCCGGCGATCGAAGAGCGCATGCGCGCCCACGTGAAGGCGGCCGAGCCGTTCGAGCGCCAGGACGTCCCCGTGGAGGAGGCCCGCGAGCGATTCCTCGACGAGCGTCAGGACTATAAGGTCGAGCTGATTGACGACCTCGTCGCGGGCGCCGACGCGGCGCACCCGCTGAAGAGCGTCTCGCTCTATACCAACGGCCCGTTCACCGATCTCTGCCGCGGCCCACACGCTCCCAGCACGAGGTCCGTCGGCGCGTTCAAGCTGATGTCGGTCGCGGGCGCCTACTGGCGCGGGGACTCGACGAGGACGATGCTTACGAGGATCTACGGGACGGCCTTCTTCTCGAAGGCGCAGCTGGAGGAGCACCTCGAGCGCCTCGAGCAGGCGAAGGCCCGTGACCACCGCAAGCTCGGGCGCGAGCTGGGGTTGTTCACGTTCTCGGACGTCTCGCCCGGGGCCGCGTTCTGGCTGCCGGCCGGCACGAGCGTGTGGAACGCGCTCGTGGCCGTGTCGCGCGAGATGGGCCAGGAGCGCGGCTACACAGAGGTCAAGACGCCGCAGATCTACGACGCCGAGCTGTGGAAGACCTCCGGACACTGGGACAAGTACAAAGAGAACATGTTCCTCGTCGAGTCCGAGGGCCGCGTGATGGGCGTCAAGCCGATGAACTGCCCCGGCCACGCGCAGCTGTTCGGGATGAGCAGGCACTCCTACAGGGATCTGCCGGTGCGCTACTTCGAGCCCGGCCTGCTGCACCGCAACGAGGCTTCCGGGGTGCTGCACGGGCTGCTGCGCGTGCGCCACTTCGCCCAGGACGACGCACACATCTTCTGCACCGAGGAGCAGGTCGAAGCCGAGGTGAGGGGGGCCCTCGAGATGGCGTTCGACACCTACAGGCTGTTCGACTTCGACGTGCGACTGGAGCTCTCAACGCGGCCAGAGCGGAGGATCGGAACCGATGAGATGTGGGATCTGGCCGAGGCGAAGCTCACGCGCACGCTCGACGAGCTGGGCCTGTCCTACGAGCTGAACCCCGGCGACGGCGCCTTCTACGGGCCGAAGATCGACGTGCACATGACCGACTCGCTCGGGCGCTCCTGGCAGCTGGGCACGGTCCAGCTCGACTACTCGATGCCCGAGCGCTTCGAGCTGAGCTACACCGGCGCCGACAACAAGGAGCACCGTCCGGTGATGATCCACCGTGCGCTGTTCGGCTCCTACGAGCGCTTCATCGGCATCATGCTCGAGCACTACGCCGGGGAGCTGCCGCTGTGGCTCACGCCCGTGCAGGCGATCGTGCTGCCGGTGTCCGAGCGCTTCAACGACTACGGAGCATCGATACGCGAGCGTCTGCGCGGCGCAGGGGTTCGCGTCGAGCTCGACGAGCGCAACGAGTCGGTCGGACGCAAGATCCGCGAGGCGGAGCTCCGCAAGATCCCCTACATGCTGGTGGTCGGCGAGCGAGAGCAGTCGGACGGCGCCGTCTCGGTGCGCGAGCACCGCGGGGGAGATGTCGGGAGCTCCTCGATCGAGGACTTCTCCGAGCGCATCGAGCGCGAGCTATACTCGTCGGCATTGCAGCCAGGCAAATCCTCAGAGCGACGCGCGTAGCTTTCGCTTGACGCGCCGTCACGACAGCTAGTGCCGGTCCCCCGCAGGTTCGACCGGCGCCCGCCTGAGCGGGACACGACGAGGATCAACGAGCGCATTCGCGTGCCCGAGGTTCGTCTGATCGACGACGAGGGCAAGCAGATCGGCGTGCTCAAGACCGCCGACGCGCTGGTCTTCGCGCAGGAACGCGAACTCGACCTGGTCGAGGTCGCCCCCGAGGCGCGCCCTCCTGTGTGCCGGGTGCTCGACTACTCCAAGTACAAGTACGAGCAGGCCCAGAAGCTCAAGCAGGCGCGCAAGCACCAGCAGCAGATCACGATCCGCGAGATCAAGTTCCGCCCGAAGATCGCCGAGCACGACTACGACACCAAGAAGCATCATGTCGAGCGGTTCCTTCGCCACAAGGACAAGGTCAAGGTGACGATCATGTTCCGGGGGCGCGAGGTCACGCATCCCGAGCGTGGGACCGCGATCCTCGATCGGCTCGCCGAGGAGCTCTCGGAGCTTGGCGTCGTCGAGCAGCGCCCGATGCAGGAAGGGCGCAACATGACGATGATGATGGCTCCGTCCAAGGCGGTGCTCGCCGGGCGGCTGGAGGCCGGGGAGGGCGCCGTGGAGGTGCCCGGCGAGGTCTCGCACGACGGCGACGTCGCCTCGGCGGCGCTGGAGTCAGCGTCCGTCGCCAAGACCGCCGAGGCGGATGCGCAGGCAGAGGCGGCCGAGCCGCAGCAGGCGCCCCCGCAGGACGCATCGAGCGAGGCGCAGGAGGCGCAGGAGCCGTCGGAGCCATCCGCTGCGGACGCCTCAGGCGGCGCCGAGGACCACCCCACGGCGGCCGAGCCTCCTCCCGCGGCGGACGGTCCCAGCACCGCCGCCCGCACCGCCGTGCCATAATCGTCCGCTCGCGATCATGCCCAAGATGAAGACCCACTCAGGCGCCAAGAAGCGCTTCAAAGTCACCGCCACCGGCAAGGTGCGCGGACGGCACCCCTTCACGAGCCACATCCTCGAGAAGAAGTCGCCGAAACGCAAGCGCGCGCTCGGCCGTCCGGCGATCCTCTCAGACCACGACGCGCCCCGCGTCAAGAAGCTGCTGGGGGCGGGCAAGTGACCCGCGTCAAGCGCTCCGTCCACGCGCGCAAGAAGCGCCGCGCCACGCTCGAGCTGACGAAGGGCTTCCGCGGCGAGGCGCACTCGAACTACAAGCGCGCCAAGGAGGCGCTGCTGAAGGCCGACGCCTATGCCTACCGCGACCGGCGCAACCGCAAGCGCGACTTCAGGCGCCTGTGGATCACACGCATCAACGCGGCCGCGCGGATCAACGGCATGAGCTACTCGCAGTTCATGCACGGCCTGTCGCTGGCCGGCATCGAGCTGGACCGCAAGGTGCTCGCGGACATCGCCGTCCGCGACGCCGACACCTTCCGACGTTTCGCCGAGGTCGCCCGCGAGGCGTCGGCTGCCTGACCCCGGCTTCGCCGGTGCTCACCCGGCAATCGACATAGCAAGCCTCCCGGGCGCCGCTCCTGAAAAGGACGGCGCCCTTTCTGTATCCCGCACAGCCAGCACGCCAGAGAGACACATCGATGAGTCAGATCGCATCCCCACACAACCCCCGCCTGAAGAGCCTGCGCCGCCTGCGGGGCAAGCGCGAGCGCGCGCGGCGCGGCACCTTCCTTGCAGAGGGCGAGGACCTCGTCGCCGCCGCCGAACAGGCGGGGCGACCCGCCATCGAGGGGTTCCGCGCGGCCGGAACGGGGCTCGGCGGGCCGGGCTTCCACGACGTTGAGCCCTCTACGCTCGCAGCCGTCTCGACGCTCGGATCGGGCACGCGCGCGATCGGCATCTACGAGCAGCGCTGGAGCGCGCCCGCCGGACCGCTTTGCGTCTACCTGCACGGCGTCGCCGATCCCGGCAACGTCGGCACCGTGCTGCGCTCCGCTCAGGCGTTCGGCGCGTCGTGCCTCGTGCTGGGTCCCGGCTGCGCCGACCCTCATTCGCCGAAGGCGGTGCGAGCCAGCATGGGGGCGATCTTCGGCGTCGGGCTGGCGCGCGTGGAGGATGTGGCCGAGCTTCCCGGTGATCGCATCGCGCTCGTCGCCCGGGCAGGCGAGCCGCTGCGCCGGCCGGCGGTCACGGCGGATGCCGCGATCACGCTGCTGATCGGAGCCGAGCGCGACGGCTTGCCCGCGGAGGTCGTCGCGGCCTGCGAGCGGGTCGCGCGCATACCGATCGCCTCCGAGTCCCTGAACGCGGCGATGGCCGCGACCGTGGCTCTGTACGAGATGACCCGCCAACCATCTAGGGTCCCGGCGTCATGATCGATCGCATCGAGCAGCTGCGCGCGGAGGCCGAGAGCGAGATCTCTGCGGCCGGCTCGAGCGAGGCGCTCGAGCAGCTGCGGCTGCGCTATCTCGGACGCAAGGCCGAGCTGCCGCAGATGCTCCGCGGCGTCGCCGAGCTCGAGCCGGCCGAGCGCGCACGGGTGGGCAAGGCCGCCAACCAGGCGCGCCAGGCGCTCGAGGCATTGCTCGCGGCACGCGCCGCGGAGCTCGGCGGGCGCGAGCTCGAGTCGCGGCTCGAGGGGGACAGTGTGGACGTGACGCTGCCCGGGGCGCCGGCGCAGCCGCTCGGCCGCCTGCACGTGCTCAGCTCCACGCGGCGTGAGCTCGAAGACATCTTCCTCGGCCTCGGCTTCACCGTCATGGAAGGGCCGGAGGTCGAGACGGTGCACTACAACTTCGACGCGCTCAACCACAGTCCGACGCACCCCGCGCGCGCGCGCAGCGACACGTTCTACGTCTCCGACGAGGTCGTGCTCCGCACGCATACCTCGCCGATGCAGGTGCGGGCGATGGAGGCCCATCCACCACCCCTGTACGTGATCGTCCCCGGGCGCGTCTACAGGCCCGACTCCGACGCCACGCACACGCCGCAGTTCCACCAGATCGAGGGGCTCGCGGTGGATGAGGACATCACGCTCGCCGACCTCAAGGGGACGTTGCTGACGTTCGCGCGAGCCGTCTTCGGCGACGATCGCGACGTGAGGCTCCGGCCTCATTTCTTCCCGTTCACCGAGCCGAGTGTCGAGGTCGACGTGTCGTGCTTCCACTGCGGCGGCAAGGGGTTCCTGCCGGACGGCTCGCGCTGCCCGGTCTGCAAGGGCGAGGGCTGGCTCGAGGTGCTCGGCGCCGGCGAGGTCGATCCCAACCTCTACTCCGCCATCCCGACGACCGAGAGCAACGCGCCCGGCTATGACCCCGAGAAGGTCCAGGGCTTCGCCTGGGGCCTCGGCATCGAGCGGATCGCGATGCTCAAGCACGGAATCCCCGACCTGCGCCTCCTCTACGAGAACGACCTTCGCTTCCTGGAGCAGTTCTGATGCTCGTCCCGCTGAGCTGGCTGCGCGAATACTGCGACCCAGAGCTCGACGTGCTCGGCGTCGAGGAGCGCCTGACGATGACCGGCACCAAGGTGGAGGCCATCCACCACCACGGCGTCTCCTCGCCGGAGCGATTCGTCGTGGGCCGCGTGCTCGCCGCCGAGCAGCATCCGGACGCGGATCGGTTGAAGGTGTGCCAGGTCGACCTCGGCGACGACGCCGGTGCGCCGGCGAGCATCGTCTGCGGGGCTCCCAATGTGGCCGCCGGCCAGACCGTCGCGGTCGCGCGTCCCGGCGCGGTCATGCCCGACGGCAGCGAGCTGCAGCGCGTCGAGCTCCGGGGAGTGCCCTCGGAAGGGATGATCCTCGCCGAGCAGGAGCTGGCGATCGGGCCGGGCGGCGACGGGATCATCGTGCTCGACGACCTCACGCCCGACGCGGAGTTCGCCCCCGGCACCCCGCTCGCGGACGTGCTCCCGATCGCCACCGACGTGCTCGAGCTGGAGGTCACCCCCAACCGGCCCGACTGCCTCGCGGTGTACGGGGTCGCGCGCGAGCTTCACGCCGCGACAGGCGCCCCGCTGGGCAGCCCGCCGTGGGAGCAGGACCCCGGCTCGCCCGGGCCCGTGACCGCGGCCGAGGTCACCGTCGAGTGCCCGGACCTGTGCCCGCGCTTCACTGCTCGCGTGTTCGAGAACGTCACTGTCGCGCCATCTCCGCTCTGGCTGAAAGCGCGGCTCTCGGCGGCCGGGCAGCGGCCGATCAACAACGTCGTCGACATCACCAACTACGTGATGCTGCTCGCGGGCCAGCCGCTGCACGCGTTCGACCTGGATCGCGTTGCAGGCGCCCGGCTCACGGTTCGCCGCGCACACGACGGCGAGCAGATGCAGACGCTCGACGGCCAGACGCGGACGCTCGATGGCGAGATGGTGGTGATCGACGACGCTGATGGGCCGACCTCGATCGCCGGGCTGATGGGCGGCGCCCGCTCGGAGGTGGCGCTCGACACCACGCGCGTCCTGCTCGAGGTCGCCACCTGGAACGGCCCGAACATCCATCGCAGCTCGGCCGCGCTAGGGCTTCGCAGCGAGGCGTCGAGTCGCTTCGAGAAGGGCCTCCAGCCCGAGCAGTGCCTGCAGGCGCAGGCGGTCGCCACGCGCCTGATGATCGAGCTGTGCGGCGCAACCGTCGCGCCGGGCACGATCGACGTCGGCTCGCCGCCGCCGCCGCCTCAGGTACTGCGCCTGCGCGAGGAGCGCGTGCGGGCGATCCTCGGCGTGCCCGTCGCGCGCGAGCGCCAGGAGCAGATCCTAAATGCCCTCGACTTCGCCACGCGGCGCACCGACGACGGGCTAGACGTCACCGTGCCGGCGCTCCGCCGCGCCGATGTCACCCGCGAGGTGGACCTGATCGAGGAGGTCGCGCGCATGGACGGCCTCGAGCGCCTGCCCGCCACGCTGCCGGCGCGGCGTGGCGCAGCCGGGCGCCTCACGCACGCCCAGCGCGTCCGCCGCGAGGCCGAGGACGCGCTGGTCGGACGCGGCCTGCACGAGATAGTCGGCTGGAGCTTTGCCGATCCCGAGCTCCTGGACAGGCTCCGCCTTCCCGCCGATGATCAGATGCGCCGCGTCATCGCGGTCGAGAACCCGCTCTCGGAGGGGCAGTCGATCCTGCGCCCGACGCTACTTAGCTCGTTGCTGGACGCCGCCAGGCAGAACGTCTCGCGCAACGGCCCCGACGTGTCGATCTTCGAGTCCGGCACGGTCTATCGCGCGCCGCGAGAGGGCGAGCTCGCGGACGAGCACCACGCCCTCGGAGCGCTCCTTAGCGGCCGGCTGGCCCCTCGCTCCTGGCGCGACGCGGGCGCCGAGGCCGACTTCTTCTCGGCGAAGGCGCTGCTGGCCGCGCTGCTCGACCGCTTCCACATCGACTGGTCCGTGCAGCAGGGCAGCTGGCCGTTCCTGCATCCCGGCCGCGCCGCCGCTGTCATGGCGCGCGAGGAGCGTCTCGGCTTCATCGGGGAGCTGCATCCGCTCGTCGCCGGCTCCTGGGATCTCGAGCGCACCGCCGTGTTCGCCGTTGACCTCGGCAAGCTGGCGGCCGCCGCGCCGGCTGTCGTGTCGTTCGCCGAGCTCGCGTCGGTGCCGTCCCTTCGCCAGGATCTCGCGGTGACGATGCCCGCCGGCGTCCTGGCCGGCGAGGTCCTCGAGCGGGTGCGCGCGGCGGCGGGCGAGATGCTCGAGGACGTGGACGTGTTCGACGTCTACACCGGCGAGCAGGTCGGCGAGGGCAGGCGCTCGCTGGCGCTCACGCTCACCTTCCGGGCCCGCGACCGCACGCTGACCGACGAGGACGTCGCGCCCCTGCGCGAGCGGATCGTCGCGGCGCTCGGCGAGAGGGGGGGCGAGCTGCGTGGCTAGCGGCGCGGCGCCTCAGCAGTTCGCGGCCGGCTCGCCGCGTGTGATCGTCGCCGGGGCGACGGGCTTCGCCGGCGCGCTTGCCGCGCACCTGCTCTGGCGTCATCCCCGATTCGAGCTGGCAGCCGTCACCGGACGCTCCGAGGTGGGCCGGCGCCTTGAGGATCTCTATCCGCGCTACCGAGTGCCGCTTGAGATCGAGCCGCTGGACCTCGAGCGCATCGGTCAGGTCGACGGCGCGATCGTCGCCTACCCGCATGCGGCGGCGGCGGCCACCGTGGGGGAGCTGCGCGAGCGGGGCGCGCGCGTCGTGGACCTGAGCGCGGACTTCCGCCTCGGCTCGCTCTCCACGTATGAGCAGTGGTACGGCCCGCATCCGCGCCCGGATCTGCTGCCGCAGGCCGTCTACGGGCTCACCGAGCTTCACCGCGAGAGGATCGCTGACGCCGGACTCGTCGCCAACCCCGGCTGCTATCCGACCGCCTCGCTGCTCGCGCTCGCCCCGCTCGCCCGCGCGGGCCTCATCGCCGACCTCGTGATCGACGCCAAGCAGGGCATCTCGGGCGCAGGCCGCGCCTTCGACGAGACCACGCACCTATCGATGGCCGGCGAGAACATCCTGCCGTACAAGGTCGCCGAACATCGCCACACGCCGGAGATCGAGGAGCAGCTCGCTCCGCTGCGCGCCGCCGCAGGCGCCGGCGAGGAGGTGGCGGTGCTCTTCCAGGCCCATCTCGTGCCCGTCGACCAGGGGGAGCTCGCCGACTGCTATGTGACGACCACGCGTCCCGTCGGCGACGCGGAGCTCGGCGAGCTGTTCGCGGCCGCCTATGAGGGCGAGCCGTTCGTCGAGGTCGTCGACGCCCCGCCCGGCACGCGGGAGGTCCGCGAGACCAACTTCTGCCGTCTGTTCGCCAAGTCAGACCCGCGCACCGGCAAGGTGATCGTGCTGTCGGCGATCGATAATCTCTGGAAGGGCACCTCCTCGCAGGCGGTCCAGAACCTCAACCTGATGTTCGGAGTGCACGAGACCGAGGGACTCTCGTGAACGCCCGGCCGGCCGCGGACGCGCCACCCCGCGCCTTCTTCCGCTCGCGGTGGGTGCCGGAGCCGCCCCACGTCCACGAGCTCGCCGCGGACGCGGGCCTGCCGGAGGGCTTCCGCGCGGCCGGCGTCGCGGCGGGGATCAAGGCCAGCGGCAACGCCGACGTGGGTCTGCTGGTCTGCGACGCCGAGGCCCCGGTCAGCGCCGCGCGCTTCACCTCCTCGGGCACGCCGGCGGCGCCCGTCCTGGTGAGCCTCGAGCGCTGCCGGCTCAGCGCGCTGCGTGTCGTGCTCGCGAACTCCGGCTGCGCCAACGCCGCGACCGGCCGGCGCGGCCTCGACGACGCCGCCAAGACCCAGGGAGCGGCGGCTCTCGCGGCCGGCGTTCGGCCCGAGGAGGTCGCTCTCGCCTCGACCGGCAGCATCAGCCATCACCTGCCGGTCGACGCGGTGCTCAAAGGGATCCTCGCCGCTCGCCAGCGCCTTCGCCGGGACGGCGACGGCGACTTCCAGCGGGCCATCGAAACGACCGATGCGTTCGAGAAGCGGGCCAGCCTCGAGGTGCAGCTGCCGTCGGGCGCCGTCCGGCTGAGCGCCCAGTGCAAGGGCGCCGGGATGATCTCGCCGCGATTCGCGACGATGCTCTGCTTCGTCGAGACCGACGCGGCGCTGAGCGCCGAGACGGCGGAGCTGCTGCTCGGCGTCTGCGTGAAGCGCTCCTTCGACCGGGCCTCCGTCGACGGCCAGCTCTCCACCAACGACACCGCGATCCTGATGTGCTCGGGCTCGAGCGGGGTGCAGGTGAAGGCCGAGAGCGAGGATGAGCTGCGCTTCGGCGAGGCGCTGGACGCCCTCCTGCGGCAGCTGGCGATCATGATGGTCGCCGACGGAGAGGGCGCGCGCAGGATCGCGCGGGTCGTGGCGCGTGGCGGGCACGCCGAGGCCGTCGAGGCGGCGGCGCGGGCGGTCGCCAACTCTCCGCTGGTCAAGGCGGCGCTCAACGGTGGCGACCCCAACTGGGGACGGATCCTGCAGGCGGTGGGCGGCGCGCTCGCCGGGCGGGAGCCGGGTCAACCGCCGCTGGCGGTGGACGTCGCGATCGCCGGCCTCCCGGTCTGCGCCGCGGGGACGGCGATCCCCTATGACGAGCAGGCGCTGGCGCGCGCGGTGCAGGCGGACGAGGTCGAATACGAGATCGGCCTGCCCGGCGAGGGCGCCGAGACCGAGGTCTTCTTCTCCGACCTCTCACACGAGTACGTGCACATCAACGCCGAGTACACGACATGAGGAGACACCGATGCGCGACGTAGGCACGCTGCTCGAGGCGCTTCCCTACATCAGGGAGTTCCACGGCAAGACGGTCGTCATCAAGTACGGCGGAGCCGCGATGGAGGACCCGGCCCTGCGGGAGGAGTTCGCGCGCGACGTGGTGCTGCTCAAGTACGTCGGCCTCAACCCCATCGTCGTCCACGGGGGCGGTCCGGAGATCACGGCCTATATGGAGCGCCTCGGCATGCCGGTCGAGTTCGTCGGCGGCCTGCGCGTGTCCGGGGAGGAGACCGTCGAGGTCGCCAAGATGGTGCTCGTCGGGAAGGTCAACAAGGAGATCGTCCTGCGCCTCAACCGTCACGGCCAGCCGGCGGTCGGCCTCTGCGGCGACGACGGCTCGCTGTTCGGGGTCGGGCGGCGCTCGGCGCCCGGAGGCGAGGACATCGGCTTCGTGGGCCGGATCGAGCGGGTCAACGTCGGCGTCATCGACCATGTCTCGAGCGACTACATCCCGGTGATCGCGTCCGTCGGCGCCGATCGCGAGGGGCGCTCCTACAACGTCAACGCCGATGAGGCGGCGGGAGCCGTCGCAGGCGCTCTCGGCGCCTACAAGATGGTGTTCCTGACCGACGTGCCCGGCTGGCTGGCCGATCCGTCGGACCCCGCGAGCCTGATCGGGCAGGCCGGCGTGGGGCAGGTGCAGGACGCGCTGGCCTCGCTCGACGGAGGCATGCGGCCCAAGCTCGAAGCATGCGTGGAGGCGATCAACCATGGCGTCAGCGCTGTGCACATCCTCGACGGGCGGGTCGCGCACTCGCTGCTGCTCGAGCTCTTCACCGACGCCGGCATCGGCACGAAGATCGAGGCGACCGCGTGACGCTGGCGGAGCTGCAGGAGCTCGAGCGGGCCTACGTGGTCCCCTCCTATGCGCGCGCGCCCGTCGAGTTCGTCCGCGGCGAGGGCGCGCGCCTGTGGGACGCCGACGGCAACGAGTACCTCGACTTCCTCTGCGGGATCTCGGTGACGAGCGTCGGGCACTGCCACCCGCGCGTTGTCGACGCGGTGCGCGAGCAGGCGGGTCGGCTGATGCACACGAGCAACCTCTTCTACACGGAGCCCGCGATGCGCCTCGCCGGGCGCCTGTCCGAGTCGAGCCTCGGCGGCAAGGCCTTCTTCTGCAACTCCGGCGCCGAGGCGATCGAGGCGGCGATCAAGCTCGTGCGCAAGGCCCGCACCGGCGGCGACGTGGTGGTCGTGCACGGCGCCTTTCACGGTCGCACCTACGGCGCCCTCTCTGCGACCCCGCAGGAGGCCAAGCAGGCGCCGTTCGCGCCGCTCGTTCCCGGCTTTCGCGCCGTCGAGCCGACGCCGGCGGCGATCGCCGCCGCGGTCGACGCGGACACCGCCGCCGTGCTTGTCGAGCCGATCCAGGGCGAGTCCGGCGTGCACGTGCTCTCCGACGAGCTGCTGCGCGCGGCGCGCCAGGCCTGTGACGATCACGGCGCCGCGCTCGTGTTCGACGAGATCCAGTGCGGGATGGGACGCACCGGCACGCTGTGGGCCTATGAGCAGACCGGGGTGGTCCCGGACGTGATCACAGCCGCGAAGGCGCTCGGCGGGGGCCTGCCGATCGGCGCGATGTTGACCAACGAGCGGCTCGCCGACGTGCTGCAGTCAGGCGATCACGGGTCGACGTTCGCCGGTGGGCCCCTGGCCGCAGCAGCCGCGCTCGCGGTGCTCGAGGTGATCGACGACGCTCGGCTGCTCGAGCGCGTGCGCGAGCTCGGCGGCAGGCTCGCGGCCGGCCTCGTGGGTCTCCCGCACGTCCTCTCGGTGCGCGGGCGGGGCCTGATGCTCGCCTGCGAGCTCGATGTGCCCGCGCCCGCGATCGCGCGCCGCGCCCTGATCGACCAGCGGATCGTCGTGAACGCCACCGGGCCGACCACGCTGCGCCTGCTGCCGCCGCTGACCATCGGCGAGGCGGAGGTGGACGATGCGCTGGCGCGGCTCCAGGCCGTCCTGGCGGGTTAGCCGTGCGGCGCGAGCTCGAGGGCGGATTCGAGCTGGACGACGACCGCGAGCGCGTCGACATAGACGCGGTCCACGCGTTCATCAGCACCGAGTCCTACTGGGGCGCCGGGCGCCCGCGGGCGCTCGTCGAGCGAGCGATCCGCGGCTCCACGCACGTGGTCGGCCTCTACCGCGGCCGGGAGCAGGTTGGCTTCGCGAGGGCGGTCTCCGACGGCGTGACCGTCGCCTACCTGGCCGACGTCTACGTGCTGCGGGCCCACCGTGGCCGCGGGCTCGGGCTGGCGCTGGTGCGCGAGATCGTGGACGGCGGGGGGATCCCGCCGGAGGTTCGCTGGCTGCTGCACACGGCCGACGCGCAGGCGCTCTACGCCAAGCTCGGCTTCAGCGACGCTCCGCCGGTGTATCCGCTGATGGAACGCGGGCGCAGTAGCCTTCCCCGCCCGTGAGCAGCGAGCATCCGATCACGACGCCGAGGACCGCGTCCTACGAGGCCGACCCAGAGCAGGTGAGCCGCGTCCTGTTGCTGTACTCCGGCGGCCTCGACACGAGCGTGATGCTCAAGTGGATCCAGGACGAGTACGACGCCGAGGTCGTGTGCCTGACCGTGAACCTCGGCCAGCCCGGCGAGGACTACGAGGTCATCCGGGCGAAGGCGATGCAGCTCGGCGCGCTCGACTGCCGCGTGGTGGACGCGAGAGGGGAGTTCGCGCGCGAGTACCTCGCTCCGGCGATCAAGGCGAACGCGCTCTACGGCGGCGGCTACCCGTTGTTCACCGCGCTCGGGCGCCCGCTCATCGCGAAGCTCGCCGTCGCGCACGCTCGCGACGCCGGCTGCGACACGATCGCCCACGGCTGCACCGGCAAGGGCAACGACCAGGTGCGGATCGAGGCGACCGTGGCGACGCTCGCCCCGGAGCTCAGGGTGATCGCGCCGGTCCGCTCCTGGCGGATGGGACGCGAGGAGGAGATCGCCTACGCGCGCGAGCACGGCATCCCGATCAAGTCGCACGCCGGGGAAGGCACCGAGGCTGCGCCGCCGTACTCGATCGACGACAACCTCTGGGGACGCTCCTCGGAGGGCCGCTGGATAGAGGATCTCGATCACGCGCCCGAGGACGACGTCTTCCAGCTGGTCACGCGGCCCGAGGACGCTCCGGACGAGGCCGAGCACATCGAGCTGAGCTTCGAGCGCGGGCTGCCGGTCGCCATCGACGGAGAGCGGCTGGAGCTCGTCGACCTGATCGAAAGGGCCACCGAGATCGGCGCGCGCAACGGCGTGGGGATCGTCGACCACATCGAGGATCGAATCGTCGGCCTGAAGGTGCGCGACATCTACGAGGCGCCCGCCGCCACCCTGATCCTCACGGCGCATCAGGAGCTCGAGCGCCTCGTCAGCACGATCCATCAGAACCAGTTCAAGCCCCAGCTCGACCGCCAGTGGGGCTACCTGGTCTACGCCGGGCTCTGGTGGGAGCCGCTGCGGGGCGACCTCGACGCCTACATGGAGCGGGTCAACGAGCAGGTAACGGGCACGATCGGCCTCAAGCTCTACAAGGGCGACGCGCGGGTCGTCACGCGCTCCTCGCCCAACGCCGTCTACGACGCGAGCCTCGCCTCGTTCGCCGAGTCCGGCGGCTTATTCTCGCAGGCCGCATCCCCCGGATTCATCGAGCTGTGGTCGCTTCAGTCGCGAATGGCCTGGCGCCTGCGTAACGAGTAGGGCTGCGGGTAGCATGATCCGGATGAGCTCCAAGGGCTACACGATCCTCGGCTACGCGGTCTGGCATGGCGGGAAGTGGTACGTCCGGCGAAGGCTTCCGCCGGTGCGCAAGATCGCCGTCTCGGGGCTCGCCGCCGGCGCCGGCCTGGCGGCCGCGGCGGTGGCGATCGCGAAGCGGGCGAGGGGCTGAGCGGCGGGCCTGGCGTGCGCGCTCAGGCCGTCCGGGAGTCCAACTACCGTGCCCGTCATCGTGATGACGGATGGACATGAGACGCCGGGCGGGGAGCCACCCCGCCGCAGCGAGGGTGACCTGCTGGCCGAACGCCGCGCGCGCCGTGCGGCCGAGACCGGCGAGGGCCCGCTGACCCGCCGCGCGGAGGCCGCCGAGGCGACAGTGCAGACGCTCGAACGCCACGTGGCGAGCCTGCAGCAACGCCTGCGCGAGGGCGATGAGGAGCGGCGGGGGATGGCGGAACTCGTCGAGGCCGAGCAGGCGCTGGCGCACGAGCGCGAGCGCGAGCTGAGGCGGGTGAAGCAGCGCGAGTACGCTGAGCAGCAGTTGCGCGTGGAGGCCGAGGACCGTCTGATCATCCTGGACCGCGAGAGCCGTGCCGAGATCGAGGGGCTGAGCAGCCGCCTCGGCTCGAGCGAGCACGACGCGCGCCTGCTGGCCGAACGCCTTGAGAGGGTGCAGCGGCAGCTGGCCGAGGCGGAGCAGGCTGCAGCGGCCGAGCGCGCGGCGGTCCGTCGCTCCGAGCAGGAGCTGCAGGCGCGTCTCAGCGAGCTCGAGCGCCGCGCAGCGGAGATCCAGCGCGGGCTGGAGGCGGAGCGGGCGGCCCGCGAACGCTCCGAGCGCCAGCTCGAGAGCATGCGCGAGGGGCACCGCCAGATCGAGGTGATCGTCGGCGACATGAAGGCGATCGTCGCGCGACTGCTGGTTGCCTGCAGCGGCGCGGCCTCACGGCCGGCATACCGCCTGACGCCTGCCATGAACCCCCCGCCGCACGCTCCGGGTGCGCACCCGCGCCAGGAGCCTGCGCCCGAGCCCCCCGTACTGCCGCAGCCCTCGCGCGAGCGGCCGCCGGAGCCCTCCGCGGGGAGCCGCGGCGAGGAGATGGCCGACGCGCTCGCGGACGCGGTTGAGCGCCTGCGCCGCCGGGCCGAGAGCAGCGCGGCGGCCGGCCAACAGGCCGCGGCGCCGATCGTCAAGCCGGAGCCGCACAAGCACAGCATGTCGCTGATAACGCGCTGGCGCATAAGGCGCAAACAGCGGCGCGGGCGCTGAGCCTCCGCCGCTCGGACGCCTAGCATGAGGTACTCGTGAGCACCTCCTCCTGCGCCCACCTTCACGTGCACTCGGAGTACTCGCTGCTCGACGGCGCCTGCAAGATCGACGCGCTCGCCGCGCGTGCCGCGGAGTTCGGCCAGCCGGCGCTCGGCCTCACCGACCACGGCGTGATGAACGGCGCGGTCGAGCTCTACCAGGCGTGCAAAAAGCACGGCGTCAAGCCGATCGTCGGTTGCGAGATCTACCTGGTCGACGACCACACGGCGAGCACCGCACAGCGCCGCGACGGCGTCGGCGGCCGCGCCGAGCGCAACCACCTGACGCTGCTCGCGGCGGACGACGCCGGCTACCGCAACCTCGTCAAGCTCTCGTCCGCCGGCTTCCTGGAGGGCCTGCAGCGGGGCAAGCCGACCGTGGACCTCGCTCAGGTCGAGCGCTACTCGGAGGGCGTGATCGCGCTCACCGGCTGCCTCGCCTCGCGCTTCTGCCAGCGCCTGCTCGAGGACCGGCCCGGCGATGCCCGAGCGCACGCCGACGAGCTGCTGGGGGTGTTCGGCCCGGAGAACCTCTACTTCGAGGTCCAGAAGAACGGGCTGGCGGCCCAGGAGAAGTGCAACGAGGGCATTGTCAGGATCGCCGGCGAGATGGGCGGGCGCCTGGTCGGCACGGGCGATGTCCACTATCTGCGCCGCGAGGACTACGACCATCACACGGCGCTGCTGTGCGTGCAGACCAAGAGCACGATCGCCGCGCCGAAGCTGACCTTCGACGCGAACGAGTTCTACCTGCGCGACAGCGATGAGATGGCGCGCGCCTTCGCGGAGTGGCCCGAGGCCATCGCCAGCACGCTGGAGATCGCCGAGCGCTGCCATGTCGAGCTGGAGCTCGGCAAGCAGCTGATCCCGCGCTACCGGACGCCGGACGGGAGCAGCGAGCGCGAGTACCTTCGCGAGCGGGTGCATGAGGGGCTTCGTCTGCGCTACGGCGACCCGCCGCCCGCGGAGGCGATCGAGCGGATGGAGATGGAGCTCGACGTGATCGAGCGGATGGGCTTCAACGCGTACTTCCTGATCGTCTGGGACTTCGTCAAGTTCGCCAAGGAGAACGGCATCGCCGTGGGTCCCGGCCGCGGGTCGGCGGCCGGCTCGATCGTCGCCTACTGCCTCGCGATCACAGACGTGGATCCACTCCGCTACGGCCTCCTGTTCGAGCGCTTCCTGAACCCCGAGCGCGTGTCGATGCCAGACATCGACATCGACTTCTCGGTGCGCGGCCGCGAGCGCGTGATGCGCTACGTCACCGAGAAGTACGGCAGGGAGTCAGTGGCGCAGATCGTCACCTTCGGCAAGATGTTCCCGCGCGCGGCGACGCGCGACGCGGCGCGTGTGCTCGGATTCGACTACGCCACCGGCGATCGCCTCGCCAAGCTCATACCCGACCCGATCATGGGACGCTCGCCCTCCTTCGAGGAGTGCCTGAAGCCGGGGCAGCCGCTGCGCAAGGCATGCGACGAGGAGCCCGCCGCCCAGCAGATAGTCGGTGTCGCGCAGGGTCTCGAGGGGATCGTGCGCAACTCCTCGATCCATGCGGCGGCGGTCGTGATCGCGGACCGGCCGCTGACTGACATCGTGCCGCTGCAGCTCGCCGACGCCGGCACCGACGAGAACGGCGAGCGCGCGTTTCGCACGGTCACGCAGTTCTCGATGAAGCCAATCGAGGAAATCGGCATCCTGAAGATGGACTTCCTCGGCCTGCGCAACCTCGACGTGATCGAGGACGCGCTGGACATCATCGAGCGCTCGACAGGCGAGCGCCCCGACATGACGACCCTCCCGCTCGACGACGAGCGGACCCATGAGATGCTCGCACGCGGCGACTCGACCGGCGTGTTCCAGTTCGAGTCCGAGGGCATGCGCGAGGCCCTGAAGAAGGTCAGGCCGACCGAGTTCGAGGACCTGATCGCGCTGAACGCGCTCTACCGGCCCGGGGCGATGGACCAGATTCCAACGTATGCGCGCGGCAAGCACCAGCCCGACGCGATCTCCTACGCGGACGAGCGGCTGCGCCCGATCCTCGAGTCGTCCAAGGGCGTGATCCTCTACCAGGAGCAGTCGATGCAGATCGCCAAGACGCTCGCCGGCTTCTCGGGCGCGAAGGCCGACGACCTGCGCAAGGCGATCGGCAAGAAGAACCGGGCGGCGATGGCGAAGCTCAAGCCCGAGTTCGTCGAGGGCTGCCGCGCCTCCGGCACGAGCCCCCAGGTCATCGAGTTCCTGTGGAACACCAACGAGAAGTCGGCCGACTACTCGTTCAACCGCAGCCATGCCGCCTGCTACGCGCTGATCGGCTATCGCACCGCGTGGCTCAAGGCCAACTACCCCGCCGAGTACATGGCCGCGCTCATCTCCTCCGTCATGTCCACGAAGGACAAGGTCCCTTTCTTCGTCGCCCGCTGCGACGAGATGGGCATCGAGATCCTGCCGCCCGACGTGAACCTGTCAGACCACGAGTTCACGGTCGAGGCGCCGCGGCATGCGACGGCCGGGGCGGACAGCCTCGTCGGCAACATCCGCTTCGGCCTGGACGCGGTAAAGGGGGTCGGCTACCAGGCGGTCGAGGCGATCAAGCGGGCACGCGAAGAGGGCGGCGAGTTCACGTCGCTGTGGGATTTCTGCGAGCGGGTCGACAACCGCACCGTCAACAAGAAGGCGATCGAGTCGCTGATCAAGTGCGGCGCGCTCGGGTCCACAGGCGCGAGCCGCAAGGGCATGCTGGCGGTCCTCGAGCAGGCCCAGGGCGCCGGGCAGAAGGCCCAGCAGGACGCGCTCATCGGACAGGGCTCGATCTTCGACCTGCACGACGATCAGGCGGCCGCCGCGCCCGACTCGCCGGCGCCCGGGCAGGGCGGGCCCGGGGCCGGGCTGCCACGGCCGGTGCACCAGCCGATCCCGGCGGAGGAGTTCGACCAGCCAGAGCTGCTCGCCAATGAGAAGGAGGCGATCGGGCTGTTCGTGTCCGCGCATCCGCTCAAGCCGCTGCGCGAGGCGCTGCGCGCGCGGGTGGACTGCCCCCTGTCAGCGCTGGAGGAGCGGCGCGACAAGGACCAGGTCACGGTCGGCGGGATCATCACCGAGACCAAGCGGATCCGCACGCGCAACGGCGACCCCATGATGTTCGCCACGCTCGACGATCTCGTCGGCTCGACCGAGATGCTCATCTTCGGCAAGGCGCTGATGGAGTACGAGGCAGCGCTCGCGGTCGATGAGGTCGTGATCGTCAAGGGCCGCGTGGACCACAAGGAAGCCGGCAAGACCTGCCTCGTCGTGCAGTCGGTGGAGGGCTTCTCGCCGTCGCAGGAGGAGATCGAGCGGGCGCGCGCGCAGGCCGATGCCGCCGCTCGCACGGCCACCGCGCTCGCCCAGCCGGTGCATCTGCGCGTCGCCGCCGCGGACCTCTCCAGGGGCGCGCTGGACGATCTCAAGCAGGCGATCGAGGACTTCCCCGGCCCGGCCGAGGTCGTGGTGGACATCGACACGACCGCAGGGACACGCCGCGTGCGCCTCGGCGAGGAGTACCGCGTGCAGCACACACCCACCCTGCGCGCCGAGCTCGAGCACGCGCTCGCGCCGGTCGCCTCCGCCGCCACCGGCTAGCTTCGCGCGGCCAGGCCCCGGTCGCGGAGGCTGACAGCGAAGGCGACTTCCTCGGGCGAGGCGCCGCGGCGCTTCTCGCCGGGGGTCTCAAGGACGCAGGGGAGGTCCTCGAAGGCGGGCTCGGAGAGGAATGCGGCGCAGCCGTCCTCGCCCAGCTCGCCGAGGCCGACGTTGGCGTGACGGTCGCGGTTTGACCCGACCGGCGTCTGCGAGTCGTTGAGGTGAAGCGAGCGCACGCGCTGCAGGCCGACCTTCGCGGCGATCTCGCCCACGACCTCGTCCATCCCGGCCACTGTGCGGATGTCATAGCCGCTCGAGAGCAGGTGGCACGAGTCAAGGCACATGCCGAGCCGCTCCTCGCCGCCGGACGCATCGAT
Organism: Solirubrobacteraceae bacterium; assembly: GCA_034665005.1. Lineage (GTDB taxonomy): Bacteria > Actinomycetota > Thermoleophilia > Solirubrobacterales > Solirubrobacteraceae > Palsa-744. Next base: position 16,645 of record JAXDGO010000056.1, on the reverse strand, counting down.
CAGGGCGGCGAGCTCCTCGATCGAGCGGCCCAGCGTCGCGCCGGCTCCGGCGGTGTTCTCGAGGTGCAGCGGGCATACCTCACTCTCGGCGAGCGCCTCTCGGATCGTCTCTCCGGCGCGCGCGACCGCCTCGGGCGCCGCTCCCGTCTTCGCGGAGCCGGGATGCAGGACCACGCCGCACGCGCCGATCTGGGCTCCCGCGCGAAGGGAGTGGACGAGGGAGCTCAGCGATTTGGCCCTTATGTCCTCGTCCTCGCTGGCGCAGTTGACCAGGTAGACGGTGTGGATCAGCACGGCGTCGATGGGGCTGGCGTCCATCGCCTCGGCGAAGGCCGCGACGGCCTCCTCGGAGTAGACCGAGGCCTTCCACATCCGCGGCGACTGGTTGAAGATCTGGATCGCCCGGCAGCCGCGCTCGACGCCTCGCTCGATCGCCTTCGGCAGGCCGCCCGCGGGCGAGACGTGCGCTCCGATTAGCATGCGGGCGGATTATGAGGCTTCGCTTCGCCCCATCGCCCACCGGGGCGCTTCACATCGGCGGCGCACGCACGGCGCTCTTCAACTGGCTGCTCGCCCGCCATTCCGGGGGGCAGCTCGTGCTGCGCATCGAGGACACCGACCGCGAGCGCTCGACCCCCGAGAACATCGAGCAGATCCTCGACGCGCTGCGCTGGCTCCAGCTCGACTGGGACGAGGGCCCGATCCTTCAGACCGACCGCTCCGAGCGCCACCGCGAGGCGCTCGAGGCGCTGCTCGCGGCCGGCCGCGCGTATCACTCCAACGCAACCGCCGAGGACGTCAAGGAGTACAAGCGCCTGCACGGCGCCGACCGCGGCTTCCGCGGCGAGGTCGAGCCCGACGGGGCGGTGCGGCTGCACGTCCCCGACGAGGGCGCGACCGTCGTCCACGATGTCATTCGCGGCGAGACGCGCTTCGAGCACGTGCATCTGGACGACCCGGTCATCGCACGCGCCGACGGATCGGTCCTCTACAACTTCGCGGTCGCGATCGACGACCTCGACGCCGGGATCACCCATGTCGTCCGCGGCGAGGATCATCTCTCGAACACTCCCAAGCAGCTGCTCGTGCTGGAAGCGGTCCGGGCCGCCGGCTTCGGCCCGGACTCGGAGCCGCCGCTCTACGCGCATCTGCCGCTGCTGCACGGCCCCGACGGCAAGAAGCTCTCCAAGCGCCACGGCGCGGCATCTGTTCAGGAGCTGCGCGACGCCGGCTACGTGCCGGAGGCGGTTCGCAACTACCTGGCGCTGCTCGGATGGGGCTCCGGCGACGACGCGACTGTGCTCTCGACCGAGGAGCTCGTCGAGCGCTTCGATCTCGACCGCGTGAGCCGCAACCCGGCGCGCTTCGACGAGGCCAAGCTGCAATGGCTGAACGGCCTCTACCTGCGGCGGATGCCGCTAGCCGAGCTGACGCGCCGCCTGGAGCAGTTCACGGGGCGCGAGGGACTCGAGGAGGCGGTCAGGATCAGCCAGGAGAAGATCCACACGCTCGCCGACTTCTGGCCGCTCGCCGGATCGCTGCTCGACGGCCCGACCGACGATCCGGCGGCACGTGAGCGCTGGTTGACCGATGAGGGCCGCTCCGCCCTCGCGGAGGCTCGCTCGGCGCTGACCGAGGCGGCGAGCTTCGACGAGGCGGGGGTGGGGGAGGCGCTCAAAGCAGTGATCGATCGCCGCGGCGTCAAGCCGCGCGAGGTCTACCAGCCGCTGCGTGTGGCCATCACCGGCGGCACCGTCTCGCCGGGCATCTTCGAGAGCGTCGCGCTGCTCGGCCGCGAGGAGACGCTTCGGCGCATCGATCGCGCCCTGGCTGCCTAGCCGAAATTGACCCTCAACCGTTGGCCGTGCGCTGCCGATAGGTAGGTCAACGTGGAATCACGACCTGGGTGGTCGCTGAGCCCAAGGAAGGGGTCCGAAGCAATATGCCGGCAACTGTCTCAGAGAAAAAGCCGAAGAAGGCGGCGAAGGCCAAGCGGCCCGTCGAGGTGCAGCGCGCCTCGGGCTCGCCTGCGCCCTCCGGTGAGCGCCACCAGAACGAGGGCCACGGCCGGCGGCTGACGATCGCCTTCGAAGCGCTCGAGGCATTTCCGGCCCTCGCCGAGTCCCGCGACCGCCTGCTGTCGGTGATCTCCAAGGATCACGTGGCGACGGCCGACGTGGTGAGTGCGGTCGAGTCCGACGTGGCCCTGATCATCGCGATCCTGCGCCTCGCCAACCAGGTGCAGGATGGCCGCGGCCATGTCGACACGGCCGTCGGCGCCGTCGAGCTCCTGAGCCCGCAGACCGTCCAGGCCCTCGCAAGCCGCCTGCGCACCTTCGACTTCTTCGAGCGCGCCAGCGTCTGGGACGCGGCGCCGGAGCGCTTCCGCCTGCACGCGCTCGCCACCCAGCACGCGGCCGACCGCGTCGCCGCCGAGGTCGGCTACGAGCATCGCGACCGCCTGACGGTGACGAGCCTGCTCCACGACGTCGGCAAGCTCGTGCTGCTGCACGCCTATCCCGGATACCCCTCGCAGGTCCACCGCGGGGCGAGGACCCCCGAGGAGCGCCTGCACCAGGAGCGGCGCGAGCTCGGAGTGGATCACGCGCTCGTTGGCGGCGTGCTGGTTCGCCGCTGGGGCCTGCCGGCCACGGTCGCCACGCCGATCGAGCGACACCACAGCCCGGACGCCGAGGGAGAGGCCGCCTTCATCCGCCTCGCCGACATGCTCGCGCACTACGAGCAGGGCGCGCGAGTGAGCCCGGCCGAGATGCTCCAGTCGGCGCGCACCGTCGGGCTTGGGCCGCGCGAGCTGCGGCGCGTGATGTACGAACTTCCCGGCTCGCCCAGCCAGCGCCAGCGTCACGTCGACCCCTGCCCGCTATCCGGTCGCGAGCTCGGTGTGCTGCAGCGGCTGGCCGAGGGCAAGGTCTACAAGCAGATCGCGCATGAGCTGACGCTCTCGACGAGCACGGTGCGCACGCACCTGCACAACATCTACGGGAAGCTCGGAGCCGTCGACCGCGCGCAGGCCGTTCTGATCGCGACCGAGCGCGGCTGGCTCTAGTCCACGCCGGGGCTGGGGCGCCGTCTGGCGTCCCTTGAGGTTTAGAGAGCCTGCTCTGCGGCTAGAGGCTGCCAAGCGGATTCGGCGCGGTGGCCGCTGGACCCGCTGCTCTTCAGGCCGCGAGCCTCCGGGCGCCGAGTAGAGGCGTCCCGGGCTCGCGCCCAATACGATCGGACGATCTGATGGCTCCATGGTCGCCAAAGCCGAGATGATCTCGATCACCAGCAAGTCCCCCTACGCCGTGCTCGCGCTCGCCGAGCTCGGTCGCAGTTCCGGGCCGGAGCCCGTGCCGATCGGCGAGCTCGCCCGCAAGCGTGAAGTGCCGGTGCAGTTCCTGGAGCAGCTGTTCGCCGTGCTCAGACGGTCCGGCATCATCAGCTCGCAGCGAGGTGTGAAGGGGGGCTACCGCTTCGCGCGAGAGCCGTCGACGATCACAGTGCTGGAGATAGTCGAGTTGCTCGACGGTCCACTCGGGCGCGACGCGCAAGGGACCTTCGCGGACGCCGCCGGAGCCGCGCGCAAGGTACTGAGTGACACCACGATCGCCGACGTGATCGAGCGCGAGGCGCGCGAGGCCGGCGCGAGCATGTACCACATTTAGCTCGCCGGGTGGGGACCCAGCTCACATCACTGTCACCCGATAGGCGTGCTGCGGCTCACTCTTACCCTTCAGCTCGACTGTCACCTGATCGCCCACAGGATCACTCAGACCGGCGGCCACGCGCTCGGAGACCATGATCTCACCACTCGATGCCTGCTGCTGCAGCCGCGATGCGGTGTTCACCACGTCACCCACGGCGGTGAAGTCATAGAGCGCACGCTGACCGATGTTTCCCACAAATGCCTCTCCGAAGTCAAGGCCGATCCCCATCTCGACAAACGGCCTTCGGGGGACCCGTAGCCGACAGAGCTGAGCAGCACGTTCTCCGCGCAGCGGTAGAAGCGACACAGGACGACCGACGCCTCCTCGGGATCTGCGCCGTCGAAGCGCGGGGTGAACCCGCGCAGGTCCCCGCGAACAGCACCCCGGTCTGCATCTTCATTCCCCCCGGAGGGGACATCTCGACGCAGGTGGGCGCATATGGCGGGTTTCTTTCGCGACGGGCGGTATCCGAGCGGGCCGCCACCCACCTCCCGGGCCCGGCGAAGGGCGCGCCGCAGACGCCGCAGCACGGGCTCTTCGGCAGGGCGAAGAAGAGACCCTTCACGGCGGTTGAAGCCCGTACTCGTGAAGGCGCCAGAGGGCCTCCCAGTCCTCCGGCTTCAGCGGCTCGCCCGCGCTCCTGCCGGCCCTGCGCCGAAGCCGTCTGATGCCCGCCGCTGCCACAGCGTGAGCTTCGCGCGCTCGTTGTTCCCCATGCGCCAATGGTCGCCGCCGCGGAGGACGGCGGACCTGAAGAAGCCGTTGGCCAGGCGGCCAACGCGTTTCCCACTGCTTGACTTGGGGAACCTGCTGTCTATCCTGTGGTTGAGACGGTTGGCAGGTTGACGCTGAGGGACAACGGCCGCGAGTGCGGTTGCCGCCGGCAATACCAGAGACGCGACTACGGAGGGTTGCCAGTGCCGAGGCCGACCGGTCTTCTGCCGGAGACGACATGGGGCACCCGATGACGCCACCCACCGCGTTGGTGGCGCGGGCGCGTCTGGGGCCGTGCCCCGCGGCACTGGCGGCGCTCCTGTCCGTGGCTCTGAGCGTGGCGCTCGTGCAGATCCTGGCCGGGGGGGCGCCTCAGGCCCCACCCCGTGCCCGCAGCGTCCAGGGCGGCCTGGCCAGCCTGCCGCAGGCGGCACAACAGGCGATCTCGACCGTCCTCGGGGAACAGGTGCCCTCCTACACGGTGAGCACGTCGGCCGACGGCGTCGTCGAGGCGCGTAACCCGGCTCAACGGATGCGAGCGCGCTTCGCGAGGTCCGGCCTCACGATCAGCTCGGGCTCGGTGAAGCTCGGGCTGAGCCTGCAAGCGATCGGCTACGGAAGCTCCCTGCGAGCCGTCGACGCGGTGATCCCGGCGGGCAGCCTCAACCGCGTCGGCTACAGCCACTCCCAGGTGAGTGAGTGGTACGTGAACGGGCCGCTCGGCCTCGAGCAGGGCTTCACGCTTCTGCACGCGCCGTCCGGCCGGCCCCAAGGCCCGCTCACGCTCTCGCTCGCGCTCTCCGGCAACACGCACGCGACCGCGGCGTCCTCCCGCCAGAGCCTCACGCTGACACGGCCGGGCGCGAGGTCGCTGCGCTACGGCTCGCTGGCCGCGACCGACGCGCTCGGGCGCACGCTTCACAGCCGGCTGGAGCTGAAGGGTCAGGATGTGCTGCTGCGCGTCGACAGCCGGGGCGCGAGCTATCCGCTGCGAATCGACCCGATCATCCAGTCCGAACCCGAACGGGAGCTTACGGGGCAAGATGAGACCGAAGACGCGCGCTTCGGCTACAGCGTGGCCCTCTCGGCCGACGGCAACACCGCGCTGATCGGCGGCCCGCGCGATACGACGCATTTCGGCGCGGTGTGGATCTTCGTCCGTAACGGCTCGAGGTGGACTCAGCAGGGGCCCAAGCTCACGGGCGCAGAACAAAGCGGCGAAGGCTCGGGCGAACACTGCGGCGAAGAAGCGGGCGAAGAAGCCGACGGCTGCAACTTCGGGCGGAGCGTCGCGATCTCGGCCGATGGCAACACTGCCCTGGTCGGCAACCCTCGCGACAGCCGCTTCCAGCCACCTGACGGCGAAACCGAAGGAAAGTGGATTCGCAATGCCGGCGCGGCGTGGGTGTTCGCTCGGTCCCCGGATGGAGAATGGAAGCAGCAGGGGCACAAGCTCACGGGCGGCGAAGAGCGCGGAGAAGGACGGTTCGGCAAGAGCGTCTCGCTGTCGGCGGACGGCCAAACGGCGCTGATCGGTGGATCGTCCGACGAAGCCGGCCACGGCGCGGCGTGGGTGTTCGCCAGCTCGGGGGAAGGCGGCTGGACTCAATGGGGCCGCAAGCTGATCGGCGCTGAAGAGAACGGCGAAGCGCATCTCGGTGCGAGCGTCGCGCTGTCCGGCGACGGGCGGACGGCGCTGGTCGGCGGGCCAGGCGACGCCGAATATGCCGGCGCGGCATGGGTGTTCCGCATCCCACTCCCCACGGAACAGAACTGGAAAGAACAGGCGCGCCTCGTTGGTGGCGGCGAGGTTGGCGCAGGCCACATCGGCTATCGGGTCGCGCTGTCATACGACGGGGGCACCGCGCTCGTCGGCGGTCGCGCGGACAACGAAGACCGGGGCGCCGCATGGGTCTTCACCCGTTCAGGGACCAGCTGGAGTGAACAGGGCGCGAAGCTGACCGGTCCGCAGGAAGAAAACGAAGAATTCGGGTCGAGTGTCGCGCTCTCTGCCGATGGGAACACAGCGCTCGTCGGGGCGCCTCGCGTCGGTGGCGCTCGGGGTAGCGCCTGGCTGTTCGAACGCTCCGCGATGACTTGGACGCGAATCCCGCATGTGCTCACCAACGGTGACAGCGGCAAAGGCTGGTTTGGCTACAGCGTGGCGCTGGCCGCCGACGCCAAGACGGCGCTCGTCGGAGCTCCAAGTGAATCGTCGCTCCGAGGGGGCAGGCCCGGGGCGGTGTGGGTGTTCGCAGCCGAACCGCTCCCGCTCGTCAAAGGCATTGCTCCCAAGAAAGGACCGGCGGCGGGCGGTACTGAAGTGACCATCACGGGCAGCAACTTCGAGCATGTGACCCAGGTGAAATTCGGCAACGCCGATGCCGTCGCCTTCACCAATGTCCCGGGCCACGAAAAAACGGAAATCACCGCGGTTTCACCGCCGGGGAGCGGCGTGGTCGACGTCACGGTCACGAACCTGAACGGAACGAGCCTGCCGGGGCTGGCCGATGCGTTCGAATACGTGGCGCCGAGGAAGGCGGGCGCCGCCGAAGCGACGGACCCGGCCGCACTCATACCACCCGCCAGCGGCGCGGAAACGGGGACGAGATCGGTGCTCGCCTTCGCCGCGACGAGCACCGCCGGCTGTCGTGTCTCGCTGCTGAAGAGAAGCATCACCGTCAAACGTCCCAGCCGCGCGGTGCTGAAGCTGACCTCGAAAGGGCCTGGGACATGCCGCGGAACGTTGAAGCTTGCGGTCAAGGTGCGGGCGTCGAAGACGCGGTTGCAGACGAAGACGATCGCCGCAGGGAGCTTCTCGATCCCCAGCGGGAAGGTCCGCACGATCACTCTCAAGCTCAACGCCGCCGGCCGCACGCTGCTCGCTCGAGGGCACGGGCACCTCGCCGCGAGGCTCACGATCCTCAAGCTCCTGCCCGGGGCGCGCGCCGCACAGAGCCCGGCGGTGCGCCTGTCGCTGGAGAAGAAGCCTCGCAACTCGGCACGCGCCAAGAAATAGCTCCCGCTCCAATCGGGCTCGGCGGCTCCACTATTGTCGTGGACCGTGACCCGAATCCCGATCAACATTTCGGAGCTCGTCGGCGGAACCCCGATCGTGTCACTGCCAGGCTTGCTCGACGGCACGCCCGCAGCGGAGAACGGCGTGGAGCTGTTCGCCAAGGTCGAGTCGCTCAACCCCGGCGGAAGCGTCAAGGACCGGATCGGCGTCGCGATGATCGATGCCGCCGAGGCTGAAGGCAGGATCGCGCCGGGGCGCACGACCATCGTCGAGGCGACCAGCGGCAACACGGGGATCGCGCTCGCGTTCGTGTGCGCGGCCAAGGGCTACGAGCTCGTTCTGACACTGCCCCAGGGCATGAGTCGCGAGCGCGAGAGCCTGCTTCGGCTGTACGGCGCCCGCGTCGAGATCACCGAGTCGCTAGGCGGCATGGCGGAGGCGGTCGAGGCCGCGCGCGCCATGGCCCGCGATGACGACGTGTTCCTGCCGGACCAATTCTCAAATCCCGCGAACCCGGAGGTCCACCGCCGGACCACCGGCCCGGAGATCGAGCAGGCGCTGGATGGCCGGCTGGACGTGTTCGTCGCCGGAGTGGGCACCGGGGGCACGATCACCGGGGCGGGGGAGTACCTGCGCGAGCACACCAACCCGCAGCTGCGGGTGGTCGCGGTCGAGCCGAGCGGCTCGCCCGTGCTCTCAGGAGGCCGGCCGGGGCCGCACCGGATTCAGGGCATCGGCGCAGGGTTCGTGCCCCCGGTGCTCAATCGCGAGCTGCTCGACGAGATCGTGTCCGTCTCCGACGACGACGCCATCCACACCGCATGGCGCTGCGCGCGCCGCGCCGGCGTGCTCGCCGGGATCTCCTGCGGGGCCGCGCTGTGGGCGGCGCTGGAGATCGCCGCGCGTCCCGAGTCTGAGGGCAAGCGGATCCTCGTGGTTATGCCGGACTCCGGCGAGCGCTACGTCTCGCAGGCCTTCTTCGCGCCCTGAGCTGAGCGCTTCACCTGTGAGCCGGGCCGGCGGCGCGGGTATCGCCGCTAGGCTGTTGACATGCCCGGTCTCGGCAGGTTTGCAGGGGTCGCGAAAGAGCTGCGCCGCGACGTGCTCGCCGCTCGTGACCGCGATCCCGCGGCAAGGGGAGTGGCGCCAGCCGAGATACTCGCGACGTGGCCGGGCATCCATGCATTGCTCGCCTACCGCGTCGCGCACGCGCTGCACCTCGCCGGCGTGCCGCTGCTGCCGCGCGTGATCTCGATGTTCACGCGCGCCGTGACAGGCATCGAGATCCACCCGTCCGCGCGGATCGGAGAGGGCCTGTTCATTGACCACGGCGCCGGCGTGGTGATCGGGGAGACGGCCGACATCGGCAACGACGTCACGCTCTACCAGGGGGTCACGCTCGGGGGCACGGGCTTCGCGACCGGCAAGCGCCATCCGACGGTGCAGGACAACGTCACCATCGGCTCCGGAGCAAAGCTGTTGGGCCCGATCACGATCGGGCACGGTGCGAAGATCGGCGCGAACAGCGTCGTCATAACCGACGTGCCACCGAACTCCACCGTGGTCGGCAACCCCGGCCACCCGGTGCGCGTGGACGGGCGGCGCGTCGAGGGCCCGGACGCCGACTGGATCCACCTGCCCGATCCGATCGCCGAGGCGATCCAGGCGCTCGCCAGCCGCATCGGCGCGCTCGAGCGGACCGTCGCCGAGCTGTCCGACGAGCACCCCCAGCCCGTGGCCGAGGTCAGGCCGCTGCGGACGGTCAAGGGGCCCAACCCGGCCGGAGGCTAGCGCCGCCACCGCCAGCCGAGGACGCATCTATGCTGGACATCCGATGGCCGCAAACCCCCATGCCGAACATCTCCAGGAGCTTCTCGAGGACCTGAATGAGCCTCAGCGCGAGGCGGTCACCCACGGTGAGGGGCCGCTGCTGATCGTCGCCGGCGCCGGTAGCGGCAAGACTCGCGTGCTCGCGCACCGGATCGCGTTCCTGATCTACACCGACCAGGCCCAGGCCGGCGAGATCCTTGCGATCACCTTCACCAACAAGGCGGCCAAGGAGATGCGCGAGAGGGTCGAGCGCCTGCTCGGCAGGGGAACGCGCGGCATGTGGCTCATGACCTTCCACTCGGCCTGTGCGCGCATTCTGCGCGCCGAGGCGCAGCGGCTCGGATACACGCGTCAGTTCACGATCTACGACCAGGCCGACGCCCGCAGGCTGACCAAGCGCTCGGCCGACGCGGTCGGGGTCGACCCGAAGCGCTTCACCCCGGCCGCGATCCTCAATCAGATCTCCGCCGCCAAGAACCTCCTGCAGGACGCGGCCGAGTACCGGCAGCGCGCCGGCTCGCCCTTCGAGGAGATGGTCGCCGACGTGTACGACATCTACGAGCGCGACCTCCACCGCATGAACGCGATGGACTTCGACGACCTGCTGTTTCGCACCGTCAACCTGCTCGAGCTGTTCGAGGACGTCCGTGAGCGCTACTCGACAGCCTTCGCCCACGTGCTGGTGGACGAGTATCAGGACACCAACCACGCCCAGTACCGGCTGCTGCAGCTGCTTGTTGGTGGCGGCCGCCAGGAGCCGGCCAGGGGTGCGCGCACCAGCATCCCCGGCCACCGCAACCTCGCGGTGGTCGGCGACGACAGCCAGTCGATCTACTCGTTCCGCGGAGCTGACGTGCGCAACATCCTCGAGTTCCAGGAGGACTTCCCGGACGCGAGGGTCGTCAAGCTCGAGCAGAACTACCGATCCACCGAGACGATCCTCAGAGCTGCCAACGCCGTGATCACGAACAACCGCGGCGGGATCGCGAAGCGGCTGTGGAGCGAGCTGGGCCAGGGAGATCAGATCCAGGTCCGCACGCTCGAGGACGAGCATGCCGAGGCGCGGTTCGTGGTCGGGGAGATCGAGCGGCTGGTGGACGAGGGGGCCTCGCGTGCCGAGATCGCCGTCCTCTACCGCACCAACGCGATGTCGCGCGTGATCGAGGACACGCTCGTGCGGCGCGAGATCGCCTACCAGGTCATCGGCGGCACGAAGTTCTACGAGCGCGCGGAGATCAAGGACGCGATGGCCTACCTCTCGCTGCTCGCCAACCCCTTCGACGTGGTCAGCTTCACGCGCGTGGCGAACTCGCCGAGGCGCGGCATCGGGCAGACCTCCCTCGCGCGCGTCCTCGGCCACGCTCAGAGCGTCGGTCAGCCGGTCTGGGAGACCGCCGCCGCGCCCGAGCAGATCCCCGGTCTGGGGTCTGCGGCGGTGAAGGCGCTGCGACGCTTCATGGACACGATGGAAGAGCTGCGCGCCCTCGCAGGCGAGCAGCCGCAGCAGGAGGATGCGCAGGACGAGCAGCGCCGGGAGGGCCAGCCCTTCTCGATCGCCGAGCTGCTCGAGTCGGTGCTGTCGCAGACCGGATACGTCCAGGCGCTGGAAGCCGAGAGGACGATCGAGGCACAGGGCCGCATCGAGAACCTCGAGCAGCTGGTTGAGGTGGGCCGCGAGTTCGATGCGGAGACCGCGGAGAGCGACGCCACCCTCGACGTCTTCCTGCAGCAGGTCGCGCTCGTCGCCGACGCCGACGCGCGCAGCGACGACGAGGGCCTCGTGACGCTGATGACCGTGCACAACGCGAAGGGCCTCGAGTATCCGATCGTGTTCATCGCAGGCTGCGAGGAGGGCGTCTTCCCCCATTCCCGCGCGCTCGACGAGGGCGGGCTGGAGGAGGAGCGGCGCCTGTTCTACGTGGGGATCACGCGCGCCATGCGCCGGGCCTATCTGACCTCCGCTCGCCGGCGCGCGGTGTTCGGCGCGCAGGCGTACGGCATGCGCAGCCGCTTCATCGACGAGATCCCGCTCGAGCTGCTCGAGGAGCCCCAGGAGGTTGTCTTCCGCCCGGGGCTGAGGCCGACGCGCTTCGGGGACGGCGGCGGCGCGGGCACGATCGTGCGGGAGCTGCCCTCGGCGGCCAACAGCTTCCGCCTCGGCGAGGACGTGGTGCACGCGGCCTTCGGCGACGGTGTGATCACCGGCGTGGAGCCCGGCGGCGTGATCGTGGTTCGCTTCGCCGACGATGGATCGGAGCGCAAGCTGATGGCCGAGTACGCGCCCGTCAGCAGACGCTGAGCCCGCCGCCGACGTCGCCCGCGCGAGCGCATAGCATCCAACCCATGGCAGCGACGCTCATCGACGGCAAGGCGATCGCCGCGCGTGTGCGAGCGCAGGTGGCACGCGACGTGGAGAGCTTCAAGCAGGAGACCGGGCGAGCGCCGGGCCTCGCCACCGTGCTCGTCGGCGACGACCCGGCCTCGGCCGTGTACGTGGGCGGCAAGCAGCGCGCCTCCCTCGAGGTCGGCATGGTGCCGTTCGATCGGCGGCTGCCCGCCGATGCGTCATTCGAGCAGGTCGCCGAGGAGCTCGAGGGCCTCAACGCGGATGATGCGGTGAGCGGCATCCTGCTTCAGCTGCCGGTCCCCGGCCACCTCGATGGGCCCGAGCTGACCGCGATCGTCCACCCTGCGAAGGACGTCGACGGGCTGACCCCCGTCAACGCGGGTCTGCTGTCGCTGGGCCGTCCCGGGCTGCGGGGCGCAACGCCAACCGGTGTGATGGAGCTGCTCAGCGACAGCGGTGTGCAGCTTGAGGGCGCCGAGGCCGTCGTCGTGGGCCGCTCGAACCTGTTCGGCAAGCCGATGGCCCAGCTGCTGCTCGGCGCGAACGCGACCGTGACCGTCTGCCACTCGCGAACACGCGACCTACGCGACACATGCGCTCGCGCCGACGTGCTGATCTCGGCGGTCGGTCGCCCGCGGCTGATCGGCCGGGACTTCGTGAAACCGGGCGCGGTCGTGATCGACGTCGGCATGAACAGGCTGACCCCTGAGCAGGCCGGCAACCGGAGCGGGCTCGTGGGCGACGTCGACTTCGCCGCGGTCGCCGAGATCGCCTCGGCGATCACACCGGTACCCGGCGGGGTGGGCCCGATGACGATCGCGATGCTGCTGCGCAACACCCTGCAGGCCGCCCGCGCGCAGGCGCGGCTGAAGAGCTGGGTGCCCGATGCCGACCGCGACAGCGCGTGAGAACGGCGGCGTGACCCAGCGATGAGCCTGAGGCGCCTTCGGACAGGTGAGCTGCTCGTGCTCGTCGGCGTGGCGTGCCTGATCGTCTCGCTGCTCGAGCCCTGGTATGAAAGCGCCACCGGCCGGCTCGACGCCTGGGACACGTTCGGCCCCGCGATCGTTCTCCTCCTTGCCGCCCTGTGCGCCGGCCTCGCGCTCGCGCTCAGCGCGCTGAGCGAGCGCAGCCCCGCCCTCCCCGTGTCGATGGCGGTGTGGAGCGTGCTGCTGGGTCTGGCCGCGGTGATCGCCGCGGTCGTGAGGGTGATCGAGCGGCCCGACCACGCCACCTCGCTCTGCGCCGGGGCGTGGCTCGCGCTGGCGGGCGCCGTGGCGATCACGCTCGGCGCCTGGCAGTCGCTTCGCGACGAGCGCCCATCGATGTATGAGCCGGCCAGTCCCGAGCCGCGCCCGAGGCCCTAGCGGGCTCGAGCCGCCCCGCCCGGGCACAGCGCTCGCGCGCGGCCTACGGGGCGCAGCGGACGCGCCGTAGAATGCCGCCACTGTGATCGCACGCGATGAGGTTCTCCACGTTGCCCAGCTCGCGCGCCTTGCGCTGAGCGAGCCGGAGCTCGAGCCCATGGCGCGGGAGCTCTCGGCGGTGCTAGATCACATCGCGCACATCGGCGAGCTGGATCTCACCGATGTCCCGCCCACCTCGCATGTCGTCGAGGTGACGGGCGCACTGCGTGCCGACGAGCCGGTCCCCTCCCTGCCGCGCGATGTCGTGCTCTCCCAGGCCCCCGAAGCGAGCGACGAGGGCTTCCTAGTTCCAAGCCCCCAAGCATGAGCGCGACCGACATCCTGGAGCTCTCGGTCAGCGCCGCCGCCGAGGAGATCGACCGCGGCTCGCTGTCCGCGGGGGAGCTGTTCGAGCTCTATCGCCGCCGCGCCGCCGCCGACCGCGCGGCCGGCGAGGATGGCCTGAACTGCTTCACCTGGGTCGCCGACGAGGCGCCGGGCGGTGACGCCGGGGCGCCGCTCGGGGGCGTCCCGCTTGCCGTCAAGGACCTGTTCTGCACCGAGGGGGTGCCGAGCCAATCCGGCTCGCGCATCCTCGAGGGCTACCTGCCTCCGTACACGGCGACGGTCGTCTCGCGCCTGAACGACGCCGGGGCGAGGCTGCTCGGCAAGACCAACCAGGACGAGTTCGCGATGGGCTCCTCCAACGAGAACTCGGCCTTCGGCCCCGTGCGAAACCCGTGGGATCGCACACGCGTGCCCGGAGGCTCCTCCGGGGGAAGCGCTGCGGCGGTCGCCGCGGGGCTCGCGCCGTGGGCGCTCGGCACCGACACCGGCGGCTCCATCCGTCAGCCCGCCGCGCTGTGCGGCATCGTCGGCCTGAAGCCGACATACGGCGCGGTCTCGCGCTACGGCATGATCGCCTTCGCCTCATCGCTCGACCAGGCGGGGCCGTTGACGCGAGACGTGCGGGACGCTGCTCTGATGCTGCGTCACATGATCGGCCACGACGCGCAGGATGCGACGTCGCTCTCCTTCCCGCACGAGATCGAGAAGCCGAGCGCCGAGCGGCTCGACGGCGTGACACTGGGAGTCCCGCAGGAGCTGGCCGGGGAGGGGATCGAACCCGGCGTGCTCGAGGCGTTCCGGAATGCGCTCGATCGTGCTCAGGAGCTCGGAGCCGAGGTGCGAGACGTGCACCTGCCACACGCTCCGCACGCGCTCTCGGCCTACTACGTGCTCGCGCCGGCCGAGTGCTCCTCGAACCTCGCGCGCTACGACGGCGTGCGCTACGGCCTACGGGCGAAGGACCCGAAGGACCTGCTCGACATGTACATGCGCACGCGACACGACGGCTTCGGAGCGGAGGTCAAGCGGCGGATCATGCTCGGCACCTACGCGCTGTCCTCGGGCTACTACGAGGCCTACTACGGGCGTGCCCAGCGCGTGCGCACGAAGATCGCCGAGGACTTCAGCGCGGCCTTCGAGCTGATCGACTTCATCGTCACGCCGACCGCTCCGACGGTCGCGTTCAGGCTCGGCGAGAAGACCTCCGAGCCACTGGCGATGTATCTCAACGACTACTGCACGGTGCCCATGTCGCTGGCGGGGATCCCCGCGATCTCGATCCCCTGCGGCTCCAGCGGCGGACTGCCCGTGGGTCTGCAGATCGCCGGACCGGCGTTCAGCGAGAACGCCCTGCTCGACGCCGCCCACGCGCTCGAGCTCAGCATCGGCTTCGACGCCGGAGCGGCGCGTGTCTGACGGCGCCCGAAACGGCACCGAGCCGGCGGGCGGCCCTGAGTTCGAGGCGGTCATCGGCCTCGAGATCCACGTGCAGCTCGCGACGGCGACAAAGATGTTCTGCGGCTGCGAGCTGTCGTTCGGGGAGCCGCCGAACACGCGCACATGCCCCGTCTGCCTCGGGCTCCCCGGCAGCCTCCCGGTGGCGAACGCGCGCGCCGTCCATTTCGGCCTGATGATCGGGATGGCGCTCGGCTCGGAGCTCGCACCGCGATCGATCTTCCATCGCAAGAACTACTTCTATCCGGACCTGCCGAAGGGCTACCAGATCACCCAGTACGACGAGCCGCTGTGCCGGGGAGGCCGGCTCGCCGAGGTGCGCATCCACCGGGTGCACCTCGAGGAGGACGCGGCGAAGCTCATCCACGTGGGCTCGAGCGGGCGGATCCACGGCTCCGCACAGAGCATCGTCGACTTCAACCGCGGAGGCACGCCACTCGCGGAGATCGTCACCGAGCCGGACGTGCGCTCGCCCGAGCAGGCGAGCGACTGGCTCAAGCTGCTGCGCAGCACGCTGCGCCAGCTCGGCGTCAGCGACGTCAACATGGAGGAGGGGTCGCTGCGCTGCGACGCGAACATCTCGCTGCGCCCGCGCGGCAGCGAGACGCTGGGCGTCAAGACTGAGCTGAAGAACATGAACTCCTTTCGCTTCATCGAACGCGGCATCAGGGCCGAGATCGCCAGGCAGGAGGAGATCCTGGCGGGGGGTGGCCAGGTCGTCCAGGAGACGCTCCACTTCGATCCGGCCTCCGGGTCGATCACGTCGTTGCGCTCCAAGGAGGAAGCGCACGACTACCGCTACTTCCCCGAGCCCGACCTCGTGCCGGTCGCCATCGACGACGGGATGCTGGCCGCTGCCCGGGCCGACATGTCAGAGCTTCCCGCCGACCGCGCCGAGCGCCTGCAGCGCGAGCTCGGCCTGAGCGTCGACAGCGCCCAGGTGCTCGCGTTTCGCACCGAGCTCGGCGACTACTTCGAGGCGGCCGTCGCCGCGGGCGCCGAGCCGGCCCCGCCGGCGCAGGGCCTCGCCAACTGGATCACCGGCGACCTCGTCGGCCGCCTGCCGGAGGGACAGGACCCCTCCGACTCCCGCGTCGAGCCGCGCGCCCTGGCGGCCCTCGTCGGGCTTGTCGCCGGGCGCCGCGTGAGCGTCGGGGCCGCCCGGCAGGTGCTCGACAGGCTGATCGAGGGGAGCGGCAGCGAGCCGCTGGCGATAATCGAGGCCGAGGGACTCGGCGCGATGGACGGGGGCAGCGAGCTCGCCGAGATCGTCGCGGCCGCGGTGGCGGCCAACACCGACGCAGCCGAGCGCGTCCGCGAAGGCAACGCCAAGGCGATCGGCCCGATCGTCGGACAGGTCATGCGCGAGACCAAGGGCCGAGCCGACGGCACGGAGGTCGCCCGACTCATCCACGAGCAGCTCGGCGCCTAGCGCATCGCAAAGCGCGGCACTTCGCACACGCACGCCAGCTGGATTTTGGACCGAGGGCCAAAGGCAAGAGCCCTCCGCTGCGTGAACATGGCAACCATGAAGCGGTCAGCAGCCAACTCGAGCGTGTCACCTCCTCGGCGCTTCATCCTCCTGCCCGAGGAGACAGTCGACGGATCCACCCAGGGACGGCGGATCCGCCGCTACCGGCTCACCAGCGTCGGTGGAGGCGCGGGTCGCCGCCGCGAAGGCATGAGCGGCGCCGAAGCCGCGCCGGCACGGATCGGCCGCGAGCTCGGCGGGCGTGGGCGCGTGTAGGGGTCTGTCCCGATGTCGAGGCGCGCCGGCTCTCCCTCTTCCGGCGCGTGCGGAATCGCGGGCGGGGCG
>JAXDGO010000055.1:0-3935 GCA_034665005.1 Solirubrobacteraceae bacterium | reverse complement strand
CCCTCGGTGATCAGATCAGTGCATTCCGTTCCTGATCCGCGA
Source organism: Solirubrobacteraceae bacterium (assembly GCA_034665005.1). GTDB lineage: Bacteria > Actinomycetota > Thermoleophilia > Solirubrobacterales > Solirubrobacteraceae > Palsa-744. The sequence goes on along the minus strand of JAXDGO010000055.1, from coordinate 3,893 downwards.
CCGAGACTCCAAGTTCACCGCCACTTTCGACGCCGTCTTCGCCTCCGAAGGCATCAACGTTGTGAAGATCCCTCCCCGTATGCCTCAGGCGAACTGCTATGCGGAACGGTTCGTGGGCAGCGTCCGCGCCGAGTGCACCAACCGGCTGCTGATCTACCACGAGCGACACGCCCGAGTTGTTCTTGACCGGTACGTGCGCCATTTCAATGACCACCGCCCGCACCAGAGCCTCGATCAACACCCACCAGCCCACGACCTCGCCACAGATCCCTCTTGACATCCCGATCCGACGCCACCGAGTCCTCGGCGAACTGATCAACGAGTACCGACGCGCAGCCTGACCCGACCAGAAAACACCTGGTCGAAGCCTCAAACCGAGTTTTGGCACGCTACAGGCGCACACACCCGGTCTTGGTCCCGGGGCCCTGCGGGCTTTCGTGGCTGCCTACCAGGCTGACCTGTCGAGCGACGGTGCCTCGTGATCGGACTCTCCCGGCCATAGCCGGTCACCGACCTCGCGGATCGCTCGGAAACCAGCGGCTGTCATGACCTCCGGTGCGCAGCAAGGTGATCCTGGCTCGGCCACCATCCGAACACCCGGCGTACGGCCTCGAACGCCTCCCACACCCCGTCGACGCCCGCGACGCCCGCATACGCTGGGGCGAGCGCCCACAGCGCGGGCACCGCCTGGAGCCGCGCTCGGGAGGAGGCGATCTCGACGGCTCGATGCAGCCTGCTGGGCCGTACCGCTGACGGCAGCGACGCGATCACGGTGCCCACGGCGGCGATCGCTTTCCACCAGCTGTCGACGTGCTCGTTCTCGGAGACCGCCTCGACCTCGCCGAGCACCTCGTCGAGCAGGGTGGTGCGACCCGATCGCGCGTCGAGCACGGCGAGTGCGGCCAGTGTCGGCAGCCGCCACGACGGGAACCGGACATCGCGGCGCACGATCTCGACCGCGCGCGGCAGTTCACCGAGCTCGGCGAGCCGTTCGCAGACGGCGGCCGTGGCCGGCTCGTTGAGCCTGCGCGGATCGTCGAGCAACCCGGCCACCGTCGTCGACGACAGATACGGGCGATCTGCTGCCATCCCTCGTTCTGTGCGTGGGGACCCGCCGCCCGAAGGGCCGCCAGTGCCTCGTCCTCCCGGCCGGCGTCGGCCAGTCGAGCCGCAAACGCGATGCTGAACCGATCGTTCATGGGCCTCACTGATCTCATCGAGGCCGGCATGATCAATTCTAGGGCGCCGAGGGGCAGCTTCCCGTACAGCTCGGCGAACCGGTCCTCCCACGAGCTGCCGAGCAGGCGCATCGCGAAGTCGACGGCCCGCTGGTCGCCGGTCCGGAGCAGATCCTGGGCCACCTCCTCCTGCTGGTCCCTGATCGGGACGGATCCGACCAGCTCCAGACACCGACCCACGAGTTCCTCCCGCCGCGCCAGCGGACCGAGCCGCGCGACGCGGGCCATGGCTCGGGCCCGGCGCTTCGATTCGTTGATCGCCGCGAGGGCGGCCTCCACCTGTGACCACACCGTGGTTGTGGGCGCGACCCTCGCGAGCACCGCCAGCGCCCCCGCGCGGTACTCGGGCTCCGTGATCGTCGCGGTGAGCTGGACCGCGACGGCGGCCGTGGCGGGAGCGGGATCCAGTTCGAGGGCTTCCTCGACGAGAAAGGCCCGGGTCCAGCCAGGTCTCGTCGCGTTGGGTCGGCCGGGCAGGCAGGTCGAGAGCGACCACGCGTAGACCTCGGTTCGACGGGGCGGGTCGAGGTGCGCCGCCATAGTGGCGAGGAAGAAGTTGTCGAACCCGTTGTCCCGGGGGCCGTCGGCGACCAGCAGGGCGTCGTCGATCTGCTCGCGCCCGATCACCGACGCGAGCGCGGCCAGCGCGTCCTGCACCTCGTTCCCGTCGCCGTTGCGGTCGAGCCTACCGAGCTCGCGCCGCACGACCTGCCGAGCGTGGTCCTCACGCAGCCGGGGCACCAGCGCGGCGATGGTCCGGCAGCGGTAGAAGGCCGAGCCGATCCGCTCGGCGAGATCGGCGAGCGAGGTCGCCATCTCGATGGGGATCTCGCCGAAGGCATCCCCCATGTCATCGGCCATCCAGTCGTTGGACCCCGACTCGATCGCGGCCTCGATGCGTTCGACAATCTCTGCCACCAGACGGCGTCCCGGCGTGTCGTCGGCAGCACGGGCGGCGGCGCCGAGCACCATGATGGCCAGATAGGGCGGGCGCAGTCGCCGCGCGAGCTCCAGTGCCGCTGCGGTCAGCTGCGGATGCGCCCGAACGATCTCGGTGAGCGAGCGGGCGATCCTGATCGGTTGCACGAACAACTCCCGCGGATCCGGCTGCGAGCTCAGGAACCGGGCGATCCGGTCGGCCGGAAGGGCCCGCCACAGCTGTGGGTGCTGCAGGTGCGAACCGTCGATCCGGTCCACCAGCGGTGCGAGCCACGCCGCGATCGGCGATCTGTCGTCGCAGGCCGCGTGGACCAGCACAGCGACCGCCTCGTCGGGGGTCATCTCCAGGGACAGGAAAAGCAGAGCCTGGTCCGCGTCGGCCTCGTCGGCACCGAGGGTGAGACCCGCCAGCGCGATCCGCCGCTCGGGAGCGTCCATGCGGTCCGCGATGGACCGGGCCCGCTGCCGTTGCTCCGCGTCCAGGTGCGGCGCCAACGCGATCAGCACCGCGGGCGTGATGCCGCCCGCGTCGTCGACCGCGGCGAGTACGCCGTCGCACAGCTCCCGGCTCGGCAGCTGTGCGACCAGCCGAGTGATTACATCCACGCGGACGCGTGGTGGCACCGTCGGCAGCTCGTCGAGAACGGCGAGCGCGGCCGCGGTCCGCTCGGGAGCCGGGTGCACGGGCACCAGCTGCGCCAACGCCCTGACCCGCGCGGTCCCGCGAGGCATCTGACGGGCGTGCTGCCATGCCGCGAGCGGCGACAGCACGCCCGCATGGACCGCGGCCAGGGTGAGCTCCGGGGACCGGCGGCTGAAGGAGCGAAGCGTCGCGCGTACCGCCGCGCGCTCGATGACCGCGCCGAGCAGCTCCGGCTCGCTCAACCGCTTCCGATGGCGGTGGTCGGCCCGCTCCAGATCGAGCCAGAACTCGTGCAGCTCGCCGCTCGTGCGCCGGAGCTCGAACCAGGCCGGAGCGGCGCCTTCGCAGGTGACGCGTTGCAGTGCGAGCATCTGCCCGTCGCGCTCCGCGGTGCACAACAGCGTCACCATGTTGCGGCGGAGCCACGGTTCGCGGCGCGCCCGGTCGATCCAGGCGCTCGGATCATCCCCGAGCGCGTCGAGCAGCCGTCCGGCGAGCGGCCCGGGATCGGCGCCGCGGGCCAGCAGGTAGGACCTGTGCAGGTCGTGCAGGGTGATGGCGTCGTCGCCGGTGTCGATCAGCAGGGACCGCCGGATCAGTTGCTGAAGATCCAGCCGCGCCACCGCGACGGAGGCGGCATCCCAGTGCAACGCGACAACCGAGCGCGGGACAGCATCGGCGAACAGGGCGAGGTCGAGGTAGCGGTGCCATAGCCCGGGACGCTCGGACTCAAGGCGGCGCGCCGAGACGTCGATGGCGGCATGGATGCCCGCGTGCTCGTACGAGCCGAGACCCACGTCGAGCGCACGCAAATCAGCGCCGCTCAGCAGGACGGCGAGATCCTTCCACGACAACCCGTCCCCGACCAGGAACCCGGCGACGGCGAGGCCGAGCGGCAGAAAGCCGCAGGCGGTGGCGACCTCCGCCACCCCGTCAGGCAGCTCGGTGGCCGTGGCATCGGAGCCTGCCCAGCGGAGCAGGAACCGGTGCGCGGTGCGCGGGTCGAGCAGGTCGAGCCGATGGTGAACGACACTGGAGGCCCGTCCGAGATCAGTGTGCCGGGTGGTCAGCAG
>JAXDGO010000054.1:0-35685 GCA_034665005.1 Solirubrobacteraceae bacterium | reverse complement strand
ACGTGGTCGGCCAGGATCCCTCCAAGCGCACGCTGTCGGTGGCCGTCTACAACCACTACAAGAGGGTCCAGATGATGATGTCCGGCGACTCGGACATCGAGCTTCAGAAGTCGAACATCCTGCTGCTCGGACCCACAGGCTGCGGCAAGACGCTGCTCGCGCAGACGCTCGCGCGGATCCTCAACGTGCCGTTCGCGATCGCCGACGCCACGGCCCTGACTGAGGCCGGCTACGTCGGCGAGGACGTGGAGAACATCCTCCTGAAGCTGATCCAGGCCGCCGACTACGACGTCAAGAAGGCCGAGACCGGGATCATCTACATCGACGAGGTCGACAAGATCGCCCGCAAGGCCGACAACCCCTCGATCACGCGCGACGTCTCCGGCGAGGGCGTTCAGCAGGCGCTGCTGAAGATCCTCGAGGGCACGCAGGCCTCGGTGCCGCCGCAGGGCGGTCGCAAGCACCCGCACCAGGAGTTCCTGACGATCGACACCACCAATGTGCTGTTCATCTGCGGTGGCGCGTTCGCCAACCTCGACAAGGTGATCGAGCGGCGGATCGGCCACAAAGGAGTGGGCTTCGCGGCCGCGATCGAGGCAAAGGCGGAGCGCGATCCCGGAGAGGTGTTCGAGCACTGCCTGCCCGAGGACCTGATCGAGTACGGCCTGATACCCGAGTTCATCGGGCGCCTGCCGGTGATGTCCGCCGTGCACCAGCTCACGCGCGATGACCTCGTCTCGATCCTCGTCGAGCCGCGCAATGCGCTTGTGAAGCAGTTCCAGCGGTTCTTCGCCTTCGACGGGATCGAGCTGGTGTTCTCGGAGGACTCCCTGACCGCCGTCGCCGAGAAGGGGCTGGCGCGCGAAACCGGCGCCAGAGGCCTTCGCTCGATCATCGAGGAGATCCTCCTGGAGGTGCAGTTCGAGTTGCCCTCGCGGCGCGACGTGAAGAAGTGCGTCGTCACCAAGGAGACGGTCGAGAAGGGTCTCACGCCGACGCTCGTCACCGAAGCCGCGCCCGAAGACGCGGACGACGCGTCGCTGCGGGAGGAGTCGGCCTGAGCGCCGACGCCGCCGGGCCGCCGCGCGACTGCGCGGGTGGCGTACGCCCGCTACCATCGCGGCTGTGTCCAAACTCGGCTCGAGACGTTCGTTGCAGGTGAAGTCGAAGGGCTCACGCCTGAAGGCGCTGCCGTGGGCGGCGCTGCTGCAGGCGGGCCTGGCGTTCGGCGAGCGCTGGCGGGCGCTGTCGGAGAAGGATCGCACGCGCCTGACCCAGCTGGTTCGCCAGTCCCGTGGCCGGGTCGGCAACCTCAGCGCCAGGGACCGCGACGAGCTTCGCAAGGTCGTGCGCAAGCTCGACCTCAGGGCCATGGGCCGTGAGATGCTGCCGCTCGTGCGCGGCGGCCGGCGCAAGCGCCGTTGATGGGAGCGCCGTCGATGTCACCGAGCGCGCGCACGATCGCGACCCCGCGGGCAAGTGGCTGACGTGGGGATGGGGGAGGACCTCGAACAGCTCTCCACGAAGGAGCTGCATGACCGCGCGGTACGCCATGCCGAGAGGCACCTGGACATCAAGTTCCTCTGGTCGCTGCTCAAGGCGATCCCCGCCGCCGAGACCGCCAGCGGCGACGAGGGGGAGGCCGACTACGACATCCAGTCGGCGAAAGGCCTGATCTCCGACGCCGTGCACAGCGGCGACGGGCGCCTCGGCGAGGCGCTGCGGCCCGTGTTCATCGACTACCTGCGCAAGCACCCCGACGCCTAGACCCGCGGGGGCGGCGTGCGCTGGGCCGGAGGCCGAATGAACCCATCCAAGCCCAGCAGCGATTCCAGGCGCTGGACCGAGGCGCAGGCGGAGCGGCAGCTGCGCTCGCTGGAGCTATTCGGCATGCGCTTCGGCCTGGACAGGATGCGGAGGATGATGACCGCCCTCGGCTCGCCCGAGCAGCGCTTCGACGCGATTCATGTGCTCGGCACGAACGGCAAGTCCTCCACCACGCGGATGATCGCCGCGATCCTCGAGCGGCACGGGCTTCGCACCGGCGCCTACCTCTCGCCCCATCTCGTCTCCTACCGCGAGCGCGTGCGGATCGGCGAGCACGAGCTGTCCGGCGAGGACTTCGCCGCGGCGATCGGGCGGGCGAGCTGGGCGGCCGAGCGCGTCAACCGCACGCTGGGCGAGGACGACCACGTCACCCAGTTCGAACTCCTCACCGCCGCCGCGCTCTGGCAGATGGCCGAGGCCGAGGTGGACGTCGCCGTCGTGGAGGCCGGCCTGGGCGGTCGCTATGACGCGACCAGCGTGATAGACGCCCGCGTCACCGTGCTCACGAACATCGGGCTCGAGCACACGCGCTGGCTCGGACCGACGCTGACGGACATCGCCGAGGAGAAGCTCGCCGCGCTGCGGCCGGAGGCGACGCTCGTGCTTGCAGCGGAGCTCGCACCCGAGGCTCTTGCCGTCGCCGAGAGGGTCGCGGCGGAGCGCTCCGCGCCGATCGTGCGCGCGCCGGCGGACCCTGGCGAGATCGCGCTGCTGGCACAGGGATCCTTCCAGCGCCGGAACTTCGCGCTTGCGCGCACCGCGGCCGAACGCTATCTGCGGGACGTAGGCGTCGCCACGCTCGAGCAGGCGGTGATGGCGGCGGGCGCCTCCACCGAGGTGCCCGGGCGTCTGCAGCGTGTGGACCGCGACCCTCCGACGATGCTCGACGGGGCGCACAACCCGGATGCGGTCGCCGCGCTCGTCGAGTCGCTGCCGGAGGCGTTTCCCGAGCGTCCGCTGGCGCTCGTCCTGGGTGTGCTCGAGGACAAGGACGCCGCCGCCATGCTGGGCGCGCTGCTGCCGCTCTGCGATCAGGCCTGGTTCACGGCCCCGCCCAGCAGCCGCGCGCTCTCACCGGCGGCGCTGCAGTCGCTGGCACGCCAGCTCGGCTTCGAGGCGACCGCGTGCGAGGCGAGACCCGAGCGAGCCCTCGAACAGGCGCAGCGCTGGGCGCGCGAGCGCGGCGGGGGGGTGCTCGTGACGGGCTCGGTGTATCTGGTGGGACAGCTGCTCGGCCGGCTCGACCCGTCAGGCGCTCCCCTGCCCGCGCCCGTCGATCGCGGCGACCCCGGCTCGCAGCGATGAACGGCGAGGGCCCGTCTGTGCTCGCCATGATCGGCGCCGTGGCGCTGATCGTGGCGCTGGTCATCCTCGTGTTCTTCGCCGCTGGCTACGGTTTCGGCCGGTTGTTTCTCTAAACTCAGCCGGCCGATGCCCCCGCTCGCATATTTCGGAATCGAAAGCAGCGGCTTGAACCTCGTGGTCGACCTGCTGATCCTGTTCGTGGTCGTCCTGTACCTGGCTCTGATCTACTGGACCTACGCCGATGCGCGACGGCGAATCGTCGACCCGATGTTGATCGGCTGCGCGACCGCCGCGTCGCTGTTCCCGTTCGTCGGCACGATGGTCTACATGATCCTGCGCCCGCCCGAGTACCTCGAGGACGTGCGCGAGCGAGAGCTCGAGATGCACGCCGTCGAGGCGCGCCTGCACCTGCTCGACCAGTCGCTGTGCCCGCACTGCGACTATCGTATCGAGCGCGACTTCCTCCGCTGCCCGAGCTGCCTGCGCAAGCTCAAGGAGCGCTGCGCGAGCTGCTCGCGCCCGCTCGATCAGGCGTGGACCATCTGCCCCTACTGCGAGGCGGACGTTGCAGGGCTCGAGCCCTCGCGGACCCGTCGGCGGCGCCGCTCGGCGGTTGACACCGAGCTATCCGAGATCGCCGAGGTCGCCGAGGCGCCCGCTGATCCGGGCTCCGAGGACAGGGTAGGTCCCGCCAAGCCCGCGCTCTCCGAAGACGCCGATCCGCTCGCGACGCCCGACCCGGCAACCAGGCCCCGCGGGACCGGACGCTCGCGCCGCCCCAGCAGCCGGCCGCGTCCGAGCTCCTGAAGACGTCCGTCAAACCAAGCAAGGGGAGCTCATGGACCGAACGCTGATCCTCGTAAAGCCCGACGCCTTCGCACGGGGGCTGACCGGCGAGATAATCGCCCGTTTCGAGCACAAGGGCCTGAAGATCGTCGCCCTGCGGCACATGGTCGTCGGCCGCGAGCTCGCGGAGCATCACTACGCGGAGCACTCCGAGCGCCCGTTCTTCGGCGAGCTCGTCGACTTCATCACGTCCGGCCCGATCGTCGCGATGGTGCTCGAGGGGCCCGAGGCCGTGCGCGCGGCGCGGCAGCTGATCGGAGCGACCAACCCGCTGGAGGCCGCCCCCGGCTCGATCCGGGGCGACTTCGCGATCGAGATGGGGGCCAACATGGTCCACGGATCGGATTCGCCGGAGGCCGCCGAGCGAGAGGCGGCCCTGTTCTTCGAGGAGCTGTAGCGCGCGAGCGAGTGCAGCTCGTCCTGGCATCCGGCTCTCCGCAGCGGCGAGCGATGCTCGAGCGGCTCGGCGTGCCGTTCACGGTGCGAGCCGCGGACGTGCAGGAGATCGAGCACGGCGATCCGGCGCAGGTGGTTGTGGAGAACGCGCGGCGCAAGGCGAGCGCGGTGCGCGATCCCGGCGCCCGCGAGGCGGTGCTCGGCTGCGACACGGTGGTGGTGCTGCCCGGCGCGATCTACGGCAAGCCCGCCGACGAGCACGCCGCCGGGGAGATGCTGCGGTCGTTGAGCGACAGGACACATGAGGTGCTGAGCGGGCTCGTGCTGCTGCTCCCCGCGGGGGACTCCGCCGATCGCGCCGACGAGCGCACAGCGGTGGCGCGCACCGAGGTCAGCTTCAGGCTGCTCGAGGACGAGCTGCTCGCCTGGTATCTCGCGACCGGAGAGTGGCGCGGGCGCGCAGGCGGCTATGCGATCCAGGGCGCCGGCGCGGCGCTGGTCCGGGCCGTGACGGGGGACTATGAGAACGTCGTCGGGCTGCCGCTGGCGAGCCTGCTCGACCTCTATCCGCAGCTGCTCACCGGATGACGCGGCGCGCGGCGCGCTTCGCATGCAAACGCGCTGGCAGGCGCCTCGGGCGCCGCGGGGCGTTCGCTACACTCCGCGGCGGGTACGCCCCGATGAGCGCTGGCGGCCGAGAGCGCCGCAATGCTGCGGCGCCGGACCGAGTCTAAGCGTGCCCTCTCTCTCTATATGGGCATCTTCAGTTATCTGACAGGATTCGGCGGCCGCGACATGGCGGTCGACCTGGGAACTGCGAACACGCTCGTGTACGTGCGTGGCCGCGGAATCGTGCTCTCCGAGCCGAGCGTCGTGGCGATCGACTCGCGAACCGGCGAAGTGCACGCCGTGGGCATCGAGGCCAAGCGCATGCTCGGGCGCACGCCCGGGACGATCCAGGCGATCCGGCCGCTCAAGGACGGCGTGATCGCCGACTTCGACGTGACGGAGCAGATGCTCAGGCACTTCATCCAGAAGGTCCACCAGAACCGCTGGGCGCTTCCGCGCGTGGTCGTCTGCGTGCCCTCCGGCGTCACGGGCGTCGAGAAGCGGGCCGTCGAGGAGGCGTGCCTGTCGGCCGGCGCGCGCACGGCGTACCTGATCGAGGAGCCGATGGCGGCGGCGATCGGGGCCGGGCTGCCCGTGGGTGAGCCCACCGGCTCGATGGTGGTGGACATCGGCGGCGGCACCTCCGAGGTGGCCGTGATCTCGCTCGGCGGGATCGTCGTGTCCCAGTCGATCCGCGTGGGTGGGGACGAGATGGACGAGGCGATCATCAACTACGCCAAGAAGGAGTACAAGCTGCTCATCGGCCAGCAGACGGCCGAGGAGCTGAAGCTCGAGATCGGGTCGGCCTGCCCGATGTCCGAGGAGCTCCAGGCCGAGATCCGTGGGCGTGACATGGTGGCCGGGCTGCCGAAGACTGTCGTGCTGACGAGCGAGGAGATCCGCCAGGCTCTCGAGGAACCGCTGAACCAGATCATCGACGCCGTCAAGGAGACGCTCGACCGCACGCCGCCCGAGCTCGCCTCCGACATCATGGACCGCGGCATCATGCTCGCCGGTGGCGGCTCGCTGCTGCAGGGCCTCGACGTGCGGTTGCGCGAGGAGACGCAGATGCCCGCGCACCTGGCGGAGTCGCCGCTGACCTGCGTGGCCGTCGGCTCGGGCCGCTCGCTCGAGGAGTTCGAGGCGATCCACCGCTCCAACCGCACGTCGCGCAACCGCCGACGGCGGTGAGCGCTGTAACAGCCCGCCCGCCCCATGGGTACTCTGTCCGTGAACGCTTCGGAAGGTAGTGATCGGTGTACGACAAGACGGTCCGGCGGCGACGCGCGGTGCTCGTGCTGCTCGTCGTCCTATCCCTGCTGCTCCTGACCGCCTACTTCGGCGAGGCGCCGGGAGGACGGCTTCACGCGGTCCAGCGCGGCTTCCTCACGGTGGTCTCGCCGGTCCAGGACGGGGCCAACGCCGCCCTGAAGCCCGTGCGCGACCTGTTCGGCGGCGTCGGCGACACGTTCCATGCCAAAAGCCAGCGGAACCAGCTTCGCAAGCAGGTCGACAAACTGCGCAAGGAACTGGTCGCCGACCAGGGCGAAAAACGCTCCTACCGCCAGCTGCTCGGGCTCTACCACCTCGACCAGCTGAGCGTGAACAGCTACCACCCCGTCACCGCCACCGTCGTGGCCAAGTCGCCCAACATCTGGTACTCGACCGTGAATATCGACAAAGGCACGGCCTCCGGGGTGCGGGTGAACGATCCCGTCGTCAACGCCGAAGGCCTCGTGGGCAAGGTCGGGCAGGTCACCTCCGACGGAGCGCAGGTCGACCTCATCACCGACAGCTCGATGGGGGTCTCGGCACGAATCGGCACCAGCGGCGCGACCGGGATCATCCAGCCCAAGGTCGGCGATCCCAGCGCACTCCTCCTGCAGTACCTGCCGGCCAACACGCCGGCGGCCGCGGGCGAATACGTCGTCACCTCCGGCACCGTGTCCAGCCGCGACGACTCGCTCTACCCGCCAGGGATCCCGATCGGGCAGGTCACATCGGTCAATGAAGAAAGCGCATATCGCTCGGTGAACGTGCACCCGATCGCCAACCTGCACAACCTCGACGTCGTGCAGGTGCTGACCGTCGGGCGCGGCACACGAGCGGCCGGCCTCAGCAGCCTCGCCTCGAGACTCCCGCCCGGCCAGAGCACGGGCACGAGCGGCGCCAGCGGCGAACGGCTCGCATCGACAGAAGCGGGAGGATGATGGGCACAGGACGCTCAGCCTCGCTGCCGCTGCGCGTCGCTGCGCTCGCCGTGATCGTCGTGTTCTTCCAGATCGGCGTCGTGTCGGAGGTGCCGGTGTTCGGCGTGAGCGTGGACCTCTCGCCCCTGGTCGTGGCGTTCGTCGGCCTGCTCTGCGGCTCCATGCTTGGCGCGGTCGGCGGCTTCGCCGTCGGCCTGCTCGTCGACCTGGCGCTCGTGCAGACACTCGGGGTGACTTCGCTGATCTTCACGCTGATCGGCTATTGGTCCGGGCGGCTGCGCGAGCTACGTGACCCGCAGGCCGCGCTGACGCCCCTGCTCGTCGGCGCCGCCGGGTCGGCGGTGTCGCTGGTCGGCTACTCGCTGATCGAGTTCATGCTCGGCGTGGACGCGCCCGTGAGCTTCGAGCTGCTGCGCCAGATCGTGCTCGGCATCGTCGTCAACTCGATCGTCGCGCTGCCCATGTGGGCGATCGTGCGCCGGGTGCTCGACGGCGCGCTGCCGGAGGATCCGCGCCGGCGCCGGCGCCGCCGTGCCTACACCACCGGCGGGTTGAGTCCGCTGTCGCGCGCATGAGCGCGATCGAGCGCGCCCGGCCGCGCGACCCGCGGATTCCCGTCTCGCCGCAGCTGGCACTGCGCGTGGCGATCGTCGGCGGCGTGGCGATCGTGATGTTCAGCGTGATCTTCTTCCGCCTCTGGTACCTCCAGGTGCTCTCCGGCGAACAGTACGTCCAGCAGGCCAACGCGAACCGCGTGCGCGACCTGCCGGTGGCCGCGCCCCGCGGCGAGGTCCTCGATCGCGAAGGGCAGGCGATCGTGAGCAGCCGCACGACCAACGCCGTGCAGATCGTGCCCTCGGCGCTGCCGTCCGCCGGCGCGCCGCGCCTGGCGCTCTACAGGCGCCTCGGCGGGCTGCTCGGGCTCAGCCCCCGACGCATCGAGGCGCTCGTGGTGCGGGGGCGGACCGCCGTGCGCTACGCGCCCGTGACGATCAAGACAGACGCCGGATCGGGAGTCCTCACGGTGCTCGCAGAGCGCCAGAACGAATTCCCCGGCGTGGTCCAGCAGCCGGTGTCGATCCGTGCCTACCCGTTCGGCGAGATGGGAGCCCAGGCGCTGGGATACGTGGGGCAGGTCTCCGAAACCGAGCTCAAGCTGCGCGCTTTCAACGGCGTGAGGGCGGGAACCGTCGTCGGCCAGGAAGGGCTCGAGTACTACTACGACCGTTATCTGCGCGGCGAACCGGGCGTGCAGCGCGTCGAGGTCAACGCCGCGGGCTATCCCGTGCCCAGCAGGCTCCCCCCGAAGCCCGCCGTCGCCGGGCACAGCCTCAGGATCACGCTCGACCTCGCTCTCCAGAAGGAGAGCGAAAAAGCGCTTCTCGAAGGCATCGACCATGCCCGCGCCTCCGGCAAACCGGCCGTCGCGGGTGCGTTCGTCGCGCTCGACCCGCGCAGCGGCCAGGTCCTCTCGATCGGGTCCTACCCGAGCTTCAACCCGAACAAGTTCGCCAAACCGCTGACCAAAGCCGAATACAGCGCGCTCCAGGGCAGCAGCACCGGCGGCGGCCCCCTCACCGACCGCGCGGTGAACGGCACCTATCCCACCGGCTCGACGTTCAAGCCGATCACGGCCCTGGGTGGGCTCGAATCGGGCGTGCTCGATCCCAACACAGGTCTCGGCTCGGGCCAGTGCATCTCGGTCTCGACGCAGCAGTTCTGCAACGCCGGCCACGCCGACTACGGGGCGGTCGGGCTGGTGGACGCGCTGCGCGTGTCGTCGGACACCTACTTCTTCGAAGCCGGCGAGCTGGCCAACAGCCACGGCGATGTGATCCAGCGCAAGGCCCGGGAACTCGGGATCGGCCGCAAGACGGGCATCGACCTGCCGAGCGAGATCACGGGCACCGTCCCGGACCGCAAATGGCGAGCGAAGGTCGCAGCGGCCGAGCTCGCGTGCGAGCGCCGCAAGCACGTGCACAGCTGCGGGATCTCGGACGGGCGTCCCTGGAGCGTCGGCGACAACATGCACCTCGCCGTGGGACAGGGGGACCTCGTCACCTCGCCGCTGCAGATGGCCGTCGCCTACTCGACGCTCGCCAACGCCTACATGAACGGCGGGGAAGGAACGGTCGTGACGCCGCACCTCGGAATGGCGATCGACGACGCCCACGGCGGCCTGATCCAGGCGCTGAACCCACCGCCCGCGCGCCATGTGCACCTCAACTACTCCGACCTGAGCCTCGTCATGCAGGGAATCCACGACGCCGCCAGCCAGGCCGGAGGGACCTCCTTCGACGTATGGACCGGCTGGGACCAGGCACAGCACCCCGTCTACGGGAAGACCGGCACCGCGCAGAGGGAACCGCTGGAAGACCAGTCCTGGTACCTGTGCTACGTGGGCGACCCCCGACGGCCGATCGTGATCGCCGTCACCGTCGAGCAGGGCGGCTTCGGCGCCGAAACGGCTGCGCCGATCGCGCGCCTGATGGCGTCGAAGTGGTTCGGCAAGCCCGCGAAGTTCGTGGCCGGAAGCTCGAAGACGCTATGACGCCCGGCGCTCACGCGACGGTGGGGCGGTGCTGATGCCGCTCAGCCCGATCAAGCCCACCGAGGAGCCGCCGGTCGCGCCGCCGCGCGCGCTGCGACTGCCCCTGGACCCCGTGCTGACGCTCGCCGTGATCGGCCTCGGGATCTGCTCGATGGTGACCTTGGCGGCGGCGACGCGGAACCTCGTGCCGGGGCGGCCGAGCTACTACGTCGACAGGCAGGCCACCTACCTCGTCGTGGGCCTGCTGTTGATGCTCGTGCTCTCGCGCCTGGACTACGCGCGGCTGCGGGCCGCGAAAAACGCGATCTATGCGGCGCTGATCCTCGCCATCCTGGCGGTGCTCGCGCTCGGGCACGCGGCGCGCGGCTCCACCAGGGCGATCAACTTCCCCGGCTTCTCCTTCCAGGCCTCCGAGCTCGGCAAGGTGCTGCTGATCGTGGCACTGTCGGCGTTCGTGGCCGAGCGCGCCCGCCGCCTTCGCGAGCGTGACATGACGGTGCGGGTGATGATCGCGGCGCTCGTGCCCGCGATGCTCGTGATCGTCCAGCCGGACCTCGGGTCGGGCATGGTCTACATGGTCGTCGCCTACATGCTGCTGTTCGTCGCCGGGACGGCCTGGAAGTACCTCGCGGGGCTGGCCGCGCTCGTCGCGGTGTCGGCGGCGTTCGTGCTCGTCGCGGCGCCGGCGGCCGGCGTGCACGTGCTCAAGCCCTACCAGGTGGCACGTCTCACAGCGTTCCTGCACCCCTCGTCCAACCCCCAGAAAGAAGGCTACCAACAGCAGGAGTCCAAGATCGCGATCGGCGCGGGACAGAAGACCGGGCGCGCTCAGCCGAGCCAGGTGCCCAACGGATTCGTGCCCGAGAGCCACACCGACTTCATCTTCGCGGCGCTCGGCGAGAAGTACGGCTTCGTCGGCGCCGGGCTCGTGCTGCTGCTGTACGGAGTGCTGATATCGCGCGCTCTACGCGTGCTCGTGATGTCGAAGGATCTGTTCGGCTCGCTCATAGCGGCCGGCGTAGCGGCTATGCTGATGTTCCAGGTTTTCGTCAACGTGGGGATGACCATTGGGATCATGCCAATTACCGGCGTAACGCTCCCGCTCATGAGTTACGGGGGCTCGTCGGTGATCACCACCTTGTTGGCGGTTGGCCTGTTGCAATCAATCTACGTGCAGGCGCGTGCCTCAGCCGCAATGAAGGATCGCGTCCTGCGTTACTAGCACCAATGTCCGTCAAGCACGCCCGATCAGATCATCAGCTCCGCCCGCCTGCTCTACATGCAGCGCAGGGCGCGCCCGTCTGGAGGATTCGCGCGGACGGAGGCGTAGAGAACGGCACCGTGGACGCGCTGCCTGGGGAACGCGTTCAAGCGAACGCAGCGACCTCGGGCGCGTCCCTCGGCTTTCTGCCGACCCGGTGCCCCGCACCCCGGCGCCCGCCAGCCTGGCGCTCGGCCCAATTCCATATCGAAAGACTGGACCAAATTGAAAAAGCAAGTGCTTGTCAGCGTCGACCGCGCGGAGACGCGCGTCGCGCTTCTCGAGGCGGGCGGAACCCCCGCTGCCTCACGCTCAGCATCGACCACCCGCAAGGCGGGGGCATCCCCGCCCAAGGCGGTGGCCGCCCGAAAGCGCCCCAAGGGCGCGCCGGAGGCCGGCTATCGAATCGCTGAGCTATACATAGAGCGCCGCGGCGGTCGCTCGATCGTCGGCAACATCTACAAGGGCAAGGTCGACAACGTCCTGCCCGGCCTCGAGGCCGCGTTCGTCGACATCGGCCTGGAGAAGAACGGCTTCCTGCACGTCGATGAGATCGTGCTGCCGGGCGTCGAGACGCCCAAGCGAGGGCGTGGGGGCTCCGGGCGCAAGATCTCGGACCTCCTCTCACCGGGTCAGGAGATCGTCGTGCAGGTGGTCAAGGATCCGCTGAAGACGAAGGGCGCGCGCCTCTCGATGGAGGTGACGATCGCAGGGCGTTACATGGTCTACGCGCCGACCGGAGAGGGGATCGGCGTCTCCCGCCGCCTCGAGGACCGCGAGCGCGAACGCCTGCGCCGGCAGAGCGCCAACCTCGAGCTCGGGGGAGGCGGCGTGATCGTGAGGACCGCCGCCCACGGAGCCAAGCGCGAGGACTTCGAGCG
Organism: Solirubrobacteraceae bacterium; assembly: GCA_034665005.1. Lineage (GTDB taxonomy): Bacteria > Actinomycetota > Thermoleophilia > Solirubrobacterales > Solirubrobacteraceae > Palsa-744. The sequence goes on along the minus strand of JAXDGO010000054.1, from coordinate 23,799 downwards.
CGAGCTGAAATATCTTCACAAGCTCCACGACGTGCTCGACAAGCGCGTGCGCGAGACGACTGCGCCGGACCTGGTCTTTCAAGAGGCCGACCTCTCCGTGCGCGTGGTGCGCGACATCTTCTCGGCGCACTTCGAGCGGGCGATCGTCGACGACGAGCAGCAGTACCACCGGCTGGTCTCGTTCTTCACGCGGACGGCTCCAGAGCTGGTCGAGCGGGTCGAGCTGTGGCAGGACGATGAGCCGCTGTTCGAGGCCTATGGCGTGGACAAGGCGATCGACGGCCTGCTCTCGCGCCGCGTGGACCTGCCGAGCGGCGGCTATCTGATCGTCGACTACGCCGAGGCGCTGACGGTGATCGACGTGAACTCCGGCAGCTTCATCGGCCGCGGCAAGGGCGCCGGCCTCGAGGACACGATCACGCGGACGAACCTCGAGGCCGCCGAGGAGGTCGTCAACCAGCTGCGGCTACGCGACATCGGCGGCATCATCGTCATCGACTTCATCGACATGGCCCGTGCGCGTAACCGCGACGCGGTCATGAAGACGCTGCGCAAGACCCTCGACGAGGACCGCACCAAGACGTTCACCGCCGAGATCTCGAAGCTCGGTCTCGTGGAGATGACGCGCCAGAACGTGACCGAGGGCGTTCGCGAGATCATGAGCCGGCCATGCCCGACATGCGACGGCGAGGGCGTGATCCGCTCGGAGGAGACGATCGCGATCGAGTTCGAGCGCCAGCTTCGCGACGTCGCGGCCGAACATCCCGAGGCAGAGGCGTTCCTGGTGCAGATCAACCCCCGTGTCAGCACGCAGTTCACCGGCCACGGCTCGCGGGTGCTGCACGCGCTCGAGGCGCAGACGGGGAAGTCATTCCTGTTCGAGGGCTCCGAGGGGCTCGCGCTGGACCACTTCGCGATCACGTTCATGGGCGCGCGCGAGGAGGTAGAGGAGCGTGCCCTGCCCTTCCGGCAGGGCGACGAGGTGCTCGTCGAGGTCGTCGAGCCGCACATGTACGACGTGGACGATGCCGTAGCCAAAATCGACGGCTACATCATTTCGATCGCCGGCGCCGCTCCGCACGTCGGCGAGAAGCGGATGGTGCGGATCGACCAGGTGGGACGCACGGCGGCCAGCGCGCTGCTGCTCGACGAGTCCGGCGAGGTCGTCACGCCGCCGGCCCGTCCGGGCCCGGCGCGCGGTGACGGGTCGCGCCCGCGCGCCCGGCGCAGCTCGCTCTCGGCCGAGCCCGGAAGGGCGGAGGAACGAACCAGCAAGCGGTCGAGGGGCAGGCGCGCTCCTGCGGACAGCGAGGATGCCGAGGTGCGCCGCGAAGCGGGCCTCAGCGACTCGCCGACGGGCATCGACTCAGAGCCGGAGGACGAGGCCGTGACCGTCGCCAGCGGCGAGGCCGCGCCCGCTGAGGGCGAGGGGGCGGAGGATGGCCTACAATCCAAGCCTCGGCGTCGTGGCCGCAGAGGCGGGCGGCGCCGTTCGGCTGCTAAGGCCAAGGCGACTCCCGAGTAGCCTGCGGGCCGTCGCAGCATCGCGGCGAAGCCGCTCATCGAAGCTAGAGAATCGAGACTGATCCAGACATGTACGCGATCGTGAAGACCGGCGGCAAGCAGTACCGCGTCGAGCGCGGCCAGCGGCTGCTGATCGAGCGCCTCGCCGTCGAGGAGGGCGCCGACGTGGCGCTCGAGCCGATTCTCTACCGCTCAGACGAGGCCGTGTTCGACAAGGACGGCCTCGCCGGTGTGAAGGTCACCGCGAAGGTCCTCGCCCATGTCCGCGGCGAGAAGCTGCGCGTCTTCAAGTTCAAGCCCAAGCGCGGCTACAAGCGGCGCACCGGCCACCGGCAGGACCTGACGAGCATCGAGGTGACCGAGATCACCGCTGGGAAAGCGAAACCGGCCGCCAAACCTGCACGTGCCAAACGTGCCGAGGCGAGCGGCGAGAAGGCCGCAACCGGCGGCGCGTCGCCCGCGAAAGCGAGCGCGGCGTCGACGAAGGCCGGGAAGGACAAGGTCGAGGATGGCTCATAAGAAGGGGCTCGGCTCGAGCCGCAACGGACGCGACTCCAACGCACAGCGCCTCGGCGTCAAGACGTTCGCAGGGCAGACGGTCACCGGCGGCGAGATCATCGTGCGTCAGCGTGGAACCCGCTTCAAGCCGGGCGACGGCGTCGGCATCGGCAAGGACGACACGCTGTTCGCGCGCGCAGCCGGCACGGTGCAGTTCAGCAGCGGGCGGCGCGGACGCGTCGTGAGCGTGCTGCCGGACGGCGACCGAGCCTGACGCGCCCTATCCCTGCTGCTCGGTCGGGCGGATGAGGATCTCGTTGACGTCCACGTGCGGGGGCTGGGAGAGCACGTAGAGCACGGCTCTCGCGATGTCCTCGGCGCGCAGCGCGTGCGCCGGGCGCTCATCGAAGAAGGGCGTGTCGGTCATGCCGGGCTCGATCACGCTCACGCGGATGCCGGTGCCGTGCAGGTCCTGCCGGGCGGCCTCGCCCATGGCCGTGACGGCGTGCTTCGTGCACGAGTAGAGCGAGCCGGGCAGCACGCGCCTGCCCGCGACGCTCGAGGTCAGGAGCAGCTGCCCGCGCGACGCGCGCAGCGCCGGAATCGTCGCGCGGATCGTCAGCGCTGCGCCGTAGACGTTCGTGAGCACCATTGCGCGCCAGTGCTCGGGGGTGTCGTTCAAGAAGCCGCGCGGGCCGCCGAAGCCGGCGTTGGCGAAGGCGGCGTCGATGCCACCGAAGGCCTCGCAGGCCAAGTCGACCATGCGCTGCTGCTCGTCCCACTCGGCGACGTCGCAGCGCACGGGCAGAGCACGCTGTGAGCCGCCGAGCTCCTCGGCGAGATCCTCCAGGCGCTCGAGTGAGCGCGCTGCAAGCACGAGACGCCAGCCCTCTGCGGCCGCGAGGCGCGCGGTGGCGGCGCCGATGCCCGAGGAGGCGCCGGTGATCAGGAGAACGGACCCGGCGGATATTGGTGTCTGCGCATTCATCTCGTCTGGCTCCTTGGCGGTTGGTGGATGCTCGGCCCATCTAGCCACATCTCGCCGCCGCCCGACGACGGCGATCGCTGCTGTCACGATGGACAGCATGCTTCACGATCGAGCGAGGATCCAAGTGCAGGCCGGCGCCGGAGGCGACGGCTGCATGAGCTTTCGCCGCGAAGCGCATGTGCCGCGGGGTGGCCCCGACGGCGGCGACGGCGGGCGGGGTGGAACGGTGGTCTTCGTCTGCGACGATTCGCTGCGCGACCTCCAGAGCTTTCGGCGCAGCACGCAGTATCGGGCCGGGCGCGGAGGGCACGGAGAGGGGGGCCAGCGTCACGGCGCCGACGGCGACACGCTCACCATCCGCGTGCCGCCGGGCACCCAGATCATCGGCACCGAGGGCGACGACGGCGATCTCGCCGGCCGGCGCTGGGAGCTGCTCGCCGCCGGCCAGCGGGCGACGGTCGCGCGCGGTGGCGGCGGGGGAAAGGGCAACAAGCGCTTCGCCACGGCAACGCGCCAGGCGCCGCGCTTTGCAGAGCGGGGCCTGCCCGGGGAGGAAGGCTGGCTCGAGCTCAGGCTGAGGCTGCTGGCGGACGTGGGCCTCGTGGGCTTGCCGAACGCCGGCAAGTCGTCGCTGCTGGCGCGTCTCACACGCGCCACGCCGAAGGTCGCGAGCTATCCCTTCACGACGCTGGCGCCGGTCCTCGGTGTGCTCGAAGGCGAGGAGCGCCAGCTCGTCGTCGCCGACATTCCCGGTCTGATCGAGGGAGCGAGCGAAGGCGCCGGCCTCGGACATGACTTCCTCGCGCATGTCGAGCGCACGAGCCTGCTCGTGCACGTGCTCGATCTGGCTCCCGAGCTGTCGGCGGGCGACGAGGCCGATGCGGCGCTCAACTACGCGACGATCGAGCGTGAGCTCACGGCTCACGACGAGCGCCTGGCCCGGCTGCCGCGGCTGCTCGTCCTCTCGAAGTCCGACCTCGTGACCGGCGAGCGCGCCGCCGAGCTCGTCGAGGAGTGGCAGCGCCGGCTCGGTGGCGATGTCCCGGTGATCGTCACCTCGAGCGCCACAGGCGAGGGCATGCGCGAGCTCGGGAGCGAGCTGCTGCGACGTGTCGCGCCGTCGCTCCCCTCGGCCGAGCCCGGCCGGCAGCTCGATGGCGAGGCCGCCGGCCGCCCGGACGGGGCGCAGGACGGCGCCACCGAGGCGCCTCGCCGGCGAGCACGCGGCGATCTGGACGCAGGCGAGGAGCAGCTGGCCGAGCACATGGTGTTCCGGCCCGCAGCCGGATCTGGCTTCCAGGTCGAACGCGTCGGGCCGCGATCGTTCGCCGTTCGCGGGCGGGGCATCGAGCGGCTGCTGCAGCGCTACGACATCGACAACGCCGACGCGATGGCCTATCTGGAGGGAAGGCTCCGCAGGATCGGCGTGCTCGGTGCATTGGAGAGCGAGGGGTTCGAGCCCGGCGATGAGATCGAGATCGCGGGCGTGACATTCGAGCTCGACCCCAGCTGAGGGCCAAATAAGCTCCAGGCATGAGACGCGTAGTGGTCAAGCTCGGCTCGAGCGTGGTGGCGGACGGCGACGGCGCCCCGCGCACCGACGTGCTCGCACGTGTGTGCGACCAGCTCGCCGACCTCCAGCGGCAGGGCGACGATGCGATCGTCGTCACCAGCGGGGCGATCGCGCGAGGGATGCGCGTCATGGACCTTCCGCAGCGTCCAAGCTCGATCGGTGAGCTGCAGGCTGCGAGCGCCGTCGGCCAGGGCAAGCTCTACAGGATCTACGACGAGCTGTTGCGCGAGCGCGAGGTCACGAGCGCGCAGGTGCTCCTGACGTTCTTCGACATGAGCGCGCGGACGCACTACCTGAACGCTCGGCAGACGCTCACGACGCTGCTCGAGTGGCGCGTGCTGCCGGTGATCAACGAGAACGACACGACCGCCACCGACGAGATCTCATTCGGCGACAACGACTTCCTCGCGGCGCAGGTCGCCGTCCTGGTCGCCGCCGACGAGCTGATCCTGCTGACGGACATCGATGGCCTGTTCACCGCCGACCCGCGCCTGCATCCCGACGCGCGCATCGTCAGCGAGGTGAGCGACTTCGCCGCGCTGCAGGAGCTCGAAATCGGCCATACGACCTCGCCGCTCGGGTCTGGCGGCATGCGCTCGAAGGTGGTCGCAGCCGAGATGGCAACGGCCGCCGGCATACCGACCGTGATCTGCAACGGTCTCAGCGAGGGCGCGCTCGCCGCAGTCCTCGCAGGGGAGAGCGAAGGCACCCGCTTCGCGGCGCACGAGGCCCGCTACAGCTCGTTCAAGCTGTGGCTCAAGTACGCAAAGCCGTCACGTGGCCGGCTGCTGATCGACGCCGGCGCGGTGCGGGCTGTGCGAGAGGGAAGCGCGAGCCTGCTCCCGGTCGGCGTCGTGGAGGTGGTCGGCGACTTCGATGCCGGTGATGCCGTAGAGATCGCCGGGCTCCTCGACGGCGACGGGGCCGCGGTGCGCACGCTGGCAAAGGGGATCTGCAACTACTCGGCCGGCGAGCTGCGGCAGGTGATGGGACTGAAGTCTGCGGCCGTGCGCGAGATACTCCCGCGCGCGACCGACGAGGCCGTGCATCGCGACTACCTCGTCGTGGACTGAGGGTCGTACCCTTTAGGCGATGGCAACCGCCACCTCACGCGTGACAGACATCTGCCGTGCCGCCAAGCGGGCGGCGCGCGCGCTCGCACAGACCGACACGTCCGTCAAGGACGCCGCACTCGAGGCGATCGGGGATGCGCTCCTTGCGCGCATGGATGAGATCATCGCGGCCAACGAGCGCGACATGGAGCTCGCGCGCGAGGCCGAGATCGGCGACGCGCTGCTCGACCGTCTGCGCCTGGACGAGTCGCGGGTGGCGGCGATGGCGCGCGCGGTCTCGCAGATCGCTGCGTTGGCCGATCCGGTGGGAGAGGTGATCGACGGCCATCGCCTGCCGAACGGACTCGATATTCGCAGGGTGCGCGTGCCGCTGGGCGTCGTGGCCGTCGTGTATGAGGCCCGCCCAAACGTGACGATCGATGCCGCGGCGCTGTGCTTGAAGTCCGGCAATGCGATCGTGCTGCGCGGCTCCTCCTCGGCGATGCACTCCAACGCGGCGCTTGCCGGGATAGCCGCCGAAGCCGCGGTCGCGGCGGGGTTGCCCGACGGCTGCGTCAGTCTCGTCGCCGGCGGAGGGCACGAGGAGCTTGCCGAGCTCGCGACGCAGAGAGACAGCGTCGACCTGATCATCCCGCGCGGCGGCGAGAGCCTGAAGTCGGCGCTGCAGGCGGTCGCCACGGTTCCGGTGATCTACGCGGCATCGGGAAACTGCCATGTCTATGTGGACGCCGCCGCCGATCTCGATCAGGCGGAGGCGATCGTGATCAACGCCAAGACACAACGACCGGGGGTCTGCAACGCTGCAGAGACGCTGCTGATCCACGAGCGGCTGGCCGCCGAGTTCGTGCCGCGCGTGCTGCGCTCGCTCGGCGCGGCGGGCGTGCTCGTCCGAGCGGACGAGCGTACGCTGGCGCTCGGAGCTGCGCTCGAGGAGCAGGGCTCCTCGCCCTTCGGCGTGGTCGAGGCGGCCGCAGAGGAGGACTGGGCAACCGAGTACCTCGCCCCGATCCTCGCGGTTCGCATCGTGACGTCGCTCGACGATGCGATCGAGCACATCGGCCGCTACGGCAGCGGCCACTCAGAGGCGATCGTGACCCGCGACACGGTTGCGGCGCGCGCCTTCCAGCTGGGCGTGGACGCGGCCTGCGTTTACGTCAACGCCTCGACGCGCTTCACCGACGGAGGCGAGTTCGGGATGGGCGCCGAGATCGGCAACTCCACCCAGAAGCTCCACGCCCGCGGGCCGATAGGGCTGCGCGAGCTCTGCACGTTCAAGTATCTCGTCGAAGGCGACGGCCACGTCCGCGCGTGATCCGGCGGCCGGCCCGACCGACGCACGGTCTGTCGGCATCCTTGGAGGCACGTTCAATCCGCCCCATCTCGGGCATCTCGCGATCGCGCGGCACGCGCTTGACGAGCTCGGGCTTGACCGGGTGGTGCTGATGCCCGCGCATACGCCGTCGCACAAGGCGACCGAGCGGGACGCTGGGCCGCAGCACCGCCTGCGTATGTCCGAGCTGCTCGTCGAGGGCATCGATCGGCTGTCCAGCTGCCCGCTCGAGATCGAACGGGGTGGCCCGTCGTATACGGTCGATACCCTGAATGACATACATGCCAGCCATCCGGACGCTGAGCTGACGTTCATCCTGGGAGCAGACACTGCGAGCACGCTTTCCGCCTGGCGGGAGCCCGCGCGGCTGCTGGAGCTGGCGGATCTCGCGGTAGCGGCGCGCAGCGGCTCGGCGCGGCGCGAGGTGCTCGACACGGTCGCGCGAGTTGGCAACGGCGCGCGCGCAGATCGTCCGGCTGAGACAACGGTGAGGTTCCTCGACATGCCGCTGATGGAGATCTCCTCATCGCAGGCGCGCGCCCGGGCCGCGCGCGGCGAGCCGATCGAGGATCTCGTCGGGCCGGCTGTGGCGCGATACATCGACGAGCATCGCCTCTACCGTCCGACCGCGGAGGCGCAGGGCTGATGGGACCAGCCGAGCTCGTCTCCGAGATATCGCGCTACGCCGCGGACAAGAAGGCGATCGACGTCGTCGAGCTCGACCTGCGCGACGTGCTCGGCTACACCGACTACTTCCTCGTCTGCTCGGGGAACACGGGACGCCAGGCCAAAGCGATCCACGACGGCATCCTCGAGGGGCTCAAGCACGAGCACGACACCACGCCCCGGCGCGTCGAGGGGTCGGCCGAGGGCGGCTGGATCCTGATGGACTACCTCGACGTGGTCGTCCACATCTTCACGCCGCAGACGCGCGACTTCTACCGGCTGGAGCAGCTGTGGGGTGAGGCGCCGGCGCGCGTGGCCGGTGAGTAGCTGCTGCATCGGCGTCTCGCACGTGCCCCGCGCCGGTCCGAAAAGCGGCTGAACGGAGCCACGCCGAGGGTGTAGCATTTCAGGCAGGAATCAACTCAGCGGGCGAGCCGAGCATGTACTTGCACTGCTTGGCCAACGGGGGCGCTGGCCGGTTCTCCGGCCGGCGCCAAGCCCGCTCGAACAGGCGTCGTTGATCCTCGAAGGGCACCGCGACTAGCGCCCTGCGGAGCGCTTGGCAAGATGGGGAACGTGAGCACGCCCCGACCGAGTCATGCGCCGCGCCTGACGGCTGTGCTTCGCGAGGGGGAGCGAGTCACCTCGCTCGAGCTGTTCTTCGATCTCGTGTTCGTCCTCGCGCTCACGCAGTGCACGGCGCTCGTCGCGACCACGCCGACCTGGGAGGGCCTGCTCAGGGGCATGCTGATCCTCGGCGTCCTGTGGTGGTCGTGGGGCGGCTACGCCTGGCTGACGAGCGTGGTCGATCCCGAGGAGGGAACCGTGCGCCTGGTGATGTTCGCGGCGATGGCCGCGCTCCTGGTCGCGGCCCTGTGCGTGCCGGGAGCGTTCGGTGGCGACGCGCTGCTGTTCGCCGTGGCGTACGGCGTCGTGCGGGCGGCGCACATCGCGCTGTTCATGCTGGCCAGCCGCGACGACGAGGCGCTGCGCCGCTCGGTCGTCGGGTTGGCGGGCAGCACCGCGATCGGGGTGGGGCTGCTGGTCGCTGCCGCCTTCACGCACGGCGGCCTGCAGATCGGGCTCTGGGGACTCGCCCTGGCTCTCGACATGGGCGGCCCGTTCCTATTCGGCGCCGAGGGCTGGAAGCTGGTCCCGGGTCATTTCGCCGAGCGCCATGGGGCGATCATCATCATCGCCCTGGGCGAGTCGATCGTGGCAATCGGCGCGGGGGCGAGCGGCGTCATCGACGCGGGCGTCGTGGGCGCCGCCGTGCTCGGCGTTGTCGTGTCCGGCGCGCTGTGGTGGCTGTACTTCGACGTGGTCGCGATCGTCGCCCAACGGCGGCTGACGAGCGCGGCCGCGGGGCGTGAGCGCAACGAGATCGCGCGCGACTCCTACTCCTACCTTCACTTCCCGATGGTCGCCGGCATCGCGCTGGTGGCGCTGGGACTGAAAAAGACGCTCGGGCACGTCGGCGACCCGCTGGGCGACGTGCCCGCGTCAGCGATGCTCGGCGGTGGCGCCGTCTACCTGCTCGCGCATGTCGCCTTCCGCTGGCGGAACATGCACACGCTCAGCCGCCAGCGCCTGGTCTGCGCGGCGCTGCTGGGCGCGCTGCTCGTCATCGAGGTGGAGCTGCGGCCGCCGGCGCTCGCCAGCGTGGGGGCGCTGGCGACGGTGCTGAGCGCGCTGATCGCCTACGAGGCGCTGCGCTTCTCCGAGGCGCGCGATCGCGTCCGCCATCAGCCGGCGCGCGAAGGCGCGCCGACCTGAGGCTCGGAGCGGCCCAGGGCGAGCGCGGCCGCCTGCGTCAGCAATGCGACCAGCGTGGCGAGCGCGAACGCCCAGGCGACGTCCATCCGCCGCAGCGAGAGCGCCAGCGCGAAGCAGAAGAGCGCGAATGCGCCGAAGCCGCTGACGAGTCCGCGCAGCAGCCGCAGGAGCTCGTCGGTCCCGCGCTGGGCATGGGTGAACGTCGCAAGGACAGTGGCGATGATCGGGAACGGCGCCAGCAGCCCGCTGAGCTGAGGACCCAGCCATCCGGCGACGGCGGTCAGCGTGAGCACCAGCGCGAGCGCACACGCCGCGCGCAGCGGAAGGTCCCAGGCCGGCGGCGGCCGATGGGCTCGTGCGCCGGGGCCGGGCCGCGGCAGCGATGCCAGGCCGATCAGCAGGCCTGCTCCGGCGATGGCCAGCGCGGCGCCCGCCGGGATCGAGACAGCGCTGAAGGCGACGGTGCCCAGCGCGAACGCGAGCCAGCCGGCGAGCATGCTGGCTCCCCAGAAGAGGCGGCCGGCGAGCCGCGCGTAGACGACGACGAACGCGATCAGCGAGACCAGGCCCAGCAGGGTGCCTGCAGCAGCGCCGGCGGCGAAGGCGCGTCCGTGGGCGAGCGCATAGACGAGCAGGATCGGACCTGCGACCACCGGCAGGCCGGCGATCAGGCCTCCCACGCGAGGCCCGAAGCGGCGGGCGGCGAGCGACGCTCCGACGACGAAGCCGGGAGCGAGCAGGAGCTTGGTTGCGAGCAGCGCCACGCCAGGATGATTGCGCACGCGTGGCGTCGGCAGCCTGCGCGCCGTGCCCTGCTCAGGCGGCGGTGGCCAGCGCACCCGGGTCGCGGCGCGTCGGCGGCACCCCGCCGGCGAGGCGCTCGCGCAGGGTGACGAGCCCGCCGCGCGCGGGGCTGATCGTGATGCTTCGCCGGCGCGTTCTCTCCGCGCCCTTCCCGGCAGGGCTGAGCTCGTAGCGCTCGAGCACCGTTCGAATGACGATCTTCATCTCGAGCAGCGCGAAGCTCGCGCCGAGGCAGCGGCGGCGACCGCCGCCGAAGGGGGTCCACGTGTATGTCCCCGGCGGGCTCTCGAGAAACCGCTCCGGGCGAAACGCATACGGCTCGGGATAGATCTCGGGATCGTGATGGAGCAGGTACGCGTTCGCGAACAGCGCGACGCCCGGCCTATAGCGCACGCCGCCGATCTCGACCGGCTGCTTGACGAGGCGCGGCTCGGCGTTGGGCAGCACCGGCCGGTGGCGCAGGATCTCGTTGATCGTGGCCGTGAGGTACTCCTCGTCCGAGCCCTCGTCGAGCTCCTCGCGCAGCCGCCCGAGCACGCGCGGCTCGCGGGCGAGGCGCTCGAACGTCCAGGCGAGCTGCGAGGCGGTCGTCTCGTGGCCCGCGACGAGCGCGGTCATCAGCTCGTCGCGCAGCTCCTCGGGGCTCATCGGCGAGCCGTCCTCGTGCTCGGCGGCGAGCAGCATCGAGAGCACGTCCTCACCGGCCGGCGCCGGTGCCCCAGCGGCAGGTGTCGTATCGGCGGCGTGCTCGCGGCGGCGCTCCTCGATCAGCGCGTAGATCAGCTCATCGACCTGTGCCCCGATGCTTTCGAGCTGTTTCATCGGTCCGACGCGTGTGAGCAGGCCCGGCAGGGGCGGCAGCAGCGAGAGGGGACTCGCGCCGAACGCGAGAACCTTCGTCAAGAGCTCGCGCAGCGAGTCGAGCTGGGCGCCGCGCTCCAATCCGAAGACGGCGCGCAGAATGATCTCGAGCGTGAGGCGCTGCAGACGGGGGTGGAGCGCGGTGGCCTGCTCGCGCGGCCAGGAGTCGACCTCGCGCTCGGAGAGCTCCGCCATGAGCCCCGCGAGGCGCTGCATGCGCTCGCCGTGAAAGGCGGGCAGCATCAGCTTGCGCTGCTCGAGATGGGGGCTCTCGTCGAGCAGGATCACCGAGTTGCGACCGACTATCGGTTCGAGGATCCTCGCGCCCTCGCCGGGATGCAGCACGTCGGGTGGCGCGAGGAACAGTTCCTTGATCTCCTCGGGGTCGGAGATCATCACCATCGGCGGCTGGCCGATCAGGCGGACCGTGAAGCGCTTGCCGTAGCGGGCGCGGCAACGCTCGAGGAAAGCGGTTGGTCGCGTCCATGTGCCGATCGTCTGCAGGAGCACCGGCATGCGTGGTCCGGGGGGCAGATCTTCGTTCATGACGTCCTCGTTTCGTCCGCTATAGTGGCTATACCAATGAGTATATCTACTCGACAGTATGTGTCAAGCGCACGTTCGCCAAACGACCCGGCGAGAGCCACGGCGCCTGTCGGCGGCGAGTTCTGATGCCGCGCGGAGACTTCGATCGAAGCGCACGCAAGGCCGAGACGCGAGCGAGGCTGCTCGAGGCCGCGGCGCGCGTCTATGCCCGCCGCGGGTTCGGCGGGGCGACGCTCGACGAGGTGGCCGCCGAGGCCGGCTTCACCAAGGGCGCCGTCTACGCGCACTTCGGCAGCAAGGAGAACCTGCTGCTGGCGTTGATGGAGGAGCATCTCGCCGGCCAGGTCGCCGAGCAGGTCGCGCTGTTCGACCGTGGGCAGATCACGTGGGAGCGGCCGCTCGCCGGCAGCGCGCGCTGGATGGAGCGCCTCGAGGAGAACCCCGACCCGTTTCGCCTGTTCGTCGAGCTCTGGGTCTACGCGCAGCGCGATGAGCGGTTGCGACGGCGGCTGGCCGACGGCCTGGACACGCTGCGCGCGACGTTCGCGCGCTTCGCGGCGGCGAGCGCGGCCGACGCCGGCGTTGAGCCGCCGCCGCATGCGACCGAGCAGTTCGCCAACGTCGTCGTCGCGCTGGGAGTGGGGCTGCCGATGCTCAGGCTGATCGATCCCGAGGCCGTGCCGGCGTCGCTGCTCGGCACGGTTCTCTCGGTTCTGATCCGCGCGACGGAGTCCAGTGGCGAGGCGCGCGAGCTCCTCGCCGAGGCCGACCACGCCGCGGACGCCCTGCTTGGCGCAGGGGTCCGCGCGACGACACGCTCTGTCGACTGACCCGACTGTCTTGAGCTGCCGCCGCTCGATGCGCGGCTCGCGCCTAGCGCGCGGTGCTCGACGCCCGTTTCCTCGTCGTCGCCGTGCGGGCTTTGCGGGCTGTGCCGGTAGTGGACGCTTTCCGAGCGCTCGCCCCGGCACGCGATTTGCGCGCGCCGGACGTCGCACGCGCGCTTTTGCTCGTCGTGGCGGCGCGCGATTTGCGGGCCGTGGCCGCGCTGCGCGATTTTTTGGCGGTCGTGCCCGTGCGCGATTTCCGAGCGCCGCGACCGGGGCTGCTCTTGGCGGCGGAGGCCATGTCCTTCTGCAGCCGTTCGAGTTCTTTGCGGGTCGCGGTGCTCATCTTCGTGGCGTGGCGGCGCGCGTCGCGGAGCAGTTTGGCGAGGTCTTTGCGCAGGTCGCCGACCCCGGCTCCGACGCTGCCGCCAATCTTTGGCAGGTCCTTCATGGCGACGTCCAGCGAGTCTGTGATGCGGCGGATCGCGCGATCGTTCTGCTGGTGGCGAGCGCGGAGGCGATCAGCAGGGGGCGACGCCGGTCGTGCTTTTTTGGTCGAAGCTTTTCTTGCGGAGGCTTTTCGTGCGGGTGGCATGCCAGCTCCTTTTCGGTGTTATGACAAGGGCCGAGGGATGTAGTGCCCGTGAGGAGCCTATGCGTCCTCAGCTTGCGGCGTCAGCGTCCGAGGCCAGAATTGCCGCGGGGCTGCCCGTCGCATATACCGGGTCTCCTGCCGATCCTCCCGTGTCAGACGTTCACAAACAGAACCACGTCAAGTAAGTGGAGCTAGTCGGGCTCGAACCGACGACCTCCCGGCTGCCAGCCGGACGCTCTCCCAGCTGAGCTATAGCCCCAAGTCTGGTTCGGGCAGTGTAGCTCTGAACGCCTCAAGTTGAGACTGCAGCCGCACCCGGCCGATCACCTCTGGCTCAACCGCGCGGCATGAACTCGGGCACGTCGAGGTCGTCGCCCGGGCCGTCGTCGCCCTCGTCGCGCGGTCTCCTCGCACGCGGAGACTGGCCGCCCTCACGCCCTTCCCCGGGAGCAGCCTGGTCGAGTCGCGCGGTCATCGCGCCGTGCGCCAGCCGCACATCGCGCAGCAGGCGCTCCGCGTTGTTGCGCAGCGAGACCGACAGCTCGCGAAGGTTGCGCGAGACCTCGGTGCCCTCGCTCAGCACCTCGCGTGCCGCGACGTGCGCGTCGCTCGTGATCTCTCGTGCTTCCGCTCGCGCATGCGAGCGGACATGCTTGGCCTGCTCGTCCGCCTCCACGCGCAGCCGCACGAGCTCTTCGCGGCGGGTGAGGAGCAGCCGCTCGGTCTGCCCGCGGGTCTCCTCCGCGATCCTGGCCGCCTCCTCGCGCGCGTCGGCCAGCAGCCTCGTCGACTCCTGCTCGGCGGCCGCCCGCAGCTGCTCGAGCTCCGTGCTGGACTGCGAGCGAACGCGCTCCGACTCCGCGGCCGCCGTGGCGCGCAGACGCTCCGACTCCTCCTGGGCGGCAATGCGCGCCAGCTCCGCCTCCTCGCGAGCGCCGGCCAGAATGCCGTTCGCCTCCTGTTGCGCCTCGGCGAGGACGCGCGCCGCCTCATCGCGCACCCGCTCAGCCTCGGCATGAAGGGCCGAGACCGTCGACAGGGCGTCGTTGCGTGTCGCCTCGGCCTGCGAGCGGGCAGCGTGCAGGATCTCCTGCGCCTCCTCCTCGGCCGCGCGGACGCGATTTTCGCCGGCGCGGTCAGCCTCGGCGATCCGCTCCCGCGCGCGCACCTCGGCCTGCTCGCGCAGCTCGGCGGCGGCCCGTTCGGCAGCCGCCACGATGCTCGCGACGCGGCCCGGTGCGCCGCCGAGGACGTCCGGGCCTCCCTGTGAAACTCGAGAGTCGTCAGGCTCGTGGTCCACGCGCCAATCGTAGTCCGCCGCGGCACTCCGGGCGGGCACGGCCGGGCCGCGTGCAGGTCTCCCACCCCTGTCGGCTCGATCATGGACAGCGCCGGAGCCGATGGCAGAAATCGTGGGAAATCTGTCCTTGCGGACGGATGGCGCTTGCGCGATGATCGGCCGGTGGACCCTGCCAGCCCTCAACGAGACGTCGTGATCGTCGCCTACCCCGGAGTTCAGAGCCTCGATGTGACCGGTCCCCTCGAGGTGTTCGCCGGCGCCCAGCGCCTGATCGACGCCACGGGCAATAGCGACCGCGGCTACCGGGTCACGATCGTCAGTAGAAACGGCGCATCGCTACAGACCTCCAGCGGCCTCACGGTGACGCCGGATGCCGGCCTGGAGCAGGCGCCGGGAGCGATCGACACGCTGATCGTGGCCGGCGGAGCAGGTTGCATGGACGCAGCGGCAGACCAAGCGCTGATCAACTGGATCTCAGACGTGTCGGCCACAGCCCGGCGGACGGTCTCCGTATGCACCGGCGCCTTCCTGCTCGCGCGAGCGGGACTCCTCGACGGTCGCCGCGCGACGACCCACTGGACGGCCGCCGGCGAGCTCGCCCGCCTGCATCCCGCCGTCGACGTCGACCCGGAGCCGATCTTCGTTCGCGATGGCGCGGTCTGGACGTCGGCCGGGGTGACGGCCGGCATGGACCTGGCGCTCGCGCTCGTGGAGGAGGACCTGGACCGCGACGCGGCGCTCGCGATCGCACGTCACCTCGTCCTGTTTCTGCGCCGTCCCGGAAACCAGTCGCAGTTCAGCGCGACGCTCACCGCCCAGCAGCCCGAGCGCGAGCCGCTGCGCGAGGCCGTGCGATTCGTCGTTGAGCATGTCGCGCAGGATCACTCCGTCGAGGCGATGGCCGCGCGCGCCCACATGAGCGCGCGCCACTTCGCGCGCGCCTTTCGCGCCGAGACCGGGGTCACGCCCGGCCGCTACGTCGAGCGGGTGCGCCTCGAGGCCGCGCGGCGGCGACTCGAGGACAGCGCCGAGCCCGTCGCAGCCATCGCCGCAGCCTGCGGGTTCGGCACAGCCGAGACGATGCGCCGGGCCTTCCTGCGCAAGCTCGAGGTGGCGCCGGCCGAGTACCGCCGGCGCTTCCAATCCCGACCAACACAAGGAGACAGGACATGGACATCGCGATCCTCCTCTACCAGAGGCTCACGGCGCTCGACGCGATCGGGCCATACGAGGTCCTGAGCCGCCTGCCCGACGCGAACGTGAAGTTCGTGGCGAGCGAGGCCGGGCCGGTCATCACGGACAATGGCATGCTCACGCTCGTGGCGGGACATGCGCTCGAGGAGGTGGAGCGGGCCGACATCGTGCTCGTGCCCGGCGGCCCGGGCGAGGTGGCCGCCCGCGCCGGCGAGCCCGTGCTCGAATGGCTGAGGAAGGTGGATCAGACGAGCACATGGACCACGTCCGTGTGCACCGGCTCGCTGATCCTCGCCGCCGCCGGGCTGCTCGCGGGCAAGCGCGCCACCAGCCACTGGCTCGCGCTCGAGCAGCTCGGCCGGCTCGGCGCGCGCGCCGTGTCCGAGCGCGTCGTCTTCGACGGCAAGATCGTGACCGCAGCCGGCGTATCGGCGGGGATCGACATGGCCCTCGCGCTTGCGGCAAGGGTCGCGGGCGACGCTGTTGCCCAGGCGATCCAGCTCGGCATCGAGTACGACCCCCAGCCGCCGTTCGACGCCGGCTCGCCCGAGAAGGCCCCGCCCGAGGTGGTGGAGCTCTTGCGCGGCGGCAGCCGCTTTCGGGGTGCGAAGGAGTCGCTCGCACCCCCCGGCTGATCGGACTCGGGAGAGCGCAGCCGCGGCGGTCACATGCCGCCCGCTAACCTGCGATTCCCGTGGCAGAGCACCGCTATGACCCACATGAGATAGAGCCGCGCTGGCAGGCGCTCTGGGCGCGCGAGCGCACGTGGGAGGTCTCCAACGACGACGGCGCGGAGGGCCGGGGAGAATCGCGCTCGGGCTCGTCCGCGCGCATCAAGCAGCCGCCCAAGTCCTATGTGCTGGAGATGCTGCCCTACCCGAGCGGCGAACCTCACATCGGCCATCTGAAGGTGTACGCCGTGGGTGACGCGATCGCCCATTTCCAGCGGCGGCTCGGCCGGCGCGTGCTGCATCCGATGGGCTATGACTCCTTCGGGCTGCCGGCCGAGAACCACGCCATCAGGACGGGCGTTCACCCGCGCGTGTCTACCGCCGAGTCGATCGAGTCCTTCCAACGCCAGTTTCGCTCCTGGGGAATCTCGATCGACTGGTCGCGCGAGCTCGCGACGTCCGAACCGAGCTACTACCGCTGGACGCAGTGGATCTTCCTCGAGTTGTTGCGCGCGGGCCTGGCCTACCGCAAGGAGGCCGCTGTCAAGTGGTGCCCGAACGACCAGACGGTCCTGGCCAACGAGCAGGTGGACGCCGAAGGCCGCTGCGAGCGTTGCGGCTGCCTGGTCGAGGTCAGGCAGCTCGAGCAGTGGTTCCTGCGCATAACCGACTACGCCGAGCGGCTGCTCGGCGACCTCGACGTGATCGACTGGCCCGAGCACGTCAAGACGATGCAGCGCAACTGGATAGGGCGCAGCGAGGGCGCCGAGGTCACATTCCGCTGCGAGGAGCTCGGGATCGACTACCCCGTGTTCACCACCCGCCCGGACACCCTGTTCGGCGCGACCTTCTTCGTGATGGCCCCCGAGCATCCGGACGTGCTGCGCCTCGCGCAGGGCACCGAGCACGAGCAGGCGGTCCGCGAGTACGTAAACCACGCCCTGACCGAGACGAACGAGGAACGCGGCAACGCCGAGAAGCCGAAGACGGGCGTGCCGCTCGGGCGCACGGTCACCAACCCCGTCAACGGCGAGCAGCTGCCGATGTACGTCGCCGATTATGTCCTGATGGAGTACGGCACCGGCGCGATCATGGCGGTGCCCGCGCACGACGAGCGCGACCATGCCTTCGCGCAGGCCTTCGGCCTGCCGATCCGGCGCGTGATCGAACCCGCCCCCGGGGATGGCGGCGCCGCCGGCGAGAGCGACGGGGAGCTGCCCTACATGGGCGACGGCGTCCTCGTGAACTCGACTCCCGAGTTCGACGGCATGCCAAACCGCGAGGCGATCGCCGCGATCGTCTCCTGGCTCGATCGCGAAGGCAAGGGCCACGCCTCGGTCAACTACAGGCTGCGCGACTGGCTCGTCTCGAGGCAGCGCTACTGGGGCACTCCGATCCCGATCCTCTACTGCGAGCGCTGCGGCATCGTGCCGGTTGCAGAGGACCAGCTGCCCGTGGAGCTGCCGGAGATCGACGACTACAAGCCCAAGGGCCGCTCGCCGCTCGCGGCAGCCGAGGACTGGGTCAACACCACATGCCCCACGTGCGGAGGGCCCGCCAGGCGAGAGACCGACACGATGGACACGTTCGTCGACTCGTCGTGGTACTTCCTGCGCTACTGCGACGCGGCCAACGACCGTGCGGCGTGGGACCCAGCCGCCGTGCGCGAGTGGATGCCGGTGGACCAGTACATCGGCGGGGTGGAGCACGCGATCCTGCACCTGATGTACGCGCGCTTCTTCACGAAGGCGCTTGCCGACCTCGGCCATCTTCAGTTCCAGGAGCCCTTCGAGGCGCTGTTCACCCAGGGCATGGTCACCAAGGACGGCGCCAAGATGAGCAAGTCCAGAGGCAACGTCGTCTCGCCCGCCTCGATCGTCGAGCGCCTCGGCGCGGATACCGCGCGCGCCTACGTCCTGTTCGTGGGTCCGCCCGACCAGGATGCGGACTGGTCGGACGAGGGCGTGGAGGGCGTCCACCGCTTCCTCTCGAGGCTCTGGCGGCTGGCGGCCGAGACCGCCGAGCGCTCAGGGCCGCCGGTGGCGCAGCTGGAGGCGCCGGCCGGCGCCGAGGGCGACGATCTCGCGCTGCTGCGAAAGGCTCATTGGGCGATCGACAAGGTCAGCGGCGACCTCAGACGGTTCGCCTTCAACACCGCCATAGCCGCTGTGATGGAGCTGCTGAACGAAAGCTCGCGGCTGCGCGACTCCGTGCAGCTCGGCACGCTTCGCTTTGCCCTCGGCACGGCAGCCTCGCTGCTGTTCCCCTTCGCTCCGCACGTCAGCTCCGACATCTACGACCGCCTGACTGGTGAGCGCGTCTGGGAGCAGCCGTGGCCGCAGGCCGACGAGGAGCTGCTCGAGAGGGAGGTCTACGAGCTCGTCTGCCAGGTCAACGGCAGGGTTCGCGACCGCGTCCAGGCCCGCTCCGACGCAAGCCCGCAGACGCTCAAGGACCTCTGCCGGGCGGCGCCGAACGTGAAGGCGCATGTCGATGGCCGGGAGATCGTCAAGGAGGTCGTCGTGCCGGGCAGGCTCGTGAACCTGGTCGTGCGCTGAGCGCTCGCGGCGCGGCACCGCGGGATGCGCGGCGCGTCGGGCGGGGCGCCTAGACTCGAGGCGATGCCCGAGCTCAAGCCCGCATATCTGATCCACGGCGACGATCATGGCGCGATCGCCGAGCGCCGGTCGGGACTTCGCGCTCTCGCCGAGGGCGGGCAGGGCGGCTCGGCGAGCGTCGAGCTGCTCGAGGGCGACGCGGCCTCGCCCGCCGGCGTGGCGCAGGCGCTGGCCGCCATGACACTCGCAGTCGGCCGTCGCGTGATCATCGTCGAAGGCGTCGAGCGCTGGCGAGGAGCCGACGTCGAGACCCATCTCGTGCCGGCGATGAGCGAGATGCCGCCCGAGACGACGCTCGCGCTGTTCGCGCGCGAGGACACGCGCGCGAAGGCCCCGGCCGGCGTGCACGAGGCCGTCAAACGCGCCGGCGGCCAGGTGGCCGAGCAGGCGACGGTCAAGCCGTGGGAGCTGGTGGGCTGGACGCGCGAGCAGGCCGCGCGGATCGGCATCTCGCTCGACGCCGCGGCTGCGAAGACGCTGGTGGCGCAGGTGGGTGAACGCCAGCAGCGGCTGCTCCGCGAGCTCGAGAAGCTGGCGCTCGAACGCAGCGGCTCCGATCCCGACGCCGCGGCGGGCGCTCCCGGAGCACAGGGGCCGAGCAGCGTCACAGTCGAGGACATCGAGCGCCGCGCCGCCCACTCCGCCGAGCTGCGCGCCTACGGACTGGCCGACGCGCTCGTCGGCGCCGACGAGCGCGAGGCCGTGCGCACCTACCTGCGCCTGCGCCAGCAGGGTGAGCGGCTGTCGGGGCTGACCTACCTGATGGCCCAGCGGTTGCGCGACGCCGTGGCTGTCGCCCTGAGGCTGCGCGACGGCGAGCCCGTCGCCGAGATCAAGCGAAGCCTGCGCATGCCCGCGCGCGCCGCCGAGCGGTTCGTCGCGGACGTCGCTCGCAACGATCCCGAGCGTCTGCGCGCCGCGCTGGGGCAGCTCGCGGATCTCGAACTCGACTCGCGCGGCGGAGCGCCCATTCCCGCGAGCCGCGCGCAGGGCGATCGGCGATCGCTCTCGGCGCTCGACGAGGACACCGTCGCCGTGCGAACGATCGAAGCGATCACCCGCTAGGGGTGCTACTCGGCGGAGGGCCCGGCGTCGCCGCGGGCGCGCGCGCCGAGCAGGTGCGCTGCGCGTGACTTCTTGCGGGCGCCGGTGTTCCGGTGCATGGCGCCACGCTTGACGGCCTTGTCGATCGTGCTCGAGAGCTCCCGGTGAGCAGCGCTCGCGGCAGCCTCGTCGCCACCGTCGACGAGCGACTCGAGACGGCGGAAGTAGGTCTTGATCGCCGAGGTGTAGCGGCGGTTCTCCATGCGCTCGCGCTCGGAGCGGAGGATCCGCTTCTTCTGGGAATGGATGTTGGCCATGGCGCTATCCGCGGGCGCCGAGCAAGACCTGGCGCGCCGCGGAGCGCCGTACTATAGCGGCCTTGACCGCCACAGCAGAAGCCTTCGCCGAGGAGCCGCCACCCCCGGTGCCACCAGGCGGCGGGCGCGTCGCACGCAACACCGCGATCTTCTCGATCGCCACCGGGCTCTCGCGGATCGCCGGACTGGCGCGCGAAGTCGTGGCCGCGAGCTTCTTCGGAACGCGCGGGCCGGCGTCGGCCTTCACGATCGCCTTTCAGATCCCCAACCTCGTCAGCAACCTGTTTGCGAACGCCGCCCTGTCCGCGGCGTTCGTGCCGGTCTTCACCGACCTGATCCAGCAGGGCCGGCGCAAAGAGGCCTTCCGTCTCGCCTCGAACCTGTTCTGGATCCTGCTGATCGTGCTGGGCGCGGTCACCGCGTTCTTCATCCTCGCCGCCGGGCTGATCATGCCGCTGTTCACCGGCAGCACGTTCAACTCCCAGCTCGACGCTCTCACGATCGGGCTCTCGCAGATCCTCTTCCCGGTGGTCCTGATCCTCGGGCTCAACGGCCTCCTGGTCGGGGTCCTGCAGTCCTACGACCACTTCACGATCCCCGCGGTCTCGCCGGCGGTGTGGAACCTCGTGATCCTCGTCCTGCTCGTCGTGCTGCGCCCGCACTTCCACGGCGGATATGAAAACGGACACCAGCTCTACGCCTATGCGATAGCGATCCTGATCGCCACCTTCGTGCAGCTGCTGATGGCGCTCGGCGCGCTCGGACGGATCGACTTCCGCCTGCAGTTCTCGATCGACTGGCGCGATCCCCGGGTCAGGCAGGTGCTGACGCTGATGCTGCCGGTGACCATCGGCCTGGGCATCGTCAACCTCGACCAGCTCATCAACTCGGTGTTCGGCACGCTCGTCTCAAAGGAAGCGCCTCGGGCGATCGACAACGCCTTCCGCATCTACATGCTCCCGCAGGGTCTCTTCAGCGTCGCCGTCGCCACGGTCCTGTTCCCGACGCTCAGCCGCATGGCCTCGCGCAGGGACGCCGCCGGGATGAGGCGGGCTGTCGGCATCGGGATGCGCCAGATAAATCTCCTTCTGATCCCCGCCGCCGCCTTCATGATCGCGCTGGCGAAACCGATCGTGCGACTCGTCTTCGAACGCGGGCAGTTCGGGCCCGAGTCGACTCATCTCGTCTCGATCGCGCTGTTCTGGTTCGCCTTCAGCCTCCCCTTCGGCGGGCTGAACCTGCTGCTCACGAGGACGTTCTTCGCGGTGCAGCGGCCGTGGATACCGACGCGGCTGGCCGCGCTGAACATCGTCGTCGACGTGATCGTCAGCATCGCCCTCTACAAGCCGTTCGGGATCGCCGGGCTGATCATCGGCACGGTCGCCGCGAATGCGCTGATGACCGCGCTCCAGCTCCAGCGCCTTCGCGCCGGCTTCAACGGCAGGCTCGAAGGCGCGCAGACGACGATGATCACCGCCCGCATCGCGCTCGCCTCGGCGCTCATGGCCGGGGTCGCCTGGGGGGTCTGGCGGCTGCTCGACGCGCTGCTCGGTGGTGCCCTCCTGGGGCAGATCGTGAGCGTCGGCGGGGCGGCCGCGGCCGGCCTGTTCGTCTACGTGCGCGCCGTGCTGGTGATGCGCGTCCCCGAGGCTCACCAGGTGAACCGGCTGATCAGGGCCCAGCTGGGCAGGGCCTAGCACCGGCTCGAGCAGGCCCTGTTCGCGACAAACGGTGGATCGGGTCGAGGGCGGGCCTAATGAACATGTCGATGGCCCGCGACCCCGGAGCGATGGCTGAGCTGGTGTACCAGTACAGCGACGAGTGGCGCTACGAGCGCTTTATCGCCGCGATCGAGCAGCTCACAGGGCTGCCGTGGACGCGGGCCGAGCGTGCGGCGCAGGCGACCATGGAGACGCTCGGCGAGCGGATCACCGGCGATCAGGCGCGAATGCTGGCCGAGGACCTCCCGGTGGAGCTGAGAATGTGGCTCCTCTCTGACGGCGCCGAGGCACAGCGCTTCGACGTGGGGGAGTTCCTCACGCGCGTCGCCGAGCGCGAGGAGGTCGACAGCGAGACGGCCGAGCAGCACGTGACAGCGGTGTTCGTCGCGCTCGCAAGGCTCGTTCGCAGCGACGAGATGGCCAAACTCGAGGGGCAGTTGCCGCAGGAATACCGCCGGCTGATCGGCGAGGCGAGGAAGCACACGCGCGACCCCGGCGCTCCCGCCCTCGTGCTCGGCGACGTGTTCGTCGAGCGCGTCGCGCGACGCGCGGCGCTCGAACCCCCCGAGGCGCGCCGCGCCAGCGAGGCGGTGGTGGAGACGCTCGCCGAGCGCATCGCCGGCGGCGAGGTGGACGACCTTGCCGAACAGCTTCCCGAAGATCTGCATCCGGCGCTCGAGCGCGGCAAGGCCAGCACGGGCGGCAAGGCGCAGAAGATGTCGCTCGACGAGTTCATCGAGCGCATCGCCGACCGCGAGGGAATCTCCTATGAGCAGGCGCTCGAACATGCGCGCGCGGTGTTCGCCGCATTGCGTGACACGGTCACGGAGAAGGAGTTCTCCGACGTCCTCTCCGAGTTGCCGCGCGGCTACCGTGAGGCCCTGCTCTAGGAGGGCATGCGGCCGGGCGAGCTTTCGCTCGCCCGGTGCACCCGATCAGAGATCGCCGCTTACTACTTACGTCCCAGGACTGTGTGTCTGCCTGGGCGGCGTGACACTCCCGACACCTGGACTGGCCGTCGGGCTTGCGCCCGGCGCGTTGCCGCGGTTGGATCTCAAGGACCCGTAGTCGAGTTGGCGATCCGCCGGACCATCAAGGCTATCGGGTCCGGCCACGGCTGCCGGCGCCGGGCACCATCTATCGTGACCCGAGACCATGGACCAGTCGCACATCCGCAACTTCTCGATCATCGCGCACATCGATCACGGCAAGTCGACGCTCGCCGATCGCATCCTCGAGATGACGCACACGGTCTCCGCGCGCGAGATGCGCGCGCAGGTGCTCGACTCCATGGACCTCGAGCGCGAGCGCGGGATCACGATCAAGGCGCAGGCCGTGCGCGTGTTCTTCAACGCACGCGACGGAGAGACCTACCAGCTGCACCTGATCGACACCCCAGGGCACGTCGACTTCACCTACGAGGTCTCGCGCTCGCTGGCCGCGTGCGAGGGCGCGCTGCTCGTCGTCGATGCCTCCCAGGGCGTCGAGGCGCAGACGGTGGCCAACACCTACCTGGCGGTCGACTCGGGCCTCGAGCTGATCCCGTGCCTGAACAAGATCGACCTTCCCGGCGCCGAGCCGGACCGCGTCGCGTCCGAAGTGAGCGAGCTGATCGGCGGCTCGCCGGAGGCGATCCTCAGGATCAGCGGCAAGACGGGCGAGGGCATCGGCGAGGTGCTCGAGGAGCTGATCGCTCGTGTCCCACCGCCGTCCGGCGATCCTGATGGGCCTACCCGCGCGCTGATCTTCGACTCCGAGTTCGACCAGTACCGGGGCGTCGTCGCCTACGTGCGGGTCGTCGACGGGGTCTTTCGCAAAGGCGAGGCGGTCCGCACCATGGTGGGTGCCAGCGCGGCAGAGATCGACGAGATCG
>JAXDGO010000053.1:0-11826 GCA_034665005.1 Solirubrobacteraceae bacterium | reverse complement strand
AGCAGCAGGATGTTCGACTTCTGAAGCTCGATGTCCGAGTCGCCGGACATCATCATCTGGACCCTCTTGTAGTGGTTGTAGACGGCCACCGACAGCGTGCGCTTGGAGGGATCCTGGCCGACCACGTACTCGTCCAGCACGTCGTAGATTTCCCGCGGCTTCGGCAGGTTCTCGATGTCGAAAGCCGGCGGAGCGGAGAGCTCCTCGTCGATGATCTCGTTACAGAGGTCGATGCACTCGTCGCAGATGTACACCCCGGGGCCGGCGATCAGCTTCTTGACCTGCCGCTGGGACTTGCCGCAGAAGCTGCAGAGCAGTTGCTCGTTGGAATCTGTGGGTCTGGCCATTTCCCTTTCTCTCCCAGTCTTGCGCGCGCTCCCCGCGCGATCTCGAAGCTAGTGCTCCGAGATCACACGATCGATGATGCCGTACTCCTTGGCCTCCTCGGAGCTCATGAAGTAGTCGCGCTCGGTGTCTTTGCGGACCTGCTCGAGGTCCTTGTGCGTGTGCTTGGCAATGATCTCGTCCAGTCGCCGGCGCACGTCGATGATCTCTTTGGCGTGGATCTCGATGTCCGTCGCCTGCCCCTGGAAGCTCGAGGAGACCTGGTGGATGAGGATCTTCGCGTTGGGCAGCGCCATGCGCTTGCCCTCGGCGCCTCCGGCGAGCAGCAGGGCCCCCATCGACATCGCTATGCCGACGCAGATCGTCTGCACGTCGGGCTTGATGAACTGCATCGTGTCGTAGATGGCGAGGCCCGCATACACCGAACCGCCCGGCGAGTTGATGTAGACCGAGACGTCCTTCTCGGGGTCCTCGGACTCGAGGTGCAGCAACTGGGCGACGATCAGGTTCGCGATCTGGTCGTCGACCGGGGTGCCAAGGAAGATGATGCGCTCGTTGAGCAGGCGGCTGTAGATGTCGAACGCTCGCTCGCCTCGCGAGGTCTGCTCAACGACCATTGGTACCAGTGGGCTCATGATCCTCGCTTTGTTTCGCTTCGCCGATCGGATTCCTCTAGAGGCTAGCGATCAGGCGTCCACAGCCTGGCGGGTTCCCCCGCCGCGTCCTGTGCGCCGGCAGCCGTAGCGGACGTCTTCTCGGGCGTCCAGAGCTGCTCTCGCGCCTGCGCCTGGGCGACCGGTATCGGCGTCGCCTCAGCCGCGATCAGGTCGATCGCCTTGCGCGCCGTCAGATCCTCGCGCACCTCATCCAGCCGCCCCGCTGAGCGCAGATCCTCGAACAGCTTCGCGGGCTCGACGCCCTCGCGCTCGGCGCTCGGCACCAGAGCCTCCACCAGCTCCTCATCGCTGGCTCTGATTCCCTCGGCGGCGACGATCGCCGTGATGACCGCCTCGCGGCGCAGGGCAAGCTCCGCTTCGGGCTGCATCTCGGCAAGGATCTCCGACTCCTGGCGGCCGACTATCTGAAGATAGGCCTCGCGTGAGATCCCGCGGTGCGCCAGCGAATGGAGCATCCGCTCCCACATCTCCTGAGCCCTCGCGCCCACGAGCTCGGGCGTGAGGGCGACCGTGGCCTCCGCCACGGCGGCGTCGAGCGCGGCCTGGCGAAACTCGACGTCGATGCGTCCCTCCTCGGCCTCGAAGAGCCTGCGGCGAATGTCCTCACGCAGCTCCTCGACGTCGTCGAAGCCGGCGTCCACGGCGAAGTCCTCGTCGACCTCAGGGAGCTCCTTGCGCTTGACCTCCTTGACGGTGACCTCGAACGAGGCGTCCCGCCCTGCGAGCTCCTGGCTGCCGTAGTCGGCGGGGAACGTGAGCGCGGCTGTCCGCGTGTCGCCGGCGCTCGCCCCGAGCAGCGCCTCCTCGAACCCCGGGATCAGGTTGCCGCCGCCGAGCTCGACCAGCTGATCGCGGCCCTCTCCCCCGGCGAACGGCACGAACTGGCGCTCTCCGGAGGAGTCCCCGGCCGCGAGCGCACCGGCGTAGTCGACGACGACGAAGTCGCCCTCGGCGGCCGGCCGCTCGGCCGTCTGCAGCCTCGCGAGGCGCTCGCGCATCGCCTCGATCTCCTGCTCGATGGGCTCCTCGCCGACCTCGGGCTCGCGGCGCCCGACCTCGAGCTGCCGGTATTGCCCGAGCTCCGCCTTCGGCAGGACGCCTATCTCGATCGAGAACTCGAGCGCCTCGCCCTGTGGCGGAAGTTCGCCGAGATCGAGCTGCGGGTCGCCGATGGGCACGATGCCGGCGCTCTCGATCGCGTCGGAGTACCAGCTCGAAAGCGTGTCGCGCACCGCTTCCTCGAGCACCACCTCCCTGCCCATGCGCTGGATCACGAGGGGGGCGGGCACCTTGCCGCGACGGAACCCCGGAAGCTTCAGCTGGCGCCCGAGCTGCTGCGCCTTCGCCGCCAGGCGGCCCTCGAGCTCACCGGGCGCCACCTGCACCTGGAGCCGCACGCGCGACTCGCCGAGCTCGGTGAGGGTGGTCTTGACCGCTGCCGGCACCCTCGCCACGATACCGTGCCGCCCCGTGATGACCGGGCGCGCTCTGGACCGCCTCCGACGCGCCGAGGCGCGCCTCTGGACGGGGCCCGCCGCCCATCTGTTCGGCGGCGGGCTTGACTTCCTCGGCGCGCTCGCGCGCTACGCACTGAGGAGACTTCGCGGGCGGATCGCTCGCTGAGGAGCGCCCGCCCGCGCAGCGTCGTCGTGGCCGGCGGCTACGCCGCCGCGCTGACCGTTGTCCTGCCGAACGGCAGCGCGACGCCCCGGGGCAGCACCAGCACCGGGCAGGTGGCGATCTCGATCAGATGTTCGGCGGAGGCGCTCAGCGCGACGCGTCCCGGCTGGGCCTCCGGGCGCGAGTCGATCACGAGCAGATCCGCCTCGTCGTTCACGACCGGCGCGATCGTCGCTCCGAGCGCCGACGCGAGCGCCTCGGCGGTCTGCCGGGCTCCGCCGTCGCCGTCGCCCACCGCGATGATCCGCCGGATCGCCGGTTCGCTCTCGGCGAAGTCGACGGGCGCGATCGAGATCGCGGTACGCCCGCCTTCGAGCAGCCGCGCGGCGGAGTTGCCGATCGAGACGTGTCCTTTGGCCGTGTGGGAGTCCGAGCAGAAGACGATCACATCCGCCGCGAGCCGGTCCGCCAGCGCCGCCAGCCCCTCGGGGGTCGAGCGGTCGGTGACGACGTAACGGCCTGCGTGGGGGTCGCCGAGCAGTTTTGCGCCGCGCTCGAGCAGCTCCTGCGCCTCTGCTTCGGCGAGCGTCTCGCGGTCGCGGTCGGGCTCGTGTATGTGTCGCACGTACGCGAGCGACACCTCCCCGCCGGCGCCGGCGAGAAGCCGCCCGAGGGCGATTGCGTCGTCCTCGTTGGCGGTGCCGTCATAGGAAACGATGATCTTGATTGGCATGGCTTTGCTCCTGTCGTATGGCCGGCTCGTGCCGGCCCTGAAGTCGTTGGTCTGCGTGACCTTCCCTCAATGATGCCCACCTCCTGCCATCAGTACCAATGAACCTATTGATCGATGCTATAAGTACAGCTAATGCTAAACGTGGCACGGCTGAAGGTGCTCAAGGAGGTCGCCTACCGCGGATCGCTTTCGCGGGCCGCCGAGGCGCTCTCCTACACGCAGTCGGCCATCTCGCAGCAGATCGCGGCACTCGAGGCAGAAGCCAGGATGGCGCTCCTGGAGCGCCATCCCCGCGGCGTCAGGCTGACGGCGGCCGGGCAGACGCTGGTCGGGCACGCCGAGGGCATCCTCGCGCGGCTGGACGCCGCCGACGCCGCTCTCTCTGCGATCGCCGGGCTGCGCGGCGGGCGCCTGCGGATGGCCTCCTTCCCCACGGCCGGGGCGACGCTGATGCCGCTTGCGATCGCGACCTTTCGCTCCTCCTATCCCGATGTCGAGCTCACGCTCGCCGAGGGCGAGCCGGAGGAGATCGCTCCGCGGCTGCGCGCGGGCGAGCTCGATCTCGCGCTGCTGTTCGAGTTCTCCGGCGAGACCTTCCTGGAGCCGGATATCACGCGGCTCGAGCTGCTCGAGGACCCGATGTACCTCGCGCTTCGCCGCGACCACCGGCTTGCCGAGCGCGGCAGGCTGCGCCTCGAGGACCTCGCGGAGGAGCCGTGGGTCCAGACCTCCCGGTCGAGCCCCTGCGCGCGTCAGGTGGTGCGCAGCTGCCATGCCGCGGGCTTCGAGCCACAGGTGTCCTTCGAGAGCGACGACTACCAGACTGTGCAGGGGCTGGTCGCGTCCGGCGTCGGGGTGGCGCTGATCCCCGAGCTGGCGCTCTCGGTGGTGCGCGAGGACATCGTCATCCGCGCGCTGTCGCCCTCCCCGCCTGTGCGCCAGGTGATCGCCGCGGCCCCGGCCGGCGCCCGGCTCGTCCCGGCGGCGACGGCGATGCTCGGCGTGCTCGAACAGGCGGCACGGCAGATAAAGCACTCGGGGCTCCCGGCCGCTTAGCCGAGAGCCCCGAGCTCGCTACCACCCTCGATTCAGAGGGCTAGGCGATTGCTCAACCGCAGGCTTGCACCATCGTGGTCGAGAGCACTTTGTAACCCGCGGGCGTCGGGTGAATGTCCGGCCCATTTTTTTTGCCTTCGAATTCGGAGGTGTTAGCCATGTTGGTCCATTTCTGGAGCCGTTCCGATTCGAGTTTTGTTTTCATCGGGTTGAATTTAGGCTGCGGGTTCGCGTAGCAGGCTCCGAACGGTTCGTGGCCTTCTTCTTCCGCTTCTGGTGCTGTGCTGCTCACCAGTTTGGCCTCCTTGACGTTCAGAATCTGCGTGAGGGCGTTCGAGCCTTTCAGGAGTTCGCCTGTTCCAAAGACGTTCCCATAGGGGTCGTAGTAGCCCTGCACGATGATTTTGCCTGCGTAGTTCACGCCGCCGAAGGTGGCGCCGTTGCGGATCGCATACAGCATCTTGCCCATGTTGCCGAGGATGTGTTCAAACAGGCCTTTCGCGTGCGCACCGATGCACAGGGCGACGGACTGTTCGGGGTTTTCCCCGCCGTATTTGCTTTTGCCTTCAGCGACATATTCTTCGCCGACTTCTTTTTCGCACGCTTTGACGGCCGCGAGCTCGTCGTTCGCGCCGATGTTCAGCGAGATCGTCGTGACCGGTTTACCGGTGCCCGCATCAACCGCGATCGTTTCGAGCGCGTTTTCGAGCTGCGATTTGCTCCCGCCGTATTCATGGTGGAGCGCCAGGCCCGCTTTGTGGTAGCCGCACGGGCTTGCACCGGGGATCCCGAAGGCCCCCGCGAGCGCGCCGTTGCCGATCATGGAGTCGGTGGTCTCACCGGGGCACCCGTTGTTCTGAAGCTGGACGTGGTTAGTCCTCGGCCTCAGGTGTTGGAAGTAATAGTTCGCGTACCCATGTTCAAACGCAGTGGGCGGCTCACCGAATTTCTGGTTTTCGTTGAAGAGTTGCTGGGAGTAGCCGAACGCCAGCGAATCGCCGAGCGCCAGGTAGGACTGCGTCGGCGGCGGCGGCGTCACAGCACCGGCGCTTGCGGCAAACAGTGCCGCGAACGCGAATACGACCGCCGCGGCACAGCCGATGAGACGACTGCGTCTACGGAACGATACTGCCGAGCCATTCTTGGCTGACATCTCACATCCTCCTCATGCTTGCGGGACATGCCCGCAGGCACAGCCCCCTCTATGGAATATCCCTCGATGCAGCGCTCCCCGAGCATCGCCCAGGAAGGTTCTTCCCTCAGTGCAGCAATCCCGAGCATCGCTCAGGAAGGTTCTTCCCTCAATGCAGCAATCCCCAAGCTATGCCCGGAGAAGTTGAGCAGCATAACCATCGAAGTGACTTATGTCAAGCGTCGTTTCCGAGGCCAGGACCCGCAAACTGGCGTTTCCATGCGCGCGTTGAGGCGGAGGCGCTGGCGTCCGAGGCGGGTGTCACGCTGATCGATCAACAACTTTCCGAGAAGGGTCGTGCCCGCATGAACGTCGTGAGCCTGCTGCTGCTGATCGTCGGAGTCTTGGCCGGTGCCGCGAGCGCGGCCGCGCTGCTCAGACGGAATCGCGAGCGGATGGGCGACGAGCTGAAGGCGATCTCGCTGGACGTGCTGCAGCGCACCGGAGACTCGCTCGCACAACGCGTTGCCGAGGCGCGCCGCGCCGAGGAGGAGCGCGCCACCGGCGAGATGGCCAAAAGGGCCGAGGAGATAAAGGGGCTCGTGGGTCCCGTCCAGGAGAAGCTGGGCAGGATGGAGAACGAGATCGGGCGTCTGGAGCGCGAGCGCCGCCAGGCGCAGGGTGAGCTCGCCCAGATGGTGCGGCAGCTCGGCGACGGCGTGGGCACTTTGCGCCAGGAGACCGGAAACCTCGTCTCGGCGCTCAAGCGCCCCTCCACGCGCGGGTCGTGGGGCGAGATCCAGTTGCGCAACGTCGTGGAGATGGCCGGGATGGTCTCTCACTGCGACTTCGTGCAGCAGAGCACGATCCAGACCGCCGATGGGACGCTGCGACCGGACATGCTCGTGCGCCTGCCCGGCGGGAAGCTCGTCGTCGTGGACTCGAAGGTGCCGCTCGACGCGTACCTGTCCGCGCTCGAGGCGCCGGACGAGGAGGCTCGCGAACTGCACACCGCGCGCCATGCGCGTCAGACCAGGGACCACATCGCAAAGCTGGCGTCGAAGGGCTACCAGCGGCAGTTCGACTCGACGCCCGAGTTCGTCGTGATGTTCGTCCCCTCGGACGGCATCTATCAGGCGGCGCTCGCCCAGGACCCGGCGTTGATCGAGTACGGCGTGCAGCAGCAGGTGCTGATGGCGACGCCGACGACGCTGATCGGCCTGCTGTGGGCGGTGCACTATGGCTGGCGCCAGGAGCTGATCGCGCAGTCGGCACGCGAGATCGCCGACTCGGCCAGGGAGCTCCACCGCCGGCTGGGCCGCTTCGCCGAGCCGCTCGCGAAGGTCGGGCGTCAGCTGGACTCGGCGACCTCGGCCTACAACGAGGCGGTCGGCTCCTTCGAGCACCGCGTGATGCCACAGGTGCGCCGGATCGAGCAGGCCGGCGCGGCGTCCGATCGCGAGCTGCAGGCTCCGACGGCGGTCGAGATCACCGCGCGGGCGATCAGCGCGCGGCCGGAGCGCGGGCCGGAGGACTCCTCCGAGACAGACGCCAGCGCGCCGCAGGAGCTCTCTGCCGTGGAGACGGTGCCCGCCGGCGCCTGAGCAGCAGCAGCACGATCAACGCGATCGCAACCGGGACCGTGGCGGGCAGCTCGCTCACGAGCAAGAAGAGCAGGTCGAACATCAGCGACAGCCCGGCCGTCAGGACGGCGCCGCGCAGCTGCAGCGAGCGGCCCATCGAGACCGCCAGCAACCCCCCCAGCACGCCGGCGATGAACAGGTCGCCGTAGCCCATGACGGCCGAACCGAGCACGGCGCTCTGGAGTCGCGGAAGGCCGGCAACCGGGTGCGCCGCGATCAGCGCGTTGTTCGGCCGCTGAAGCAGGTCCGAGACGACCAGCGCGGTGTCAGCTGCGGCCATCGCGACGATCCCGAGCGCCAGCCAGCGCGGCGGGGTGACGGCGGCGAGCAGCGTGCCTAGCGAGACGCAGCTGAGGGCCGACAGCAGGACCGCCGCCGTCTCGCCGGCCAGCCCGCCGCGATCCGCCCAGGCGAGCGCGAAGAGCGGCAACACGAGCACCGCCCTGACGGGCCTTGCGCCGTGTGAGAGCCGGCCCAGCGCCAGCGCGGCGAGCGGCGGGACGGCGAGCAGCGCGAGATATGTCAGCGCTTCGGCGCTCGCGCTTTCGGCGGCACGCGCGACGAACACGAAGCCCACCACCGACAGTGGCGGGATCACCGCCCAGCGGCGTCCGCGCAGGCGCGCAAGCTGCGGCAGCTGAATGGGACGGGGCAGCGCCACCACGGCTCCCTGGAGCAGCGACAGGAGGGCGATCGATAGCCAGAACGGCAGCACTGCCAGTCAACATAGATACCCGGCGGTCGTCCCCTTGCCACCCGTCGGCGCGACCGGCGTGGCGTACGATGAGCGGCGTGAACGCGCCAACCGCGCAGGCGCCTCCGATCCTGCACCTCTCCTCGGTCGTCGGCAGCCCCCTGCGCGACGAGGACGGCGAGCAGCTGGGCCGGGTCGAGGACGTGATCGTGCGCCTGGGCGGCGCCGGCTACCCGCCGATAACGGGGTTCCTCGTGAAGGTCGCCGGGCGCACCTCGTTCCTCGGCGTCGAGAGCGTCTCTGACATCGGCCCGGACGGCGTCGTGATGCGCAAGGCCAAGCTCGACCTGCGCCGCTTCGAGCGCCGCCCCGAGGAGGTCCTGCTCAAGCGCGACCTGCTCGACCGACAGCTGATCAACGTGGAGGGCGCTCGTCTGGTGCGTGCGAACGAGATCGAGCTGGCGCTGGTCGCAGGGTCCTGGCGGGTCGTCGGGGTCGACACGGGCCCGCGCGGCGGTCTGCGCCGCCTGCTGCCGAAGCCGCTAGGCGCGCGCATCGCGACAGGCGAGTTCCTCGACTGGGCGTGCGTCGAGCCATTTGTCGGGCACGTGCCAACGGTGCGCCTGCGAGTTCCGCATCCGAAGCTCGCCAAGCTCCACCCCGCCCAGATCGCCGACCTGGTGGAGGCCGCCTCGCGGCGGGAGGGCGAGGAGATCATCCAGGCCGTCGGCGACGACGATCGGGAGCTCGAGGCCGACGTGTTCGAGGAGCTCGACGACCAGCACCAGCGCGAGTTCCTCGAGGACCGCCCGGACGAGCAGGTTGCCGAGATCCTCTCCCGCATGGCGCCCGACGACGCGGCCGACATCGTGGGCGAGCTCGACGAGGACCGCCGCGAGCCGGTGCTGGCTCTCCTCCCCGTCAGCCATCGCGTCAAGGTGCGCGCCCTGCTCGGCTACGACCCGGCGGAGGCGGGCGGCCTGATGAGCCCCGACTTCCTCCTGCTGCGCGGATCGACCTCGGCCAGCGACGCGCTCGAGGCGGTGCGCGCGAGCAGCATCGAGCCGGAGCTGCTGAGCGCCGTGTTCGTCTCCTCGCCGCAGGGATCGCCCGAGGGAAGCGTCCCGGTGACAGCCCTGCTGCGGGCCGATCCCGGACAGCGACTGGACACGCTGGTCAGGCACGAGATCCCGACACTGTCCCCTGACACGTCGTTCGAGGAGGTTGCGCGGCTGATGGCCGACTACAACCTCACGGCGATCCCGGTGGTCGACGAGAGCGAGCGCATGGTCGGGGTCGTGACGGTCGACGACGTGCTCGAGGCGATGCTGCCCAGAGGCTGGCGCCGAAGATTCGGCCTCCTCGGCGAGGACTGATTAGACTGCCCGGCGTGAGCGTCTCAAGCGGACCTTTCGATGGCGGTCCGAGTACCGTCCGTCATGCGTCGCATCCGGTCGGCCACCTTCGGCCGACCGCGTCTGCCTGCCCGGCTTAGCCCGCGCCGCGCCCGCATATTCGCCTTTCTCGGCCTGCTCGGCCCCGGCCTGATCGCCGCCAACGCCGGCAACGACGCCGGAGGCATCGCGACCTACTCCTCCGCGGGCGCCAAGTACGGCTACGACCTTCTCTGGACGATCGTGCTCATCACGATCTCGCTGAGCGTCGTGCAACTGCTCGCCGCGCGCATGGGCGTGGTCACGGGCAAGGGCCTGGCCGAGCTCATCCGCGAGGAGTACGGGATCCGCTGGTCGGTGCTCGCCACCACGGCCGTGGTGATCGCCAACCTGGGCATCTGCATCTCGGACTTCGTGGGGATCGGGGCTGCCTTCGGTCTCGCGGGGGTGCCCGCCCAGGTCTCGGTCCCGCTGGCGGCGCTCGGCATCTGGCTGATCATCGTGCGCGGCTCCTACCGCTCGGCGGAGCGCATCTTCATCTGGTTCACGATCCCGTTCTTCGCCTATCCGATCGCGGCCATCCTCGCGCACCCCCACTGGGGCGCCGTCGGAAAGGCCGTAGTGGCTCCGCACATCCATCTGAGCTCGGCCTTCCTGCTGATCCTGATCGCGACGGCCGGGACCACGATCACGCCATACATGCAGCTGTACCTGCAGTCGGCCGTTGTGGAGCGCGGCGTTCGCGAGGATGAGCTCCGCCACGAGGAACGCGAGGCCGTCTCGGGGGCCATCTTCGCGAACCTGATCGCAGCGTTCATCATCATCGCGACGGGCGCGACGCTGTTCACCCATGGCGTCCACAACATCACCTCGGCGGCACAGGCGGCGCATGCCCTGAGCCCCTTCGCCGGCCGCTACGCCGAGGCCCTGTTCGGCATCGGCCTGCTCGGCGCCAGCCTGCTCGCGGCCGCCATCCTGCCGATCGCCACCTCGTACGTGATCTCGGAGTCGCTCGGCTATGAGAAGGGCGTCGGCCGGCGGCGCGAGGAGGCGCCGGTGTTCGTGAACGTGATCACGGGGATGATCATGATCAGCGCGTTCGTGGCGATCATCCCCGGTCTGCCGGTGATCTCGCTTCTGGTCGCCGTTCAGGTCGTCAACGGGCTGCTGCTGCCGATCAACCTGTTCTTCATCTGGCGACTGGCCCGGTCGGCCCACATCATGGGCGAGCGGCGCAGCCGAGGGCTGATGGACGCAGTGACCCTTGTGACCGTCGCGCTTCTGTCGACGCTGTCGGTCGTCCTGGTCATCGTCACCGTCGGCGGGCTGTAGCGCCGCGGACGCGCCGCGCGGGCCTCTCCGCTCGGGCGCTCGGCTGCTCGTCCTTGAGGAGCAGCGTCGCGCCGACAGCGCCGCCGAGATCGCCGAGCGCCGCGACGTGGACCCGAGGCGGGCGGGAGTCGGCGAACAGATGCGGCTGCATCGCCTCGCCGATGCGCTTGGCGTAGGGATGGCCGAGGCGCACCCCGAGGCCGCCGCCGATGATCACGCCTTCGACATCGATCAGGTTGATGGCTGACGCGACCCCCGCCCCGAGCGCCTCGACGGCCCGATCGATGATCTCGTGGGCGAGCTTGTCGCCGTGATCGAGCGCTCGCGCCCACACGCCGCTCGTCAGGCGCGAGCGTTCGCGCTCCTTCATCAGCTTGAACAGATCGGTCTTGCGACCCTTCTCGACGAGCTTCTGCGCATAGATTTCCATCGCGGCGCGTCCGGCGTAGGCCTCCATGCACCCCCGCCGTCCGCAGGTGCAGCGGGCTCCGCCCATCATCACGACCATGTGACCGATCTCCCCCGCCCCGCCGCGTCCGGTCCATAGCTCACCGCGCAGGATCAGGCCGCCGCCGACGCCGGTGCCCCAGAAGACGCCCAGCAGCGAGCTGTACAGGCGCCCGGCGCCGAGCTTGAACTCGGCTAGCGTCGCCACCTGGACATCGTTGCCGACCCTCACCTCGGTGCCGAGCGCCGCCTGCAGCGTCGCCGCAAGTGGGAAGGTGCCCTCCCAGTCTGGGAGGTTCCGGGCCCTGGTGACGTTGCCGTCTTCGATCGTGCCCGGCGAGCCGACCCCGATGCCCGCCAGCTCGGACGGCTCGATCTCGGCCGCCCGGGCGGAGTCGCGCAGCGCCTCGGCCATCTCAGCCGCAACATCGGCGGGCCCGCCGCTGGTGGGGGTCGGCCGGCGGGCGGATCCGAGCACGGTGTGGTCCTGATCGACCACGACCGCCTGAATCTTCGTCCCGCCGAGGTCGATCCCGCCGTAGGTGACCATCCGTGCGGATCATGGCAGAAGGCGCAGGCGGCTCCCGCGGCCTGGACGGCGAGGGGCGAGGCGGACTAGTGGCGCTTCGGGTCGGGGATTGCTGCGGGGCTGGGTTTGGTGGTGATGTGGGGGGCGGGTAGCGCGCCGATGCGGGTCACGAGCTGCCCCCACTGCACGGGGCTGATGTACGTCGGTGTCAGCAGCGGCGAGGG
>JAXDGO010000052.1:0-2532 GCA_034665005.1 Solirubrobacteraceae bacterium | reverse complement strand
CGGGCTCGAGCTTCCTCGCCGAGCTCCGCGACGGCTGGAGCGCGTTCGTCGAGAACACGTGGATGTGGGTGCTCGTGCTCTGGATCGCGCTCTACTTCCTGGTCACGTACGCCCCGTTCTTCGTCCTCGGGCCGTACATCGCGAAGCACTCGATGGGCGGCGCGGGCACATGGGGCATCGTCGTGACAGGGGAAGGAATCGGGGCGCTGCTCGGCGGTCTCCTGGGGCTGCGCCTGCGGGCAAAACGGCCGCTCGTCGCGGTGGGTCTGCTCTTTCTGCCGACGGCGCTCCAGAGCGTGCTGCTCGCATTCCACGCGCCGGTGGAGCTGCTGGCGCCCGCCGCGGCGTTGGCCGGTTTCGCTTTCTCCTGCGGTTCCGTGGTCTGGGACACGGTGGTGCAAACGATGATCGCGCCGGACAAGTTGGCGCGCGTCGCCGCGTACGGCTGGATGGGCGCGATGGTGTTCCTCCCGGCCGGCTACGCGCTCGCGGGGCCGATCTCCTCGCTCGTGGGAATGCGCGCGTACCTGCTCTTCGGCGCCGGTTGGGTGATCGCGAGCACGCTCGTCGTCGTTCGGCTTCGCAGCGTCCGGGAGCTCACCCTGGATCAGGCGGTCGAGACGACGCCGCTGGCCGCCCCCGCATAGATTCTCAGCGTGCCGCCCGTCCCCGTGCCGCCCGAGGTCGACGAGTTCCTCGCGAAAGCGAATCCTGCCGTCGTCGCGTCGCTCCGTCCGGACGGTTCGCCGCACACGGCTGCCACCTGGTACGACTGGGAGGACGGCCGCGCGCTCTTGAACATGGAGGACAGCCGCGTCCGACTGGGCTACATGCGCGCCGACCCGCGGGTATCGCTCACGGTGCTCGCTGAGAACGACTGGTACCACCACGTCAGCTTGATGGGCCGGATCCTTTCGATCGAGGAAGACGTCGACCTGCGCGACATCGACCGGCTCGCGTTGCGCTACACCGGCAAGCCGTATCGCAAGCGCGATCGCAAGCGCTTCACTGCGTGGCTCGAGCCGGAGCGCTGGCATCAGTGGCCCCCGCCCCGCTGACCGGCTCCGTCTTCACGAGCCAGAGTGGCGCATCTGCGCACTCGACGCGTCGTGCGCCGGCGACCTCCGTGAGCGACGACGCGAGCACGCGCACCGTCTTACCGTCGAGCTCGGCAAGCGCGCCGTGCAACTCGCCCTTCGGAATCGTGTAGCGCCACGCCCAGACGAGCCGATGCAGCTCGGCGGCGGGCCGCGCGAAGTCGAGCCGCGCGTCGTCGTCGGTGAAGAAGCCCTCGTATCCGCCGTTGCCCTGGACCGCGCCCTCCTCGCCGGCTGCCAGCTTCGCGAGCGCTTCCTTGAACGCGTCGATGTGCAGTGGCCCGAGCCGCCCGTAGAACTCCTCCGGGTCGGTGTACTCGCCCATCGGCATCGTCCGCTGCGCGAGAATCGCGCCGGTGTCGAGGTCGGCGTCCATGCGGTGGATCGTCGTTCCGATCTCGTCCTCGCCGTTCCTGATCGTCCAGGCCACGGGCACCGGCCCGCGGTGCAGCGGCAAGAGCGACGGGTGACCGTTGATCCAGCCCAGCGGCGGCACGGCGAGCGCGTCCGCGGGAATCTTCCAGGGGAAGCCGGTGCACGAGACGAGATCCGGGCGAACGGACGCGAGGAGCGGCGCCATCGAGGCGCGACGGGCGGGGATCAGCACGTCGAGATCGGGCGGCAGGTCGTCGAGCATGCCGCTGAGGTCGAAGCCTCCGTACCGGCCGCTCGCGTCGCGAACCGTCAACAGTGCGACCGGCTCGTGGCCGGCCTCGCGCAATGCGGCGGAGAAGCCGAGCGCGATCGGCAGGACGCGAGTCGCGATCACGACGCGCCAGGGAGCCGGCGGAACCATGCCGCGATGCTACGCCGACGCGATCGCCTTTTCGAAGGCCGCGACGTAGTCCGCCACCATCCGCCCGCTCGAGAACCGCTCCTCCGCCGCACGCCGTAGCTCCATCGGCTCGAGCTCGTCCGCCTGCGCGAGCACGCCGACCATGTCGCGATAGTCGTCGACGATGATTCCGCTGCGCCCGTGCTCGATCACCTCGGGCACCGCGCCTCGCCGGGTCGCGATCACGGGCGTGCCGCAGGCCATCGACTCGATCATGACGAGGCCGAACGGCTCCTCCCAGTCGACAGGGAAGAGCGTCGCCCGCGCGTCCTGGAGCAGCTCCACCTTCTCTCCGTGGGTGACCTCGCCCAGGTACTCGATGTGGCCTTCGCGCAGGTGCGGCTCGACGTACTCGTGGAAGTAGACCTCTTCAGCAGGCTCGCGCTTCTTGCCCGCGAGCTTCAACGGCACTCCGGCCTCCATCGCGACCGCGACGGCGCGGTGCGCACCCTTCTCCGGATTCATCCGGCCGAGGAACAGGAAGTAGTCGCCGCGCTTCGGCTGCACCGGATAGAAGGAGAAGTCCAGCGCGTTCGGGATGTTGGCGACCCACGGCAGCGCCGGATGCGGCGCGCGCTGGTTCATCGAGATCGAGATCAA